>NZ_JBQHDC010000035.1:0-503 GCF_052068075.1 Micromonospora sp. L31 | reverse complement strand
TGTTCTCCCGCCGCAAGCCGATCGCACTGTCGTGCTGCTCGCGCATGATGTCGGCGTGACCTGCGTGACGGGCGAGGTCGCAGGTCACGTGGACGATGATCGTGTGCAGCGTCACGTCCTGTCCACCTGGCCGCCACCACGGCACCTGCCCCGGCGCGTCGAGCGGTAGCTGTTCGATCGTCTGGTCCGCGAACAGCCCGACACGGCGATACAGGTCGATCAGCCCGTCCTTCGTCTCGTCCTCCCGCGCGTACCAGTCCGCCTGCGGGTCCTCCTCGAACGCCTGCATGGGGACCAGTTCCTCAGGCGTCGGGAACTCACGCCCGAAGGTGGGCCCGAAGTAGCCGGCTTCGACGTTGAGGCAGTGCTCGAGTACTCCCAGCAGGTTGTTGCCGGTCGGGGTGCGGGGCAGTCTGGCCTCGCGTTCGCTCAGCCCGTCGAGCTTCCAGATCAGGTCATCGCGAGTCGCCTGGAGGTAGTGGTGCAGCGCAGCCTTCGGGTCG
>NZ_JBQHDC010000034.1:0-593 GCF_052068075.1 Micromonospora sp. L31 | reverse complement strand
CGGAAGCCTCGGATATTGACCTGATGGTCTTTTCTGCCGAGATAGATCAGCTCGCCATCCTCTGTCCATTTCACTAAGTCGCCTGTGCGATACATGCGCTCACCTGGATAAAATGGATCTGGGACAAATCGTTTATCTGTTTCCTCCGGAAGATTCCAGTACCCCCTAGCCAGTCCTTTTCCTGCGATCACAAGCTCACCCGGTACGCCTGGCGGCGAGAGGTCATATAACGAACCCATAATGTAAAAACGTGTATTGGCAATCGCTGTTCCGATTGGAAGCGTTCCTTGATCTGGATTGATAATCCCGCTTGTCGCCACGACTGTATTTTCCGTCGGACCGTAGTTATTCACGAGTTTATATGGAACAGGCTTTACCTGTTTCAGCTTGTCGCCGCCAGTCAGTAGGTAGCGCAGTGAATGATTGTCCATTGACATAAATTGCTCGCATAACTGAGTTGGCAGGAACGCAATGGTGATCCCTTTTTCATTGAAATACGTATTGAGCTTGATCATATCGAGACGAATCGCTTCATCGATGATGTGCAGCTCTGCGCCGGCGATCCATGACGGGAACATTTCCCAAATGGAGGC
>NZ_JBQHDC010000033.1:0-604 GCF_052068075.1 Micromonospora sp. L31 | reverse complement strand
GTCAGGCGGTGGCGGAGTAGCCGCGGGTGGCGATCCAGTCGGCGAGGTTGTCGACGCTCATCCGGTAGGAGGCCTGGTTGGGGTTGGCGGAGTCGGCGATGGTGACGGTGTTGCCGCCGTTGGTGTAGCCCACGACGCTGATGTAGTGGCCGCCTTCGAAGGAGTGGGTGGTGCCGTCGGTGTCGGTGGCGGTGCCGGCGATGTTGGCGACCACGGCGCGGCCGTCGTCGATGGTGCGGACGATGTCGGTGCGCAGCTTGTCGGTCTGCTTGCGGTCGGCCTTGCTGTCGCGGATCTCCACCGACCGGTAGGCGTCCTTCTTGCCGGTTTCCTTGTTCAGGACGGGGGTGATGTCGTTGATGCTGTTGGTGCCGGCCTCGGTGGTGCCCATTTCCTTGGCCATGGCGTCGACGTCGATGTTCTTGCCCTGTACGGAGAGGGCGTTGCGGGTGGCGGCGGGGCCGCAGTAGTAGAAGTTCGGCTGGGCCTCGTAGCGCACGTTGAGTTCCCGCTCGCCGTGCGACTTACGGTCGGCCTGCATCGACGCGGTGGGGGCGGCGTGCGCGGCGAGGGCCGGGCCGGCGATCCCACCGGCGGTAGCGGC
>NZ_JBQHDC010000032.1:0-707 GCF_052068075.1 Micromonospora sp. L31 | reverse complement strand
TAAGAGCCCCTAACAAAATGATGTTGGGCGTGTCCTCGGGACGTGATGATCGTTCACTCTGGATGTGAGGAGGGGTGAGCAGCCGCCGTGGATCGTCTCGGACGACCTGTGGGCCGAGATCGCGCCGCTGCTGCCACCCCGACCTGCACGCCGGCGCCGCTACCCGGGCCGCAAACCACTGGATGACCGCAAGGTGTTGTGCGGGATCCTGTTCGTGCTCTACACCGCGATCCCGTGGGAGTACCTGCCTCAAGAGTTGGGCTTCGGGTCGGGAATGACCTGCTGGCGCCGGCTGCGGGACTGGAACGACGCTGGCGTGTGGCAACGACTGCACGAGGTCCTCCTCGGCAGGCTGCGGGCCGCCGGGCAGCTCGACATGTCCCGGGCGGTGATCGACGGCTCCCACGTCCGGGCGCTCAAGGGCGGCCCAAAACCGGTCCGAGCCCGGTCGACCGCCGCAAGCCAGGCTCGAAACACCACGTCATCACCGACGCGGGCGGCATCCCCCTCGCCACGGCGCTGACCGGCGGCAACCGCCACGACGTCACCCAGCTCATGCCCCTGGTCGACAAGGTCCCCCGAATCAAGGGCATCCGAGGCCGCCCTCGACAGCGACCGCAGCGGCTCTACGCCGACCGCGGCTACGACTTCGACAAGTACCGCCGTGAGTTGCGAGGCAAGGGCGTCACCCCGGTCATCGCCCGACG
>NZ_JBQHDC010000031.1:0-769 GCF_052068075.1 Micromonospora sp. L31 | reverse complement strand
AGCTCGACGACAAGTCGACCGTGACCAACAACGACCCCACCAACTGCGCCGGCACCGTCAAGGACTGCTTCAACTGAGCCGACGCACGACCAGGGAGTCCCTTCCCGCCTCGGCGGGAAGGGACTCCCCCACCCCTACCGGGAGGCATCGCCCCGAAGGGCCCGGCCGCCCGTCACGCGCTTTCGCCCTCCGCGACGTCCTTCGCCACCGGTGACACCTCTGCTGCACCGCCGTCCGCCCTGCTGTCGGCTGCACCGCCCACATACCTAATGTGGGCTTTTTTCGTATACGCCCACGAGGTGAAGAAGGTTCTCATACGTTGTTGTTCAGCAGCTACAACCGATTTGTAGCGAAGGCCGCCTCGCCGTGGCGAAGCGACCTTGTCGGGTACAAGGAGAGGGCAGAGAGCTCCGATGTCCAACTACCTTCGCAATAACGATGACGCCACCCGCGAGACAGCCTCCCCGCTTCGTCGTCGTCGGATCTGGCTCGCCACCGGCGTTGTCGGCCTGACAGGAGCGGTCAGCCTCGCAGGGGTCGCCTACGCGACCACCGGGGTTACCGGCGCCCACCGGTTGACCGACCTGAAGTGGTCCACGGCTCAGCAGCTCACGAAGGACGACGGTCGGGACCGCGACGCCGAGGAGCGGGGCGAGGACCGCAAGGACCGGGAAAGGGGCGAGGACCGCCGGGACCGGGACAAGGACCGGGATCGTGACGAGCACGGTCGGGTGCGGGAGGTGCCGTGTGACGACGAGAAGCTGATCGA
>NZ_JBQHDC010000030.1:0-850 GCF_052068075.1 Micromonospora sp. L31 | reverse complement strand
TCAGTTGAAGCAGTCCTTGACGGTGCCGGCGCAGTTGGTGGGGTCGTTGTTGGTCACGGTCGACTTGTCGTCGAGCTTGACCTTGCCGTCGTTGTTGAGGATGCCGCCGGCGACTCGGTGCTGCTTTGAGGCGTCGGTGGCCTTGTTCTTGGTGACGTGGGTCTTGGTCAGGGTGACGGTGCCCTTGTTGTTGAAGATGCCGCCGCCGTTGAGAGCGGTGTTGCCCTTGACCTCGGTGTCGCGCAGGGTGAGGTGGGCGCCGTCGCGGTCGCGGTCGCGGTCGTTGTCGTGGTCGCCGTTGTCGTTCTTGTCCTGGAAGCCTTCGGCGAGTTTGACGTCGGCCTTGCCGTTGAAGATGCCGCCGCCGAAGCGTCCGGCGTTGTTGTCGACGATCTTGCTGTCGGAGATGGTGGCGCTGGCCTTGTTGTCGTCGTCCTTGTCGTCCTTGTCGTCCTTGTCGTCCTTGCCGTTGTTGCCGTTGTTGCCGTTGTTGCCGTTCGGGCCGTTGTGGCCGTTGTTGCGGTCGTTGTGGTCCTTGTCGTTGCGGCGTTCGTCGCTGACGTTGTAGATGCCGCCGCCGTCCTTGTCGGCGTGGTTCTTGGCGACGATGACCTTGTCGAGGTCGAGGGTGGTGTCCTTGGCGTAGATGCCGCCGCCGTTCTCGCAGGCGGTGTTGTCCTTGATGGTCGACAGGACGATCTTGACGAAGCCGCCGGAGCTGAACACGCCGCCGCCGTTTTCGCCGGCCTTGTTGCCCTCGATGGTGGTCTTGAAGATCTCCACGGTGCCGGCCTCGTCGCGGCCCTGGAAGCGCGGCCAGGAGTCCTTGTCCTTGCCGTGGTCCTTGCCG
>NZ_JBQHDC010000029.1:0-1408 GCF_052068075.1 Micromonospora sp. L31 | reverse complement strand
TACTCCAACGTCACTTGGCTTCGGCGTTGGGCGTGGCGCGGGCATGAAGACGGCCACCGCGTTGATCATCGATGGTTTGTGAGGACAACTGAAGATCGCGCGATGGCCGTGGGCCACAGCCTAAACCCCGGCGGGTGGCGGGTCATCCTCGACGAGGCGGCGGCCCGTGTCGCTGACCGGTTCGTGCGGGCGGAGCCACGCCGGACCGCCGGGCAGTTCGTGGAAGGACTGCTGTCGGGCGTGGAACGCAAGACCTGCTGGTCCCTCGCCAAACGGGCGGGTCACGCCGATCCGCAGGCGATGCAGCGGCTGCTGCGCACAGCGGCGTGGGACGCCAACGCCGTCCGCGATGACGTGCGTTCCTGGCTGATCGAGCGGCTCGGCCGCCCCGACGCTGTCCTGGTCACCGACGAGACCGGCTTCCTGAAGAAGGGCCTGTGCTCAGTCGGGGTGCAGCGGCAGTACACCGGCACCGCCGGCCGGATCGAGAACAGCCAGGTCGGGGTGTTCCTGGCCTACGTGACACCCGCTGGCCGGGCGCTGATCGACCGCAGGCTCTACCTGCCCGAGACGACCTGGTGCGACCAACCCGACCGCCTCGCCGCCGCCGGCATCCCGGACGACATCGGGTTCGCGACGAAGCCGGCCCTGGCCCGGCAGATGATCGCCGCCGCGCTGGACGCCGGCGTTCCGGCGGGGTGGGTGACCGGCGACGAGGTCTACGGCGCGGACCCCGGTCTACGCGCCGACCTCGAACACCGCGGGATCGGCTACGTCCTGGCCGTCGGATGCGACCGACGCGTGCACGTCAACGACGGCCGCACCCTCGTACGCGTCGACGAGGTCGCCGCCCGGATCCCCACCGCCGAGTGGCAGCTGCACAGCTGCGGCCCAGGAGCGAAAGGACCACGCGAGTACCTGTGGGCCTGGATCACCACCGCCACCCAGCCAGGTGAGCACCGGTGGCTGCTGATCCGCCGCAACCGCACCACCGGCGAGCTGGCCTTCTACCTGTGCTGGTCACCCCGCCCGATGCCGCTGCACACCCTCGTCACCGTCGCCGGCTCCCGATGGAGCATCGAAGAGCTGTTCCAGACCGGCAAAGGCCAGGTCGGTCTGGACCACTACCAAGTCCGCGGCTGGACCGGCTGGCACCGCTTCATCACCCTGGCCATGCTCGCCCTGGCCGTCCTGACCATCCTCGCCGCCACCACGCAGCGACCCCACGCCGACCCGGAGATCATCGCGCTGACCATCGCCGAGATCCGCCGACTCCTCAACGCCCTCGTCCTCGCCGTGGCGCTCCCACCAGAGCACATCCTGCACCGGTCGATCTGGCGGCGAACATCCCAAGCCCGAGCCCGCCGATCCCACTACCAGCGCAGACAGGCCAAGTGACGTTGGAGTA
>NZ_JBQHDC010000027.1:0-1842 GCF_052068075.1 Micromonospora sp. L31 | reverse complement strand
CTCCCTTCTGTCCGCTCGACTTGCATGTATTAGGCACGCCGCCAGCGTTCGTCCTGAGCCAGGATCAAACTCTCCGAAAAAGTACAAAACCGAAGTTTTGTTTTTCGCCAGTTTGACTGACTACCTATGATGTATCATAGGATTTTTTTATAAAAACTCGAATTAACAGGTACGTTTTGTCTTGTTTAGTTTTCAAAGATCATATTGGTGGAGCCTAGCGGGATCGAACCGCTGACCTCCTGCGTGCAAGGCAGGCGCTCTCCCAGCTGAGCTAAGGCCCCATAAAAGATGGTCGGGAAGACAGGATTCGAACCTGCGACCCCTTGGTCCCAAACCAAGTGCTCTACCAAGCTGAGCTACTTCCCGATCTTAATGGCGCGCCCGAGAGGAGTCGAACCCCTAACCTTTTGATCCGTAGTCAAACGCTCTATCCAATTGAGCTACGGGCGCTTATTTTATAATGCCGAGGGCCGGACTTGAACCGGCACGGTAGTCACCTACCGCAGGATTTTAAGTCCTGTGTGTCTGCCAATTCCACCACCCCGGCGTGGATGGTATAAGCGGAAGACGGGATTCGAACCCGCGACCCCCACCTTGGCAAGGTGGTGTTCTACCACTGAACTACTTCCGCATTACAGGATTTCTTTATTTTATTTGGCAATGCGGGTGAAGGGACTTGAACCCCCACGTCATAAAGACACTAGATCCTAAGTCTAGCGCGTCTGCCAATTCCGCCACACCCGCATGAAACATGGTGAGCCATGAAGGACTCGAACCTTCGACCCTCTGATTAAAAGTCAGATGCTCTACCAACTGAGCTAATGGCTCTCTTTAAAAGCGACTTGTCTATCTTACCATATGAAAGTGGTGCCGGCAAGAGGACTTGAACCCCCAACCTACTGATTACAAGTCAGTTGCTCTACCAGTTGAGCTACACCGGCTTTATCTATCCTAACATTATGTAAGAATAAATATGGTGGAGGATGACGGGCTCGAACCGCCGACCCTCTGCTTGTAAGGCAGATGCTCTCCCAGCTGAGCTAATCCTCCATATTGTGTTGTCATTTCGAATGTCTCTCGATCCGACAAATAGTATTATATAACGATAAGATATTGTTTGTAAAGACTTTTTTAAAATAATTTTTGAATTTATTTTAACGTTGTTTTTTCGTCTTTTCGTTAAGGCACCTAAAGAATTCTACCACTTGTCTCATCATTTTAAAAGTCTTTTTTTCATCTTTTTATGTTTTTTTGTTAAAAAGGGCTCTAATAAAGCTTTATTGATGTGAAATTACCCTTTTCAAGCTTTTTATATGCTTATTTTATTCAATATATCTTCTCATACAAATCATCTAGAGAAGGAATTCTTTTATTATTTTATTTTTCTGGGAAATCATTTTCATGTAAAAATGTCCTTAAATGATGCTGTTCTTTACTATCTTCAATATTAAAGTGTTACTAGGGTATCAAGTTAATGTTGATTCTTTCTTATTCTTACTTAGAGCGAGCGAAAAATTCAACTGTAAGTGTTGCGATACTCAGTCATCTAGTGTGTCTCTAAACAGTCCTCTGTATCTGGCTGCCAAAGAAAATTCTTATTAGCTGCTTTCTATGCTTTTGATCTTCATCCTAAACGAAGTGAACGGCCGACCCACACAACAGCTGCGTTGTTCAATGAAAATACATGAAAGTGAGACGGACGGAAAGATCAACTTATCGATGAGGCATTTACTAAATCATCACTTCTCACTTTACAAAGTGATTTAATAGAAGTAATTTTTTCAAAAACACAAAAAAGACCAGTTCCGTATGGAACTGATCCTTAGAAAAGCTTGGCGGCGT
>NZ_JBQHDC010000026.1:0-2097 GCF_052068075.1 Micromonospora sp. L31 | reverse complement strand
CCTCGCCCGTCACGCAGGTCACGCCGACATCATGCGCGAGCAGCACGACAGTGCGATCGGCTTGCGGCGGGAGAACACCAACGTCCCCCACGACTATGACTGGCCGGCGTACGTGACCACGCTGACGAAGCTGGCTGACCGGTTCGGATAGCCGCCCGGTCCCGTTGATACAGGCGGTGCGGTCAGCATCCGCTCATCGGCTACGACCGGACGGCTACGGCACCGCGGCTGACCACCCGGCGCGACGCCCGACCGGCGGCAGATCCGCATGGGTCAGAATGTGCCGATGACGATCTCCGCTGACGACTCCGGTCCGGTCCGGATTGTGACGGCCGTTCTTCGCGACGGCGATCGGGTGTTGCTGTGTCATCGAAGCGCCGGACGCCGTTGGTATCCCGACGTGTGGGACCTGCCGGGCGGGCATGTTGAGGAGGGGGAGGATCCGAAAGAGAGCCTTGTCCGCGAGCTTCGGGAGGAGTTGGG
The DNA here is from genome assembly GCF_052068075.1 of Micromonospora sp. L31. NCBI lineage: Bacteria > Bacillati > Actinomycetota > Actinomycetes > Micromonosporales > Micromonosporaceae > Micromonospora > Micromonospora sp. L31. The sequence goes on along the minus strand of NZ_JBQHDC010000026.1, from coordinate 1,614 downwards.
AATCACGGCATCGGAGCCGTCCAGCCCGCCGATGCATGAGATCCGGACCGCGACGTTCGACATGCAGATCTGGTTGATCGACAGGTGGACCGGAACACCCGTCAACGCCGCGCCGGACGAGCACGACGCTGTGGCGTGGTTCGAGACGTCCGACCTTGACAGCCTGCGTCTCGCTCACGAGTCGTATCTCTCGATGCTCACCGCCGTGCTCGTCACGTTCGTCGCTCCGGAAGCCAGGGGTGCGCCCTCATCGGCATGACAGGGCGTTGCCACAGTCAAGATCGACGCCCTGTTCGCGGCCATGAGCGGACCCTTCACCGGCCGCTGGGCCAAGGGCGTACTGCTCGACCGGCTGCACCGATGCGGGGCCAGCGAGGAGGTGATTCAGCCGCGGCAGCGGCGGGCCGTTCGGCTCTTCCGCCCGCTCCCGGCTGCGGCTAGCGTCTTGTTCGTGACCACAGCCAGCTAGACGTGGGAGGTCGCCATGTCGGTCGAGCACCGGCCGAGAGCACCGCGGCTTCCGCCGCGCTGGTTTATCCGTCTCGCCTGGTCGGTGCACCGAGGCCTGTACCGGATCTTTCGTGGCCGGTTCGGACTGTGGCGACCGCGCACCAACGGTTGGGGCGCGTTGCGGCTGACTACGACCGGGCGCCACACCGGCCGGCAGCGCAGCGTCATCATCGGGTACTTCGAGGATGGACCGAACCTGGTCTCGCTGGCGATGAACGGGTGGGGTGAGGGTGAGCCCGCCTGGTGGCTCAACCTGCAGACGCATCCCGACGCGACCGTCGATCTGGTCGACGGGCGGCGGCTGATGCGCGCTCACGCCGCGACAGGCGACGAGCGGTTGCGGCTGTGGGCCCGCTGGCGCGAGATCGACACGAACCTGGACGCCTTCGCGGCGCTGCGGACGTCCGAAACCGCGGTGGTGGTCCTGGAGCCCAGACCCGACGCGACGGACCCGGTACCGGGTAACTGATTGGCCAGCGACCGGCGGAAGCCGCGGGGTGCGCGGGGCGCGTGGGGCGGGCTCGCCGATGCGCGGGACCGGATGGATGCCGTCACGCGTCGGAAGCGCCTGCCGGGAGTGTCCGTGCGGGCGTACCGGCGGGCGGTGCGGGCGTTGCTGCACCTGCAGCACAACAACGGGATCCTGGCCGTAGAGCGCGATCGGGAGGCGGCCGTGGCGTTCGGCAAGGCGCGGCTGGCGCACCTGGTGGCGGAGGAGGACTTCGTCGCGTGCCCAGCGACCGCGGCGTTCACCGCGTACTACGTGGCGCGGTTGAACATGCGGACCCGGTTCACGTCGGGCAGCGGACGCCATCCGCCGGCAGCTACCAAGCGTTACTGCAGCTCGGTGGTACGAGCGCGGATCGCGGCAAGTGAGTGCGCATGATCATGAAGATGCCGATTACGGCGAGTTCGGAGGCTTGGCCTTCTGCGGGTAGATCGTCTCGTGACGGGCCAGCATGGCAACGAACTCGCTGATCTTTCGCTCGCGGGTCTGCGCCCGTTTGACGGCATTGACGCGGTGGATGAGAGCGAACCGGTTGGTTTTGGTGAGTACGTCGAACATGGCCTGGGCGGCGGGGTCGGCGGCGATGGCGGCGAGGA
>NZ_JBQHDC010000025.1:0-2538 GCF_052068075.1 Micromonospora sp. L31 | reverse complement strand
TGTTCTTTGAAAACTAGATAACAATAAGTAATACATTCACATTGAATGCAATGCAAAGTTCATCACACATAGTGATTCTTTCTAAAGTAAGAAATGGTTAAGTTAGAAAGGGCGCACGGTGGATGCCTTGGCACTAGGAGCCGATGAAGGACGGGACGAACACCGATATGCTTCGGGGAGCTGTAAGCAAGCTTTGATCCGGAGATTTCCGAATGGGGAAACCCACTGCTCGTAATGGAGTAGTATCCATACTTGAATACATAGAGTATGAGAAGGCATACCCGGGGAACTGAAACATCTAAGTACCCGGAGGAAGAGAAAGCAAATGCGATTCCCTGAGTAGCGGCGAGCGAAACGGGAACAGCCCAAACCAAGAGGCTTGCCTCTTGGGGTTGTAGGACACTCTATACGGAGTTACAAAGGAACGATATAAGCGAAGAGGTCTGGAAAGGCCCGCCAAAGAAGGTAACAGCCCTGTAACTGAAATGTTGTTCTCTCCAGAGTGGATCCTGAGTACGGCGGAACACGTGAAATTCCGTCGGAATCCGGGAGGACCATCTCCCAAGGCTAAATACTCCCTAGTGACCGATAGTGAACCAGTACCGTGAGGGAAAGGTGAAAAGCACCCCGGAAGGGGAGTGAAATAGATCCTGAAACCGTGTGCCTACAAGTAGTCAGAGCCCGTTAAAGGGTGATGGCGTGCCTTTTGTAGAATGAACCGGCGAGTTACGATCCCGTGCAAGGTTAAGCAGAAGATGCGGAGCCGCAGCGAAAGCGAGTCTGAATAGGGCGCATGAGTACGTGGTCGTAGACCCGAAACCAGGTGATCTACCCATGTCCAGGGTGAAGTTCAGGTAACACTGAATGGAGGCCCGAACCCACGCACGTTGAAAAGTGCGGGGATGAGGTGTGGGTAGGGGTGAAATGCCAATCGAACCTGGAGATAGCTGGTTCTCTCCGAAATAGCTTTAGGGCTAGCCTCAAGGTAAGAGTCTCGGAGGTAGAGCACTGATTGGACTAGGGGCCCCTACCGGGTTACCGAATTCAGTCAAACTCCGAATGCCGATGACTTATCCTTGGGAGTCAGACTGCGAGTGATAAGATCCGTAGTCGAAAGGGAAACAGCCCAGACCGCCAGCTAAGGTCCCAAAGTATACGTTAAGTGGAAAAGGATGTGGAGTTGCTTAGACAACCAGGATGTTGGCTTAGAAGCAGCCACCATTTAAAGAGTGCGTAATAGCTCACTGGTCGAGTGACTCTGCGCCGAAAATGTACCGGGGCTAAACGTATCACCGAAGCTGCGGACTGTTCTTACGAACAGTGGTAGGAGAGCGTTCTAAGTGCTGTGAAGTCAGACCGGAAGGACTGGTGGAGCGCTTAGAAGTGAGAATGCCGGTATGAGTAGCGAAAGACGGGTGAGAATCCCGTCCACCGAATGCCTAAGGTTTCCTGAGGAAGGCTCGTCCGCTCAGGGTTAGTCGGGACCTAAGCCGAGGCCGAAAGGCGTAGGCGATGGACAACAGGTTGATATTCCTGTACCACCTCCTCACCATTTGAGCAATGGGGGGACGCAGGAGGATAGGGTAAGCGCGGTATTGGATATCCGCGTCCAAGCAGTTAGGCTGGGAAATAGGCAAATCCGTTTCCCGTAAAGGCTGAGCTGTGATGGCGAGCGAAATTTAGTAGCGAAGTTCCTGATTCCACACTGCCAAGAAAAGCCTCTAGCGAGGTGAGAGGTGCCCGTACCGCAAACCGACACAGGTAGGCGAGGAGAGAATCCTAAGGTGATCGAGAGAACTCTCGTTAAGGAACTCGGCAAAATGACCCCGTAACTTCGGGAGAAGGGGTGCTTCTTAGGGTGTTAAAGCCCCGAGAAGCCGCAGTGAATAGGCCCAGGCGACTGTTTAGCAAAAACACAGGTCTCTGCGAAGCCGTAAGGCGAAGTATAGGGGCTGACGCCTGCCCGGTGCTGGAAGGTTAAGAGGAGCGCTTAGCGTAAGCGAAGGTGCGAATTGAAGCCCCAGTAAACGGCGGCCGTAACTATAACGGTCCTAAGGTAGCGAAATTCCTTGTCGGGTAAGTTCCGACCCGCACGAAAGGCGCAACGATCTGGGCACTGTCTCAACGAGAGACTCGGTGAAATTATAGTACCTGTGAAGATGCAGGTTACCCGCGACAGGACGGAAAGACCCCGTGGAGCTTTACTGCAGCCTGATATTGAATGTTGGTACAGCTTGTACAGGATAGGTAGGAGCCTTGGAAACCGGAGCGCTAGCTTCGGTGGAGGCATCGGTGGGATACTACCCTGGCTGTATTGACCTTCTAACCCGCTGCCCTTATCGGGCAGGGAGACAGTGTCAGGTGGGCAGTTTGACTGGGGCGGTCGCCTCCTAAAATGTAACGGAGGCGCCCAAAGGTTCCCTCAGAATGGTTGGAAATCATTCGCAGAGTGTAAAGGCACAAGGGAGCTTGACTGCGAGACCTACAAGTCGAGCAGGGACGAAAGTCGGGCTTAGTGATCCGGTGGTTCCGCATGGA
>NZ_JBQHDC010000024.1:0-5097 GCF_052068075.1 Micromonospora sp. L31 | reverse complement strand
GGTGTGTGGTTGTTCTTTGAGAACTCAACAGGGTGCTTGAAAAGCCAGTGCCAATTATGATTTATACCCCGGACTGGCAGTTCTTCTTCGGGAGTGCTGTTGGTTGGGATTCCTTTGGCAACACTTTTGTTGTCAGGACAGTTTTTCGACAAGTTTTTGTTGGAGAGTTTGATCCTGGCTCAGGACGAACGCTGGCGGCGTGCTTAACACATGCAAGTCGAGCGGAAAGGCCCTTCGGGGTACTCGAGCGGCGAACGGGTGAGTAACACGTGAGCAACCTGCCCTAGGCTTTGGGATAACCCTCGGAAACGGGGGCTAATACCGAATATGACCTGGCCCCGCATGGGGCTTGGTGGAAAGTTTTTCGGCCTGGGATGGGCTCGCGGCCTATCAGCTTGTTGGTGGGGTGATGGCCTACCAAGGCGACGACGGGTAGCCGGCCTGAGAGGGCGACCGGCCACACTGGGACTGAGACACGGCCCAGACTCCTACGGGAGGCAGCAGTGGGGAATATTGCACAATGGGCGGAAGCCTGATGCAGCGACGCCGCGTGAGGGATGACGGCCTTCGGGTTGTAAACCTCTTTCAGCAGGGACGAAGCGTAAGTGACGGTACCTGCAGAAGAAGCGCCGGCCAACTACGTGCCAGCAGCCGCGGTAAGACGTAGGGCGCGAGCGTTGTCCGGATTTATTGGGCGTAAAGAGCTCGTAGGCGGCTTGTCGCGTCGACCGTGAAAACTTGGGGCTCAACCCCAAGCCTGCGGTCGATACGGGCAGGCTAGAGTTCGGTAGGGGAGACTGGAATTCCTGGTGTAGCGGTGAAATGCGCAGATATCAGGAGGAACACCGGTGGCGAAGGCGGGTCTCTGGGCCGATACTGACGCTGAGGAGCGAAAGCGTGGGGAGCGAACAGGATTAGATACCCTGGTAGTCCACGCTGTAAACGTTGGGCGCTAGGTGTGGGGGGCCTCTCCGGTTCCCTGTGCCGCAGCTAACGCATTAAGCGCCCCGCCTGGGGAGTACGGCCGCAAGGCTAAAACTCAAAGGAATTGACGGGGGCCCGCACAAGCGGCGGAGCATGCGGATTAATTCGATGCAACGCGAAGAACCTTACCTGGGTTTGACATGGCCGCAAAACTCACAGAGATGTGAGGTCCTTCGGGGGCGGTCACAGGTGGTGCATGGCTGTCGTCAGCTCGTGTCGTGAGATGTTGGGTTAAGTCCCGCAACGAGCGCAACCCTCGTTCGATGTTGCCAGCGCGTTATGGCGGGGACTCATCGAAGACTGCCGGGGTCAACTCGGAGGAAGGTGGGGATGACGTCAAGTCATCATGCCCCTTATGTCCAGGGCTTCACGCATGCTACAATGGCCGGTACAATGGGCTGCGATACCGTGAGGTGGAGCGAATCCCAAAAAGCCGGTCTCAGTTCGGATCGGGGTCTGCAACTCGACCCCGTGAAGTCGGAGTCGCTAGTAATCGCAGATCAGCAACGCTGCGGTGAATACGTTCCCGGGCCTTGTACACACCGCCCGTCACGTCACGAAAGTCGGCAACACCCGAAGCCGGTGGCCCAACCCCTTGTGGGAGGGAGCCGTCGAAGGTGGGGCTGGCGATTGGGACGAAGTCGTAACAAGGTAGCCGTACCGGAAGGTGCGGCTGGATCACCTCCTTTCTAAGGAGCACCCATACCGCCGGCGGACAGTCGGGCTGGTGTGGGGCGGATCGGGTTGTGGGTTGGTCGTTTGTTGAGAATTGCACAGTGGACGCGAGCATCTTTGTGGTCAAGTTGTCAAGGGCGAACGGTGAATGCCTTGGCACCAGGAGCCGATGAAGGACGTGGGAGGCCGCGATAGGCCTGGGGGAGCTGTCAACCAAGCTGTGATCCCAGGGTGTCCGAATGGGGAAACCCGGCACCAGTCATGTGGTGTCACCTGCACCTGAACACATAGGGTGTATGGAGGGAACGCGGGGAAGTGAAACATCTCAGTACCCGTAGGAAGAGAAAACAAATTAGTGATTCCGTGAGTAGTGGCGAGCGAAAGCGGATTGAGGCTAAACCGGCTGCGTGTGATACCTGTCAGGGGTTGCGTGGTCGGGGTTGTGGGACCCCGCTGAACAAGCTGACACTTGTTCGAGGAGTTACAAAGTCAGTGGCTAGTCGAACAGTCTGGAATGGCTGACCGTAGACGGTGAAAGTCCGGTAGGTGAAAGTTGCTGACCTTCTGTGGGTGTTCCCGAGTAGCGGCGGACCCCTGAAATCTGCCGTGAATCTGCCAGGACCACCTGGTAAGCCTAAATACTTCCTGGTGACCGATAGCGGACGAGTACCGTGAGGGAATGGTGAAAAGTACCCCGGGAGGGGAGTGAAATAGTACCTGAAACCGTTCGCCTACAATCCGTCGGAGCCTTACGGGGTGACGGCGTGCCTTTTGAAGAATGAGCCTGCGAGTTAGTGGCATGTGGCGAGGTTAACCCGTGTGGGGGAGCCGTAGCGAAAGCGAGTCTGAATAGGGCGATTCAGTCGCATGCTCTAGACCCGAAGCGGAGTGATCTAGCCATGGGCAGGCTGAAGCGCGGGTAAGACCGCGTGGAGGGCCGAACCCACCAACGTTGAAAAGTTGGGGGATGACCTGTGGTTAGGGGTGAAAGGCCAATCAAACTCCGTGATAGCTGGTTCTCCCCGAAATGCATTTAGGTGCAGCGTCGCGTGTTTCTTGCCGGAGGTAGAGCACTGGATGGTCTAGGGGGCCCACAAGCTTACCGAAATCAGCCAAACTCCGAATGCCGGTAAGTGAGAGCGCGGCAGTGAGACTGCGGGGGATAAGCTTCGTAGTCGAGAGGGAAACAGCCCAGATCACCAGCTAAGGCCCCTAAGCGTGTGCTAAGTGGAAAAGGATGTGGGGTCGCATAGACAACCAGGAGGTTGGCTTAGAAGCAGCCACCCTTTAAAGAGTGCGTAATAGCTCACTGGTCAAGTGGTTCCGCGCCGACAATGTAGCGGGGCTCAAGCACACCGCCGAAGCTGTGGCATTCACATTTCAACCTCGCTTGGACTTGATTCCTTGTGCAGGTGTGTGGATGGGTAGGGGAGCGTCGTGCCGCGGGTGAAGCAGCGGGGTGACCCAGTTGTGGACGCGGCACGAGTGAGAATGCAGGCATGAGTAGCGAAAGAAGGGTGAGAAACCCTTCCGCCGGATGACCAAGGGTTCCAGGGCCAGGCTAATCCGCCCTGGGTGAGTCGGGACCTAAGGCGAGGCCGAGAGGCGTAGTCGATGGACAACGGGTTGATATTCCCGTACCCGCGAAAGAGCGACCCTGACGAACCTCGCTGTGCTAACCACCCGAACCGGTGGTGACCTTCGGGTCGCTGTCGGGGAGCGTGGGAACCTGGTGGGTAGTAGTCAAGCGATGGGGTGACGCAGGAAGGTAGCTGAGCCCGGCCGGTGGTTGTGCCGGGGTAAGCGTGTAGGCCGCACCATAGGCAAATCCGTGGTGCACATAGGCTGAGACGTGATGCCGAGCCGATTCAGGTGAAGTCAGTGATCCTATGCTGCCGAGAAAAGCCTCTAGCGAGTTCTTAGCGGCCCGTACCCCAAACCGACACAGGTGGTCAGGTAGAGAATACCGAGGCGATCGGGCGAACTGTGGTTAAGGAACTCGGCAAATTGCCCCCGTAACTTAGGGAGAAGGGGGGCCGGAGACGTGAAGCCCCACGCGGGTGGAGCGTTGTATGGCCGCAGAGAGCAGGGGGAAGCGACTGTTTACTAAAAACACAGGTCCATGCGAAGAAGTAATTCGATGTATATGGACTGACGCCTGCCCGGTGCTGGAACGTTAAGGGGACCTGTTAGCTCTTCGGGGCGAAGCGGAGAACTTAAGCGCCAGTAAACGGCGGTGGTAACTATAACCATCCTAAGGTAGCGAAATTCCTTGTCGGGTAAGTTCCGACCTGCACGAATGGCGTAACGACTTCCCCACTGTCTCAACCACAGGCCCGGCGAAATTGCATTACGAGTAAAGATGCTCGTTACGCGCGGCAGGACGGAAAGACCCCGGGACCTTTACTATAGCTTGACATTGGTATCCGAATTAGCTTGTGTAGGATAGGTGGGAGCCGGTGAAGTCCATACGCCAGTATGGGTGGAGGCAATCTTGAAATACCACTCTGGTTGATTTGGGTATCTAACTTCGGACCGTTATCCGGTTCAGGGACAGTGTCTGGTGGGTAGTTTAACTGGGGCGGTTGCCTCCTAAAGGGTAACGGAGGCGCCCAAAGGTTCCCTCAGCCTGGTTGGCAATCAGGTGTTGAGTGCAAGTACACAAGGGAGCTTGACTGTGAGACTGACAGGTCGAGCAGGGACGAAAGTCGGGACTAGTGATCCGGCACTTGCGAGTGGAAGCGGTGTCGCTCAACGGATAAAAGGTACCCCGGGGATAACAGGCTGATCTTCCCCAAGAGTCCATATCGACGGGATGGTTTGGCACCTCGATGTCGGCTCGTCGCATCCTGGGGCTGTAGCAGGTCCCAAGGGTTGGGCTGTTCGCCCATTAAAGCGGTACGCGAGCTGGGTTTAGAACGTCGTGAGACAGTTCGGTCCCTATCCGCCGTGCGCGTAGGATACTTGAGAAGGGCTGTCCCTAGTACGAGAGGACCGGGACGGACGAACCTCTGGTGTGCCAGTTGTCCCGCCAGGGGCACGGCTGGTTAGCTACGTTCGGAAGGGATAACCGCTGAAAGCATCTAAGCGGGAAGCTCGCTTCAAGATGAGGTATCCCACCATCCTTTGGATGGGTAAGGCCCCCAGCTAGACGACTGGGTTGATAGGCCGGAAATGTAAGCCCGGTAACGGGTTCAGTTGACCGGTACTAATAGGCCGAGGACTTGACTACAAAGCTGCTACGCGTCCACTGTGCAACTCCCGACAAACGAACAACACCCAGCACTGCTGGTCGAGTTGTTTGACATGTCGATAGAGTTACGGCGGTCATGGCGGAGGGGAAACGCCCGGTAACATTCCGAACCCGGAAGCTAAGCCCTCCAGCGCCGATGGTACTGCACTCGGGAGGGTGTGGGAGAGTAGGACACCGCCGGACAA
>NZ_JBQHDC010000023.1:0-8726 GCF_052068075.1 Micromonospora sp. L31 | reverse complement strand
GGGGTGTGGCCCGCCGTGACCGGCGCAGGGATCAAGCCTGACCGCCCGGAGCCGGGCACGGCGGGCCACACCCCACCCACCGACCAGCCGGCGGAGCGAAATCCACCGACCAGCCGGCGGAGCGAAATCCACCGACCAGCCGGCGGAGGCGGAATCCACCGCCCAGCCGACGGAGGCGGAATCCACCGCCCAGCCGACGGAGCAGGATCAACTCCGCCGATGCCCCACCCAGATGTCCACCCCCGCCGCCACCAACGCCAGCACGACCACCCCCGCCGCCAGCAACAACGAGTGCCGGAACGCCGCGGCCCAGTCCCCACCCGTGCTCGCGAGCGAGGAGAAGAACATCGCCCCGACCGCCGCGATCCCGGCCGCCGAGCCGATCCGCTGGCCGGTCTGGAGCATCCCGGCCGCACTGCCCGCCTTCGGCACCGGCACCTGGGAGAGGGTGAGAGTCTGGTTCGGCGTGATGACCAGCCCGCTGCCCAGCCCGGCCACCAGCAGCGGCACCGCGGTCAGCAGCGGTACGGAGTGCTGCGGCGAGCCGCGCAGCACGAGCACCACCGTGCCGAGGCCGATCACCACGACGACCAGCCCGATGCCGACCAGCGGGCGGCCGAAGCGGTTGACGATCCGGCCGCCGAGCGTCGAGGCCAGCGCGGAGCCGAGGGCGAACGGCGTGATCGCCAGGCCGGCGATCAGCGCGCTGTAGCCGAGGCCGTTCTGCAGGTAGAGCGTGAAGATGAAGAAGATGGCGGTGAACCCGCCGAAGTAGACCAGCGCGATCAACGCGCCGAGGGTGTACGAGCGCAGCCGGAACAGCCGCAGGTCGAACAGGGGTGTCTGGTGGCGGGCGTACCGGCGCTCCCAGAGGCCGAAGCCGACCAGGACCGCCAGGCCGGCCGGGACGAGCGCCCACTTCCACGGGCTCTGCCACTGCTCGCGTTGCACCAGCGGCAGCAGCAGGAGCAGCACGCCGACGCCGAGCAGCAGCACACCGACCGGGTCGAGTCGGTGCCGGTCGGGCTGCCCGGCCGGTCGGGCGGGCAGCAGCCGCCAGCCGAGCACCACCGCGAGGATGCCCACCGGCACGTTGACGAAGAACACCCAACGCCAGCCGTGCTCCTCGCCGCCGAGCTGGATGAGCAGCCCGCCGAGCAGCGGGCCGATCGCGGTGGAGATGCCGATGGTCGCGCCGAGCAGGCCGAAGGCCCGACCTCGTTCGGTGCCCGGGAACAGCTGCTGGATCAGGCCGGTCACCTGGGGGTTGACCACCCCGGCGGCGGCGCCCTGGAGCAGCCGGGTGGTGACCAGCCAGGCGGGCGAGGTGGCCAGGCCGGCGAGGGCGCTGGTGAGCGTGAAGAGGGCGACGCCCACCACGAAGGCGGTGCGTCGCCCGCGGGCGTCGCCGAACCGACCGGCGGGCACCAGGATCAGTCCGAACGTCAGCGCGTACCCGGAGAGCACCCACTGCAGGTCGCTCGGGCTCGCGTGCAGCGCCCGGTCCATCGACGGGACGGCCACGTTGACGATGCTGACGTCCAGCAGCGTCATGAACGCGGCGACCAGCCCGACGCCGAGGGCCTGCCAGCGGCGTCGGTCACCCGCGTCCGTCACGGCGGCCCGTCGATCAGCCATGACCGACCGCTACCCGGCGCCCCATCGGGCAAACCGGTCACGCCATCTGGCGGGCACACCACCGTGGGCCGAAGTCCAGCCCGGCCATCGGGGAGTCCTCCCGGTGCAGCAGGTCCTTCTCGGTGAGCAGGTGCAACGGCCCGTGCACCTCCTCCTCCGCCATCCCCGCCTCCTGGGCGATCGAGTCGGGGTACGGCACCTGGCCGCGCGCCTCCAGCGTGGCGACCGCGTCGTACACCCGTACCTCGGCCTCCGACAGACGTACCTGCTGCATGGTGACCTCCTTGCCGTGACCCGCCCGTCGCACGGGCGGTCTGGGTACCGCGGCTTACCCGCCGGGTGACCGACAATGCCCACCCGATCGGTCGGTCGTGACCGGCCGGCCGCGCCGGGGTGTCCTAGGGTGGAGCCCGTGATCACCTGGGATCTCGTCGTCGTCGGCGCCGGCCCCGCCGGGCTCTCCGCCGCCCACGCCGCGGCCGGCGCGGGGGTGCGCACGCTGGTGCTGGACCGGGCCGTGCACCCCCGGTACAAGACATGTGGCGGCGGCCTGATCGGCACCTCGCTGACGGCGGTCGCCGGCCGCATCGAGGTGCCCGCGCACGACCGGGTCGACCGGGTGACCTTCACCCGGGACGGGCGACGCGCCTTCACCCGCCGGCACCGCACCCCGCTGGTGGCCATGGTCCGCCGGGACGAGTTCGACGACCGGCTGCGCGCGGCCGCAGTCGCCGCCGGGGCCGAGCTGCGCGAGGGCGTCGCGGTGCGCGGCATCGACCAGGACCCAGACGGGGTACGGGTACGGCTGGCCGACGGTCAGACCGTGCACGCCCGGACGGCGGTCGGGGCGGACGGTTCCTCGGGGGTCAGTTCCCGGCACGTGGGTGTCCGTTTTTGCCAGGTGGATCTGGGTCTGGAGCGGGAGCTGCCGGTGCCGCCGGCCGAGCAGCGGCGCTGGCGCGGCCGGCTGCTGCTGGACTGGGGATCGGTGCCCGGCTCGTACGCCTGGGTGTTCCCGAAGGGGTCGAGCCTGACGGTGGGGGTGATCGCCGCCCGCGGCGAGGGGGAGCGGACCCGTGAGTACCTGCGCCGCTTCGTCGACCGGCTCGGCCTGTCCGGGGTGGCGGCCGAGCACGACTCCGGGCACCTGACCCGCTGCCGGGCGGAGGGCTCGCCGTTGCGGCACGGCCGGGTGCTGGTCGCCGGCGACGCGGCCGGCCTGCTGGAGCCGTGGAGCCGGGAGGGGATCAGTTACGCGTTGCGCTCCGGGGCGCTCGCGGGCACGGCGGTCGCCGCCGGTGACCTGGCCGGCTACGAGCGGGCCGTGACCGCGCAGCTGGTTCCGTCGATGCGGGCCGGGCATCGGCTGCTGGAGGTGTTCGAACGCCGGCCCGACGTCTTCCACGCGCTGCTGGCGACGCCGGCCGGCTGGGGGATGTTCGTCCGGTTCTGCCAGGGCCGGGCGAGCTTCGACCAGACGCTGACCCGGGCTCCCGTCCGGGCCGGTCTGGCGCTGCTGGACCGCCTCCCGCCGATACGGCAGCGCACGCCGTCGGCCCCTGGCCAGCCGATGACCACCCGGTCCGGCTGACACCGCCGCGTCAGGGCACGACCACCGTCCGGCCCTGACCTCCACCTGCTCGAGCACCCCCGAGCGGTCATCCGTACCGCGCGCAGGTGTTCCCACCTCGTCGCCGGCGCTGGTGGCGGCGCGCTTACCCGCGCGGGCGTCGTTGATGGGACGGCGGGGCTGGACCGGGGGCGGCACAATGCGGGCATGAGCGACCCGGAGCCCACCTCGTTCGACGACGAGGAGTACGCCTTCCTCCGCCATGTGCGCTTCGGTGAGCTGCCGCCGGCGGTCCGCCCCGAGGAGCGGGTGGAGCTCACCGAGACCGATCCGCGCCGCGACCGACCCGAGTCGACCAACGACGACGAGTGGCACCTCCGGCTCGGGCCCGGCGGCTGACCGCGACCGGCGGTGGCGGCGCCGGACGCGAACGGGCCGCGGGGGTGGATCCCCGCGGCCCGTCGGCGTGTGTCGGTGGTACGGCTCAGAAGACCGGCACGCCCTCGCGCACCAGCTTCCAGTTCGGGACATAGAAGTCGACCGGGTCGATGGTCCCCTTCGCCTGCGCCCAGTCGATCAGCAACTGGCGGATCTCCTGCTGCTCGTTGTAGACCTGGGTCTTGACGATGCCGGGGAAGTTGCCGCCACCGCTGCGCCGGTAGTTGTTCACCGCGACGACGAACTGCGCGGTGTCGGCGACCGGGGTGTCGGTGCCCGCCAGCACCAGGCGGGTGATCCGCTGGCCGACCGGCTTGCTGATGTCGATGTCGTAGTCGACGCCCGAGATCACGTCGTAGTTGTAGTCCGGCACGGCCGGGTCGCTGATGGTGGCCGGGTCGACGGCCGCGCCCACCGGCAGGGTGACGAAGTACTTCGCCGAGAACTCCAGGTACGCCTTCACCTCGGCGCCGGTGAGCACCACGGCCTCGAGGGTGTTGTCGAAGACGTAGAGGCCGGCCACGTCGCGGATCCGCACGTCGCCCTGCGGGAAGACCGCGGTGCGGCTGAACGGGGCGGCGATCGACAGCACCGGCAGCGACGCGTACGACGTGCCGGCCAGCGCCGCGGTGACGACCTCGGTCTGGACGTGGTTGATGAAGTCCAGGATCGGGGTGTCCTTGTACCGCGACTCGGCGGCCGACAGCTCCTCGGAGGACTGGGCGACGACCGTGTTGACGTAGTCGACGGTCTTGCTGTGCTGGCCGCGCACGGCCGCGAGCACCGCCGGGTCCTCGACCACGGTGTTGGTGTTGAGCATGGTGGCGCGCTTGGTGACGACCTTCCAGGTGCCGCGCACCTTCTGGACGGTGAAGTCCATCCGGGTCAGCCGCTGGCCCCACTTCGACGGCTCGGCGGTGAGCACCTGCGCGCCGGTGGCCGTGTTGGTGACGAACTTCTCCACCACCTCGGCGTGGGCGTGGCCGAAGAGGATCGCGTCGATGCCGGGGACCTGCTGGGCGATCAGCGTGACGGGGTTCTCGTTCGGCAGCTCCGGGCCGTAGCTGGAGGTGCCGCTGTCGCCGCCGTGCGCCGAGATGATGACCAGGTCGGCGCCGCGCTCGCGCATGATCGGCACCCACTTGGCGGCGGTCTCGACCATGTCGGGGAAGACGAGCTTGCCCTCGACGTTGCCCTTGTCCCAGATGGCCACGCCCGGGTTGGTGAGGCCGAGGATGCCGACGTTGATGGTCGGGGAGTCCCAGCCGCCGAGGCGGACCTTCTTGATCACGTACGGCAGGTAGGCCGGCTTGCCGGTGGCCGCGTTGACCGCGTTGGCGGCGAGCGCCGGGAAGCCCAGCTGCGAGATCCAGGTGGCCAGCAGCGGCAGGCCGTAGTTGAACTCGTGGTTGCCCAGCGTCACGGCGTCGTACTTCAGGATGTTCATGGCGTTCGCCATCGGGTGCGTCTCACCGCTGGTGGTGATCGGCTCCTGCTTGGCGTAGTAGGTGGCCAGCGGCGTGCCCTGGATGGTGTCTCCGGCGTCGAGGACCAGGGTCGGCTTGCCCTTGCGCTCGGCACGGATCTGGTTGACCAGGGTGGCCAGCTTGGCGACGCCGACATCGTTGTGCCTGCTGTCGTCGTACTCGGCGTCCTTGTAGTAATCCCAGTTGTAGACGTTGCCGTGCGTGTCCGACGTGCCGAGCACGGTCAGGTCCCAGGTCTTCGGTCCCGTCGCCTCGGCGGCCCGGGCGGGGGCGCCGGCGATCAGGGGGGTGGTCGCCGCGGCGGCGGCGACGGCCAGCACCTGGCGCCGCGAGGCGCCGGAGGAGGAGGTCATGCGGTGCCCTTCCAATGGGGGTGCGGCGCCTCGTGGGCACCGTTGCGCACCATAACGAGCCGCTGTCACTCCAGCCACAGCGGCCCGAGCTGTTCCACCCCACCAGCGCCGCCGGCCACCCTCGCGTAACACCGAGGTCATCCGGCGGTCGCCCTCGTTTCCGGCCCGGTCCGCCGGGTAGGGCAGACGAGCAGAAGGCCGGACGAACTACCCCGAGGAGCACCGGTGAGCGAGGACCAGTACACCCAGCAGGACCCCACCGAGCAGTACGGCCAGCAGCAGGGCCAGCCCGCCCAGCAGCAGTCCGCGCCCGGCTCGACCGGTGAGATGGGCCCGAAGCCCGACCACGGCGAGGAGTCGTACCGGGGCAGCGACCGGCTGACCGGCAAGCGGGCCGTGATCACCGGCGGTGACTCCGGCATCGGCCGCGCGGTGGCGATCGCCTTCGCCCGGGAGGGCGCCGACGTGGTCATCTCCTACCTGAGCGAGGAGGAGGACGCCGACGCCCGGGAGACGGTGCGGCTGGTCGAGGAGGCCGGCCGCCGGGGCGTGGCGGTGCGCACCGACCTCACCGACGAGGGCCACTGCCGGGAGCTGGTGAAGCGGACCCTGGCCGACCTGGGCGGCATCGACATCCTGGTGAACAACGCCGCCTACCAGATGTCCCAGGACGACGGCATCGCCGGCATCAGCACCGCCCAGTTCGACCGGGTCCTGAAGACCAACCTGTACGCCATGTTCTGGCTGTGCCAGGAGGCGATCCCGCACATGGCCGACGGCGCCACGATCATCAACACCACGTCGATCCAGGCCTTCGACCCGTCACCGCAGCTGCTCGACTACGCCACCACCAAGGCGGGGATCGCCAACTTCACCAAGGGGCTCGCGGCACAGCTGGCCGACAAGGGCATCCGGGTCAACGCGGTGGCCCCCGGCCCGATCTGGACGCCGCTCATCCCGGCCACCATGCCGCCCGAGAAGGTCAAGCAGTTCGGCACGGACACCCCGATGGGACGACCCGGCCAGCCGGCGGAGCTCGCCCCCGCGTACGTCTTCTTCGCCTCACAGGAGTCCAGCTACGTCACCGGCGAGATCCTCGGCGTGACCGGCGGCCGCTTCACCAAGTGAGCGCAGCGCGCCCGCTGGCCGTCGCGGTGGTCAGCGGGGCCAGGTGGCCAGCCGGCGGCGGACCTCGGCGATCCGCGCCGCGTCCAGGCCGTAGCGGGTGAACCGCTGGTCGGGCACCCGGTCCAGGTAGCGGCCCGCCTCCCGGACGTCGTCGTCGTCCAGCGCCGGGTCGACCTGCCGGGCCAGCGCCAGCAGTTCGGCCACCGGGTAGTGGTCCAGCGCTGACGACACGTCGATGTAGTCGCGGACCTCGCGCCGGTTGACCAGCGCGGCGGTCTTGTTCGCCACCAGGTCGCGGACGTCCATCACCGGGCCGAAGTCCATCACCACCGGGGAGCGGTACCGGTCGAGCCGGGCGAGGCTCAGCCGGATCCGCCTCGGGCCGCGGGTGACCACGAACTCCTTCATGTCCCGGTCGAAGCCGTCGAACAGCCCGCCCAGGTCACTGTCCGGGTCGGCGTCGGCCACCTCGAACCCGGCGCGCTCCAGTGCCGCCCGCACCTCCGTGGCGGCGGCCGCCGCCGCGCCCTCCACGTCGGCGAACAGGTCGACGTCCTCGGTGGGGCGGGTGACCAGCCCGTGCGCGGCCCAGGCCACCCCGCCGCCGAGCACGAACCGGTGCGGCCCGGCCGCCGTGAGCGCCACCCGGGCGACCTCCCGGTAGAACTCGTGCAGGTGGAAGCCGCTCACGCGGTCCGCAGACCCCGGTGCCGGCTCTCCCACGCCTGCCGGACGCCCCGGGGCAGGTTCAGCCGCCGCCACACCCGCCGCAGCGTCCGGCCGTTGATCAGGTGCCGCAGGTCCTCGGCGCGGGTGGTCTCCCGCAGCACGTTTTCGTACATCCAGAGCAGCTGGTCCGGGTCACCCAGGTCGAACGTCCGGTCGGCGTTCCACATCAACCGCACCGGCAGCTCCACCACCCCCCGGGTGGGACCGGCCAGCTCCGCCAGGGTGCGCGCCACCACGGCGGGACGGCCCGGGCGGGCCAGGTGGGGCGCGGTGCTGACGACGGCCTGCATGGTGTCAGGGTAACGCCGACTCCGCTCCGCGCAGCCGACCCGGTCGCCCGCATTCCACTCCCCGCCCATTTCCCCCGTCCCGCGCCCCCGCTCCCACCACCCCCCGCTGCGGCCGATCACGCCCGTGTCCGGCACCGATCACACCCGCCGACGCAGGCCGGCCTCGACCGCCTCGGGCTGGCCGCCCGGTCGGTGCCCGCCGGGTACGCGGCCAAGGTCCGCCGCCCGCACCTCTTGACCCGCCCGTCCCACGCGATCCGTGCCCGCGCCTCCTGACCCGTCCGTCCCGCACGGTCCGCGCCGCCCGGCCAGCCTTGCCCGAGTACTCGAGCCCGCCCCGGCCCTGCCCGTCGTCGACCCGTCGCCTTCGCGATTTGCGGTGTGTCGCGGGGATGGGGGCGCGGGATCGCGCGACACGCCGCAAACCGTGAGCCCTTGGAGTTGGCCAGGCGCCGGTTGCCGTAGTGCAGGCAGCCGCGAACTCAGGGTGGCAAGCCGCGCGGGTTGTGCCGTTCCGGTCGCTGGCCGTGTCGGGATGTCCGGTCCCGGCCAGGTCGGCGTGCCCGGATGTCGCGCGGCGGTTTGGCATCCCCGTGTCGGATGTCCGGTTACCGGGTCCGCTGGGTGCCGTCCGATGTCCGGGTCTGGGCCGGCGAGTGGCGGGTCGTCCCGTGACTGGGGGCACCCTGGCGGTGGAATGGTGGCCGGGCCGGGGTCGTTACATCACCTGGACGATCGCAGCAGCACCCCGCTGGCCCGGCCCGATACATGGGGCCGCCCGGGATGCCGGGCCCCCGGAATGATGGTGGGCCGCCGGTCGTTATACATGGACCCGGCGCCGCGAGCCCCCCGCTCGCGAAGCCTGCCGGGCAGAGACTTTCCCCTTTGTGTGAGCGCCTGCTCGTGGTGCTTACGCCGCCTGTCATGTCGATCCCCCGGTCGACCGGCGGCGTCAACCCCCTGAAGGAGCTTCCCCCATGAACACCACCATTCTGCGGAAGAGCGTTCTGGGTATCGCTGGTCTGGCTTTCGCCGGTGGCGTCTTCGCCGGCCCGGTCACCGAGGCCCACGCCACCCCGGCCGCTGAGGCGAA
>NZ_JBQHDC010000022.1:0-29916 GCF_052068075.1 Micromonospora sp. L31 | reverse complement strand
ACGAAGCATTCCTCACCCTCGCCTGCGCCATCATCTGCTGGCGCAGACTCCAACACTCAAAGAGTTAGGAGCACTAAACCGTGTGCCGCAGTTCGAATCCTGCCGGGGCACCAGGTCAGCCGCTCCGCACGCCAACCTCCTTGGTTCGGGACGATGCTCCGGTTGTCCCTGTCCCGGATGGCGGGCAGGTCTGAGGCCACCATCCGACGAGATCCTCCCCAAGTTGACCTGTCTCAAAAGCTTGATCCAGTACCGCCGTGCGGGCGTCGGCCAGGGTCCGCACCTGGCGGGCTGCACCTGCGGGCGAAACGGCGGTGGGGGCCGGCGCGGATCGCCGGCTGGCTCGGATTGGCGGCCTCGACGTGTCACGCCGTGCTGCGCCGGGCGGGTGTGGCCCGGCTGGCGCATCTGGACCGGGGCACCGGCCGGTGCGTGCGTCGCTATGACCTGGTCCACGTCGACGTGAAGAAGCTCGGCAACATCCCCGACGGCGGTGGCTGGCGCACCCGAGGACGTCAGCAGGGCAAACGCAACCGCGCCGCCACCGCCGGCGTCACCCGCAACCGCCGCCGCGAACCAGTCATCGGCTACAGCTACCTGCACACCGCCATCGACGACCACTCCCGGCTGGCTTACACCGATATCCTCGCCGACGAGACCCGCGACACCGCCGTCGCGTTCTGGCATCGCGCCCACGCCTGGTTCACCACTTGCGGCATCACCGTCCGCCGAGTGCTTACCGACAACGGCTCCGCCTACAAGTCCCACCTCTGGCGCGACACCCTCACCACCGCCGGCATCGCGATCAAGAAGACCCGCCCCTACCGCCCCCACACCAACGGCAAGGTGGAACGCTTCCACCGCACCCTGACCGAGCCGCTACCCCCTCAAGGCTGGGTTGACCAAAGTTCGGAGTCCCGGACACGCGCGGCGTATTGGTTGGTATGCCTGTGAGGGTGACGAAGCGTGCCAACAACGAGCAGCCCGCGCCAGGCGGCCAGGGACCAGGAGGGGACGCTGGGTCCCAGCCGTCGCCGGCGGGCCACCCGAAGGCGGGCCTGGGCTTGTTGCTGGGCGCGTTGGGGGTGGTGTACGGCGATATCGGCACGAGCCCGCTGTACGCGTTGAAGACAGTCTTCACTCTGGACCGCAGCCTGACACCGGACGCTCCCGACGTGTTCGGTGTGATCTCGTGGGTCTTCTGGTCGATCATCCTGATCGTGTCGGTCAAGTACGTCATCTTCATCCTGCGGGCCGACAACGAGGGCGAGGGTGGGGTGATGGCCTTGGCCGCCCTCGCCCGAAGGGCGTTGCTCAAAGTCAGTGAAAGGCGCGCCGCAACCGTGCTGGCGCTTGGGGCGCTCGGCGCCGCTCTGTTCTACGGCGACAGTGTGATCACCCCGGCGATCTCGGTGTTGTCGGCGGTGGAAGGGCTGGAGGTCATCTCTCCACGGTGGGAGGTGATCGTGCTGCCGGCGTCGGCGGTGATCATCACCCTGCTGTTTGCCATCCAGCGCTGGGGCACCGGACGGGTCGGGGCCGTGTTCGGGCCGATCATGCTGCTCTGGTTCGCCTGCCTGGGCGTCGCCGGCGCGGCCGAGGTGATACGTCACCCGAGCGTTCTTTCCGGACTGTCACCGACGTACGCGGCCCTGTTCGTCGTCGACCACCCGATCATCGCGTTCATCGCGATGGGCGCCGTGGTGCTGGCGATCACCGGCGCCGAAGCGCTCTACGCCGACATGGGGCACTTCGGCCGCGCCCCGATCCGCCGGGCCTGGTTCGTGATCGTCTTCCCCGCTCTGACGCTGAATTACCTCGGCCAGGGCGCACTGATCCTCCGGGCGCCGGAGAGCCGGGAAAATCCGTTCTTCCTGCTGCTACCAGGCTGGGCACAGCTGCCGATGGTCGCCCTGGCCACCGTGGCCACCGTGATCGCGTCCCAGTCGGTGATCACCGGGGCGTTCTCGGTGTCCCGGGAGGCCATGCGGCTGGGCTTCCTGCCGCACCTGCGCATCCGGCAGACCTCCCGCCGCCAGTACGGACAGATCTACGCCCCAGGAGTGAACTGGAGCCTGTTCGCCGCGGTCCTCGTGGTGGTGTTCGCGTTCGGCTCGTCCACGAACCTTGCCGCCGCGTACGGGGTCGCGGTCACCGGCACCTTCCTGATCACCACGACCCTGTTCCTGGTCGTCGCGCGAGCGCGATGGCGCTGGACGATCTGGCGGTTGGCGCTGTTCGGGCTCGTCTTCGGCAGCATCGAGCTGACCTTCTTCACCGCGAACCTGGCCAAGGTCACCCACGGCGGTTGGCTGACGCTGCTCATCGCGATCATCCTGTTCACGGTCCTGCTGACGTGGCGACGCGGCGCCGAACTCGTCACCGCCCGGCGGATCGAACGCGAAGGACCTCTCCGCGACTTCATCGACACCCTGCACGCCACGAACATCCCCTGGGTGCCGGGCACCGCGGTGTTTCCCCACCCGAACAAGGAGACGACGCCCCTGGCACTGCGCGCGAACGTCGCGCACCACCACGTCCGGCACGAGAGAATCGTGATCATGACGGGCCGCACTGCCAACGTCCCGCACATTCCCTGGAATCGGCGCCTCACCATCGATGACCTCGGCGACCCGAACGACGGCGTCATCCACATCGACGCCCTCTTCGGCTTCCAGGACCCCACCGACTTCCCCGAGGTACTTCGCCGCGCCGCCGCCCACCCTTTCGCCAGAGGGATCAACCTCGACCTCGACGAGGTCTCCTACTTCGTCTCAAAGATCACTCTGCGTTGCACCCGCCAGCCCGGCATGGCCATCTGGCGTAAGCGCCTGTTCATCGCTCTCGCCCACAACGCCGCCAGCCACGCCGAGTTCCTCCACCTGCCCGAGGAACGCACCATCGTCCTCAGCGCCGAAATCGCGGTCTGAAGCTGTCTCGATCACTGGCTCGAGGGCCTGGCGTACAGCAGCTGAACGCACCCAATCCCCGCCCGGTGCTGCGGTCTGGTCAAAGCGGTAAAGCGGTCAGCCGGCAGCGCATCCAGCCGAGCGCCTCGGCCGGCGAGGTGCAGCGCGAGAGACTGCCGGGGCGCGGCTGCTGCGCTGCGCCGTCCTCGGTCGAAGTCGAGGTGGACTGACCACCAAGATTCACCTCGCCTGCGATGGCCTCGGCCGCACGCTCGCCTTCGTGCTCTCTGGTGGCAACGTCAACGATTGCACCCGCTTCGCCCACGTCATGGCTGCCATCCGTGTCGAGCGGGTAGGAACTGGCCGCCCTCGGGTCGCCCTTGGCCTGGTTGACGTTGTCGGTGACCGCGATCAGCTGGGGGCGGGTGAGGTCGTTGGCGAAGCTCTGCTGCCGGCTGGTGGTCCAGGAGCTGGCGCCGGAGCGCCACGCCTCCGCCAAGGGCACCACGTGGTCGATGTCGACGTCCGAGGCCGCCGACCAGGTGGCGCCGTCGTAGGGGCTGTACCAGCGGCCGGACGTCGCCGCGCAGGAACTGTCAACGACGACGGAGGTGCCGTCGCGCTTGAGGACCTCTGGACAGGATCGCCGGCACCACCGCGGTGACGTTGGGCATGCCCCAGCTGCGACCGGCATCGGCTCAGGGGACGAACCGGTAGCCGATGCCGGGTTCGGTGATCAGGTATCGGGGGCGGGCCGGGTCGGGTTCGATCTTGCGGCGAAGGTTGGCCAGGTGCACGCGGAGGTAGTTGGTTTCGGTTTCGTAGGCCGGTCCCCACACCTCGCGCAGCAGCTGGCGGTGAGCGACGAGCTTGTCGGGGTGGCGGGCCAGTACCTCCAGGAGGTGCCATTCGGTGGGGGTGAGGCGGACCTCGCCGGCGGCGGTGGTGAGGCGTTTCGCCGCGAGGTCGATGGTGAAGGCGGCGGTGGTGATGGTGGCGGCGTCCGGGGTGGGATGGGCGCGGCGGAGCGCGGCGCGGACCCGGGCGAGGAGTTCGTCCATGCCGAAGGGTTTGGTGACGTAGTCGTCGGCGCCGGCGTCGAGGGCGTCGACCTTGGCGGTTTCGGTGTCGCGGGCGGACAGCACGATGATCGGGATGTTGGTCCAGCCGCGGAGGCCCTCCACGACGGTGACGCCGTCGAGGTCGGGCAGGCCGAGGTCGATGATGGCCAGATCCGGTGGGGTGCGGGCGGCGATGGTCAGGGCGGTGGTGCCGTCGGCGGCGGTGAGCACCTCATAGTGGCGGGCGGTGAGGTTGATCCGCAGTGCCCGCAGCAGCTGCTGGTCGTCGTCGACGACGAGAATACGGCTCATGGCGCCGCCGGGATGCGGATGGTCATGGTCAGGCCGCCGTTCGGGGTGTCGCTGGCCGTCAGGGTGCCCCGTTGGGCCTCGGTGAACCCGCGGGCGATGGCTAATCCGAGGCCGAGGCCGGTGCCGCTGTGGTCGTCCAGACGTTGGAACGGCGCGAAGACGCGGTCACGGTCGGCGCTGGCGATGCCGGGCCCGTGATCGACGACGTCGAGGCGCAGATGATCGCCGCCGGCGCGGCCCCGGATGAGGACGCGCTGGCCGGGTGGGCTGGCCGTGCAGGCGTTGGTAAGCAGGTTCGCCACTACGCGCTCGAGGAGACCGGCGTCGGCCCACGCCAGAGGCAGGTCATCCGGCACGTCGACATCGACGCTCACGCCACCGGTGTCGGTGCTCAGGACGGCTTGGGCCACGACTCCGTCGACCGCGGTCGGCCGCGCGTCGACCGACAGCACCCCGGCCTGCAGGCGACTCAGCGACAGCAGGTTGTCGACCACGGTGGTGAGCCGGTCGGTGGACTCCTCGACCGTGGCGAGCAGCTCCGCCCGGTCTTCGGTGCTCCAGTCGATGTCGGGCTGGCGCAGGCTGGACACGGCCGCCTTGATCGAGGCCAGTGGCGTGCGCAGGTCGTGGCCGACGGCGCCGAGCAGCGCGGCGCGTAGCCGGTCGATGTGGGCGAGTTCGACGGCGCGGGCGGCCTGCCCGGCCAGGCGCTGGGTCTCCAGGGTGCGGGCTGCCGCCGCGGCCAGGCGCGCCAGCGCACGGCGGTCCTCGGCGAACAATCGTGGGCCCCAGGCGTCCAGGCGCAGTCCACCGCCGGCGGCGACGGACAGCGCCGGTGTCCCGTGCGGTGGTGGGCCGACCTGGTCGAGGGCCTGTCCGCCTTCGGTGAGGGCGACCGTGGTCATCTGGTAGGTGGCGCGGACCTGGTCCAGCAGCCGGGTGAGGGAGGCCTGCTCGATCGGTTCGGCGCTGGCGCCGGCGAGCAACGCCGCTTCCACGGCGCGACGGGCGGCCGTGGCCCGGTGCCGGGCCGCGAGGTCGACGGCGACGCTGACCGCGGTGGCGACCCCGACGTAGACGGCAAGGACGACGATGTTGTCGCCGGTCTCCACGGCAAAGGTGTGAAACGGCGGGACGAAGAAGTAGTTGACCAGCAGGTCGGCGGCGATCGCCGCGGCCACCGCCGGGCCCCAGCCGCCCACGGCCGCGGTGACGACCACCGGCGCCAGGTAGAGCAGGACCACGCTGGCCAACGACACCTCGGCCCGCGCCGGTACCAGCGCCAGCGTAACGGCGGCCAGGCCCACCACCGCGACGCCCGCGCCGAGGCCCGCGCCCCGCCAGCGGCGCCCCCCGGCACCGGGTGCGGCCGTAGACAACTCCATGTCCGGCATTTCTACCCGATCCACCGCTACCGCTGGCGGTGCCCGGCCGTGACGGTCTCCCTACCGTCCTGCCCGTGGCTGGATTCCAGCTGCCACGGCACGCTGACGACCATGACGCGGCGTTGGAACAGCAGCCGGGCCTTGAGCCGCAGCGCGCTCTGGTTGTGCAGCAGCTGCTCCCACCAGCGGCCCACGACGTACTCGGGGATGTAGACCACGACCAGGTCCCGCGGGCCTTCCTGGCGGAGTCGGTTGACGTAGTCGAGAACCGGGTTGGTGATCTCCCGATAGGGCGACTCCAGCAGCGTGAGCGGTACTGGCAGGTCCCGGTCGGCCCACTGCTGCTGCAGCCGGGCCACGTCGTCGCCGTTGATCGCCACGGTGACCGCGGTGAGGCTGTCCGGGCGGGTGGCCCGGGCGTAGGCCAGCGCCTGCAGGGTCGGGCGGTGCACCCGCGAGACCAGCACCACGGCGTGGACCCGCGACGGCATGACGATGCCGCCGGGCTCGGGTTCGAGTTCGGCGCTGACCCGTTCGTAGTGGCGGCGGATGGTGCGCATCAGCCCGTAGAGCACCGGCACGGCGATCACGACCAGGTAGGCGCCGTGGGTGAACTTCGTCGCGAGGACGATGACCAGGACCAGTCCGGTGAGCAACCCGCCGAGGGCGTTGATGAACCGCGACCGGTGCAACCGTCGTCGCGCCGCGGGATCGCGTTCGGCAGCCAGCGCCCGGTTCCAGTGCCGCACCATGCCGGCCTGGCTGAGGGTGAAGGAGGTGAACACGCCGAGGATGTAAAGCTGGATCAGGCGGGTCACCGAGCCGTCGAACAGCCAGATCACCGCACCGGCGACCACCGCCAGGACGATGATGCCGTTGGAGAACGCCAAACGGTCGCCACGCGTGTGCAGCTGCCGCGGCAGGTACCGGTCCTGAGCCAGAATCGAGCTCAGCAGCGGGAACCCGTTGAACGCCGTGTTCGCCGCCAGGATCAGGATCAGCGCGGTGGTGGCCTGAATGAGGTAGAAGCCGACGCTGCCGCCGCCGAACACCGCCGCGGCCAGCTGCGCGATGACGGTGCGCTGCGGGTCGGTCTCGCAGTTGCCCGGAAAACCCACCAGATCGCAGGTGTGCTCGGCCACCCGGACCTCAGCGATCAGCGCCAGCGCGGTGATCCCGGCGAACATCGTGATCGCCGTGACCCCCATGGCCAGCATGGTACGGGCGGCGTTCTCGGCCTTCGGCGGCTTGAACGCCGGCACCCCGTTGGAGATCGCCTCCACCCCGGTCAACGCCGTGCACCCGGAGGCGAACGCCCGCAGGGTCAGCAGGGCAAGGGCCAGCCCCGTCAGCCCGACCTGCTCCGGGCGTACCTGCCAGCCGGCCGACTCGGCCACCGGCGCGTCGCCGAGGACCGCCCGCCCGATACCGACGCTGATCATCGTCAGCACACCGCCGATGAACAGGTACGTCGGCCAGGCGAACGTCTTACCCGACTCCCGTACACCCCGCAGGTTCATCGCCATCAGCGCCACCACGAACCCCGCGCAGATACCCACCCGATGCGGGTTCAGCGACGGCACCGCCGAAATGATGTTGTCCACGCCGGCCGCCACCGACACCGCCACCGTCATGATGTAGTCGACCATCAACGCCGCGGCCACGACCAGGCCCGCCGACGGGCCCAGGTTGCGCGAGGCGACCTCGTAGGAGCCGCCGCCGCTGGGATAGGCCCGCACCACCTGCCGGTAAGAGGCCACCACCACAGCCAGCAGCACCACCACGCCGAGGGCCACCCACGGGGCCAGGAACAGGTACGACAAGCCGCCCAACGTCAACACCAGCAGGATCTCCTGCGTGGCGTACGCCACCGACGACAGCGGATCGCTGGCGAAAATCGGCAACGCCAGCCGCTTCGACAGCAACGTCTCACCCAGCCGGTCACTGCGCAGCGGACGACCAACCACCAGCCGCTTCAACAAACTCAACACACCACAGAGTCAAGACCCACAAACCAGCCCCGCCGGAGATCTTGACGGGTTCTTAACGCCGCCGGCCGCCGACTTGGCGCATCCTTAACCCGCCCCCTGCACCGCGCGCACCCCAGCACCCGGAATCCGCGCCTCCCATTGTCCGCAGCTGCCGCGTCGAGGGCTGGCGGTCCGAGGGTCATTCCCTTAGCTGGTTCGGTCTGGCTTCGCAGACCTGTGCGGCAAGTTCTTGGACGGCTGCCTGATAGGCCGGCTGCGTGTGGTACGGCCAGTGCCGCTCGATGGGTGGTGGCACGGTGTCGGCTGGGTCGATGGTCAGGCTGCGCGGATCGCGAAGCCGGATGTCAACCGACTCGGCCTGCGGGCTCTGACACGGCAGCTGCCCGCACGGCTGCGGAGTGAAGATGGGCCCTCCGACCGGGTCGGTCTCTCGCCACAGGTTCCGCCACCGCCAGTCCAGCCGCTCACCCAGTTCGCACAGGGTTCGCCCGCCCAGGTATGCCGGATAGAGGCCGGCGTAGAGGCGCCGCAGCGGAGAGCCGTGGGTCAGCAGTGCGATTCGGGGCAGGACCGCCGGCGGCAGTTGCAGGATCGTGGCGGCGGCGAGGACCGAGCCGTGACTGTGCCCGGAGATGATCACACCGCCTTGTGCGGCGAGGGCGGAGACGCGCTTGACGAGTTCGGGCACTGCCCGGGCGGCGTAGCAGGGAGGCGCGAACGGGTGGACCGTCCGGGGCCAGAAATCACCCAGGTCCCAGAGGATCGCCACGATACGTCGGGTCTCGGTTGACCGGTACGAGCGGAAGCCGAGAATCATAAGGCCGATCACGAGCAGGCTGATCAGCCAGACCCCCGCGTCCGTGGCTAGAGCGGCGATCAGCGTGGCTTTGGTGTGTGGCGCGAAGAGCTCGGCCGCGAGCTGGGTGGGACCGACACCGATCAGATCGAGCGCGACGGTCACCAAACCCAGCGAGGAGATCAGAAAGGACACCGTCAGCACGGGACCGAGTTCATCGGTCACCCGAGATCTCGCGATGGCCTCCCGGACAACTTCCCGCCGCGCCGGCGCCCGCGCCGACGCCTGTGCGTAATCGCGCTGGACAACATGATCGGCCAGCCGGCGTCGCCGCCGTCGGCCGAGTAGGAGTGTGGTCAGGGCGGCGGCGACGACGATCAACAGCGTGATCAGCCCGGCGAGTACGGCCCACCAGTAGGCGACCGGCGGGTCCAGCGGCGCGCCACCTGGTGGACCTGGGTGGACCGGACCAGGAATGGCACCGCGGTCAAGGAGATCGGCGACGCGGAACGTCAGGGTGCCCGCGAAGGCACCCCCGACGGTCACCGACGCCGCCGCGACGATCGGCGTTCCGAGCCCCCGCAGGACAGGCCGAACCCCGGACGTGGCCGCCCGCCCACGTAGGGTCGTGACGCCGGCGAGTACGGCTAGCAGGACGCCCTGTCCTGCCATCAGACCACCCGCAATGCCCTCGAAGCCAGGCAACTGTCCGGCGGCGGCGGGATTGCCCGGGAGTAGAACGGCATAGCCGAGGCTCAGGCCGGTCACCCCGGTCGTGGCCACCCATAAAGAGCGCAGGATGCGCCGAGCACTCCGCCGGGTGGCCGGCACGGGTAGGCACAGCAGCACCGCACAGAACCCCAGCAGGCCGACGGCGGCGACGAACAGCAACCAGCTCGCGGAGGCCTGCCCGCGGGAGATTGCGGCGAGCAGGCTGGCATCCACGGTGCCGGCGCCGATTCCCACGTGGATCTGACGCAGCCATGCCGTTGTCCGCTCGTCATCCCAGAATCCGGCAGTGCTGAGGCTCTCAGTCGGCTCGGACGTTTCCGCACGTGGCGGCGGTGGTCCGAAACCCTCGAGCGCCCGCGCGGACCGTACGCCGATCGCCCACATCAGCCGGAGCGCGAGCAGCGGGATGAGCGACATCAGGGCCAGACGCGGGCCCATCGCCACCTGACCAAGCCAGGACAGGTAGGGGCGGCCGTCCCGGCATTGCTCGTACGGCACGCATTGCCAGCCCACGAGGTCCAGCGTGACGCCGACGATCGAGAGGACGAAGGCGGCCGTGAGCGTGCCGGCGAGCAGTCGGCACAGCGCACCGAGCAGCCCGAACCGGTCGGTCGGCGTCGGGCGCAGCCAGACCGCGAGGTTACCGAGCATGAACGGCAACAACAGCAACATCGAGGCCGTCCGCATGGTCGCGCCGGCGGTCAGGGCGCCCCAGCGGTACGCCTCCACGACAACACCATCGGTGGAGCCCCCTGCTGCGCCGCTCCCCGCCCGCGGCCGGTAAAACCCCGCGTGGGCATCACCGGCAACACGCACCACGATCGGATGGTCGAGAATCTTCTCCGCCGTACCACCGGACACCCCGTGCACCCTCAACTCGACAGCGCCACTTACCGGTGCTCTGCCCACGCCGACAGACTCACAGACAAACAGTTGGCTGGCCCCCGATATCGCACAAACAGTCAACGCTTGGGCCGTAGTGCGACAGGGATGATGACCGTTGGAGCCGACCGCGCCGCCGAAACGTCAGCAGTGAGCTACTGCATACCAGTCAGTCTCGGCCGCTGCTCTTGGGGGTGCTCGCCCCGCGTCAGGTGGTGATCGCGTCCATCAACGTCCGCGCCAGTTCGCCGGTTCGGCTGCTCACTTGGCTGCTCGTGAGAGGTGAAAGCTCAGCGCTGACCAGCATATTCGAGGGCGCATGCCGTCCTGTAGAGAATGTCGCCGCGTTGCACTGCCAACTCCTCAGCTAGGACCCGTCCCTCTCGGCGAGTTAGTGCAAGCGTGCGATGCTGGTCAGGATCTCGCCACGCGTGGAGTCGTACCGCACCGCCTCCCCGAGTGACTGTGGAAGCTGTCTTAAACCGATTCCGAGGCGTGCAGGAAAGTCATCTGACCGCGGACCCGACCCGGGCGTAACGCGCCTCCCGATCAGATAATGCAACGGCGCCTCAGAGGCCGTGGAAGCCTCACGGCTTGGTCGTCGTTTGGGTGCGCGGCTGGGCGAGCTTGCTCCGCCGCTGACATGAACGGCGCGAATGCGGGAAGAAGCGGTTTTCCGTCCTGCGCGGATCAGGTCGAGGAGGGCAGTCGTCCGAGTGACGTCTGGGGCGGGGTAACGGGACCGGGCGGGTGCGCAGAAAGCAGACGACCGGTTCCTGTCCAAGGCGGGGCGGACGCGACTGCCTACAGCTGCCCGGGAGCCGGGCGATGGGGCACGAGGACGGCTTCGTCCTGACTCGCCGGTGGATAGACGCGATCGCGCCCAATCGCTTTTGTCCGGTGCGACGTTGTCTGACCGGTTATGCGATGGCACCACGCGCTCGCCGGCGGATCCCGGAGATGGTGATAGGGAAATTCGACGGTTGATGGGCGAGCATGCGGGGTGGGTGCGGGAGGGGGTTTGTGGCTGGGAAGGCGCAGGCGGCCGGCGTGTCGGCCAGGCCCGTACGAACCGCCGTGTGGTCGTGGTGGGCGGATGTGATCGCTTCGGCCGGCGTGCTCAGCGTGCTGATCGTCGTCGCGCTCTGGGTGCGGGGCGGCGGTGTGCAGGATCTTCGTGGCTGGGCGGCGGGCCTGACGTCGCTCGGCCGGTTGACCGGGCTTGTCGCGGCCGACCTGCTGCTCATCCAGGTGCTGCTGATGGCGCGCGTGCCGTGGATCGAGCGCACGTACGGACAGGACAGGCTCGCCCGTTGGCACCGTGTGGTCGGGTTCGTGTCTTTCAATCTGATGCTCGCGCACATCATTCTGATCACGGTCGGATATGCCGCGGCCGGTGGGGTTTCTGTGACCGGAGAGGCGTGGAGCCTCGTCACCACGTACCCGGGAATGCTGCTGGCGGTGGCCGGGGCGGCCGCCCTGACGATGGTCGTGCTCACCTCCCTGCGGGCTGCGCGGCGGCGGCTGCGCTACGAGGCATGGCACCTCCTGCATCTGTACGCCTACCTCGGCGTCGGCCTGGCGCTGCCGCATCAGCTCTGGACCGGGGCCGACTTCACCAGCTCCCGGGCCGCGACGCTGTACTGGTGGACCGCGTACGCCGCGTGCGCCGGCGCGGTGGTCACCTTCCGGCTCGGGCTGCCGGCCTGGCGGACGCTGCGGCACCGACTCACGATCGCCGCTATCGTCCCGGAGGCTCCCGGCGTGCACTCGATCTACATGCGCGGACGCCACCTGGACCGGTTGCCGGCACACGCCGGGCAATTCTTCCAGTGGCGCTTCCTCAGCGGCCCGGGTTGGAGTCGCGGCCATCCGTACTCGCTGTCCGCTATGCCGCGGGAGGACACACTGCGTATCACGGTGCGATCCCGCGGCGAGGGCAGCGAGCAGGTGTCAGAGTTACGCCCGGGAACCCGTGTGCTGATTGAGGGGCCGTACGGCCGGCTGACCGCCGCCCAGCGCACGGCTCCGCGGGTAACCATGATCGCGTCCGGGATCGGAATCACCCCGCTGCGGGCGTTGTTGGAAGAGTTACCGTACGCGCCGGGCGAAGCCACGCTGCTGTACCGGGCGCGCTCGGCAGAAGACCTGGTGTTTCGCCAGGAACTGGAGCGCCTCGCGGCCGTCCGTGGCCTGCGCGTGGAGTACCTGTTGGGGCCGCGCGGGCAGGAGGGCTCGTGGTTGCCGGCCGGGTTCGGTGACGACGCGAAAGCCTTGCGTGAACTTGTCCCGGACATCGCGCAGCACGACGTGTTCGTCTGCGGACCGGATGACTGGATGCAATCGGTGGTACGGGCGGCTCGGCACGCAAGCGTGCCGGCGGAGCGCATACATCTTGAGCGCTTCACCTGGTAACCGGCCACCCATCCTCATGGCGCTCACAACCCACGCGAGGAGGACGACATGCGCAGGATCACGATGTGGTTCCTCGCCACGATCGCCGTGGTGGTACTTCTCTTCAGCTACCGGACGTCGACCGGAACCGACAGCTCGCCTTCGGCCGCGCCGGCCGTGACAGGCCCCGTCGCGCCGGTGGAAACCGGTACGTCACGGGGCACGGTCGCACGGTCCGGTTCCACCACCATCGCCGACGGCCCGGTCGTGCAGACCAAGCGGGGGAACGTCCAGGTGCAGGCCAACATCAGCGGTGGCCGGATCACCGAGGTCACGGCGATGACGGTGCCGAGCACGAACAACCGCTCCCGTGAGATCAACAAGCACGCGGTGCCGCAGCTGCGCACGGAGGCCCTCGCCGCGCAGAGCGCACAGATCGACGCGGTGTCCGGGGCGACGGCGACCAGCGAGGGCTACACGAAGTCGCTTCAGGCCGCGCTGGACGGCGCTCACTTCAAGGCCAAGCCGTGACCAGGCAGGCGTTCGTCGAGCAGATCATGGGTCTGCCCGTCAGCGCGCATCTGCGCGGTCCCGGGGCCGACTCCCCGGCGGCGGCACACGCCGTCGCCGGGGCCTTCGCCGAACTGCGCGCGCTGGACGCCATCTTCAGCCTGTACCGCCCGGACAGCCGGGTGAGCGCGCTGAACCGGGGAGAACCGGTAGACGATCCGCTGGTCGACGCGGTACTCGACCTGTGTGAGCAGGCGCGACAGCGTACCGACGGCTACTTCAACGCCTACCTCCCGGAACCGGGCGGTGGCACCCGCTTCGACCCGTCCGGCCTGGTCAAGGGCTGGGCCGTCGAGTGCGCCGCGGAGCACCTGGAGGGGTACGAGTTCTACCTGAACGCCGGTGGGGACATGACGGTACGCGGATCCTGGCGCGTGGGCGTCGAGGATCCGGCACAGCCCGATCAGCTCCTCACCGCCCTCGAGGTCGTCGACGGGGCCGTCGCGACCTCGGGCAGTGCACATCGCGGAGCGCACATCGTCGATCCGCACACCGGCGCCCCCGCCCACGGCCTGCGCTCAGTCACCGTCATCGGCCCGTCCCTGACCTGGGCAGACGTGTACGCCACCGCAGCGGCTGCACAGGGGCCTCAGGCAATGACATGGCTCGCCACGCTACCCGGGTACGAGGCCCTGCTCGTCGGCGACGACGGTGCCCTACTGGCCACACCCGGCTGGTCGCTACCCACGTAGCGCAGCCAGGACCGTGACGGCTTGAAGATGGACTGCATGTGCGGCTCGGCCCCGTGCTGGCATACTGGCCCGCCGACCCTTAATAGGTCTCACGGGATCGGCCCTGCCCCTTGCCAAGCTCCGCGACGACCCCACCCGCTACGCCGACGCCAAAGCCCGCCGCAACTACGCAGGCACCAGCCCCATGACCCACCAAGCCGGCAAGCCGGCAAGCCGGCAAGAAGAAGATCGTCCTGGCCCGCTACGCGCACAACGACCGGCTCTCGACGCTCTCGCCCAGCAGGCCTTCGCCGCCCTCATCGCCTCTCCGGTCGCCCGCGCCTACTACGACCAGCAACGCACCCGCGGCATCGGCCACCACGCCGCACTGCGCCAA
Source organism: Micromonospora sp. L31 (assembly GCF_052068075.1). Lineage (NCBI taxonomy): Bacteria > Bacillati > Actinomycetota > Actinomycetes > Micromonosporales > Micromonosporaceae > Micromonospora > Micromonospora sp. L31. Next base: position 15,816 of record NZ_JBQHDC010000022.1, on the reverse strand, counting down.
CTCGGCAACCGCCTCGTCGGCATCCTCCACGCCGGCACCCTCCACGACGAGACCACCGCCTGGCAACACCGCCAACAGCACAGCCCGGCGGCCACTTCTTGACGCCCAAGCTCATGGCTTGTCTGTCAGCGTTGCTGTCGACAGCCGTTCCGCCGGCGACCCACGCCCCCGCCTGGCCAGTCGACGGTGCCGCACGCGAGGTCTTCGCTAACACCGCCCACCTTCCGCGTTGCGATGCCGAATGGACCTCTTAAGGCCAAGGCGGCGCCGGCCCGGCCCCGGCCTGCTGGCGACCTCCGGCCGGCATCGGCCGGGCCGGCCGGCCACGCTGAGGGACGATAAGACTCGAAGACCTCGGGGCTCCGCCCCGAACCCCCGACCCTCCTCAGAGATCAGCCGGGGGCGGATCACCTCGCCGGGCACCACAAGGGCTACCAGCCTCCCCGGACGGGGCGAAGGGGGGCTCCGCCCCGGACCCCGGCCTTCCCTCAGAGATCAGCGAAGAGCGGGTGGGGCGGGCTCCCCTCGCTCAGGCACCGCGAGGGCTACGCGAGAACCCCCCGGTCGCGCCAAGGCCAAGCCTGCCTGACCGAGGAGAGGCCAGCCGTCTGCGCTTGCTGTCGAATCGCGACCCCTCGCTTGTAAGGCGTTTCAGGCGAGAGCCATAGCGTCCGCTGACATCCGCCGGGCCCGACCCGGAGGCGACATCCGTCCGCGCTGGCCCGGTCGGGCGATCGGCCGGACAACCGGGTCCGGGCGCTCCATGCCGGGCTCCGGGTCGACCTGGTCGTGCTGGATGACGACCTCAACGTGGTCCGGGTGATGCGGACCGGCTCCTGGGTGGAGTGACGCCCGGGCTAGCGGATCATCCGGCCTTTAGCAGCGCCAGGCCCAGCGGGGTGAGCGTGTGGTGCACGGCGTTGCGGTCGCGGGCACTGGTGACCAGACCCGAGGAGCGCAGCACGGCCAGGTGCCTGCTTGCCGACGGGACGCTGATGTCGAGCCGGTGGGCGATCTCCGACGTGGTCCCGCCTTCGGCGGCCAGCACCAGGATGGCGGCCCGGGTACCGCCCACCAGCGCCGACAGGGATCCGGCCACAGCTGCCGTCGACACCACCCGGGCGTGTGGATGGATGGAATAGATCAACACCGGCGGCAGCAGCGGATCGGCGAGCACCATCGGCTTCTCGTGCCGCTTGAAGTAGCAGGGCACGAGCAGCAACCCCCTACCGTCCAGGTGGAGGTCACGCTCGGCGATGTAGTCGGTGATCGTCAGGACGCCGCCGTCGAACCTGGCGGTCGGGTGCAGGTCGTTGAGCAGCGCCGACAGGCCCTGGTTCAGCAGCCGTCGGGACCGCAACGCCCGGTCGGCGTCGAACGCGGAGCGGATCACGTTCCACAGAGGCATGATCGCGAGCCGGTAATAAAGCTGGAGGCCGGCCCCGAGCTGGCGCAGGGCGGTCACGTCGCCGGCCGCCAGATCCGCGACGGCCGGCGAGAGCCGGACCCCCGTCGACCGGAGCGTCGCCAGGTCAGTAGCGAGTCTGGCCTTGGGCGTGCGCAGCAGGGCGTCCAGTCCCGGCTCGAACCCGCCGGCTGCCTCGATCGGGGTGAGGAAGTCCGGGAAGTAGCCCACCGGCGGGTTGATCGACAACGGCAACGCAACCTCGGCCCGGTGACCGTGGCGCTGATGCAGCAACCCGTACGTTCGTTGCCGCCACCCGGCCAGCAGCGGATCCTGGCACCGGAGCCGCAGCCAGTGCATGCTGAGCATGCTTTCCCACAGCGGATCAGGCGCACAGGCGATCCGGGTGCGGGCGAGGTCCGCAGCGGTGAAGTGAATCCGAAGCATGACGTTCCCCCGGTCGACTGGGCGTGCGTCCAGTCTGACGGCCGTCCAGCCGTGACGATTCCGCCAACCGGATCACGACGACCGACTTCGGGCCGGCACCGTCGGAACAGGGTGTCTTCCGCGGAGGGTAGAGACGTTGCGGCCCGTGATCGGCGGCCACAAAAGACCGGCGGCTATGAGTAACTTCGTACAGCTCCGCCTACGAGGGATGGCTTAGGTGCGCAGCCTACGGCCCACCTGCGATGGCAGGAGTATTCCGGCTGTCGGTCCACATCGAAGACTTCGGTGCCCCAAAATTCTCTTCTAGCGCGGGCTTCAGCGCCTCGTCGGCATCGCGCATGGCTGCCTCAAACCGGCTCTAACTACGACGGAAGTCAATGCTCTGGCCTTAACCCAACAAGGTCGACAACTTGCCGCTTGACCAGAGCATCGGGTCCCTGACCGGTGAGTTTGCACTACGGCGTAACGAGATCGACAGGACCGGGGCGGTCCGTCCATGATCGCGCGATGAAGAGAATCCTGCGTAGGGCCGGCATCGCGGCAGTCATCGCAACGGTGGTGGCCCTCCTTGCCCCGTCGACCGCGTTCGCCGTGTCGAACCTGCCCAACAACAGTGCGCTCCGGCATTATTCGGGCTCGCGCGGCACCGGGGTGGTGCCCATGTATAACTCCAGCAACCAAAAGATCGGCGAATACTCGCTCGAGGTCGACTACTGGTACACCCCGGGGCAGAATTGGTACAACCTCGAGGTGACGGTCTGCGTGTGGGACCGCCTCGCCAACGGGCGAGGCGTGATCGCCCGCGTCCTGATGAAGTACGGTTCGAACTCCAGTAAGGAGGTCGGCAAGTTCAAGGCCTCCGGCGGATGTACTCATCAGACGGTGTACCCGTACAGCACGTCGCCCGTCTGGGCCGTCGATGTCGACTTCGGCGAGGACTGGTCCGGTACGCCCTACCAGTACGCCGGGAACTACGACCGGTTCACGTCGGAGAGACTGCCGTACTGGCCGTACTTCGGCACCAGCTAACCCAACCAGGATGAACACCCGCGCCGGCGGTGACAGCGCAAGACACTGTCACCGCCGGAGCTGTTCATACGTCGGCCATCCGCCAACCAGCCAGCGGTCGTCGGACCAATCGTTTGGGTCATTGACGATGCCCGAGTTTGGGGGTGGGCAACGAAGGCGACTCGGTGGGTCGAACTCGCGTTGCTCGTCCAGTGGCTGATCGGCAGCGGCCACAGCGCCGAACAGGCGGAAGGGTGGCTGACGCAGTTTCCCGCATGGCCCGCGACCGACCGCACAGTGTTGGACGACTTCGCGTCAAAGAACGCATCGAAGTGGGCGGCCAAGTCCGGCAGAGCACCGAAAGCTGGGTACACGACCTGGCGGCGTGGACCGGCGAGTGGGCGGCACACGAGACCGCCAGCCATCAGTCAGGCCCGTGAGCGATAGCGGGACACCTCCCTCGTCACGCGGGGCCCGGTACCGGTAGCTCCAAGTCCTCCATTAGCCGGCCAGCCCGGTCGGACCGGTAACCCGAGGCCGCCGCCGGACGCCCCCAACAGCGGTCGGACCCCAGAGCCGAACGCCCTGCTCCCAATCTGCTCCATTTAAGGGGCAACAGCGCGGAAGCCCGTTACCGACCAGACCGGTGACGGGCTTCCTACCTGCACGTATTCATGGTGGGCGATGCTGGGGTCGAACCAGTGACCTCTTCGGTGTGAAACCGGATGCCGCACCGCCTCTGAGCAGGGAAGATGTGGGATCGCAGGTTGCGGCGGGTGCCGTTGGGTGCAGTTGAGCGCGGTTCGGTGCAGTTCGTCGTCGTTCAGTGCACCCCGCTGCTCCCAATCCGCTCCCCGTCATCGGCCAGTACAGGGGTGCAGCAACGCCATCTGGTCCGGCAACTCGGGTGCGGTGAGCGACGGGAGGCCCGTTCCGGTGCACGGCAGCGCGGCGAGCCGGCTGTCGAAGGCTACCGACGCGATCGGGCATGGTTGTCACCGTTTCCGTTGGCGGGCATGGCGGCCGTTGGCTGTGACGAGGCCGGCGTCGGGTGCCTCGGCTGGTTCGGGTTCTCGATCCGGTTGTCCGCTGCGACCCACGCTGTGCAGGTGGTGCAGCGCTTGCCGGTAGGAGTCGAGGAGGGTGGTCTCGACGTGGGGCAGGCCGTGCTCGAGGCAATAGGCGCGGACGATGGGCCGGGCGTGGCGTAGTGAAGCGCGGGGCATGCTGGGGAACAGGTGGTGTTCGATCTGGTGGTTCAGGCCGCCGAGCAGGAAGTCGATCAGCCAGTTGCCGCGGACGTTGCGGGAGGTGAGGACCTGGCGGCGAAGAAAGTCCGTGTCGTCGTCTGCCGTGAGGATCGGCATGCCCTTGTGGTTGGGGGCGAAGGCACATCCCAGGTAGACCCCGAACAGGCCCTGCTGAACGACGACGAAGACCAACGCCCGCAGCGGGGATAACACCGCGACGACCGCGGTGAGGTACGCGGCGGCGTGCAGCCCGAGCAACAGCGCCTCCCGGCCACGCTCACGATAGGTAGACCGCGACAACGCCCGCACGCTGGCCACGTGGAGGGAGACAGCCTCAAGCAGCAGCATCGGAAAGAACAGGAGGCCCTGGTAGCGGGCGAGCAGCCGTCCAGCACCGCGCCGCGCACGGGCCTGTCGCTGGGTACCCGGCCGACTACGGCTTCATCGAAGACACCCTCGGCGAAGACACCGACCCCCTCGACGCGCTGCCCCGCGCCTCGCGCACCTGGGCGACATCACGGATCTGGAGCACTTCCTGATCCTGCTCAGCCAGAACCGCCAGGCCGACACCGACCGGGTCAAGGCCGAACATGACTACCAGGTCAACCAGGTCGCTCTGCAGTACCTCATCGCCTGGCACCGCGGCACCCACGGGGCAGACTGCGACTGCGTACGACACGCCGAACCGGCCGTCCACGGGATGCTCACCGCGCTCTCGCGCGACTTGTGATCCGGCATGTCCGAGGGCACGAGGCGATCGCGCACGCCCTGCGCCCACCCTTGACCCCTCGCCGGGAAGCGCACGGGGTGTGTCTGATGGGTCGTGTCACGGACCTGAACCCCGCAAGCCAAGCGCAGGCGGAGATAGCGGCGCTGCCCGCCTGCGCCGCGGGCAGCGGAGGTATGGCGAGCGGCCTGCCGGTCATCGTGGACATGCGATCGGCCAACGTTCACTGACCGCCGCTGAATACTCCCGTCTGCGCATGGAACCGGTTGCTGCAGCGCACCCACGTTCAACGCGGCCGCCGATGAGGGAACGCAACGACCCCCAAGAGCACCAAGCGCGCCAGGCCGAACAAGCGTACGATCGAGTTATCCCGGAATCGACGACATCCCACTCCTGAGGTGCCAGCCACACCGGCCCTACCCCAAGGGGATGTCATGTCCGTCAATCGCACCCGAAACGCACCGGCAGACCCGGCCACCACAGCGCCGCCGCGGGCCGCAGCAGGCCCCACCAGCCAGGTCCCCCCTGGCGCGCGCCGCCTGGATCAGCCGCGCGAACAGCCTGCCCGGGACGTGTGGAAGACCGACGGGGGACAGCCTGGCTGCCATGATTCCGATCGAGCGGCGGACCGGGCCCCGGTCCTGGGCGCGTGGATCGGAACAGTGATGACAGCAATGAGGGAAGCAGCCACCCGTGTCAGCGTCGGGCGCCGGTTTGCCGCGCACCCATCCCCGCCCTCACCCGACCCCGGCCAACGCCCCGCCGGCACGAAGATCCACGATAGGAAGGAAACCAGCATGGCACCCATGGTCGACCGCATCCGCACATTCCTGCACAACCCGCAAGGACAACGGCTCACCCGCCAAGCGCGTGAGCAGCTCAACAAGCCCGACAACCAGCAGCGGCTGCGGAAGCTTGCGCAACGACTCCGGCGACGCGGGTGACTCCCGGCGAGCCCGTCAGATAGCCGGAGCCACCATGACACGTCGTCGGCCTCGCCCGTGACGTCAGCTCCGGGACCAGGGCGCGCCGCCGCCCTGGTCCCGGAGCTGTCTCGCTAACGGCACCTCTCTTGTCAACCTGCCGGCAGCAGAGAGGTCTCCGTTAGATCCACACTCCCGACCGGAGGCCCGGCCGGTGACCTGCCGGCCGGGCCTCCGGAGTGGTGCTCGCGGACATCGACGCCGCCCTGTCTCGTCGATGGCGCCCGAGGCGGCATCGTGTCGGAGTGGTCGACCGGGTGTTGGGGCCCGAGCACGGGGAGGTTGATCTTCGCATTCCTTGCACTCTCAGGTGGCGAGTGCTAAACCGTAGTTAGCACTCGCCCTGTGCGAGTGCTAGCCGATTGGGATGAGCCCTCTGGTGGGGCGTGCGCGTACGTCATCGCAGGTCGGTCCGATCAGTGCTGCAGGTCAGCACGACGAGTAGAGGACGACGCAGATGGCCAAGTTGATCGCATTCGGTGAAGACGCCCGTCGCGGCCTCGAACGTGGCATGAACATCCTCGCTGACACGGTGAAGGTGACGCTGGGCCCGAAGGGCCGCAACGTCGTGCTGGCCAGCAGCTGGGGCGCGCCGACCATCACCAACGACGGTGTCAGCATTGCTAAGGAGATCGAACTCGACGACCCGTACGAGAAGCTCGGTGCCGAGCTGGTCAAGGAAGTCGCCAAGAAAACCGACGACGTGGCCGGCGACGGGACCACGACGGCGACCGTCCTGGCCCAGGCCCTGGTACGGGAGGGGCTGCGCAACGTCGCCGCGGGCGCGAACCCGATCGCGCTCAAGCGCGGCATCGAGCAGGCCGTGGCCGCAGTGACCGAGGCGTTACGTAACCAGGCCCAGGACGTCGAGACCAGAGCGCAGATCGCGGCCACCGCGTCCATCTCCGCCGCCGACGCAAGCGTCGGTGAACTCATCGCCGAGGCGATGGACAAGGTCGGCAAGGAAGGCGTCATCACCGTCGAGGAGAGCAACACCTTCGGCCTGGAGCTGGAGCTCACCGAGGGCATGCGCTTCGACAAGGGTTACATCTCGCCCTACTTCGTCACCGACACGGAACGCATGGAAGCCGTTCTCGACGACCCGTACCTGCTCATCGTCGAGAACAAGATCTCGAACCTGACCGACCTGCTCCCGATCCTGGAGAAGGTCATGCAGGCGGGCAAGCCGCTGGCCATCGTCGCCGAGGACGTCGAGGCCGAGGCCCTAGCAACCCTGATCGTCAACAAGGTCCGTGGCACTTTCACGTCGCTGGCTGTCAAGGCACCCGGCTTCGGTGACCGCCGCAAGGCCATGCTGGCCGACCTTGCCGTCCTCACCAATGGTCAGGTCGTCAGCGACACCGTGGGTCTCACGCTGGAAAACGTCACCCTCGACATGCTCGGCCGGGCCCGCAAGGTGGTCGCCACCTTGGACGAGACCACCATCGTCGACGGTGCCGGTGACGGGGAGCAGATCGCCGGCCGGGTCGCCCAGCTCCGCGCCGAGATCGACAACAGTGACTCCGACTACGACCGGGAGAAGCTGCAGGAGCGGCTGGCCAAGCTGGCCGGCGGCATCGCGGTGATCAAGGTCGGCGCGGCCACCGAGGTGGAGCTCAAGGAGCGCAAGCACCGCATCGAGGACGCCGTCCGCAACGCCAAGGCCGCCATCGAAGAGGGCCTACTTCCCGGCGGCGGCGTGGCCTTGGCCAACGCCGCGGTCACGGCGTTCGACAAGCTCGACCTTGCCGGTGACGAGGCCACCGGCGCGAACATCGTGCGGGTCGCGTTGACCGCGCCACTCAAGCAGATCGCCAGCAACGCCGGCCTTGAGGGCGCCGTGGTGGCAGAGAAGGTCAACTCACTTCCCGCCGGCCACGGCCTCGATGCTGCCACCGGCGAGTACGTCGACATGATCAAAGCGGGTATCGTCGAACCGGCCAAGGTGACCCGTTCCGCGCTGCAGAACGCCGCGTCGATCGCCGCGCTGTTCCTGACCACCGAGGTACTCATCGCCGACAAGCCATAGACGCCCGGCGTCGGCTTGCCGGGCAGCGACGACCTTCGGGTCTGTCACAGACCAGGGCCGGCCAGTGCGGCTGCGTGCCGCACTGGCCGGCCCCGTCAAGGGATTGAGCTGTCGTGCCGTCAGGGACGGCGGGGTGGATCTGGAATCAGGCGGTGACGGTGAGATGGTTCTTGACGCTGGTCACGCCGGAACCTGACCACGACACCTTCTCGGCCTGACGGCGTTCGGCCCACGATCGCACGGACCCGCGCAGCGTCACCTCCGCGCCGTTGACATCAGCCTTGATCTGGTGGGAGTCGAGCTGGGCGTTGCGCAGGATCGCCCCGTCGATCGCGGCTTTCAGATCGTCGGACGCTGGAGTGGTCGCGATCAGTCTGATGGTGTTGGCGACCGCGGTGACGCCCTTGAGGTACATGACCGCGCGGGCCGCGGCCTCCCGCTGGTACTGCCAGTTGACGGTGCCGGACAGGGTGACCACGTGATCGCGGACCCCTGCCTTGACCGTGTCGGAGGGTACGTCGACCGCCCAGTTGAGCATCTGGTTCGCCGCCTCGGCGATGTCGCTGTCCTTGGCGCCGGACACGCCCGCGTCGCGGACCACGATGTCGACGGTGACGGCCTGGACGCCGGCTACTCGCATGGCCGCCCGTTTCGCCGCATGCCGCTCGGGCAGGCTGCCCACGTCGCCGGAAAGTGTCACCACGCCGCCGTTCGCCAGTACCACGAGATGCGTGGCGTCGATGCTGGAATCAAACAACAGTTCGTCGGTGACGTTGGTCTGCAGGTCCTTGTCGCTTCTCCGGATCGTCTGTGTCATAGGGCAACCATGGCCCTCCGGCTGCCAACGCGCCAGCCGATTTGGTCCATATTCGAATAAGTCTTTGAGATTGATTATCAACTGCATGCGTTTAACAGGTTATGCCGGCTTATTCGGTGCGGCATTGTTTGTCACCACCGCGGGGCGACCCTCAGTCACGCCTACCCCCGGCATCCAACCACCCGCTCATGAGCATGAAGCGACAGCGGGCGACGCTACCTCCGGCGTCATGCATGTCATTGGGTTGGTCACTGGTCAGGCACGTGGAGGGCCAGGATAGCGGTGTCATCGTCGACGTGGCGTTGGCAGTGGTCGAGTACGGCGTTCTCGATGGCGGCGGCGATGTCGATGGCGTTGGTGGCGCTGGTGGCGGCAAGGAGCCGCTGGAGTCGTTCCGCGCCGAACATGTCGCGGTCTCCCGGTCGTCTGGCCTCGGTGACACCGTCGGTGTGCAGGATCAGGGTGTCGCCGGGGTGCAGGATGGTGCGCTGGTCGGTGAGGTGGGGGTTGGGCCAGCAGCCGAGGATGATGCCGGGGTGTCCGAGGGTGTCGACGCGCCCGTTGACGCGGCGGATCAGGGCCGGGTCGTGTCCGCCTCGGCTGACCCGCACGGCCAGCCCGTGGGGGTGGGGGCGGACGGTGGCGTAGACGGCGGTAAGGAAGTGGCTGTCGTCGGTGAACCATTCCAGCAAGGCGGTGTTGAGGGTGGCGAGGTTGGTGCTGGGGGTGGCGCAGCGGACCGCTGCGGCGCGCAGGGTATAGCGGGCCAGAGCGGTCGTCTTCGCCGCGACCGGGCCTTTGCCGGACACGTCGCCGACCACGATGGACCAGCTATCGCGGGTGGAGGGGAACACGTCGTAGAAGTCGCCGAGTACGTCGGCGCCCCGTCCACCGCGCAGGTAGCGGGCGGCGACCTGCGCTCCCGGGATTTGTGGTACGTGCGGGGGCAATAGGCTCTCCTGCAGGGTGCGGGCAAGCATCGCTGATTCCTCGGCCGCCGCGAACGCCAGCAGCGAGGCGGCCTGCGCCTGCGCGGTGGCTTGTCTGGCGTCTTCGGCGGCTCGCAGCGCTGCTGATGAGGCCTCGTGGGCATCGGTCAGCGCACCACGGAGCGCGATCTCGCTGGTAACCGCGTGGGAGAGGGTTTCCAGGACCTCGATGTCGTGCGGGGTGAAGTCGCGGGGAAGCGCGTCCACGACGCAGAAAGTGCCGAGGACTTCCCCGCCGGGTGCGTGGATCGGGAACCCCGCCCAGGCCGCTACCCCGGTGGACTCGATCGACGGGTTGTCGTGGGTGCGCGGGTCGGTCCGGGCGTCGGGGACGATCAGTCTGGAGCCTGAGTCGATGACGTAGCGGCAGAACGACTCCTCGACGGTGTTCTGCCGGTCGGCGAAATCGGTGGCGGCCACCCCGATGCAGCTTTTCCAGAATGACCGCCGGTCGTCGACGACGGTGACGTAGGCGAACGGGGTGCCGAGCAGGGTCGCCGCCAGCCGGGCCAACCGGTCGAACACCTCCTCCGGGCCGGTGTCCAACAACCCGCTGCGCCGCACAGCCGCCAGACGCGCCGGTGCGTACACGGGGCGGCAAGCCTGACCCAGACTGCCCATCTTGTCCATCATCGGCACCTCGACGTCGCCCCTAATCTTGGTCAGACCATGCACCAGCGCCGGTCGCCGTCTACCGACCGGGGCCGATGCGACGATCCTGCTCACAAGCGCGGCCACGGGGTCTGGGGGGCCGCAAGCACGCCCCGTCAACGTCTGGTGATCGAGCCGTTGCTACAGGAGCCATTGTCTGCCGCCCACGCGGATCCGGTAAAGCGCACAACGTCCGAACCACCGGTCACCGTCTGAACGCAACGGCGGCGATCCTCGAGATGCCGGCGGGCGGACGCAGCCAGTCGGTTTCTGTGGTCCGACGACGGGGTACCACCAAGGCGTGGCCGGGTACCGACGCGCCAGAGCCGACTGCTCACCGCTGGCGACTCCCCGACTACGAAGGGACGGCGAAGTAAATGGCGGCGACCATGGCGCTGACGCTTCCCGGCGACATCCACGCCGCGTCGCATGCCCGCAGCCTAGCCGACCTGCTGCTGAGCAGGCTCGGCGTGACCGGACAGTGCCGTGCCGACCTCAGCCTTATGATCACCGAGGCGTGCACCAACGCCGTCTCGCACGCCCGACGGGCCGGCGACATCGAGGTCCACATCACCGTTGGGCAGCACGAATGTGTCATCGACGTCGGTAACAGCGACGGAACCTTCGACGACGCCCAGCTACACGGCAACCTTCCCGACCCGTATGCCGAGGGCGGACGCGGCCTCCCCATCATCTCGGCCCTGGCCGACGCCGCCCGAACCGTACATGAACGATCCGGCTGGGTGGTTCTCCACATGGTCAAGCACATCGCCAGGGCACCGTTGCATTGAGCGTTGGCAAGATCGAGGCAGGCTTGAGCAGTGAAGCATCGACCCTGCGGGTGCCGACAATGACGTCCGCCCTGGTCACGGCCAGTTTGACCACGACGACAAGATCTTGCCCTCACCAACTTGCCCAGGCTGGTCGTATCGCTGACGACCACTGGACGAGGATGCCTGGTCGTGCTACTTCGACTGGCCTACCTCGGCGTAACCAACGCGCTGGCGATGCTGCGGCTGCTGCCGATGAGCGACCGGGCCAAGGACGCCGAAATCCTCGCCCTGCGGCACCAGATCATGGTCCTTTAGCGGCAGCTGCACGGCCAGAAGATCCGGTTCACCCCCAGTGACCGGGCGTTGCTCGCCGCGCTGCTGCACCGACTCCCCCGCGCCGTGCTACGCCAGATCCGGCTGCTGGTGCGCCCCGAGACCGTGCTGCGCTGGCATCGCGACCTGATCGCCGCACGTCATGCTCGCATCTCTCGCCCGAAGCGTGTCGGCCGGCCGCCCACGGTGCGGTCCATCCGCGCGCTGGTGCTACGCCTGGCGCGGGAGAACAGTTCATGGGGATACCGGCGCATCCACGGTGAACTACTCGTCCTCGGTGTCAAGGTCGCCGCATCCACGGTCTGGGAAATCCTCAACGACGCCGGCATCGACCCGGCACCCGAACGAACGTCAGATGGCTGGGCGGTGTTTCCTGCGCTCCCAAGCCGAGGCCCTCCTCGCCGCCGACTTCTTCGAAACCGTGACCCTGACCGGCGCCCGAATGCACATCTTGGCGGTCATCGAGCACGCCACCCGCCGGGTACGCATCCTCGGCGCCACCGCCCACCCCACCGCCGCCTGGGTTTACCAAGCCGTGCGCAACCTCGCCATGGACCTGCAGGACGCCGGCTGCCGCGCCCGCTTCCTCATCCGCGACTGAGACGGCAAGTACCCGACGCTGTTCGACACCATCCTCGCCGACACCGGCATCAAGGTCGTCCTCAGCGGCGTGCCCCGAATGAACGCGGTCATGGAACGGTGGATCCAGACCTGCCGCCGCGAACTGCTGGACCGGACCTTGATCTGGAACCAGCCACATCTGCTGCACGCGCTGCGCCAGTACGAGCGGCATTACAACACTCATCGCCCGCACCGCGGCATCAACAACGCTCGGCCCCTGCACCCGCTACCCGCACCGATCACCGATCCCAGCACGATCACGCACCTCAACATCCGCCGTCGCGATCGCCTCGGCGGACTCCTCCACAGGCCGCCGCCCGGTCCGCCACGTCAAGCGGGCCTTGACGCACGTACGGGCGCTGCCGGAACAGCCTGAGTCGGCTCTCGTGTCACGGACCGTGCCCCCGGCGGACACCGCCACAGTGGCGCAGTTGACCCAACCTCGCCCGGCACGGCCCGGCTCCCGGGGTCGGAGCTGGCCACCGGCGGCCACCCTCCCCTCCCAGGTGAGCGGTTGACCTGACCCTGAGCGGCTGTGGAGCCGGCTCCTGGACGACCGGCATGCCTTCACGCGGCCACCGCCCCCATGCTTGGGGCTTGCCGCGCGGACCCGGTGCGTCGGTCCCTGCGCCGCGCTGCTCAGGCGCGGTGCGGCCGGCTGCCGGCGACGAACCTCCACCACTCTCCCCGCTATCCCGTCTGCGGCGGCTCACCGGGCTCCCCGCTTCCCGCGCCAGCCGCCGGGCATCCGGCGTGACGGCCGCAGAGCGACAGCGGCAGCGGCCGGCGCGCGCCCAGGCGGCGGCGCGTGCGGCCCGTTGCGGGCCGCCTTGATGGATGTAAAGAAAGTCCTCCCACGTCGGCCGGCAGCCGGCCTACCCTGCCCGATCTCACGGGCGGCGTTGACCGTCGGAGGCGATCGGGATCAGCCTGGCGGCTACGTCCTCGAAGCCACCGAAGCCGCTGACGGTTCGCAACAGGCCATGGGTCCGGTAGTAAGCGCGCAACGGCTCGACCTGCTCCTGGTAGTTCTTCTGCGAATGCGAGTACATGAGCAAGAGTTCCTGGCGTCGCTCGGCTTGCTGGGGGTCCAGTGCTATCTGCCGTTCCACCCGGCGGTGGACGGCGAGGCGAAGTTGGTCCTCAGTAAGGACGAGTTCGATCACTGCGTCGGGGACATGGCCGCTCTGCGCCAGCAACTCAGCCTGACGGACCTTGCGAGGGAAGTTGTACAGCACCCAGCCACCGTCGACGTTGGCTAGGGCGTCAGCGATGGCTCTGACCATTAGCTCATCCGGGACAAGATGTCCGGCCTGCATATGCCGGTTCGCCTCTTTGCCCAGCGGCGTTTGATGCTGCACGTGCTCGCGGAAGACATTGCCTGCGCTGACGACCTACGAGTGGGCCGCTAGGGACTCGAACCCTGAACCTATGGATTGCCGGCGAGGCGGTCGCTTGACCGCTCGGTACGGAGGTGGGGAGCCTCGGTCGGCCGGTCTGGGGTTCCAACGGTTCGGCTCGTTGCTGTACTTCCGTGCTGTACGGCGATAGCCCTTGACCCGGGGTTGCCTTGGCGGCGTCTGCGACAGTGGTGGCATGGACAACCGGTTCCGGCGGCTGCCGCCGCGGATCGAACCTCGGTACGAGACCCATGACGTCTCCAATCCGCCGCCGTTGCCGGAGGTGGAGGAAACGAGTTGGTTGACGCCGGCTGGGGAGGTAGCCGGTTTCGAGCGGTTGGCCTCCGCCGTTGCCCGCAACTCCGATCGGACCGGCTCCGAACCGGTGCGGCAGCGACGGCGGGGTCGAGCGCTAGTGATCTTCTACATTGCCCTGACTCTGGGGATAATCGCCGTGGGCTTCGTCCTGCGCGTCCACGTCCGTTGATCATCCTCCGGGAGCTCGACGTCCGCGGTCGTCTGTAAGCCCCTCGCCTCTACCGGGAAGGACCCCCGTCGGGCGGGGGGGGAAGCCTGGTCCCCAGTAGTTAGGCAGTGTCAACAGGCACGGTCCTGTGCGCTCCCGCTCGGCCGGCTTTGTCGCTCCTTCCGCCCGTCATTGTCGCGTAGGGCGATGTTTGCTGACTTACTGCTGACTCGCCAGAAGATGGGGCAGGCCGACCGCCCGCAGGAGCGTCCCTGCAGGTGCTCTGTCAGTCTCGGCTACTACGATCACCGGGACGACCAAAGGGCGGTAAACATCTTGAATCATCCCCACGTCGACGCGCTCGTCCGGATCATGCCGCCGGAACACGGCGCCGACGAAGAGGTGGACTGGGACGCCGTCGAGGCGCAGCTGGGTACGCGACTGCCGGCCGACTACCGCGCGTTCATGGCGACTTACGGCGCTGGGGGGATCGAGAATCTGGTCATCCTGGCGCCACTACCCGTCGACTTCCCGCAATGGAGCCCCGGGACCATCGTCGACACCACTTTGACATTGCGTGAGCTGTGGGACATGGACGGTGGGGTACCAGGCACGGGGCGCGGAGCGGATGCCGTGCTGGCCTGGGGCACCGGCTGCAACGCCAACGAACTAGGCTGGCTGATGACCGGCTCCGATCCCGACCAATGGCCGGTAGTGGTATGGCGGCGTCATGGAAGTCCGCACTGGGCACAGTTCGAATGCGGGATGGCGGAGTTCGTCAGGCGGCTGATGCTTGCCGAATTCGACGAGTGCCCGCTCAGTGATCTCTCCCTGTGGGGCCGCATTCAGCCCTTCGTGCACTGGCGGGAACAGCATCGTCGCTTCCGGGCCGGCCTGGACCCCATGACAGGCGAACCCGACCCATACGCAAGCATGTTCGACGGCTGGACCGACAGTCCCGCCTGACGCGCGACCCTGCCTCGGGTCCAGTCAGGCCGCGTGACTACACCTGTCACCTACTGGTGCAGCGCAATTGGGTGCATGATGCTCTCGAGTTCAACAGGGGTCAACCGAGACAGCGACCGCTGCCGTCTGCGGCGGTGGTAGGTCCGTTCGATCCAGGTCACGATCGCGATCCGTAGTTGCTCGTGGGTGGCCCATGATCGTCGGTTCAGGACGTTGTTCTGCAGGAGGCCGAAGAAGGATTCCATGGCGGCGTTGTCGCCGGCGCCGCCGACACGGCCCATCGATCCGGCCATGTGATGGCGGTCGAGGGATCGGACGAACTTCCTAGATCGGAATTGGGCGGATTCAACCGGTCGGTGTGCAGGATTCAGTCGGCCAGGTCACCGTGCCTGGCGGCGGCGTTGTCCAGCGCGGCGACGGCCAGGCGGGACTTCATCCGCGAGTCGATGGAGTAGCCCACGATCCGGTTGGACCAGACGTCCTTGACCGCGCACAGGTAGAGCTTGTCCTCGGCGGTGTGATGCTCGGTGATGTCGGCCAACCACAGATGGTTCGGCCGCCCGCCGTCGCCGGTCAGCTGCAAGCCCGATGCGCGGGCCTGCTCGACCAGGCGGCCGACCAACTCCGCGTCCACACCGTCCGCCGGCTTACCCACCGCGTTGTTCTTCTTCGCCACCGCGGAAGTATCCACGGCCATCGCTGTGTCGGTCATCACGTGCCGATCCATGTTCAGGAGTTGCACCGTTGTTCTTACAGACCCTCCGGTGGCGCTCCACCTTGTCCCCGTCCAGAGGCTGGGCGGTCTACCGACTGCCCGACGAGGAGATCCGTTGCTCGCCGCTGGTGTTACTGCCAGAGCCAGGGCGGCCCTTAGTACTCCAACGTCACTTGGCTTCGGCGTTGGGCGTGGCGCGGGCATGAAGACGGCCACCGCGTTGATCATCGATGGTT
>NZ_JBQHDC010000021.1:0-45723 GCF_052068075.1 Micromonospora sp. L31 | reverse complement strand
GACTGCTTGCCCTGCACACCGTGCGGGATCAGCTTGCCCTTGTCCACACCCGGCTTGTCGGCCTGCACCACGGCAACAGCCTTGGCGTCCATGGCCGGGGTGGCGTGGGCCTCGGTGACGGGGCCGGCGAAGACGCCGCCGGCGAAGGCGAGACCAGCGATACCCAGAACGCTCTTACGCAGAATGGTGGTGTTCATGGGGGAAGCTCCTTCAGGGGGTTGACGCCGCCGGTCGACCGGGGGATCGACATGACAGGCGGCGTAAGCACCACGAGCAGGCGCTCACACATACAGGGGGAAAGTCTCTGCCCGGCAGGCTTCACGAGCGGGGGCTCGCGGCGCCGGGTCCATGTGTAACGACCGGCGGCCCACCATCATTCCGGGGCCCGGCATCCCGGGCGGCCCCATGTATCGGGCCGGGCCAGCGGGCTTGCTGCTGCGATCGTCCAGGTGATGTAACGACACCGGCCCGGCCACCATTCCACCGCCAGGGTGCCGCCAGTCACGGGACGACCCGCCACTGGCTGGCCCAGACCCGGACATCCGGGCGCATCCAACCGGACCCGGTAACCGGACATCCGGCGCGCCAAGGCCAACCCGCCGCGCGACATCCGGGCACGCCGATTCGCCCGGGCCGGAGGGCTTCGTCGCCGTCGCGGTTTGCGGTGTGTCGCGGTGACCCGGGCGCCGGAACGCGCGACACGCCGCAAACGGGGCGCGGCCGGACGCCGGGCCGAAGCGCACGGGCGCGGGGCGGCAGCTCCGCTGTCGGGCAGACCTTGGCGGATCGTGGCGACCCACGCGCCGGCACACGTCGCGCGGAGCCGGGCGGCGACCGTCGGAAGGAGTCGATCGCCCAGCGGGTCGGCGGCGGCGGCGGGGCGGGATTCTGCCGTTGGCAGATCCGCTAGCGGTGAACGGGGGGTCCGTCGGGGGCCGGGACCGGACAGGCTGGGACGCATGAGACTGCTGGTGCTGGGTGGAACAGGGTTCGTCGGCGGCGCGACCGTGGCCGAGGCGGTACGCAGAGGCTGGTCGGTGACCGTCTTCAACCGCGGGGTGCACGGTGCGGTGCCGCCGGGCGTACACCGGTTGCGGGGTGACCGGACGGCGCCGGACGGCCTGGCGGCGCTCGCGGGCGGCGAGTGGGACCTGGTGGTGGACACCTGGGACGGCGCGCCGCGGGCGGTGGGGGACGCGGCCCGGGCGTTGGTCGGGTCGGTCCCGCACTACGTCTACGTCTCCAGCGGTTCGGTCTACGCCCACCCGCTGCCCCCGGGGGCCGGGGAGGAGGCGCCCGTGGTGGACGCCGAACCGGACGCGGGTGACGGGGACTACGCGCACAACAAGGCGGGCGGGGAGCGGGCCGTACTGGAGGTGTTCGGGGACGCGGCGTTGCTCGTCCGGGCCGGGCTGATCCTGGGGCCCGGGGAGGACATCGGTCGGCTGCCCTGGTGGTTGGAGCGGGTCGCCCGGGGCGGGGACGTGCTGGCGCCGGGTCCGGAGGACCTGCCGATCCAGTACGTGGACGTGCGGGACCTGGCGGCCTGGATGCTGGACCGGGGCGCGGAGCACGTCGGCGGGGCGTACAACGTGATCAGCCGCAGCGGGCACGCGACGATGGGGGAGCTGTTGGCGGCGGCCGTCGCGGCGACCGGGTCGGACGCGCGGCTGCGCTGGACGGATCCGGAGCGGATCCTCGCGGCCGGGGTGGTGCCCTGGAACGACCTGCCGGTCTGGGTGCCGCGCGGTCACGAGTTCCGCTGGTTGCAGGAGCGGGGCGTGGAGCAGGCGTACGCGTCGGGGCTGACCTGCCGCCCGGTGGCCGAGACGGTCGCCGACACCTGGCGGTGGCTGCGGCAGGTGGGGTCCGTGCCGGCGCGGGCCGGGCGGCCGGCGCGCGTGGCGGTGGGGCTGGACCCGGAGCGGGAGGCGGCCCTGCTCGGCAGTCCCCGCCCGGCCTGACACCGACGCACCCCGGTAGGAGCGACCACGCTGCCGGCCCCGGCGACGGGGGCGGGGCCGGCAGCGACGGGCGGCACGGGTGGCGGGGTACGGCTCAGGCCGACACCACGGGCAGGTCGAGCACGTCGTCCACGCTGCGTCGGGGGGTGGCCGCCCCGGGCTGGCCGTAGCCGATCCGCATCACCATCTGGGGCGTGCCGAACCGGCCCAGCGACAACCGCAGCGCCTCGCGCGCCCCCTGCACCTCGATCGGCTGGGACAGCAGGGAGACGCTCAGCCCGGCGTCGGTCGCGGTGAGCAGCACCCGTTGCAGGGCCTGCCCGGCCAGGATCTGGTCGGCGGACGTGTTGCCCGCAGAGCCGAGGACGGCGACCAGCGGCTCCGGTTCGAAGTCCCGGCCGGGAGCCCGGTTGCGGCCGCCGAAGCCGCGCATCGGCAGCAGGTCCTGCGGTTCGCTCTGCGGGCCGCCGGCGGCGGCGGGCACCCCGTCGGGCGCGGGCTCGCGGCGGATCCACTCCGTCCGCTCCCGCCGGTAGTCGGGGTCGCGTTCCAGCACCCGGTGGGCGCTGCGGGCGACCTCGGCGAGGGCGTTGACCGCGCTGGTGCCGATGACCAGTTCCAGCCAGCACTGCTCGGCGCGGGCCGCCTCGCCGAGGCGCCACCGGGCGTCGGCCGGCACCGGGTCCGGCCAGAACGGCGCGCGGTTGCTGAACCGGCGCGGGATCGCCCCTTGCAGGCTGCGGTCGGCGGGGGTGGCGGGCCGGGGCGCGTCCGGGACCAGCCGGGCCAGCACGTCCGGTTCGGTCGGGTACGGCCGCAGCCGCACCGTGGCCGGGGTGCCAGCGACGGCGAGGGCGAGCCGCAGGTTGAACAGGGCCGCTCCGCAGGAGATCCGGGCGCCCCAGCCGCTCGGGTCGGTGGCGGGCAGCCGGCGGGCCGGGTCGACCGACAGTTCGATGCCGCCGTCGCGCAGCCGGAACCGCCAGGGCTGGGTGTTGTGCAGGGACGGCGCGCGGACGGCGTCCGCGGCGGCGGATCGCAGCTGCGCGACCGTGAAGCCGGTGTCCATGGTGGTGCTCCTTCCGTGGCAGGTCGGGCCGCCACCCGCTGGTTCACCTGTACGGTGCGTCACCGCACGGTGGGCGGGGCAGGGCCGGACGGCCCGTCCGCCCGGGTCCCCCTTCCCGCGCTGCCGCCGCAGGGTAGGGACCTTCGGCCCGTGCGGGCGGCGGCCGGGGCGGGTAGAAACGAGGGATGATCCGGGTGTTCCTCCTCGACGACCACGAGGTCGTCCGTCGTGGCCTTGCCGACCTGCTGCAGAGCAGCGGCGACATCGAAGTGGTCGGTGAGTCCGGCTCCGCGCAGGAGGCGGCCCGCCGCATTCCGGCCCTCCGGCCGGACGTGGCGATCCTCGACGCCCGGCTGCCCGACGGCAACGGCATCGACGTGTGCCGGGACATCCGGGCCGTGGATTCCTCGATCAAGGGTCTGATCCTCACCTCGTACGAGGACGACGAGGCGCTCTTCGCCGCGATCATGGCGGGGGCGGCCGGCTACGTGCTCAAGCAGATCCGCGGCACCGACCTGGTGGACGCGGTGCACCGGGTGGCGGCCGGCCAGTCCCTGCTCGACCCGGCGATCACCACCCGGGTGCTGGAGCGCATCCGCAGCGGCGTCGAGCAGCCCCGCGAGCTCAAGACGCTCACCGAGCAGGAGCGCCGCATCCTGGAGTACGTGGCCGAGGGGCTGACCAACCGGGAGATCGCCGGCAAGATGTTCCTGGCCGAGAAGACGGTGAAGAACTACGTCTCCAGCGTGCTGGCGAAGCTCGGTCTGGAGCGGCGGACCCAGGCGGCGGTGCTCGCCACCCGCCTGCTCGGCAAGACCCACTGAGCGCCCACGCCGCGCCGGGAACGCCTGGCGCTGGGCGCCGTCGCGCCAGGAACGCCCGGGTCAGTCCCGCAGCGGGACGCACCAGAACAGCGCGGTGCCGTGCGGCTGCGCCGGGCGTACCTGGAACTCGCCGCCGTGCCGCTCGGCGCGCTCGCGCAGGTTGACCAGGCCGCCGCGGGCGGCGGCGGGGTCGCAGCCGACGCCGTCGTCGGTGACGGTGAGCGCGACCCGCCCGGCGTCGACCCGGATGGCGACGGCGACCCGGGTGGCCTCGGCGTGCCGGACGGTGTTGGACAGCGCCTCGCGGAGCACGGCGGTGAGGTCGGGGCGGACCGATTCCGGTACGGCGCTGTCGATCGGCCCGGCCAGTTCCACGGCCGGGCGGAAGCCGAGCGACTCGGTGGCCAGGTCGATGGCCTCCCGGATCTCGGTGCGCAGCGCCGCGCTCATCGGGGTGCGGAGCTCGAAGATGGTCCGCCGGATGTCGCGGATGGTGGCGTCGAGGTCGTCGACGGCCGCGTTGATCCGCTTGGCGACCTCGGGCCGGGCGTTCATCGGGGCGGCGCTCTGCAGTTGCAGGCCGGTGGCGAAGAGCCGCTGGATCACCACGTCGTGCAGGTCGCGGGCGATCCGTTCGCGGTCCTCCAGGACCACCAGCAGCTCCCGCTCCTCCTGGCCGCGGGCCCGCTCCATGGCGAGCGCGGCCTGGCCGGCGAAGCTGCTCAGCAGGCGCACGTCGTCGTCGACGGTCCGCGCGGAGTCCGGTCGGTGCGCGATCACCAGCACGCCGTGCAGGGTGTCCGCCGCGGCGAGCGGGGACACCACGGCGGGGCCGGCGACCACCGGCGCCGGCCAGGGGGCGGCCTGGGCCAGGTTGTCCACCAGCTCGTGCCGGTGCGCGGTGACCGGGCCGGCGAAGCTGGTCTCGGCGGCCGGCAGTACCGCGCCGACCAGTTGCCGGTCGGCGCCGTCGGCCGAGTCGACCACCTCGACGGTGAACTGGCCGGCGTCCTCGTCGTACAGCAGCACCAGGGCCAGCTCCGCCTCGGCGACCTCCCGGGCCCGCCGGGCGACCAGGGCCAGCGCGTCGGTGCGGCGGACCTCGCCGAGCAGCACCGAGGTGATCTCGGCGGTGGCGGCCAGCCAGCGTTCCCGCCGGTGGGCCAGCGCGTAGAGGCGGGCGTTCTCGATCGCGACGCCGGCCGCGGCGGCGAGCGCGACCACGATCTCCTCGTCGTCCTCGGTGAACTCCGACGCGCCCTGCTTCTCGGCCAGGTAGAGGTTGCCGAAGACCTGGTCGCGGATGCGGACCGGCACGCCGAGGAAGCTGTGCATCGGCGGGTGGTGCGGCGGGAAGCCGTACGACTTCGGGTGCTGGGTGATGTCCGGCATCCGGACCGGGCGTGGTTCGTCGATCAGCAGGCCGAGCACGCCGCGCCCGTGCGGCAGGTCGCCGATCTTGGCGTGCAGCTCGTCGCTGATGCCATGGATTATGAAGTCGTGCAGCAGCCGGTCCGGCCCGATCACGCCGAGCGCGCCGTAGCGGGCGCCGACCAGCTCGCAGGCCGACTGCACGATCCGTTGCAGGGTGCTGCGCAGGTCGAGGTCGGAGCCGATGCCCACCACCGCGTCCAGCAGGGCGCGCAGCCGCTCCCGGCTGGTGACCACCTCGCCGACCCGGTCGAGCATCTCCTGGAGCAGCTCGT
The DNA here is from genome assembly GCF_052068075.1 of Micromonospora sp. L31. NCBI lineage: Bacteria > Bacillati > Actinomycetota > Actinomycetes > Micromonosporales > Micromonosporaceae > Micromonospora > Micromonospora sp. L31. Next base: position 40,160 of record NZ_JBQHDC010000021.1, on the reverse strand, counting down.
CGAGGCGTACCCGGGACAGCGGGCTCAGCCCCAGCGAGGGGGCGAGCGGCTCGTTGCGGGGCGTCGGTGTGCTGGCGGCCACGCAGGCGATGCTATCGCCCGCGTCACCGGCGGCACGAGATCGTCAGGTGCGCTGGTCGCGGACCGCCGAGGTGTCGACCACCTGCTCGGTGGGGAGCCGCGGGGTGTGCGGCGGCCCCGCGTGCGCCGGGTCCGCGATCCCCAGCCGCACCACGAGGTACGGGAAGCCGAGCCCGCTGAGCAGCTGGCGCAGCGTCTGCCGGGTGCCGGGCACCTCCACCACGCCGGAGAGCGGCACCACGGACACGCCGAGGCGGGTGGCGGTCAGCCAGAGCGCGGAGAGCGCCTCGCCGGCGCGCAGCCAGCTGTCCGGCTCGTCCTCGTCGCCGTTGAGCAGGCCGTACACGGCGGCCTTGTCGTGGCCGGGGCCGATCGGCAGGGTGCCGGCGCGGCCGAAGTCGCGGCCGGGGACGGTGGTCTGCGGCTGCTGCTCGGGCAGCACCTCCGGCGGTAGTCCCGTGCCGCCGTCGGCCCGGCTGGTCCAGTAGTCCAGTTCCTCGCGCAGCTGCGGGTCCTTCGCCTCGACCGTGCCGGCGTGCGAGGCGGCGGCGGCCAGCTCCATCACCTGGTCGGAGTCGAGGATCTGCAGGTTGGCGCCCTCGGCGGCGACCGCCCGGCTGATCTCACCGATCGCGGCGGTCGGGACCGGCTCGTCGCTGACCGGTCGCCGGTCGGTGTGCCGGATCTGCATGCACTGCACCATGCGCATGGCGTCCGCGTCCGCGCCGGACCGGTCCAGCCCGGTCAGTCGGGCCAGCAGGTCCGGCTGCGCCGGGTCGGGCAGCCGCTCCACCACGGCCGTCCAACCCTCGGCGGCCAGCGCGAGCCGGGCGTGGTGCAGCGCGGCGCCGCAGCTGATCGCCAGCAGGCGTCCCTCCGGGTCGGTGGCGGTCAGCTGACGGTCCCGGACGATCCGTAGTTCCAGGGCGCCGGGTAGCACCAGCCAGCGCCACGGTTGCGTGTTGTGCACCGAGGGGGCGTAGCCGGCGGTCGCGGCGGCCTCCGCGAGCGCGGTGGTCAGCGGGCGGTCCTGTCCCGGCGTCTCGTGGCTCATCGTCACGACCTTTCCGTTTCTCCATCGTGCCCACCACGGCGGTCGCGGTGGTGGGGTCACGGCCCCATCCTTCGTCATGCCCGGATCGGGCGCAGCCCACGCAGGCCCGGCGTGGAGCGACACCGGGATGCGGCGTGTCGCGCTGTCCCGCGCCGGGGAGGCCGCGACACGCCGCAAACGGCGTCGATCACCAGGGCGGCCGGTGCCGGCGCCGGGACCTCAGCGTTCGCGGGCCACCACGACCGGGCAGGACGAGTGCTGGAGCAGTTGCTGGCTGACCGAGCCGAGCAGCATCCCGCGCAGCCCGCCCAGGCCCCGGCTGCCCACCACCACGAGCTGGGCGCTCCGGCTGGCCTCGACCAGGGCGGCGGCCGGGTTGCCGGGCGCCACCTCGATGTCGATGTCGACGTCCGGGAAGGTGTCCCGCCACGGGGCGAGGGACTCCTCGACCGCGGCCCGTTCCCCGGCGACGGTGGCCCGCTCGTCGTGGTCCGAGGGCCGCCGCCCGGCCGGCGGTGCGACGACCCGCACCACCCGCAGCGGCACCCTGCGCTGCGCGGCGCTCTCCACCGCGAAGCCGAGCGCCACCCGGGAGGACTCGGAGCCGTCGACGCCGACCACCACCGGTCCCGCCCCGGCGGCCTGCCCGGCGCGGACCACCACCACCGGACAGTGCGCGTGGGCGGTCACCGCGACGGCGGTCGAGCCGGCGAGCAGGCCGGCGAAGCCGCCGTGCCCGCGACTGCCCAGCACCAGCAGCCCGGCGTCGGCGGAGCGCTCCTGCAACACCAGGGCGGGCGGCCCGTCGTACACCTCGCCGTGCACGGTGGTGCCCGGCCGCTGGGCCACGGCGTCGGCCGCGGCCTTGTGGACCAGCTCCTCGACCTGCCGCCGGGCGGTCTCGTCGGGCCAGATTCCCGGGGCCACCCCGGGGCCGATCCAGCCGGTCACGGTCAGCCACTCGAAGACGTACGCCAGGCGGACCGGCCGGCCGCCGCGCTGCGCCTCGTCCAACGCCCAGTCCAGCGCCAGGCTGGCGTCGGCGGAACCGTCGTAGCCGACCAGGATCTCGTCCCGGCTCACCGCACCCACCTCCCGTCCCCGGCCGACGGGCTCACTGCCCGGTCCGCAGGCCGGGTTCGGTCTCGCGGATCCAGCGCCACTCGGCGACCCGGGGGTCGTCCTCGCCGTACCGGCGGGTGTAGTCGCGGCAGGACTGGCGGGCGTCGACCATCTCCTGTCGCAGGTGGGCGGCGCGCGCGGCGAGCCCGGGCACCCGGTCGATCACGTCGATGACCAGGTGGAAGCGGTCCAGGTCGTTGAGCATCACCATGTCGAACGGGGTGGTGGTGGTGCCCTCCTCCTTGTACCCGCGCACGTGCAGGTTGTCGTGGTTGGTCCGGCGGTAGGTGAGCCGGTGGATCAGCCACGGGTAGCCGTGGTACGCGAAGATGATCTGCTTGTCGCGGGTGAAGATGGTGTCGAACTCGTTGTCCGGCAGGCCGTGCGGGTGCTCCGACGGCGGCTGGAGCCGCATCAGGTCGACCACGTTGACCACCCGCACCTTCAGCTCGGGCAGGTGCTGGCGGAGCAGGCCCGCCGCGGCGAGGGTCTCCAGGGTCGGCACGTCGCCGGCGCAGGCCAGCACCACGTCCGGCTCGCTGCCGTCGTCGGTGCTGGCCCAGTCCCAGATGCCCAGGCCGCGCCGGCAGTGCTGGATCGCCTCGTCCATGCTCAGCCAGTTCGGCGCCGGCTGCTTGCCGGCCACCACCACGTTGATGTAGTGCCGGCTGCGCAGGCAGTGGTCCATGGTGGAGAGCAGCGTGTTGCCGTCCGGCGGCAGGTAGACCCGCACCACCTCGGCCTTCTTGTTGGCCACGTGGTCGATGAAGCCCGGGTCCTGGTGCGAGAAGCCGTTGTGGTCCTGCCGCCACACGTGGCTGGAGAGCAGGTAGTTCAGCGAGGGCAGCGGCTCTCGCCAGGGGATGCCCCGGGTCACCTTGAGCCACTTGGCGTGCTGGTTGACCATCGAGTCGACGATGTGGATGAACGCCTCGTAGCTGGTGAAGATGCCGTGCCGCCCGGTGAGCAGGTAGCCCTCCAGCCAGCCCTGGCACAGGTGCTCGGAGAGCACCTCCATCACCCGGCCGTCGGGGGAGAGGTGGTCGTCGACGTCGGCCGTGTCGGCGACGAACGCCCGGTCGGTGACCTCGAAGGCGGCGCCGAGCCGGTTGGAGGCGACCTCGTCGGGGCCGAAGAGCCGGAAGGTCTGCGGGTTGGCGGCGATCACGTCGCGGACCCACTGGCCGAGCACACCGGTGGCGCCGACGGCCGGTTCGCCCGGCTGCTTGACGTCGACCGCGTACGCGCGGAAGTCCGGCAGCTCCAGGTCGCGCAGCATCCGGCCGCCGTTGGTCACCGGGTTGGCGCTCATCCGGCGGTCACCCTTCGGCGGCAGCGCGGCCAACTCGGCGACCAGGGCGCCGGTGGCGTCGAAGAGTTCCTCCGGCCGGTAGCTGCGCATCCAGCGCTCCAGCTCGGCCAGGGCCTCCGGGCTCTTCCGCACCCCGTCGATGGGCACCTGATGGGAGCGGAAGGTCCCCTCGACCTGCTTGCCCTTGATCTCCCGTGGGCCCGTCCAGCCCTTCGGCGTACGGAGGATGATCATCGGCCAGCGGGGGCGGCGACTGTCGCCGCCGGAGCGGGCCCGGCGCTGGATCTCGGTGATCTCGTCGACCGCCCGGTCCAGGGTGGCGGCGAGGCTCTGGTGCACCGTGGTCGGGTCGTCGCCGGCGACGACGTACGGCTGGTAGCCGTAGCCGTGCATCAGCTCGAGCAGGTCGTCGGTGGGGATCCGGTCCAGCACCGTCGGGCTGGCGATCTTGTAGCCGTTGAGGTGCAGGATGGGCAGCACCGCGCCGTCGCGGGCCGGGTTGAGGAAGACGTTGGACAGCCAGCTCCCGGCCAGGGGCCCGGTCTCCGCCTCGCCGTCGCCGATGACGCAGGCGACCAGCAGGTCGGGATTGTCGAAGGCGGCGCCGTAGGCGTGGCTGAGCGCGTACCCCAGCTCGCCGCCCTCGTGGATCGAACCCGGCACCTCCGCCGCCACGTGGCTCGGGATGCCGCCCGGGAAGGAGAACTGGCGGAACAGCCGGGCCATGCCCGTCTCGTCCCGGCTCACCGCGTGGTAGAGCTCGCTGTACGTGCCATCCAACCAGGTGTTCGCCACCACCGCCGGCCCGCCGTGGCCAGGGCCGGTGATGAAGATGGCCGACAGGTCACGGTTGACGATGACCCGGTTGAGGTGCGCGTAGAGCAGGTTGAGCCCCGGGCTGGTGCCCCAGTGGCCGAGCAGTCTCGGCTTGACGTGCTCGGGCTTCAACGGCTCGCGGAGCAGCGGGTTGTCGAGCAGGTAGATCTGCCCGACGGTGAGGTAGTTAGCCGCCCGCCAGTAGGCGTCCAGCCGGCGCAGCTCGTCTTCGGTCAGTGGGCTGTGCAGGTCGAGAGCGGTGTCCATGCTGCAATAGCCTCTCGCGCGTCGGGGACTTCTGCAGCCCGAAGGCGGATATCACCCGGGGCCTGTCCAGCTTGACCCGGCCGGGTGCGAGTGGATCAGGGCCGTTGGTCCCGGGACCGGGGGGCGTCACGGCCCGTCCGGTGGCGTGGCGGTCAGGCCGCGGACCACGATGACCGGCGACGGCGCGTGGTAGAGCAGGGTCTGGCTCACCGCGCCCAGCATGCCGCGCCACGGCTCGTCGCCCCGGGCGCCGACCAGCGCCAGTTGGGCCGACCGCGACTGCTCGACGAGGACGCTGCCCGGGTCGCCGCGGACGGTGTGGCACTCCGCCGCGACGCCGGGGTACCGCCGCCCGACCTCGGCCACCGCCTCGATGAGCACGTCGTCGCCGTCGTCGGCCCGTCCCGGCTCGACGACCCGCACCGCGAGCAGCCGGGCCTCCCGGCGGGCGGTGCAGTCGAAGGCGAAGTCGAGCGCCGTCCGCGAACTCGCCGACAAGTCCACCCCGACCAGCACCGGCCCGGCGACGGGTGGCTCGCGGCGGACCACCAGCACCGGGCAGCCGGCGCGGGCGGCGAGCTGCACCGCCGGCGCGTCGGCGGGTACGCAGTCCCCGCACGTGGTCATGCCGCCGTCGCCGACGGCCACCAGGAACGCCGTCTCGGAGCGGCGGATCAGCGCGTCCAGCGGGGGGCCTTCGACGATCTCGCCGCTGACCGACACCGCCGACTCGATCTCGGCGGCGGCCGCGGCGGCCTGGGCGATCATCTCTTCGGCCTCGGCGCGGGGCTCGGCGACCGAGGGCGCCTCGAACGCCGCCTGCCAGTTGAAGGCGTGCAGCAGGACGAGGTCCCGGCGGTGCGCGGCGGCCGCCCGGGTCGCCTCGCGGACGACCTCCATGGCCTGCGGCAACACGCTGATGCCGGCGACCACCGGCGCGTCGGCGGATCCGGTCATCCGGCTCACCTCCCGGGCGCCCCGCACGGTACGGCCACGCCGACCCCACCGACGCTAGTCGCGCCGCCGCCCGGGCGGGCCGGGATCGGCACACCCGGGCGCCGGGCGTCCGGCGTGCCGGTCGGCGCACCGGGCGACGGCGGGTCGGCCGGGCCGGCGGCGGCTCAGCGGAACTGGAGCCGGGCGACCGTGTCGAAGACCCGCGCGCCGAGCAGCCGGCGGGTGTGCACCATCGCCCAGGCGGCGGCGGTGACCAGGTAGCGGGTGCGGGGGCGGCGGGCGGTGACTGCCCGCTCGATCACCCGGGCCGCCGTCTCGGGCGTCGCGGCCAGCATCGGGTTGGCGTAGGACTTGGCCATCGCCGCGTCCACCGAGGCGACCATCGTCCGGTACGGCCCGGCCGGGTCGCCGCCCGCGCCGAGCGACTTCGCGGCCACCGCCCCGAACCCGGTCCGGATCAGGCCGGGCTCGACGACCACCACGTCGATGCCGAACGGCCGCACCTCCTGGCGCAGCGCGTCGGAGATCGCCTCCACCGCGTACTTGCTGGCGTGGTAGTAGCCGCCGCCGGGGAAGACCAGCCGGCCGCCCATCGAGCTGACGTTGACGATCCGGCCCCGGCCGGCCCGGCGCATGCCGGGCAGCACGAGCTGGGTGAGCCGGCTGAGCCCGAAGACGTTGGTCTCGAACTGGGCCCGGACCCGGTCCAGCGGGGCCTGTTCGATCGGCCCGTACTCGCCGTAGCCGGCGTTGTTGACCAGCACGTCGACCTGGCCGTGGGCGGCCTCGACGGCGGCGACGGCGGCCCGCATGGACTCCTCGTCGGTGACGTCGAGGGGGAGCAGGCGGGCGCCGCTGTCGGCGAGGTCGGCGATCGCCTCGACCTTGCGGGCGGTGGCGTAGACGGTGAACTCGGGGCGGCGGGCGAGATGGCGGACGGTGGCGCGGCCGATGCCGGAGGAGGTGCCGGTGATCAGGACGGAGGTGGTCATGCGGGGGCTCCCGGGTGGGTGAGGCCGGCGACGAGGAGCGCGACACCCTCGCGCAGCCGCCGTCGGGGCAGGTCGGGGTCGGTGAGGTCGGCCTCCAGGCCGCGGGTGAGCGCGACCAGCACGTCGGCGACGGCGCGGGCGCGCGGCCCGGCGGCGTCGGCGAGCGCGCCGGCGACCACGTCGGTCAGCTCCCGGGTGTACGCCTCGGCGAGGTCGCCGGTGAGCCGGGTGCTGGTGTCGAGGAGTTCGGCGGCGTGCCGGCTCTCCCGGTGCAGTCGGAGAGTGAGTTCGAGCTTGGCGGCGAGCACGTCGTGCAGCCGCTGTCGCAGGTCGGCGTCGGGCGCGGTGGCCGCTCGGCGGGCCTGGGCGAGGGAGTCGGCGAAGAGCCGTTCGGCCAGTCGTCGGTAGGCGTCGTCCTTGTTGCGGACGTACTGGTAGACGGCGGGGCGGGACATCCCGGCGGTGGCCGCGATGTCGTCCATCGTCGTACGCCGCACGCCGTGCCGGGTGAAGCACTCGTACGCGGCGGCGAGGATCGCCGCCAACCTATCGCTCGACATGCTGACAATGTTTGCACAGAACGTCAGACCGTCAAAGGTGTTCGCCGTCACCCTCGGTGCCAGGCCGGACCCGAAGCACCACGGCGGTGGCGTTGTCCTCCCCGCCCTCGGCCAGGCTGCTGGTGAGCAGGCTGCGCACCGCCCGCTTCGGGTCGCCGCCGGCGAGGGCCTCCCGCATCCGGTGGTAGTCCACCTGGTCGCTCACCCCGTCGGTGCAGAGCAGCCAGGTGTCGCCGACCCGCAGCGGCACGGCGAGCAGGTCCGCGTCCGGGTTGTCCGGGTGGCCGACGTAGCGCAGCAGCTGGTAGCGGGCCCGGCCGGCCTCCGCGGAGCCGGCCCGGTACCAGCCGTGCAGCAGCCCCAGCCAGGCGGCCGTGTGGTCGACCGTCATCAGTTCCAGCACGCCGTCGCGCAGCCGGTACGCCCGCGAGTCGCCGAGCTGGACGAGCCACACCTGCTCGCCGTCCGGCTCGACCAGCAGGGCGGTCAGCGTGCAGCCGGTCAGCTCGGTCAGCCGCGCGCCGGCGGCGCGGACCAGGGATCGGGCGTCGGCGACCGCCGCGCGCAGCTCGCGCGCTCCGACTGCGGGCCAGTCACCGCGGACCGCCTCGACCAGGGTGGTCATCGTCGTGGTGCCGGCCACCCGGGCGCCCTCGCCGGAGCCCATGCCGTCGACGACGGCGATGAAGGGCAGCGTCGCATCGACGTGCAGCAGGTCGAAGTTGGCCGGGTAGCGGTGGCCGACCACGCTGCCGCCGGCGACCTCCAGGGCGACCCGCCCGGCGGCGAGTCGGCAGGTCAGCGGCTCGGGTCGGTCGGACGGAGCGCGGCGGAACATCAGCGGACCGTAGCACCGCGGAAGCCCCTGGTCGGGGCGTCGGCGGTCGTGTCGGGCGGTCGGTCCGCGCGCCGGGTCGGACACCCGTGTTGTCAACGAGGGTTGACAGGGTGGCGCTGTCAACGTAAGTTGACGACATGAGTCAGGCAACGGAACTCGCGGCGGCCGCCGGCAGCACCGACCCCAGGGTCGGGCTCCGGGCGGTGCTCGCCCTGCGCCGGCTCCTCGAACGGCTGGAGGTCGTCCAGGTGGACAACGCCCGTCGACAGGGCTGGTCCTGGCAGGACATCGCCGATGCGCTCGAGGTCAGCCGGCAGGCGGTCCACAAGAAGCACGCCGGGCGACCGGCGGTCCGAGGAACCTGGGAGGCGTGATGTTCGAACGGTTCACCGACCGGGCCCGTGCGGTCGTGCACCGGGCGGTCGACGAGGCGCGAGCCGAGCGGCAGCGGCCGGTCGGCACCGAGCACCTGCTGCTCGGCGTCCTCGCCGACGGCGACGCGCTGGCCAGCCGGGTGCTCACCGAGGCGGGGGTGCGCCCGGAGGACCTGCGCGCCGCCATCGCCCGGCACACCGCGCCCGGTGCCAGCGGTCTCGGCGAGGCGGACGCCGCCGCGCTGCGCGAGATCGGCATCGACCTCACCGCCATCGTCGCCCGGATCGAGGAGTCCTTCGGTCCCGACGCGCTGCGCGAGGCCGCGCCCGCGCCGCGCCGCCGCTGGGGCTTCCGGCGGTACGACGACAGGCGGTTCTCCCCCCGCGCCAAGAAGGTGCTGGAGCTCTCCCTGCGCGAGGCGATCCGGCTGCGCCACCACCACATCGGCACCGAGCACATCCTGCTCGGGCTGCTGCGCGAGGGCGGCGGCCTCGCCGCCGTGGTGCTCACCGAGGCCGGGCTGAACCTCGACGACCTGCGCCGGCGGGTCGAGACGGCGCTGCGGACGGCGGCCTGACCGGTACCCGGTGCCTCGGCTCCCGCTTCGCCGGGGGGTGGATCGTCCCGGCGAAGCGGCCACCCGCGCCCGGTGGGTGACCGAGATGGCCGAGGGCGCGGCCCGCGGTGAGCGGGCCAACCGGTGGCGGGGCTTTTCAAACCTGATTGCGGCCAGTGCAACGTCCCCCCGCGTCGGCTCGCTGACCGGCCCCGCTTGCTGCACACTTGCGCCGTGGATGGTGGAGAGCAGACGCGCCCGGTGACCGCCGACGACGCCCCGCCGCGCTCGGCGGTGGTGGTCAACCCCTCGAAGGTGACCGATCTGGACCAGTTCCGCCGCACGGTGGACGATGCCCTCGCCGCGGCGGGCTGGCCCGAGCCGACCTGGTACGAGACCACGGTCGAGGACCCGGGCAGGGGCCAGACCGAGGCGGCCGTCGCCGCCGGCGCCCAGGTGGTCTTCGCCTGCGGCGGCGACGGCACCGTGATGGCCTGCGTCAGCGGGCTGGTCGGCACCGACGCCGCGCTGGCCGTGCTGCCCCAGGGCACCGGCAACCTGCTCGCCGCCAACCTCGGGCTCTCCAACGACCTGGCCGCCGGCCTGCAGGTCGCCGTGGAGCGCGGGATGCGCCGGCTGGACGTCGGCGCGGTCGAGAACCGGTACTTCGCCGTGATGGCCGGGATGGGCTTCGACGCCCAGATGCTCCGGGACACCTCCGAGACGACCAAGGCGCGCATCGGCTGGCCCGCGTACGTGATGGGTGCCGCGAAGCACCTGCGGGACCGGCCGATGCGAGTCTCGATCCGCATCGACGACCGGCCGCCGCTGCGCCGCCGGGCCCGCTCCGTGCTGGTCGCCAACGTCGGCCGGCTCCAGGGCGGGGTGCGCCTGCTCACCGACGCCGAGCCCGACGACGGCTGGCTCGACGTGGCCGTGCTCACCCCCCGTACGCTGGGCCACTGGCTGGCCATGGGCTGGGCGCTGGTGCGCCGGCGCGGCAGCGTGCCCCGGATGGAGGTCTTCCGGGCCCGCCGGGTGCAGATCACCAGCAATCGGGCCCAGCCCCGGGAGCTCGACGGCGACCTGATCGAGCCCGGCCGCTCGCTGACCGCCGAGGTCAAGCCGCAGTCGCTCTGGCTCTGCGTGCCGCGCCCCGAGCGCCACCCCGACCTGACGATGGACGCCGAGGCGGCGGCGGAGCGGGGCGAGCGGCTGATCGAGGAGGCGCGCCGTGAGTAGCACCAAGCTCGTCCCCGAGACCCGGCTGATGGCGGAGGACGATCTCTCCGCCGACGACGCCTGGCGCACCCTGCGCCGGCAGGGCGGCTGGTGCCTGCTGCGCGACGCCTTCATCCGGTTCCGCTACGGCGACGGCTTCAGCCACTCCCGGGCGTTCGCCCTGCAGCTCTGCCTCGCCGTGGTGCCGTTCATGATCGCGTTGACCGGTCTGATCAGCGAACTCGGCGTGGAGGAGGGCGGCCAGGTGGTCGCCGACACCGTGCTGGCCCTCACCCCCGGGCAGAGCGAGTCGGTGGTCCGCGAGCTGCTCGGCGACGGTGAGCGCACCGAGCGGGCCGGCGAGCTGGCGCTGACCCTCGGTCTGTTCACCGGCCTGGTGGCGCTGACCACCACGATGGCCCAGATCGAACGCGGCGCCAACCGGATCTACGGCGTGGAGCGGGACCGCCCGGCCCTGGCCAAGTACGTCCGGGCCGCCGTCCTCGCGGTGACCGCCGGCGGGCCGGCGCTGGCCGGCTTCCTGATCCTGGTCGGCGGCGGGGCGATCGGCGACTCCGTGCAGCGGCACTACGAGTGGGGCGCGTTCGCCGACGGCGCCTGGGACGTGATCCGCTGGCCGCTGAGCCTCGGGCTGACCGTGCTCGCCGTGGCGGTGCTCTTCCGGCACTCGCCCCGCCGCAACCAGCCCGGCCTGTCCTGGCTCTTCTTCGGCGCCGGCATCGCCACCGCGCTCTGGTGGCTGGCCAGCCTGCTGCTCGCCGGGTACGTCACGTTCAGCGACGAATTCGGCCAGACCTACGGCGCGCTGACCGGCATGATGGCCCTGCTGCTCTGGGCCAACCTCACCGGCATGGCGCTCTTCGGCGGGCTGGCCTTCGCCGCCCAGTTGGAGGCGATGCGGATCGGGGTGCAGGAGCCGGCCCAGCCGGACCTGTGGGAGCCCGAGGCCGAGCGGGAGGAGCTGCAGGACACCGGTGAGATGACCTCGCTGTAGACCCCCGTTCCGGCACCCCCCGGTGTACGCCGAGCGCGGATCGGGTACAGCGCTCCGCCAGGAGCGAGAGGGAGGCTGCCGTGAGCGCGGTCATCGACGTGTTACGACGACCCCTGGGTCATTTCACCGAGCGGACGCTCGCCGGCCTGGCACTCGTGCTCGGGACCGGCGTCGGGTTCGGGCTGCTGCTGGTGCTGGTTCGGGTCCGCTGGACCCCGCTCTACGACGTCGACCACGGCGTGGCGGCCTGGCTCAACGATCTGGTCGCGCCGCACGGGCCGCTGGTGACCGTGCTCAACGCCCTCACCGACCTCGGCGGCCGGGCGGTGATCATCTGGCTGGTCTCGGTCGCCGTGATCGGGCTGCTGATCCGCCGACAGGGCCGGCTCGCGGTGTTCCTGATCGTGACCGGGCTCGGCGCGCTGATCCTCGACCCGGCGCTCAAGACCCTGGTCGACCGGTTGCGTCCCGAGGTGGAGGTGCCGATTGGCACCTACGCCGGGGACAGCTTCCCCAGCGGCCACGCGTTGGGCTCCTTCGTCGCGTACGGGGCGCTGCTGCTGGTGTTCCTGCCGGCCCTGTCGTTCCGCTGGCGCAAGCCGGCGATCGCCCTGGTCGCCCTGCTCGTCTTCCTCATCGGTCTGACCCGGATCGCGCTCGGCGTGCACTTCGTCTCCGACGTGCTCGGGGCCTGGCTGCTCGGTGCCGCCTGGCTCGGCGTCACCGCGTACGCCTTCCGGCTGTGGCGGCTGGAGCGCGGCCGCCGGGTGCCGGCGCTGACCGAGGGGCTGGAGCCGGAGGCCGCGCACGAGGTCGCCCCCGCCCCCGACGAGGCGCACCTGCTGCCGCACCCTCGGGCCGCCGTCTTCGAGCTGCTGGTCGGCTGGGTGCTGGTGCTCGGCGCGCTCTACGGCTTCGGGATGTTCGTCAGCTACCACGCCGGCGGGACCTTCTTCGCCACCCTGGACACGGAGGTGCCGAGGTGGTTCGCCGAGCACCGGACCCCGGGCCGGGACGAGGTCAGCCACTGGTGGAGCAAGGCCGGCGACACCCACGCCATCCTGCTCATCTCGCTGGTCTTCTGCCCGCTCGTGCTGGCGGTGTGGCGGCGTTGGCGGCCGGTGCTCTTCGTGGCGCTGACCATGTTCGGCGAGTTGAGCCTCTTCCTCGCCTCCGCCGCGGCCGTGGACCGGCCGCGCCCGCCGGTGGAGAACCTCGACGGCCCCATGCCGACCTCATCCTTCCCCTCCGGCCACATCGCGGCGACGATCTGCGTCTGGGTGGCGATCACGCTGATCGTCCTGCCGCGTACCGACCGCTGGTGGCGCTGGCTGTTCGTGGCGCTGGCCGTGATCATGCCGGTCGGGGTGGCCGTGTCCCGGATGTACCGGGGCATGCACCACCCGACGGACTTCATGGGCGCGATCCTGCTCAGCGCGCTCTGGATCGGGCTGCTCTACTGGGTGGTCCGCCCCAACGCCGACGTCTACGAGGGCAACCGGCCGGCCATCGAGTCGGAGCAGGTCGGCGAGCTCGACGACGAGCTGGCCAAGGCCGCCCGGCCGCAGTGACGACGCCGCCCATGCTGCGCGTGATGACCTGGAACATCAGGACCGGCGGTCGGGACCGCAGCGGGCCCGACCGGCGGGACCTCGTGGTCGGGGTGGTCACCGCGCAGCGGCCGGACGTGCTGGCCCTGCAGGAGCTGCGGGGCTTCGACCGGGGTGGGCTGCTCGACGACGTGGCGGGCCGGCTGGGGATGCGTCCGCACCTGGCCCGCTCCTGCTTCGGGCAGCCGGTGGCCGTGCTGGTCCGACCGCCGCTGCGGGTGCTGGCCGCCGGCCGGGTGCGCCGGCCGTTCCACCACGCCGCCGCCTGGCTACGGGTGGACACCGGGCAGGGGCCGTTGACGGTGTTCAGCACCCACCTCAACCCGTACTCCGGGGGCCGGCGACGGATGGAGGCGGACTGGCTGGCGGCCGCCGTGCGAAAGACCGGCGGTCCGCTGGCGCTGCTGGCCGGCGACCTGAACACGCTGGAGCCCACGGCGGAGCACACCGACCGGCTGGCGGGCCTGCCGATGCACTACCGCCGCCGGCACCTGCGCCGCGACGGCCGCACCGTGGACACCCGCGCCGTCGCCCGGCTGGTCGACGCCGGCCTGGTCGACCTCTGGCCGGCCCGCGCCGCCGGCGCGCCCGAGGCGGACGGCCACACCGTGCCGACCCGGCACGGCGGGGGGGAGTTCGCCGGCATGCGACTGGACTACCTGCTCGGCACCGCGCCGGTCGCCGCGCTGACCCGCGAGGTGCGGGTGGTCCGTGGCGGGGACGCCGACCGGGCCTCCGACCACTACCCGGTCGTCGCCGAGTTGGACCTGCGCCCGGCCTGACCGCTGGCCGCCGGGCGTGCGCCACGGCTGATCGACGCTGGTTGCGGCGGGTCGCGGCATCCCCGCCGCCGGTCACCCCGACACGCCGCAGCTCGTGTCGATCAAGGCCGTCCGGGTCGCCACCCGGCAGGCGCCGGCCGCTGGGGCTGCGCCGCTGAACTCCCGGGTGCAACCCTTCACACCGTCACGGCCATCACCTGGGTGACAGCGCTGACGACGCGGGGGAGCGACCGATGCACGGCAGGACCGACCTCGACCTGGTACGGCCGCTCTTCCGGACGGACTGGCTGCCCGACGGGATGACCCACCGGACGTGCGCCAGCCACCGGGGGGAACGGTCCCTGATCGCCTGGGAGGGCCCGGTGACCGGCCCGATGGCCGGCAGTCGGGTGCTCTCGGTGCGGGTGGGGTCCGCCGTGGACACCTCCGCCACCCACCGCGGTTGGCGGCGCGGCCCGGACGTGTCCGTGCAGGGCCGCACGGCCCAGCTGTACGCCGACCCGGACCACGGACACACCTCGCTGACCTGGCAGCACCGGCCCGGCACCGCGGTGACCGTCCTGGGCACCAATCTGCCCGCCCCGGCGCGGACGCTGCGGCGGATCGCCGACGGGCTGGTCTGGACGGAGGAGCCCGCCCGGGTGCCCTTCCTCGCCGTGGCCCCGGCCGACGGCGCGCGCTGGGAGACGACGGTGGTCGACTGGCGCGACGGCCGGTGGCACCGGGCGCGGTGCGGGTACCGGGTCCTCGGCGCGACGGGGCCGCACGAGGACCTGACCGTCGGCGTGGTGCGGACCGGCACGACGGCCGCCGGACGAACGGTGGACGCGGCGCCGGGCGGCCTCGGAGCGTACCGGGTGGGTGGGCTGGGCGAGGCGTGCGCCGGCGAGGTCGTGGCACTCACCATCCGGGGGCTCGCCGCGATCGGCGGGCCGGACGGCGCCCTCGCCCTCGCCGCCGCCGTGCGGCTGGTCGACCGCCCCGGCGACGAGTCCACCTGGCGGCTTCCGTGAGCCGTGCAACCGTTGCGGGCCCCGCGCCCATCCGTACGGTGAGGACGCCGGCGTCCGGGAACGGGGAGTGGTCGATGCATGCCACGCAACGGCAGGAGTACGTCGAGTTCGTCGAGGCGGCGACACCGAGGCTGCGACGCACGGCGTACCTGCTGACCGGTGACACGCACCGGGCCGACGACGTGGTGCAGCAGACCCTGACCCGCCTCTACGTGAAGTGGGGCCGGGCGCGGGGCGCCGACGACGTCGGCGCGTACGTGCACCGGATGCTGGTCAACGCGTTCCGGCAGGAGCGGCGTTCCCGGTGGTTCGGCGTGCAGCTCTTCGAGCGGGCGCCCGAGCCCGAGTCCCGCGGTGGTTCGTCCGGCCCGGACGAGTCCGTCGTGGACGCGGTTGCGGTGCGGGCCGCGCTGGCGGCGGTGCCGCCCGGCCAGCGGGTGGTGCTGGTGCTGCGCTTCTACGCCGACCTGAGCGTGGAGCAAACCGCCGAGGTGCTCGGCTGTTCGACCGGGAACGTGAAGAGCCAGACGGCGCGAGGGCTGGCCGCGCTGCGCAGGCGGCTGCCGCTGGGCGACGGGACGGAGGTGAACCGATGAACCGGGACGACGAGACGCTGGTCCGGTCCTTGCTGGCCCGGGCGGCGGACGACCTGCCGGCCGGTGGCGTGCCGGCGGAGACGCTACTGGTCGCCGGGCAGCGGGCGGTGCGCCGTCGACGGGGGATCGCCGTGGCCGCCGTCGCGGCGGTCGCCGCCGTCGTGCTGCTGGGATCCGCCACGGTGCTCGGCAGGCCGGGCGCGCTCACCACTCCCGGCGACGGGGACGCGCCGACGCCCGGTCGGAGCGCCGCGACGGCCACCCCGAGCCGTCCCGCCGCGACCCCGAGCCGCTCCACCGCCGCCCCGGGCGGCCCGGTCACGACCCAGGGGGAGGCGCCGGCGGTGGCGCCCGCGCGATTCGACCCGACCCGACGGTCGCTCCGGCTCGGCTGGGTGCCGCCGGGCGCCATCCACCAGGTGAGCCGCACCGGCGTCGCGATCCAGTCGGTGGAGGCGATCGTGCCCGATCCGCTGGTGCCGGGCGGCCCGGTGGAGCCGGGACCGATGATGGGCATCGGCGGGTGGGCCACGGTCCGGATGGGTGCGCGCGGGGTCGACATCTTCTCGCCGCAGCTCGGCTCCGGGCTCACCGGTCAGGTGCCCTCGCTGGAGGCCCCCGGTACGCCGGTCGGGCCGGTGGACGGGCAACCGGCGTATCTGCACACCGACCGGGAGCAGACGCTGCTGTCGTGGCAGTACGCCCCGGGCGGCTGGGTCTCCGTCACCGTCCGGAGCCTGGCGCCGCCGGAGGAGGTCGCGCGTCAGGTCGTGGCCGGGCTGACCTGGCAGGACGAGCGCGTCACCGTGCCGTTCCGGTCGTTCGACGTCCCACCCCGCGCGAAGCTCATCGGCGTCGAGCTGCGCACCTGGGAGGGCAGGTGGCTGAACGCCGACGCGAACTACCTCGTGTCCGGCCCGATCGGGGACGAGGGGAACCGGGGGGACCTGTCGATCGGCATGAGCAACGGGATGTACGACGGGGACGGCAGCGACCTGGGCGGCTCCACGATCTCGGTGGACGGCCGGGTCGGCGCAGCGGTGGACGGGCCGAAGGGCATGGGCGCCTACCGGGTCGCGCAGGTGCCCGGCTGCCGCGACTGCGTCGCCGAGGTCAGCACCGAGTCCTCGGCCGCCCTGAAGGCGGTGGGTGGCCGCTCCGGGGCGCTCCGCCTGGCCGCGACCATCCGCCTGGTCGCCAATCCCACCGATCCGACGACCTGGCGCCCCCTCTGACCAGGTGTGGCAGCGGGCTCGGGAGGCGGGCCTGCGGGGCCGGCTCAGAGGATCACGTTGAGCAGCACCGTCAGCACGACCGAGGCGAGGATCGAGAAGAGGATCATCAGCAGGCAGCCGAGGCCGCCGCCGAGGAATCGGACCTCCGTGTTTCCGATGCGCATGGGTCCACCTTGTCAGGGTCGGGGGCGAGCAGGGCACGGATCGCGTCGGCCACCTGCCGGGGTGCGGTGGTGACCACGTTGTGCGCGGCGCCGGGGACGGTGGCCGCCCGGGCGTGGGGGATCAGCCGGGTCACCTGGGCGCGCCAGGCCGGCGGCACCACGGTGTCCCGGGCGCCGGTGAGCACCAGGGTCGGCGCGGCGAGCCGGACCAGGTCCTCCTCCACGCGGTTGTGAACGGAGTGCGACACGGTGGCGGCGACCCGCCAGGGGCGGGCGTCCCAGACGTCGCGGAGCAGGACGGGGGCCTGCAGCGGCGCCTCCGCCACGGTGTCCAGCAGCCAGCGGCCGACCAGGCCCCGGCGGGACCGGGCGGCCGGGTCGCTGGTCGGGCCGGCCAGCACCAGCGCGCGGACCGCCCGGGGCCGGCGGGCCGCCAGCGCGGCGGCCACCTCCGCGCCGAACGAGTGCCCCACCAGGCAGACCGGCGGCAGCCGGTACGCGGCCAGCCAGGCCGCCAGGAACGCGGCGTGCCGGCCGACGTCGTACGCCCGCCCGGGGCGCGCGGTCAGCCCGAAGCCGGGCAGGTCCGGCACGTACACCGGATGGGTGGCCGAGAGCGCGACGGCCAGCGGGGTGAGGTAGCGGTGGGACACCGCGAGCCCGTGCACCAGCACCACCGGCGGCGCGTCGCTGCCCGGGTTCCGGGAACGACGGGTGTGCGTCCGCAGCCCGTCCACCAGCCGCCACTCGCTGGTGAGGCCGGCGGTCGGGCGGGGTGCGGCCAGGGCGAGCCGCAGCTCGGACGCCCCGAAGCGTCCGGGCGCGGTCAGCCGGAGCCTCACAGCTCGCGCAGCCGGGGGAGCAGTTCCTCCTGCGCCCAGTCCAGGAACATCGGCTGGGTCTCGCCGCCCACCTGCACGATGGCCACGTGGGTGAAGCCCGCGTCGACGAACTGCTTGAACGCCTCGACGTGCCGGTCGACGTCGGGGCCGCAGGAGATGCCCTCGGCGACGTCCTCCTCGCGGACGTACTGGGTGGCGGCGGCGAACGCCTCGGGCCCGGGCAGGTCGGCGTTGACCTTCCAGCCCATGCCGAACCAGCGGAACTGGTCATGCACGAGCTTGCGGCACTCGGCCTCGTCCGGGCCGTAGCAGATGGCCACCTGGCCGTAGCGGGGCTGGCCGGCGCCGCCCGCGTCGTCGTAGAGCTGGATGATCCGGCGGTCGGGTTCGGTGGCGACGATGCCGTCGGCGTACTCGGCGGCGAGCGCGGCCGACGACGGCCCGGAGGCCGCGACGGCAATTCCGACGGGCTGGTCCGGCCGGTCCCACAGGTACGCCTCCGGCACGTCGAAGTGGTTGCCGGAGAAGGTCAGCGTCTCGCCGTTGAGCAGCGGCCGGATGATCTGCAACGCCTCCTCGAACATCTCGTGCCGCTGCTGTACGTGCGGCCAGCCGCCGACCACGTGCTCGTTGAGGTTCTCGCCGGCGCCGAGGCCGAGGGTGAAGCGGCCGTCGGAGAGCGCGCCGACGGTGCTGGCCTTCTGCGCCACGACGGCCGGGTGGTAGCGCAGGATCGGGCAGGTCACGAAGGACATCAGCTCGGCGCGGCTGGTGGCGTGCGCGACCGCGCCGAGCACCGACCAGGCGTACGGGGAGTGGCCCTGGGAGTCCAGCCACGGGTAGTAGTGGTCGGAGATCACCAGCTGGTCGAAGCCGGCCGCCTCCGCCCGTACCGCGTAGTCGACCAGTTGCTTCGGGCCGGCCTGCTCGCACATCAGGGTGTAGCCGACGGTGACCATCCTGGTTTCTCCTTCCGCCCCACGATCGTCACGGGATACCCCGCCCGGTGCCGGTCAACCCCACCTGTCCCGTTCCGGCGCAGCCGTCACCCGTGGCGGTGGTCCCCCGACGTCGGTGCGGCGGCTCCCCGGTGGCGACCCCTTGACGGGAGCGCGAGCCGTGCCTAGGGTCCGGGCTTAACCGGTTCAGAGCCGGTGGCGTCACATCCTTGTGGTGGGGATGACGGCCCCTGTGGCGGCTCGCGGTCGGCGTGGGCCGCCACAGGCGTTCCCGCCGAGCGGGGCGCTTACTTAACCGGTTGCTTTCCCGAACGCATCGTCCTACGCTGATCCCTGCGCACGACCAGGGAGTCGAGCGGCGGCTGCCGGGCTACAGCCGCCACGACCGTCACCAACCACCGCAACCCCGCCAGGGCAACGGGGTCGACACTTCCTGAGGAAAGCCATGAGAAAGCGACTCTCCGTCGCCGGCGCCGTCCTGCTCACCGTCCTCGCCGCCGTCTTCGTGTTCGTCCAGCCGGCCCACGCCGCCGCCGGGTTCTCGGTCGCCAACGGCCGGCTCTACGACGCAGGAGGCACCGAGTTCGTCATGCGCGGCGTCAACCACGCCCACACCTGGTACCCGCAGCAGACCAGCTCCTTCGCCAACGTGAAGGCACTCGGCGCGAACGCCGTCCGGGTGGTGCTGGCCACCGGCGACCGCTGGGCGAAGAACAGCGCCGCCGACGTCAGCAACGTCATCTCGCTCTGCAAGGCCAACCGGCTGATCTGCGTGCTGGAGGTGCACGACACCACCGGCTACGGCGAGCAGAGCGGCGCCATCACCCTCGACCGGGCGGTCGACTACTGGCTGAGCATCGCCGGCGCGCTCAACGGCCAGGAGAAGTACGTCATCGTCAACATCGGCAACGAGCCGTACGGCAACCAGGGCTACGCGACCTGGGCCACCGACAGCGCCAACGCGATCAAGCGGCTGCGCGCCGGCGGCCTCGCGCACACCATCATGGTGGACGCCCCGAACTGGGGGCAGGACTGGTCCTTCACCATGCGGGACAACGCGGCGACGGTGTTCAACGCCGACCCGGCGAAGAACACCGTCTTCTCGATCCACATGTACGGCGTCTTCGACACCGCCGCCGAGATCACCGACTACCTCGGCCGGTTCCGCAGCGCCGGGCTGCCCATCGTGGTTGGCGAGTTCGGCTTCAACCACTCCGACGGCAACCCGGACGAGGACACCATCCTCTCCTACAGTCAGGCCAACCGGATCGGCTGGCTCGGCTGGTCGTGGAGCGGCAACGGCGGCGGGGTCGAGTACCTCGACATGGCCACCAACTTCGACCCGGCCCAGCTGACCAGCTGGGGCCAGCGGATCTTCAACGGCGCCAACGGCATCAAGGCCACCGCCAGGGAGGCCTCGGTCTACTCCGGCACCACGCCGACGCCGACGACCCCCACCCCGACCACCCCGCCGCCCACGACGCCCCCGACCGGCGGCTGCACGGCCAGCTACACCATCGTCAACCAGTGGCAGGGCGGCTTCCAGGGTGAGGTCAAGGTGACCGCCGGCTCGGCCGCCATCACCGGCTGGACGACGAAGTGGACCTTCGCCGGGGGCCAGACGGTCAGCCAGTCCTGGAACGCCGCGCTGAGCAGCTCCGGCGCGGCGTACACCGCCCGCAACGTCGACTACAACGGCCGGCTCGGCGCCGGCGCCAGCACCAGCTTCGGCTTCATCGCCAGCTGGAACGGCACCAACCCGGCACCCGCGGTGACCTGCACCGCGAGCTGAGCCGCGGCGTACCACCGGTGGCCGGGTCCGCACGGACCCGGCCACCTCCCCTGCCGACTACGCGATGAGCTGCGTGGTTCGCCTCACCGGAGCTGCGAGGGTGCACCGTCATGCCGAGACGCGGAGCCGCCGCTGCGACTGGCCGTTGGGGCGACGCGATCGACGGCATCCGGGCCGCGCTCGAATCCCGGCTGGCCGAGTGGGAGAAGTCAGCCCAGCGCGGCCGCCTTGCGCAGCAGCACTGAGCGTTCGCGCTGGTTGGCGCACAGTCGGGCCGCCAGCTCCAGCTCGGCGCGCGCCTCCGGTCGCCGGCCGAGGCGGGCCAGCAGCTCTCCGCGTACGGTCGGAACCAAGTGCGAACCGGGGAGCCGGTCCAAGGCGATCAGCTCGTCCACGATGGCCAGGGCTTGCGCCGGACCCGAGGCCATGGCCACGGCGACGGCCCGATTGAGCTCGACCACCGGCGAGGGCGCGACCCGGCCGAGCGCCTCGTAGAGCACCACGATCCGGTCCCAGTCGGTCGCCTCGACCGAGGGCGCCGACGCGTGGGCGGCGGCGATCGCGGCGTGCAGGCCGTAGGGGCCGAGGCCGCGAGTCGATGCCTTGACCAGCGCGGCCAGCCCACGGCGAATCGCCGAGAAGTCCCACCGCCGCCGGTCCTGGTCCGCCAGCAGGACCGGCGAACCGTCCGGGCCGGTCCGGGCCGGGAAGCGCGCGGCCGTCAGCTCGCACAACGCCAGCAGGCCGTGCACCTCCGGCTCGTCCGGCTGCAGCGCGGCCAGCGTGCGGGCCAGCCGGATCGCCTCGTACGCGAGGTCGGGGCGCAGCAGCCGGTCGCCCGACGTGGCCGTCGACCCCTCGGTGAAGATCACGTAGAGGACGCTGAGCACGCCGCCCAGCCGGTCCCGGCGCTCGCCGGCCGCCGGCAGCTCGAACGGCACCCCGGCCGCCGCGATCGTCTTCTTGGCCCGGGTGATGCGGGCCTGCACGGTCGGCACAGGCACGAGGAACGCGCGGGCGATCTCCTCGCTGGACAGGCCGCCGACCACGCGCAGGGTCAGCGCCACCCGGGCCTCGGGGGAGAGCACCGGGTGGCAGCTGACGAACATCAGCGCCAGGACGTCGTCGTCGATCTTGTCGGGGTCGATTTCGTCGTCGACCGCCGGGCCGGCCGCCAGCAGGGCGTACCGGTCCTGCAGGGCGGTCCGGCGGCGGATCGCGTCGATCGCCCGCCGCCGGGCCGTGGCCATCAGCCAGCCGGCCGGATTGGCCGGAGCGGCAAGCGGCCACGACACCAGCGCCTCGGCCACCGCCTCCTGGGCCGCGTCCTCGGCCAGAGCGAAGTCGCCGGTGAACCGGGTCAGCGCGGCGACGATCCGCGCCGACTCGATCCGCCAGACGGCCTCGACGTCGGCCGTACCCATCAGATCTGGCCGCTGCTCTCGCGCAAGGCCCCTTCCTTGACGAACTTCCCGTTGTCCTGCGGAACCTCGTCCTCCCCGGGCACCCGCCGGATCTCGATCTTGGACCCGGGGACCGACGGGACCCGCTTGGCCCACTCGACCGCCTCCTGTTTCGAGGCGACATCGAGCAGGAAAAAGCCCCCGAACAATTCCTTGGTCTCTCCGTACGGCCCGTCCGTGACCACCGGGGCCTCGTCGCTGAAGTGCACCACGACGCCCTGGCCCGGATCGTCCAGCCCTTCGGCCGCGACGTAAACGCCGGCCTTGGCCGTCTCCTCGATGAACAGGCGGGTCGCGGCCATCATCTCGTCGATGTTGGCCATCATGGCCGCGTTCGTCTCATCGGTGCCCCGCATGATCAGCATGTACTGCGGCATCGCGTTCTCCTCATCCGGCGGGGTCGCCTCTCGGCCCTCGCACCCCCACGTCGAACGAGCGGCCCGCGGATCGACACGGCCTTGGAGAAATCTCTCGCCGCGACCGGAACCACGCTACGGCTGGAAGTACTCCGACATCACGCGGCTGACCCATTCCGGCTGCTTGATGTCGACCGGGAGGAACTCCGCCATCGTCGGCTTCAGATCGATGACCGGGGTGCCCGAGACCGCATCGAGGCCCAGCACCGTCAATTCGCGGCCATGGACGGATTCGATGGCGCAGCACGTTACCCCGATGCGGTTCGGTCTGCGGGGGCCGCGCCCGGCGAATACGCCAACGGGCGGGAGGTCGGAGCGGCCGCGGTAGGGGCGGGGCTCGCGGTAGTCGCCGTGCTCCGGGAACTGGTCGAAGATGAAGAGGACGTCCACGTGCGAGAAGCCCTCCAGACCCTGGAGGCACGCCTCGCCGAAGCGCTCGTCGATGGTGATGGTGCTGCGGACGGCACCCCAGTTGTCCGTGTGCTGGATGTCCGTCCGGTCGTTCCGGACCGTGCCTATCGGAGTGATCTCGAAGCTCGGCATGGCTGGAGGCTATCCGCGCGCCGCCGACCTATTCGCCCACCGACAGCCGGGCCGCCCGCATCCGCAGGTAGTGCTGCTCGGGCAGGCTGGTCGTGCCGCCGGCCGCCGCCCGGTAGTGCGTGACGGCCCGGTCCCGGTCCCCGGCCATCTCGTAGAGGTGGGCCCTCGCCGCGTCGAGCCGGTGGTGCCCGGCCAGCCGGGGGTCGGCGGCGAGGGTGGCGAGCGCGGCGAGGCCGGCCTCCGGACCCTCCACCATGGCGGTCGCCACCGCCCGGTTGAGCGCCACCACCGGATTGCCGGAGAGCCGTTCGAGCACCTGGTAGAGGGCCAGGATCTGCGGCCAGTCGGTGGCCTCGGCGGTCGGCGCCTCGTCGTGCAGCGCGGCGATGGCGGCCTGGAGCTGGTACGGCCCGACCGGCCCCCGGGTCATCGCCCGGGTGACCAGCGCGGTGCCCTCGGCGATCGCGCTCGCGTCCCAGTGGGACCGGTCCTGGTCGGCCAGCGAGATCAGCTCGCCGGACGGGCCGGTACGGGCGGCGGCCCGGGCGTCGGTGAGCAGCATCAGCGCGAGCAGCCCGGCGACCTCGCTGTCGGCGGGCAGCAGCGCGTGCATGGCCCGGGTCAGCCGGATCGCCTCCTCCGACAGGTCGACCCGGCGCAGGTCGGGGCCGAGGGTGGCGGTGTGCCCCTCGGTGAAGATCAGGTAGAGCACGTGCAGCACGGCCGCCAGCCGCTCCTGCCGCTCCCGCTGGTCGGGCAGCCGGAACGGCACCCCGGAGTCCCGGATGCGCTGCTTGGCGCGGCTGATCCGCTGGGCCATGGTGGCCTCAGGCACCAGGAACGCCCGGGCGATCTCGGCGGTGCTGAGCCCCCCGACGGCGCGCAGGGTCAGCGCGATCGCGGACGCGGTCGACAGCGTGGGATGGCAGCAGAGAAAGAGCAGCACCAGGGTGTCGTCCCGGTCCGTGGCCAGCGACTCGTCCGCCGCCGGGGCGGCCCCCCGCCGGTCGGGCTCCCGGCGGGCGGCGCGGTCCTCCCGCTCGCGCCGGGCCGTCTCGGCCCGGACCAGCTCGATCATCCGGCGGTACGCGACCTGCACCAGCCAGCCGCGCGGGTTGTCCGGCAGGCCCTCGGCGGGCCACTGGGTGGCCGCGTCGAGCAGCGCCTCCTGGACGGCGTCCTCGGCGGTGGCGAAGTCACCGAAGCGGCGGGCGAGCACGCCGAGGACCTGCGGCGCCAGTTCGCGCAGCAGGTCCTCGACGGTGCGGTTCGTGGTGTCCAGTCGTCACATCTCCTGGGTCGGTGCCGACATCACCGGGTGGACCTCGATCGGCATGTTGAGCGGCCGACCGCCGGGGCCGGGCGCGGTGGAGATGTGCGCGGCGATCTCGACCGCCCGCTGCGGGGTCTCGCAGTCGACGATCCACCAGCCGGCGAGGAACTCCTTGGTCTCGGCGAAGGGCCCCTCGGTGACCACCGGGGCGCCGCCCGCGCCGGCCCGGACGATCCGCGCCTGCTGCGGCCCGCCCAGCCCTTCGCCCTGGACCCACTCGCCGTCGGCGGCGAGCTTGCCGTTCACCTCCCGCATGAACCCGATGTGCGCGGCGATCTCGTCTGGCGTCCAGGTGTCGATCTGGGGGAAGTCGGTTCCGGCGGCGCTGAACTGCATCAGCAGCATGTACTTCACGGCTGGCTCCTCACGTCCGAGCACCGATTCTCGGTGCTTGCACCCGTAGGTAGAAGCCGCCGCCCCGGTTCTCGACATCCGTCCCGAAGATTTTCCGAACTTTCTCAGCCGACCGCGGTGACCTCCAGCAGCAGCGCCTGTTCCGGGTGCAGGGCCGGCAGTTGCACCCCGACCCTGCCCAGCACCGCCCCGCTCAGGGTGACCCCCTTCGGCAGCCAGCCCGGCTCGGTCAGCTGCAGCACCGCCGGCTCCGGCAGGCCCGCCGGCGGGCGGACGGCGTAGCGGCGGGCGGGGTCGAGACCCGGCAGGCGTACCGCTCCGGGCACCTGCGCGGCGGAGGTGGTCAGCCGGGACACCGCGTACACCGCCTGGGAGCGGTCGTGGGCAACCACGCCGTGTGCCTGCACGGCCGGGTCCGGGTGGTCGACCCGGACCACCCGGCCGGAGTGCAGCAGCGGGCGGAGCCGCTTGTGCAGCGCGACCCAGGCGGCCAGCTCGGCGCGCTGCGCAGCGTCGACCGACCCGATGTCCCACTCGATGCCGTGATGGCCGAAGAGCGCGGTGACGGCCCGGAAGCCCAGGTCGTGCACCCGGTGGGTGGTGTGCGAGCGCTCCGGCCCGATGTGGGTGCCGACCAGCTCGGGCGGGAGCAGCAGCCCGGTCCAGCGTTGGATGGCGAGCCGTTCCAGGGCGTCGTTGCAGTCGCTGGCCCAGACCCGGTCGGTGCGGCGCAGGATCTCCAGGTCGACCCGCGCCCCGCCGGAGGAGCAGCTCTCGATCTCCACCCCGGGATGCCGGCGGCGCAGCTCGTCGAGCAGCCGGTAGACCGCCACGGTCTGCGCGTGCACCCCCGGCCGGCCCCGGTGCCCGGCCTCGGTGAGGTCGCGGTTGTGGTCCCACTTCAGGTACGCGATGCCCTCGTGCCCGACCAGCAGCGCGTCCAGCCGGCCGAGCAGGTGCGCGTACGCCTCCGGGTGGGCCAGGTCGAGCACCTGCTGGTGGCGCCACTCGGGCGGCAGCCGACCGGGGGTGGCGAGCACCCAGTCCGGGTGGGCGCGGAACAGGTCGGAGTCGGGATTGACCATCTCCGGCTCGACCCAGAGCCCGAACTGCATCCCGTGCCCGCGCACGTGGTCGATCAGCGGTTGCAGCCCGTCCGGCCAGACCCCGTCGTCGACGTACCAGTCACCCAGGCCGGCCCGGTCGTGCCGGCGGCCCCGGAACCAGCCGTCGTCGAGCACGAACCGCTCCACGCCCACCTCGGCGGCCCGGTCGGCCAGCGCGGTGAGCCGGGCCAGGTCGTGGTCGAAGTAGACGGCCTCCCAGACGTTCAGGGTGACCGGTCGGGGCGTGCCCGGGTGCTCGGGCCGGGCCCGCAGGTGGCGGTGCAGCACGTCGCTGAGCCCGTCCAGGCCGGCGGCGGAGTGCACCGCGTACAGCAGGGGAGTGGCGTAGTCCTCGCCGGGGGTGAGCACGATCTCACCGGGGGCGAGGAGTTCCCCACCGCCCAGGGTGGACTCGCCGGTGGGCCGGCGCTCGGCGACGGTGAGGTGGTCGCCGCTCCAGGCGGTGTGCACCGCCCACACCTCGCCGTGGCCGAAGCCGAAGCCGGGCGTGCCGGCCACCAGCAGCAGCGTGGCGTCGTGCCCGGTCCGCCCGTGCCGGCCCTCCCGCACCCAGGCGCCCATCGGCCACGGGTGCCGCTGCGGCGCGCGTTCCCGACACCAGCGTCCGGTGAGGTCGAGCAGTTCGGTGGCGACCGCCGGGACCGGCAGCACCGGGGTCAGCTCGCGCAGCTCGTAGGGGGCGTCGCCGTCGTTGCGCAGCCGGTGCCGCAGCGTCAGCAGGCCATGCGCGTCCAGCGTGATCTCGATGGTCAGCGACAGTGCCGCGCCGGGGTCCGACGCCCGCACGGTCACCCGCGCCGCGCCGGACTCGTCGGGCTTGCTGTCTTCTTCGGATACGACCACCGAATCGCCACCCAGCGCCACGCGGCCCGGGTCGGGGCCACGGTCCGACACGTCGAGCCCGTCGAGGCGGAAGGCGGTCGACCAGTCCCGTCCGTTGCGGTGTCCGGCCAGCCCCGGACGGCCGCTCCAGCCGGCACTGGCTTCGGGCAGCAGGGACAGCACGGTGGGCGCGTCGAAGCTGCTCGGCACGACCGGCGGGACGGTCGCGTCGACCAGGGCGGGCAGGTCGTCGGCGGGCAGCGGGCCCAGGTCGGCGCCCCAGTGCACGACCCGGGGCAGGCCCGGGCCGCGCGCGTCGAGCACCAAACTGGTCCGCGCTCGACGCACGTGGATGACGGTCGGATTCGTCATGGCCGCTCATCTCTCCGTAAGGGGCACGCCGGTGTCCGTCGCTGTCCGTGACGGGACCGGGCGGCCGAATCGCAATGAGCGATATGCCTGTCAGTCATATTTATGCCTGACAGGCATATCGCTCCTCCGAATGTCCAGTGGGCGTGAGCCGGAGGCCCGGCGACCGGCGAGGTCAGCCCTTCGAGGCGCCGAGGGTCAGCCCCCGGACGAACTGCTTCTGGAGCAGGAAGAAGATCACCAACGTGGGGATGGCGACCAGCACCGAGCCGGCCGAGACCAGGTTGTTGTCGGTGAAAAACTCCCCGCGCAGGTTGTTCAGCGAGCTGGTCACCGGGAACTTGTCGCCGCTGCGCATCAGCACGGTGGCCCAGAAGAACTCGTTGTAGATCCAGGTCACCTCCAAAGTGGCCAGCGCCGCCAGGGCCGGCCGGCACAGCGGCATGGTCACCTGCCAGTACTGCCGCCAGACGCTCGCGCCGTCGACCATCGCCGCCTCGTACAGGTCGCGGGGGAGCGCCTTCATGTAGTTGCTCAGCACGAAGACGCAGAAGCCGCACTGGAAGGCGACGTTGACCAGGATCAGCCCCCAGTAGCTGTCGTAGAGCAACTCCGAGTCGCTCATGAACTCCGGCAGCGGCACCTCGGTGAAGAGCCGGAACAGCGGGATCAGCAGCGCCTGCTGGGGCAGCAGGTTGGCCGCGGTGAAGAGTCCGAGCAGGACGATGTTGAGTTTCCAGCTGAACCGGGCGATCACGAACGCCACGCAGGAGGCCAGGAAGAGCGTGAGCAGCACCGCCGGGACGGTGATCCAGACCGAGTTGAGGAAGTGCTTGCCGAACTCGGCGGTCTGCCAGGCGGTGACGTAGTTGTCGAAGGTCCAGCCGCCGAGCGAGGCGTACCCGTTCGCGGCGGTGTAGTCGTACGACCGGAGCGAGCTCAGCACCGCCCAGATGATCGGGAAGAGCCACCCGATCGCCACCGCACCCAGGAACAGGTGCAGGGCCACCCGGGCCGGCCGCAGCGGCGCGCGGCGCTTCGCCGGGGCGTCGGCCGCCGGCTCGCGGGTCATGGTCGACGCGCTCATCGCCGGTCCTCCCTCATCACGGTGGCCAGGTAGATGGTGATGAAGACCAGGGAGACCACCAGCATGATCGTCGCCAGTGCGGAGCCGAAGCCGATCCGGCTGGCCTCGCCCACCACGTTCTGGGTGACCAGCGCGGAGAGCAGTTCCAGTCCGTTGCGGCCCTTGTTGATGACCCAGACCAGGTCGAACGCGCGCAGCGACTCGATCACCGTCACCACCAGCACGATGATGTTGATGGGCCGCATCACCGGGAAGACCACCCGGAAGAAGGTGCTGGTCTCCGAGGCGCCGTCGACGGCGGCGGCCTCGCGCAGCGACGGGTCGACGCCCTTCAGGCCGGCCAGGTAGAGCAGCATGATGTAGCCGA
Organism: Micromonospora sp. L31; assembly: GCF_052068075.1. Classification (NCBI taxonomy): domain Bacteria; kingdom Bacillati; phylum Actinomycetota; class Actinomycetes; order Micromonosporales; family Micromonosporaceae; genus Micromonospora; species Micromonospora sp. L31. The sequence goes on along the minus strand of NZ_JBQHDC010000021.1, from coordinate 12,120 downwards.
CGTGCCGCCAGCCGGCGGCGAACAGCACCGCCCAGATGTTGACGTTCGGGTCGCCGTACCAGTCGGTGTCGCCGCCGAGCACGGCGTTGAGCAGGCCCTGGTCGCGGGAGTAGATGAGCTGCCAGACGAAGCCGATCAGCGCCAGCGAGAGCACCACCGGCAGGTAGAGCGCGGTCTGGTAGAACCGGCTGCCGCGGATCTCCTTGTCCAGCAGCACGGCGAGGAACATCCCGAACGGGGTGGCGACCACGAAGAGCGCCGCCAGCCAGAGCAGGTTGTTCTGCACCGCCGGCACGAACGGCGGGTAGATGTTGACCACGTCGGAGTAGTTGCGACCGCCCACCCACTCGATCTCGCTGAGCGGGCCGATGCCGTCCCAGTCGGTGCCGGAGAGGGCCACGGTGGCCAGCGCCGGCAGCCAGACCAGCGCGACGACGAGCAGCAGCGGTACGAGCACCATCAGCGTGATCACCACGCGGTCGGTGCGGGACAGGAGCCGTAGCCGGCGGCCGCGACCACCCGTGGAGGTGGTGGTCGCGGCCGGCGACGGCACGGCGTGATCCGCTTGGATCAGGGGCAGGTCGGACACGAGGTCCTCCCCCTCTCGCCGTCAGCTGGTGAAGATCGACTTCTTCTGGTTCTCGATGCTGTTCAGCAGCCCGTCGATGTCCTTCGGGTTCTTGATGAACTGCTGGAGCGCCGGAATGATCACAGTGGAGGCGAAGTCCGGCCGGGTGTCGCGGTCGAGGAACTGGGCGATCTCGGTGGCCGAGCCGACCAGCTCGGCGGCCTTCTTCTGCAGGGCGGTGTAGCCGCTGGTGTCGGCGCCGCCGTTGGCCACCAGGGTGCTCGGGTCGTTCTTCACGGTGATGTCCGCGGCGGCCTTCGAGCCGACGTACTCCAGCAGCTTCTTGGCGTTCGCCTCGGACTTCGGCTTGCGGGCCATCATGTAGCCGTCGATCGGCGCGTCCAGGGCCTTCGCCCCGATCGTCGAGTCGACCTCCGGGAAGGTGAAGAAGTCCAGGTCGTCCTGCTCGTCGTTGCTGAACTGCTGGGCGACGAAGAGGCCGAGCAGGTACATGCCGCTCTTCTTCTGCTGCAACGACTGGGCGGCCTCCTGCCAGGTGCGGCCCAGGCTGTCGGCCTGGTGCAGCGGCAGCAACCCGTTCCAGGCGTCGAAGACCTTCTTCACCTTGTCGGAGGTCCAGGCCTCCTTGCCGGCCATCAGGTCGACGTGGAACTGGTAGCCGTTGATCCGCAGGTTGAGGATGTCGAAGGTGCCCATCGCCGGCCAGCCGTCCTTGTCGGCGAAGGCGATCGGGGTGAGGCCGTCCTTCTTCATCTGCGCGCCGAGGGCGTTGAGGTCGTCGAGCGTCGTGGGCACCTGGTACCCGCGCTGCTGCCAGACCGACTTGCGGTAGAAGACCGCCCACGGGTAGTACGACGACGGCACGAAGTACTGCTTGCCGTCGTCGCCGGTGGAGGCCTTCTTGAACGCGTCGGAGTAGCCGGAGAGCTTGCCCCAGACGTCGCTCAGGTCGCCGGCCAGCCCCTTGGCGGCGAAGAACCGCATCCGGTAGCCGGCGAACCACATGAACACGTCGTCCGGCTTGCCCTGCAGGTAGTTGTTGATGTTCTCCTGGAACGTGTTGTGGTCGACCGTGTTGACCTTCGGCTCGATGCCGGACGCCGTCTGGAAGCCGGCCATCACCTTGGCGATGACCTCCTTCGGCTTCGGGTCCGACTGGTTCGAGCCGATCGACACGGTCTTGCTGTCCGAGCCGGAGTCCGAGTCGGAGCCGCAGCCGGCCAGCAGGCCGGTGCCGAGCAGCGCGCCCGCGCCCGCGCCGGCGAGCAGTGAACGCCGCCCGATGCCGGCGACGGAGGGCGGTACGAGCCGGGCGAGGTACTCGGCTTCGGTACGGGGACGGGACATGGTGCCTCCTGCGGATGAAGAGGTGCGGCGCCCAAGGTGGTCAGCGGTGGAGGTGCCGGCGTGTCCGCGAATGCCAACACAGATTCACCGAGATCCAACATTGGCGAACAAGAACAGCCGGTGGCGCTTGAAGCTACCCCTCCGTGCGGCCGTGTCAAGAGGGCTGCTGGGGATCGATACCGCAGTGTTGACAAGGGATCCCGTTGGTAAACGTTGGAAAGGAGTCGATGTTGGAAAGTGTTGACTTGCCCAGTCATCGGGGGCACTCTCTGCACTCATGCGGCAGCACGGCACCTGGCAGGGCGACGGCATCTTCTACGGCGCGGACTACAACCCGGAGCAGTGGCCGGAGGAGGTCTGGGCCGAGGAAGTGGCGTTGATGCGCCGCGCCGGCGTCGACCTGGTCTCGGTCGGCATCTTCTCCTGGGCCCTGCTCGAACCGACCCCCGGCCGGTACGAGTTCGGCTGGCTGGACCGGGCCCTCGACGTCCTGCACGACGGCGGCATCAATGTCGATTTGGCCACCGCCACCGCCAGCCCGCCACCGTGGCTGGCCCACCGGCACCCGGAGACGCTGCCGCGTACCGCCGACGGCACGGTGCTGTGGCCCGGCGGGCGGCAGGCGTACTGCCCCAGCTCGCCGGTCTTCCGGGAGCATTCGCTCGCCCTGGTCGAGGCGATCGCCGGCCGGTACGCCGAGCACCCCGCTGTGGTGATGTGGCACATCTCCAACGAGCTGGGCTGCCACAACGTGCACTGCTACTGCGACGTCAGCGCCGAGGCGTTCCGCCACTGGCTGCGCGAGCGCTACGGCGACCTGGACACCCTCAACGCCGCCTGGGGCACCACCTTCTGGAGCCAGCGGTACGGCGACTGGGCCGAGATCAACCCGCCGCGCAGCGCGCCGACCTTCGCCAACCCCACCCAGCAGCTGGACTTCCTGCGCTTCTCCTCCGACGAGCAGCGGGCCCAGCTGCGCGCCGAGCGGGAGGTGCTCGCCCGGCTGGTCCGGCAGCCGGTCACCACGAACTTCATGATCGGCACCGGGATCAAGTACCTGGACTACCACTCCTGGGCGTCCGACGTGGACGTGGTCTCCAACGACCACTACCTCACCGCCGCCGACCCGCTGTCGCACCTCGGGCTGGCGCTCGCCGCCGACCACACCCGCGGCGTCGCCGGCGGCGACCCGTGGCTGCTGATGGAGCACTCCACCAGCGCGGTCAACTGGCAGCCGCGCAACGTCGCCAAGTCCCCCGGCCAGCTGCGCCGCAACAGCCTCGCGCACGTGGCACGCGGCGCCGACGGGGTGCTGTTCTTCCAGTGGCGGGCCTCCCGCGCCGGGGCGGAGAAGTTCCACTCCGCGCTGGTGCCGCACGCCGGCCCGGACACCAAGGTGTTCCGCGAGGTGTGCCAGCTCGGCGCCGACCTGAAGGCCCTCGCCGAGGTGCGCGGCAGCCGGGTCGACGCCCAGGTGGCGATCCTGTTCGACTGGGAGGCCTGGTGGGGGGCCGAGCTCGACTCGCACCCCAGCGTCGACGTCACCTACGTCGACCGGCTCCAGGCGCTGTACGGCGCGCTCTGGCGAGCCGGCGTCACCACCGACGTGGTGCACCCCTCAGCCGACCTCAGCGGCTACCAGCTGGTCCTCGTGCCGACCCTCTACCTGGTCCGCGACGCCGACGCCGAGGCCCTGCGCCGCTACGTCGACGGCGGCGGCACCGCCCTGGTCACCTACTTCAGCGGCATCGTCGACGAGCACGACCACATCCGCCTCGGCGGGTACCCGGGGGCGTTCCGCGACCTGCTCGGCGTCCGCACCGAGGAGTTCTTCCCGCTGCGCGAGGGCGAGCGGGTACGCCTCGACGACGGTGCCACCGCCGACGTGTGGACCGAGTGGCTGCACCCGGAGGGCGCCGAGGTGCTCGCCTCGTACGCCGACGGGCCGTTGCCCGGCGTCGCCGCCCTCACCCGGCACCGGGTGGGCCGGGGCACCGCCTGGTACGTCGGCACCCGGCTGGACGAGGCGGCCACCGACCGGCTGGTGGCCCGGCTGCTCGCCGAGGCGGGGGCGCGCCCCCCGGTGGCCGCGCCGACCGGCGTCGAGGTGGTCCGCCGCCGCGACGGCGACCGGTCCTGGCTGTTCGTCATCAACCACACCGACGCCGAGGTCCGGCTCGAGGTCACCGGCACCGAGCTGCTCGGCGGCGCACGCTGCGCGGGCGAGCTGCGGGTGCCGGCCGGCGAGGTGACGGTGGTCCGGGAGGGACACGCCGGTCCGGTCCCGCTCGGCGAGCCGACGGCGACGGCCTGACCTGCGTACCGTTTCCCCGTCCGCCCGGTTAGGAGGCTCGATGCTCGCCCAGCAACGGCAGACCGCCATCCTGGAACTGATCCGGCAGCACGGCGGCGTGCGGGTCAGCCACCTGGTGAGCCGGTTCGGGGTCTCCGACATGACCATCCGGCGGGACCTGGAGGTGCTTGCCGAGCGGGGGCTGATCGACAAGGTGCACGGCGGGGCGACCCTGGCCGGGCCCGGCTCGGCCGAGGAGCCCGGCTTCGCCGCCAAGTCGATCCGCCAGCAGGGGGAGAAGCGGGCCATCGCCGAGCGCGCGGCCGGCATGGTGGAGCCCGGCATGGCGATCGCCCTCTCCGCCGGCACGACCACCGCCGCGCTGGCCACCATGCTCGCCGACGTACGCGGGCTGACCGTGGTGACCAACTCGATCCCGGTCGCCGACGCGCTCTACCAGAACCCGCGCGCCGACCAGACCGTGGTGCTCACCGGCGGCATCCGCACCCCGTCGGACGCGCTCACCGGGCCGGTCGCCGAGGCGGCGATCAGTTCCCTCAACGTCGACCTGCTCTTCCTCGGCGTGCACGGGATGAGCCCGCGGACCGGCTTCACCACGCCCAACCTGCTGGAGGCGGCGGTCAACCGGCGGCTGATCAGCGCCGCCCGGCGACTGGTCGTGCTGGCCGACCACACCAAGTGGGAGACCATCGGCATCGCCACCATCGCCCCGCTGGAGGAGGCCGACGTGCTGATCACCGACGCGAAGCTGCCGCCGGAGGGGCGCCGGCAGGTCGGCGAGCAGGTCGGCGAGCTGGTCGTCGTCGAGGCGGACTGACGCACCTCGGCGGGATGACCACAGTCACCACGTAGGGCAGGGACAGCCTGGCCTTCCCAAGGTTCCGCGGGCAGCTACGTTTCGTAGCGGTCGATTCGATCGAGCACCGCCGCAACGAGCGCGGCGGCCGGCGCGGAGCTGCCGTGCCACCGTACGATGTCGCCATGTAGGTCGACCAGCTCACGACGGGCTTCCTGGTAACGACCGAGGCTTATCAGCAGCCCGCCGATCTGCCGGCGTGCATCGATGCTCCGGTCGTCCTGATCGCCCGCGTGTTCCGTCCAGTCAACGAGGAAGGCTCGGAAGTCGGCCAAGGCCCGGCTGTCCTCGCCTGCGGCGGCGCGGCAGGTGGTCGCGTAGTAGCGGCAGGCGAGTACCGCCTCGTCGTCGCTGCCGTAGTGCTCGGCGAGCTGCGCGCCGGCGGCATCGAACAGAACGACGGCCCGGTGGAACGACTCCGCGATCAACAGCAGGTGCGCAAGGCTGAGCTGTAGCTCAGCGTGGAGCGGATCGGCTTCATCGGCACGGCCGATGGCCGCTTCCAGAACGTCGGCGGCCTGTGTGAACTGTTCCTGGTTGGCCAGGTCCGACGCTCGTTCCATGGCGGCATCGGCCTCGTCAGTGGACAGGAAATCAGGACGGGTGGTGGCCGACGCGACGAGAGCGAGTGCCGGGGCGCCACGTGGCGTCGCCGCCATCGGCCGCAGGAACGGCCGAGTGGGATCCAGCTCATCGCGCGTCCGTCCGGCGCCTGCCAAGTGGTCCGTGCTGGCGTACGGCAGGAGGCGTTCGTAGACCTCGTCGCTGCTCGGGCGTCGCTCTGGCTGCTTGTGCAGCAGGGCGCGGATCAGCTCCTCGACCGGCGCCGGGACGTCCGGCCGGAGCAGGCGCACGCTGGGCGGAGGGGTGTGCACCTGCTGGTACGGCACGGAGTATTCGTCGGTGTCCAGGAACGGGGGGCGGCCGGTGAGCATCTCGTGCAGCACGCAGCCGAGCGAGTAGAGGTCCGAGGCCGGTCCGATCGGACCGGAGAGCACCTGTTCGGGCGACATGTACGGCGGGGTTCCAACGGTGTGCCCCACCCTCGTCAGCCTCGTGGTGTCACAGGCGCCCAGCAGCGCGGCGATGCCGAAGTCCAGCACTTTCACGACGCCGCCGGGGGTGAGGAAGATGTTGCGAGGTTTGATGTCGCGGTGTACCACGGACAGTTGGTGTACCTCGGTGAGGACGGCGGTGATCTGGGCCCCGATGGCCGCCACCCAGGCCAGGGACGGTGGCGTTTCCGAGTAGTCACACTCGCCGATCAGGTCGTGCAGCTCGGCTCCGCGCAACAGTTGCATCACCAGGTACAGCTCACCGGACTCCTCGTCGTCACCGGTGTCGTGAACGGCGGGGATGCCGATGTGGTTCAGGCCGGCGGTGGTGCGTACCTCCCGTAGGAAGCGCTGGCGGGCGGTCTCCGTCGCCTCGGGGTCACTTGCGGCGGGACCGGTCGGCTGCTTCATCAGCTTGACCGCGATTCGGCGGTCGAGCCGGGTGTCATAGCCGGCCCAGACCTCACCCATGCCGCCCTGCCCGATCGGACGGTCCAGCCGGTACCGGCCGGCGATCACCCGTACGTCATCCGCCGCCGCCGCCTCCGTCACGACGCGCCGGTCCCGCCGGTCCGCCACGGGGCATCGCGCCGCGTCGGCCGGCGGATCAGCGCGTACGACTGACGTCGGGCGACCTCGGTGAAGACGTCCCGGAACGTCGGGTCGTCGAAGAATCGCCGGACGAACTGCTCGTTCTCCTCGGCCTGTTCAATCACGATCCGGTCCAGGTTCTTGTCGTGCACCTGCTGATACTTGTCGAGGTCGTTGGCCTTTCCGGCCCGGGTCAGCACGGGGTCTTCGGCCGCCGCAACGATCAGCTGCCCGGCCAGGATCTGGTCGCTCGTGCTCAGCCCGAGCCCGTACAGCTCGTTGAGTTCGGCGATCACCTGGGCGAGCGGCACCTCCTCCGCCTCCGCCCCACCGCCGCGACCGGCGCCAGCGAATCCGCGCAGCGCCTGGGCGCCGCCCTGGGTGGTGAGTCGGACGTCCGCTTCGCCGGTCTTGCTGATCCGCAAGTGGGTCAGGTCTACCTCGCCGATGTCTACCCCAGGGTCGCGTCGCCGAGGCAGCCGGTTCCACAGGTGCCGGCCATAGAGGTAGAGCGCCTCCAGGTCGTCGTCGCTGTAGCCGACCACCTGGGACAGGAAGCCATATGCCCGAACATAGTCGTTGAGCGCGCTGCGGAACTCCTCGGCGGTATCCGGGTCCTCGGCGGCGAGGGCTCGGTAGCGGTCGACGGCGGGGGTGGTGAGGTGCTGGAGCTGAGCGTGCGCCTTCTCCTGCTCGGCGCGGCTGGACCCGGGGCGTTGGGCGGCCAGCATCGCCGCCGCGAAGGCCTGGATCTCGGAGTCGACGAGGAGTTGATAGTCCTTGACCTCCCGCTCCATGGCATAGAGCAGGTTGGGGTCGGTGGGTTGGGTCAGCGTCTCCCCGAAGTAGGGAAGGAACGCCTTCTGGATGTCCTCCGCATCGTTGGCGAAGTCGAGCACGCAAATGTCGCCCTGGCTCTTCAGGGGGTGGGTGCGGTTCAGCCGGGACAACGTCTGCACGGCGGCGAGACCGGCCAGCGGCTTGTCCACGTACATGGTGGTCAGCAGCGGCTGGTCGAAGCCGGTCTGGTATTTCTCGGCGACCACCAGGATGCGGTATTCCGGCTGGTTGCGGGTGGCGGCGTGGGGATCGTCGGCGGCGACGTACCCGAACCGATCGGGAAGCTCCTTCACCCCGAAGCCGTTGAGCTTGGCCTCGGTGTAGCTGATGTCATCGAGCTTGACGGCCTCGGAGAAGGCGACCAGGGTGCCGCATTCGGTGAAGCCTTGCTTGCTGACATAGGTGCGAATGGCCTGGTAGAGCTTGACCGCGTGTTCCCGTGACCCGGTGACCACCATGGCCTTCGCCCGGCCTCCCAGCTTGCCGAGGGTGTGGTCGCGGAAGTGGTCGACGATGATCCGGGCTCGTTGCTCCTGGGAGCTGGGGTGGAGCACGGCGGCGCGGACCAGCTTGGCCTTCGCCTTGCGCGGGTCCACCTCGCGGTCCGCCTCGTCGGCGGCGGCGTTCTTCAACCGCCAGTACGTCCGGTAGGTCAGGTAGCTGCGCAGCACGTCGAGGATGAAGCCCTCGTCGATCGCCTGCCGCATCGAATAGACGTGGAACGGCCGGATCTCGTCGCCGTCCGGGGTGCCGAACAGTTCGATGGTCTTCTGCTTAGGCGTGGCGGTGAAGGCGAAGTAGGAGAGGTTGGGGTGTCTCCCGCGGGCCAGGGCGGCGGCGGTGAGCGGGTCACCGTCGGCGTCCACCTCCTCGCTGCCGAGCCGGCCGAGGACCTTCTTCAACGCGGCGGCCGTCTCGCCGGACTGCCCGGAGTGCGCCTCGTCGATGATGATCGCGTACCGGCGCTTGCCCACCTCGTCGGTGACCTTGTCGAGGACGAAGTGGAACTTCTGCCCGGTGGTGATGACGATCCGGGCGGTATGCCCGGTCAGTGCCTCGGCGAGTTGCTTCGAGTCCTCGTCGATGCGCTGCACGACGCCGAGCACGTGCTCGAACTGATAGATGGTGTCCTGGAGTTGCTTGTCGAGGACCTGCCGGTCGGTGACCACCACGATCTTGTCGAAGACCAGCTCATTGTCGGCGGAGTGCAGGGCCGAGAGCCGGTGCGCCAGCCAGGCGATGGTGTTCGACTTGCCGGAGCCGGCCGAGTGCTGGATCAGGTAGTTGGTTCCGGCCCCGTGCGCGGCCGCGTCCGCGGTCAGCTCCCGCACCGCGTGCCACTGGTGGAAGCGCGGGAAGATCAGGTTGCCGGTGTGCGCCGCCCGGCGGCGCGGCGCCGGGGCCTTCCCCTTCCGTACCCCTTGGGCCTCCACGTGCAGGAAGCGGTGCAGCAGGTCGAGCCAGGCGTCCCGCTGCCAGACCTGCTCCCACAGATAGGCGGTGCGGTGCCGGTCGGGCGTCGGTGGCGGCGGGTTGTCCGCGCCGCCGTCCCGCCCCGGGCCGTTGGAGCCCATGTTGAACGGCAGGAACCTGGTCTGCTTGCCGGCGAGCCGGGTGGTCAGGAAGACCTGCTCCGAGTCGACCGCGAAGTGGACCAGGGTACGCCGGGCGAAGAGCGGATCCCCGGGGTTGCGGGCCCGGTACTGCTCCTTGGCGTCCTCGACGGTGGTGCCGGTGCCGTGGTTCTTCAGCTCGGCGGTGGCGACCGGGATGCCGTTGAGGAAGAGGACGAGGTCCGGTGACTCCCGCGGGCTCTTCTCGAATGGATGGAGCTGCCGAGCGACCGTCAGCCGGTTGCCGTCGTACCGGTCGAGCGCACCCTTCGCCAGCGTGTGGCCCGGGCGGAAGTAGGCGAGCTGGATGCGTGCGCCCCGGTCCCGCACCCCGTGGCGCAGCACGTCGAGCACGCCCCGCGCGTCGATCTCGGCGACGAGCAGGTCGGTGAAGGCCGCCTGCGTCTTGTCCCGTCCGCCGTACGCGGTGACCAGACGCTCCCACTCGTCAGCCTGGGTGGCGCCGAGGAAGGTGAACAGTTCGCCGGTGTCGAGCGCCAGGTCGGTGCGGTAGTGGTCGGTCCCACTCCGCCAGCCCCCGCTGATCAGGGCGGACTCGATCGCGTTTTCTAGCTGCTTTTCGGTGTGCACGGCAGTCATCGGCGACCATCCTCGCTCACCGAGCGTCGCCTGCCAACCACCCGACGGCCACCGGTCGCTGGGCGACCGGGGTTGACGGTGGACTTACGGGTGATCGGCGGGCGAGCAATGACCGTGGTGGTCGGCCGGGAGCAGGCACCGCCGGCGGTCCGGCATGATCAGGTCGCAGAACACCCAGTTTCGTACGTGCTGGCTGTCCTCGGTGGAGACGGTGGCGCCGGCCGCGTCGATCTGCGGGATCGACGTCAGCGAGCGGGCCAGGGCGTACGCGAAGCGGAGCGCCCCGGCCAGGTCGGTGACCGCCACCGGTAGGTGGATGACGTGGTGGGGTGCGGGGTCGTCGGTGCCGGTGAGGGCCTCGACGGCGGCCCGGGGCAGCGGCGCGAAGACGGCGCCCGGGTCCGGCTCAGCCGCCGGGTTCACGACTGGCGCCGTTGCGCCTGGGCGCTCTGCCAATCGCGCAGCGCCCGCTTGATCCGGACGTTTTCATCGCTCAGCCGGGCCACGTCGTGGTGCAGCGTGGCCAGTTCTAGCGCGACCCGGTGCAGGAAGCGGCGTACCTCCTGAGGGTCGAGGCCCCGACGGCCGAAGCCGGCGGCGGCAAACTGACGGTCGCGGACGAGAGTCGGATGCAGCCGGGCCGGCAAAGTGCCGCCGTAGATGGTGCCTCGGGTCATCGGTTACCTCTTTCCTCGTTGGATGGGGCGGCCCTGGCGGAGGGGAATTCCGGGCAGGGCCGCCCCGCCCGGCGACCGCAGCCTCAATCGGCGAGTACGGCTCACCGGGCTGCCGGTGGGTGGTGCTGATTTCCGAACAGGTCAGGGTCGCGAAGACCCACGTCTCCGTGATAGGCATTCATCAAGTCGGTCGGAGCCGGAGTGCGCGTGACGCGGCTCTATGTTGAGACCCGACGAGAGCCGGTATGCGTCTGCCACACGCGAGGCCGTCTCTCGTCACCTTCTCGGCTGTTGGCACAGCCGCGGTTACTGCGCTTGCACCGGGCGTCCCCGGGGGCCGGTGATCACCTCACCCGAAGGCCACATTTCCAGTGGGCTCGAACTGGAGCAATGGTTCCTTCGCGGGCCTCGTTGACTTTCTCGAGAGGTGAGAGCATGCCGCACAAGCCGTTCATTCGTACTCTGCGCGCACAGTGGCTCGGCCAGCAACTACGGGCCCTGCGGGAGGAGCGGGGAATGACCTTGAAGCTCGTCTCGGAGCACCTGCAACGCGACATGTCGGCGCTCGGCCGCTACGAGCGGGCGGACTGGCCGATCCGCAAGGGCGACGTCATCGCACTGCTCGACCTGTACGGCTTTCACCACGCTGCCGAGCGGGCTCGACTGCTGGCGCTGGCCGAGGAGGTCTGGCGCACCGACCGCTGGGACGAGGACTACGGCGACGTAGTCGACTCGTCGTTCATCGAATATCCCTGGCTGGAGGGTCGCGCCGAAGAGGTGTGTTGCTTTCATGTGACCCTCGTGCCAGGGCTGCTTCAGACGCGCGAGTATGCCGAGGCGGTGATTCGGAATGCGGCTGAGCCGGAGGTCCCGGAGGCAACGATTGCACGCTGGGTCGAGCTACGGATGTCGCGCCAAGACGTACTCGCGAAGAGCCGCCCGATTAAGATCCGCACGGTCATAGACGAGCCGGTCCTCCGTCGCCACGTGGGGGGCCCGGAGGTGATGCGGCAACAACTCGAACACCTCTTGAAGTTGCAACGCATGCAGCAGGTCCACATCCAGGTTATGCCTTCCTCGACGGCATTACATCCCGGGCTGGATGGCACGTTCTGGATATTTCACCTGCCTGACCCGTATCCTGCGGTGGCCTATGTAGAGTCCCTGGGAGGCCGGCTTTACATGGAGTCACCGAAAGCTGAACGCTTTCTGCGTGCGTACGGTCGATTGTCGAAGTCTGCGCTCAGCGAGGGTGAGTCGACCGAGTTGATCGCAACTATCGCAGAGGAGTTGTCATGAGCGAGGGGCTACCCCAGGTTGCCTGGCATATCAGCACCAAGAGCGACAGCAACGGCGGAAGCTGCGTGGAGGCGGGACCAGTGCTTGACGGCTCGGGCCGAGTAGCCGTCCGGCACAGCAAGGCACGCGACGCCGCAACGATCATCTACACGGCCGACGAGTGGGAGGCCTTCGTCGGTGGCGTCAAGGAAGGCGAGTTTGACTTTCCCGCCGGCTGACTCCACAGCCGTTCGGTCGGGGCGAGGGGTGGCAAGCCGCTTAATACTCCAACGTCACTTGGCTTCGGCGTTGGGCGTGGCGCGGGCATGAAGACGGCCACCGCGTTGATCATCGATGGTT
>NZ_JBQHDC010000020.1:0-46495 GCF_052068075.1 Micromonospora sp. L31 | reverse complement strand
CGGTCGGCCTGCATCGACGCGGTGGGGGCGGCGTGCGCGGCGAGGGCCGGGCCGGCGATCCCACCGGCGGTAGCGGCAACACCAGCAGCGGTCAGAACGGTCTTGCGGATCAGATTGGTACGCATGAGGGTGCACCTTTCGATCGGGGGATACGCGCACACCGTCGGGGGACGGCACAGCGCGAAAGGAAGTCAAGGAAGGGGATCTGCCCGGCGGCCGCACAAGGGGCTCTGCTCGGGAGTCCGGGGGGATATAACCAACCCGAGTGGCTTCGCATTCCACAAGCCCGGGGCCTGCTCTGGATGGTGCTGGGGGATGTAACCAAACGGGGTGGGCCGGCATTCCGCCGGGCCTGACTCTCCGGTTCACCGTCCGGGCCGGGGGCCACGGCGGTCTGCTATGTACAACGACCCCGCCCCGCCGGCCATTCCACCCCCGGACTGGCCCCGCCCACCCGACACCGCAGGTCAGAGCGGACATCCGGGTGGCAGCCACCGGGCCTCAATCCGGACATCCGGCACTGAACCGACGGACCGGGTGACCACCTCAGCCCAGGCGCCTACCGTCGGCCGACCGACACCCCGCGCTCACAGCTCACGGTCGGTTGTCAGCTCCCGGTCAGTTGGTGAGGTGGCGCCGATTAGTCAGCTCGCGGGCCGGTGGGTCAGATCTCCGCCGGGGAGACATGTTCGTGAGCGATATGCCTGTGAGTCATAAATATGCCTCACAGGCATATCGCTCACCGGCCCATCGACCGGCCATGCACTACTGGCAGTAGCCGATCGGCCGTGTTGCCGTTGCCGGTCGGCGAGCCCTTGGCGTGCCGGTCGCCGATTGGCCCAGCCGGTCACCCGGAAATCGGCCCTCACGCTGGTCCACCCCACCGACCAGGATCGAGGCACAACGACATTCCTGGAAGGACCGGAACGACGATGACGACGGCCGACATGTGGTTCGACCCGCGCTGCCCCTGGGCCTGGAACGCCTCCCGCTGGCTGCTGGAGGTGGAACAGGTCCGCCCGGTCGAGGTGCGTTTTCACGTGATGAGCCTCAGCGTGCTCAACGAGGGCCGCGAGGGGTTGGAGGAGTGGTACCGGGAGTGGTTGAAGCCCGGCATGGGCCCGGTGCGGGTCGCGGTGGCGGCGGAGCTGAAGGCCGGCCCGGAGGTGCTGCGAGACCTCTACACCGCCCTGGGCAACCGGATCCACCACGACCGGGCGCCGATCGGGCCCGACCTCTACCGGGCGGCGCTGGCCGAGGTGGAGCTGCCCGTGGAGTTGGCCGACGCGGCCGACTCCACCGCGTACGACGAGGCGCTGCTGGCCAGCCACCACGCCGGCCTGGAACCGGTCGGCGAGGACCTCGGCACCCCGACCATCCACGTCACCGACGACGCCGGCCGGCGCAACGCGTTCTTCGGGCCGGTGGTCGCGCCGATCCCCCGTGGCGAGGACGCCGGCCGGCTCTGGGACGGGGTGGTGCTGGTCGCCGGCACCGACGGGTTCTTCGAGCTGAAGCGGGCCCGGACCCGGCCGCCGCTCGACCGCTGACCGTTCAGCCGAACGCCGCGGCGAACGGGCCCCGGTTCGTCGGATCCGGCACCGCGAACACCACCAGGTCGAACCGGCCCGCGTACGGGCGGCCGGGCCCGAGCAGGTCGGCGAAGGCGGCGGCGACCTGGCGCGGGTCGTTGCGGAACACCCCGCAGCCCCAGGCGCCGAGCACCAGCCGCCGGTGTCCGTGTGCCAGCGCCACCCCGAGCACCCGCCCGGCGCGGCGTCGCAGCACTCCGGGCAGGTTGACCGGCTCGCGCAGCGCACCGGCGTTCGGCGCCGCCGCGGTCAGGAAGGCCACCGGGTACGGCGCGATCAGCCGCCCCGAGTCGTCCCGGAACACCGCGACGTCGGGGGAGTGGATGACCCGGTCGGAGTAGACCGGGTCCGGCCGGGCCCGGTGGTACGCGTAGAACTCTGGCGCCGTCCGCAGGCTGGCGGCCAGAGCGGAGGATCGGGCCAGGCTCTCCTCCTGGGCGTGCGCGCCGGTGGCGTACCCGCCGCCGGGTTTCTTCGCGGAGGCGAAGTTGAGGCAGGCGACCCGGCCGTCGGCGGTGCCGGCGAGCCGGCGGGTGGCGGCGAGGCTCGTCTCGTCGGTCACCTCCACCGTGGACGGTCCCGCCGGGCCGGGCTCGGGCAGCGGCTCGTCGGGCAGGTGCAGGGTGGCGGCCGGTACCGGCCCGTACCGGCCCGCGGCGACGAGCCGGTCGGTCTCGGCGGCCAGCGCCGCCCGTTCGGTACGGTCCACCGGCCCATCATGCCGGCCCGGGCCGACCCCGGCCGACCCGACCGTCGGCTCAGGTCAGCTCGACCGGCAGTGGCACCGGGCGCTTCGCCACCCGGTCGTCGCCGGAGGAGCGGCCGCGCAGGTGCCGGGCCAGCCACGGCAGCAGGTGCCGCCGGGTCCAGGCCAACTCGGTGCGGAGCACCTCGTGCCCGCGTCGCCGGGGTGCGACCGCCAGGGGTCGGGTCCACGAGTCGTCGTACCCGGGCAGGCCGGCGGTGTGCGCGAGCGCCGCGGCGATCCGCTCGTGGCCGGCGCTGTTGGCGTGCAGCCGGTCCTCGCTCCACAGCCGGGGGTCGGAGGCGACCGGGTGCGCGGCGAAGTCCAGCAGGGTGGCCCCGGTCTCGGCGGTGACCCGCCGCAGCGCCGCGTTGAGCATGACCACCCGGCCGCGCAGCGGGCGGGCCAGCGGCATCACCGGCACCGGATCGGGCAGCGTGAAGGTCAGCACGGTGGCGCCCTGGCCGACCAGCGCCCGCTGCATCGTCGCCACGTCCGCGGCGATCCGCCGCGCGTCGAACGAGGGACGCAGCACGTCGTTCATGCCGGCCACCACCGTGCACAGGTCCGGCGCCAAATCGAGGGCCACCGGCAGTTGCTCGGCGAGGATGCGGGCGGTGGTCCGCCCCCGGATCGCCAGGTTGGCGTACTCCAGACCGCCCTGCTCCCGGGCCACCGCCTCGGCGAACCGGTCCGCCCAGCCCCGGTAGCCGCCGGCGTCGTCCGGGTCGTCGAGCCCTTCGGTCGTGCTGTCGCCGATGGCGACGTACCGCTGCCACATCACGGTGGACAGCCTATGGGCGGCGGTGCCGCCGCCGTCCGCCGGGCGCGGCCGGTACGGGGGCGTGTGCCTGGTTGTTCTCGCTGGACCGGGAGCTGGCCGCGCTCGCCGAGCCGTGAGCCAGCCCCGATCCGGCCCAGATCCGGCCCTGATCCCGCTCGTCCCGTCCGCGCCGGGTCGGGCGGAGGGCGGAGGGCTCAGAGCCAGCCGGAGCGGCGGAAGAGCCGGTGCAGGACCACCGCGGTGGTCGCCATCAGCAGCAGGGCGCCGGCGTAGCCGTACCGCCAGGTCAACTCGGGCATGTGCGTGAAGTTCATGCCGTACACGCCGGCCACGGCGGTCTGGGTGGCGGCGATCGCGGCCCACGCGGCGATCTTGCGCATGTCGTTGTTCTGGTCGACGGCGAGCTGCGCGAGCCGGGACTGGAGCACCGAGTTGAGCAGCTCGTCGTACGCGGCGACCCGCTCCACCGCGCGGCTCAGCCGGCCCTCGACGTCGACGAACCAGCGGCGCAGCCCCGGCGGCGGCCCACCGTCCCGGTCGGCGACCAGCGCGCGCACCGGCTCCTGCAACGGCAGCACCGCCCGCTTGAACTCCACCACCTCCCGCTTGAGCTGGTAGATGTGCTGGATGTCCGCGCCCCGGTCGCGGGCGAACACGCTCTCCTCGACGCGTTCCAGGTCCTTCTCCAGGTGGGCCGCGACCTCCAGGTACAGGTCGACCATCCGGGCGGCCACCGCGTACCCCACCGCCCACGGCCCCTCGGCCAGCATCGCCGGGCGGCTCTCGATGTCGTGCCGGACCGGGGTCAGGGCGCCGGAGGCGCCGTGCCGGACGGTGATGACGAACCGGTCGCCCAGGAAGACCATCACGTCCCCGGTGTCGATCACCTCGGAGGTCGCGGTCAGCTCGGCGTGCTCGACGTAGCTGGCGGTGCGCAGCACCAGCAGGGTCACCCCGTCGTGCCGCTGCACGGTGGGCCGGTGCCCGTCGGCGAGCGCCTGCTCCACGACGAGTTCGTCGAGGCCGAAGGTGCGCCCGACCGCCGCCATCACCGCCGCGCCCGGGTCGTGCAGCCCCAGCCAGACGAAGGCGTTGCGGCCGCGCCGGGAGCGGGCGTACGCGTCGGCGTAGTGCGGGCGGCCGGACTCCCGGCGGCCGTTGACGTACACCGCGCAGTCGACCACGGCGTCCGGATTGGACCGCCGCGGGGCCGGCGCGGACGCCTCGGCCTCGCGGCCGAGCACCCGGCCGACCAACGACCCCAGTCGCGGAATGAGCCGTGCCGCCACCGTCCACCTCCGCCGCCCTCGATCCGGGGGCCCACCGTAGTACGGCGGTGCTCCCGCCCGTGGTGGTGGGTCAGGCCACGGCGGTGGCCCGCACGACGATGTTGTCGGAGTAGTCGCGGGAGCGCTCGTCGAAGCGTCCGCCGCAGGTCACCAGTCGCAGCCCCGCGCCCGGCCCGCCCGGTCCGTAGACCAGCCCGGTGGGAAAGCTCCGCTTCGGGTACGCCCCGACGCCGTCCACCGCGAACGTCACCGCCCGGCCGTCGGCGCGGGTGACCCGTACGGTGTCGCCGGGCCGCAGCCGCCCCAGGTTGAAGAAGACCGCCGGGCCGTCGCGGGTGTCGACGTGGCCGACGATCACGGCGTTGCCGGCCTCACCGGGGCTGACGCCCGGCCGGTACCAGCCGGCGACGGTGGGGCGGTCCAGCGGCGGCACCTCCAGGGTGCCGTTCGGGTCGCCGGCGACGGACACCAGGTCGGCGTGGACGCCGATGGCCGGGATGTCGATGCGGACCGGTTCCGAGCGGGGCAGCACCGGCCCGGGGGATCCGCTGCGGTCGGCGCCGCGCGCGCCCACGCCGGGCTGCGGCGGCCCCGCCGGCGATGCGGTGAGCCCCACCGTGATCAGGCTGAGTCCGGCGGCGCCGGCCACCGTCACCGCCGCCACCGACGCCCGGGTACGCGTGAACCACCTGCCGAGGGCCATCGCCTCACCTCCCGCGACACGGCGATGCGGTCGGGGTGCCCGTCCCGGTCGCGCCGGTGCGGGCACCCCGTCCTAGGGATGGTGTGAGGTACGGGTCAGGCGACGGGCGCGGCCGCTCGGCGTCGGCGGCGGACCATGACGGTCGCCCCGATCGCGGCGGCTCCGGCGAGCGCGCCGCCCGCGGCCAGCAGGCCGGTTGTGGTGCCGTCGTCGTCGCCGCCGCCACCGGCCGGCGCCGCGCCGATCGGGGTGACGGTGAAGGTGGCGCTGCCGCCGGAACTGCCGTCACCGCACGTGGTGGTCACCGTGTAGGTGCCGAGGGTGAAGCCGGCGGTGAAGAGTTCCGCGCTCAGCCCGCCGCCGGCGGCGGCGGTGGTGGAGCGGACGTTCTGGTCCCGGTTCGGGCCGGTGACACGGAAGATCGCGTCGCCCGCCTTCGGGTTGCAGGTGGTCGCGGTGAGTACGACCGTCCCGCCGACCGGTGTGGTGGCCGGTGACACGATGGTCTGCGCGAGCGCGGCGGCCGGGAGCAGAAGCGTGCCGAGCCCCACGCCGAGCGCCGTCGATACGAGAACTGACTGTGCCTTCATACGCGTCTTCCCTCACTTTTCGTCCGCTGTCTGCGTGGGACGTCGTTCGGGTGGCCAACTCCGTAACTAGCACCGGTGTGGCCAACACTAGGAGGGTTGGGCGTCGCGCCCGACGTAAATGAGAAATCTTCGTTGCCGTCCCGAGTTTTCCCTCGCGCCGGGGAGCTGCGGAAATGCCCGTACAGGATCGCCCACAACGCCCTTTCGGTCGTACCTGCTCGTGCCGGTCGTCCCGTTGCGGCGGGAAGCATCCTTCCGCGCGGCCCGTCCCCTTGTGGGAAGAGCTGCCCGGGTCGACCGGTTTCTCGGCGGGCGGCGGTCGCGGCGCTGGAAGCGGTCCTCGGGTTCACGACGGAGCCAAGGGTGCCTTACCGGACGGCCGGGCACTGTTGCTGAGGTCCAGACCCATGTCGCTCCACTGTGGTCGACGATTCGGTGCGGCCGGATGGACGGCGGACGTGTGCCGCAGCCGGGCCCGACAGTGCTGGGCGGCGGGCACTGCATCCGTTGACGCTCCAATGCGGTCTTCAGGGCGGCGAGGGGGATGTCCGGTCGCAGAGGCCGCCCAGGCTCCGTCCCTTGCGGACAGCGAGGCCGTCGAGCGGTCCGCGCCCCGACCGATACTCAGCAATCAGCTAGCCTCCTAGGATGCCCTACGGGTTGTGAGGGATCGCGCGACGGGCAGCCGGACCGGTCCGACCAGGGAAGTGCTGCGGGGGAGCAGGGTGGCGTGGCCGGTCGAGCTGCCCGGCCGGCGTCGCGGGAACTACTGCGGTGCGCGTCGCCAGAACTGGCGTGGGGCATACCCGTCGCGGCGCAGCCAGTGTTCGGTGTAGACGATCCGGTCGGCCTCGATGACGACCAGCGGCCCGCTCGGTGGCTCGTCGAGCGACCGTCCCCGCTCCGCGTGATCGGACTGCCAGCGCACCGCCGGCCACCAGTGCGCGAAGTCCGCGTCGCCCTCGTGCAACACCCGGGCCCGGCCGAACAGTTGCGCGCCTCGGCTGCTGGCCTGCCCGACGAGCGGGGCGAACACCCCGACCGACACCCGTGGGTCGGCTGCGATGTTGCGCATCTTCGGCGAGGTGGCCGCGGCGGTGAACATGACCGCGAAGTCGAGGTGGAAGTAGCGGACCGGGGTGGCCAGCGGGCCGTCCGGGCCGGCGGTGGCGAGCACGCACATGTTCTGCGACGACAGCAGGTTGAGGATCCGCTCGCCGAGGCGTTCGGGGTCCAGGCGGGCGGTGGGGGCGGGGCCGGCGAGCCAGGGGTTCGTGACGGGCATGGTGGATCGTCCCATGCCCGTCCCGGGTCCTCAGATCCGGTCGCGGACCCGCCCCGGTGCGGGACGAATCACCGCTTGCGCGCCTGGAGCGTGTACGTCTGCGCCAGCCGCCACGGCCGGTCGGCCAACCGCCACTCGCCGTCGGCGTCCTTGGTCTGCCGGCCGGGCAGCGCGTCCCAGGGCGCGCTGTCGTGCTCCTGGAGCATGGTGAGGTCCAGGCCGGCGTCGAGCAGGGCGGTGACCACCTCGCCGAGGCCGTGGTTCCACTCGTGGGTGGTGTTGTGCCGGAACGTGGCCTCGGTGCTGACGTAGGTGCCCGGCTCCTCCCAGACCAGCGGTTCCGCCCGCTCGAAGTAGGGGTGCTCCACCACCAGCAGCCCGTCCGGGTGGGTCTCGTCCAGCGCCCACAGCATCGGGTGGCCCTCGCGCAGGAAGAGCCGGCCGCCGGGGCGTAGCAGCGCGGCGACCACGCCCGCCCAGCGGCGGATGTCGGGCAGCCAGCACAGCGCGCCGACGCCGGTGTAGACCAGGTCGAAGCCGCCCACGCCGAGCACCTCCGGGGCGTCGTAGACGTCGGCCTCGACGAAGTCGACGGCGGCGCCGGCCCGCTCGGCCAGGGCCCGGGCCTGGGCCAGCGACGCGCCGGAGAAATCCAGCCCGGTCATCCGCGCGCCGAGCCGGTGCAGCGAGACGGTGTCGGTGCCGATGTGGCACTGCAGGTGCACGCCGCGCAGACCGGCCACGTCGCCGAGGCGGGGCAGGTCGAAGCGGACCACCTCGCTCAGGTACGCCGGGTCGGCGGCGAAGCGCTCCACCGCGTAGTCGGGCGACGCGGCGTGGGCGGGGGCGCGCTCGTCCCAGTTGGCCCGGTTGAGGGTGCGGTAGTCGGTCACCGGCGAACCGTCGCACATCCCACCGCCGCCGCTCAACGGGGATTCGTCGCCGCCCGCAGGGCTGGTAGGTTGCCTCGCCGTGACGGCGCAGCGGTGGGACGGGCGATTCGCGAAGCTGTGGGCGGCGAGCACCCTGTCGGCGCTGGGCAGTGGCATGGCCACCGTGGCGGCGCCGCTGTACGTGGCGGCGCGCACCGACGACCCGCTGGTGGTGTCCGCGGCGTCCGGGGTGGCGTGGCTGCCCTGGCTGCTGTTCGCGTTGCCGGGCGGGGTGTTGGCGGACCGGGTCGACCGGCGGCGGCTGATGGTCGTCATCGACTGGGTACGGGTGGCCGCCCTGGCGGTGCTGACCGGCGCGATGGTGACCGGCCGAGCCGGGGTGGTGCTGCTGTACGTGGTGCTCTTCGTGATCAACACGGGCGAGATCGTGTTCCGTTCGGCCAGCCAGGCGATGCTGCCGGCGGTGGTGCCCCGGGCCCGGTTGGAGCGGGCCAACGGCTGGCTGGGCGGCGGCACCACGCTGATGAACGGGATGCTGGCCGGTCCGCTCGGCGGGTTCCTCTTTCTCGTCGCCGAGAGCATCCCGTTCCTGGTCAACGCCGGCACGTACGCGCTCAGCGCGGTGCTCGTCGCGCTGGTCGCCGGGACGTACCGGGGTGGGGAGGACGCGGGGCGCCCGCCGGCGCGGTCGGTGCGGGCGGAGATCGGGGAGGGGTTCCGCTGGCTGTTGGGGCAGCGGCTGCTGCGCACCATGGCGGTGCTGATCGGGCTGCTCAACCTGACCCTCACCGCGGCGCTGGCGGTGCTGGTGCTGCTCGCCACCGACCGGCTGGGTCTGGACTCGGTCGGCTACGGCCTGCTGTTCACCTGCATGGCGGTGGGTGGGCTGCTCGGCGCGGTGGTCGGCGACCGGCTGGTCGCGGCGATCGGCGCCACCTGGACCATCCGGGTCGGGCTGCTGGTCGAGGCGGGCCTGCACCTGGCCCTGGCGGCGTCGACGAGCGCCTGGCTGATCGGCGGGACGCTGTTCGCCTTCGGGGTGCACGGCGCGCTGTGGAACATGGTCGCGAACTCGCTGCGCCAGCGGCTGACCCCGGCGGCGTTGCAGGGGCGGGTCGGCGGCACGACGTTGTTCATCGCCGCCGGCGGTAACTGCGCGGGTGCCCTGCTCGGCGGCGTGATCGCCACGACGTTCGGACTGACCGCGCCGTACTGGGTGGGGTTCGTGGTGGCGGTGGCGGTGTCCGCGGCCACCTGGCGGGTGTTCGACCGGGCCACGGTCTCCGCCGCGTACGCCGACCCGGACGACCGGCAGCCCGTCGTCCCGGTCGGTTGAGCGGTCAGCGGGCCGGGACGGCCAGCACCTCGCCCCGCTCCGCGGAGCGGTGCGCCAGCTCGATCAGTTCCACCGTGGCGACGGCGTCGCGCGGGTCGACCGGCATCGGGGTGCCGTCCCGCAGCGCCACCGCCACCTGCGCGTAGAAGTCCTGGTAGCGGCCCGGGTCGGTGGGCACCGGGCGCAGGTCGCCGTCGACGCCGAGCCGGCCGTACCGCTCGGCGGGGACCTCACCCCAGCCCGGCGCGTCCGGGCGGCCCCCGGCGCGCAGCGCCTCCTCCTGCACGTCCAGGCCGTAGCTGGTCCAGCCGGCGCGGTCGCCGAGGACGCGCATTCGCGGACCGAGCTGCGCGGTCACGGCGCTCATCCAGAGGTGGGAGTGGACGCCGCCGGCGTGGGTGAGTGCCACGAAGGCGTCGTCGTCGACCTGGGCGTCGGGTCGCCGCCGGTCCACCTCGGCGTACACGCTGCGCACCGGCCCGAACAGCTGCACCGCCTGGTCGACCAGGTGGGCGCCGAGGTCGTAGAGGGCGCCGCCGGCCTCGCCGGGGGCTGCGCTCTCCCGCCAGCCCTCCTTGATCGCCGGCCGCCACCGCTCGAACCGGGACTCGAAGCGGAGGACCCGGCCCAGCTCACCCTCGGCGATCAGCCGGCGAGCGGTCAGGAAGTCGCCGTCCCAGCGGCGGTTCTGGAACACCGTCAGCGGCACGCCACGCCGGTCGGCCTCCTCGATGAGGCCGCGACCCTCCGCCGCCGTGACGGCCAGCGGCTTGTCCACCACGACGGCCAGCCCGGCCGTGACGGCGGCCCGGGCCATCGGCACGTGCGTGCGGTTCGGCGTCGCCACCACGACCAGGTCGAGGCTGTCCGCGGACTCCCACAACCGGTCGGCGTCGTCGAGGACGCGGGCGTCCGGGTGGTCCTTGCGGGCCTGCTCCTGCCGCTGCGGGTTGCCGGTGACGACGGCGTCCAGCCGCAGCCCGGGGGTCGCGGCGATCAGCGGGGCGTGGAAGACCTGGCCCGCCAGCCCGTATCCGAGCAGTCCGACCCGCAGTGGTGCCGGCGTGTTCGCCATGGTGTCCCCCCGGTTTCCCGTCCGTGCCCTGGTCGTTCCAGGTTGTGCCGGTACGAACCTACGCGCCGGCCCGGACCGGTGTGCCGCCCGGTCAGCGGGGAGTCGGCTCGGTCACCCAGCCGGCGACGAGGACCAGACCGGTGGGGCGGTGCACGGCCAGGAACCCGAACGGGCGGTCGACGTCGAGGCTGACCCGCCGCGCCCGTACGCGGTGCCGGGGTGGCGCGGACCCGGGTGCCATGGCGATGGCGGTGACCGCGGCGGCGCGGAAGCCGGTGGCGCTGAACTCGGCCGTGACGGTCTGCCGGGCCTGGGAGACGTAGAGCAGCGGGGCGATGCCGGGGAAGTTGTCCGCGTCGCGGCGGGTGGCGGCGGCGAGCCCGTACAGCTCGGCGCGGTCGAGCAGGTCGTGGTCGGCGTCGACGCGGAACGCGACGGTGTGCACGGCCAGTTGCGGCCGGTCGTCGAACGCCTCGACGGTCTCCTCGGTGACGCCGGGCCCGGCGGTATCGGGGAGCGTCGGGCCGCCGGTGAGGGCGCGGATCGCGGCCGGCAGCACGGCACCGGCCGGGCGCCCGGGTTCGCCGAGGGCCAGCACCACGTCGACGTCCGCCTCACCGGCGACGGTCAGCAGGCTCACCGGTCCGGCCGGCGTGTCGGCCACCCGCAACGCCCGGGGGTCGCCGCCGTACCGGTGCAGACCGATCAGCCGCCGCCCCTGCCAGGGACCCTGCCGGGGCTCGCACCGGCCCTCCTGGAAGGGCGCCGCCCAGTTGGTCAACACCGACAGGGCGCTGGCCAGCACCAGCGCCGTGTCCGGGGTGACCGTGATCGGCATCTGCTGGATCTGCCCGTCGGTGTGGGTGGACGCCCAGCGGTCCAGCACGGGCTGGTCCACGGCCCGGTCGCCGGTCAGCTCACCCCGCATGGACGCGGGGACCGCGCGCAGCCAGGCCGGGTTCAGTCGCAGGTCGCGTCGGGCCCAGAAGCCCAGCGCCAGCCGGGTGGTGGGGGAGGCGGCCAGGTCGTAGGGGGTGGCGTCCGGGGCGACTGCGGACAGCTCGTCGCGGGCCGGACCGGCCGCGTGCCGGGCGAGCAGGGCCAGCAGCGGGTACGCCCCGGCGCCGGACAGGACGGTCTGCCGGTCGTCGATCAGGGCGACCCAACGGGCGGTGAGGGCGTTGGCGGGCGTGCTGCTCATGCCGTGGCACCGTACCGGCCGGGCGGCGCGCCGTGGGGGCTCCGCCCGGCGGGGGCCGGGGGGCTGCCAACTGTTGCGGCCGGGTGGTGGCGTGTGCCCGGGTGTCGTCGGCTGACCAGCGTGATGACCTGGAGCGGCAGGCCGGGCGGGTGGTGACTGGCGCGACCGAGCGGGGCCTGTCGGTCGACCAGGTGGTCACGGAGGTCGGGTCCGGGATGAACGGACACCGCCGCAAGCTGACCGGTCTGTTGTCGGACCCGGCCGTTAGTGTGCTGGTCGTGGAGCACCGCGATTGGCTGATCCGGTTCGACGTGACCGAGGTCCTCACCTCGTTGTGCGCACGGCGGTACGGGCGACGGTCGGCGGCACGCCGGGCGGCGAAGGCGGTGGCGGTGGCCACCGCAAGCGAGCAGCCGTGAGCCTCACGGTTACTCAGGCGTACCGGTTCGCCCTCGACCCCACTCCCGCACAGGAGCGGGAGGTGTTGCGGCACGCCGGGGCGGCCCGGGTGGCGTTCAACTGGGCCTGGCCCGGGTCAAGGCCGTCATGGACCAGCGCGCGGCCGAACGCTCCTACGGCATCGCAGACGAGAAGCTGACCCAGTCGATCGGTTGGAACCTGCCGGCTCTGCGCCGGGCTTGGAACGCCGCCAAGGGCGAGGTGGCGCCGTGGTGGGCGCAGTGTTCCAAGGAGGCGTACAACACCGGCCTGGACGCACTGGCCCGCGCGTTGACCAACTGGTTGGATTCGCGATCCGGCAAACGTCCTGGTCGCCCGGTCGGCTTCCCCCGGTTCCGGTCGAAGCGGCGCACGACGCCGAGCGTTCGCTTCACCACCGGCACCATCCGCGTCGAAGCCGACCGCATGCATGTCACGCTGCCCCGTCTGGGCCGAATCAAGCTGCACGAGTCGGCCCGAAAGCTCGCCCGTCGCCTCGAAGCCGGCACCGCCCGGATCCTATCCGCGACCCTGCGCCCGCAGGCCGGTCGCTGGTTCGTGGCCTTCACCTGCGAAGTCAAGCGCGCCGAACGCGCCCCGGCCCGCCCGGACGCGGTGCTCGGCGTCGACGTCGGCGTGCGCCACCTAGCAGTGTTGTCCACCGGCGAACTGGTCGCCAACCCACGCCACCTGGGTAGCGCCACACGCCGGCTGCGGCGCATGGCCCGCGCGGTGTCCCGCAAGGTCGGCCCGGACCGGCGCACCGGACAGCGGCCGTCGAAGCGGTGGGACCACGCCCGCGCCGATCTGGCCCGCACACACGCCCGCGTGGCGAATCAGCGCCGCGACGCGCTGCACAAGCTCACCACCGGACTGGCCGCCCAGTACGGCACCATCGTGGTGGAAGACCTGCACGTCGCGGGCATGCTCCGCAATCGGCGCCTCGCAAAGGCGGTCTCCGACTGCGGGTTCGGCGAGATCCGCCGACAGCTCGCCTACAAGACCACCTGGAACGGCGGACGGCTCGTGACCGCCGACCGGTGGTACCCATCCAGCAAGACCTGCTCGGGCTGCGGCGCGGTGAAAGCCAAGCTGCCGCTGCACGCCCACAGATTCACCTGCGACCCGTGCGGCCTCGTCCTGGATCGGGACGTCAACGCCGCCCGCAACCTCGCCCAGCTCGTGGTCGCCGGGAGTGGCCCGGAGACCGTAAACGGACGTGGAGCCGACCGTAAGACCCGCCTCGGTGGGCCGGTGGCGACGAAGCGTCAACCCGGCACCGCCCCGGCGGGCAAGACCGGGACCGTCGTCCGGCAACGGACGACTGCGAGGCGTGAGCTTACTCATGCTCACTGACTCGCAACGGTGTGACAGCGTGGTCGGGTGGACAACGTCGACCTAGCGGTCGTCGGCGGTGGCGGCGCCGGTTCCCTGGTCCTCGCCGCGCTGGACCGGCACGACCTGCGTGGGCTGCGGATCGCCGTGGTGGACCCGGTGCGCAAGCGCGGCCAGGACCGCACCTGGGCGTTCTGGGGTACGCCCGGCACCGACCTGGAGCTGATGCTCAGCGCGAGCTGGCGGCAGGTGGAGGTGACCACGCCGGCCGGGCGGCGCCGGCTCGACCTCGCCCCGCTGCGGTACGCGATGCTGCGCTCCGCCCCGGTCTACGAGCGGGCCGCCGAGGCGGAGCGGCGCCTCGGCGCCACCCGGGTCGACGCGGCGGTCGGCGCCCTCGACGACGACGGCGGGTCGGTGACCGTCCGGGACGCCGACGGCGCGGCGCTGCTGCGGGCCCGGTGGGTGCTGGACTCCCG
Organism: Micromonospora sp. L31; assembly: GCF_052068075.1. Taxonomy (NCBI): domain Bacteria; kingdom Bacillati; phylum Actinomycetota; class Actinomycetes; order Micromonosporales; family Micromonosporaceae; genus Micromonospora; species Micromonospora sp. L31. The sequence goes on along the minus strand of NZ_JBQHDC010000020.1, from coordinate 32,750 downwards.
TCCCCGGCCACCCCGGCGGGCGGGGCGGACGAGCTGGTTGCAGCACTTCCGGGGCTGGTGGCTGGAGTCGCCCGGGCCGGTGTTCGACCCGGGCCGGGCGGTGCTGATGGACTTCCGCACCCCGCAGCCGGCGCGGGGTGTCTCCTTCGGCTACGTGCTGCCGGTCAGCGACCGGTACGCCCTGGTCGAGTACACCGAGTTCTCCCCGCGACGGCTGACCGACGCCGGCTACGACGCCGCGCTGCGCGGCTACGCCGACCTGCTCGGCCTCGACCTTTCCGCGCTGACCGTGCGGGAGGTGGAGGACGGGGTGATCCCGATGACCGACGCCCCGTTCGACAGCCGGCCGTCGCTTAGGGTGGTGCGGCTGGGCACTGCCGGCGGGGCCACTCGGCCGTCGACCGGGTTCACCTTCTCTGCCATGCACCGACAGGCCGAGGACGTGGCCCGGGCGCTGGCCGCCGGCCGGGCCCCCGTGCCCCGGCCGGCGTACCCGCGTCGGCACCGGTGGATGGACGCCGTCGCGCTGCGGGCGTTGGACCGCGGGGCGGTCGGCGGCCCGGAGTTCTTCGACCGGCTCTTCGACCGCAACCCGGTGCCGCGGGTGCTGCGTTTCCTCGACGGCGCCACCAGCCCGGCGGAGGACCTGGCGGTGATGCGGTCCAGTCCGCTGCTGCCGATGACCTCGGCAGTGGTCGGTGACGCCGTCGGCCGGCTGCGCGCCCGGCTGCGGCCCCAGCCGGGACCCGTCGGTACGGCCCCGGACCGGGCGGGTCAGACCGGCTCGTAGGTCGCGATCACCACCCGGGTGACGGTGGTGAGGCTGCCCAGCGGGCGCGCTTCCGCCACCGGTCTTCGGCCGGCCCGGTCACCCGGGCGCGACCGGCCGGGACGGTCGGGAACGGGGACGGACATGCGGCGTGGACACCTGATCGGGCTGGTCGCCGCGACGGTGGCCGTCGCGCTGCTCTGCTGCGGCGGACTCGTGGCCGGCAGCGCGTTCCTGCTGCTGCGCCCGGAGAACGCCCACGCCGTCGCCTACGCCGACCAGCTGACCGTCGGCCAGGGCTACCGGCAACTCGCCGACTCTGACTGGAGCGACGGGACCTGCGGCTGCAACCTGCTCCGGTCGTTCGTCGGCCCTGTCGACGTCGACCCGGTGGCCGTCTTCACCGGCGGGGGACTGGTCCTCGTGCCCGACACGCGTGTGGTCGACCGGTTCTGGGAAGACTTCGCCGCTGGCGAGGGCCGCAGCCCGGAGTCCGGCACCTGTCGGGTCATCGTCACGCGGCTGCGGCACGGGGAGACCCTGGGCCACCACGAGGAGGGGCTCTCCCGGGCCGAGGTCGACGGCTGGTACGCCGGGTCGCTCGATGTGCTCCAACTCTTCGTCGACTGCGAACAGGACCACGGCGGGATGTGGTGACGCAGAGGGCCGGGACCGGCCGCCCGGGTCGCCGCCCGCCCGTACCCGGTAGGTTCTGCGGCATGGTGGAGGCGGCGGACGGCAGGGTCGTGGAGATCTGGACCGACGGGGCGTGCAGCGGCAACCCCGGCCCGGGCGGCTGGGGCGCGCTGCTGCGCTACGGCAGCCACGAGCGGGAGATCTGCGGCGGCGAGGCCACCCCCACCACCAACAACCGGATGGAGCTGACCGCCGCCATCGAGGCGCTGGAGAGCCTGACCCGACCGGTCACCGTGCGGCTGCACACCGACAGCACCTACGTGCGCAACGGCATCACCGGGTGGCTGGCGTCGTGGAAGCGCAACGGCTGGCTGACGGCGGCGAAGCAGCCGGTCAAGAACGCCGACCTGTGGCAGCGGCTGGAGGCGGCCTGCGCCCGGCACGAGGTGACCTGGCTGTGGGTCAAGGGGCACAACGGCCACCCGGAGAACGAGCGGGCGGACGCGCTGGCCAACAAGGGGATGACCGAGGCGCGGGCGGCTGCGCCGCTCAGCGCTCCGGCGGGCGCTCGCGCAGGGCGCTGACCAGGGCGGGTTCGTCGCCGAGCGCGTCGCCGGCGTAGCCGCGTACCGAGCCGTGCGCGGCGGTCGGGTCGGCCAGGAAGAGCTCGATGATCCGCGGGCGTCTCGCGCCGTCCCGCTACGTCGTCGGGCCCGGCCGGACGCCGCCGGCCGGGCCCGACCCGGGTCGGGGCGCCGTCACCGCTCGGTGGGGGGATTGACCGCCTCCTCCTGGGAGGGGTCGGCCGTGCCGGATACCGCGTCCACGTCGTAGCCGGCACGGCTGGTGTCCCGAGCCGAGAGGTGCTCCTCGGCGGGCAGGTCCGCGAAGTCGTCGCCGGTGTCGTCCGTGCTGCGCAGCGAGTCGCCCGGCGGGCGCAGCGACGCCTCGTACGCGGGGGTGCCGTCCGGTTCGTCGGAGTCGGCCCGGTCGGTGCGCTGTTCATCCGTCATACCGACCTACCTGCCCGTCTGGCCGGCCGGCAAACGCGCCGGTCAGCGGCGGGGGTCGCGCTTGCGCCGGGCGGTCGGGCGGCCCGCGGCGCGGGTCCCGCCCGGGCGGGGACGGCCGACCGGGGTGATGCCCAGCCCCGACCAGTGCGGCGGGTGGTGCAGCGCGGGCGGCAGCACGGTGCGCCGGTCGCCGCGGGCCGCGTCGAGCTGCGACTGGTGCAGGAACAGCGCGCCGGACAGGTCCGCGCCGCGCAGGTCGGCGCCGCGCAGGTCCGCGCCCGTGAGGTCGGCCAGCCGCAGCCGCACCCCCCGCAGGTCCGCGCCGATCAGGCACGCGCCGCGCAGGTTCGCTCCCACCAGGTCCGCCCCGCGCAGGTCGACGCCGAGCAGCGCCGCGCCCCGCCGGTCGACGCCGTCGTGGCCGGCCCGGGCCAACTCGCTGGCCCGCACCAGCAGCGGGTTCATCCGCCCCCGGTACGCGTCGACGTCCACGTCGCGCAGCGCGTCGGCGCCGCCGGCGCTGAGGCCGCGGGTCTCGTCCACGGCCGCCCGCAGCTCGTCGCGCAGCGCCCCCGCCGGGGTCAGCGCCAGCGCCTCGGTGAGATACCAGAGCAGCTCGTGCAGCGGGCGCACCACGGCGAAGGTGGCGAACATGGCCGACGCCGTCGCCGGGTGGTCCCGCCAGTCCCGCCCGCCGAAGGTGACCTGGGTGACGTGCTGGCCGGCGCCGAAGCAGTCGAAGACGGTGCAGCCGGGGAAGCCCCGCTCGCGCAGCTGCGGGTGGATGCCGCAGCGCGAGTCGGCGCCCAGGTTCGGGCAGGGCTGCCCGGCGGGCTTGTCCAGCGCGAAGTCCGCGGAGGCGGCGAAGGCCGGCGCGACGCAGCACAACCCGACGCAGCGGGCGCAGTCGGCGCGCAGCTCGGTGCCGCCTCGGGGTGTTTCGGACACGCTGACCGGTCTCCCACTGGTTGGTTCGTCTGCCGCCCGGGTCGCCCGGGCCGGCGTACCCATTGTCCGCCAGCGGGGTGCCCGGGCCGCCCGGGGGAGGGCTCTGATCGGTCTCGGCTTCGTCTCGTGACCGAGAGGCGCGGCGCCCGTTCCCCAGGGACGGGCGCCGCGCCGATCCGGTCAGAAGGCGAACAAGGCGCCGGTGCCGCGCAGCAGCAGGCACCGGTTCTCGTACGACTTCGACCAGGTCACCGGCCGGTCCTGCCAGAACCCCCAGGCGTGGACCGTGACCGGCGCGTAGTCGAAGGTGCAGGGGCCCGGGTCGGCCGACAGGGCGGAGAGGTCGCCGTCGACGCTGGCCAGGGTGCGGCAGGCGGCGACCGCGTCGGGGTGGGTGCCGCCGGTCGGTCCGCAGACCAGCACGGCCGAGCGGTCCTCGGCGGTGCCGGGCCGGTCGATGTCGAGCAGCAGCACCGACGGGGTCTCCGGGCCGGATCGGGGTGCGGCCTGGGCGGCCTGGGGGAGCAGGGCCGCCTGGGCGGTCATTACGGCGACGGCGAGGGCGGCCGCCGTGGCGGCGGCGCGTCGGGCGAAGGGCATCGTGACGTCCTTCCGTTGCGGGACCCCGGGTCGGGGCCGGTGGACGGCCCGTCCGTCGTGTGGCCGGGCCGTCGAGAACCCTAGGTGGACGGTGTGAACGCGAAGCGTCACGATTTGTTACACCGCCTGCGCTCCGGAGGACGTCAGGTGTGACAACCTGGGCCGGCGTGCGCCGGGAGGGCGGTGGTCCGCCGCGACATGGTCTCCGGCCCGACCCATGAGTTGCCGCGGTGTTGCCGACCACCCGCCGGCGCCGGCCGCACGTCGTCGTTCGCCCCGGCCGGGCACCCCCGGACGATTCAGACCGAGCGCCAGTCGTCCGAGCGCAGGTGCGAGCCGGCCTGCGGGCCCATCAGCAGCATGCCGCCGTCCACCGGCCAGGACGCGCCGGTCACGTACGCCGCCGCGGGCGAGGCGAGCAGCGCCACCACCGCGGCGACCTCCCGCGCGTCGCCGGGCCGGCCCACCGGTACGCCCGGACGGTCCTCGGTGAACGGGTCGACGTCCTCCTGGCCGGTCATCGGGGTGGAGATCTCGCCGGGGGCCACCGCGTTGACGGTGATCCCGTCGGCGGCCAGCTCCTGCGCCATGACGCGGGTGAGCAGGCCCAGCCCGCCCTTCGCCGCGCAGTACGCGGCCGACCCGACCCGGGGCGCGTGCTCGTGCACGCTGGTGATGTTGACGATCCGACCGCCCCGCCCGGCGGCGCGCATCCGCCGGGCCGCCCGCTGCGAGCAGAGGAACGGGCCGTCCAGGTCCACCGAGAGCACCTCGCGCCATTGCTCCCAGCCGGTGTCGACGAACGGGGCGGACGCCCCGGTGCCGGCGTTGTTCACCAGCACGCCGATCCCGTCGAGCCGGTCGGCCAGCTCGTCCACGACGGCGGCGGCCTCCGGCAGCCTGGTCAGGTCCAGCTCGGCGACCTCGCAGCGGCGGCCCAGGGCGCCGACCTCTGCGGCGGTGCGCTGCGCGCCCGCGCGGTCCCGGTGCCAGGTGATGCCGATGTCGAAGCCGGCCTCGGCGAGGGCGACGGCGCAGGCCTTGCCGATGCCGGAGTCCGCGCCGGTGACGATGGCGACCTTCGGGTAGTTCTCGTATCGCTGCGGCATGCTCGCGCACTACCCCGCCCGGGTCGGCCCAATCCCGGCAGGTGTGCCGCGCCGCGCGACGGGTAGGCGGCGGGTCATGGACCTGGTCGAGGAGTCGCCGTACCGGTTCCGCATCGACCGGCACGACCCGATGCGGGTACCGGGAGTGGTGTTCGCGTCCCGGGCTCTGCTCCCGGACGCCGGGGCGGACAAGTCGCTGGAGCAGGTGGCGAACGTGGCCACCCTGCCCGGCATCGTCGGCGCCTCCTACGCCATGCCGGACGTGCACTGGGGCTACGGCTTCCCGATCGGCGGGGTCGCCGCCACCGCCGTCGAGGACGGGGGAGTGGTCTCGCCCGGCGGGGTCGGCTTCGACATCTCCTGCGGGGTGCGGCTGCTCACCGCCGACCTGGACCGGGCCGCGCTGCGCCCGCGGCTGGACGCCGTGATGGACGGCCTGAGCGAGTCCACCCCGCGCGGCATGGGCAAGGGCGCCGTGTGGCACCTGACCGACCGGGCCGAGCTCGACGCCGTGCTCCGCGGCGGCTCCCGGTACGCCGTCGAGCGCGGCTTCGGCGTCCAGCGGGACCTGGACCGCTGCGAGGACTACGGCGCGGTGGGCGACGCGAACCCGGCCCAGGTGAGCGAGCGGGCGGTGGAGCGCGGCGCCCGCCAGGTGGGCAGCCTCGGCTCCGGCAACCACTTCCTCGAGGTGCAGGCGGTGGAGGAGGTCTACGACGAGGCCGTGGCGGGGGCCTTCGGGCTGCGCGCCGGCCAGATCTGCGTCATGATCCACTCCGGCTCGCGCGGACTGGGCCACCAGATCTGCACGGACTACGTCCGGGAGATGGAGAAGGTGATGCCCGGGCACGGCATCCACGTGCCCGACCGGCAGCTGGCCTGCGCGCCGGTCTCGTCCCACGAGGGCCGGGCCTACCTGGGGGCGATGGCCGCCGCGGCCAACTACGCCCGGGCCAACCGGCAGCTGCTCGCCCACGCCGCCCGGCAGGTCTTCGCCCGGGTCACCGGCTGCGACCTCGACCTGGTGTACGACATCTCGCACAACCTCGCCAAGATCGAGACGCACGGGGTGGACGGGACGCCCCGGCCGCTCTGCGTGCACCGCAAGGGCGCCACCCGGGCTCTCCCGCCGGGACACCCCGAGCTGCCCGACGACCTGCGCCCGGCCGGGCAGCCGGTCCTCATCCCCGGCTCGATGGGCACCGGCTCGTACGTGCTCACCGGCGTGGCCGGCTCGCCGGCTTGGGCGTCCACCTGCCACGGCGCTGGCCGGGTGCAGAGCCGCAAGCAGGCCACCAAGGCGGTCCGCGGGCACGACCCGCGCCGGGAGCTGGAGGCGCAGGACATCGCGGTGCGGGGCGCCAGCCGGCGCGGGCTGGCCGAGGAGATGCCGGCCGCATACAAGGACGTCACCGCCGTGGTGGCGGCGGCCGAGGGGGCCGGCCTGTGCCGGAAGGTGGCCCGGCTGGTGCCGCTCGGCGTGGTGAAGGGCTGAGCCGGTCAGACGTCCACGGTCACCGCGCAGCGCCAGCCGGAGTCGGTGCCGGCGAACCGCAGCTCGTGCAGCGAGACCGCCTTCGGCACCGCGCCGACCAGCTCCACCGCGTCGGTGCCGACGGTGTGCCAGCACACCCGCAGGCCGTCGGGGCTCGGCTGTGCCTCGGTGACCAGCGGCACCGTGCCCTCGGTCTCCAACCGGAAGATCACCTCGTCGAGGATCCCCACCAGCAGGTCCTCGTCCCGGTCGGCCGGCAGCTCGACCGTCGTCTCGCCGTCCGGGTGGGCGCCGGTGGTGTCGACGAAGGTCTGCACCAGCGCGGCGACCGCCTCGGCCAGGCAGCCCTCCCGGTCCGGCGCCCACGCCTCGATCCGCACGTCGGCGGTGTGCGGGACGGCGCGGTGTCCTCGGTCCATGCCCCCGATCATGCCCCCGCCACGGCTGTCCGGCGGCCGGAACTGTCGCACCGGGACGCTAGGTTGCTCCCATGATCGCCGATGACGCGGACGCCCTGGCCGTCACGTTCCACCGCATGATGCGGACCGTTCTCGCCGCCGAACGGCCCGGTGCCGACACCCTCGGCCGCACCGTCGAGCTGGCCCGCGACTGGGGCACCGGCCCGGCCGCCGACGCCCGGCTGGCCGACGCGCTGCGCCGGCTGCACGGCGAGCCCGACGAAGCTCCGGCGACGCCGGAGTCCGCCCGGGGCGCGGCGATCGGCAAGTTCGCCGCCAACGCCCGGCGGCTGCGCGAGGGGGAGATCACCCCGGCGGAGTTCCACGAGATCATGGACGACGACGGGGGCACGACCCGAGGCTGACCCCCCCGGGGGGGCCTGCGGCGTGGGTCCGCGCTACCGCCGGCCCCACCGCCGTCACGGGTTGACGAAGTCGCGCACCTGGCCGTAGATGGTGGCGTTGCTCTGCAGGCTGTTGTGTGCCACGCAGCCCGCCAGCGTGTTGCTCGCCCCGGCAAGCACCGTGCTGTCCACGGGGTTGATCACGCCGTCGCAGTTCGACCGCCAGGTGCCGTACGTCGGGACGCCGGGGGTCTCGTCGACCGAGTTGAGGTTGGCCAGGAAGGTCGAGCCGACCCGCATCTCGGTGCAGGCGGTGCTGTAGCAGGCGTTGGCGGAGCTGGTGCCGTGGTTGGGGCCGCCGAGGGAGACCCAGCGGTCCACCTTGCCCCCGCCGCCCAGGTTCTTCAGGTAGTAGCGGGAGGAGAGTCCGCCCATCGAGTGGGTGACGATGTCCACCGTCGTCGCGCCGGTGCTGGCGAGCAGCTTGTCGACCTCCTGGCCGACCTGCTGCGCGGTGGTGGCGTTGGACTGGCTGGTGTTGTAGGAGAAGGCGCGCAGCCGGCTCGACGGCCAGCCGTCGGCCTGGAACCGGCTGATCATCGTGTTCCAGGTGCTGGCACTGCTGTTCCAGCCGTGCACGAACAGGATCGGGTTGCTCGACGGGGTGTACGCGGCGGCCTGTGCGGGGGTGGGTGCGACGGCGACGGCGGCGACCGCCACGGCCACCGCGAACAGCCACCTGCTGATGTACGTCCTCATGGTCGTCTGTCTTTCTCGGATGCCCGCGCGGGAAGGGGGGTGTGCGCGGACCGACGCCCAACTGGTGGTCGGACGTCGGTCGACGGGGGTCTCGGTACTCCGATGTGACAGATGTTACTGACGGGTTGCCTTTTGATGTCAATACATCAATCTGTGCTGCTCGGGGCACGGACAGCGACGTCGAGCAGGGCTGCGGTAGCGTCCGTCCGATGCGGATCACCAAGTACACCCACGCCTGCGTACGCCTGGAACGCGACGGTCGCGTGCTCGTCGTCGACCCGGGCACCTGGAGCGAGCCGGCCGCTCTCGTGGGCGCGGACGCCGTCCTGGTCACCCACGAACACGCCGACCACATCGACGTGCTGCGGCTGGCCGGCCTCGGCGTACCGGTCTTCGCACCCGAGGGCGCCGAGCTTCCCGCCCTGCCCACGCTGCCGGTCCAGCGGGTACGGGCCGGACAGCGGTTCACCGCCGCCGGCTTCGCGGTCGCCGCGGTGGGTGGCCGGCACGCCAGCATCCACGACGGCCAGCCCGACTGCGCCAACCTCGGGTACGTCGTGGACGACGAGGTCTACCACCCGGGTGACTCCCTGCACCTGCCCGGGCAGCCGGTGCGGACGCTGCTGGTGCCGGCCCAGGCCTCCTGGCTGAAGCTGACCGAGGCGATCGGGTTCGCCCGTGCGGTCGCCGCGGCGCGCACCCACCCGATCCACGACGCGCAGCTCAACGAGCGGGGCCTGGCCAGCGTGAACGGCTGGTTCGCCGAGACGCTCGGCGACGGTTACCGCTACCTCGCGCCCGGCGAGACGGCCTGACCCGAGCGTGGCCGGCCGTGGCGTCCTCGCGGCGTCGCCGCCGGCTCCCGGCGTCGGTGCGCCCCGACCGCGCTGCCGGGTCCCCATCCGGCCCTGCCCGAGTTGCGGTGTGTCGCGGTGTCGCTGTCCCGGCTCTACGCGGATTGCGGCGTGTCGCGGTGTCGCGGGGGCCGGATACCGCGACACGCCGCAAGGGCGCACGGGGCGGTGCCGGCCACGGCGGACGGCGGCACGGGCACGTGCCGGGTCGCGGCCTGGCCGTGGCGACCCTGTTCGCGGCGCCGTGGCCGGCTCCGTCGTCGGATGACGCGCCGTCCTGGTCCGGGCCGAGGCCCGCTCCCCGCGGCGCTCCGCTGCCGGATGTCGCCGCGGGGCGGCGGACGCCGGTCCCCGCCGGGAACGCCGGGGGACCTCAGCCGGGTACGTCGACGGTCGGTGCGGCGGCCGTCAGCACCGCGCCCCGCGTGTCGACCTGCCAGCCGGCGGCCAGCTCCGCGGTCAGCGTGTCCAGCAGCGCCGGCACGTCCCGGCCGGCCGAATCGTGCAGCGCCTCGGCCACGATGAGCACGGTCCCGGTCGTGTCGCGCACCGCCGACCAGCCGCTCTGCCGGTGGGTCCACCGCCGGGAGTGCGCCCGTCCCGCCCCGTCGGCGAAGACCACCTCCCCGGGCTCCGGGCGCTCGACGTCCCCGCTGAGGGTCACGTACTCCTCCTCGCCGGTGGCGGGCCGGACGGCCAGATCGCCGTCGACCCGCGTGACGTCCAGCGCCGCGACGGGGATCGCGTACGCGAGCGACACCGCGTTGCAGAGGTCGACCAGCGGATGGAGCCGGGGCAGCTCGCCGTCCCGGCGGAACCGGCGCAGCAGCGACTCGGCGGCGCACCGGTAGCGGGTCGGCGGCAGTCCCATCGCGGCGAAGGCGCGCCGCCAGGCCCGGATCTCGGGGAATCCGCTCTCGGCGCCGGCGGCCAACCGCTGCCGCGCCAGGCCGGCGAAGTGCGCGACCCGCGCGTCCACCCCGACGTCCGGGGTGACGCCGTCGGCGGTCAGTACGCCGGCGACCAGCGTCGGATGCGCCGACCGGACGCCAGGGGCGTGGTGGAAACGCATGGAACTCCTATCTCTCGGCGAGCAGCAGGGAGACGCCGAGCGCGACGAACGACCCGGCGAAGGCACGGCGCAGCCAGTCGGTCAGCCGGGGCCGGGCCAGCACCCGGTCGCGGACCGTGCCGGCGAAGCTGCCGTAGGCGGCGAACACCCCGAAGGTGACCAGCATGAACACCGCCCCGTGGGTCAGCATCCGGCCGGTCGCGCCGGGCCCGCCGGCCGGCACGAACTGCGGCAGGAACGCCACGAAGAAGAGGGTCGGCTTGGGATTGAGCAGGTTGACCAGTACCGCCGACAGGATCACCCGGTGCGCCGGGCGGGCGGCCGCGTCGCCGGCCGCGAAGCCGGAGCGGTCCCGCCAGGTCGACCATGCCAGGTACAGCAGGTAGCCGACGCCGAGGTACTGGACCAGGCGGAACGCCGGGGCGCTGGCGTGCAGCAGCGCGGCGAGCCCGGTGCACGCGGCGGCCAGGTGCGGCACCACGGCCACCGTGCAGCCGAACGCGGCGATCACCCCGGCGCGGCGTCCCCGGGACAGCCCGGCGGAGAGGGTGTAGACGACCCCGGTGCCCGGGGTGGCGACCACGACCAGCGTGGCCAGGAGGAACGCGATACTCACGGGTTCCACCCTGCGGCCACAATGGTCCGGTGGACAGGGCCAAAGCCAGCGCATCCGACGAGTCCATAACCGCCGGATCGGACTTCCTCCAGCTCGACGTCGGCGCCGCCCCACCCGGTGGCCGGGCCGACTGGCTGGCCGGGCGGCTGCGCGCCGCCATCGCCGACGGCCGCCTCCCACTGGGCGGGCGACTGCCGGCCAGCCGGGTGCTCGCCGACGAGCTCGGCGTGTCCCGGGGCGTGGTCACCGAGGCGTACCAGCGGCTGGCCGAGGAGGGGAAGGTCGCCGGGCGGGGGCGGGCCGGCACGGTCGTGGTCGCCGCCCCGGCCACCCCGTCGGCGGCACCGGCCAGGGCGGCAGTGCCACCGCCCGAGGCGCTGTTCGGGCCGGCCCCCGGCACCGAGATCTTCGAGGCGCTGCGGGCCGCCCCCGCGCGGATCGACCTGACGCCCGGCGTACCCGATCTGGCGGCCTTCCCGCGCGCGGCCTGGCTGCGCGCCGAACGGGCGGTGCTGCGCCGCCTCGACGCCGCCGCCCTCGGGTACGGCGACCCGCGCGGCGCTCCCGCGCTGCGGCTCGCGGTGGCGCAGCGGCTGGCCCGGACCCGGGGCATCCGCGCCGAACCCGAGGAGGTGGTCGTGGTGGCCGGGGTGTCCCAGGCCCTCGGCCTGCTCGCCCAGGTCCTGCACGCCGACGGCGTGCACACCGTCGCGGTCGAGGACCCGGGCTCGCTCGGTGTCCGCCAGCACCTGCGCAACTGGCGGCTGGACACCCCGCCGGTCGCGGTCGACGCGCACGGGCTACGGGTCGGGGAACTGGCCGCCGCCGGTCATCCCGCCGTCCTGCTCACCCCGGCCCACCAGTTCCCGACGGGCGTGGTGCTGCACGGCGACCGCCGGCGCCAGCTCCTCGACTGGGCGCGGCGCGGCGGGTTGGTCCTGGAGGACGACTACGACGCCGAGCACCGGTACGACCGCCCGCCCGTGCCCGCCCTGCGCGGCGCGCTGCCCGAGCGCGTCTGCTACACCGGCAGCGTCTCCAAGCTGCTCGCCCCCGCCCTGCGGGTGGGCTGGGTGCTGGTGCCCCCGCGCCACCTCGACGCCCTGGTGGCGGCGAAGCGGATGGCGGACCTCGGCAACGCCGTCCTGCCGCAACTGGTGCTGGCCGAGCTGATGACCTCCGGCGACCTGGACCGGCACCTGCGGCTGCTGCGCCGCCGGCACGTGCGCCGCCGGGACGCGATGATCCGCGCGATCACCGCGTACCTGCCCGGGGCCACGGTGCACGGCGCGGCGGCCGGGCTGCACCTGACCGTCACCTTCGCCGGCGACCTGCCCGACGCCGATCTCGCCGCCGCCACGCTGCGCCGGGGGGTGAAGACCCAGCCGCTGTCCTGGCACGCGCAGCGCCCGTATCCGCCCGGACTGGTCCTCGGCTACGCGGCGAACACCGCGAGCGAGATCGACGAGGGCGTCGCCACGATCGGCGCGGTGCTGCGCGGCCGTCAGGGTCCCGCGTGACGTCAGGGACGTGGTCGCTGGCCCGGCGTCGAGGCCGCCACTTCCGGGAAGCAGGGCCCCGATGACGGGGCGGTCGCGGTCCGGTAGAGGGCGGCGAGCCCGGCCGCCGTCTCCGCCAGCAGGTCGCGCAGCTCGGTCGGGGCGAGAACCTCCACCTGGGCGCCGAGCCGCAGCAGGTCGCCGTGGGCGTGGGTCAGCGACTCGATCGGCACCACGGTGGTGACCCATCCATCGGCGTCGGGGGCGCCCGCGCCCGCCTCGGCCGTCGCGACCACCACCGCACTGCCGATGTCCCGGAGTCGTTCCCGGCCGGCGGGGGAGAGCCGGATCACCGCCTCGTCCCGGTGCAGGCGGGCACGGAAATCCATGACGTGGGCCCGCCACCAGGCCGGCAGGTCGAAGCCGGCCGGCCGCTCGAAGGTCTCCGGCAGGGCGGTCAGGTCGAGGATCTGGTTGACCCGGTAGCTGGCTGGACCGTTTCCCCCGTCGGCGACCACGTACCATCGACCGCCCTTGAGCACCAGCCCGTACGGCGCCAGCACCGTCGTCCGCTCGCCGCGCCAGCTGCGGTAGCGCACGCGCAGCCGGTGCTGCCGCCACACCGCGTCCGCCGTGGACGCCAGGTACGGCGAGGCGTCGCCGTCGGAGTACCAGCTCGGGGTGTCCAGGTGGAATCGCTGGCGGAGCGCCTCGGCCCGGTCCCGCAGCGCCGCCGGCAGCGCGGCATCCAGCTTCAGTTGCAGCGCGGCGACCACGGTGCCGTAGCCGAGTTCGGCGGCCGGGCCGGGCAGCCCGGCGAGGAAGAGCCGCTCGGCCTCCTCGGTGGTCAGCCCGGTCAGCCGGGTGCGGTAGCCGTCGAGCAGTTGGTAACCGCCGGCGTGCCCGGCCTCGCCGTAGAGCGGAATGCCGGCGGCGTGCAGCGACTCGACGTCCCGGTAGATGGTGCGGGTGGAGACCTCCAACCGTTCGGCGAGCGCCGCAGCGGTCATCCGGCCGTGCGTCTGGAGCAGGAGCAGGACCGAGAGCAGGCGACTGGCGCGCATTCCGCTGACACTAGTTGTCAGCAGATCGGGTCTACCGTCCCGGCATGGCTTTCCGAGACAAGGAGCTGCGGACGCCGGGACCGGTCACGGTCGCCGGGCGGCAGCTCAAGCGCTACCACATCGACCAGCCGGAGCCGCGCCTCATGCCGGAGGTGGAGCGCGCCGCGTACGCCTTCCTGCCCCGCCTGCTGCCTCCGCCCGACGGCGGCACCCCGCCGGCCGGTTGGGTGGTGCTGCACCGGGGCGCGGACACCGGCGCCTACCTGCTGGCGTACACGTGGTTCTGGGACAACGTGGTGGAGTGCCGGATCGCGGTGGCCGGGCAGCCGGCGCTGCGCTGCCCGGACGACGACCCGGCGCACTTCGTGCCGCTGGACCGGCCCGGGGTCGGCTGCGTCTGGGAACTCGGCGTGCTCGAGCACGAGCGGGCCGCCTGGGTCCGCCACGTGCTGGCCCCGGACCTGCCGGACCTGGCCGGGTACCTGGCCGACAGTCGGGCGGAAGGACCGGTGGGCCGGTGAGCGGGGACTTCGACTTCCTGGCCGGCCGGTGGGACGTCGCCAACCGTCGCCTCACCCGGCGGCACGTCGGCAGCGACGACTGGGACGAGTTCCCCGCCACCATGGTCGCCCACCGGTTCTTCGCCGGCGCGGGCAGCTTCGACGAGATGACCTGCCCGACCAGGGGCTTCTCCGGTGCCACCGTGCGGATCTTCGACCCGGTCTCCGCGCAGTGGTCGATCTACTGGATGCACAGCCAGCGCGGCCAGCTGGAACTGCCCCCGGTCGTCGGCGGGTTCACCGATCAGGTGGGCACCTTCTACGCCGACGACAGCGACGAGGGTCGCCCGATCCGGTGCCGGTTCGTCTGGTCCGGGATCACCGCCACCTCCTGCCGGTGGGAACAGGCATTCTCCATCGACGACGGGACGACCTGGGAGACCAACTGGATCATGGACTTCACCCGGGCCGGCTGAGGGATCGGGGGCGTGGCGGCAGGGCCGCCACGCCGTCAGCCCGGATCGGTGGTGCGGTAGATGCCGGTCAGCCAGACGTCGAGCAGCACGTCCACCACGTCCCGCTCGGCCACCGCCGGCCCGTCGCCGGCGAAGGTCGCGTACCAGACCCGCTCGTTCATCGAGTTCAGCGCGATCGCCAGGTCCCGCGCGGGCAGGCCCGGTGGGGCGGCGCCGCGGCGGCGTTCCGCCTCGATGGCGGCCTCCACCGCCTGCACCCACCGCTCCAGCACCCGGGCCCAGAGCCGACGCACCTCGGCGTTGGTGCCGCGCACCTCGGCGCAGGCCAGCACCACTGCCCGGTGGCCGCCGAAGGTGGCGTGGAACCGGCTGATCAGCTCCCGCCACCGGGCCCGGGGGTTCTCGGCGAGGTGGACCAGCACGTCACCGGCAGCGGTGTCGGCCTCCTCGGTGACCCGGTCCAGCAGGGTCAGCAGCACCGCGTCCTTGGAGGGGAAGTAGAAGTAGAAGGTCGGCCGGGAGATGCCCGCGCCCCGGGCCAGGTCGTCGATGGAGATCTCGCCGAACGCGCGCTGCTCCAGCAGCCGCTCGGCGGTGGCCAGGATGGCCAGCTCGCGGTCGTCGCCCGCGGACCGTCCGGCCCGTCGTCCGCGCCCGGCTGCGGCGCCGGTGGAGGTACGGACGGTCGTCATGAACGCCGATGTTACACGCGCTCGACAGGGTGTCGATTGCTCTCGACAGAGTGTTGACGGGCGTCGACGGTGGTGGATAGTGTCCGTCCACCGCCTCAGCCAGGGAGTTGCCATGGCCTCCGACCACGTCGACGTCCTCATCGTCGGAGCCGGCCTGTCCGGCGTCGGCGCGGCCTGCCATCTGCGGCGCAACTGTCCGGACAAGACGTACGCGGTGCTCGAGGCCCGCGACGCGATCGGCGGCACCTGGGACCTGTTCCGCTACCCGGGCATCCGCTCCGATTCGGACATGTTCACCCTCGGCTACGCCTTCAAGCCGTGGACCGACCCGAAGGCCATCGCCGACGGCGACGCGATCCGCAGCTACGTGCGCGAGACCGCCCGCGAGTACGGCGTCGAGGAGCACGTCCGCTTCCGCCACCGGGTCTTGCGCGCCGAGTGGGACAGCGCGAGCGCCCGGTGGACCGTCCACGCGCACCGCGACGACACCGGCGAGGACGTCGTCCTCACCTGCGCGTTCCTCTTCGCCTGCTCCGGCTACTACCGCTACGACGCCGGCTACACGCCCGAGTTCCCCGGAGCCGAGCGGTTCAGCGGGGAGCTGGTGCACCCACAGCACTGGCCGGAGGACCTCGACTACACCGGCAAGCGGGTGGTGGTGATCGGCAGTGGCGCCACGGCGGTCACCTTGGTCCCGGCGATGGCCGAACGCGCCGGCCACGTCACCATGCTCCAGCGCTCACCCACGTACGTCATGTCGCTGCCCTCCCGCGACGTGGTCGCCGACGCGCTGCGGCGTTGGCTGCCGGCGAAGGCCGCGTACCCGGTGGTGCGCTGGAAGAACGTGCTGCTCGGCACGGCCAACTTCCAGCTCAGCCGGCGCGCGCCGAAACTGGTCAGGTCGTTGCTGCGCCGGGCCGCCAAGGGCCGGCTGCCGGTCGGCTACGACGTGGACCGGCACTTCTCGCCCCGCTACAACCCCTGGGACCAGCGGCTCTGCATCGTCCCGGACGGCGACCTGTTCCAGGCGGTGCGGGCGGGCCGGGCATCGGTGGTCACCGACACCGTCGACACGTTCACCGAGCGCGGCGTCCGGCTCGGCTCCGGCGAGGAGCTGCCGGCCGACGTCATCGTCACCGCCACCGGGCTCAACCTGCTCGCCCTGGGCGGGATGACCCTCGCCGTGGACGGCGTCGACGTCGACCTGGGGCAGACCGTGGCGTACAAGGGGATGATGATCTCCGGCGTGCCCAACTTCGCGTTCACGATCGGCTACACCAACGCCTCCTGGACCCTGAAGGCCGACCTGGTCGCCACCTACGTCTGCCGGCTGCTGCGCCACCTCGACGCCACCGGGCAGCAGGTCGTCACCCCGGTCCCGCCGGACTCCGGCGAGCTGGAGCCGATCATCGACCTGAAGTCCGGCTACGTGCTGCGCAGCGTCGACTCGCTGCCCAAGCAGGGTCCCCGCGCCCCCTGGCGGCTCTACCAGAACTACGCCCGCGACGTGCTGCTGATGAAGCGCGGCCGGCTCGTCGATGAGGGGATCCGGTTCTCCCGGGCCGCGCCGGCCGCCGCCGGCGCCCGTACCGCCGACGCCCCGGTCGCCTGACCCGGGCTCCGCCACCCGCACCGCAGAAGGAGAACGCCGTGCGAAGGTTCGTCTTCCCCGCCGGAACCGCCGTGATCACCGGCGCCGCCAGCGGGATCGGTGAGGCGCTCGCCCACGGGCTGGCCCGGCGCGGCACCGACCTGGTGCTGCTCGACCGGGACGCCGACCGGCTCGACACCGTGGCGGCGGCGATCCACGCCGCGCACCCCGACCGGCAGGTCGACACGCACCTGGTCGACCTGGCCGACCCGGCCGCCACCGACCGGGTCGCCGAGGAGATCCGGGCCCGGCACCCCCGGATCCGGCTGCTGGTCAACAACGCCGGGGTCGCCCTCGGCGGGCGGTTCGACCAGGTCACCCTCGACGAGTTCAACTGGGTGGTCGACATCAACTTCCGGGCGGTGGTGCGGCTGACCCACGCCCTGCTGCCGGCGCTCAAGGCCGAGCCCGGCGCCCACCTGGTCAACGTCTCCAGCCTCTTCGGACTGATCGCCCCCGCCGGCCAGGCCGCCTACTCGGCCAGCAAGTTCGCCGTGCGCGGCTTCACCGAGGCGCTGCGCCACGAGCTGGCCGACGACGGCATCGGGGTGACCTCGGTGCACCCCGGCGGCATCGCCACCCGGATCGCCCGCAACGCCCGGATCGGCAGCGGCGTGGCGCCCGAGGAGTACGAGGCCGGGCTGCGGCAGTTCGAGAAACTGCTCTCCATCCCGCCCGCGAAGGCCGCCGAGGTGATCCTGCGCGGCGTCGAGCGGCGGCGCGGCCGGGTGCTGATCGGCTGGTCGGCGAAGCTGCCCGACCTGCTGGCCCGGGTCGCCCCCGCGTCGTACCACCGGGTGCTGGTGGCCGGGCTCAACCGGGGCGCCGCCGATCCGGCGCCCCAGGCCGGTCGAACGCCCACGGCGACCACGCCGGAACTGTCCGCGGGGGAGCGGGCATGACCGCCACGACCGACCCACGCCCCCGGCACGTCACGGTGAACGGGCGCCGGGTGCGCCACCGGGTCGACGGCGACGGCCCGCCGGTGGTGCTGCTGCACGGCATCGGGCGCACCCTGCGCGACTTCACCGAGCAGCACGAGCTGCTCGCCCGCGGCTTCCGGGTGCACAGCGTCGACCTGCCCGGGTACGGCGGGTCGCTGCCGATGGCCGAGCCGTGCACCCTGCCGGCGCTAGGCCGCTTCGTCGGGCACTACCTCGACGCGGTCGGCCTAGACGAGCCCGTGCATCTGGTCGGCAACTCGCTCGGCGGGGCCGTCGCGATGCGCTTCGCCGTGACCGAGCCGGCCCGGGTGGCCAGCCTCGCGCTGGTCAACAGCGCCGGGTTCGGCCAGGAGGTCGCCGTCGTCCTGCGGGTGCTCGCGCTGCGCCCGTTCGGCCGGTTGCTGCTGCACCCCAACCGGTCCATGGCCCGCCGCGTCGAGCGTTCCCTCTTCCACGACCCGTCGTTCGCCACCGAGGAGCGGATCGCCTACGCGCTGGAGGTGGCCCGCCAGCCGTACGCCGCCCGGGTGATGCTGGAGACGTGTCGCAGCCTGGGCACCTTCCGGGGCGTCCGCCCGCAGTGGCGCGAGGAGCTGCTGACCGAGGTCTCCCGGCTCGACGTGCCGACCCTGATCGTCTGGGGCGACCGGGACCTGATCCTCCCCGCCGGGCACCTTGATGCCGCGCGGGCCCGGCTGCCCCGGGCCCGGACCCACCTGTTCGCCGAGTGCGGGCACATGCCGCAGATCGAACGGGCCGAGGAGTTCCACCGACTGCTGGTCGACTTCTGGGCCGCGGCCGAGGCGGGCGACCTCGCCGACGAGGCCGCCGCGCAGCGGCCGGCGGTGACCGAGGCCGGCTGACCGAGGCCGGCTGACCGTGTCCGGCGCCGGCCGGAGCGGAGGCTATCCGAGCTCCGTGCCGGCCGGCGCCGGCACCGTGCGCGCCACCGGTGCGCCCTGGGCGGGCACCCGCGGCGGGGCGGCGCCTTCCAGCACCGCCAGGTCCGCCTCGACGGCGGCCGGCAACCGCCGGCGCTCCCGCAGCACCCAGCCGAGCTGTCGCGCCGCGTCGAGCAGGCCGACCCGGCGCTCCGGGTGCCGCCAGGTCTCGCGGACCACCCCGGCGACCACCCGCGCCGGCCGGCGCAGCGCCGCGGTCAGCACCCGGTTGCGCGCCTCCTGCCGGTGCCGGGCCAGCAGGTCCCGACCGGCCGGCAGCGGCAGGTGGTGCACGACCAGCTCGTCCACGTACGCCAGGTGCCAGCCGGCGGCGGCCAGGTCCATCGCCAGCAGCGCCTCCTCGCCGTACGTCCCCAGCCGGTCGGCGAACCCGCCGACCTGGGCGAACGCGGCGCGGCGCAGCACCACCGCGCAGGCCAGGAAGCCCAGCACCGCCGGACCCGGCGCGCCCGCCGGGGTGCCCAGCGGCGCCCGCGCCATCCCGGCGGAGACCGGGTCGAGCCGACACTGGGCGCCGACCCGCACCTGGGCGGTCAGCAGCCCGGTACGCGGGTGCGCCCGCAGGAGCTCCGCCGCCCGGTCCAGCGCCCCCGGCGCCCAGTAGGAGTCGTCGTCGGCGAAGGCCACGAACGGGGTACGGGCCAGCGCCACCCCGGCGTTGCGGGCGGCGCCGGCGCCCAGGTTGGTGCCGAGCGGCACCACCCGTACCTCGGGGAAGGCCGCCGCGACCGCCTCCGGGGTGCCGTCGTCGGAGTTGTTGTCCACCACGATCACCGGCCCGGAGTGCCGGCGCAGCACGTCGAGCAGCTGCTCGCGCCGGTTCCGGGTGGCCACCACCACCGTCACGTCCACCGTCATGGCGGCCCTGGTACCCCGATCCGGGTGACTCACGCAATCGTGGGTGCAATTCCCACCATGGTCGGGGTACGACGCCGCCGGTGCGGGGAAGCTGGCGTCATGCCCGGCGACCAGGTGACCCTGTTTCTCAGTGGCGACGTGATGACCGGTCGCGGCGTCGACCAGATCCTGCCCCGACCGGGACCGCCGGAGCTGCGGGAGCCGATGGTGGGCGACGCCCGCGGGTACGTGGAGCTGGCCGAGCGGGCGTCCGGGCCCATCCCACGCCCGGTGCCGCCGGACTGGCCGTGGGGGGAGGCGTTGCGGCTGCTCGACGACCTGCGACCGGACGTGCGGATCGTCAACCTGGAGACCTCGGTGACCGGCCGGGGCGAGTTCGCCGCCGGCAAGCAGATCCACTACCGGATGCACCCGGACAACCTGGCCTGCCTCAGCGCCGCCCGGCTGGACGTCTGCGCACTGGCCAACAACCACGTGCTCGACTTCGGCCCGGACGGGCTCACCGACACCCTCGACGGGCTGCGCCGGGTCGGCATCACGCCGGCAGGTGCGGGCCGGGACGCGGCGGAGGCCTGGCGGCCGGCCCGGATCGACCTGGCGGGCGGCCGCCGGCTGCTGCTCTGGTCGGTGGGCGCCCCGTCCGCCGGGGTCCCGCCACAGTGGGCGGCGACCGAGGGGCGACCGGGGGTGGCGTACCTGCCGGAGACGACCGAGGCCTCCGCCGACGCGCTCGCCGAGCGGGTGGCCGGCGAGGCCGGGCCGGGCGACCTGGTGGTGGTCTCCGTGCACTGGGGATCGAACTGGGGTTACCAGGTGCCGGCGGAGCAGGTGAGCTTTGCCCGCCGGCTGGTGGCGGCCGGGGTGCACCTGGTGCACGGCCACTCCTCGCACCACCCCCGACCGATCGAGGCGTACCGGGGCGGGCTGATCCTGTACGGCTGCGGTGACCTGATCGACGACTACGAGGGGATCGGCGGGCAGGAGTCGTTCCGCCCGGAACTGCGGACGCTGTACCTGCCCACCTTCGACACCGACGGTCTGGCCGGGCTGCGCCTGGTGCCGGTCCGGGTCCGCCGGATGCGGCTGGAGCGGGCGGCGCCCGACGAGGCCCGCTGGCTCGCCGAGCTGGCCGACCGCCTCGGCACGCCGTACCGGACCCGGTTCCGCCTCGGCGACGACGGCCTGATCGCACTCGACCCGGCCGGCGGCGGCACCGCCTGATCCGGCCGGCCCGGCCGCCGGCGGTGTGGCGGGCCCCACCCCCGCCCCTCCCGCCACAGCGACCCCACGAGTCAGGGACGCATCATAGATGCATGACGCATCCCAGCTCGCCGCCGCGCGCCGCCGTGCCGTCGGCCGCGGAACGGGCCTACCGCCACCTCAAGCGGGCCATCCTGGAGCAGGTCCACCCGGGCGGGTCGCTGATCAGCGAGGGCGAGATCGCCGAGGCGGCCGGGGTCTCCCGCACCCCGGTCCGCGAGGCGCTGCTCCGGCTCGAGGCCGAGGGCCTGGTCGCGCTCTACCCCAAGCGTGGCGCGCTGGTCCGGCCGGTCTCCGCCCGCGAGATCACCGACGTCGTCGAGGCCCGGCGGCTGGTCGAGCTGCACGCCGCCGAGCGGGTCTGGCCGCAGCGGCACGCCCTGCGCCCGGTGCTCGCCGACTGGCTCGACCGGATGCGCGCGGCCCACGCCGCCGGTGACCTGCGCGCGCTGATGGAGGCCGACCGGGCCTTCCACGCCAGCGTGGTGGAGGCGGCCGGCAACGAGATCCTCGCCGAGCTGTACCACCGGCTGCGCGACCGCCAGCTGCGGATGGGGGAGGCCAGCTTCCGGCTCTCGCCCGGCTGGGCCCGGGTGGCGCTCACCGAGCACGCCGGCCAGCTCGCCGCCCTCGACGGCGACGACCCGCACGCCTGGCTCGACGCCGTGGGCGCGCACATCGACAGCGCCGCCACCGTCTTCCGGTCCCTGCGGTGAGCGCCGCCCCGGCCATCCCGCGCCGGTCCGCCGCGCTGGTCTGGGCGGTCGCGCTCAGCGCGTACGTGGCGGCCGTGTTCCACCGCAGCTCGCTCGGGGTGACCGGGGTCGACGCCGCGCACCGGTTCGACATCAACGCCGCCGCCCTGGCCACCTTCTCGGTGGCGCAGCTGGCCGTGTACGCGGCCATGCAGGTGCCGGTCGGGGTGCTGCTCGACCGGTACGGCTCCCGCCGGCTGCTGCTCGTCGGCGGCGCGCTGATGGTCGCCGGGCAGCTCTGCTTCGCCGTCGCCACCGACGTACGCCTGGCCGTGGCCGCCCGGGTGCTGGTCGGCCTCGGCGACGCGATGACCTTCATCAGCGTGCTGCGGATCGTCGCGTTCTGGTTCCCCGGCCGGCGCAACCCGCTGATGGTGCAGCTCACCGGCACCCTCGGCCAGCTCGGGGCGATCCTCGGCGCGGTGCCGCTGGTGGCGCTGCTGCACCAGGCCGGCTGGACCCCGGCCTTCCTCACCGCCGCCGCGCTCGGCGCGACGGTGCTGCTGATGGTGGCCGCCGGCGTCCGGGACACCCCGCACCGGGAACACGCCGGCGCCCTCGCCCCCGACCTCGCCACCGTACGCCGGCAGCTCGCCGCCGCCTGGGCGCAGCCGGGCACCCGGCTGGGCCTGTGGACGCACTTCGTCACCCAGTTCTCCGGGGCGGTCTTCGCGCTGCTCTGGGGCTACCCGTTCCTGGTGCAGGGGCAGGGTCTGTCACCCACCGCGGCGGCCGGCCTGCTCACCCTGATGACCGTGGCGACGCTGCTCAGCGGCCCGGTCGTCGCGCACCTGTGCGCGCGGCACCCGTTCCGCCGCTCGGTCGTGGTCTTCGCCATCACCGCCGGGACCGCCGCGGTCTGGGCCGTGGTGCTGGCCTGGCCGGGTCGCGCGCCGCACTGGCTGCTGGTGGTCCTGGTGCTGGTCCTGGCGATGAACGGTCCCGGTTCGGTGATCGGGTTCGACTACGCGCGCACCTTCAACCCGGTGCACCGGATCGGCAGCGCCACCGGCATCGTCAACGTCGGCGGGTTCGTCGCCTCGATCCTGCTGATCCTCGCGGTCGGCGTGGTGCTGGACCTGGCCGGCCCGGCCGGACAGGCGGCCCCGACGCTGGACGCCTACCGCTGGGCCTTCGCCGTGCAGTACCTGCTCTGGGCGCTCGGCGCGGTCCAGGTGCTGCGCTACCGCAACGCCGCCCGCCGCCGGCTCGCCGCCGAGGCCGTACCCGTCGACGTCGTGGCCGGCCGCTGACCGTGCGCGGCGGTCAGCGGACCAACCGGCGGTGGGTGAGCGAGTCCAGGACGAGGGTGAGGCCGGCGCCGACCAGCCACGAGTCCTTGGCGATGCCGATGCCCGCCTGGGTGGGCTTGAGGCTGCCCGGCTCGCGCAGGCCGGGCGTACGCACGTAGAGCTGGACCAGTCCGGCCCCGAACGCGGTCAGCCCCAGCCCGCCCAGCAGGGACGGCACGAACGGGGTGAGCAGGGCGGCGCCCAGCGCGATCTCGCTGGCGGACAGCAGCCGGGCGAAGCGGGCCGCGTCGATCTGCCGCAGCTGGGGGAGCGCCCCGGCGGCCATGCCGTGCAGCTGTTCGGCGGCCTCACCCTCCAGCGTCCGCTTGCCGAGCCCCGAATTGAGGAAGAACGCGCCGATGATGAGCCGCAACGGCGCATGCGTGAGCTTCATGTCCACTCCCGTCCCGCGGAGAATCGTGCCGCCGCCTACCCCGTACCGGTCCGCGATAACCCGCCGCGCGGGGCTGGGTCCGCGAGCCTGCGCGGCGGTAGGTTCGCGGGAGGCATGATCGTGGGCGCAGCCGGGAGGACACCGTGAGCCAGGAAGTCCGGGGAGTCGTGTCGCGGCGCAAGGGCGCGCCGGTCGAGGTCACCACCATCGTGGTGCCCGACCCGGGGCCCGGCGAGGCGGTGGTGCAGGTGCGCTCCTGCGGGGTCTGCCACACCGACCTGCACTACCGGGAGGGCGGGATCAACGACGAGTACCCGTTCCTGCTCGGCCACGAGGCGGCCGGCGTGGTCGAGCAGGTGGGGGAGGGGGTCACCGGCGTCGCGCCGGGCGACTTCGTGGTGCTCAACTGGCGGGCGGTCTGCGGCGTGTGCCGGGCCTGCCGGCGCGGGCGGCCCTGGTACTGCTTCAACACCCACAACGCCGCCCAGAAGATGACCCTCGCCGACGGCACCGAGCTCGCCCCGGCGCTGGGCATCGGCGCCTTCGCGGAGAAGACGCTGGTCCACGCCGGGCAGTGCACGAAGGTCGACCCCGCCGCCCGGCCCGCCGCCGTGGGGCTGCTCGGCTGCGGAGTGATGGCCGGGCTCGGCGCGGCGATGAACACCGGCCAGGTCACCCGGGGCGACTCGGTCGCCGTGATCGGCTGTGGCGGGGTCGGCGACGCCGCGGTGGCCGGCGCGGCCCTCGCCGGCGCGACCACGATCATCGCGGTGGACACCGACGCCCGCAAGCTCGAGTGGGCGCGCAGGTTCGGCGCCACCCACACCGTCAACGCCTCCGCGGACGACCCGGTCGAGGCGATCCGCGCCGCCACCGGCGGGTTCGGCGCCGACGTGGTGATCGACGCGGTCGGCCGCCCGGAGACCTGGAAGCAGGCGTTCTACGCCCGCGACCTGGCCGGCACGGTGGTGCTGGTCGGGGTGCCCACCCCGGAGATGACCGTCGAGCTGCCCCTGCTGGACGTCTTCGGCCGGGGCGGCGCACTCAAGTCCAGCTGGTACGGCGACTGCCTGCCCAGCCGGGACTTCCCCCTGCTCACCGAGCTCTACCTGCAGGGCCGCCTCGACCTGGACGCCTTCGTCACCGAGGAGATCGCCCTGGACCAGGTCGAGGAGGCGTTCCGCCGGATGCACCACGGCGACGTGCTGCGCTCGGTGGTGGTGTTCCCGTGACCGCCCGCGTCGACCATGCCGTCACCTCCGGCACCTTCTCCCTCGACGGCCAGAGCTTCGACGTCGACAACAACGTCTGGGTGGTCGGTGACGACACCGAGTGCGTGGTGATCGACGCCCCGCACGACGTGGACGCCATCCGGCGCGCGGTCGCCGGCCGCCGGGTCGTCGCCGTCCTGGCCACCCACGCCCACGACGACCACGTACGGGTCGCTCCCGAGCTGGCGAAGGCCACCGGAGCGCCGGTGCTGCTGCACCCCGCCGACCGGGTGCTGTGGGACCTGGTCCACCCCGACCTGCCGCCCGACGGGACACTCACCGACGGGCAGGGGATCGACGTCGCCGGCACCACCCTGCGGGTGCTGCACACCCCCGGGCACAGTCCCGGCGCGTGCAGCTTCCACGCCCCCGACCTCGGCGCGGTCTTCACCGGCGACACCCTGTTCGCCGGCGGTCCCGGCGCCACCGGCCGCTCGTACAGCGACTTCGGCACCATCGTCGCGTCGATCCGCGACCGGTTGCTCACCCTGCCGCCGCAGACCGTGGTGCACACCGGGCACGGCGACGACACCACCATCGGCGCGGAAGCCCCGCACCTTCCGGACTGGCTGGCCCGGGGGCACTGACCGACGCCGGTACCTGAGTCGGCTCAGCGTTCCCCAAGCCCCGCCAGCACCGGCTTGACGTCCAGCACCGGCGTGCCGTCCAGGGCCTCCAGGTCGGCCACCCGCACCCGCAGGCCGTCGACCACCAGCACCCGCACCCGGTGCAGCCCGATCGGATTGGGCCGGTCCGGGGATCGGGTGTTGAACACCCCGGTCTCCGGCCGGCTCCGATCGCCACGCGGATGCACCGCGAGGACGTCCCGGCGGGCCCGGTCCAGCCAGGTCAGTACCAGCACCTCCGCGCCCGGCCGCAGGTCGCGCAGGCCCGCGCCGACGGCGGGGGAGAAGACCAGCCACGCCTCCGGCGCGCCCTCGTCCCCCTGCTTCGGCGCGAGATCCGCCTCGGTCAGCGGGGACTCCACCCACCCGACCGGCCGCAGCTCGTACGCCCCGCTCACGCGCCCGCCAGGCGCAGGTGCAGCCGGACGGTGGTGCCGGCCGGGGTGGTGTGCACCAGCACCAGGTCGCAGAGCGCCTGCACGATGACCAGGCCGCGCCCGCCGATGCCGTCGTGCCGGGGCACCAGCCGGCCGGTGAGCGGATCGCTCAGCCAGCCGCCGTCGTGGATCTCGCACACCAGGTGTTCAGCGGTGCGCCACACGTGGAGCACACCGCCGCCACCGGCGTGGGCGATGCTGTTGGTGGCCAGCTCGGTCACCGCGATCTGCAGGTCGGCCACCCGATCCGGGTGCAGGTCGGCGGCCTGCGCGTGCCCGGTGACGAAGCGGCGCACGTCGGCCAGCGTGTCGAGGTCGTAGCGGAGCACGGCGACCGGTTCGGCCGGGACCGGCAGCGGCGTGTTGTGCCCGGCGACGACCTGCTCCGGCGCGAAGGTGGGGCTGGGCCGCCGACCGGCCCCGTCGACCAGCACCGGGTGGGTGCGGTACGCGTCCGCGAGCACCGCGGGGGCGAGCCGCGACACGTCGTACGGGCAGAGGATCGCGACGTCCCGCTCGGCGAACGCCACGTTGATCAAGGCGTCGTGCTGCGCGCAGGCCGGCTGCTCCAGCTCGGTACGCTCCGCCCACACCGGCTCGCCGACGATCCGCACCCGGCGGTCGGGGTGCCGGTCGACGAAGGCCTGCAACACCCACGGGATGATCCGCCCCGGGTTGCGCCCCTGCACGGTCAGGTCGGCGTACCGGACCCGGTCGTCGTCCGCGCCGACGGCGGCCCGGATCAGCGCCAGCCGGTCCTCCGGGGCGGCTACCAGCACCGGTTCCCCCCGGGTCAGACCGTCCCCGACGAAGGGCACCGTCAGCGCCAGCAACTCCGCGGCGTCCCGGTAGAACGCTCCCTCGTGGACCAGGCCCCCGGGTATCGGCCCGGTCGCCGCCGCGGCCGTCACGCCGGTGGCTCCGGGTCGGCGCCGTCGACCAGGTCGAGCAGCCGCGTCAACGCCGGGCGGCAGCCGACCAGGCGTACCTGCGAGGGGGCGTTGCGGCGGACGCGGGCCAGCGCGCTCGCGGCGCCGACGTCGGCGAAGCGCAGCTCGGAGACGTCGAGCACCGCCGTCCGCTGGTTGGTGCCCGGACCGGTCACGTGGTCGAGCATGGCGGCGAAGGCCCCCCGGTTGCTCTGATCGACCTCGCCCACCAGGCGCAGTCCGTGCGGTTCCCGCGTCCGGTACGCCCGCAGCATCGGCGCCCAGGCCCGGCCGGCGTTGCGTCCCACGGTGGCGGGGTGGGCGGCGGTGGCCGGCAGCAGGTACTCAGCGGGGAAGAGCCGCCGGTCGTACAGGCACATCGCGGCGGCCTCGCCGTCGAGGAAGAGCCGGTTGACCTCGGCCTCGTACCGGACCAGGTCGGCGACGGAGATGCCCTGGCGGATCGCCCAGCCCATGTCGCCGACGACGCGTACCCCCGCCCGGTCCTCGCGCCGGGCCCGCAGGATTTCGGTGGTGAGGTTGCCGATCATCTCGTCCGGCGTGAACCGACCCCCGGCGGCGTAGCCCTCCACCGCCGGCGCGATCCGCAGCTGGCCGCCGGCCAGCGCGGCCTCCGTGGGCACGCCCGCACCGTCGAGGTGGGCCCGGACGGCGGTCGGGGAGACCCCGTCGGTGAACCAGACGACCTTCTGACCGAGGCGGAGACCGCTGGCGACGAAGCGGCCGGCGGCGTGCAGGCTGCCGGTCTCGTCGTCGTCCACCCAGCAGACGTGGTCACCCAGGTGTAGCTGGTCGACCACCGCGCTTGCAGTCACCCTCATCGCCTTCCGGTCGCCGCGCGCCCCCACTCTAGCCCGCGCCCCGGCACCGCCCAACGCCGACGGACGCCTGGTGCCCGCCGGTCCGCCCCCGTCCGCGCTGCCGCCGAACCTGCCTGGCCGTCCTAGGTGGATAGTCAAAGGACTGCGGCCCTGCCGACGACCGGACAGCCGCGGTTCTAGGATCGACCGGATGAGCACCGACGACCGACCGCCGACCGTACGACAGCTGCGCCTGGTGGTGGAGGCCGAGGACTACGACGCCGCGGTCGCCTTCTTCCGCGACGCCCTGGGCCTGCCGGAGCAGGCCGCGTTCTCCGGTGCCGGCGACGCCCGCGTGGTGATCCTCGACGCCGGCCGGGCCACCCTCGAGATCGCCAACCCGGCCCAGAAGCGCATGATCGACGAGGTTGAGGTGGGCCGGCAGGTGGCCCCGAAGATCCGGGTGGCGTTCGAGGTGGACGACGCGCCGGCCGCCACTGCCCGGCTGGTGGCCGCCGGCGCGACCGAGATCGCCCCGCCCACCGTGACGCCCTGGCACTCGCTCAACTCACGCCTCGACGCGCCGGCCGGGTTGCAGCTCACCCTCTTCGAGGAGCTGCGAGACCTCGACGACCGCGCCACCCTCGACGGCTTCGGCACCGATCGCGAGCGCTGACGCCGCCCCGAAACCGGTCGACTGGCCGCGGGCCGCCGCCGATACTGCTGCCCATGCCGGCCGCCACCCGCCCCGTCGTCCTCACCCCGGCGCAGTCCGCCGCGCTGCGCCACGTGCGCACCGTCGCGCTGCGGGACCGCTCGACCGCGCTGGCCACCATCGCCCGACACCTCGCCGGGTCCGGCGCCGGCCACCACCCCGAGCAGCTGATCGCCGCGATCACCGCCGGGGGAGGGCTGACGGTCAACTTCCACCCCGACCGGCTGATCGCCGACGGTCGCACCGTGGCCGAGGTGCTCGCCGAGGAGGGGAGCTACCGCAGCCAGTTCGTCACCGGCATCTCCAACGGCGGGCTCACCGCGTACCCGGGCGGGGACCGGGACCGCTGGGAGGAGGCGATGTTCGGCGGTGCGTACCAGGCCCGCGGCGTAGGCCCCGCCGAGCGACCGGTCTACGGCGGGTTGAACCTGCTCGACCACCCCGACGGCGCCTGCCCCCGCTTCGGCTCCTGCCACCTGCGGCTGCGTCCCGAGGTGCTGGCCCGGACCACGCTCTGCTTCGGCGACAGCCACCTGGGGCCGAAGGACTTCGGCACGGTCGACGTCGCCGAGCCGGTGCTGGCCGCCCTGCTGGAGGTGACCGCCGGCACCGGTGTCAGCCTGGGCGTCGCCGGCATGGACACCGCGCGCCTCGTCGCGACGCTGCTGCGCTGGCGGGAGCGGCAGGCGTGGACGCCCGGGTCCGCCGGCCGCGCCCTGGACGACTACGTCGAGGCGCAGGTCCACGGCGGCGTCGAACTGGCCCGGGACGTCGAGGCCATCGTCGTCGACCCCTCGTTCCAGGACACGGACGCCGGGCGCGTACTGGCCCGGATCGCCCACCGGTGCGGCATCGAGCTGCTGTTCCACCCCGGCTTCGCGCTGCCCGTCGAGGACGTCGACCCGGACTTCCGGGGACCGGCCATCCCGGTGCTGGCCGCCCGGGTGCACGCCGAGTTCGGTACGCCGGGAGCGCCGGTCGACGCCGCGCTGATCGGCCGGGCGGCGGGCTCGGTGGTCCGCGAGCCGCAGCGCTGGGCGGACCGGGGGTCGACCGCCGACACCCTCCAGCACCTCAAGCAGCTCTGGCACGTCCTCGTCCGGTTCGGGGCGCCCCGCGCCTGACGTCCGGTTCGGCACGCTCGCGGCCGGCGTCCGGTTCGGCACGCTCGCGGCCGGCGTCCGGTTCGGTCGCGGCCGTCCGATCCTCGGGGTGACCCGCGCCGCAGCCCCCAGGGGTCGTGGTATTTCCGGAATGCCCGACAGGTGAACCTGGTTGTGTCCCCAGAACCGCCGGTAGGCAAACCCCGGCGGGCCAGGTAGTTCCCCCGAGGGGCGCTCACTGAGCGAGCGCGTCGACACGACGAAAGGGCAACCATCGTGAGGGCCGACTTCACTCGATGGCTCCCCGCCATCGCGAGGAACCGCACCACCGCACTGAAGGTCGCCGGCGTCGCCTGTCTCGGCGGCCTGGCGTTCGGACCCGCCGCTGTGGCCGCCCCCGTCACCAGCGGACCGCACGCCGGGGCCGTGGCCGCCATCGACCTCGCCACCGGCAAGAGCCGGCAGGGCGCCACGGTCGAGTCGGGCCTGACCACCGGCAGCGCGACCGGCAAGGTCCCGACCGGCAAGCCGGGCAAGGACAAGCTCATCCCGCACGGCGTGGAGGGCGCGCAGTCCCGCATCCCGCTCGACGACGACCAGCTCGCCAACGCCAAGGCCATCGTCAAGACGGCCAAGAAGACCGGCGTGGGGGAGCGCGGCGCGGTGATCGGCATCGCCACCTCGCTGCAGGAGTCGAAGCTCTACAACCTGGGGCACCTCGGCGCGTACAACGACCACGACTCGCAGGGGCTGTTCCAGCAGCGCCCGTCGTCGGGTTGGGGCACGCCGGAGGAGATCACCGACCCCGAGTACTCGTCGCGGGCGTTCTTCGAGGCACTGAAGAACGTGCACGGCTGGGAGGACCTGCCGCTGACCACCGCGGCGCAGACCGTCCAGATCTCGGCCTTCCCGTACGCGTACGCGCAGTGGGAGGAGCAGGCTGCGGACATCGTCCAGCAGCTCTGGTGACCGCCTGAACGAGCAGCACGACCGGCCGGTCCCCGTCACGGGGGCCGGCCGGTCGTCGTTCGCGGGCGTACCCCCGGCTCAGAGCGTCGGGGCGGTCTCCCGGCGCAGCTTCGCCGACCCCGCGCCCACCGAGAACCCGGCCACCCACCGGCTCGCGCTGCCGGCCCGGGTCCGGTCGGCCAGGTGGTACCAGTCCATCCGGCACTGCTGCGGCGTCACCTCCAGCACGCCGTACCCGTGCCCGTCCAACTCCGTCCACCTGACGTGCGGATTCGTCGACCGGATCAGCCCGGCGCCGAGGGCGCTCAGCGGATTGCCGGCCGGCAGCTTGAGGAAGTCGTTGACGTTGTCGCTGGTCACCGACGGCACCACGAACTCGGCCGCGGCCGGGTTGGACAACCCCGTCGACTTCGTGGTCACCTCGTTCGCCCACGACGTGTGGATGTCACCGGTGAGGAAGACGACGTCGCGGGTCCCGGTCGCCCGCAGGTGGTCGACCAGCTCGTTGCGGTCGGCGTTGTAGCCGTCCCACTGGTCGGCGTTGAGCACCGCGCCGTTCTGCGGGATGCCGAGCAGCGTGCCGAGTGGCCCGAGCAGCCACGCCGGCAGTGAGCCGACGTCGACCCGCGCCATCATCACCGGGTTGCCGACCAGCTTCCAGCGCGCCGTCGACGCGGCCAGGCCGGCCTTGAGCCAGGTCATCTGGGCGTCGCCGGTGACGGTGCGACGCGGGTCGTCCACCGCTGTGCCCGAGGCCTGCTGCGAGCGGTACGTCCGGAGGTCCAGCATGGACAGCTCGGCGAGCTGCCCGTACCGGAACCGCCGGTAGATCGCGCCGTCCTCGCCCATCCGCACCGGCATCCACTCCTGGTACGCCCGCCGCGCGGCGGCCACCCGGTCCGCCCAGGCGCCCTCCGTGGACGGGGTGTGGTTCTCCGCCCCGCCCGACCAGGCGTCGTTGGCCACCTCGTGGTCGTCCCAGGTGATCACCCAGGGCAGCGCGGCGTGCAGCGCCACCAGGTCCGGGTCGGACTTGTAGAGCCCGTGCCGGATCCGGTAGTCCGCCAGGGTCAGCACCTCGTGCGCCGGCTCGACCTTGCGCACCACCGTGCCCCCCGCGTCGAACTGGCCGGTGCCGTACTCGTACAGGTAGTCGCCGAGGTGCACCACCAGGTTCAGGTCGCCCCGGTCGGCCAGCCGCCGGTACGCCGCGAAGTAGCCGGCCTCCCAGTTCGAGCAGGACACCACGCCCATCCGCAACCGGTCGATGGCCGCATCGGTGGCCGGGGCGGTCATGGTCCGGCCCGTCGGCGACCATCCGCCGGCGTACCCGAACCGGTACCAGTACGTCGTCGCCGGCACCAGACCGGAGACCGCCACCTTCACCGTGTGGTCGCGGGCGGTGCCGGTCGTCAGCTGGCCCTGTGCGGTCACCGTGGCGAAGTCAGGGTCGGTGGTGACCTGCCAGCTCACCTCCACATCGGGGCCGACGCCGGAGCCGGGCGTCGCGTCAGGGGTCGGGGTGATCCGGGTCCAGAGCAGGATGCCGTCCGGCAGCGGATCGCCCGAGGCGACGCCGTGCAGGAAGGCGCCACCGGCGGCGTGGGCGGCACCGGCGCCGGCAAGGGTGGCGCCGGCGAGGACGGCCGTGCCGGCGGATGCGCCGGCCATGCGCAGGAGGGTGCGGCGGTCGAGGGTGTTGGTCATGGTCTATGTGTTTACCGGTACCCACCGCGTTCCCGCTGCCCCCTGGGGCGACTGTTCGCCAGTCTTTCCATTGTGTTTCGCTTTCCCGTCCGACGATCACTTTGTTAACGGCGTCCCTTGTGGACCAACTGGCCGAGTCCCGTCCGCCTGCCCGCCGGCACCGACAAATCCGCTGCATGGTGGTGTTCACCGCCGGCCACAACCCTCCCGCCGCCGACCCGTGGGACGTCAGGGTTGTCTCCCGCCTCCGGAGACAGCCGTGGGGTTCCGCTCGTCGTGCGGCGCTCGGACATAGGCGGTCGCGACGCCTGTGCCCGCCGCCCGGATTTCGGGTGGTTGCGACGCCTGTGCCTGGGCGGTCCGCTGGGCGGCATGGCCCGAGTGTTTGGGCTCGGCAATCCCGGGCGGTCCGCTGGGGCGGTCTGGGCCGAGTGTTCGGGCTCGGCCGGTCTGTCCGGATCGCAGAGCGACGACTCGTTCAGCGCTACGGCGAATCTCGACCGACCGCTCGGGCCTGTGCCAGATGTCCGCGTCGCGCCGTGTCCCAGGTCGATACGGTGGCCGGTCCTCGCCGCCTCGCGCGTCCGATATTCGGGCGGCTTGGCGTCCGGTTGTGGGCGGATCGCTCCGGGAGTCGGGTGCTCTGGGCACCCTGGCGGTGGAATGGTGGCCGGGCCGGTGTCGTTACATCACCTGGACGATCGCAATAGCACCCCCGCTGGCCTGGCCCGATCACGTGGGCCGACCGGGGTGCCCGGGCCCCGGAATGACGACGGGCCCCGGGTCGTTACATCACCTGGACGATCGCAGCAGCACCCGCTGGCCTGGCCCGATACATAGGGCCGCCCGGGATGCCGGGCCCCGGAATGATGGTGGGCCGCCGGTCGTTACACATGGACCCGGCGCCGGAGCCCCCCGCTCGCGAAGCCCGCCGGGCGAAGACTTTCCCCCTGATCTTTGAGCGCCTTGTCGTGGTGCTTGCGCGTGTCCGATCCCCCTTTGGGCACGTCGCCAACCCCCGAATGGAGCCACTCTGATGAACACGACCATTCTGCGTAAGAGCGTTCTGGGTATTGCTGGTCTGGCTTTCGCCGGTGGCGTCTTCGCCGGCCCGGTCACCGAGGCCCACGCCACCCCGGCCGCTGAGGCGAA
>NZ_JBQHDC010000019.1:0-64066 GCF_052068075.1 Micromonospora sp. L31 | reverse complement strand
CCAGGCCTCCTACCGGATGAGCGTCGACAACCTCGCCGACTGGATCGCCACCCGCGGCTACTCCGCCACCGCCTGACACCAGCACCACCGACAAGGGCCGGCCCCACCCGGGGCCGGCCCTTTCGTCGTACCCGGGGGTCAGCCCTCCGCGAGTACGGCGAGGATGCCCTCGCCGTACTTGGCCAGCTTGTTCTCGCCGACGCCGTTGATCTGGGAGAGCCCGGCCAGCGAGGTGGGCGCCTCGGTGGCGATCTGTCGCAGCGTGGCGTCGTGGAAGATCACGTACGCCGGCACGCCCTGCTCCTTGGCGGTGGCGGCCCGCCAGGCGCGCAGCCGCTCGAAGACCGAGGCCGCCTCCGGGGTGAGGTCGGCGACGACGGTGGCCGCGCCCCGGGGCTTCGCGGACCGGCCGGACGCCGGCCGCTCCGGCTCCCGGCGCATGGTCACCGTGCGGCGGCGGCCCAGCACCTCCGCGCTGGCCTCGGTCAGCGCCAGGGTGCCGTAGTCGCCCTCGACGGCGAGCAGCCCCTCGGCGAGCAGTTGCCGGACCACCCCGCGCCACTCGGCCTCCCGCAGTTCGGTGCCGATGCCGAAGGTGCTCAGCGAGTCGTGGCCGTACTGGGTGATCTTGTCGGTCTGCTTGCCGAGCAGGATGTCGACGCAGTGCCCGGCGCCGAAGCGCTGGTTGCGCTCCCGGTCCAGCCGGAAGACGGTGGAGAGCAGCTTCTGCGCCGGCACCGTGCCGTCCCAGGTCTCCGGCGGGGTGAGGCAGGTGTCGCAGTTGCCGCAGCCGGCCGCCCCGCTCTGGCCGAAGTATTCGAGCAACTGCACCCGGCGGCAGCGGACGGTCTCGCAGAGGGCCAGCATCGCGTCGAGGTGGGTGGCGAGGTTGCGCCGGTGCGCGAGATCGCCCTCCGACGTCTCGATCATCTTGCGCTGCTGCACCACGTCCTGGAGGCCGTACGCCAGCCAGGCGGTGGACGGCAGGCCGTCCCGCCCGGCGCGGCCGGTCTCCTGGTAGTAGCCCTCCACCGACTTCGGCAGGTCGAGGTGGGCGACGAACCGGACGTCGGGCTTGTCGATGCCCATCCCGAACGCGATCGTCGCCACCATCACCAGGCCGTCCTCGCGCAGGAAACGCTGCTGGTTGGCGGCGCGGGTGGCCGCGTCCAGGCCGGCGTGATACGGCAGCGCGGCGACCCCGTTGGCGACCAGGAACTCGGCGGTCTTCTCCACCGACGCCCGGGACAGGCAGTAGACGATGCCGGCGTCGCCGGGGTGCTCGTCGCGCAGCAGGGCGAGCAGCTGCTTGCGCGGCTCCTTCTTCGGCACGATCCGGTACTGGATGTTGGGCCGGTCGAAGCTGGCCACGAAGTGCCGGGCGTCGGTCAGCTTGAGCCGGCTGGCGATCTCGGCGCGGGTGGCGCTGGTCGCGGTGGCGGTGAGCGCGATTCGGGGCACCGTCGGCCACCGCTCGTGCAGCATCGACAGGGCCAGGTAGTCGGGGCGGAAGTCGTGCCCCCACTGTGAGACGCAGTGCGCCTCGTCGATGGCGAACAGGGCGATCCGGCCCCGGTCGAGCAGGCCGAGGGTGGCCCGGGAGCCGAGCGCCTCCGGGGCGAGGTAGAGCAGGTCCAGCTCGCCGGCGAGGAAGGCCTTCTCCACCTGGCGGCGGGCCTCCAGGTCCTGGGTCGAGTTGAGGAACCCGGCCCGGACGCCGACGGCGGTCAGCGCGTCGACCTGGTCCTGCATCAGCGCGATCAGCGGGGAGACGACCACCGCGACGCCCTCGCGGACCAGGGCGGGGATCTGGTAGCACAGCGACTTGCCGCCGCCGGTGGGCATCAGCACCAGCGCGTCGCCGCCGGCCACCACGTGGTCGATGACCTCCCGCTGGAAGCCGCGGAAGGCGTCGTAGCCGAAGACCCGGCGGAGCACCCGCAGCGCGTCCTCGGTGCGCAGGTCGGTGGGGGAGGTCATCCGCGGAGTCTACGAGCCGACGCCGACAACCCGCCGACGCCGACCCGCGCGGGAATACCGGCTCCGCCGTCGCCGCTTCCTGAAAAGGCCGCCGTGCCGACACCGGCACCGGTCGGACGGGCGGGAACCGATCGACGCCGCCCGGCGGGATAGAGTCGCTGATCGACCATGCGTGTCCGGGACGAACCGGACGCGGCACGGCTGGGGGGTAGTGGGTGAGCGAGGTGCGGACGACCGACGGGTACGCCCCGGACGGCGGCGCGGCGACGGCGGAGGCGGACACCACGCTGGTGGTGGTCACCGGGCTGTCCGGTGGCGGCCGGAGCACGGTCGCCCGGGCGCTGGAGAACGTCGGCTACTACGTGGTGGACAACCTGCCCCAGGCGCTGAT
Organism: Micromonospora sp. L31; assembly: GCF_052068075.1. Lineage (NCBI taxonomy): Bacteria > Bacillati > Actinomycetota > Actinomycetes > Micromonosporales > Micromonosporaceae > Micromonospora > Micromonospora sp. L31. Next base: position 61,695 of record NZ_JBQHDC010000019.1, on the reverse strand, counting down.
GCTGGACATGGCCGAGCTGGCGGTCAAGGCCGGCGGCGCGGCCCGGCGTACCGCGATGGTGCTCGACGTGCGCTCGCGCGCCTTCTCCACCGATCTCGCCGGGGCGATCCGCGAGCTGCGGGACCGGGGCTTCTCACCGCGGGTGGTCTTCGTCGACGCCGACGACGAGGTGCTGATCCGCCGGTTCGAGAGCGTCCGGCGCTCGCACCCCTTGCAGGGCGAGGGGCGGCTGGCCGACGGCATCGCCGTGGAGCGCGGCCTGCTGGAGGAGGCCCGCGACCAGGCCGACGTGATCATCGACACCAGCCACCTCAACGTCAACCAGCTGCGGCGGCGTATCGAGGAGCTCTTCGGCGGCGAGGACGCCCGCCGGCTGCGGGTCACCGTGATCTCCTTCGGCTTCAAGTACGGCCTGCCGCCCGACGCCGACTTCGTGCTCGACGCCCGGTTCCTGCCCAACCCGTACTGGGTGCCGGAGCTGCGCGAGCACACCGGGCGGGAGGAGGCGGTCAGCGCGTACGTGCTGGGCCAGGAGGGTGCGGACGCGTTCGTCGCCGCGTACGCCGACCTGGTCAACGCCACCACCGCGGGCTTCGAGCGGGAGGGCAAGCGCTACCTGACCGTGGCGGTCGGCTGCACCGGTGGCAAGCACCGCAGCGTGGCCATCGCGGAGGAACTGGCCGGCCGGCTGCGCCAGTCGGATCTGGCCGCCAACGCTCAGCACCGGGACCTGGGGCGGGAATGACGGCGGCGAAGGTGGTCGCCTTCGGCGGGGGGCACGGGCTCTCCGCCTCGCTGCGCGCGCTGCGCCACTGCGCCGGCGACCTCGACCTGGACATCACCGCCGTGGTCACCGTCGGCGACGACGGCGGCTCCAGCGGCCGGCTGCGCGCCGAGCGCGGCGGGCTGCCCCCGGGCGACCTGCGGCAGGCCCTCGTCGCGCTGGCCGGCGACCACCCCGCCACCCGGCGCAGCGCCGGGCTCTTCCAGCACCGCTTCGCCGGTGACTCGGGCGACGGCCTGGCCGGGCACGCCGTGGGCAACCTGGTGCTCTGCGGCCTGATGGAGCAGCTCGGCGACCCGGTGGCCGCGCTGGAGCACGCCGGGGCGATGCTCGGCGCGGTGGGCCGGGTGCTGCCGATGTCCCGCCAGCCGGTGGGCATCGAGGCGCGGGTGCGCGGCGCGGACCCGGCGCGCCCCGACGAGGTACGCACGGTGCGCGGCCAGCACCAGGTGGCCGTGACCACCGGCCGGGTGGAGTCGCTGCGGCTCACCCCGACCGCGCCGGACGCGTGCGCCGAGGCGGTCGCCGCGGTGGGCGAGGCCGACTGGCTGATCTTCGGGCCGGGCAGCTGGTACACCAGCGTGCTGCCGCACCTGCTGGTGCCCGGGCTGGCCGCCGCGATCGTCGCGAGCCGGGCCCGACGGCTGGTCACTCTCAACCTGGCGGCCGAAAAGGAGACCCTCGGCCTCTCCGTGGCCGACCACCTGGCCGCCCTGCACTCGTACCTTCCGCAGCTCACCGTGGACTTCGTGCTGGCCGATTCGAAGGCGGTGGGTGATCCCGAACCGGCCGGACGTGCGGCAGAATCGCTGGGTGCCCGGCTGGTCCTCGCCCCTGTCGCCGTCACCGACGGCTCTCCCCGTCATGATCCGGCCGCCCTGGGCGCCGCATTGGTGCCTGTCCTGGGCGCCGATCGTTAAGCACGTACGTAATCACCGGCGACACGCCGGTACCGGTCCGTGGAGGGGCGCAGAATGGCGATGACGGCTGCGGTCAAGGACGAGCTGAGTCGGGTCGACGTGCCCAAGCCCTGCTGCCGGCGGGCGGAGATGGCCGCGCTGCTGCGCTTCGCCGGCGGGCTGCACATCGTCTCCGGCCGCGTGGTGGTGGAGGCCGAGCTGGACACCGGGGCGGTGGCCCGGCGGCTGCGCCGGGAGATCGCCGAGGTGTACGGCTATCCGAGCGAGATCCACGTGCTCGCCTCCGGCGGGTTGCGCAAGGGCAGCCACTTCATCGTCCGGGTGGTCAAGGACGGCGAGGCGCTGGCCCGGCAGACCGGCCTGCTCGACGTGCGCGGCCGTCCGGTGCGTGGCCTGCCGCCGCACGTGGTGGCGGCCAACGTCTGCTGCGCGGTGTCCGCCTGGCGGGGCGCGTTCATGGCGCACGGCTCGCTGACCGAGCCGGGCCGCTCCAGCGCGCTGGAGATCACCTGCCCGGGGCCGGAGTCCGCGCTGGCCCTGGTCGGCGCGGCTCGCCGGATCGGCATCACCGCCAAGAACCGCGAGGTGCGCGGGGTGGACCGGGTGGTGGTCAAGGACGGTGACGCGATCGCCGCGCTGCTCACCCGGATCGGGGCGCACTCCAGCGTGCTGGCCTGGGAGGAGCGCCGGGTGCGCCGCGAGGTCCGGGCCACCGCCAACCGGCTGGCCAACTTCGACGACGCCAACCTGCGCCGCTCGGCCCGCGCCGCGGTGGCCGCCGCCGCCCGGGTGACCCGGGCGCTGGAGATCCTGGCCGAGGACGCGCCGAACCATTTGACCTCCGCCGGGCGGCTGCGCCTGGAGCACCGGCAGGCCTCGCTGGAGGAGCTGGGTGCGCTGGCCGACCCGCCGCTGACCAAGGACGCCATCGCCGGCCGGATCCGCCGGTTGCTGGCCCTGGCCGACAAGCGGGCCCGCGACCTGGGCATCCCGGATACGGAAGCGGCCGTCACGCCCGACATGCTCGTGGTCTGATAGGACGGTGGGGCTCCACGATGCGAGCGGGATCACCACCCGCCGCAGCGTGACGCCGCACGCTCGGATAAGGTCGCTGCGTACGGCAAGGGGGCCGGCACAGGCACTCTCGCCGTGCTCACCGCCTCGGGCGGTCAGGTCTTCACGGACCGCGGCGGGGTGGCCGAGATGAACCGTCAACGGCCGGCTCCAACGGTCGGCGCACACACCTCCGCCGGCCCGGGTCTGACGCCGGCGGACCAGAACGCGAGGAGATGGGACCTGTGACCATCCGGGTTGGCATCAACGGCTTCGGCCGGATCGGCCGTAACTTCTTCCGGGCAGTGCTGGCGTCCGGCGCTGACATCGAGGTTGTGGCGGTCAACGACCTGACCGACAACGCGACGCTCGCCCACCTTGTCAAGTACGACAGCATCCTGGGCCGCCTCCCGCACGAGGTGAAGGCGACCGCCGACGAGATCACCGTGGGCGGCAGGACCATCAAGGCGTACGCCGAGAAGGACCCGGCGAAGCTGCCGTGGGGCGAGGTCGGCGCGGACGTGGTCATCGAGTCCACCGGCTTCTTCACCGACGCCACCAAGGCCAAGGCGCACATCGACGGCGGGGCCAAGAAGGTCATCATCTCCGCGCCGGCGAAGAACGAGGACGTCACGGTGGTGATGGGCGTCAACCAGGACCAGTACGACCCGGCCAAGCACACCATCATCTCCAACGCGTCCTGCACCACCAACTGCCTCGCCCCGATGGCGAAGGTCCTGCACGACACGTTCGGCGTCCAGCACGGTCTGATGACCACCATCCACGCGTACACGCAGGACCAGAACCTGCAGGACGCGCCGCACAAGGACCTGCGTCGGGCCCGGGCCGCCGCGCTGAACATCGTCCCGACCTCGACCGGCGCCGCCAAGGCGATCGGCCTGGTGCTGCCAGAGCTGAAGGGCAAGCTGGACGGCTACGCGCTGCGGGTGCCGATCCCGACCGGCTCCACCACCGACCTGACCGTCAACGTCGGCCGGGAGACCACGGTGGACGAGGTCAACGCCGCGATGAAGGCCGCCGCCGACGGCCCGCTCAAGGGCATCCTGGTCTACAACGAGGACCCGATCGTCTCCTCGGACATCGTCACCGACCCGGCGTCCTGCATCTTCGACGCGCCGCTGACCAAGGTCGTCGGCAACCAGGTCAAGGTCGTCGGCTGGTACGACAACGAGTGGGGCTACTCCAACCGCCTCGTGGACCTGGTCAAGCTGGTGGGTTCCTCGCTGTGAGCATCCGCAACCTCGACGACCTGCTCGCCGAGGGGGTGTCGGGTCGGCGCGTGCTGGTGCGCGCCGACCTGAACGTCCCGCTCGACAAGCAGACCGGTGAGATCACCGACGACGGCCGCATCCGCGCGGTCCTGCCGACCCTGAGCGCGCTGGTCTCCGCCGGCGCCAAGGTGGTCGTCTGCTCGCACCTGGGCCGCCCGAAGGGCGCGCCGGACCCGCAGTTCAGCCTCCGCCCGGTCGCCGGTCGCCTCGGCGAGCTGCTCGACGCGCCGGTGCACTTCGCCGAGGACACCGTCGGCGATTCGGCTCGCTCCACGGTGGACGCGCTGGCCGACGGCCAGGTCGCCCTGCTGGAGAACCTCCGGTTCAACAAGGGGGAGACCAGCAAGGACGACGCCGAGCGGGGCGCGTTCGCCGACCAGCTCGCCGCGTTCGGCGACGCGTACGTCGACGACGCGTTCGGCGCGGTGCACCGCAAGCACGCCAGCGTGTACGACGTACCCGCCCGGCTGCCGCACGTCGCGGGCCGGCTGGTGCTGCGCGAGGTGGAGGTGCTCTCCAAGCTGACCGGTCAGCCGGAGCGCCCGTACGTCGTGGTGCTCGGCGGCTCCAAGGTCTCCGACAAGCTGGCGGTCATCGAGGCGCTGCTGCCGACGGTGGACCGGCTGCTCATCGGCGGCGGGATGTGCTTCACCTTCCTCAAGGCCCAGGGCCACGAGGTGGGCACCTCGCTGCTCGAGGAGGAGATGGTCGAGACCTGCCGCAACCTCCTGGAGCGTTCCGGCGGCAAGATCCTGCTCCCGGTCGACGTGGTGGCCGCGGACGCCTTCGCCCCGGACGCCGCGCACGACACGGTGCGCGCCGACGGCATCCCGAGCCACCGGCTCGGGCTGGACATCGGCCCGGAGACGGTGGCCGGCTTCGCCGCCGCGCTGTCCCAGGCGAAGACCATCTTCTGGAACGGCCCGATGGGCGTGTTCGAGATGGCGCCGTTCGCCGCCGGCACCCGCGGGGTGGCCGAGGCGATCACCAAGGCCGACGCGTTCAGCGTGGTCGGTGGCGGTGACTCCGCCGCGGCAGTGCGCTCGCTTGGGTTGGACGAGTCCGGTTTCGATCACATCTCCACCGGCGGTGGCGCCTCCCTGGAATACCTGGAGGGCAAGACCCTCCCCGGCATCGCGGCCCTGGAGAAGTGATGGCGAGCGTCACCCGCCGGCCGCTGATGGCCGGCAACTGGAAGATGAACCTGAACCACCTCGAGGCCAACCTGCTGGTGCAGAAGCTGGCCGCGAGCCTCACCGAGAAGCAGCTCACCGAGGTCGAGACGGTGGTCCTGCCGCCCTTCACCGACCTGCGCACCGTGCAGACCGCGGTGGACGGCGACAAGCTGCTGATCGGCTACGGCGCGCAGGACCTGTCGCCGTACCAGTCGGGCGCCTACACCGGGGACGTCGCCGGGCCGATGCTGGCCAAGCTGGGCTGCACGTACGTGGTGGTGGGGCACTCCGAGCGGCGCGCCTACCACTACGAGGACGACGCGATCGTCAACGCCAAGGTGGCGGCGGCGCTGGCCAACGGGCTCACCCCGATCCTCTGCATCGGCGAGGGCCTGGAGATCCGGGAGCAGTTGCGGCACGTGCCGCACTGCTGCGACCAGCTCGACGGCGCCCTGCGCGGGCTCACCGCCGAGCAGGTGGCCAAGGTCGTCGTGGCGTACGAGCCGGTCTGGGCGATCGGCACCGGCAAGACGGCGACGCCGGAGGACGCCCAGGAGGTCTGCGGCGAGGTGCGCAAGCGGCTGGTCGAGACCTTCGACCAGGGCACGGCGGACCAGGTCCGGATCCTCTACGGCGGGTCGGTCAAGTCCTCGAACGTGGCCGCGATCATGGCCCAGCCGGACGTGGACGGGGCCCTGGTGGGCGGTGCCAGCCTGGACGCCGAGGAGTTCGCGAAGATCTGCCGGTTCCCGGAGCACACCGCCCGCTGATCGCTCGCTATCCTTGAGGCCGCCCGTCCACCGGTCGGTGCCACCGTGCCCGATCTGTCCGGGCGAGGATCGTAACGAGAGGACTGACCCCAGCCATGCCGATCTGGTTCGCATACACGTTGATCGTGTTGCTGGTCATCACGAGCGTTCTGCTCACCATGCTGATCCTGCTGCACCGGGGTAAGGGCGGCGGGCTGTCGAGCATGTTCGGCGGCGGCGTCAGCTCCAGCCTGGCCGGCTCGTCGGTGGCCGAGAAGAACCTCGACCGCTACACCGTCCTGGTGAGCATCGTCTGGTTCGCCTGCATCGTGGGGCTCGGCCTCTGGCTCAAGCTCCAGCTCAACACCGGGGCCTGAGCCCGTCGGAGTCTCGGCGTACAATCTGCGCGCGGTCCGTCACGGACCGCGCGCAGTTCCTTGTGCACCGCCTCGCCGCCGCCCGCCCCCTCCCGGGCGGCGGTCCCTCCGACGACAGGAGCGAGCAGCCGTGCCCAGTGGCAACGTCATCCGTGGCTCACGCATCGGGTCCGCCCCGGAACGCCCCGCCGAGCGCTACGAGCCCGCACCCCGCCAGCCGGTGACCTACTGGTGCCGCAACGGGCACGCCACCGAGATCAGGATGGCGGTGGACGCCGAGGCACCCTCGCTCTGGGACTGTCCCCGCTGCGGCTTGCCCGCCGGCCGGGACGCGGAGAACCCGCCCGGCCGCACCCGTCCCGAGCCCTACAAGACCCACCTGGCGTACGTGAAGGAGCGGCGCAGCGAGGAGGAGGGGGCGGCCATCCTGGCCGAGGCCCTCGCCGCGCTGCGCCGCCGTCGCGGCCGGGAGTGACACGCCGGAGCCCCGACCCCCACCGGGGGCCGGGGCTCATCGTCGTGATGGCTCAGCGCAGGCTGCGCGACCGGGGTGGCACGTCGGCCGCCGCCGACCGGTCCAGCAGCCAGAGGGTACGCGACACGCCCCGCGCGCCGGCCGCCGGCAGTTGCACCGGGCCCGCCCCGGCCAGCGCCATGCCGACCGCCCGGGCCTTGTCGGCGCCGCTGGCCACCAGCCAGACCTCCTCGGCGGTGTTGATCGCCGGCAGGGTGAGCGTGGTCCGCAGCGGCGGCGGCTTCGGGCTGCCTCGCACCGCGCTGACCGGCCGGTTGTCGTAGTGCACCGGGTGCTCGGGGAAGACCGACGCCACGTGCCCGTCCTCGCCGACGCCGAGCATCAGCACGTCGAAGTGGGGCAGCGCGGCGTGGCCGGGCCGCGCGGCCCGGGCCAGCTCCTCGGCGTACGCGGCGGCCCCGGCCTCCGGGTCGGCGCCCAGCGGGCCGTCGGAGGCCGGCATGGGGTGCACCCGGGCCGGGTCCAGCGGCACGGAGTCCAGCAGCGCCGCCCGGGCCTGCGTCTCGTTGCGCTCCGGGTCGCCGGCGGGCAGGAACCGCTCGTCGCCCCACCAGACGTCCACCCGCGCCCAGTCGACCGCGTCCCGGGCCGGCAGCGCGGCCACCGCCCGGTACACCGCGGCGGCGATCCGCCCCCCGGTCAGCACCACCGACGCCTGACCCCGGTCCGCCTGCGCGTCGAGCAGCTTCACCACCAGCCGGGCCGCCACCGCCTGCGCCAGCAGGTCGGCATCGGCGTGTACGGCGACACTCGCCTCACTCATGTTGTGCCTTCGTCTCCCGACCGCGCACGCGCGGTCCGTGTTCGTCGTGCCCGGGGGCCGGTCGGCCCGTCCGTCGCCCCCTCCCGCGCCTCGGGGAACCGTGTCGGCCCCCCGGGGACAGCGGTCAGGGGGTCGCGCTGGTGCCGGCGTGGGCGGTGACCCCGGCCTCGGCCCGCTGCGCGGTCGCCGGGTCCTTCCAGACGTGCACCCGCCCGGCGGGCTGCTGGTCCAGGCCGGAGATGCCGGCCGCCGCGCCCAGCGCCTCGGCGTACACCTGGTCGGCGTCGAGCCGGCGCAGCTCCTCGGCCAGCTCGTCGCCGAGCGGGCGGCGCACCAGCGGCAGGGCCCGGTCCTCCTGACCGGTCCGGCGGAACACCGCCATGTTGTCGTCGCGGGTCAGCGTCAGCTCGTCGCCGTTGGCGCAGCGCAGCTGCACCTCGCGCATGCGCGGGTACTCGTCGGTGTGCTCCCACACCGGGTCGATGCCGAGCCGGGCCGCCAGCCAGCCGCGCATCAGCGCCGCGGTCGGGTCGGTGCGCGGCGCGACCACCGTCGCCTCGGTGACCCGGGCCTCGGTGGTGTCGAACGCCCCGGCGACCAGGGTGCGCCACGGGGTGATCCGGGTCCACGCCAGGTCGGTGTCGCCGGGGGCGTAGTCGTGGGCCCGCTGGCGCAGCGCCTCGATCGGGTCGACCGCCTGGGCGGCGTCGGTGATCCGCCGGTCGGCGACCACGCCGAGGAAGTCGGTGGCGATCTCCGCCGGCGGGTCGGCGTGCCACCAGGTCACCACCGGGACGTCCGGCACCAGCAGCGGCATCACCACGGACTCCGCGTGCAGGGCCAGCCGGCCGTACATCCGGGTCACCACCGCCTCGCACGGGCCGAGCCGCCCGCCGACGACGATCTCCGCGTCCAGCCGGTTGCGCTCCCGTTCCACGTCGGTGCGCACGACCACCAGCAGCCGGCACGGGTGGGCCGCCGCGGCGATGGTCGCCGCCGCCTCCGCCTCGCGGACCCGCTTCTCGTCCACCACCACGATGAGGGTCAGCGCCATGCCGCTGGCCACCCCGCCCGCGCTGCGCCGCTCGGCGGCGAGCGCCTTGACCACCTCGTTCCCGGTGGTGTCCCACAGGCCGATCACTGGAGCCTCCCGGTCCGCTGGCTGTGCCCGCGCACGCCGCTGTGTCCGATCATCCGCGCGCTCATGCCCGCCGCCAGGCGCGGCCCCCGCGCGCCAGCATCTCGTCGGCCGCCCGGGGCCCCCACTCGCCGGCCCGGTACGGCTCCGGCTTCGTGCCCGCCCAGGCGTGCTCCAGCGGGTCCACCACCTGCCAGCTCTGCTCCACCTCGGCGGCGTCCGGGAAGAGCGTCCGGTCGCCGATCAGCACGTCCAGCACCAGCCGCTCGTACGCCTCGGGGCTGGACTCCGTGAACGCCTCGCCGTACTGGAAGTCCATCGCGATGTCCCGGACCTCCATGGTCGTGCCCGGCACCTTGGAGCCGAACTTCAGCACCACGCCCTCGTCCGGCTGCACCCGGATGACGAGCTGGTTGGGGCCGAGCGACTCCATGTCGGCCGCGTTGAACGGCAGGTGCGGCGCCTTCTTGAACACGACCGCCACCTCGGTGACCCGGCGGGGCAGCCGCTTGCCGGCCCGGATGTAGAACGGCACCCCCGCCCAGCGGCGGTTCTGGATGCCCAGCTCCACGGCGACGTACGTCTCGGTGGTCGAGTCCTCCGGGACGCCCTCCTCCTCCAGGTAGCCGAGCGCCCGCTCGCCGCCGACCCAGCCGGGCAGGTACTGCCCGCGCACGGTGCCCTGGGAGATGTCCTCGGGCAGGGTGATCGCCTTGAGCACCTTCAGCTTCTCGGTCCGGATCTCGTCGGCGTCGAAGCTGGTCGGCTCCTCCATCGCCACCAGGGCGAGCAGCTGGAGGAGGTGGTTCTGGAGCACGTCCCGGGCGGTGCCGACGGAGTCGTAGAAGCCGGCCCGGGTGCCGATGCCGACGTCCTCGGCCATGGTGATCTGCACCGAGTCGACGTACTTGGAGTTCCACAGCGGCTCGAACAGGTTGTTGGCGAACCGCAGGGCGAGGATGTTCTGGACCGTCTCCTTGCCGAGGTAGTGGTCGATCCGGAAGACGTCCTGGCGGGTGAAGACGTCGTCGACCAGGTCGTTGAGCTCCTTGGCCGACGGCAGGTCGTTGCCGAACGGCTTCTCCACCACCACCCGGCGCCAGCCACCGGACTTGGCGTTGTCGGCCATCCCGGTGCGGGCCAGTTGCTTGAGCACCACCGGGAAGGCCGCCGGGGGGATGGAGAAGTAGAACGCGGCGTTGCCGTGGATGCCGTGGCTGTCCCGCAGCTCGTCGAGGGTGGCGGCGAGGTGGTCGAAGGCGGAGTCGTCGTCGAACGAGCCACCGACGAACTTGATGTTGCCGGCGAGCCGCGACCAGACCTCCTCCCGCCAGGGGGTACGGGCGTGCTTCTTGGCCGCGTCGTGGGCCAGCGACTCGAAGTCGCCGTCGCCCCAGTCCCGCCGGGCGAAGCCCAGCACCACGAACCCGGGCGGCAGCAGCCCCCGGTTGGCCAGGTCGTAGACCGCTGGCAGCAACTTCTTGCGCGCCAGGTCACCGGTGACTCCGAAGATCACCAGAGCGCAGGGCTCCGGGATCCGGGGCAGTCGCCGGTCCTGCGCGTCGCGCAGCGGGTTCACGCCGCCTCCTCGCTCCGTCTGGTCCATGTCGCTCATCTCACGCCCGCCATCGTTCGATCGCATCCAGCAGCTGGGCCAGGCCCGCCGACCTGTCGGTCAGGTGCAGGCGTAGCACGGGCCGGCCCCCGTCGGCCAGCGCCTGCCGGTCGCCGGCGGCCTGCGCCGCCTGCAGCTCTCCGAAGGAGTACGGCCGACCCGGTACCGGGAGATCAACGTGCACCGCGCCGGTGAGCTGAAGGTAGCTGCCGACCGGCGGGCCGCCCTTGTGGTACTGCCCCGTGGAGTGCAGGTAGCGGGGGCCCCAGCCGAAGGTGACCGGCCGCCCGGCGGCCTGCGCCAGCAGCGGCCGCAGCCGCGCCGCCGCCGCGTCGTCCACCCGGTCCAGGTACGCCGTGACGGCGAGGTAGCCCGCGTCGCCCACGCCGTCCAGCAGGTGGCGCAGCGCGCCGGTGAGGTCGGCGGGCGTGCCCGGCGGGGCGTACACCTCGATCGCGCCCTCGGTGGACGAGGGCGCCTGCGCCGGCGGTCCGGATTCCAGGATCCGCCGGGTGTTGTCCTTGCTCGCGGCGACGTCCGGCTGGTCGAACGGGTCGACGCCGAGCACCACCGCCGCGACCGCGGTCGCGTACTCCCAGGTCAGGAACTGGGCCCCGAGGGGCCCGTTCACCGCCAGGTCGGGTTCGCAGCCGCCGCCGGGGACGTCCCCCGCGGTCAGCGCGCCGCCGTGGCTGACGGTCAGCACGTCCGGTCCGGTGGCCCCCGGCGCCTGCGGGGACTCCACCACCACGGGCAGGACGCCGAGCCCGGCCTTGCCGGTCGACTCGGCGAGCAGCTGCTCGATCCAGTCACCCAGGCCGTCCAGGCCGGTGCCGTCGGGGACCAGGGCGACCTTGTCCCGGCCGGTGGTGGCCGCCGCGGCGAGCGCCGCGCCGAGCGCCAGGCCCGGATTGTCCCGGTCCCCGCCCAGCGCGGCCGACACCGCCTCGGCGTCGTCCAGCAGCTCGGTCACCTCCACCCCGGCCAGCGCGGCGGGGACCAGGCCGAACGCGGTCAGCGCCGAGTACCGCCCGCCCACCTGCGGGTCGGCCGGCAGCACCACCACGCCCATCTCGTCGGCGGTGGCCTCCAGCGGGGAGCCCGGGTCGGTGACCACCACGAAGTGCCGGGCCGCCTCGGCCTCGGTCATCCCGGCGTCCAGGAACGCCTGCCAGTACGCCCGGCGGTGGCTGTCGGTCTCCACCGTCGTGCCGGACTTGCTGGCCACCACGACGACCGTGCGCTCCAGCCGGTCGGCCAACGCCGCCCGGACCCGGCCCGGGTCGGTGGTGTCGAGCACGGTCAACGGCCGGCCCAGGGTGCGCGTGATGGTCTCGGCGGCGAGCGAGGAACCGCCCATCCCGGCGAGCACCACGTGGTCAAGGTCCTCCAACTCCGCCGCCAGCTCGGCGAGCTGGGGGAGTAGCTCCCGGCTGCGGCGGTGGCTGTCCAGCCAGCCGAGGTGGGTCGTCGCCTCCTCCTCGACGGCCGGCCCCCAGAGTCCGGGGTCCCCGGCGGCCAGCCGGGCCGGGACGTCCCGGCCGGCCAGCGCGTCCCGCACGGACGCGGGCGCGGACCTGTCGACCGCGTCCGCGCCGTGCACGGCCAGCCCGGCGGCGACGTCCGCCGGGCCGGCCAGCAGGTCACCCATGTCGCCACCCGGGGTGGATGGCGGCGTGGAGCGTCGCGGGGCGGGGCCCCGCGACGCGTCCGACGCATTCCGTCACGCGTTGCCCCCGGCCTGCTCGGCGGCCTGCGCGTTGTCCTTGGCGGCCTTGTTCGGGGCGCCGGTGCCCTTGGCGGCGGCGGTGAGGGACTTACGCACCCCGTCGAGCAGCTCCAGCCAGCTGGCCTCGAACTTCTCCACGCCCTCCCGCTCCAGGGTGGCGATCACGTCGGACATGTCGACGCCCACCGACTCCAGGTCGGTGAAGACCTTGCGGGCCTCGTCGTACGCCCCGGTGATGGTGTCGCCCCGGGTCTCGCCGTGGTCGGCGTAGGCGTGGATGACCGATTCCGGCATGGTGTTGACCGTGCCGGGGGCGATCAGCTCCTCGACGTAGATGACGTCCCGGTAGTCCGGGTTCTTCGTCGAGGTGGACGCCCACAGCGGCCGCTGCGGGTGGGCGCCCGCGTCGGCCAGGGCCTGCCAGCGGTCGGAGGAGAAGACCTTGCCGTAGCGCTCGTACGCCAGCCGGGCGTTGGCGACGGCCGCCTTGCCGCGCAGCGCCTTGGCCTCGTCGGAGCCGATCTTCTCCAGCCGCTTGTCGACCTCGGTGTCGACGCGGGAGACGAAGAACGACGCCACCGAGCCGATCTTGGACAGGTCGTGGCCGTTCGCCTTCGCCTGCTCCAGACCGGCGAGGAACGCCTCCATGACCTGCGAGTAGCGGTCCAGACCGAAGATCAGCGTCACGTTCACGCTGATCCCCTGGGCGAGGGTCGCGGTGATCGCCGGCAGTCCCGCCTCGGTGGCCGGGATCTTGATGAAGAGGTTGGGCCGGTCGATCAGCCACCACAGCGCCCCGGCCTCGGCGACCGTCTTCTCCGTCTCGTGGGCCAGCCGCGGATCCACCTCGATGGAAACCCGGCCGTCGACACCCGCGCTCGCGTCGTACGCCGGGCGCATCACGTCACAGGCCCACCGCACGTCGTACGTGGTGAGCATGCGGACGGACTCCTCGACGTCCACCCCACGGATGGCGAGGTCCTTCAGTTGCCAGTTGTACTCGTCCGCGTCGCTCAGCGCCTTGGCGAAGATGGTCGGGTTGGAGGTCACCCCGACCAGGTGCTTCTCTCGGCGCAGCTGGTCCAGCCCGCCGGAGCTCAGTCGGGTCCGGGAAAGGTCGTCGAGCCAGATCGCCACACCCGCGGCGCTGAGCTCACCCAGCCTGTCAGTCATGCCGTCCACGCTCCCCTCAGTTGCCGGTCGTGAAACCGGTGATGTCGCCCACCCGGGTCAGCGCCGCGTGCGCGGCGGCCACGATCCGGTCGGGGGTGAACCCGAACTGCTCGAAGAGCACGGTGTGCGGGGCGCTCGCGCCGTAGTGCTCCAGGCTCACGGTCTCGCCGCACTCGCCGACGATCCCACGCCAGGACATGGCGATGCCTGCCTCCACGCTCACCCGTGCCTTTACCCCGCGCGGCAGCACCGACTCCCGGTACGCCTCGTCCTGCTCGTAGAACCACTCCTGGCAGGGCATCGAGACGACCCGGGTGGGGGTGCCGTCGGCCTCCAGCCGCTCCCGGGCGGTGAGGCAGAGCTGCACCTCGGAGCCGGTGCCGACGATGATCACCTGCGGCTTGCCGGTGGACGCCTCGGCCAGCACGTAGCCGCCCTTGGCCACGCCCTCGGCGCTGCCCAGCGTCTCCCGGTCCAGCGTCGGCAGCGCCTGACGGCTCAGCGCCAGCGCGGTCGGCCGGTCGGTGTGCTCCAGCGCCTGCCGCCAGGCCCAGGCGGTCTCGTTGGCGTCCGCCGGGCGGACCACGTCCAGGCCGGGGATGGCCCGCAGCGCGGTCAGGTGCTCCACCGGCTGGTGGGTCGGGCCGTCCTCGCCCAGGCCGATCGAGTCGTGCGTCCAGACGTAGACCACCGGCAGCTTCATCAGCGCCGCCAGCCGCACCGAAGGGCGCATGTAGTCGCTGAACACCAGGAAGGTGCCGCCGTACGGGCGGGTGCCGCCGTGCAGGGCGATGCCGTTGAGGATCGCTCCCATGGCGTGCTCACGGATGCCGAAGTGCAGCGTGCGGCCGTACTCGTGGCCCGGGAAGTCCTTGGTGGCGTGGGTGGCCGGGATGAACGACGGCTCGCCCTTCATGGTGGTGTTGTTGCTCTCCGCCAGGTCGGCCGAGCCGCCCCAGAGCTCCGGCAGCACCGGGGCGAGCGCCTCCAGCACCTTGCCGGAGGCGGCCCGGGTGGCCACGCCCTTGGCGTCGGCGGGGAAGGTCGGCAGGGCCTCGGTCCAGCCCTGCGGCAGCACCCGGCCGGCCATCCGCTCCCAGAGCGCCTTGCGCTCGGGGTTGGCCTGCGACCAGGCGTCGAACGCGGTGGTCCACTCCCGCTGGGCGGCCTCGCCGCGGCTCATCACCTGGCGGGCGTGGCCGAGCACCTTTTCGTCGACCTCGAAGCTCTGCGCCGGGTCGAAGCCGAGCAGCTGCTTGGTGGCGGCCACCTCGTCGGCGCCGAGCGCCGAGCCGTGGATCTTGCCGGTGTTCTTCTTGTTGGGCGCGGGCCAGCCGATGATGGTGCGCAGCGCGATGAAGGAGGGACGTCCGGTCTCCGCCTTGGCGGCCAGCAGCGCCTGGTGCAGCGCCGCCACGTCCTCGTGGTAGTCGCCCTGGTCGGCGTCGCCGGTCCGCCAGTCGACGGTCTGCACGTGCCAGCCGTACGCCTCGTAGCGGGCCGCCACGTCCTCGCTCTTGGCGATCCGGGTGTCGTCCTCGATGGAGATCTCGTTGTCGTCGTAGATCACCGTGAGGTTGCCCAGCTGCTGGTGCCCGGCGAGCGCGCTGGCCTCGTGGCTGATGCCCTCCTCGATGTCGCCGTCGGAGGCGATGCACCAGATGTCGTGGTCGAAGACCGAGCCGCCCGGCTCGCTCTCCGGGTCGAACAGGCCCCGCTCGCGGCGGGCGGCCATCGCCATGCCGACCGCGTTGCCCAGGCCCTGGCCGAGCGGGCCGGTGGTGGTCTCCACGCCGGGGGTGTGCCCGTGCTCCGGGTGGCCGGGGGTGAGCGAGCCCCACTGCCGCAGGGACTTCAGGTCCTCCAGCGCGAGGGGGTAGCCGGAGAGGAAGAGCTGGATGTAGAGGGTCAGGCTGGAGTGCCCGGCGGAGAGGACGAACCGGTCCCGACCGGGCCAGTTCGGGTCGGCCGGGTTGTGGCGCATCACCCGGTTGAAGAGCAGGTACGCCGCGGGCGCCAGGCTCATCGCGGTGCCCGGGTGGCCGTTGCCGGATTTCTCCACGGCGTCCATGGCCAGCACGCGGACGGTGTCGACGGCCCGGCGGTCGAGGTCGGTCCAGTTGAGTGCGGGGTGCTCGGGTCGGTTGGCAGGCACGATGGTTGTGCTCCTCGGCAGATGGGCGGAACCCTCACTGATGACCCTATCGAGCGGCCCTAAACGTCCGCCCGGGGATCACTCCACCCTGTTGGGTACGGGTCGGACCCGTCTGGTCGTTCAGGGGACTCGGTGTGACGGCCCGCACCGTTGTCGGGTCGCCCGGGCAGCCAAAACGACGACGCGTAGTCTGTGGGTCGGTGTGTGGACCCTTCCCGGTCCCGCCGACCTGATCACCCCTGCCGATGCCGGAAGGTGGCAATCCGTGAGCATGATCACCGAGCGCCCCGTCAGCAACTCTGCCGGGCAGCCGCCGGTGCGCACGGTGGTCGCGGAGCCGGCCCGCCGCGACGTTCGGGCGGTCGTCGCCGCGTACGTCGCGCTGACCAAGCCCCGCATCGTCGAGCTGCTGCTGGTCACCACGGTGCCGGCGATGATGCTCGCCGACGGGGGCCTGCCCTCGCTCTGGCTGGTGGCCGTGGTGCTGGTCGGCGGCTCGCTCGCGGCCGGCGCGGCCAGCGTGATCAACTGCTACATCGACCGGGACATCGACCAGCTGATGCGGCGTACGAAGCGCCGCCCGCTGCCGGCGCACACCGTCTCGCCGCGCAACGCGCTCGTCTTCGGCCTGGTGCTGGCGGCGGTGTCGGTGGTCCTGATGGCGGCCTTCACCAACCTGCTGGCGGCCGGGCTGACCCTGGCGGCGATCGTCTACTACGACGTCGTCTACACGCTCTGGCTCAAGCGCACCACCCCGACGAACACCTTCTGGGGCGGCGCCTGCGGGGCGGCCCCGGTGCTGATCGGCTGGGCGGCGGTGACCGGCTCGCTGGCGCCGCAGGCCTGGGTGCTCTTCGGCGTGGTCTTCTTCTGGCAGATGCCGCACTTCTACCCCCTGGCGATGAAGTACAAGGACGACTACGCCCGGGCGGGCATCCCGATGCTGCCGGTGGTGGCCTCGGCCCGCCGGGTCAACGCCGAGATCCTGACCTTCGCCTGGATCACCGTGCTGCTCTCGCTGGCGCTTTGGCCGATGGGGATGAGCCCGATCTACGGCGTGCCGACCCTGGTGGTGGGCGGGATCTTCGTGGTCGAGGCGCACCGGCTCTGCCGCCGGGTGGTCCGGGGCGAGGCCGTCAAGCCGATGCGGCTGTTCCACTGGTCGACGACGTACCTGACCATCCTCTTCGCCGCCGTCGCCCTCGACGCGCTGGTCTGACCGCCGTCGGGCGGCCCTCCGGGCCGGTCCGGCACGGTCCGGACGATGAATTTCCAGAGTCGGTTTTCCGTCTGAGTCCCATCGACTCAACTCGGACTCATCGGGGCGATCTGGTCCGCCCGATTCGCCTTCATTTATCCGACAAGTACGGGCGATTCACCTGTGGTCTTCCTTAAACCCGTGGGTAATTGGCATCACAAATAGTTCATCCTTCTCGCACGTACGGGGGCATGTCTGCTTAGGCTTCGCGTCATGGCAGATGGTTCCGATACGACGCTGACGGCTGAGCAGACCGCCGAGAACGCCCCCAACGGGCTGGTCTCGGGCATCAAGTCGTTCGCCGCCGGCCACGGTGGCGCCAAGGCGGTCATCGAGTACGTCGGCAAGCGTGGCGCACGGATCGTCCTCGTCGGCGAGGACGGCGCGTGGGCCGACCAGTTCGCGGACGACACCGTCGTCGCGCGGCAGGCGTGCGCCAAGGCGGGAGTCACCGTCGAGAACGCCTGGGAGCGTGAACTGATGGACCAGATGCGTCCGAGCAACGACCTCTGGCGGTCGATGGCCCGGCGCACGATGGCCCGTTGACATAAATTGACCAACCACCACCAGTCGACCCGGGGGGAACCCCGGGTCGCTCTCGTCACCTGTGACCGGCTCGCCGACCTCGACCCGGACGACCGACTCGTACTCGCCCCGCTCGCCGCCCGTGGCGTCACCGCCGACGTGGCCGTCTGGGACGACCCGAGGGTCGACTGGGCCGGGTACGACCTGGTCGTGCTCCGCTCACCCTGGGACTACGCGCTGCGCCGCGACGAGTTCGTCGCCTGGGCGCAGAGCGTGCCGGCCCTGGTCAACCCCGCCGACGTGGTCCGCTGGAACACCGACAAGCGCTACCTGGGCGCGTTGTCGGCGGCCGGCGTGCCGGTCGTGCCGACCTCGTGGGTGGCCCCGGGGGAGTCCTGGCGACCGCCCGCCGACTCCGGCGAGTACGTCATCAAGCCGGCGATCAGCGCCGGCAGCCAGGACACCGGCCGCTACGACCTGGCCGACCCGGGGCACCGCGAGCTGGCCGCCGCGCACGTGCGGCGGCTGTCGGACGCCGGCCGGCTGACCATGGTGCAGCCGTACCTCGATGCCGTGGACACCGCCGGTGAGACGGCGCTGCTGTTCCTGGCCGGCCCGCAGGGGCTGGCGTTCAGCCACGCGATCCGCAAGGGCGCGATGCTGGACGGCCCGGATCTCGGCGTGGACGGGCTCTACAAGCCCGAGGAGATCAGCGCCCGCGCCGCCGGTGCCGAGCAGTTGGCCGTCGCGGAGCGGGTCCTGGCCGAGGTGCCGGGCGGGACCGAGCGCCTGCTCTACGCCCGGGTGGACCTGATCCCCGGCCCGGACGGCGCGCCCGTCCTGGTGGAGCTGGAGCTGACCGAGCCGTCGCTCTTCCTCGGCTACGCCGACGGCGCCGCCGAACGCCTCGCCGACGCCGTGCTCACCCACCTGGCCCGCCGCCACCCCTGACCGCCTACCCCCGTCCGACCCTGCAGCGGGTGCGGCCGTCGTCCCTCACCGACGACGGACGCACCCGCTCTTTCTCATCCCGGCGTGCTGCTGGTGATCGACTCCGTTTGCGGCGTGTTGGGGTGTCCGGCACCTGGGATACCGCAACATGCCGCAAACGGGGCGCCGGCGCGAGCCGGTGGGACCGGGGCGAGTTCGGCGCGTGGTGGGGCTGGGCGGGATGCGGCCGGCGTGGCGATGCCTGGGCGGCTTGGCGTGCGAGAGAAGGTATGCGGTGGCGGCGGCAGGGGAAGAGGGGCGGTGCGCGCCGTCAGGCGGTGGCGGGGATGCGTTGCTCGGGGGAGGTGGTGGCCGGGACGGGGGCCGGGCGGCGTTCGCGGGTCGACCAGAGCACCGACAGGGTGGCCAGCAGCACCAGGCAGGAGCCGAGCATGTGCGCGCCGACCAGCAGCGCCGGCAGGTCGGTGAAGTACTGCACGAAGCCGATCACGCCCTGACCCAGCTCCACCGCGACCAGCACCACGGCGGCCCGGGCCGGGCCGGTCGCGCCGACCGCCCGGAACGCGAAGACGAGCGCCACCGAGAGCCCGAGCAGCAGGAACACCGCGTCGGCGTGCACCTGCGAGATCTGTTCCGGGTCGAGGCCGTTGCGCGCCGCGCCGCCGTCGCCGGCGTGCGGGCCGCTGCCGGTCACCCAGGTGCCCACGACCAGCACCGTGACGCTGACCACCGTGGTGAGCGCCGCCAGGGTGCGCAGCGGGCCGGGCACCACGGCGACCGCCGGGCCGTCCGGGTCCTTGATCCGCCGCCAGAGCGCGTACGCGGCCGCGATGACCGCCATCGAGGCGAGGAAGTGCAGCCCGACCACCCACGGGTTGAGGTTGGTCAGCACGGTGATCCCGCCGATCACCGCCTGCGCGGGGATGCCGAGGAACACCGCCACCGCCAGCCCCAGCAGCCCCTTGCGGCGCGGCCGGTGCGCCAGTACCGCCAGCAGGGTGGCCAGCGCGATGAGGCCGACGGCGAAGGTGAGCAGCCGGTTGCCGAACTCGATCACCCCGTGCACGCCCATCTCGGCGGTGGTGTGGTACGACTCGTCCGTGCACCGCGGCCAGGTCGGGCAGCCGAGCCCGGAGGCGGTGAGCCGGACGGCCCCACCGGTCACGACGATGGCCACGTTCGCCACGATCGAGGCGTACGCGAGGCGGCGCAGCAGAGCGGTGGAGACCGGGAACCGGACGGATCGCTTCACGGAGCGAATCCTACGCACCGTAGTGGAGCACGATCGGGTGACTCCGCCGGCCCGGTGTCAGGGATCACCGGGCGCCGGGTTTGCGGGCCTCCGGCGAATTACGTAACGTTGGCGTTGTGAAAAACGCGTCGGCGCTCCCTGAGCACCTGTCGGCGACCGCCCCGGTCGCCGGTACCGCCGCGTCCACCGACCTCTCCACCCGGGACCGGGTCACCCAGCTGCTGCTGGAGCGGGGGGCGACCACCGCCGCCCAGCTCGGCTCGGCGCTGGGGCTCAGCCCGGCCGCGATCCGCCGGCACCTCGACGCGATGCTCGCCGACGGTGACGTGGTCGCCCGCGAGCAGGCCGTGCGCGGCAGCCGCGGGCGCGGTCGCCCGGCGAAGGTCTTCCTGCTGACCGAGGCGGCCCGGGTCCGCTGCGGCACCCACCACTACGACAACATGGCCACCGCCGCGCTGCGCTGGATCGCCGGCAACGGCGGGCCGGAGGCGGTCGCGGCGTTCGCCGCCGACCAGGTGGCCGCCCTGGAGGCCCGCTGCCGGGCCGCCATGGAGGGCGCCGGCGACGATCCGATGGCCCGGGCGGAGGCGCTCGCGGGAGCGCTGACCGCCGAGGGATACGCTGCCAACGCGTCCACGATCGCCTCCGGCGGCCAGCTCTGCCAGCACCACTGCCCGGTGGCGCACGTGGCCGCCGAGTTTCCCCAGCTGTGCGAGGCCGAGACCGCGGTGATCTCCCGCCTGGTCGGCACCCACGTGCAGCGCCTGGCCACCATCGCGCACGGCGACGGGGTGTGCACCACACACATTCCCGCCCAGCCGCGTGCCCAGTCCGGTAACACCGTCACCACTGTGAGGACAGATAGATGACCGAGCAGATCGTCCAGCCCCTGACCCAGGAAGAGCAGCTCGCCGCCCTGGGTCGCTACGAGTACGGCTGGTCCGACCCCGACGTCGCCGGGGCGGTCGCCCAGCGCGGTCTCAACGAGGCGGTGGTACGGGACATCTCGGCGAAGAAGAACGAGCCGGCCTGGATGCTCGACCTGCGGCTGAAGGGCCTGCGACTGTTCGGTCGCAAGCCGATGCCGGCCTGGGGCGCGGACCTCACCGGGATCGACTTCGACAACATCAAGTACTTCGTCCGGTCCACCGAGAAGCAGGCCACCAGCTGGGAGGACCTGCCCGAGGACATCAAGAACACCTACGACCGGCTGGGCATCCCGGAGGCGGAGAAGCAGCGCCTGGTCGCCGGTGTCGCGGCGCAGTACGAGTCCGAGGTGGTCTACCACAAGATCCGTGAGGACCTCGAGGAGCAGGGTGTCATCTTCCTGGACACCGACACCGCCCTGCGCGAGCACGAGGACATCTTCAAGGAGTACTTCGGCACGGTGATCCCGGTCGGCGACAACAAGTTCGCCGCGCTGAACACCTCCGTGTGGTCCGGTGGCTCGTTCATCTACGTGCCGAAGGGCGTGCAGGTGGAGATCCCGCTGCAGGCCTACTTCCGGATCAACACGGAGAACATGGGCCAGTTCGAGCGCACGCTGATCATCGTCGACGAGGGCGCGTACGTGCACTACGTCGAGGGCTGCACCGCGCCGCTCTACTCCTCCGACTCGCTGCACAGCGCGGTGGTGGAGATCATCGTCAAGAAGAACGCGCGCTGCCGCTACACGACCATCCAGAACTGGTCGAACAACGTGTACAACCTGGTGACCAAGCGCGCCGTCTGCCACGAGGGCGCGACCATGGAGTGGGTCGACGGCAACATCGGCTCCAAGGTGACCATGAAGTACCCGGCGGTCTACATGACCGGCGAGCACGCCAAGGGCGAGGTGCTCTCGGTGGCGATGGCCGGCGAGGGCCAGCACCAGGACGCCGGCGCCAAGATGGTGCACGCCGCGCCGCACACCTCCTCCACCATCGTGTCGAAGTCGATCGCCCGGGGCGGCGGCCGCACCTCGTACCGGGGCCTGGTCCAGGTGCTGGAGGGCTCGCACCACAGCCGGAGCACGGTCAAGTGCGACGCGCTGCTGGTCGACACCATCTCCCGCTCGGACACCTACCCCTACGTCGACATCCGCGAGGACGACGTGTCGATGGGGCACGAGGCGACCGTCTCCAAGATCAGCGACGACCAGCTCTTCTACCTCATGAGCCGCGGTCTGAGCGAGGACGAGGCGATGGCGATGATCGTGCGCGGCTTCATCGAGCCGATCGCCAAGGAGCTCCCGATGGAGTACGCCCTGGAGCTCAACCGCCTGATCGAGCTCCAGATGGAGGGCGCGGTCGGCTGACGCCGCCGCCCCGCGTGGCGGGCTGGCAACCCCGGCCCGCCGCACCAGGCCCCGACCTCGTCGTCCCGGAACAGACAGACCAAGGAAGAGATGACTACCCAGGCTTCCGCGCCGCCCAGCACCAAGACGCAGGCGCTCCGCTCGTACGACGTCGCCGACTTCCCGGCCCTCACCGGCCTGGAGGAGGAGTGGCGCTTCACCCCGCTCAAGCGGCTGCGCGGGCTGGTCGGTGAGGCGCAGGCCACCACCGCCACGCTCCGGCACGAGTACGGCGACCTGCCCGAGGGCGTCACCGTCGGGCGGATCGGCGCGGACGACCCGCGGGTGGGCAGCGTGCTCACCCCGGTCGACCGGGTCAGCGCCCTGGCGTACGGCGGCGCGGGGGACGCGCTGCTGGTGGAGGTCGCCCGGGACGCCGTGGTCGGCGCGCCGGTGACCCTGCGGGTGGTCGGCGACGGCGCCGAGGGGCTGGCCTTCGGGCACACCTTCGTCGACGTGGGCCGGTTCGCCGAGGTCACCCTGGTGCTGGAGCACGTCGGCTCGGCCACGCTGGCCGACAACGTCGAGGTGTCGGTGGCCGAGGGTGCGAAGCTGATCCTGGTCACCGTCGCCGACTGGGCCGCCGACGCGGTGCAGGCCCAGCACCTCAAGGTCAAGCTGGGTCGCGACGCCAAGGTGACGCACATCCAGGTCAGCCTCGGCGGCGACCTGGTCCGGCAGTACACCTCGGTGGAGTACACCGGCCGGGGCGGCGAGGCCGAGCTGTACGGCGTCTACTTCGCCGACGGCGGCCAGCACCTGGAGCACCGCCAGCTGGTCGACCACAACGTGCCGGACTGCCGCAGCTACGTCGGCTACCGGGGCGCCCTGCAGGGCGACGACGCGCACACCGTCTGGGTGGGCGACGTGCTGATCCGCGCCGAGGCGACCGGCACCGACACGTACGAGATCAACCGGAACCTGCTGCTCTCCGACGGCGCGCGGGCCGACTCCGTACCCAATCTGGAGATCGAGACCGGCGAGATCGCCGGCGCCGGCCACGCGAGCGCGACCGGCCGCTTCGACGACGAGCAGCTGTTCTACCTGATGGCCCGGGGCATCCCGGAGGGCGAGGCCCGCCGCCTGGTGGTGCGCGGCTTCTTCGCCGAGCTGATCAACAAGATCCCGGTCGAGGAGCTGCGCGAGCGGCTCGGCGACGCGATCGAGGCCCGGCTGGCCAAGGCGGGCGCCTGATGATCAAGATCTGCTCGACCGAGGACGTGCCGAAGGGCACCGCGATCAGCGCCGACGTGGACGGCACCCAGATCGCCGTCGTGCACGGCGAGGACGACAACTTCTACGCCGTGTACGACGAGTGCTCGCACGCCGCGGTGGCCCTGTCCGAGGGCGAGGTCGACGGGTGCACGCTGGAATGCTGGCTGCACGGATCCCGTTTCGACCTGCGGACGGGCGAGCCCACCGGGCTGCCCGCCACCGAACCCGTCCCCGTCTATCCCGTCGAAGTCCGCGACGGCGACATCCACGTCAGCCTGACGCCGAGCAATGGAGTGACCCGATAATGAGCACCCTGGAGATCCGCGACCTGAAGGTGTCGGTCAAGCTGCCCGAGGGTGAGCTCAAGCCGATCCTGGCCGGTGTCGACCTGACCGTCCGCTCGGGTGAGACGCACGCGATCATGGGGCCGAACGGTTCCGGCAAGTCCACCCTGGCGTACTCGATCGCCGGCCACCCCAAGTACGAGATCACCGGCGGCTCGGTGACCCTCGACGGCGAGGACGTGCTGGCCATGTCCGTCGACGAGCGGGCCCGCGCCGGCCTCTTCCTGGCCATGCAGTACCCGGTCGAGGTCCCCGGCGTCTCGGTGGCCAACTTCCTGCGTACCGCCAAGACCGCCATCGACGGCGAGGCGCCGAAGCTGCGCACCTGGGGCGGCGAGCTGCGCGGCGCCATGGAGCGCCTGCAGATGGACCCGGCGTTCGCCCAGCGCAACGTCAACGAGGGCTTCTCCGGCGGTGAGAAGAAGCGGCACGAGATCGTGCAGCTGGAGCTGCTCAAGCCGAAGATCGCCATCCTCGACGAGACCGACTCCGGCCTCGACGTGGACGCGCTGCGCGTGGTCAGCGAGGGCGTGAACCGGGTCCGGGACACCGGCGACACCGGCGTGCTGCTGATCACCCACTACACCCGCATCCTGCGCTACATCAAGCCGGACTTCGTGCACGTCTTCGTCGCCGGCCGGATCGTCGAGCAGGGCGGGCCGGAGCTGGCCGACAAGCTCGAGGCCGAGGGCTACGAGCGGTACGCCGCCGGGGCCGGTTCGGCGCGGGCCTGACACGACAGGGGCTGGCTGAGATGACCACCATCGCGATCCCGTCCGGGATGCCGCAGTACGACGACGTGCCACGGTTCGACGTGGCAGGAGTGCGCGCCGACTTCCCGATCCTGGACCGGGAGATCAACGGGCACCGGCTGGTCTATCTCGACAGCGCCAACACCTCGCACAAGCCGCGTCAGGTGCTCGACGTGCTCGCCGAGCACTACGCGATGCACAACGCCAACGTGTCGCGCTCGGTGCACACCCTGGGCACCGAGGCGACCGAGGCGTACGAGGGGGCGCGGGCGAAGATCGCCGCGTTCATCAACGCGCCGAGCGTGGACGAGGTGGTGTTCACCAAGAACTCCACCGAGGCGATCAACATCGTGGCGTACGCGTTCTCCAACGCCTCGCTGCGGCCCGACGCCGACCCCCGGTTCCGGCTCGGCCCCGGCGACGAGGTGGTGATCTCCGAGATGGAGCACCACTCGAACATCGTCCCGTGGCAGCTGCTCTGCGAGCGCACCGGCGCGACCCTGCGCTGGTTCCCGGTCACCGACAACGGGCGGCTGGACGAGTCGGGGCTGGAGGAGCTGGTCACCGAGCGGACGAAGATCGTCTCGCTGGTGCACATGTCCAACATCCTCGGCACGGTCAACGCCACCTCCCGGATCACCCAGCGGGTCCGTGAGGTGGGTGCGCTGCTGCTGCTCGACTGCTCGCAGTCGGTGCCGCACATGCCGATGGACGTGGTCGACTACGACGCCGACTTCATCGTCTTCACCGGCCACAAGATGTGCGGCCCGACCGGCATCGGCGTGCTCTGGGGCCGGGGCGAGTTGCTCGCCGCGATGCCCCCGGTGCTCGGCGGCGGGTCGATGATCGAGACGGTGTCGATGGCGGGCTCGACGTTCGCCGCGCCGCCGGCCCGGTTCGAGGCCGGCACCCCGCCGATCGCCGAGGCGGTCGCGCTCGGCGCGGCGGTGGACTACCTCACCGGCATCGGGATGCGCGCCATCCAGTGGCACGAGAAGGAGCTGACGGCGTACGCGCTGGACGCCCTCGCCACCGTGCCGGGGCTGCGGATCTTCGGACCGACGGTGCCGGTCGGCCGGGGTGGGACGATCTCGTTCGCGCTCGGTGACATCCACCCGCACGACGTGGGGCAGGTCCTCGACTCGCTCGGCGTGCAGGTGCGGGTGGGGCACCACTGCGCGAAGCCGGTGTGCACGCGGTTCCGCGTGCCGGCCATGACGCGGGCGTCGTTCTACCTGTACACCACCACGGAGGAGATCGACGCCCTGGTGGCGGGGCTCGAGCAGGCACGGAAGGTGTTCGACTGATGCAGCTCGACCAGCTCTACCAGGAGATCATCCTGGACCACTACAAGCACCCGCACGGGCGTGGCCTGCGCGACGCCGACCCGGACGCCCGGGTCGCCGAGGCGCACCACGTCAACCCGACCTGCGGTGACGAGATCACCGTCCGGGTGGCGACCGACGGCGACACGCTCGACGACATCTCGTACGACGGGATGGGCTGCTCGATCAGCCAGGCGTCGGCGAGCGTGCTGCACGAGCTGCTGCGCGGTCGGGGTGCGGGTGAGGCGTTCGCCGTGCACGAGGCGTTCGTCGAGTTGATGTCCGGGCGTGGCCAGGTCACCCCGGACGAGGACGTACTCGGTGACGGGGTGGCTTTCGCGGGCGTCGCCCGCTACCCCGCCCGGGTCAAGTGCGCGCTGCTGCCGTGGATGGCGTTCAAGGACGCCGCGGCACGCGCCGGCGTGGGCGTGAGCCCGACGGAGGTGAAGGCATGAACAGCGAGGACACCGCCACCGCGGCGACGCCGGAGGCCGGTGACGCCGCCACGACGCCGGCGACCGGCGCCGTGGCGACCGACGGCGCTCCGACGCCGGCGGGCGGCAAGGCCGTCGTCGCCGACATCGAGGAGGCGATGAAGGACGTCGTCGACCCGGAGCTCGGCATCAACGTGGTCGACCTCGGCCTGGTGTACGGCGTGCACGTCGACGACGAGAACGTCGCGACGCTGGACATGACGCTCACCTCGGCGGCCTGCCCGCTCACCGACGTGATCGAGGACCAGGCCCGGCAGGCGCTGACCACCGGCCCCGGCGGGGGACTGGTCAACGACATCCGGATCAACTGGGTCTGGCTGCCGCCGTGGGGCCCCGACAAGATCACCGACGAGGGGCGCGACCAGCTCCGCTCGCTCGGCTTCAACGTCTGACCCACCGCGCCGGCTGGCCGGACGAAAGGCCCCGACCTCAGGTCGGGGCCTTTGTCGTAGGTGCGGCCCGTACGCACCGACGGATAACCGGTGGCGTGCCCGGACGGCGTCCGGCGACAATCGCCGCGTGATCGAGTCGACGTCCTCCCGCACCGTCCCTGTCGCCGCGGCCATCGCCGCCGGGCGACAGCGGCCGGTGCCGCGGCGACTGCGACCCGGTACCCGCCGCCATGGGTGACGCGCTGCTCGCCGGCCTGCTCGCCGGCTACGGGGTGGCGGTGCCGGTCGGGGCGATCGCCATCCTGGTCATCGGGCTCACCGCCCGTACGTCGTTGCGGGTCGGCGCCGCCGCCGCCCTCGGGGTGGCCGCCGCGGACGGCCTCTACGCCGCGCTGGCCGTGCTCGGCGGCGCGGCCCTCGCCGGCCTGGTGCGCCCGGTGGCGACCCCGTTGCGCTGGGCGGCCGTCGTGATCCTGCTCCTCCTCGCCGGGCAGCTCGCCGTGGGCGCGGTGCGCCGGCACCGTCGCCCGCCCGGCCCGGCGCCGGCCGAGCGGGGTCTGGCCACGCCCGGCCGGGCCTTCGCCGGGCTGCTGGCGCTCACCCTGCTCAACCCGATGACCATCGTCTACTTCGTGGCCCTGGTGATCGGCCGGCAGGCGTCCGGTGGCTGGACGCCCGCCGGCCAGGTGGTCTTCGTGGCCGCGGCGTTCGCCGCCTCGGCGAGCTGGCAACTGCTGGTCGCCGGCGGCGGCTCGCTGCTCGGCCGGCTGCTCACCTCCGACCGTGGCCGGCTGGTCTCCGCGCTGCTGGCCAGCGTGCTGATCGTGCTGCTGGCGCTGCGGATGGTCTGGTGAGCCGGCCGGCTCAGTGCGGGTACACCTCCAGTTCCCAGAGCGAGAAGCCGTAGGAGGTGGCCCGGGTCAGCCCGACCATCCGCACGTAGCGGGCGCTTGTCGCGGCGAACCGGTCGTTGTCGGTGCCGCCGTCCCCGGCGGTGGTGGACCAGACCGTCCGCCAGGCGACGCCGTCGGTGGAGACGTCGATCCGGTACGACCGGGCGTGCGCCGCCTCCCAGCGCAGCACCGCGCGGGCCACCGGCCGGACCGCACCGAGGTCCACGGTGATCGACTGGTGGTCCGACCAGCCGCTCGACCACCGGGTGCCCGGATCGCCGTCCACCGCCCGGCTGGCCGGGAGGAAGAGCTGGCTGCTGGAGGCGGTGACCGGGCGGCCGGCGGCCAGGTTGGTCAGGTCGTCGCCGCGGCGGGCCGGGAAGGACACCACCTGCTGGTAGGTCGGCCGGTTCTGCCAGGCGATCACGGGCTGCTTCAGCCCGCCGAGCGGGGACTGCACGATGGCGTCGGCGCACCACTGGTCGCCGGCCGCGCAGCTCGCGTCGCCGGGATAGACCTCGGTCGCCGGCCGGGCGGCGGCGCCGCGCAGCGTGTCCAGCAGGATCTGCCGGCAGGTGGCGAGGTCACCGCCGCCGCAGTACCGGCGGTCCGACCCGCCGGGCACCGGCTCGCCGAGCACGGCCCGCAGGTCGGCGTCGACGTACCCCCACCAGCCGTACTGGAACGACGAGCCCTTGTGCCCCTGCGCCTCGTTGGCCGAGGTGGGCAGGGTGGACTCGTCGCCGCGCTGCTGCCCGGACGGCGACTCGTTGATCTGCATGGCGTTGACCAGCGCCTGGTACAGCTCCGGGCCGAGGGGTGCCTTGAACTGGCCGTTGACCAGCAGCGGCCACCAGGCGTCGAAGATCCGGATCGCGTCCGCGTGCCGGTACACCTTGGCGCCGGGGGCCGTCTCGACCCGCAGTGCGCCGTCGGCACGCCAGGCCCGGAGCTTGCCCACCACGGCGGCCAGGTCGGCGTCGGTGACCGGCTGGCTCTCCAGCACCCGGATCAGCTCGTCGAGCACCTCGGCGCCGCGCAGGTCGGTCAGGCCGGCCCGCTCGACCAGCGAGGTCAGCGTGGCCCGGTCGAAGGTGCGCCCGTCCGCCAGCGCCGCCCGGATCGGCCGGTCCAGCAGGTTCGCCCGGTGCACCGGACCGAAGCTGAAGTTGCCGTCGGCGGCGCCGAAGTCCTTGGCCTGCTTGTTGTTCCAGCTCACGTAGTAGTCCTGGTCCACCGAGTACGGATGCTCGGCCAGCGGCTGGTACGCGGCGGTGTTGGCGACCGGGTCGAAGTCGCGCCACTCGTACGCCGGATCGGCCTTCATCGGCAGGTTCGGGTCGGACCCGGCCGCGCGCACCGGGTTGAGCCCCGAGTTGGCGTACGCCGACTGGGTGGAGTTCACATAGAACCAGTTGAACGCGTACCCGATGGTGCCGGCGGACTCGCGGAACGCCGCGGCGTCGCCCATCGCGGCCGGGTCGTTGAACATCTGGAAGCCGATCGCCGAGTCCGCCTCGTGCCGGTAGGTGGAGCGCAGGTGGGTGAAGGCGTGCGGCTGGCCGCCCACGGTGCCCCGCCAGGCGACCAGGCCGAGCGCGGTGCGCCGGGCGACCAGCCGGTACGACCCGGCGGCGGTGCCGTCGGCGAGGGTGGGCCGCCAGGCGTTGACGTGCGAGATCTCCTCCATCGGCTGGCACCGGCCCCGGTAGCGGTAGTGGTTGCTGGCCAGGGTGGGTGCGCTGCCGTCCACCGTGCACAGCGGCAGCGCGTAGGTGTCGGTGATGTCGTGGGCCGACGAGGTGGCGCTCCAGGCGTAGTCCTGGCCCCGGCCGAGCAGCACGTAGAGGTTGAGCCCGGCGAAGGCGGCGCCGCGCGCGCTGATCCCCGGCCCCTGCAACTCCTGCACCATCAGCAGCTGGGGTGAGAAGTAGCCGGTCTGCGGGCCGAACACGGCGATCGGGTGGCCGGTGGCGGAGTGCTCGGCCGAGATCACCGCCGCGTTCGACATGCCCCGGTTGGCCCGGCCGATGGTCAGCCCGGACAACGCGGCGGCCAGCTCGGACGGCCCGCCGGCGGCGGCACCGGTGGCCGCGCCGGTGGCGTCGCTGACGACGGGTTCCATCCGGGCCGAGCCGCCGTCCGGCAGCACCACGCTGGACGCGTTCGCGGGGGCGCCACCGTACGGGAAGCTCTGCCCGTCGTGCAGGGTCAGCACCGCCTCCGGGTTCTCCTGGCTGCGGAAGGCGGTCCAGACCCGGTCACCCTCGACCACGCCGTAGCGGGCCCGCGCGGCCAGCCGGACCAGCGCCGACTGCATCTCGTTGCCGCCCCCGCCGCCGAACAGCCCGCCCACCACCCCGGCGATGGCGATCAGGTCGGTCATCCGGAACGGCTCGGGCCCGCCGGCGTTGGTGACCGCGTCCAGGTGCCCGGTGAGCACGTACTCGCCGGGGCAGTTGCGGTGCGCCATGCAGTGCCCGATGTAGGCGTTGATACCGGCGATGTACTCCTGCACGTCGGCGTAGAGCTGCTCGCCCCGGGGGCCCTTGCGCCGCAGCGCCTCCACCTGCGCCGCCAGGTCCGCCTCGGTGTACGGCGAGTTGCGCCAGACGCTCTGCTCCAGCGCCCGGTTGCCGGGCGCGCCCCCGGCGAACGGGGTGAGGGTGCCCCGTCCGACGTGGCGCAGCAGGTCGATGGTGAACAGTCGGTCCTCGGCGCCGGCGTAGCCGGCCCCGAACATGGTGCCGCCGCGGGTGCTGCCGGTGACGTGCGGGACGCCGGTCGCCCGGTCGCGCACGATGGTCACGTCGGCGCGCGGCGAGTAGCGGCGCTCGACCTGATCGGCCGGCACCCCGAAGCCGGCGTCGTTGAAGAACGCGCCGAGCTGGTCCTCGCGCAGCCCCGCGTAGCCGTAGACCAGGTCGGCGTACCGGCCGAGCTGGTCACCGGCGTGCCGGGGCAGGGTGCCGAGGGTCTGGTTGGCGAGCACCTCGACGAGGGTGGCGTTGCCGTTCTGCCCCGGCGGCAGGATGTCCGAGCACTCGCCGAGACAGTGGTCGCCCGCGGCGAAACCGCTGGTGGTGGCGTTGGTGGTGGCGTTGGTGGCGGCGGGCGCGGCGGCGGCCGGGGCGGTGGGGGAGACGGTGAGCAGGGCCGCCGCGGTGACCGACGCCGCGGCGGCGGCGGTCAACCGGCGGGCGACGGCGCGGCGGGCGGGGTGCGGTGGGACGGGACCGCG
Organism: Micromonospora sp. L31; assembly: GCF_052068075.1. Taxonomy (NCBI): domain Bacteria; kingdom Bacillati; phylum Actinomycetota; class Actinomycetes; order Micromonosporales; family Micromonosporaceae; genus Micromonospora; species Micromonospora sp. L31. The sequence goes on along the minus strand of NZ_JBQHDC010000019.1, from coordinate 31,260 downwards.
TGGCTGCATGGGTACCTCGCAGACGGAGGATGGATCCGAGAAACATTCGGTTACCGGATGGTAAGCGTTCATCGATGCCCATGAAAGGCCCGGAGTGGGGTGCCGCCCGTGGTCCGGCAATTCGGTACCGTTCGGCCATGACCAGTCGACCCGCAGCCGGGGGTGGCCGGTGGGTCGAGGTCGACCCGACCCGCGTCGCCCGCTGGGTCGAGGGCTTCGCCGACCGGCACGGCCCGCCCACCACCACCCTCACCGGGTACGGCCTGCTGCTCGCCGCCCCGGACGGCGCGACCGCCGAGCTGCACACCCCGCCCGGGGCGTCGCCCACCCGGGACGTACCCGAATTCGTGGCCGCCGCGGCCGAGCCGCGCCGGATCGGCCTGCTGCTGGCCCGCAAGGGCGCGGTGGCGGTCGGCATCGCGGTCGGGGAGGACCTGGTGGTCTCCAAGGTGGACACCCGCTACGTGCAGGGCCGCACCGCCGCCGGCGGGTGGTCGCAGCAGCGCTTCGCCCGGCGGCGGGACAACCAGGCGAAGGCGGCCCTCGGCGACGCGGCCGAGCTGGCCGTACGGCTGCTGCTGCCGGAGGCGGCGACGCTGCGCGCGCTGGTCTGCGGCGGTGACCGGCGGGCCGTCGACACCGTGCTCGCCGACCGGCGGTTGGCCCCGCTCGCCGCGCTGCGGGCCGAGCGGCTGCTCGACGTCCCCGAACCCCGGCACGCGGTGCTGGTCGCCGCGATCGCCGCGGCCCGCGCGGTGCGGATCCTGGTCCGCGACGCCGCGCCCGAAGCCGACTGAACCGCTGCTCGGTGTGGCGTGGCCAACTCGTTGCGTTCCGGCCGCTAGCCTGCGGAAATGGCCGCACGCGAGGGGGCCGTGCCGGCGGCGCGGGGCACGACGACGACCGAGACCGACCGGATGACGGCGTTCAGCGACGGGGTGTTCGCCATCGTCATCACCCTGCTGGTGCTGGAACTTCGCCCACCGGCGTACGAATCCGGTGGGCTGCTCGACGCGCTCCTGCACGAGAAGGCCGCCTATCTCGCCTTCGTGATCTCGTTCGTCTACATCGGTGTGCTCTGGCTGAACCACCACGCGCTGCTGCTCCTGGTCGGCCGGACGAACCTCGCACTCAACTGGATCAACCTCGCCCTCCTGCTCGGCGCCGTGATCATCCCGTTTCCCACCGCGGTGCTCGCGTCGGCATTCGCCCATGCGGGCACCGCCGACCAGCGGGTGGCGGTGGTCCTGTACGCACTGTCCGCCGCGCTGATGTCGGTGCCCTGGCTGGCCTTCTTCGCCTACCTGGAACGCCACCCCGCACTGCTGGCACCCGAGATCTCCCCCGAGCACCTCCACGCCCAACGGGCCCGCCCCATCACCGGCATGATCCTCTACGGCGGCAGCGCCGCAGTCGGCTGGTTCGTCAACCCCGTAGCGGGCCTGATCGGGATCATCGTCATGATCATCTACCACGCCGTCACGAGCCAGGGCCGCAAGCGGCGCAGTCACCGGCTGCCGGGTCGACGGCGAACCTGACTCGACGACAGCCATGCTGGCCGGACGCGGCCGGAACCGGTGACCCGGAAACGCCACGGCGGCCGGTGGGTGGGGAACCCACCGGCCGCCGCCGGGTGCCTCGGACCGGGGCGCTCAGAGGCTGCCGCCGAAGGTGTCGCAGGACTTCGGGTCGCCGCTGTCGTAGCCACGGCTGAACCACTCCTTGCGCTGCGCGGAGGAGCCGTGGGTGAACTCCTCGGGGTTCACCGGGCGGTTCGCCCGCTGCGAGATGGCGTCGTCGCCGATCTTCTCGGCGGTGTCGATCGCCTGCGCGATGTCCTGCTCGCTGACGCTCTTGAAGATCTTCTGGCCCTTCGCGTCGGCGGTGCCGGTGGCGTTCTTCGCCCAGGCGCCCGCGTAGCAGTCGGCCTGCAGCTCCAGCTTCACCGACAGCGCGTTGGCGTTGTCCGGGTCGCGCTGCTGCTGGCGGCGCATCTGCGCCTCGGTGCCGAGCAGGTCCTGCACGTGGTGGCCGTACTCGTGGGCCAGCACGTACGGCTGGGCGAACTCGCCCTCCGCGCCGAGCTGGTCGGCCAGCACCCGGTAGAAGGTCAGGTCGATGTAGACCAGGTCGTCGGCCGGGCAGTAGAACGGGCCCACGCCGGAGTCGGCCTGGCCGCAGCCGGTGTTCACGCCCTGGCTGAAGAAGACCGTCTTCGACGGCCGGTACTGCTCGCCGAACTTCTCCGGCAGCGCGGCCTGCCAGTAGGCCTGGATCGAGTTGACGTACGCGGTGTTGCGGCAGTCCAGCTGCTGGAGCGCGTCGTCGGCCGAGCACTTCTGCTGCAGCGACGTGTTGTCGCCCTGCTCACCGCCGCCGCCGTTGGTCGCGGCGTTCAGTCCGAAGCCGCCGCCGACCAGCGCGACCAGTACGGCGATGATGATGCCGACGATCCCTCCGCGACCGCCGCCGATCGGGATGGGGATGCCCATCCCGCCGCCCCCGCCGGACCCTCGCCGATCGTCCACCTGACTGGTGTCGATCTGCGCGTTCTCGTTCAGCTCCATGTTGACCCCGATCACCGATTCATCACGTTTGGTGGTTGCGGTACCGGACCGGGTCCGGACGGCGTTTCGGTACCCGATGATCTTGCTCGGTAATCCGGGCGGGGCGCCGAAGCCGGCCCGGTACACTTGCCTCGTGCTGCTCTGCGAAGGCTGAACCGCCCCGCGCCGACGGTCCATCGGGCCCGCCGGCCGTTTCGCGTGCCCTGAGTCAGCCCTTCCAGACCCCGAGAGCGAGTACCGGAAAATGATCACTGCCACCGGCCTGGAGCTGCGTGCCGGCGCCCGGATCCTGCTGTCCGACACCACCCTGCGGGTGCAGCCCGGTGACCGGATCGGCCTCGTGGGCCGCAACGGCGCCGGCAAGACCACCACCCTGAAGGTGCTGGCGGGGGAGGGGCAGCCGTACGCCGGCCAGATCGACCGGCGCAGCGCGATCGGCTACCTGCCGCAGGACCCGCGTACCGGCGACCTGGAGGTCACCGGGCGGGACCGGGTGCTCTCCGCCCGCGGCCTGGACGTGCTCATGGCCCAGATGACGGAGATCGAGGCCAAGCTGGCCGACGACGCCGACGACAAGCTGGTCCGCCGCTACGGCGCGCTGGAGGACCAGTTCGCCGCCCTCGGCGGGTACGCCGCCGAGGCCGAGGCGGCCCGGATCTGCGCCAACCTCGGGCTGCCCGACCGGGCGCTCGCCCAGACCATCGGCACCCTCTCCGGCGGCCAGCGCCGCCGCATCGAGCTGGCCCGGATCCTGTTCCGCGACGCCGGCGAGAACGGCGGCGGCATCCTGCTGCTCGACGAGCCGACCAACCACCTCGACGCCGACTCGATCACCTGGTTGCGCAACTTCCTCGCCAACCACAAGGGCGGCCTGATCGTCATCTCCCACGACGGCGCGCTGCTGGAGTCGGTGGTCAACAAGGTGTGGTTCCTTGACGCCACCCGCTCCGTGGTCGACGTCTACAACCTGGGGTGGAAGGCGTACCTGGAGGCGCGGGAGACCGACGAGCGGCGCCGCCGCCGCGAACGGGCCAACGCCGAGAAGAAAGCCGGCGCCCTGATGGCGCAGGCCGACAAGATGCGGGCGAAGGCCACCAAGACCGTCGCCGCGCAGAACATGGCCCGCCGCGCCGAGAAGCTGATCTCCGGCCTGGAGGAGGTGCGCGTCTCCGACAAGGTGGCGAAGGTGCGCTTCCCCACCCCGGCGCCGTGCGGCAAGACCCCGCTGACCGCGACCGGCCTCTCCAAGTCGTACGGCTCGCTGGAGATCTTCACCGACGTGAACGTCGCGGTGGACCGTGGTTCCCGGGTCGCCATCCTCGGGCTCAACGGCGCCGGCAAGACCACCCTGCTGCGGATGCTCGGCGGCCTGCTCACGCCGGACACCGGCGAGGTGCACGCCGGGCACGGCCTGCGGCTGGGCTACTACGCCCAGGAGCACGAGACCCTGGACGTCGAGCGGACCGTGCTGGAGAACATGCGGGCCGCCGCCATCGAGCAGTCCGACACCGACCTGCGCAAGATCCTCGGTGCGTTCCTCTTCTCCGGGGAGGACGTGGACAAGCCGGCCGGGGTGCTCTCCGGCGGCGAGAAGACCCGGCTCGCCCTCTCCACCCTGGTCTGTTCCGGGGCCAACGTGCTGCTGCTGGACGAGCCGACCAACAACCTCGACCCGGTCAGCCGGGAGCAGGTGCTCGACGCCATCGCCAACTACCCGGGCGCGATCGTGCTGGTCACCCACGACCCCGGCGCGGTGCTCGCGCTCAAGCCCGACCGCGCGATCCTGCTCCCCGACGGCGACGAGGACGCCTGGAGCGACGACCTGCTCGAACTGGTCGAACTGGCCTGACGGGCCCGTCCGGCGCCGCTGTCGTCGCCCGCCAGCATGATCGACTCCATGACGGCGACGTGGCGGTGTCGGTAGCGTCCCGACCCCGCCACCTCGCCGTAACGGGGTCGATCACGGCGGCCGGACGGGGCCGCGCCCGACGGGCGGGCTCAAATGGCCCCAGGGCGGTCGCGACCAGCGCGCCGATGCCCAGGTACTGGCCCGCCACGATCCGCCAGGGCCGGGGCCGGCCGGTGGCGCGGGCGGCCACGAAGAGCACGGTGAGCACGACGATGTCGTCCACGTTGGTCGCGGCGAACACCAGGGCCGCGCCGGCCGCGGCGGTGAGCGGGTCGGTGACGCCAGGCAGGGTACGGGCCGCGTTGCGGGCTCCGACCGGCCCCGGCGCGCACGTCCTGCGGGGCCGGTCGGAAGGATCACTCTATCGGGAAGCTGACATCGCATAGCGTGTCGGTTGGCGAAGAGTTGATATCTGGCGCATGATCGTTCGAGGCGGTCTAATAGGTGGGACCGTATCCGAACCGCACAGTCTGGGACGTGAGGAATCAGCATGGCAGCCACTGGCACAGCCACCAGCACTGAGAAGGGTCGCCGGATCGTCGGAGCCGAGCGTCAGACGCTCGCCAAGGACCTGGTAAAGCGGTACACCTCGGGTGAGAGCATCCGCGCGCTCGCGGCCTCGACCGGACGTTCCTACGGGTTCATCCACCGGGTGCTCACCGAGTCCGGCGTCCAGCTGCGGCAGCGCGGCGGCGCCCGGCGCCGCAAGAAGGCGTGACCCGCCCACCAGCGTCGTCCATCAGCGTCGTGTTCCGGGCCGTCCGGTGACCGCCGAGACGACCGGGGTACGACTCGACTGCGACGGGCCGGTGGCGACGGTGACGTTGTGCCGGCCCGACGTGCTCAACGCCCAGATCCCGGCGATGTGGCGCGCGATGAGCGACTTCTCGCGGGATCTCCCTGGCGACGTGCGCGTCGTCGTGGTGCGCGGCGAGGGGCGGTCCTTCTCCGCCGGCCTCGACCTGTCGGTGGCCGGAGCGTCCGGGCCGGGTTCGTTCGCCGAGCTGGCGACCCTGCCCGAGCAGGAGTGCGCCGACCGGATCGCCGAGTTCCAGGGCGGCTTCAGCTGGCTGCACCGCCCCGACGTGATCTCCGTGGCGGCCGTGCAGGGGCACGCCATCGGCGCCGGCTTCCAGCTGGCGCTCGCCTGCGACCTGCGGGTGCTCGCCGAGGACGCCAAGCTCTCCATGGCCGAGGTGACCCTGGGCCTGGTGCCCGACCTCGCCGGGACGAAGCGCCTCGTCGAGCTGGTCGGCTACTCGCGGGCCCTGGAGATCTGCGCGACCGGCCGGCGGATGGACGCCGCCGAGGCGGACCGCATCGGGCTGGCCACGCTGGTGGTGCCCACCCCCGACCTGGACGGCGCGGTACGGGACCTCACCGCCGGGCTGCTGGCCAACAACCGCGACGCGGTGGTCGAGATCAAGGCGTTGCTCGCCGGCGCGGCCGGCCGCTCGCACGCCGACCAGCAGCGCGCCGAGCGGGAGGCGCAGACCCGCCGCCTGCGCGACCTCGCCGGACGGGGAGAATAGTAAGGACCGTTCGGGAAGATCCGGGTTACTACTGAGGTTGTCGTAGTCGTCGGGAGAATCGAACCCGACGGTGCGCGCTGCCGCAGATCCCGGAGGTGACCGATGTCCAACCCGATGTCCGGTGGGGGCATGGCCGGGTGGAGCATGCTCCGGTCGATGCGCAGCAGCGACGAGGTCTCCGCGCACCGGCTCAAGCGGGGCACCGCCCGGCGGATCGTCGCCTTCGCGGGGCCGTACCGGCGGGACATCGTCGTCTTCCTGATCACGGTGGTGATCGCCGCGATCATCGGGGTGGCCACCCCGGTGCTGGCCGGAAAGGTCATCAACGCCATCACCCGGGGCGGCGCCGAGGCCGGGGCGACAGTGGTCCGCCTGGCGCTGGTGATCGCCGCGCTGGCGGTCGCCGACGCCCTCTTCTCCCTCGCCCAGCGGTGGTACTCCGCCCGGATCGGCGAGGGGATCATCCTCGACCTGCGCACCCGGGTCTACGACCACGTGCAGCGGATGCCGTTGCAGTTCTTCACCCGCACCCAGACCGGCGCCCTGGTCAGCCGGCTCAACAACGACGTGATGGGCGCCCAGCGGGCGTTCACCTCCACCCTCTCCGGGGTGGTCAGCAACGTCATCCAGCTGGTGCTGACCGCCGGGGTGATGTTCACCCTCTCCTGGCAGATCACCACGCTCTCGCTGGTCCTGCTGCCGATCTTCATCATCCCGGCCCGGCGGGTCGGCAAGCGGCTGGCCGAGATCACCCGGGAGTCGTACAACCTCGACGCCAAGATGAACGCGACGATGACCGAGCGGTTCGGCGTGGCCGGGGCGCTGCTGGTCAAGCTCTTCGGCTCGCCCGAGATCGAGGCCCGCCGCTTCGCCGGCCGGGCCGAGCGGGTCCGCGACATCGGCATCCAGTCGGCCATGTACTCGCGGACGTTCTTCGTGGCGATGCTGCTGGTCGCCTCGCTGGCACAGGCCCTGACCTACGGGCTCGGCGGCTGGCTCGCGGTCACCGGCGCGGTCAGCGCCGGCACCGTGGTCACCCTCGCGCTGCTGCTCACCCGCCTCTACGGCCCGCTGACCGCGCTGTCCAACGTCCGGGTGGACGTGATGAGCGCGCTGGTCTCGTTCGACCGGGTCTTCGAGGTGCTGGACCTGCGCCCCGGCATCGAGGAGAAGCCGGACGCGGTGCCGGTGCCGCGCGGCAACGGGCGGGTCGAGTTCCGCGACGTGCGGTTCCGCTACCCGGCCGCCGCCGAGGTGTCGCTGGCCTCGCTGGAGGAGGTCGCCACCCTGGACCGTACGGTCAACGAACCGGTGCTCAAGGGCGTGTCGTTCGCCGTCGAGCCGGGTCAGATGGTGGCCCTGGTCGGGCCCTCCGGCGCCGGCAAGTCGACGCTGTCCATGCTGATCTCCCGGATCTACGACGTCACCGACGGCGAGGTGCGCGTCGGCGGCGTGGACGTCCGCGACGCCACCCTCGCCTCGCTGCGCGACGAGATCGGCGTGGTCACCCAGGACTCGCACCTGTTCCACGAGACGATCGCCGAGAACCTGCGCTACGCCAAGCCGGACGCCACCGACGACGAGATCTGGGCGGCGCTGGCCGGCGCGCAGGTCGCCGACCTGGTCCGGGCGCTGCCCGAGGGGCTGGAGACGATGGTCGGTGAGCGCGGCTACCGCTTCTCCGGCGGCGAGAAGCAGCGCATCGCCATCGCCCGGCTGCTGCTCAAGGCGCCGTCGATCGTGATCCTCGACGAGGCCACCGCCCACCTGGACTCGGAGAGCGAGGCCGCGGTGCAGCGGGCGCTGGCGGTCGCGCTGACCGGGCGTACCGCGCTGGTCATCGCGCACCGGCTCTCCACCGTCCGCGACGCCGACCAGATCCTGGTCCTCGACGACGGCCGGATCGTGGAGCGGGGCCGGCACGAGGAGCTGGTCGCGGTCGGCGGGCTCTACGCCGAGCTGTACCGCACCCAGTTCGCGGTCGCCGACTCGCCGGCGCCGTACGCGGCGACGGAGCCCGAGCCGGTGATCACCACGGTGCCGCTGGGCACGTACGTCGCCCAGGAGGCGCTGCCCCCGGCCGCAGCCAACTAACCGGCGACGGCCGCCCGCAGCTCTCCGAAGGCCGCCCCGAGCGTCTCCGGGGTGAAGTGCGCGTTCAGGCCGCTCGGGTTCGGCAGCACCCAGAGCCGGGCCCCGGCCAGCGTCTCCGGCTGCGGGCCGAAACCGGCCTTCGGCCGGGCGAACCCGATCCGGTACGCGGTCACCCCGACCACCGCCACCCAGGCCGGCCGGTAGTGGGCGACCTTGCCGGTCAGGACCTCCGCCCCGGCCACCAGCTCCGCCGGGGTCAGCTCGTCGGCGCGGGCGCTGGCCCGGGCCACCATGTTGGTGATGCCCAGGCCGAGGCCGGGGAGCTGGTCCTGCTCGCTCGGGTGCAGCTGGCGTGGGGTGAAGCCGCCCCGGTGCAGGGCCGGCCAGAATCGGTTGCCGGGTCGGGCGAAGTGCCAGCCGGTGGCCGCCGACCAGAGCCCGGGGTTGATGCCGACGAAGAGCACGTCCAGCCCGGGCGCGATCAGGTCCGGGATGGTCCGGTCGGCCGCGGTCGCCAACTCGTCCTTCGTCGGCCGTCCCGCGCCGGAGGCTCCCCGCGTCGCGCCGGAGGCCCCTAGCGTCGCGTCCGGCTGCGCGCCGGCGGGCGGCCGACCGGACGTCGGCCCCGGCCGTCGGCCGGACTGGTGGCCCCGAGGCCCGGACCCGGCCCGGGCAGCCGGGCGACCCGGCCGGGCACCGGCCGGGTCGTCGGAGCGGTCGGCGGGGCTCACAGGCCGCGCAGCGCGCCGCCGTCGACCGGCACGGTGACCCCGGTGACGTAGCTCGCGGCGGGGGAGAGCAGGAACGCGGCGGCCCGCCCGAACTCCGCGGGGTCACCGATCCGGCGCAGCGGGATGCCGGCCTCCGCCTCGGCCCGGGCCGCCTCGGCGTCCCCGGTGGCGGCGAAGAGTTCCCGGTTGCGGTCGGTCATGATCCGTCCGGGCAGCAGGCCGAGCACCCGCACGCCGCGCGGGCCGTACTCGTCGGCCATGTCCTTGGCCACCCCGGCCAGGCCGGGACGCAGGCCGTTGGAGATGCCGAGGCCCGGCACCGGGCCGCGGGCCGAGGTGGAGAGCACCAGCCCGATCGCGCCGCCGTCGGTGAGCGCGCCGGCCACCGTACGGGCGGCCCGGACGCTGCCGAGGAAGACCGTCTCGAAGGACTGCCGCCACTGCTCGTCGGTCACCTGAGCGGCGGTGCCACGGGGCGGGCCGCCGACCGAGACCAGCGCGCCGTCAAGCCGGCCGAAGTGCTCCCGCGCCGCCACCACGAGCCGCTGCGGCGTCTCCGGGTCGGCCAGGTCGGCGGTGAGCCCGATGGCGTGCCGGGGACCGCCGAGCCGCTCGACGGCCTCGGCGACGCGCTCCGGGGCGCGGGCCGAGAGGACCACCCGCGCGCCGTCGGCCACGAGGCACTCGGCGGTGGCGAAGCCGAGGCCGCGGGAGGCGCCGGTCAGCACGTACACCCGGTCGGTGAGTCCGAGATCCATGCCGCCGATCCTGCCGTACCCGCCTACCGGCCGCACCAGGTGGGCGGTCAGCGTCGGGCGGGGCGCAGCAGGCGTACCCGACCGGCGAGCTGCACCGCGACGGCGCCGCCGGCGCGGGCGACGGCCGGCAGCCGGCGGGGTCGCGGCGGGTGGTGCCCGTCGTAGCGGCTGCCCGCCTCGCGGGCGACCAGCTCCTCCGCGCCGAGCGGGGGCAGCGTGCCCCGTTCGCGCAGCGTGCGGGCCAGGTCCCAGCCGTCGCGCAGCGAGCCGTTGCTGGGGCGGTCGGCCGCCCACTCGCGGAAGGTGTCCCACCAGGCGTCGCCGAGGGCGGCGGCGAGCAGCGGCCAGTGCCGGGCCACCTCGCCGGCCCGCTTGCCGAGCAGCGCGACCCGGGCGGCCCGCACCGGCTCGGGCGCGAAGCCGGCCGGGAGCGGCGCCCCGGCGACCAGCGCCGCCACCAGCGCCGCCTGCCGGGCGCCCAGTTCGCCGCCCGGCGCTGCGCTGGGCGGACCGGCGACCGTCCGGTCGCTCATGTGACCACCGGGAATCCGGAGGCGGCGGCGAGCGCATCCAGCTCGACCCGCAGGGCGGGCGCGGGCGGGTAGTGCCCGTCGCGTTCGAGCAGCAGCGCCGGGGGCCGGCGGCGGGCGCAGAGCGCGCCGACCAGGTCGAGCACCTCCGGCGGCACCGGGTCGGTGTGCGTGTCGTGGTAGAAGCCGCCCCGCTCGGCACCGCCGGCCACGTGCACGTAGGCGACCCGGTCCAGCGGGAGCCGGTCGAGCAGGGCGAGCGGGTCGCCGCCCCGGTTGCGGGCGTTGGCGTGCACGTTGGCGACGTCGAGCAGCAGCGTCGCTCCGGTGGCGTCCAGGATCTCGGTGAGGAAGTCCGCCTCGTCCAGCTCGTCGTCGGGCCAGTCGAAGAGCGCGGCGATCGGCTCCAGGGCGATCGGCACCGGCAACTGCGCCTGCGCCCGTCGGACGTTGGCCACCACGGCGGCCACCGCCTCCCGGGTGCGCGGCAGCGGCAGCAGGTGGCCGGCCTCCAGGCCGCCGGCCCGGACGAACGCGATGTGCTCGCTGACCAGCGGCGCGTCGAGGAGTTCGGCGATCCGGGCCAGGTGGGTCACCCGGGCCGGGTCGACCGGTTCCGCGCCGCCGAGGGAGAGCCGCACCCCGTGCGGTACGACGGTGACGTCGCGTCCGCGCAGCTCGGCGAGCCCCGGCGGGAGCGGGCCGGTCGACGGGATCGACTCGGCCACCACCTCGACGAAGCGCAGCCCGGGCAGCTCGGCGACGAACCCGGCGATCTCCGGCCGCCAGCCGATGCCCACCCCGCTCGGACCGGTCATCCGCCGCACCCACCGCCGCCGCAGCCGCCACCGCCGCCACCACCACCGCAGGAGCTGCCGCCACCACCGCAGGAGCTGCCGCCGCCACACCCGCCGCCGCCGCTGCCACCGCTGCTGTTCAGTGCCTGCCGCTGGATCTCCGCCTGCTCGGCGAAGCCCGGGTCCAGGGCCCAGAGCGAGGCGGTGCCGAACAGAGCCACCCCCATGGCCGCCCCGGCCGCGCCGTAGGTGGCGTAGGCGGGTGCGGACGCGGGGGAGAGGTGGATGTTGCTCCGGCGCAGCTCACGCAGCGCGGCGTCGGCCGCCCGGGTCCGCCACGGCATCCGGGAGAGCAGCACCAGCGGGACGATCAGGGCGAGGACGGCGAGCAGCAGGAAGCCGACCGGTCGGCCGTTGGCCAGCCCGGCGGCGATCCGGGCCGCGCCGAGCGCCATCAGGGCGACCACCAGCCACGCGCCGCGTCGGGCCGCGGTGCGCTGCTCGGGGTGCAGCGCCAGGCCCTGCCGCTGCAGGCCCTCGCGCAGCTCGGTGAGGGCGCGGGACACCCGCTGTTCGCGGGCCAGCTCCCGGGTGTGCAGACCGTTCCGGGCGGCGTGCAGGACCGCCTGGTCGAGCGGAGTGAGGCCGCTGGGCGGCGGGCCGCCGGTGGTGAGCCGCCGGTCGGGGCGCACCCCGACCGCGCCGCAGCCGCGCAGGCCGCCCAGCGCCGTCCAGATCGCGAGCTGGTCGCCGCCGTTGAGGTACGCGACCTGCTGCGGCCCGAGCTGGCCGGCCCCGGCCGCCGGCTGACCGGCGAGGATCCGGGACCGGTACACGATCGAGCCGACGACGACCACCAGGGCCGCCAGCAGATAGAACCGGAGGAACGTCGGGCCGGAAATGCCCCAGGTGTCGGCCGCCAGCATCATGGCTCTGCTCCTGTCACGCGAGGGGACCGCGGCCTCATTGTGGAGCAGGGCCGCCACGCGCCGACCGCCGTGCGGACCGAGTTACCAAGCCGATACGTCCGGCGGTCAGCGCCGGCGTACGGCCTCCTCGACCAGGTCCAGCACCGGTCCCAGGTCGCCGGCCGGCCGGCCCATCGCCAGGTGCAGCACCAGGCCGTCGTACGCCAGCTCCAGGAACTGGGCCAGCACGTCGATCGGGACGTCCTCGCGCAGCACCCCGGCCTCCCGCTGCCGGACCAGCCGGTCCCGGGTGGCCTCGGCGATGGCGGCCGAGCGCTCGGCCCAGCGGCGGGCGAACGCCGGGTCGGTGCGCAGCCGGCGGGAGACCTCCAGCTGGCTGCCCAGCCAGCCGGTGGTGTCCGGCGAGATCGCCCGGGCCAGCAGGTCCCGCATGACCTGGACGAGGCCGTTGCGGGCCACGGTCTCCACCATGGCCGCCGCGTCGTCCTCGGCCACGGCGAGGAAGAGCGAGTCCTTGTCACGGAAGTGGTGGAAGATGGCGCCCCGGGACAGCCCGGTGGCCTCCTCCAGCCGGCGCACGGTGGCTCCCTCGTAGCCGTGCCGGGCGAAACAGGCCCGCGCCGCGGCGAGGATCTCCTGTCGGCGCGCGTCGAGCTGGTCCTGACTTACTCTGGGCACGGGTCGATCGTTCCAGCTGACCCTGCGTTACGCAAACCGTACGTACGGCTTGGGATCTTGCGTGGTGGGACGGGCCGGCCGGGGCGCTCCGGTTAGGATCGGCGGGTGACGACGCCCCCGGTCGCCTCCGCCCCCCTTCCGTCCGCCCCGCTGACCGTCGCCGCCGTGCAGGCCGACCCGGTCCCCGGCGACGTGCCCGGCAACGCGCGGGTCGCCGCCGGCCTGGCCGCCCGGGCCGCCGGTGCCGGCGCCCGGGTCGCGGTGCTGCCGGAGCTGTTCCTGCCGGCGTACCATCCGCCGACGCTGGCCGCCGATCCGGCCGGCACGGACGTGGCCGCGACCGGCGACGGCGCGGTCGACGACCCCCGGCTCGACCCGCTGCGGGCCGCCGCCCACGACAACCGGATCACCCTGGTCGTCGGTGCCGCGGTCCGCCACCCGGACGACCGCCGGACCATCTCCGCCCTGATCGCCGACCCGACCGGCGTGATCCGGGTCGGGTACGACAAGCAGCAGCTCTGGGGCGGCGAGCGGGAGCTGTTCGACGCCGGCCGGCGGGGCGCCACCCTGCTGGTCGACGACTGGCGGCTCGGGCTGGGCATCTGCTACGACGGGTGCTTCCCGGAGCACGCCCGGGCCGCCGCGGCCGACGGCGCGCACGGCTACCTCTGCCCGAGCGGCTACCTCGCCGGGTCGGCGCACCGGCGCGACCTCTACTACGCCGCCCGGGCCCTGGACAACACCATGTACGTCGTCTTCGCCAACGCCGTCGGGGGCGCCGAACCGTGGCGGTTCAACGGTGGCGCGGCGGTCTACGACCCGGAGGGGCGGCCGCTGGTGCGCGGCGCCGACGACGGCGAGGCCGTGCTGGTCGCCACCCTGGACCCGGCCGCGCTGGCGGCCACCCGCTCGGCCCACTCGATGCTCGCCGACCGGCCCGCCGACCAGGGGCTCCCCCGAACGGCGCTGCCGGCCTGACGGACGTCGCCGACCGCCCGGCCCTGTCGACGGCGACCCCCTCTCCCGTAAGGTGCCCGCGTGCCGCTGCTCCTGCTCGACCTGGACAACACCCTGCTCGACCGGGCGGGCCCGTTCCGCGCCTGGGGTGAGCGGTTCCTGGACAGCATCGGCGCGCCCCACACCGACATCGACTGGCTGCTCTCCATCGACGCCGACGGGCTCACCGACCGGTGGGACGTCGCCGACGCCATCCGCGACCGGTACGCGCTGCGCATCCCCTCGATCGACCTGGTGGAGGAACTGCACGACGGGGTGGTGGCGAACACCCGCCTCGACCCGCTGGTCGCCTGCGCGCTGCGGATCGCCGACGACGCCGGCTGGGTGCCGGTGGTGGTCACCAACGGCTCGGTCCGCCAGCAGGACGCCAAGATCCGGCGGACCGGGCTGGACCGGTACGTCGCCGACTGGGTGATCTCGGAGGAGGCCGGGGTCAGCAAGCCCAATCCGCGGATCTTCGCGCTGGCCGCCCAGCGGGCCCGGATGCCGCTGCGCGGGGCGTGGGTGGTGGGGGACAGCCCGGAGGCGGACATCGGCGGGGCCGCCGCCGTCGGCCTGCCCAGCGTCTGGCTGCACCGGGGGCGTACCTGGCCGGACAACCGGTTCGCCCCGACCCGCACCGTCGACTCGCTGATCGCGGCCGTCGCCACGGTGCTCGCCGGCTGAGGCACGGGCGGCCCGGGCGGGGTCCGGTAATTCGGTTGCCGCCGGATCGGGCGTCGGTTCAGCATGGTCCCGCGCGGGTGCGCAGCCGGGTCGAGCCCGGTCGAGGAGAAGGAGGTCGGTCATGGCCGTCTTTGCAGGGTCGTTCCACCTGCCTCCATCAGCCTCGATCAAGGGATCACCACTTCCGTGCGCGAACACGACCTCCCGGCGCCGCAGCGCCGTGGCCGCGGCAAGAGCCGCTTCGACGACGACGAACCACACTTCCTGAAGCACGGCCGGCACGTCGAGCCGGCCCTCGTCGAGCCCGACGACGAGCCCGAGCCCGAGGACCGCTGGTCCTCCTGGGACGAGGCCGTCCACGGCCCCGAACCTCACCCCGAGTGGCTGGTCACCGAACTGGCCGCCCGGGACACCGAACTCGGTGTGCTCAAGACCGGCAAGGAGGCGGACGTCCACCTCGTCCGCCGCGCGGTGCCGGACACCGACCGGTCCTGCCTGCTGGCCGTCAAGCGCTACCGGGACGCCCAGCACCGGCTCTTCCACCGCGATGCCGGCTACCTGGAGGGGCGCCGGGTGCGGCGGTCCCGGGAGAACCGGGCGATGGCCGGGCGTACCGCGTTCGGCCGGCAGATGATCGCCGGGCAGTGGGCCGCGGCCGAGTTCGCCGCCCTCAGCCGGCTCTGGGAGATCGGCGCGGACTCCGGGCGGATCGCCGTGCCCTACCCGGTCCAGTTGATCGGCACCGAGCTGATGCTGGAGTTCGTCGGCGACGCCGACGAGGGAGCGGCGGCGCCCCGGCTGGCCCAGCTGCGCCCCGAGGCGGGCGAGCTGCGCTCGCTGTGGGAGCAGATGGTGGACGCGCTGGTCGTGCTGGCCCGCGCCGGATACGCCCACGGCGACCTGTCGCCGTACAACCTGCTGGTGCACCGGGGGCGCCTCGTCATGATCGACCTGCCGCAGGTGGTCGACGTGGTGGCCAACCCGCAGGGGCCGGAGTTCCTGGCCCGGGACGTGAAGGTGGTGGGCGCCTGGTTCGCCGCGCGGGGGCTGCCGGCGGCCGAGGTGGACCCGGCCGAGCTGACCGGTCTGCTGCTGCGCGAGGCGGGGATCCGCTGAGCCGCGCACGCCCCGGACGGTCCGTGGACCGTCCGGGGCGTACCCGCCTCGCCCGCCGGGCATCGCCGCCCGGCGTGCCGCGCTACTGGAGGTAGCGCTCGACCGCCGGGATCGGCCGCTCACCCTGGGCGTCCGGGTCGCCGTGCGCGCTCCGGGCCGCCCGGCGGCGGCGCAGCAGGTCCCAGCACTGGTCCAGGGACTCCTCCAACGCGCGCAGCCGCTCGCGCGCCTCGTCGTCGGTGCCGGACTCGTTGGCCTGCGCCGCGGAGCGCAGCCGGTGCTCCTCGTCGACGAGTTCGGAGATCCGGTTCAGGATGGTGGTGTCGTCCATGCCCCTGAGCCTGGCACAGGGCGCCCCGGCGCGCCCGGATTCGCACCCCCCGGACGGCGCCGCGTCGGGGTAGGTTCGGCCACCATGGCCCCTGTCGTACGCCCACTGCGACCCGCCGACGTGCCGGCGGTCGCCGAGGTGCTGGCCGCCGCCGCGCCGTACCAGATGATCACCGAGGAGTGGCTGGGTTGGCGCCTCACCGGCGCGCCGGCCGCCGAGCGGTTCGGCGTGCTGGTCGCCGAGAGCGCCGGGAGAGTGGTCGGCGAGGCGCGGACCGGGCTGCTGCACGAGAGCGCGGATCCGGGGCTGGGCTTCGCCAACATCTCCGTGCATCCGCAGTGGCGCGGCGGGGGTGCGGGCACCGCCCTGCTCGTCGCCGCCGAGCGGCGGCTCGCCGAGCTGGGGGCGGTGGCCGCGTACGCGAAGGTGGCCGACGACCCGGCCAGCACCGGCTTCGCCGAGCGGCGCGGCTACCGGCGCGGACGGCGGGCCGAGTTCCTGCTGCTGGACCTGGCCGAGGTGGAGCTGCCTTCGGCCCCGGCGCTGCCGGCCGGGGTGCGGCTGCTCGCCGCGGCCGAGCTGCCCGACCCGCACCCGCTCTACCTGGCCGACCTCGACGCCTCCCGGGACGAGCCGGGCGAGGTGACGATGGACGAGATCAGCTACGCCGACTGGCGGACCGCCTACTGGGAGCGCCCCGAGCTGGACCGGGACCTGACCACGGTGGCCGTCCGGGACGGGGAGGTGCTCGCGTTCGGCTTCGCGCTCACCGACGGCCGGACCCGCTACCGGTCGGGGATGACCGGCACCCGGCGCGGGCACCGGGGCCGGGGGCTGGCCCGCGCGGTCAAGCACCGCTCGCTGAGCCGGGCCCGGGCGGCCGGGCTGCGGTACGCGTACACCAGCAACGACGCCGGTAATGTGCCGATGCTCACGCTGAACCGCGGATTAGGTTACCGGCCGGTGGCTGCGGAGTGGCGCTACCTGCGCGATCTGTCAGGCTAACGTCCGGTTGGGACCGTGCACAGTGGACGGCTTTCGTTGACTGTGAGAATTTCTCCGGACGCAAAATCTGGAAAAGCCTTTTCATCAGTGACATGCTCACCGCAACCGTCACGCGCCATCACCATGGCACCACGCAGCGCGAGGCGGCGCAGCACCGGAGGAGGACCCGTGCAGGTGAGCCATGACTGAATCGACCGCCCCGGTTCACCGCAAGCCGCACGTCGCCACCCTCCGCCACACGTTGCCCAAGCTGCTCCGCGACCCGCTGGGCACCCTGGTCGGTCTCGCCGACGCGACGCCCGGGCAGGTCGTCCGGCTGAACCTGGGCACCATCCGGCCGTACCTGGTCACCGAGCCGGCGCACGTCCAGCACGTGCTGCGCGACAACGCCGCGAACTACACCCGGGCCGGCGACAGCATGCTGTGGCGGTCGGTCCGGAAGCTGGGCGGCGACGGGATCCTCTCCGAGGGCCCGAAGTGGGAGGCGAGCCGGCGGCGGCTCCAGCCGCACTTCACCCCCAAGCGGCTCGACGCCGCCGTGGCCGACATGAGCCGGGCGATCAGCGACGCCGTGGGCGAGCTGGCCGGCCCGGCGCGCGACGGCACCCCGGTCGACGCGGCCGCCGAGGTCTCCCGGATCATCTGCGCGGCCGTCAGCCGGGTCTTCTTCGGCGCCAAGATCGACACTGCCGACGCCAGACGGGTGGTCGTCGAGCAGAACACCGTCGCGACCGCGCTGCGGTTCCGGCTGCTCGCCCCGTTCCTGCCGGACGCCGTGCCGATGCCCGGGGACCGGGCTTTCCGTCGGGCCGTGCGGAACATCGACGAGATCCTGCTCCCACTGGTCCGCGCCGAGCGCGCCAGCCCCGAGGGCGGCGACGACATCCTCGCCGCGCTGGCCCGGGCCAGGGACGCCGACGGCAACAAGCTGGACGAGCGGCGGGTCCGCGACGACGTGGTGTCCACCTTCGCCACCACCACCGAGACCACGTACACCGTGCTCACCTGGCTCTTCCCGCTGCTGGAGCAGGTGCCCGACGTCGCCGCCCGGCTCTACGAGGAGATCGACCGGGTGGTCGGCCCCGGCGACGTGGTCACCCGGAAGCAGGTCGGCGAGCTGCGCTACACCCGGATGGTGCTGGACGAGCTGCTCCGCGCGTATCCGTCGGGCTGGCTGGTCCCGCGGACGGCGGTCGCCGACGACGTCATCGGCGGCACCCGGATCTCCGCCGGCGCGACGATCGCCCTCAGCCCCTACGTCACCCAGCGGCTGGCCCGGTTCTGGGACCGCCCGGAGGTCTTCGACCCGGAGCGCTTCGCCCCCGACGCGCCCCGGCGCGCGCACCGGTACGCCTACTTCCCGTTCGGCGGCGGCGCCCACCAGTGCATCGGGCAGTACCTGTTCCAGCTGGAGGCGACGCTGATCCTGGCGACCCTGTTCAGCCGGTTCCGGTACCGGCTCTGCGAGCCCGGGATGCCGGCACCGCAGCTCGCCGCGTCCCTGCGAGCCGGGGGGCCGGTGCCGCTGATGCTCACCCCGCACCGGCAACCGGCCCTGGCCTGACCGCCGTGGCACCTGACATCCGGGCGGTCGACGAGCTGCGGGAGGCCGCCGAGCACGGACGGATCTGCGCCCTCGCCGCGCACGGCCAGCGGGACCTGCAACGCTGCCTGGCCGCCCACCCGGCCCTCTTCGCCGTCGGGCCCTTCGACGCGGCCCTGGCCAGCAGCGTCGCCCTGGCCATCGCGTTCAGCGCCCCCGAGTGCGACGCCGCCGAGCTGCGGTTGACCAACCGGGCGGTGCTCTGGGGGTTCGCGCTGGACTGGCAGGTGGACCACCTGGCCACCTCGGCCGCCGAAGTCGACCAACTGGTGCGCCGGCAGCTCGCGGTCGCCGCCGGGGCACCCGCGACGGCGAACGACCCGCTGGGCCGGTTCCTCGCCGAGTTCCGCGCCGACCTGGCCGCCGCGCCGGCCTTCGCGACGCTGGGCGGGGCGTGGCGGGAGGCGGTGCGCCGGACGCTGGAGGCGATGCGGCGGGAATGGCACTGGCGGACGGCCGGCCGCGACGGCCTGCTGCCGCTGCCGTCGCTCGCCGACTACCTGGCCAACGCCGACAACCTGGCCTGCACGGTGGTGAACGTGGGGCACTGGATCTCCACCGGCGACCCGGACGTACCCGACCGGCTCGATCGGCTGGTCGCCGCCAGCGACGCGGTGCAACGCGCCCTGCGGCTGGTCAACGACCTGGCCACCTACGAGCGGGACCTGCGCTGGGGCGACCTCAACGCGATCCTGCTGGTCGAGGACCGTGCCGTCGTCGAGCGGGAACTGACCCGCCTTCTCGCGCGGGCCACCGAACTCCTCGACGAACTGCGCCCCGACTGCCCCCGGGAGGCGGCCTACCTCACCCGGCAGCTCGGCTACACCAGCGGCTTCTACCGGTCGACCGACTTCTGGGGGGTGGCGTGAGCACGGAGGCTCTGGCCCGGGACGCCGCACCGCCGGAGGATCCCGGGTACGCGATGGCGGCGGGCGAGCTGGTCGCCGGGCTGACCGTCCGTCCGGCGGGCCGTACGTCCGCGTCGCCGTACGAGACCGGCCGGCTGGTCTCCCTGGCGCCCTGGCTGCCGCAGCACGCCGAGCGGATCCGCTTCCTGCTCGCCGGGCAGCGCCCGGACGGCGGCTGGGGCGGGCCGGAGGGCTACGCGCTGGTGCCCACGCTGAGCGCCGTCGAGGGGCTGCTCGCCGCGCTGGAGCGGGACGCCCCCGTCGGCTGGTCCCACGACGGCGTGCGCAACGCCGTGGATCGGGCGCTGCGCCTGCTGTACGACCCGGCGGCCGGCCCGGCGACGTACCCCGTGCCGGACCTGCCGGCCGCGGACCTGATCGTCCCGGCGCTGGTCGAGCGGATCGGCGACCGGCTGGCCGAGCCGCCGGCGGCGCTCGCCGGCTGGCGCGCCGCCGGCCCGCCACCGCTGCCGGCCGGCATGGACTCGCAGCGCCTCGACCGGGTACGCCGGCTCGCCCGGTCCGGCCGTCCGATGCCGCCGAAGCTGTTGCACGCGTTGGAGGTGCTCGGCCCGGCGGCGCGGCGGCTGCCCACCGTGACCCCCACCGGGTCGGGGGCGGTCGGCGCCTCCCCGGCCGCCACGGCCGCCTGGTTCGGCGGCCCCGACGGGAGCCCACCGGCCAGCGTGGACTACCTGCGCCAGGCGATCGCCGGCCACGGGGGCCCGGTGCCCTGCGCCACCCCGATCACCGTCTTCGAACGCTCCTGGGTGCTCGCCACCCTGGCCCGGGTCGGCGTACCCCTGTCGGTGCCGGCTGGGATCCTCGCCGAGCTGCGGGCCGCGCTCGGCCCGGACGGCGCCGCCACCGGGCCGGGCCTGCCCACCGACGCCGACACCACCGCGGTCACCCTCTACGCGCTGGCGCGGCTGGGCCAGCCGGCCGACCCGGCGTGCTTGGCCGGGTACGACACCGGGGAGCACTTCTGCACCTGGCAGGGGGAGAACGGCGCGTCGGTGACCACCAACGCGCACGTGCTGGAGGCGCTGGGCCGGCAACTCGGCGACGGTGGCCCCCGGGCGGCGGGAGTGGTGCGCCGGCTCACCGGCTGGCTGCTCGACCGGCAGGAGGCCGACGGCCGGTGGTCCGACCGCTGGCACGCCTCGCCCTACTACGCCACCTGCTGCGCGGTGCTCGCCCTGCGCGACCACGGCGGCCCGTCGGCCCGGCCGGCGGTGGAGCGGGCGGTCGGCTGGGTGCTCGACAGTCAGCAGCCCGACGGCTCCTGGGGGCGGTGGGCCGGCACGGCGGAGGAGACCGCGTACGGCCTGCTCGTGCTCCTGGCGGGGCGGCCCTCGCCCTCGCTCGACGCGGCCGTGGCGGCAGCGGCGGGCCGACTGTCCGTGATGGACGATCAAGGCGAACGCCCTCCACTGTGGCACGACAAGGACCTGTACCATCCTGGACAGATCGTACGGGCGGCCGTGATCGCCGCGCGCAAGGCGGCTGGCGACCGACTGCGCGATGGCGCCCATACCCCGACAGACCCCTGGTCTGCACTGCTTGAGTGAACTTCCGGACACTGCTAGCGTGCGCCGGGGCCGGGGTCGCGCTATTCGGCCAATCCGAAACGTGAATCAGGACCGGCGAGGGACGGGTGTGATGGGTTCCCGCAGTGCAAGTCTGCGCACCAAGGTTGTGGCCCTGCTGGTCTCGCTGGCCGCGCTCTGGGCTTTCGCGGCCTGGGTGACCCTGCGCGACGGTCTCAACGTGCTCGGCGTGCAGACGCTCGACGCGCAGATCGCCGAGCCGAGTGAGTCGCTGCTCACCGAACTCCAGCGGGAACGCCGGATGTCGGCGGCCTACCTCGGCCGCCCGAGCCAGGAGCAGGCGGAGCAGCTGCGCGAGCAGCGCCGGCGCAGCGAGGAGCGGGCCGCCGACTTCGCCGAGTCGGCCCGCAGCTCGCGGGCCCGGCTCGCCTCCAGCGACGAGCTGATGGAGCGGATCGACGAGGTGGTCACCCGGCTGGACGCCCTGGGCGCGGTGCGGGACGCGGTGGCCACCCGGGCCGTCGACCGGGCCGGCGCCGTCGACTCGTACACGGGGGTGCTCGACTCGCTGTTCCGGGTGTACGCCTCCCTGGGCAAACTGGACGACGAGCAGATCGCCAAGGACACCGCCACGCTCACCCAGCTGGTCCGGGTGCGGGAGCTGATGTCGCAGGAGGACGCCCTCTTCGCCGGGGTGGCCGCCGCCGGCCGGATCAACGACCGGGAGTACGCCCAGTTCGCCCACCTGGTCGGCGCGCAACGGTTCCTCGCCGGCGAGGCGCTGGCCGAGCTGCCCGACGCCGACCGCGAACGCTACGTGCGGATGACCGACGGGCAGTCCTTCGTCCGGCTGCGGTCGATGGAGGACCGGCTGGTCCGGGACGGCCGCCCCAACGCGCCACTGCCCGTCGAGGCCGACGACTGGCAGGCCGCCATCACGCCGGCGTTGCAGGAGCAGGAGGCCACGGTGCTGGCCAGCGGCGACGCGCTGGTCGACCGGGCCACCCCGGTGGCGATCTGGGTGATCGTCCGGATGGTGCTCGCCGCCGGCCTCGGCCTGATCGCCGTCATCGCCTCGGTGATCGTCTCGATCACCACCGCCCGCGCCCTGGTCCGTCAGCTCGAACGGCTGCGCGAGGCCGCCTTCCGGCTGGCCAACGAGCGGCTGCCCGGCGTCGTGGAGCGGCTCGGGCACGGCGAGCAGGTCGACGTCGCCACGGAGGCGCCACCGCTGGAGTTCGGCGACGACGAGATCGGCCAGGTCGGCAAGGCGTTCAACGTGGTGCAGGAGACCGCCGTGCGGACCGCGGTCGAGCAGGCCGAGCTGCGCCGCAACGTCCGCGAGGTCTTCCTCAGCCTGGCCCGGCGCACCCAGGCCCTGGTCCATCGCCAGCTCACCCTGCTCGACGCGATGGAGCGCCGCGAGCAGGACGCCGAGGAGCTGGAGGACCTGTTCCGGGTGGACCACCTGGCCACCCGGATGCGGCGCAACGCCGAGAACCTGATCGTGCTCTCCGGCTCGACCCCGGGCCGCGCCTGGCGACGCAACGTGCCCATGGTGGACGTGGTGCGCGGCGCGGTCGCCGAGGTCGAGGACTACACCCGGGTCAACGTGCTGCCGCTGGGGCCCGTCTCGCTCGCCGGCCGGGCGGTCGGTGACGTGATCCACCTGCTGGCCGAGCTGATCGAGAACGGGCTCTCCTTCTCCCCGCCGCACACCTCGGTGGAGGTGCGGGGCCAGCTGGTCGCCAACGGCTTCGCCCTCGAGATCGAGGACCGCGGCCTCGGCATGACCGAGGAGGACCTGGCCGCCGCCAACGACCGCATCGCGGACCGCTCCGAGCTGAACCTGGCCAACGCCGCCCGCCTGGGCCTCTACGTGGTCAGCCGGCTGACCGAGCGGCACGGGGTGAAGGTGCAGCTCAAGGAGTCCGCGTACGGCGGCACCACCGCCATCGTGCTGATCCCCCTCGACCTGGTGGAGAGCGGCCAGGACGCGAACACCTCCGGCGGCTTCCCGGTCGGCACCGGGTCGGCCCCGCCGATCGCCGCAGGCGAGGGCACGCCGCCGGCCGGGGTCCCGGCGGCCGACAGCGACACCGCCGGGGACGGCGATCCGGTGGACACTCCGGCGCTGCCGGTCCGGGCCGGGACCGCGCCGTCGCCGTCCACGTCGGGGCTGCCCACCCGGTCCCGGACCGGGGCGGGACAGGGTGCCCTGACCGGTCCCACCGTGCCGACCGGCCTGCCGACCACCGTGGCCCGGCCCGCCGCGCCGCAGCGGCCCGCGACGGTCCCGACCCGGGTCGACGCGGCCGTGCCGGACGCGAGCACTGACGAGCGGACGCCCGCCGGCACGGACGACCGGACGCCCGCCGGCACGGACGACCGGACGCCCGCCGGCACGGACGACCGGACGCCCGCCGGCACGGACGAGCGGACGCCGGCCGGCACGGACGGCCGGGTGACGGATTCCGGCCTGCCGGTGCGGGTACGGCAGGCCAACATCGTGCCGGAGCTGCGCGCTGAGCAGGCGGCGGCCGACGACGAGCCCGACGAGCAGGCGGCGCGCCTGCCGGAGCAGGTGCGCAAGATGATGAGCTCCTACCAGACGGGCACCCGGCGTGGCCGGACCGATGCCGCCCGCCTGCTGGGAGGCGCCGCCACCGGGGCGCGGTCCGGCAACGGGCAGGAGAACGGGGACGGTCAGGCGACCTGACGGCGGCGCGAGGAGAAGCGACCGCGCGACGGGGCACGGCAACACCGACGTACGGCGACACCAGCCGGGGGAGAAGAGGACGACGAGTGGGGCAGAAGACGGCTTCGAGTGCCGACCTGACGTGGCTGCTGGACGATCTGGTCGGTCGGGTGAAGCAGGCCGAACACGCCGTGGCGCTCTCCTCCGACGGCCTGCTGATGGCCTCGTCGCGGGGGCTGAGCCGGGACGACGGTGAGCACCTGGCGGCGATGGCGGCCGGGATCCAGAGCCTGGCCCGGGGCGCGGGCAAGCGGTTCGGCGGCGGGCAGGTTCAGCAGACCATCATCGAGATGCAGTCGTCGTTCCTGTTCGTGACGGCGGCCGGGCGCAACGCCTGCCTGGCGGTGCTCGCCGCCGAGGACGCCGACGTCGGCCTGATCGCCTACGAGATGGCGATGCTGGTGACCCGGGTGGGCAAGTTCGTCGCGTCGCCGACCCGGGGGCTCGACCAGCCGGCCGGCGGGAAGTAGCGGCGATGAGGGTCGAGGGCGGTTCCGAGGACAGGTGGGTGGACGACCACGCCGGGCCGGTGGTCCGGCCGTACGCGGTCACCCGCGGCCGGGCCCGCCCGGTCACCGGCACGTTCGACCTCATCTCCCTGGTGACGGCGACCCGCGCGGACGCCGGCGCGGAGTCCGGGCTGGGCCCGGAACACCTGGCGATCGTCGCGCTCTGCCAGCGGATCCAGTCGGTGGCGGAGGTCGCCGCCCATCTGGACCTGCCGGTGGGGACCGTCCGGGTCCTCCTGGGCGACCTGATGGCCCGCGAACTGGTTTTGGTGCGGCCGCCGCGCGGCAGCGCCAACCTACCTGACGAGAGCGTCTTCGAGGCGGTGATCAATGGACTACGGGCACTCTGACCGGCCGGCGGGAGCGCCGCCGCTGCCCACCGCGATCAAGATCTTGATCGCCGGCGGCTTCGGCGCGGGCAAGACCACCATGGTCGGCTCGGTGAGCGAGACCAGGCCGCTGCGCACCGAGGAGGTGCTGACCGAGACGGGTATCGGGGTCGACGACCTGTCCGGCGTGGAGGACAAGACCACCACCACGGTGGCGATGGACTTCGGCCGGATCACCATCAGCGACGACCTGGTGCTCTACCTCTTCGGCACCCCCGGCCAGGACCGGTTCTGGTTCGTCTGGGACGAGCTGGCCCTGGGCGCGATCGGGGCGGTGGTGCTGGCGGACACCCGCCGGCTGGCCGATTGCTTCCCCTCGATCGACTACTTTGAGGAGCGGGGCACCCCGTTCGTGGTGGCGGTGAACTGCTTCGAGGATGCCCGGCGCTACCAGCTGCACGAGGTGCAGGCGGCGCTCAACCTGGACCCGGGCGTGCCGGTGCTGCTCTGCGACGCCCGGCAGCGGGAGTCCAGCCGGGACGTGCTGGTCACGCTCATGGAGCACGCCATGAAGACCCGGGAGGCCCGCCGCCGGGAGGACTGACCCGCGCGATCGACACCGTTTGCGGCGTGTCGCGGTGTCCGGCTACCCGGATACGGCGACACGCCGCATTCCGCGTGCGGCACAGCGCGTGGCCGGGCGGGCGGGGACCCGCGTACGCGCCCGGAAAGCGTCGACGGCTCCCGGCGGATCGCCGGGGGCCGTCGGGAGCCGGCGGATCAGCCGCGCTTGGTCGTCTCCACGAACCGCCGCCAGGCGGCCGGCGCGAAGGTGAGAGCCGGACCGGCCGGGTCCTTGGAGTCGCGTACGCCCACGACGCCCGCGAGGTTGTCCGCGACCTCCACGCAGTCGCCGCCGTTGCCGCCGCTCTTGGTGCTCTTGCGCCACCGGGCACCGCTCAGGTCCATGCCTCTGCCGCTTCTCTGAGGAGGTCCAGGGAGCGCCCGCGGGGAAGAGCCTCACCCCGGATGCGTTCCCACCGTCGTTCCAATGTAGCAATCTCGGACGCCTGCTCGATGATCTGCGCACGCGCCTGACTGTCGACGTGCCCGACCCGCGTCCCGTCCGGTAGCTCCGCGAGCGTGAAGGGTCCGTCCAACCCGGGATACGTCGGCGTGTCGCGCGGAACCACGTGTAGCTGAACGTTGGGCAGTTCGGCGCAGGCCACGAGGTGGGACAGTTGCGCGGCCATCAGTTGCCGGTCCCCGGCGGCCGGGCGCCGGAGGATCTGCTCGTCGAGCACCGCGACGAACAAGGGCCCTCGTTCACGAGTGAGGATCGCTTGCCGATCCATCCGCGCCGCGACCAGGTTGGCGACTTCGTCCGGCGTGAGCGGTTGGCCGATGAACGTGGCGCGCGCGTACGCCTCGGTCTGAAGCAACCCCGGCACCCAGGCGAGTTGAAAAGCACGCAGTGCGACGGCGTCACGCTCGATGTCGACCCACGGCCGGAACCACACGGGCTCGCGCCGGTGAGTCGCGTCCGGCCAGAGCGTGTCGGGGTGCTGTCCGAGGAGGCTCGCGACCGTGGCGCGGTGCCGGCTCTGCGGGATGTGCCCGGGGTTGGCCCACCGGGCGACGGTCTTCGGGTGCACCCCCAGGCGGCCCGCCAGGCTCTCGGCCGTGTGGCCCGCCTCGGCCAGCGCGGTGACAAACGCATGGTTCATGCCTGTCCTCTCAGGAACAAAACAACCGTCCGAAGAAGATTAGCGAACGCTGTGTGATTGTCCGACAACCCTCGGCAAGCTGCGGGTTAGCCGATGTCGAGGAGCAAAGACGATGCCTGAGGACAAGCTGCGGCCGGTTCCGAAGCCGAGAAGCGATTCGCCACCGGCCCGCCCGATCGTGCCCGGGTCGATCGGGCCGCTCACCCCTGCGTACCGTGGCCCCGGCGGGGTGACGGACGTCGTGCCCGGACCGCGCTGGCGGACCGGGAGTGGTCCGCTCGCCGCGCACACCGCAGGCGGACCGTGGTGGAGGTGCGACGCCTGCGGTCGGGACTGGCCCTGTCCGACGCTGCGCGCGACTCCGACGGACGCGTCCCGACGGGCGACCCTGATCCCCGAGTTCTCCCGGATCACCCGCCGCGCGATCCGCGACCTTCGCGGCCGGCCCGGCGGCCTGGACCCGATCGCCGTCGTCCGCCGCTTCCTCTGGTTCCTGCCCCTCACCGATGAGGAGGCCCGTGCGGTCGCGCTGAGGTTGCGATGAGCAGCGGGCCGCGTGCGAGGTTCGGTGCCGGCGACGTGGTTCTGCTGTCCCGGGCCGCCTCTCCGCAGTTCGTGGCACCGATCATCGTCCGCGTGATTCGCGAGATGCGCGACCGGCACCCGCCCCACGGGTGGACCTGGATCGAGGGCTACCAGCTCGACTCCCGGGGCCTCGCGACCACCAAGCGTGAGCTGTTCGTGCTGGTCGAGGGGGTGCGCCGGGCTGCTGGGCCCGCGCCGACCGGTCCCACGCGATGCCGACCGGCCATCCGGCTCTCGGCGCGAGCGGAGGAGTGAGGCCCGCCTGGCGACCGGAGAATGCCCGAAGGGCCGCTCCCCGCGGGGAGCGGCCCTTCGGCGGTACGAAGTCAGCTCGCGATCATCCGGCGCAGCACGTACTGCAGGATGCCGCCGTGCCGGTAGTAGTCCGCCTCGCCCGGGGTGTCGATCCGGACCACGGCGTCGAACTCCACGCCGGTGTCCGTGGTGACCTTCACCGTGCGCGGGGTGTCGCCGTCGTTGAGCGCGGTCACGCCGCTGATGGAGAAGGTCTCCGTGCCGGTGAGGCCGAGCGACTCCGCGGTGGTGTCCACCGGGAACTGCAGCGGCAGCACGCCCATGCCGATCAGGTTGGAGCGGTGGATCCGCTCGTACGACTCGGCGATGACCGCCCGGACGCCGAGCAGCATGGTGCCCTTGGCCGCCCAGTCGCGCGACGAGCCGGAGCCGTACTCCTTGCCGGCCAGGATGACCAGCGGGACGCCCGCCTCCTGGTACGCCATCGAGGCGTCGTAGATGGAGGTCTGCTCGCCGGTCAGGTGGTTGACCGTGAAGCCGCCCTCGACGCCCGGGACCAGCTGGTTGCGCAGCCGGATGTTGGCGAAGGTGCCCCGGATCATCACCTCGTGGTTGCCCCGGCGCGAGCCGTACGAGTTGAACTCGTGGCGCGGCACGCCGTGCTCGGCGAGGTACTTTCCGGCGGGGGAGTCGGCCTTGATCGAGCCGGCCGGGGAGATGTGGTCGGTGGTCACCGAGTCACCCAGCTTGGCCAGCACCCGCGCGTCGGCGATGTCGACGACGGCCTTCGGCTCCCGCTGCATCCCCTCGAAGTACGGGGGCTTGCGGACGTAGGTGGAGTCGTCCGCCCAGGCGAAGGTGTCGCCGGTCGGGGTGGGCAGCGACTGCCAGCGCTCGTCGCCGGCGAAGACGTCGGCGTACGCGGCGCTGAAGCCGGTGGCGCCGATCGCCTGCGCGATGACGTCCTGGATCTCGGCGCTGTTCGGCCAGATGTCGCGCAGGAAGACGGGGTTGCCCTCGTTGTCCTCGCCGAGCGGCTCGTTGGCCAGGTCGATGTCCATCGTGCCGGCGAGCGCGTACGCGACCACCAGCGGCGGGGACGCCAGGTAGTTCATCTTGACGTCCGGGTTGATCCGGCCCTCGAAGTTCCGGTTGCCGGAGAGCACCGAGACGACGGCGAGGTCGCCCTCGTTGACCGCGGCGGAGACCTCCTCCGGCAGCGGGCCGGAGTTGCCGATGCAGGTGGTGCAGCCGTAGCCGACCAGGTTGAAGCCGAGCTTGTCCAGGTAGGGCGTGAGGCCGGCGCGGTCGTAGTAGTCCATGACGACCTTGGAGCCCGGCGCCAGGGTGGTCTTGACCCACGGCTTGCGGGCCAGGCCCTTGTCGACCGCGTTGCGGGCGAGCAGCGCCGCGCCGATCATCACCTGCGGGTTGGAGGTGTTGGTGCAGGAGGTGATGGCGGCGATCACCACGGCGCCGTGGTCCAGCTCGTACTCGACGCCGTCGGCGCTGGTCACCCGGACCGGGTTGGTGGCACGCCCGCCGGCGCCCGCCGCGGCGGTCTCCAGGTCGCGCGGCTCGTCGGCCGGGTCGCTGAACTCGTTGGCCGGCGGGTCGCTGGCCGGGAAGGACTCGGCGCTGGCCTCGTCGGCCGGGCCGTTGGCGCCGCGTGGCAGCTGCTCGCGGGCGACGCCCGGCTTGAGGTCACGCTCACCCGCGGAGTCGTCGGCGACGTAGTCGGTCAGCGCGGAGCGGAACAGCGTCTTGGCGCTGCCCAGCGGCACCCGGTCCTGCGGGCGCTTCGGCCCGGCCAGCGACGGCTCGATGGTGGAGAGGTCCAGCTCCAGTCGCTCGGAGTACTCCGGCTCGCGCTCCGGGTCGTGCCAGAGGCCCTGCTCCTTGGCGTACGCCTCGACGAGCGCGACCTGCTGCGGGTCGCGGCCGGTCAGCTCCAGGTAGCGGACGGTCTCGGCGTCGATCGGGAAGATCGCCACGGTCGAGCCGTACTCCGGGGACATGTTGCCGATGGTGGCCCGGTTGGCCAGCGGCACGGCGCTGACGCCGGGGCCGTAGAACTCGACGAACTTGCCGACCACACCGTGCTTGCGCAGCATCTCGGTGATGGTCAGCACCAGGTCGGTGGCGGTGGTGCCGGCCGGCATCTCGCCGTGCAGCTTGAAGCCGACGACCCGCGGGATCAGCATGCTGACCGGCTGGCCGAGCATCGCGGCCTCGGCCTCGATGCCGCCGACGCCCCAGCCCAGCACGCCCAGGCCGTTGACCATGGTGGTGTGCGAGTCGGTGCCGACCACGGTGTCCGGGTACGCCTGGCCGTTGCGCTCCATGACCGTGCGGGCCAGGTACTCGATGTTGACCTGGTGCACGATGCCGGTGCCCGGCGGGACGACCTTGAACTCGTTGAACGCGGTCTGGCCCCAGCGCAGGAACTGGTAGCGCTCCTTGTTGCGCTCGTACTCCAGCTCGACGTTGCGCGCGAAGGCGTCCTCGCGGCCGAACAGGTCGGCGATGACGGAGTGGTCGATGACCAGCTCGGCCGGGGCGAGCGGGTTGACCTTGGCGGCGTCGCCGCCGAGGTCGCGGACGGCCTCCCGCATGGTGGCCAGGTCCACGACGCAGGGCACGCCGGTGAAGTCCTGCATGAGCACCCGCGCCGGGGTGAACTGGATCTCCACGCTGGGGGCGGCGGTCGGGTCCCAGCCGCCGAGCTGGCGGATGTGG
Source organism: Micromonospora sp. L31 (assembly GCF_052068075.1). NCBI lineage: Bacteria > Bacillati > Actinomycetota > Actinomycetes > Micromonosporales > Micromonosporaceae > Micromonospora > Micromonospora sp. L31. Next base: position 1,637 of record NZ_JBQHDC010000019.1, on the reverse strand, counting down.
TCGGCGGTGATGTTCGCGCCGTCCTCGGTCCGCAGCAGGTTCTCCAGCAGGATCTTCAAGCTGTAGGGCAGCCGGTCGTGGCCCTGCACCTTGTCAATCCTGAAAATCTCGTAGCTCGCGTCTCCGACGCGTAGCTGGGTCTTCGCACCGAAGGTGTCGAGGCTCGCCACGTCGTACTCCTTCACACCAGCGACCGTGAGTAGTCCTGAGCAGTCTGTCGCACCGGCCGGAGCGCCGCCCAGGTTAGGTGACACTTACCGCCGATTCTCGTCGTCAACAAAACCGTACGTCCGTCTTGCTATCCGCGCAACCTCGTGCCAGGGTTCGGGACGAGGAGGTGCCACCATGATCCATCACGTCCTGCTCGCCTGCCCACGCGGCTCCGAGGAGGCCTCCCGGGCCTTCTACGCCGGCCTGCTCGGCCTGGTCGAGAAGCCCAAACCGCCGGCCCTCGCCGCCCGCGGTGGTTGCTGGTTCACCGGGTACGGCGCGGAGCTGCACCTGGGCGTCGAGGACGGCTTCCGCCCCGCCCGCAAGGCGCACCCGGCCCTGCTCCGCCCCGACCTCGACGAGCTCGCCGCCCGGCTGGCCGCCAGCGGACACCCGGTCACCTGGGGTGACGACGAGCTGCCCGGGATGCGGCGGTTCCACACCGAGGACCCGCACGGCAACCGGCTGGAGTTCGTCGCCCCGATCACCGGCTGACCGCCGCCCGGTCCGCACCGGCCGTCCCGCTCCGACGGGGGTGAGCGGGACGGCCGGGCCGCCGAGCACCCCACCCGGCCGAGGCGGCGCGGGTAGGGTTCGGGGTCGGATCGGAAGGGGTGGCGGGTGGTCGACGTACAGCACTGGCTCTCCGCGCTGCCCCCGGTCGCGGTCTATCTGATCGTCGCCGGGGTGATCGGTGTCGAGAGCATGGGTGTCCCGCTCCCCGGGGAGATCGTGCTGGTCAGCTCCGCCCTGCTGGCCGCCGCCGGGGTGGTCGAGCCGGAGTGGGTGGCCTGCGCCGCGGCGTTCGGCGCCATCGTCGGCGACTCCATCGGGTACGCGGTGGGCCGGCGCGGCGGCCGTCCGCTGCTGGCCCGGTTGGGGCGGCGCTTCCCCCGACACCTCGGCCCCGCGCAGCTCGCCCGGGCCGAGCAGAGCTTCGCCCGGCACGGCGTCTGGGCGGTCTTCTTCGGCCGGTTCGTCGCGCTGCTGCGCATCCTGGCCGGGCCCCTCGCGGGCGCGTTGCACGTGCCGTACCGCCGGTTCCTGGTCGCCAACGCGGCCGGCGGCCTGGTCTGGGCCTTCGGCACGACGTACCTGCTCTACACCGTCGGCCGGGCCGCCGAGCACTGGCTCAAGGACATCTCCTGGGCGGGCCTGGTCCTCGCGGTGCTCGCCGGACTGGGCAGCACCTGGTGGCTGCGGCGCCGGGCCCGGCACCTGGACCAGGAGCCCGCGTTGGAGCCGGCCGAGCCGGTCCCGGCCGGCCGCGACGGCTGACCCGCCGCCACCACCAGAGACGACGACAAGGGCCGGCCCCGGGTGGGGCCGGCCCTTGTCGGTGGTGCTGGTGTCAGGCGGTGGCGGAGTAGCCGCGGGTGGCGATCCAGTCGGCGAGGTTGTCGACGCTCATCCGGTAGGAGGCCTGG
>NZ_JBQHDC010000018.1:0-66789 GCF_052068075.1 Micromonospora sp. L31 | reverse complement strand
GATCTGGCGGCGAACATCCCAAGCCCGAGCCCGCCGATCCCACTACCAGCGCAGACAGGCCAAGTGACGTTGGAGTATTAAGTGCCACCCCTCGGGTCACGTGAGCAGCTTCGCCACTTCACGCCAGAGCTTGTCGAACGATCGGGAATTGGCCCGCGCGACGTGCAGGTCGAACTTGGCGGCGAGTGGTGCCTGATCCACCTTCGGCTTCTAGGGGTGACCGGCCATCCGTTCGCTGAGCCAGCCCATCGCATCTCGTTTGGCTTCGGGGTAGGCCGGTGGTTCGAGCACGTCAGGAAGGCCGCGCAGACCGCCAAGCGACTTCGCGGCGGCCAAGAACCACGCCTCGAACTCACGGTTGGCGAGGACCACGCAGACCTTAACATCCGGCCGGGCGGCCTGAGCCCGATGTAGCAGGCGTGGACCGAGGTCGGCGGGGCAGTGGTCGTCGGCGTCGAGCTCGTAGCTCAGGCTTGAGTGGCTTATCCCTGGCCGACCCGTCTCGCTCATGCGACTCTCCGCACTGCTGCTGTCGCCGCGACACCTAGCCTTGAGATCAGGCATCATCCTCTGCGCTGCTTGGGAAGCCCTGCAATGCAGTCTCACGATCTTGAGTGCGAGTGCTGGATAAGTGCATAGGCTCCGGCAGGGTTGTCGCATCGATCTGCCCTGTTACTGCCGCCGTGATGAGTGTTTGCTTACGTTCCTGAAGCAACTCAGTCTGTCTTTTGCGAATATTTTCAAGCTGACCTATCGAGGCTGTGCTGACATCCAGGAAGGTAGCGATGCGGCGCTGCTCGTCGAGCGGTGGGAGCGGAATGCGGAGCTGCTCGATGTCCGGCATGTAGATGGTCTTGTGCGTTGAGCCAGCGGCCACCCGTCGCAGGTCCGGTGCCATCGCCCGCAGGGCGTGCAGGAGATAGCGGCGGTCGAGCTGGTCCCCGCACGTCCAAGTGGCGAAATCCTGGCTGGTGGCGGCGTCCATGCCGAGGATCGCGGAGAATCCCACGGACGCGGTCCGCGACAGGATGACCGTCCCGGCGGGGTGCTTCACTGCGGAGGAGTTCGCGATCCCTAGTGCGCTGATCTTTTCCTTTGTCTCGCGGATGACATCGACAGTCCCGCTGCGTAGCTGCCAAACGTCAGCCAGCGTGACCCACGGGACCGTGCAGTTCTCCCAGTACTCCGGCCGTTGCCGGCTCGGTGTGTGCCCGGTGCCGAGCCGCGCCACGTAACGGATGGGCACCGTCGGCCATCGGGAGTTGGCCAGCCACGGCGCGATCTGGGTGCTCATGCGGTCACCTCGGACAGCAGCTTCTGGATTTCGGCTTCCAGTTCGCGGAGTTCGGCGTCGATCTCGGCGAGCGGTCTCGGCGGCGTGTAGACGTAGAAGTGCCGGGTGAAGGGGATCTCATAGCCGATCCGGGCGCGGCTGGTCGTACCCGTCTTGGCGTCCTTGATCTCGGCGATCCACGCGTCCGGAACGTGCGGGCGGACCTCCCGGGCGAAGTATTCGTCGATGTCCTCGACCAGCGGCACGTTCTCGTAGTCGCGCAGGTCGGGGTCGGGCAGCGGGTTGCCCTTGCGGTCGGTCTGCACCTCGCCGTCGGGGTCGCTGATCCCGATCGACGCCCAGATCGCCTTCTCGGTCGCCGCCACCGGCCAGAGCACCCCGGCCGATGCGACCGCGACGGTCAGCGCGTCCTTGGCCTCGGCCCGGGTCCACCAGACGGTGCCCAGCAGGGATTTGATCGCGTCCAGCAGCGCGTCGCGGTGGGCGTACCTCAGCAGCGGCTTGGCCTCGGCGAGCGCGGCCAGTGTATCGTCGCTGATCTCGAAGCGTTGCCGCAGCGGCCGGTCCACCGCGATGCGCTGGTAGCCGAAGTCCCGGTTGTCGAAGACCTTCACCTTGCCGTGCAGCGGGTGCTTCGGGTCATCGGCGACGTGCAGCGCGTCGGCGTAGAGCCGGGTGATCTCGCTGATCTGGGCCTCGGTGATCAGCTTGCGTTTCTCGCCGAGCGACTTGCGCATCCGGGCCCAGTGCTCCCGGGCGTCGAGCAGCACGACCTTGCCCTTGTGCTCGCGGGCCTTGCGGTTGGTGAGGATCCAGAAGTACGTGGAGATGCCGGTGTTGTAGAAGAGTTGGTCGGGCAGCGCGACGATGCCCTCCAACCAGTCGTTCTCCAGGATCCAGCGGCGGATCTCCGACTCGCCGGACCCGGCCGCCCCGGTGAACAGCGGCGACCCATTGAAGACGATCGCCACCCGGCTGCCCTTCTTGTCCGGCGGGTTCATCTTGGACAGCATGTGTTGCAGGAACAGGAGCGAGCCGTCGTTGATCCGGGGCAGCCCGGCACCGAACCGGCCGGCGTGGCCCTTGGCCTCGTGCTCGTCGACGACCGCCTCCTGCACCTTCTTCCACTCCACCCCGAACGGCGGGTTGGCGAGCATGTAGTCGAAGGTGCGGCCGGCGTGCCCGTCGTCGCTGAACGAGTTGCCGAGGACGATGTGTTCCTCGTCATGATCCGTGATCATCATGTCGGAGCGGCAGATCGCGTATGACTCTGCGTTCAACTCCTGCCCGAAGAGGAAGACGGAGAGGTCGGGGTTCAGTTCCTTGATCCGGTTGTCGGCCGCCGACAGGATCCCACCGGTGCCGCAGGCCGGATCGAGAATGTTGATCACGTCGCCGTCTCCGGTCAGGCGATCCGCGTCCGGTGCGATCAGCAGGTTGACCATCAGCTCGATTACTTCACGCGGAGTGAAGTGCTCACCGGCGGTGTTGAACTCCGAGAACTTCCGGATCAGCTCCTCGAACACGTACCCCATCTGGTGGTTGTCGACCTCGGTGAGGGAGAGGTCGACGTCGGCGAAGCGCTGCACCACCTTGTAGAGCAGGCCGGCGGAGTGCAGCCGGTTCACCTGGAGACGGAAGTCGTACTTGTCGATGATCTCCCGAGCGTTGGCGGAGAACCCGTTGAGGTAGTCGTTCAGGTTGGTGACCACGTTCGGCGCGTCGGCGCCGATGGTGGCGAAGCTCTGCCTGGACAGGTTGTAGAAGCGGAGCTTCGCCGCCGAACGCAGGGCGAAGTCCTGGTTGGCGATCTGCAACGTCTCGGCCCGTGCCCACACCTTCTCCCGGGTCGGCGCCATCACGCAGTCCATCCTGCGCAGCACGGTGAACGGCAAGATGACCTTGCCGTACTCGGACTGGCGGTAGTCGCCGCGGAGTAGGTCAGCCACCGACCAGATGAGGTTGGCCAGTTCGGTGTGCGAGGGCACTCGTCAGTTGCCTTTCGTGGGTCGCGGACGGGAGTTTGTGCGATCCGTAACGGGATCGGCGGGTGGTGGGATGAAGACGCCCGAGGTGAGGCCGTCCATCGCCAGCCGTACGACATCATCGCCAAGAGCCGCCGCGCGGTGCAGCACCCGGGTGAACTCGGCGAGCCGACGGAACTCCGCCGCGTAGCGGCGCTGCTCCGACAACGGTAACCGGGGCAGCTGCGCTCGCCGGACGTCGTACCGGAAGCTGCCCGTGCCGGTGATCGCCTGCCGCTTGTTCGCTTCGGCGCCGAGGAATCCGGCCAAGAAATACGGGTCGACCACCTCGGGGTCACAGCGCAGCAGGTGCCGGTCTGGCGCGGGCTCGCCGCGCTCGTCGGTGACCACCACCGGTGGCTCTTTCGGGTCGAGCGCCGGGACCAGGACGTCACCGGTTCGCAAACCACCCACGTCGGTGCGCGACAATTCACGGTTCAGGACCAGGTCCACCGCGCCGGACCGGATCAGCTCGGCGACCGACACGGTCGGCCCCCGGTTCGGCGTGCCGGCAACCGACATGGCCTTCGGTAGCTGTTCCGGCAGCGCGGCGAGCAGCGGTGCCAGCGCTGTCAGCGCTGCGGCGTGGTGGGCCGGCAGAGCTTCCGAGGTCCGCTGCACGTGACGGCTGGGGGACAGATCGACCTCGTCGTCGAGCAGCGTGATCACGGGTACGTCGGCGGTGACTCCCGGTTCGTCGCGGAACTGGTGCCACCAGTCGCCTTCGATCCGGCGCAACCGATCCCGGTCGAACCGGGTGCCGTCGACCATCCGGATCGAGCGGACGGGTTGCCAACCGTCGCCCGGCCGGCTCAGGATCCACAGGTGCACGCCGAGCCCGTGCCCGCTGGCCAGCCCTGAGGGAAGGGCGATCAGCTGGCGCAGGGCACCTTGACGCAGCATCTCGGCCCGTACCCGGCGGCCCGAGCGTCGGGCGGCCACGCTGGGCGGCAGGATCACGATCGCGGTGCCACCGGGCCGCAGGTGCGCGTAGCAGTGCTGCACCCAGGCCAGCTCGGAGTCGGCCCGGGACGGTAGGTCGAATTCCCACCTGGAGTCGTAGGCCAGCTCCTCGTGGCCCCAGTTCTTGCTGCCGAAAGGGGGATCACAGACCACTAGGGCGGCACCACCGCTGTGATCACCGCCATCTTGTGCGCGGAACTGATCGTCCCGCAGGGAGTCACCCTGTCGGATAGTGGCGGGCAGCACGTTCTGACCGAGCCGGAAGGCGGCGATCCGCGCCAGCGCGGGCACGATCTCCTGCCCGGCCAGCACTGCGCCAGCACCGAGTTTGCGCCCAAGCGCGTACAGCAGGTTGCCCGTGCCACAGGCGGGATCGAAGACCGCTCCCTCGTGCACGGGAGGCACCATCGCCGCGATCATGGCAGCGAGGTCGAGGGTGGTGGCGGCGGCCCCGCGTCCGCTTGACGAGTCGATGTACCGGCCGTGCAGTTCCTCGAAGACCGACCCGACGCCCTGCTCTTCGGCCACTCCTGCCACGCTGCGCCAGAACGGCACCTGACCCGGTCGTAACCCCGCTGCGAACGGGGTGTCGCCAGGCAGGGGGATCGAGCCGACGTGCGCGGTCACCGCCGCGGGCAGTTGCTCGGCGAGCGTGGCATCGGGCTGCGCTCGGAGTCGCTCCCAGTGCGGGCGGTCCTCGTCGATGAAGGTGAGGAAGGCGGCCACGTCGGCGAGGGTCTCGACCAGGCCCCAGTCTTCGGTGTAGGCCCGTAGTTCCTGCCAGAGGCGGTCCTCGGCCGCAAGGCGGTCAAGCTTCCCGTACGCCGTCAGCCACGACTCGATCTCGTCCAGTCGGAAGGTCGGGCTGGCGGGGGTGCCACCGACCGGTGTGGGGAAGTCGGCGTGCCGGCGGCGCCAGTTGGAGACCGCGGCCCGCCCGACGCCCGCAATCCGTGCCACCTCGGCGGCGGTGACCTCGGCCACGCTCTCTCCCCGTGTGATCATGCCACATCCTAAGCCAACAACGATCTTCTTGTGAAGTGCCTAGCTTCCCTGCGACTACGTGTTGACAGTGATTTCAGGTTGACAGTCGGGCAAGACGTGTTCACGATGGTTCCTGCCTGAATCGACCGAGAGGAACCCTCGTGACTTCCGTGAGCATCTATCGACTCGTCTGGCCGGACCTGGAGGCGGCGATCCGCACCGATCTCGAAGATGTGGTTCGCCATGACCTCGACCTCGCCGGACACCACGCGATTCGGCTCGACCGTGCCACCAGCGCCCACCCGCCCGACTGGGCCAAGGCCCTCAACGAGATGACCGGCCTGCCCTTCGAGGAGCCGGTTCGCTCTGCGGCCGCCCTGCTGCTGATTGAGATCGATGATGTTGCCTTCGCCCTCAGCTTCGGTCACGGCCGGCACCTGCTCGACCGGTTCGCCTGGGAGCGGGACTTCGGGCTGCACGTCGCACTGCGGACGCTGCGCGCCGACCGGATTGCCGAACTGGCCCGGACCACGCTCGACACCACCGCCCGCCTCGACCTGACGAACATGCCGGGCGGAGCTGTCGTACGCGCCTTCGGCATAGCGGAGCATGCCGAACTGGTCAAGCGGATCGCCGGTCAGTCCGACAGCCTGGAGCTGAGCTGGATGGGCGGCCGGCCCAGCCGGGTGCGGCTCGACGGGCGGGACGCGCTGAAGCTGCGGGTCGCGGTGAAGCCGGCGGATCTGATCCAAGACCTGCGCACGGTCCAGGCTGCGGCCGAGCTGCCAGCCGTACCTGAGCTGTCCTTCATGGAGGGGATCCGGCCGGTTCCCCCGGGTGTCCGTCGTGCTGCCGCCTCGGAGGCCCTCAACCGAGAACTGCGGCTGCATGACAGCCCTCGGCTCGGCTTCTGCCTGCCAGCGGAACTGCTCGGCCAAGAGGTTGACGGCCTGGTCGTGGAGTCCCGGGGTGAAAGCCGAGTGGTCGAGGAGATGACCGTGGAACAGGTGGTCTCGCTACTCCCCGCCGAGCCAGCGGAGGGGTTGGATGCGCTCTACGCCGCGAGAGTGCTGGTGAGCGTCGCCGACCTTCCCGCTCCGGTCGAGACGTCACTCGCGGAGTGGATCGCCGCCGACCTGATCGCCGGTGACGAGCGGTACGTGTTCCAGCAGGGTGAGTTCTACCGGGTCTCCGACGCCTACCGGGAGACCCTCCACAGGGAAGCCGAGCGCCTGATGTCTCAGCCGATCGGCTGGGAGTTGCCGGCGTGGCCGTCTGGTGAGAGCGAGCGCCGCTACAACGAGCGGGTCGGGGGCGACGGCGGCTTCGTCAGCCTGGACCGGGACCTTGCCCGCACCGTCACACACCCGCGTGGCATTGAGATCTGTGACCTGATCAGCCCGGACAACCAGCTCGTCTGCGTGAAGCGCGCAGACCGCTCCGCTCCCCTGAGCCACCTCTTCAGCCAGGCCGTCGTGGCCGCCGAGGCGATCCTAGACGGGGAGCAGGCCTGGCAGGAGCTGCTCGCGCGCCTACCTGCTGACCGGCGGGCCGCGGTACCCCGCCGACCGGGCTTCGTCTTCGCGATCCAGCTCACTAAGGGTGAGCTGACGCCGGACTCCCTGTTCACCTTCTCCCAGGTGACGCTCTATCGCGCCGCCCGGCACCTGCACCGACTCGGCATGGACGTCTCGGTCGTGGCGATACCCACCCGCAAATAGTTGAGGACGGTGTCCGTCGGCCGCGGCGGAACTGGCCTGCTCGGCTGCGTCCACCCTTAATGCGTCGGTCGGCGGTGGCGGGCAGGTACTTTTCAGCGACCTCACAGCGCCCCTGGCTAAAGTGCCAAGGCGTCACCATCCCGCTCCAGGGTGGAGTGGGGGCACTGTCCCACGGGAGTTCCGATGGTCTTCAAGAAGATGCTGAGCGCGTTCGGTGTGGGTGGGCCCAGCGTCGACACGGTCCTGGCCAACCCGAACACCCGGCCGGGCCTGACCCTCGACGGGCAGGTCGACCTCGTCGGCGGCGACGCCCCGGCGAACATCGAGCAGATCACCGTCGGCCTGGTCACCCGGGTGGAGATCGAGAGCGGCGACACCGAGTACGCCGGCATCATGGAGTTCCAGCGGATGGCGGTCAGCGGGCCGTTGCAGCTGGCGCCGAAGCAGCAGCTGTCGATCCCGTTCCAGCTGCCGGTGCCGTGGGAGGCCCCGATCACCGACGTCTACGGCCAGCGCCTGCGTGGGATGACGATGGGTCTGCGTACCGAACTGGCGATCGCCCGGGCGGTCGACAAGAGCGACCTGGACCAGGTCAACATCCATCCGCTGCCGGTGCACGAGCGGATCCTGGAGGCCTTCCAGCGGCTGGGCTTCCGGTTCAAGCACGCCGACCTGGAGCGCGGTCACCTCCGCGGCACCCAGCAGACGCTGCCGTTCTACCAGGAGATCGAGTTCTTCGCCGCGCCGCAGTACGCCCAGGCGGTCACCGAGGTCGAGCTGACCTTCGTGACCAGCCCGCACGGCGTCGAGGTGATCCTCGAGTGCGACAAGCGCGGTGGCTTCCTCAGCGCGGGCCACGACGCGTTCGGCCGGTACACCGTCTCGCACGCCGACGCCGACCGGGTCGACTGGGCGCAGGTCGTCGATGGCTGGCTGCGCGAGACCACCTCCCGCTACGGCAGCCTGCGCGCCGCCGGCTTCGGCGCCCCGCACGGGTACGGCCGCCGAGGTAACGGTATGGGCGGCATGGTCGCCGGGGCGGCCCTCGGCGTCGCCGGTGGCCTGGTCGCCGGGGAGATGATCGAGGACGCCTTCGAGGGTGACTTCGGTGGCGGTGACTTCGGCGGCGACTTCGAGTGAGCCGACGCGACGACGGCCCCCGGGACTCATCCCGGGGGCCGTCGTTCTCACGGCGTTGATCTTGTGGGTCAGTGACGGGCCTTGCGCTCTTCACTGCTGCGGAAGTTGCTGCCGGCCTTGGCCAGGCCCCGGCTGCCCAGATAACCGATGGTCAGCAGGGTGATGAAGAACCAGGCCTGCGGGGCGCGGAAGATGTCCACCCCGACCGAGTTCTTACCGACGAGGAATGACGCGGCCAGTATGCCGATCACGCCGGCGATGTAGACCCAGAACTCCGTCGTACGCAGCGACGGCTTGGTCTCGGTGCCGGGTGCCTGCATTACCTGCTCGCGGCGCCCGTCGCCCATCATCGGCATCGGACGGGTCGGAGCCTCGTTCATCGCCGCCCGGTTGGGCGCGTCCTGCATCGGCCGGTTGATGGGCCTGGTGGATGCAGCCTGCGTGCTCATCTGGTCCTCCTCAGGATTTGATGAGTACCTGCACTCCCTCGCCCCGCTACCGCGTTTCGGCCACGGCACGGTTCGCGTTCATGGCGCGGGCAACCTCCGTCTACCCGACGCCCCCGAGAGGTAACACCGGCTCACCAGCGGATTGCGGCCGCGCCGGTGGCGCCCTGCGGGGAGAGCGCCACCGGCGTGGTACGTCAGCGCAGGCCGTTGCGCACGGCCACCCGGACGAGCAGCTCCGGGTCGTCGGTGATGATGCCGTCCACCCCCAGGTCGATCACCCGCTGCATGACCGCCGGGTCGTTGACGGTGTACGGCACGACCGTGAGCCCGTACCGCCGCTGCAGCTCCGGCACGCGGGGGCCGTGGAAGTAGGCCGGGTCCTCCCGCAGGTACCAGTCGGCCGAGGCGACCGTGCCCTGGGCCGGGTCGTGCACCTGCCAGTTGGCGGAGACCGTCGTGGCGCCGGAGGCGCGGACCAGCTTGCCGAGGTCCTGGTGCTGCCACCAGTCGAGGCCGCCGGTCCACGGGCTCTTGACCGACGGGTCGCCGTGGACGGCGCGCAGCGAGCATTCGTCGGCGAGGGAGGCGCACTCGGCCGGGCCGTACTGCCAGACCAGGGCGACCGTCTCGATGCGCGGGTCCAGTCGGTGGGCGTAGCGGATGGTGCGCCAGTCGAACGACTGGATCGTGGTCCGGCCGGTGAAGCCGGCCCGCTGGATCGCGCCGACCAGTTTGCGGGTGAAGCTCGGGTACGGCTCGGTGTCGTCGACCAGCGGGCTGATCTTCGTCTCCACGTTCAGCCGGACGTCGTCGCGGCCGCTGGCGCGCACCAGGGCGAACACCTCGTCGAGGGTGGGAATCCGGGCGCCGGGCGCGGCCACCTGGGCCGGGAACTCCGACAACGTCCGCGAGCCGCAGTCGACGGTCCTCAGCTGGGCCAGGGTCAGCTCGTGCACCAGCTTGCCGACGTAGGGGAACTGCGGGTCGCCCGGGCGGGCCGGCGCGGTGTCGACGCAGTGCGAGCCGTTGACGGTCCGGTCGTGCAGCACCACCAGGTGCCCGTCGGCGGTGACGCCGGTGTCCAGTTCCAGGGTGGAGATCGCCGGGTGCTCCAGCGCGTGCGCGAAGGCGGGCAGGGTGTTCTCCGGGCGGGTGGCCCGGCCGCCGCGGTGCGCCTGGATGTCGAACGACGAGGCGTGCGTCGCGGGCAGTTTCCGGCCGCGGGTGGCCAGCAGGTCGCGGAGCCGGTCCGGGTAGTCGGTGATGAGGCCGTCGACCCCGTCGTCGAGCAGCTTCGCCATGGTCGGCACGTCGTTCACGGTCCACGGGATCACCTTGATCCCGTGGCGGTGCGCGTGCTCCACCATGTCCTTTGTGACGTACGGCCGGTAGCCGGGGTCGGTGACGGTGCCGTTCTGCGGGAAGCCGTGTACCGGGGAGAACGCGCTCGCGCCGAAGCTGCGCACGGCCCGGATCGGGTCGCCGGCGAAGTCGTCAATGTCCAGGCCGCCGAGCCAGGGCGACGCGCCGGGGCGGCCGACCTGGAGGAAGTCGTAGTTGGTCAGGGCGACCAGGGGCAGCCGCGGCTCGACCTGGCGCATCCGCATCAGCGCGCCCCAGTCGAAGCTCTGGACGGTGACCTGCTTGAGCAGCCCGGCGGCACGGACCTCCCGGGCGGTCACCTGGACGAACTGCTCGCGGGGCGCGGTCTCGGTGGGCGCGCCGGCCTCCACCTTGGTCTCCACGTTGAGCGTCACGTCGTCGGCCCGGTAGCGCTTGACCAGGTCGAAGACCTCCCGCAGCAGGGGCATCCGGGCGCCGGGCACGGCCAGCTGGCCGGGCTTGTCCGGCAGGGTCCGGGAGCCGCAGTCGAGGGTGCGCACCTGGGCCAGGGTGAGGGTGTTGACGTATCTGCCGACGTACGGGAACTCCGGGTCCCCGGGGCGCACCGGGGCGGTGTCCACGCACTTGGCGCCGCTGACCCTGCGGTCGTGGGTCACCACGGCCTGGCCGTCCTCGGTGATCTGCACGTCCAGTTCCAGCGTGTTCACGCCGAGCTGCAGGGCGTTGCCGAACGAGGCGAGGGTGTTCTCCACCCGCAGCCCGAGGCCCCCGCGGTGGGCCTGGAGGTCGAAGGTCCGCTCCGGTCCCGGCCGCGCCTCGGCGGGCGCGGCCAGACCGGATGTCACGGTCGCCACCACCAGGGCGGCGATGGCGGTACGGCGCATTCTGCGCACGCTGTCTCTCCTACGGGGGCGGGCGGTTCCCGCCAACCCGCCGGTCAGCATGGGCAGCGGGAACGGCCGGCAGGCGAGCGGCGGGCGGCCGGCCGGTGAACCGGCGCGGACCGGTTTGGTCGCGGCCTGGCCGGGCAGGCAGTGGATTACTGCCAGATCTGCGAGGTGATGGACGTGCGTGACAACGACACGATGCGGGAGTCAACCCGGCTGGCCGAGGAGCGCCTCACCGCCGGCGTCTACGGCGAGGGCGCCCTGGACGAGGTGACCGTGCCGCAGACGGATGTGCTGCGGGTGATCCAGGAGCAGGATCCGGACGATCCGGCCGACGCTCCGGTCGACCCGAACGTGCTGCGCGACGGCGGCCCGACCCGGGGGCAGGGCGCGATCACCACCACCGGCGGCACCGCCGGCCCGGCCAGTGTGCGCCGGTTGGCCCGCCAGCCGGAGCGACACCGCGGCAAGGTCGCCCCGACCACCACCGGCGACGCCACCACGGGCGGCCTGAGCACGCCCGCCGGTGGCTCGACGAGCGACAAGTCCTCGACCGGCTCCCAGGTGGGCAACTTCACCAACGATCGCGCGAACCCCGGCTGACCCGGTCCCGCGACGATCGCGTTGAACAGCGAAGCAGTGGCCTCACCCGCACGGGTGAGGCCACTGCTGTCCACATCGCTCCTCGCCGGCGCAGCCGGGAGCAGGCGTCAGGACGTGGGGCGGAGCACGCCGAGCCGCTGGGTGGCCCGGGTCAGCGCCACGTAGAGGTCGCTGCGCCCGCGCGGGGACTCGGCGACGATGGCGTCCGGGTCGACCACCAGGACGGAGTCGAACTCCAGGCCCTTGGCCTGACCCACGGTCAGCACCACCACCCGGCTCTCCAGCTCCGGCTGCTCGCCGACCGCCGCCTCCGGCAGCGCCTCCACCACCGCGGCCGCCAGCTCGTCGGCCCGGCCCGCCGGCACGATCACCCCGAGCCGCCCGTCGTCCAGCCCGGCGGCCTCCCGGGTGGTCGCCGCCACCAGCTCGCCGGCCAGGCCGGCCGCGTCCACCGCGCGGTCCCACGGCGGTACGCCGCCGGCGCGTACCGAGCGGGGTGGACGCAGCGCGGGGTCGATCTCGGCGAGCACCTCGGCGGCCACCGCCATGATCTCGGCGGGGGTGCGGTAGCTGACGGTCAGCTCCTCCAGCCGCCAGCGCCGGGCCACGTACGGCTCCAGCGCGTCGGCCCAGGACGGGGTGCCGGCCAGCGCGCCGGTCTGCGCCACGTCACCGACGATGGTCATCGACCGGCTCGGGCAGCGGCGCATCAGCAGCCGCCAGGCCATCGGCGACAGCTCCTGCGCCTCGTCGACGATCACGTGCCCGAAGGCCCAGCTCCGGTCGGCGGCGGCCCGCTGCGCGGTGGTCAGCCGGTCGGCCTCCTCCTGCCGCTCCAGCAGCCGGTCGGCGTCGATCAGGTCGGTGACGCCGAGGATCTCGCCACCGTCGGCCTCGTCCTCGACGTCGATCGAGCGGGAGCCCTTCCAGATCTCCAGCACGCCCTCGGCGTACTCGCGCTGGAACGAGCGGATCCGCTCGCGGCGGGCCGCGGCGGCCCGCTCGTCCTCCCCGAGCAGCTCGGCGGCCTCGTCCAGCAGCGGCACGTCGGCCGGCGTCCAGCCGCCCGGCTCCCGGTGCAGCAGCGCGCGCTCGGCGTCGGTGAGCATCGGCGCGGCCGCGGCGATCCGGTCGGTCGAGGCGTACAGGTCGGCGAGCAGGCGCTGCGGGGTGAGCACCGGCCACAGCTCGTCGAGCGCGGCCCGGATGCCGGGCTCCTCGCGCAGCTCCCGGCGGATCTCGGCGCGGTCGGCCTCCTCCAGCAGGTTCTCCCCGCCCAGCGGGTCGGCGCCGATCCGCTCGGCGATCTGCGCGGCGAGCGCGTGGACGACCTCGACGTCGAACACGGCGCGGGCCAGGTTGTGCGGGCGGCCGGAGCGGCGGGCCCGGTCGCGGGCCTGGCGGACCATCTCCGGGTCGAGCCGGACCGTGTCCCGCTCGATCTCGATCTCCAGCGGCTCGTCGGGCACCCACTGCCGGTCGTGGACCGCGGCGGCCAGCACCTCGGTCATCACCGTCCGCCCCTTGAGCGCCGCCGTCTCGGCCGGTTCGGCCCGCCGCGCGCTGACGCCGGGGAAGAGGTCCCCGGGGGTACGCAGCAGCACGCCCGTCTCGGCCAGCGTGGGCAGCACCTGCGAGATGTAGCGCAGGAAGGTCGCGTTCGGGCCGACCAGCAGCACGCCCCGGCTGGAAAGCTCCCGCCGGTGGGTGTAGAGCAGGTACGCCGCGCGGTGCAGCGCGACGGCGGTCTTGCCGGTGCCGGGGCCGCCCTGCACCACCAGCACGCCCGGCAGGTCGGCCCGGATCACCCGGTCCTGCTCGGCCTGGATGGTCTCCACGATGTCGCGCATCCGCCCGGTCCGGCCGGCGTTGAGCGCGGCGAGCAGGGACGCCTCGCCGGTCAGCTCCTCGTGGGCGGTGGGGGAGGCGGTGGCGAGGTCGAGCACCTCGTCGTTGAGTCCGGTCACCTTCCGCTGCCGGGTACGCAGGTGCCGGCGCCGCTTGACGCCCTGCGGGTTGGCGGCGGTGGCGAGGTAGAACGGCCGGGCGGCGGGGGCCCGCCAGTCCATCAGCAGCGGGTCGTAGTCGCCGGTGGTGTCGAAGATGCCGATCCGGCCGATGTAGTGCCGGGCCCCGTCGGTGTCGTCGAGCCGGCCGAAGCAGAGCCCGTTCTCCACGGCGGAGAACTGCTCGACCTGGTCGGCGTACATCTGGACCGCGCTGTCGCGCTGGGACCGGGCCTGCAACGTGCCCCCGGTGTTCCGCAGTTCCTCGGTGAGCCGCTGGGCGGCCTGCTCACGCATGTCGTCCAGCCGGCCGTAGAGCAGCGAGACGTACTCCTGCTCGCGGCCGATCTCGTCGTCGTGCCGGTGCGCGACGGAACCGTCGGATTGCGTTGACAAGCCGTCTCCTCGTCAATTAAGATGGGTCCAGGAATGGCCGTTGTTGCCATTCCTTTTTTGTGGCCGAACTGAGAAAGATACCGCGTCGCGACCCGCCGCACCAAGCATCCCGGCCGCAGACGCCCACGTCACACCTCCCGCCACCCTCTCGCCCGCCCGTCCCTCGACGGCGGCATCCGCGTGGCATCGCGCTGATCCCCGGCCAGCCGTCCGCTGGCGCACTTTCGGGCAAAGAGCACCTCAGCGCGCCGATCCCGCCGGGCCGCCCGCTGGCGCGCTTTCCGGAAAAGAGTGCCCTGACCGCGCTGGTCCCCCCGGACCGCCCGCTCGCGCGCTTTCCGAGAAAGAGTGCCCTCACGGTGCCGGATAACCACGCTTTCTCCGAAAGAGGCCCCGACCGGGCGGGCGGGGTGGTGGGGGAGGGATGGGTGGGGTCAGCGGCGGCGGGTGCAGGCCTCGGGGGCGCGGGCGACGGTGTCGGTGGACCAGACCACGGCGACGGTGAAGCAGTAGTCGTTGGTGCGGTCCAGGCCGTAGACGACGAAGCTGTTCGTGCCGGCGGGCAACTCCTGGAAGGCGCGCGGGTCCTGCCCGGCGCGGCCGCCGGAGATGACCACCGGCCCCTCCGCGCCCGCCGGGTACTCCCAGTCCAGCGCGATGTTGTCGCGCCGGTCGCGCAGGGTCACGCGGGCCGGTGGGGTGCCGGGCGGGGCGGCGACCCCGGCGCCGGTCGGCGCGGACGACGCGGTGGGGCTCGGCGGGCCGGTCGGCGCGGCGGCGGGCGGCGGGTCGTCGCCACCGCCGTCGACCTGGGACACCCCGGCGACCACCGCGACGGTGCCCAGCACCACCACGGTCAGCCCGGCGACCACGGCCGGGGTCGCCCGGTTACGGCGCGGCGGCGGCGCGTGGTGCCGGGGCACCACCACCGGCAGCAGCCGGGACTCCTCCGGGTGGCGCTGACCCACCCGGTGCACCCCGTCGGCCTCCTCGGCGTACCCGTTGGCCAGCCCGACCACGGACGGGGGGACCGGCTCGTGCGCGGCCGGCTCCGGCACGGCGACCGGCTCCGGCGGCCACCAGTCGGCGTACGGGTCGTCGGCCTCCGGGGTGTCGGCGTCCTCGGTGGGCAGCCGCTGGCCGGGCACCGTCGGCGGGTACGCCTGGTCGGTCGCCGCCGGCCCCACCGGCCAGGCGGGCGGCTCGGGCGGCCCCTCGTCGGCCGGGGCGGTGCGGGCGGCCGGCACCACCGGGGCGTCCCGCTCCGGGGGCGGCTCGTCGTCGCAGACGTGGTCCGGGTCGGCGGCCGCCCGGGCCAGGACCGCGACCTGCCGGGCCAGCGGGTCGTCGGCGGGCAGGTGCTGCCGGGCCAGTTCGCGGGCGAGCGCCAGGTTGTCGTGCGCCTCGGTGAACCGGCCGCAGTCGCGCTGCATCGCGCCGAGCCGGGCCAGCATCTTGATGCCGCTGGGGTTGCCGTCGCCGTAGACCTCGCGGTGCAGCTCCCAGGCGTCCTGCAGGCGTTCCCGGGCCTGCGCGCACTGACCTCGGGCGTACTCCACGGTGGCCAGGTCGGCGTGCGCGGCGAGCACCCGCAGCGACTCCGGCCCGTCGCGGGCGGTCAGTTCCAGGATCACCTCGGAGTAGAGCCGCGCGGCGCGGGCGTTGCTGCCGACCCGGTGCAGCACGGCGGCCAGCGTCGCTCCCGCCGAGATCGTCCGCTCGTCCGAGCGCCCGTAGAGCCGGGTGGCGGCCGCGTACGCGAAGGCCGCCCAGCCGCGCGCGGAGTGCGGCTCGCCGAGCGCGACCAGCACCCGCGCCTGGAGCCCGGCGGCGTCGGCCAGCTCGGGGGAGGCGTGGTCGGGCCGGGGGTCGACGTCGGTCAGCGCGTCGGCGAGCAGTCGCTGCGCGCCGGCCAGGTCGCCGGCGGACACCAGGTGGTGCGCCTGGAGGGTCAGTTCACCGAAGCCGGAGGGCACGCCCCATCGTGCTCGTCCGGCCACGGGTTGTACAAGCCCCGACGGTGATCGGAGTCGTCAACCGGTCAGGTGGGCGACCAGCGTCTCGCTGATCCGGCGCAACTGGTCGACCTGGGCCGGGCTGAGCGCGTCGAAGAGGTGCCGGCGTACCCCCTCGACGTGGCCGGGCGCGGCGGCGGCGAGCACCGCGAAGCCGTGGTCGGTGAGGACGGCGACCTGGCCGCGCCGGTCGGTCGGGCAGTCCTCGCGCCGGAGCCACCCGGCCGCCTCCAGCCGGGCTGCGGCGTGCGAGAGCCGGCTGCGCGAGGAGCCGGTCAGGTCGGCCAGCTCGCTCATCCGCAGTTGCCGCCGAGGGGCCTCGGAGAGCCGGACCAGGATCTCGTAGTAGGCGTGCGGCATCCCCGCGTCGCGTTGCAGCTCGCGGTCGAGGGTGTCCATCAGCGCCCGGGAGGCGGTCAGGAAGGCCCGCCAGGTGCGCTGCTCGTCGGGGTCCAGCCACCGGGTCATGGCGTCCATCATAGCGGCAATGGTTGAACGCTCAACCAAACCGCGTTAGCGTGGACTGCATGGGAATCCACCGCCTCAACCACGCCGTCCTGTACGTCAGCAACCTCGACCGCAGCGTCGCCTTCTACCGCGACGTGCTGGGCTTCCGGCCGGTGGCGATGACCCCGGACGGGTTCCGTGGCGCCGCGTTTCTCCAGGCGCCCGACTCCGCCAACGACCACGACCTCGGCCTGTTCGAGATCGGCGCGGCGGCCGGCCGCTCGCAGGCCGGGCGGGCCACCGTCGGCCTCTACCACCTGGCCTGGGAGCTGGACACCCTCGACGAGCTGGGCGCCACCGCCGAGCGGCTGGCCGCCGCGGGCGCGCTGGTCGGCACCTCCGACCACGGCACCACCAAGAGCCTCTACGGGCAGGACCCGGACGGCCTGGAGTTCGAGATCGTCTGGATCGTCCCGGCCGACCTGCTCGACGACGAGGCGCTGGCGGCGCGCAAGCGGATCGGCCGGCTGGACCTCGACCGGGAGCGGCGACGCTACGGCGGCCAGACCCGGGGCGGGGTGGGTATCTCCATCCCGGCCTGAGGCCGCCGTACGGTACAACGATGGCCACCGACACCGTCCTGCGTGAACTGCTCGTCCGGCAGCTCGACCACTGGCTGCCGGGGGCGCTGCACCGTTCCCGGCGGGCCACCCTCGCCCTGTCGTACCCCGATCCCGACGCCGCCGAGGCGGCGCTGCGGGTGGTGGCCGAGTTCGCCGACCGGCTGCGCGGGCGGCGGCTGACCGTCCTGGTGCTCGCCGGCGGTGGGCCCGACCTGCCGGCCCGGCTCGGTCCGGTCGAGGCGACGCTGCCGGCCGACGTGGCCGTGCACCTGGTCCCGGGGGACGCGTCCCGACTGCCGGTGGTGCTCAAGGCGGCCGGCGCGGCCGGCGCGCCGCTGCTGACCATGGTGGACGCCGCGGCCGCCGAGCCGGCGCTGCTGGCCGCCGCGGCGACCGGTCGCCCGGCCGAGCTGCTGCTCAGCGCCCCCGCGCCGGTGTCGCTGCGGCCGGCCCTGACCGGCGCCGGCTTTGCGCTGGTCACCGAGGTCGAGCTGGTGCCGGCCGACGGGTCGCCGGCCCGGCGGGTGGCGTTCGGCACCGGGCTGGAGAAGAGCCTGGAGGCGTTCAAGGACGCGCTGTGGGAGGTCGACGAGTTCGCCGGGGTGCGCTACCGCGACCCCGAGGACCCGGCGGGCGGGCTGCTCGACATCGCCCTGCACCCCGAGCCGGGGCCGCTGCGCCGCGAGCTGCTGGCCGAGCTGGCCCGTTCCGGTCCGCGTACGGTCACCGAGCTGCGCCGGCACACCCTCACCGCGACCGTCTACCGGGCCGCGGACACCGTCGGCGCGCTCACCAGCCTGCTGCACTCCGGCGCGGTGCGCCGCGACCCGGAGCACGGCCGGCTCGGCGGCGACGTGCTGATCACCGCCGGCCCGGCCGCAGCCGCCCGGTCAACTGCTTGACCAGCACCGACGCGCCGGTGGCCACCACCGGCGATGCTGAACACCAGCTGCCCGCAGACACCGCCCGGGCGACCTGCCCCTGGGCGCTCACGTCGCCGTAGCCGACGGTGGTCAGGATGGCCAGCGCGAAGTAGAGCGCGCCGCGGACGCCGCCGCCAGCGGCGGAACGGCGAAGCCGCCGCCGGGCCGGGGGCCGCGGGTACGGGCCGTCGAACGTCGAGCGGGGTGCCGGTGAATCACCGGCACCCCGCTCGACGTCGGGACGTCACGCCCGGTTCTTGTCCTGCTTCCAGGAGAGCGGCCCCGGCAGGTCGACGCGGTGCGCCTTGGCCTTGGAGTTCCAGGACCAGCGACCGATCTTGATGCTCCACGAGGAGAAGCCGTTCTCGGTGAAGTTCAGGATGATCGGCCCGTACTTCTTGCGCTTACGGAACATCAGACCCATCGTGGGCTCCCTCCGCCGTTCCCTGTCCTGCCCTGCTCTGACGCCACCGAACATGCCCGAACCGACGATTTGCGAAACCCCGCTGCGAATCCGCTGCGGACGGTCATCGCAATCTCTACTCAGCAGGTAGGTGTTGCGGGGCGGTAAACGCAGCTCGGCAAGGGATGCAACAAAGTCAGCGACGCGCATCTCATGTTCTGGAAGGGCGTTGACCGGGCTCGTGGCGGGCCGGCAGCATGGGCTCATGTCGCAGCGGGACGAGCTTCTTCTCACCGCTCGCGTGCACGTCGACCTGGTCCGGCACGCGAGCGCGCTCTGTTGAGCTGACGCCCACCGCCGTCCGCGCCATCCCTTCACCGCCACACCGCACGGCCCGGCCCACGACGGCCCGGCGCCGCGCGCCGGCGTACCCCCGCGCCACCGGGCGCGGTCCTCCTCGTGCTCAGATCAGGAGACGTCCATGTCCTCATTCCGTCGTACCCTCGCCGCCGTCGCGGCCCTGCTCGCCCTGACCAGCGCCACCGCCTGCGGCGGCCACGCCGAGGCGTCCGGCCAGACAATGGAGCTGCGCTACCAGGGCTCGGTCGGCCAGGTCACCCTCCCCGAACTCGCCGCCGACCTCGGCTACCTCGGTGACGTGAAGCTGAAGTGGATCGGCAACGTCACCGGCGGCCCGCAGGACATCCAGGCCACCGCCACCGGGCAGAGCGACTTCGGCGGCGCGTTCAACGGCGCCATCGTCAAGCTCGCCACCGCCAACGCCCCGATCACCGCCGTGGTCAGCTACTACGGCTCGGACGCGCAGACCTTCCAGGGCTACTACGTCCTCGACGACAGCCCGATCCGCACCGCCCGCGACCTGATCGGCAAGAAGGTCGGCATGAACACCCTCGGCGCGCACGCCGAGGCGGTGCTGAAGATCTGGCTGGCCCGCAACGGGCTCAGCCCCGCCGAGATCGCCCAGGTCGAGCTGGTCGCCATCCCGCCGGTGAACTCCGAGCAGTCGCTACGGCAGCGGCAGATCGACGTCGCGGTGCTCGGCGGCGTGATCCGCGACAAGGCGGTCGCCAACGGCGGCGTCCGCACCATCTTCACCGACTACGAACTGCTCGGGGCGTTCAGCGGCGGCTCCTACGTCTTCCGCGACGACTTCCTCAAGCGCAACCCGGACACGGTGAAGACGTTCGTCAGCGGGGTCGGCCGGGCCATCGAGTGGGCCCGCAGCCAGCCCCGGGAGACCGTGGTGGCCCGACTGGAGGCGATCATCGCCAAGCGCGGCCGCAACGAGGACCCGGCGCTGGTGCGCTACTGGAAGAGCAGCGGCGTCGCCGGCAAGGGCGGCGTCATCACCGACCGGGAGTTCACCACCTGGATCGACTGGCTCGCCGACACCGGCGAACTCAAGGGCGACAAGCCGAAGCCCGGCGACATCTACACCAACAAGTACAACTCGTTCGCCTCCGGCGGGGGTGCGGCGTGAGCGACGACAAGGTCCGCTTCGACCGGGTCACCAAGACCTTCGGCGTCCGCGCCGGGCGGCGCGCGTCCGCCGGCGCGGTCACCGCCCTGGACCAGCTCACCCTCGGGGTACGCCCCGGCGAGTTCCTGGTCGTCGTCGGCCCCAGCGGCTGCGGCAAGTCCACCCTGCTCGACCTGCTCGGCGGGCTGTCCAGACCCACCTCCGGGGAGGTGCTGGTCGACGGCCGCCCGGTCACCGGGCCCGGCCTCGACCGGGGCATCGTCTTCCAGCAGTACGCGCTGCTGCCCTGGCGTACCGCCGCCGGCAACGTCGCGTTCGGACTGGAGGCCAAGGGCGTGCCCCGCGCCGAGCGGGCCCAGCTGGTCGCCCACCACCTGGACCTGGTCGGGCTCGGCGGGTTCGCCGAGCGCTACCCGCACGAACTGTCCGGCGGGATGAAGCAGCGGGTGGCGATCGCCCGCAGCCTCGCGTACGACCCGGACATCCTGCTGATGGACGAGCCGTTCGCCGCGCTGGACGCGCAGACCCGCGACTCGTTGCAGGACGAGCTGGTGCGGATCTGGCAGCGCACCGGCAAGACGATCGTGTTCATCACCCACGGCATCGACGAGGCGGTCTACCTCGGCCAGCGGGTCGCCGTGATGACCTCCCGCCCCGGGCGGATCAAGCAGGTCATCGAGATCGGCCTCGGTGACCGGAGCGCCATCGAGGACGTCCGCTCCTCCGACGCCTTCCGGCACCACCGACACGAGATCTGGACGCTGCTGCGCGACGAGGTGCGAGCCGCGCAGTCCGCCGAACGCCCCGCCGTCCGCGCCCCGGGGGCCGGCCGCCCCGCCGGCACCGGAGCCGACGGTGGTCGTACCCCCGCTGTCGCCGATGCCGACGCGGACCGCGCGGCGCCGGCGGCGACCCGAACCGAGGAGGCCCGCGTTGGTTGACATCGCCGAACGACCCACCCGGCTGGCGGTCCCCGCCGCCACGCCCCCGGCGGCGCCGGCCGTCGCCGGGCCCGCGCTGCCCGGTCGGCTGCTCGGCCTCGGCGGGCGGGCGCTGCACCGCAGCGCCGCGCTGCTCGCCCTCGCCGCCCTGTGGGAGACCGCGCCCCGGGTCGGCCTGGTCGACCGGGTCTTCCTGCCGCCGCTGTCGGAGGTGCTGGTGGCCTGGTGGGCGCTGCTGACCAGCGGGCAGCTCGCCGACCACGTCGGGGCCAGCCTCACCCGCTCGCTGACCGGGCTGGGGCTGGCCGTGCTCACCGCCATCCCGCTCGGGCTGCTGATCGGCTGGTACCGGCCGCTCGCCGACCTGCTCAGCCCGCTGCTGGAGGTGTTCCGCAACACCGCCGCGCTGGCGCTGCTGCCGGTCTTCGTGCTGATCCTCGGCCTGGGGGAGACCTCCAAGATCGCCCTGGTGCTCTACGCCTGCTCCTGGCCGATCCTGCTGAACACCATCGCCGGGGTGAAGGGCGTCGACCCGCTGCTGGTGCGCTCCGCCCGCTCGATGGGGCTCAACCACCTGCGGCTGTTCCAGAAGGTGATCCTGCCGGCGGCGGTGCCGACGGTCTTCACCGGCGTCCGGCTGGCCGGGGCGTACTCGATCCTCGTGCTGGTCGCCGCCGAGATGGTCGGCGCGAAGGCCGGGCTCGGCTACCTCGTCAACTACGCCCAGTACAACTTCGCGATCCCGGACATGTACGCCGGGATCATCACCATCTCCGCCATCGGCCTCGTCGTCAACCAGCTCCTCGTCGCCGTCGAACGCCGCTTCTCCACCTGGCGCGTCGACGTCACCGCCTGAGAGGAAACGCCATGTCCCGCACCCTGCACCTGAACGCATTCCTGATGGGCGTCGGCCACCACGAGGCGGCCTGGCGGCACCCGCGCACCGACCCGAGCCGGGTCGGCGACGTCCGGCACTTCCAGGAGCTGGCCCGGATCGCCGAACGCGGCACCCTCGACTCGGTCTTCCTCGCCGACGGGCTGGCCGTCGGGCCGGCCGTACGACACAACATCCAGGCCGTCTTCGAACCGCTCACCCTGCTCGCCGCGCTGGCCACCGCGACCGACCACATCGGGCTGATCGCCACCGTCTCCACCACCTACAACGAGCCGTTCAACATCGCCCGCAAGTTCGCTTCGCTGGACCACCTCAGCGGCGGCCGGGCCGGCTGGAACATCGTCACCTCCGCGCAGTCCCGCGAGGCGTGGAACTTCAACCTCGACGAGCACCCCGCGCACGCCGACCGGTACCGGCGGGCCGCCGAGTTCGTCGACGTGGCGATCAAGCTCTGGGACAGCTGGGAGGACGACGCCCTCGTCCTGGACGCCGCGGCCGGGGTCTTCGCCGACACCGACCGGGTGCACGAGGTGGGCCACGCCGGCGAGGTGTTCAAGGTCCGCGGCCCGCTGAACACGCCCCGGCCGCCGCAGGGCCGGCCGTTGCTGGTGCAGGCCGGCTCATCTCCCGACGGCATCGCCTTCGCCGCCCGGTACGCCGAGGCGGTCTTCACCGCCCAGCAGACCCTCGCCGACGGCCAGGCCTTCTACGCCGCCCTCAAGCGGGCCACCACCGCCGCCGGCCGGGACCCGGACCTGGTCAAGGTGCTGCCCGGCATCGCCCCGGTGATCGGCGGTACGGAGGCGGAGGCGCAGGCCCTCGCCGCCGAGCTGGAGGCGCTGATCGTCCCCGAGCACGCCCTCGCCCAGCTCTCCGGCATGACCGGGATCGATCTCAGCGGGTACCCGCTGGACGGGCCGCTGCCCGACCTGCCCGACGTGACCAGCGTCCAGGCCCACCAGAGCCGCTACCAGCTCGTCGTCGAGCTGGCCCGGCGGGAGCAGCTCACCCTGCGGCAGCTGATCGGCCGGCTCGGCGGCGGGCGCGGGCACCGGGTGGTGGCCGGCACCCCGGAACAGATCGCCGACCAGATCGAGCTGTGGTTCACCGAGGGCGCCGCCGACGGCTTCAACGTGATGCCGCCGCTGCTGCCCAGCGGGCTGGCCGACTTCGTCGACCACGTGGTGCCGCTGCTGCGGGCCCGGGGGCTGTTCCGGCACGAGTACACCGGTCGGACGCTGCGCGAGCACTACGGGCTGCCCCGCCCGGCCAGCTCGTACGCCACCCGCGAGCTGGTGACGGCGTGAGCGCGAGGAGTGAGCCGGGGTTGCGAGCCCCGCAGTCGCGAGCTGAGGTGGCGGAGTGAGCGCCGACCTGCTGCCGGTGGACCGGGACCTGTTCCGGGGGCTGCTGCGCCGGCAGGCGTCCACCGTCACCGTGGTCACCGCCGTCGCCCGGGGCACCGACCCGGCCTGCCTGGGCGGGATCGGGGCGCCGTTGCGGGCCGGCTTCACCGCCACCTCGTTCACCTCCGTCTCGCTGAACCCGCCGCTGGTCTCGTTCTGCCTCGGCGTCGCCTCGTCGAGCTGGCCGGTGCTGGCCCGCGCCGAACACGTCGCGGTGCACCTGCTCGCCGCCGACCAGCGGGAGGCCGCCCGCATCTTCGCCACCAGCGGGATCGACCGGTTCGCCGCGTACCGGGGGTGGACGCCGGGGCCGTTCGGGCTGCCGCTGCTCGACGGGGTGCTGGGCCGGCTGCTCTGCCGGGTCGTGCACCGGGTGCCGGCCGGCGACCACACCGTCGTCATCGCCGAGCCGCTGACGCTGGCCGCCGGCGCCGACGCCGAGCCGCTGGTCTACCACCGGGGCGGCTACACCAGCACCGCCACGGCGGTGGCCGCGTGACGCGGGCGTCGGTGACGGCGGATCTGCTGGCGCTGGACCGGGACGCCCAGGACCTGCTCTTCCGGGCGGCCCGCACGGCGAACACGTTCACCGACGAGCCGGTCACCGACGCCCAGGTCGCCGCCATCCACGACCTGGTCCGGTACGGCCCGACCGCGCTCAACGGCCAGCCGCTGCGGGTGCTGCTGGTGCGCTCCGCCCCGGCGCGTGCCCGGCTGCTGCCATACGTGTCGGCCGGCAACCGGGCCAAGACGGCCATCGCCCCGCTGGTCGCGGTGCTCGCCGCGGACGTGGACTTCCACCACCGGCTGCCGGAGCTGTTCCCGCACCGGCCGGAAGCGAGGGACTGGCTGGCCGACCGGGCGAAGCGGGTCGCCCAGGCCCGGTTCAACGCCACCCTCCAGGCCGGCTACTTCCTGCTCGGGGTGCGCGCCGCCGGCCTGGCCGCCGGGCCGATGGCCGGCTTCGACGCCGCCGGCGTGCAACGCGAGTTCTTCCCCGACGGCCGGCACGAGGTGCTGCTGCTGGTCAACATCGGCCGCCCGGGGCCGGACGCCTGGCACGACCGGCTGCCCCGGCTGGCCGCCGAGGAGGTGATCCGGACGCTGTGACTCCGGGGCGCGTGCCGGCGCCGGCTCAGGCGGGCACCGGCGCGCGGTCGACGGCGAGGACCCGGGTGACGCTGCCGTCGTCCTCGGTGACGTCCCGCAGGTGGACGAAGCCGAGCTTGGCCAGCAGCGCCAGCGAGGCCGTGTTGGCCTCGGCGACGGTGGCGTGCACCCGGGTCAGGTCGAGGGTGTCGAAGCCGTACCGGACCAGGGCCCGGGCCAGCTCGGTGCCGAGGCCGGCGCCCCAGGCCGGTTTCGCCAGGGCGTACACCAGCTCGTGGCCGTCGACCTCGTCGGTGCGCTTGATCTCGGCGTGCCCGACGTACCGGCCGTCGCGGCGCACCGCCCACACGTCGAACAGGTCCTCGGCGTAGACCGTGGTGAACACCCGGCCGAACAGGGCGGCGGCGTCGGCGGGGGTCATCGGGCCGTCGCCCATGTACCGGGCCACCTCCGGGTCGCTGAGCAGGGCGACGAAGTCGTCGGCGTCGGCCGGGCGGTAGGGCTCCAGCAGCAGCCGGTCGGTGCGCAGGGTGGGGGTGGGCATCAGCGGGGCTCCCAGGCGTCGGGCAGAGCGGTCAGCTTTCGGACGTGTGCGGGCAGTCGGCCGCTGACCACCTCGGCGAGGCTGACCTCGTCGAGCACCTGCCGGACGGCGGCCCGCACGGCCACCCAGAGCCGGGGGAGATTCTCCGCCGAACCCTCGTAGCGGGTCTCCTCGGGGCGCAGGCCGCGCACCCCGGCCAGCGGGCCCTCCACGGCGCGCAGGATCGCCCCGACGGTGACCTCGCGGGGCGGCCGGGCCAGCGTGTAGCCGCCCTCCGCGCCGCGCTGGGCCCGCACGATGCCGGCCCGGCGCAGGTCGGCCAGGACGGCCTCCAGGAACTTGCGCGGCATGTCCTGCTCGGTGGCGATCGCCTGGGTGGACAGCAGCGAGGGGTACGCGGTGGCGAGGCTCAGCGCCGCCCGTACCGCGTAGTCGCCGCGCGCGGAGATCTGCACCCCGCCATCATGCCCGCCCGTCTCACTCCGCCGGGTCGGCGGGCCGACGCTGCCGGACGATCCGGCGCAGCGGCTGCTCCCGCGCGGCGCGGAACGCCCCCGGGCTCACCCCGACCTCCCGGGTGAAGAAGCGGCCGAAGTTGGTCGGCTCGGGGAAGCCCAGCCGGCGACCGATCCGGGCCACCGGCTCGTCGGTGGCGGCCAGCAGCCGGCTGGCCTGGAGCGCGACCCGCTCGTCCACCACCTGCTTGGCGCTGCGCCCGGTCACCGCCAGGCAGGCCCGGGTCAGGGTACGCACCGAGCAGCCCAACTGGGCGGCGTAGTCCTCGACCCGGCGGGTGTGCTGGTAGCCGCGCTCGATCTCCCGGCACAGCCGGTGGAAGGTGACCAGCTCCGACCGGTGCGGCCCGCCGTCGGCCCCGCCGGGGTGGTCGGTGGGGAGCAGCGCCAGGCGCAGCAGCAGTACGGCCAACTCGTGGCGCAGCAGCGACCGGGCGGCCGGGTTGGCGCGGTGCCGGCGACTGTCCACCGCCAACTGGCTGACCTCGTTGATCACCGCGTCCTCGTCCTCGCCGGCGAGCTGGTGGTGGGTCGGCACGGCGTCCGGGTCGACGTCCAGGCCGCGCAGCGTCTCGCCGCGCCAGCGCACCACCGTCGCGTCGAGCTGCGGGCTGCAGCGCAGCACCTGGCCGGGGCTGGCCCGCAGCAGCGTGCCCGGCCGGCACGGCAGCGGGCGGAAGTCCAGCTCGGCCGTGCCGTGGCCGCCGGTGACCAGGATCAGCAGATCCGCGTCGAGCAGCGTCGGGCGGCGCCACCCGGGCTCGGAGGCGAGGTCACCGAGGTCGAGCAGGTCGATCTCGGCGGTGGGCAGGTCGGGGTGCGTTGCCGGGGAGAGCTGACCGGAAGGGACCATCACCTGCGACGGTAACCGGAGGTGGGGGTGGTCGCATCCCGGCGACGGGACCGCGGTGTCGCGTACGCGGGGTTGTCCCCGGTCGGAGGCGCGGTTACGTTACCGAGCGGTAGGTCCACCGACTCGCGAGGGATGGGCATGACGGAGCTGTTCTCGGTCGCCGACAAGACGGTCCTGGTCACCGGCGGCACGCGGGGGATCGGGCTGATGATCGCCCGGGGCTTCGTGCAGGCCGGCGCCCGAGTGATCGTCTCCTCCCGCAAGGCCGACGTCTGCGCGGCGGTGGCCAAGAAGCTCTCCGCCGAAGGGCGGTGCGAGGGCGTGCCGGCCGACCTGGGCCACGACGCGGGGGCCGAGGGGCTGGCCGCGGCCGTGCGGGAGCGCACCGGCGACCGGCTCGACGTGCTGGTCAACAACGCGGGCGCGACCTGGGGCGCGCCGCTGGAGGCGTACCCGGAGAGCGCGTTCGACAAGCTCTGGGCGGTGAACGTCAAGGCGGTCTTCCGGCTCACCACCGCGCTGCTGCCGGCGCTGCGCGCCGCAGCCAGCGCCGACGACCCGGCCCGGGTGATCAACATCGGCTCGGTCGACGGCATCCGGGTGCCGTTCATGGAGGTGTACGCCTACTCGGCCACCAAGGCGGCGGTGCACATGCTGACCCGCAGTCTGGCCCACCAACTGGCCGGTGAGCAGATCACGGTCAACGCGATCGCCCCGGGCCCGTTCGAGAGCAAGATGATGGCGTTCGCCCTGCAGGACCCGGCGTCCCGTTCGGCGATCGAACAGCAGGTGCCGCTGGGCCGGATCGGCCGCCCGGAGGACATGGCGGGCACGGCGATCTACCTGTCGTCGCGCGCCGGGGCGTACCTGACCGGCGCGGTGATCCCCGTCGACGGCGGCCTCACCACGCACGGCTGAGGCGTACCCGGTCGCGGGTGAGCCGGAGCCGCGCGGACTCGGCAGATCCACGCGGCTCCGATCGGATGGGTCAGCGGCCGGCGAGCAGCCGGTTCACCGCCGTGTCGACGTCGAGGTGCTCGGCCTCACGGCCGCGCGGGACGACGACGTAGGTTCGCCGCAGGAAGCGCACCAGCACGCTGCGCGGCACCTCGAAGAGCGCGTTGCCGTCGGGTGACGACAGCGCCAGCGCGACGAAGTCGCCGCGCGGGGTGGCCCAGGGCCAGACCCGGACGTCGCCGATGCCGGCCGGTTCGTCGAGACCGGTCACCAGCAGTTCGCGGGCGAAGGACCAACTGACGGCCTCGCCACCGGCGGATTCGGCGTGGAACAGGACATGGACCGCATACGGGTCAGCAGGGTCGTAACGCAGACTGGCACGCACCGGCAAGGCGGTGGCGTCAGGTGCGACGAGCCTTAGCGACGTCTCGACCTCTACGGTCGTCGGTCGGATGACACTCATGGACGTTCTCCCCCCGGCACCGCTGCGGAACGCGCGTGTCCCGCTTTTCCCATACTCAGGTGCTACTCCTGGCTACGCTCCGCCATACGCTGACTTCACCCAGTGGTGGGAAGTGCCTCGGAAGCGCCGCCAGAATGTGAAACTTCTTGTACGATTTCCGGTCTGCCCAGTGCGTGATCCCGCCCGGCGTCGGGTGGCTCAGTCGTCGACTTACTCCGGTAACGTCCAGTGGTCTGCGCAAGTGACGGGCCGAGGCGACACTGGGGGGTGAAATGGTCACGAACCGATCCTCAATGGATGCGGCGACCGCGACCGACTCACCGAAAGTAGGGGTCCGAGCAGCCGAAAGGCGGGGGAACGCGGTGCCGAAGGATCAGCACGACGGGACCGGCCGGCCTGCCGCCGGCGGCCGCTCCGGTCGAGGTCGCGCGCCTGCCCGCGGCGCCGCCTCGCGCCCCGTCCGGGCCGGTGGCGCCGGCCGTCCCACCCGTGGTTCCGGTGGCGCCGGCACCGCCCTTGCTGATCGCCCGCCGACCGGCTTCCGGCAGCGGGTCCGGACCAGTCTCGACCTGATCCGCGCCAACCCCACCGGCCGGGTCGCACTCAAGATCTTCATCGCGATCGCCGGGGCGCTGGTGGTCACCGTCGGCCTCGCCCTGATCCCGCTGCCCGGCCCCGGCTGGCTGATCGTGATCGGCGGCCTCGCCATCTGGGCCGTCGAGTTCCACTGGGCCCGCCGGCTGCTCGCCTTCACCCGACGGCACGTCCATGCCTGGACCCGCTGGGCCACCTCCCGGTCCCTGCCGGTACGCGTCGCCCTCGGATCCGTCGGCCTGATCTTCGTCGCCACGGTGGTGTGGCTCTCGCTCAAGTACAGCCTCGGCATCGACCTGGTGGCCCGGCTGCTGCACTACCTCGCCACGCACTGACCCGGGTTGCGGCGCCGGGTGCGGCGCGCGGGCGGGTGGGGGTGCGGCGCGCGGGACCCGGATTTCCGGTCCGCTCACACGATCAGGTAGAGTCATCGGCGCTGAGGGCGATTAGCTCAGCGGGAGAGCGCTTCGTTCACACCGAAGAGGTCACTGGTTCGATCCCAGTATCGCCCACGCAGGTCAAAGGCCACTTCCCGGAAACGGGAGGTGGCCTTTCTGCTGTCGTACAGCAGCTAAGTACAGCAGTTCCGTCAGCGGCCGAGTGAATCACCGAGGCGTTTGAGTGCGTCTCTGGTCGCCTTGGTCGATACCTGGGTGTAGATCTCCATGGTCACGGAGAAGCGGGCGTGCCGGAGGACCTGCATGGCGACTCTCGGGTGGACGTCGAGGTCGGCCAGGAGTGTGGCGCAGGTACGCCGGGCGTCGTGGACGGTGATCGGCTTGACTCCCGCCTTGTCGCACCTCGTCTGCCACGAACGCTGGAAGTTGCGCGGCTCGATGGGCGTGCCATAGCGGGTGGTGAATACCAGGTCGGTTTCGTGCCAAGCCTTGCCGGCGGCTGCTCGTGCCTCGTCGCGCTGTTCGCTCCGCAGCTTGAGCGCCGTCAGGCAGATGTCGGGCAGGGGGAGTGTGGCGTCGGACGCCTGGGTTTTGGTGTCCCGGTGCAGGAGTTGCCCGCGCACGCGTTGCAGTTGGCGGCCGATGGTCAGTTCTCCGGCGTCGAGGTCGACGTCTGCCCAGGTGAGCCCGAGGGCTTCGCCTTTGCGGAGGCCGGTGACGAGGACCAGGGCGTAGGCGGCGTAGAGCGGATCCTCGTCGGCGCGGGCCGATTCGAGGAACTTGCGGGCCTCGTCGCTCGACCACGACTTGCCCCTGCGGCGGCGAACGGTGGCGAGGGTGACCGGCACGGCCGGGTTCTTGGTGATGAGGTCTTCGGCCTGGGCGTGGGTGAGGGCGGCCCGCAGCGCGGCCCGGATGTCGCTGACCGTCCGTGGGGACGGGACGGCCTGGCAGCAGCGGCCGACCGCGCAGCAGCGCCGCTTGTCCTTCGGGCGTGCGGCGTCCTTGCCCTGGGCGCAGCACTGGCAGGTGCGGGCGACCTGGTTGATCCAGGTCTGCACGTCGCGGGACTGGAGCCGGTCGAGCCGCTTGGCACCGAGGCCGGGTGCGATGTAGCGGCGGACGAACGTCTCGTATGTGGCGTAGGTCAACGGTGCCCTGTTCGGCTGAATAATCTCGGTCAGCCAGTAGGTGAGGAAGCTGCCGACCGTCGGGACGCTGGTCGCCACCGGCCCTTGTTTCGCCTGCTGGTGCAACTTGATCCACTTGTCGTGGACGGCCTCGCGGGTCTTGCCGTAGACGTACTTGCGGGTGCGTTTGCCATCGGGCTTGGTGACCCAGACGTAGGCGGCGAAGCCGTTGCGGTAAGGGAAGATGGAGCCTTCGCCGTTGGCTCGTGCGCGTCCGGGCATCAGGCGGCCTCCTGGCGCTCGACCTGGTCGCGGATGTAGTCGTCGACCCATTCGGGGAGGATGCGGCGGTACTTGCCGTCCTTGATGGAGCGCAGCTCGCCGGTGGCGATCTTCATCTTGACCTTGGAGATGCCGAAGCCGAGCAGGACGGCGACCTCGGCGGGCGAGTACCAGCGGGGAGTGAGGTCTCGGCTCATGCGGCGGCCCCGATGAGCCAGGCCTCGTGGGCGAGTTCTTCCCGGCCGATGCGTCTGGCCTGCCGGCGCTGGGCGGCGGCGGTGTTGGCTAGGAGCGCATCGCCTTCGGTGAGCCATCCGGAGCCGGCGTAGGTGAGAACGCCAACCGTCACGGTGTCGGTGGGGTCGTCGTCCTCGGCGCGGCGGTAGGTGGCGCGGGTGTCGCGGAGCAGGCCGAAGGTGACGGAGTAGCGGCGGGCTTTGGTGAGGAAGTGACCGCCGAAGCCGAGCATGTGCGCCCAGCGGCGCAGCCCGGCGTAGGCGTTCAATTCGGTGTCAAGGCTGCCTTGACGGGTGTCGGCCGTTGCGGCGCCGCTGGCTGTGTCGGTGCCGGTGGGGCGTCCGAGGTGCCAGCAGGCGTCGATGAGGCGGGCGAGGTGGTCGCCTTCCGGGTTGGCGTAGTCATCGATGGTGGCCGGGGTGAGGCGGGCGAAAGAGCGGCCCGTGGCTTCGGTGGCCTTGGTGGCGTACTTGGCGAGGTAGGCGGCAACCTTGCCGTCGGTCAGTTCGTCCCCAGCGCTGTTGATGCGCCGGACGTCGACCTGCTCGCCCCAGGCCACCACCCAGCCGCGTTCCTGGTCGGGATGCGGGGGTGTGGTGACGGTGATCTGGCGGGCAGCGGCGTGGACGGCTGCCTCCAAGTGGTCGACGGTGATGCCGGCCGGCGGCGGCAAGGGTGCGTCCGGGTCGTCGGGGTCGACGCCGTCGAGGCGCAGCAGGACATGGAAATGAACGGCTGCCCGGCGCTGCATCTCGGCGACCTTGCCGTGGGACACCCGCACGGGCGGCACCGAGCGGGCCTTGCCGGAGGCGGTGACAACCCGGACGAGGGGGATGCCGCGTCGGCGGCAGAGGGCGGCGAGGTGGCGTTCGATGGCCTGCTTGGTGCGCCGCCACAGCTCCCCGGAGAAGTAGTTCCACACGACCTGGTGGTCGTGGTTGTAGCAGTCCAGGCACAACGGCTGCCCGAGCCGCGGGTCGTTGGCGTCGTGGCGGGCGAAGCACGCCGCGGGCTGCCCGTGCTGGCAGGTGCCGGCGATGCTGCGGGCGCGGCAGGGAGCGGGGCGGCAGTCGCAGCGCTGGCGGGCGGCGCAGGTGTGGCGGGGGATGTGCCGGTGGTGGACCGCGCCGAAGGACGGGGCGGTGAAGGTGGCGAAAACGACCGGGTGCCGGCCGACCGATGCGGGGACGCCTTTGCCGCCGGTCAAGCCACAGCGGACCACCTGGTAGGCGTCGCCCTGGTAGACCCAGGCGCAGTCCGGGCACTGCGACTCGCGGCGGTTGCCGCACGCCTTGTAGAGCGCCTGGTCAGGCAGCTCGTCGGTGTGCAACTGGCGGGTGATCCGGCCGGTGGCCTTCTCGACGGCAGCGATGGTGCCAGTGAGACGGATTGGGCGGGCACAGCCGCCGGCGGGAGCGGTGTGCTCCAGCCAGCCGGAGAACGCGGGCATCGCGGCGCGGTGCAGGGCTTGGGTGTCACGGCCGGCGGCGAGCGCGGGCCGGTACAGGTCGAGCGGCGTGGACAGGACTTCCTCCTCAAGGGGGGCGGCAGGGACGGGAGACGAAGCACCACCAGCCGTCGACGCATGTCCGCTGGTGGTGTTCGTCGTGTCTCCTGGCACCGCCGAGGGCGGCTGACGCCGGAGGGCGGGTTCGTGGGTGGTGCCACTTCCCGCCGATAGGTCATGTCCCTTCTCGTCGTGAAACCGGCACGGGTGGGGAGCCTGGAAGTCGGCATCGGGCGAGTTGCCGCAGGCTGCCCCAACCGTGGAGATAAGCGAATCCGGGCCATCGTGGACGGCAGGAAAGGCCGTACTGGGCCGCTCAACGGACTCAGGGAGCCGGCACAGCGGCCGGTGTGATCGAGAGCCGGCGGGACGTGGCCAGCATCAGCGGCAGGAAGGCCGTTCGGCATCTCCGACATCGAGTCCAGCGATCCGGCAGGAAGGCCGCGCTGGGACGCTCGACGAGCGTCAGAGTAGCACCGGGTACCGACACGTCAACCCGCCGTTATCGACGACCGATGCTGGCCTCCATTGCGGTGGCGCTGCCGGGATAGTGGGCGAAGGATGGCGCCGTGGTTACCGAGAAGCCGCCGCGAATCCTGCTGGTTGACGACCTCCGTTCGTTTGTCGACGGCCGGGTCGCGCAGGTGGCGCGCACCAGCGCGGCGGGCATCGAGGCGCTGGAGCGACACCGCGGACAGTGGTTGGACGAGCTATGGCTGGATCACGACCTCGGCGGGGACGACACGATCTGGCCTGTTGTCGAGGTGTTGGAGCAGGCCGCGTTCGAGGAGCACCCGTTCGATATCGGCGTGGTGTACGTCCACTCGGCGAACCCTGCTGGTGCCGCCAAGATTGCGCAGGTCTTGCGCCGGTGGGGATACCACGTCCGCTCGGTGACCGGGGCACCGCAGGTCGGCTACCTGCCCCATCGAAGTAGCGGCGGGCAATCCATGCCCGCTCCCTCGGCGATCCGCAGCAGCTGACAGCCGGCTGCCGCCCGGTGTGGGAGAACTTTCTGTACGTCTATTCAAGGCGGCCCTGAACGGGCCGCACGCGCCGCCGCCAGGGCGCGCGGCCTGCACTCCGCTGCCGCTCCGCTCCGGCCACGCAACACGCTCGGCGGCTGGCGCGGAGAGCGGGAAGCCCCGGAGGGCCGCCGCAAAACGACAGACCGTTGACCGGGTGTGGTGAGCCGGCAGCCGGCCGGGCCGCGCGGCCAAAGCCCGCGCGGCGTAGGGGAGCGCACGCCGGCCGCGTCGGCGAGCTGGCGGCGGTCGCGGGGTTGCGGTTACTGCGCCTCCGGCGGGGGCGCTCCGGCTCCAGGATGGCCGAAGATCGTCGGCAGCCGTCGGGTCCGTGGGTGGTTGCGGGTGGCCATCCCGCCTGCCATCGACCCGGGCAAGCCGAGCAGACCACCGCCCGGTCCGCCAGCGTCCGTACGAGCCGTCAAGGTCCGCTTGACGTGGCGGGCCGGGCGGCGGCCCGCTCCCCAGGAGGCGGGTCGATGGCAGACGGGATGGGTGACCGTCACTTCTTGCGGCCCTTTTTGCGGCCCGAAGACTTGCCACCGCCATGTAAGGGAAAAGAGCCGCTGCGCGCTGACGCCCGACGCTTCTCGGCTTCCAGGCAGTACTTTGTCGCCCGGGTATGGGCGTGAGCAGGGCCTAAGGCTCTGCGTTGCAGGGCATACAGCCGAGAAAAGGCTTGCTGTGCGGCAAATGAGTCACCTGCATTGGAAATGGCGTGAGCTAGCTCGTGGCGTGCACTCAAGGTCTGTACATGCTCATGGCCGAGCGTCTCTTCGAGCATCTTGATAACGGTAATTAGCTCGCGCTCCGCCGCCTCCGGTTGTTCTAGCTTGGTGAGAAGCGACGCCCTGCAGCTTCGCACCTCAAGAGTGTCGGGGTGAGTTTCGCCATAGATCCTACGCCGAACTTCGAAAGCAATCGTTACTTGGTCGATAGCTTCGACTAGGTCACCTCTATTGGCAAGCAAGTGCGCTAGGCAATGTCTGCCGTGAAGAACTGACGGAGACTCAATCCCGTCCTTTGAAATGTAATCGTCAAGCAGTTGTCTGTGTAGCTCCTCGGCCTCGATCAATTGGCCCATGTTTGCCAATGTGTGCGCATAATGGTGGCGCGTGTGCATCGTATCATCGTGATCTGGCCCGAGGAGGGCTGTTCTCGCGTCTAAAACTTCCCGATAGCATTTGAGCGATGCTTGAAGGTCGCCTTTGTCTCGGAGAATCCTTCCCAGACAGTCCTTCGTCAACAAAGTAGACGGGTCGTTCTCGCCGCGAAGATCGCTCTCGGCTGCGAGAACCACGCGCAGAATGCGTTCGGCTTTAGCGTACTCGCCCCGTTCACGAAGGAAATCGGCGTACCTATGTCGCGTATCTAGGAACCTAGCGGAGTTTGACCCGAATGCCTGCTCGTAGTCCGGTAGAAGTGCTGAAAATACGGCGTCCGCTTCCTGGTACTTGGAGCGCTGTGCCAATATGAGAGCCAGATGAAAGCGACGGTGTAGGACCACCCCATGCTGACTACCCAGTTGTTGCTCAGTCGCTCTGATGGATATCCGCGCCAATTCTTCCGCATCGGCCTGCATTCCACGATCGATCAGGTAGTCCGAGAAGGTGCACCAGGCTGGGTCCAGTTCTCGAATAGCCGCTACTGTCGAATCGGCAGACGATGCGGCGCGGCTCAATAACATGACATGTGGCGTTAGGTCCCCCCACACCTTCCAACTCTCAATATCTTGAGCTGTCTCTAGATTGGCGTCTTTAACCGCTCGTCGTACAAGACGAGCCGCCGTCTCGAGATATGTTGCCGTATCTGCAAGGGGTGGATCCCCGATCCGCGTGACATCCCGCACCACTGGATGAATTCGAAGATGTTCGGGCGCTTCCTGCTCCGCGTCGAATCGCACCAGATCAACCATGCCGAGGTCTGCTAAGGCGTTAATTGTTTTCCAGAGGCCGGCGCTGCTGATTCCTTGGAATGGTGTCTGTTCGCCAAGGGTTGGTGGATGAAGCAGTGCGCGGAACGGGAATAGTGATTCGGCAAATAGAGACAAGAGGTAAAGTGTCTGTCGCGCGAATCGAACGCCCCGATCGTCTAGCAATTGCAGCGATAGGTGCCATGCGTGAGCGAAGACATCCCGGCTTTCGGCATCCGGGATGAGACCCTCGTCCATTGCCCTCTGGTACTTCGCGATCGTTGCGATAGAACCAGGTTCTGGCCATGGAATCCCGCTCGTTTCAGCGAGGTAGAGGCCGGCGAGCCGAATCGCTAGAGGGAGACCGCCGAGTCGGACGGAAAGGGACCGGGCGTCGTCGATGCTTCCAGCCGACGACGGC
The DNA here is from genome assembly GCF_052068075.1 of Micromonospora sp. L31. Classification (NCBI taxonomy): domain Bacteria; kingdom Bacillati; phylum Actinomycetota; class Actinomycetes; order Micromonosporales; family Micromonosporaceae; genus Micromonospora; species Micromonospora sp. L31. The sequence continues at coordinate 31,876 of NZ_JBQHDC010000018.1, read as the reverse complement.
ACGTAGTCAAACAACATCTTTGCGCCATCGTCTACGTTCAACATCGTTGTTTGATGGATGGAGCACCAAGATCCCCAAACCGAGGGGGCGGCCATCCTGCTGGTTATCAGGACCCCGCCATTCCGTCCTACAATCGGGCGCACCCATCCCGTTCCGTCGACGAAACTGTTGCCTCCGCCATCGAGGGCTGACGGATTGTCGACGTTATCAACGATAAGCAACCAGGGCTGATTGAGTTGGCTGAGTCGGCGCCATAGAGCATCGGCTGGATCGCTGTGGGTTAACTCAATATCAGTGACGCCGATCCTGCTGGCCAGCGATCGCATTCCCATTGCAAGGCTGCTAGCATTGTTTCCTGAGATCCACCATGTCTGAATGCCGGCCTCGATGCTCTTTGCTGCAATCTCTAATGCAACACTCGTTTTTCCGCTGCCGGCGAGCCCGCATATGACGTGCACTCCTTCGACCCGACCTTCCCCGGACCCGCCTTGAATGCCGGTAAATAAGTCGTGGCGGCCTCGTAGCGGCCGTTCTTTCGAAAGTCGACCGAGCGGAGGGGAGATGGTTATATGCGATGCGGGCAGGGGGGAAGAAGAATGAATACCATAATAGATATTCTGAATGCCATGCCCAAGAGCGGCAGATTGACCGTGGCCAAGGGTCAAAACCGTCTGCTCGATATCCTTCAATGGATCGAGCGCGTTATGACTAGTGTTCATGTTGACCAAAGGTAACGTGCTGTGTGCCGGATCCCACAATTGCCTGTTTCGAGTTTCCGAAGCTCGTGGCGTTCTGGGTGACGTGGAAGTTAGTGGCCGACACTGAAGCCGAGTGGGTAGCATGTAGAAGCGCAGACACATCAGAAAGCAATCTTGGATCCTCGGCTAATGCCTTCCGAATTTGCAACCGCAGCGCTGCGGTTGCATCGTCGTCCTCGGGCTTTGCTTGCAGATCGAGGACGGCCTCCTCGATGGCCGGCCGCGTTTCTCCGTCGCCTATAAGCCGCGCAAGCAACCTGCGCCCCCAGTCGACTGACGCGTCGGACGCCCCATCTATGGCCCTGTCCCGGATCTTTTCTAGTGTTTGCGTGCCATAGGTATGCACAGCGGCCACTACGAACGGAACAACCGCCGACGCGACCTGGGTAGCCTCTAGGTCCATTCCCCATCAGTACACCAGCGGTGCAACAGTCGGAAGCGCCAGCGAGCCGCCGAGCTCAGAGGCTCTCTGGTGTGGGGCAGCATCTTTGCAGGGCGCACCCGCCTTGACCTGCGCGGAGAGGCCTAGAGGTTCGGGGGGCATCGGACCGAAGCTCTACTGTGTCGCATAGCCGACAGGGTGGGTCGTTGCCTGCGGCGTTCCTGGGCTACAGCCCACGGCCGCTGGCTCACTCGCAAAGAGGCAGGCGAAAGGCGGGATTCGCCATCGACGGCAACGGTGGCCGCAACAGTGCCGGATGGCATGAACGAGTGCGAGCTTGATGTCCGGCTACTCCCGGCCACCAACGCCAACGGACCTGGCAGGACGAACGAACAGGCGAGACAGCAAGATCCGGAACATGCGCGGAATGATCAAGCGCAGCGCTGGCAAGAGGTCAGACGTTTGCCCTGGTAGCAGGAGGGTCTGCAGGGCAAGCGTTACAGGCTTCCTAAACCGTGTGCGGCAGCAGCGCTGACAGCAACTAGCCACGACGCGGGCAGCCGCTGGCTGCCGAGCACGTTCAACCGTCCGAGGTTACAGACGTGGACGGACCCTGCCGGACGGAGCGCCCAGACTTACAAGCGAGGGGTCGCAGGTTCCTGGGCAGTAGCGCGCTATGTCGCGGACGTGTTGTAGCGGTCAAGCGTCGCTTTGGATGTCGAGGCGTCCTGGAAGACAAGCTCCCACGGGCCGGTGTTCACGTCCATGTCCTTGCCGAAGCCGATCCACTTCCCGGCCATCCGCCGGCCAGTGGGCTCGGCGATGAGTTGGATTGCACCGTGGTATCTGGCGCCCCGGTAGTAGCCGGTGGGGTCGGTCTGCTCGACCCAGGTGCCGGTGACGACGGCACCGTCCACGGTCAGGTCGAGTGAGAGAGACGACGACGCCGATCCGGGCAGGCTGCGCGCGGTCAGTCGGTCCCCGTGCTGGAGCATCACGACGAAGTGTTGTCCGGCGAAGGAGTCTCCTCGGCCGCTGGAGTAGTACTGGTAGCGGCTGAGCCACACGCCTTCGTACGACTGGTGGGCCGTGGTGAGTTTGGTCGCCGGCGTGGGCGTGGCCAGGCTGGACAGGGGAGATGTCAGGTCGTGGCCCCCGTGTTCGTCGTCGGCGACGTGGCCGCCGGGCACTGCGACGAAGCCGAGCAGTGAGATGGGTAGCCCGGTGACGACTTCCAGCGCGCGTGCGTAGACGGGGCGCGGTGCAGCGATCGCGCCGGACTCCCAACGCTGGACGAGTCTCTTGTTGGCGTCGTTGGGCTCGCCGACGCGGTGGCCGGCGGCCTGGAGCGCGCGAGCGAAGTCGTCTTGGCTCATGCGCATTCCGGTGCGGACGGCGCGTAGGGCGGTGTTGGGGGCGGCCATGACCGTCACCATAGCGTCGTGTCGCCTTAATGTCGTCGGCTGAGTGGCCGAGTTGTCGGTTCTTGTGTCGTCGCGGCAGGTGACATCCCGGCGTCAGTGTGGTCCTGCGACGGTCGGCACGCCGCCGCGTTTCACTGGCGGAGGTGGGCATGCCGGGTAAGGGCGACGAGCCGGCGGTGAGCCGGGGCGAGCAGATCCAGGCGGCCGAGCGGGAGGCGGCCAAGCGGCGGCTTCTCGCCGAGGCGGAGGCCGATCGGATCCCGGTGGAGGAGACCACCCGGGCTACACCGGATGGGCGGTGGCGTCGTGGGCAGCGTTGAGCTGTTGCCGGTCGGGCGGCGGGTGGCGTATTGGCGTGGGCGACGGAAGCTGTCGCAGCAGGTGTTCGCCGACCGACTGGGCAAGTCGAAAAGCTGGGTCGACAAAGTCGAACGGGGCGTTCGGTCGCTGGACAAGCTGTCCACGCTTCAGGAGATCGCCCGCGTGCTCCGCATCGACGCCGCCGCTCTGGTCGGCCGTGACGCCGAGGCGGCCGAGGCAACGAAACGCGCCGACGGCGTCGACCGGATTAGGGCGTCGCTATCGCGGTACGAGATCCCATTGGGCAAGCCAGTGGATCGCCCGGTGCTACCGGTGGACCGGATGCTGCGGGACGTGGGATATGCGTGGACGACGTTCCAGTACGCCCGCTACCCGCAGGTGATCGACCTGGTACCGAATCTGCTCACCAATATGCAGCGCACCCATGCGCAGGCCCCTGTGTCGGGCCGGGTGCCGCTCGTGGAGGCGTACCGGGTTACCGCCGCTCTGCTGGTCAAACTCGGAGACGCGGAGCTGGCGTGGTTGGCTGTTGACCGGGCGATGCTCGCCGCCACCGGGGACCGGGACCTGGTGGCCGCCGCAGCCGTACAACTCGGCCAGGTGTTGCGCGCGCTCGGGCGGGTGCGGGAGGCGAAGTCGGTGATGCTCACCGCCGCGTACCGGATCGCGCCGCCCGTCATCGAGCACGGCACGCCGGCGGAGCTGTCCCTGTGCGGGGCACTGCTCATCCAAGCCGGTCTGGCCGCGGCACAGGACGGGAACGAGGCCGCCGCCAGCGAGCTGATCGACGAGGCCGCTGGCATGGCGGAGCAGGTCGGCGACGGGTACGACCATCACCGCACCGGTTTCGGGCCCACCGCCGTCGACCTGGCCCACGCCGCGGCAGCCGTCGAAACTGGCGACGCGTGTGATGCGATCGCCTGGCACGAGAAGGCCACCAAGCTGCGGCCCGGCTGGCGGTGGCTACCCGCCGAACACCGCGCCGCGCACCTGCTCAACGTCGCACGGGCCTACCTGCACCTCGACGATGCGGGCAACGCCGCCCGCGTGCTGACCGAGGCCGAGCGCATCGCACCGGCCGAGATCGTGCACCGGCCCGCCGCCTGGGACATCCTTGCCGAGGTTGCCCGTGATCCCCTCGCCCCGACCAGGATCGCTCAGCTCGCCGCCACGCTTGGGGTGGGCTGAGCGGTGAGAGCGTCATTTGCACGAGGCAGGGGAGTACAGCAGAGAAGTACAGCAACCGTGCCAGCCGAACCAAGCCGAGCAGCACGCAACCAGGCCCTCTGACCTCGCACCAAGCCCGGTCCGACCGGCATGCCGAGAGTTCACACCGAAGAGGTCACTGGTGCGATCCCAGTATCGCCACCATAGATATACGTAGGTAGGAAGCCCGTCACCGGTTCGGCCGGTAACGGGCTTCCGCGCTGTTGCCCCCTAAATTGGGAGCGGATTGGGAATGTGGGCCTCGGATGCGCGGAACTCGCCCGGTTAGGCGGCATCCTCCCGTATGGACGAACAGCGGCGTCCGTAACGGATCAGGGAACCAGGACCACCTTGCCGCCGGCGTGGCCGCCGTCGCTGAGCTGGTGTGCCTCGGCGGCCTGAGAGAACGTGTAGACCGCCGCGACGTTCGTGCTCACCTCGCCTCGAACCAGCTGGTCGGCGAAGGCGGCGAGATCGCTGGCGGAGCGCTGGTCCGGGCCGGTGGCGAAGGCGACACCGAGGCGGTGCGCGTCGGGGTCGGCGAGGGTGATGATGCGGTCGGTGCCGCCGCGTAGCTCGATCGAGTCGGGCAGGGCGTCCTTGCCGGCGGTGTCGAGCACCGCGTCGACGCCGTTGGGGGCGAGGGCGCGTACCCGGTCGACCAGGCCCGGGCCGTAGACGGTCGGGACGGCGCCGAGGGCGCGTACGCGATCCTGGTTCTTCTCGCTGGCGGTGCCGATCACCGTGGCTCCGCGGGAGATGGCGATCTGCACGGCGACCTGGCCCACGGCACCGCTCGCGCCGTGCACGAGCAGGGTCTCCCCGGGCGTGACCTTGAGCTGGTGGAGCACGCGATTGGTGGTCTCGACCGCTACCGGCAGGGTCACCGCCGCGGGGAAGTCCAGGCCGTGGGGGAGCCGGGCGTACGTGGCGGCGAGGGCGTACTCGGCGTACGAGCCGGTCGGCGCGTCGGCCCAGCCGAAAACGCGGTCGCCAACGGCGACATCGGTCACGCCGTCGCCGAGCGCGTCCACCACCCCGGCCAGTTCGATGCCGAGTACGGCAGGCAGCGGGGTCGGGAAGAGCGCCTCCATCGCGCCGCTGCGGATCTTGCCGTCGAGGGGGTTGACCCCGGCGGCGCGGACCTGGACCCGAATCTGGCCCGGCCCTGGCGCCGGCAGCGGCACCTCGGCGATGTGCAGCACGTCGGGGCCGCCGAACGTGTCGAGTGTGATGGCCTTCATCGCTGTCTCCTTGTCGTCGGTGAGAGTGGGGTAGTCGGTGTAGCCGCGGTGGTCGCCGCCGTAGGCCCTGCCGTAGTCGGGGACGTTGAAGGGACCGCCGGTGCTGAGCCGGTCGGGCAGGTCCGGGTTGGCCAGGGAGAGTGCGCCGAAGGAGACCAGGTCGGCGGCGCCGGTCTCGACGAGCTTGAGCGCCTCCGGCCCGGTGTACGCGCCGGGTGTGTACGGGTTGAGGATCAGCGGACCATTCCACCGCCGGCGCAGGTGGCCGGTGAACTCCGTGTCCGGTCCCTCGGCGACGTGCAGGTAGGCGAGGTCGAGCCGGTCGAGCGCGCCGAGCAGCGCCACGTACGTCTCCCGGTGCCCCTCCTCGACGATGTCGTTGTAGGGGTTGGCGGGGGAGATGCGCAGCCCGACTCGGTCGGCGCCGATCGCGTCGGCGACGGCCTGCGCAACCTCGACAGTGAGCCGGATGCGTCCGGCGACGCTGCCGCCCCACTCGTCGTCGCGCTGGTTGGCGTTGGTGGAGAGGAACTGGTGCAACAAGTACCCGTTGGCGCCGTGCAACTCCACCCCGTCAATGCCGGCGGCGACGGCGTTGCGGGCCGCTGCGGCGAAGGCGTCGATGGTCTGCGCGATGCCGGCGCGGTCCAGCGGCCGCGGGGTGACGAACTCCTTCAAGCCGTCTCGGGTGAACACCGTGCCGGCCGCCTTCACCGGCGACGGGCCGATCGGCGTCAGCTCCTGCTCGTAGACGCTGGGGTGGCCGATCCGGCCGGTGTGCATGAGCTGCGCGAAGATCAGCCCGCCGCGATCGTGCACCGCCGTGGTCACCGGCCGCCAGGCCGCGACCTGCTCGGCGGTGTGCAGCCCCGGGGTGTCCGGGTAGCCCTGCCCGACCGCCGACGGCTGGATGCCCTCGGTGATGATCAGCCCCGCGCCAGCGCGCTGGGCGTAGTAGGTCGCCATCAGCTCCGTCGGGCTGGTTCCGGGCCCGTACGCCCGACTGCGGGTCATCGGGGCCATCACCACCCGGCTGCCGGCCGTGTGGCGGCCGATGGCGACTGGTTCGAATGCTCTTGACATGTGGCAACTCCCGTCGACGTCAGATTAGCTGTCCTAGACAGGTAAATGCGCGGTGCAGCCGAAATATTTCTTGTAACAGCAGGTGACTGCTGCCACATCTGACCCGAACAGCTAATCTGGTAGGCATGAGCGCAGAGGACGTGCCGGTCGAGCGGCAGCCGCCCGGCGTCGCGGCGGGCGGGCCGATCAGCCACGCGATCTTCCGGCTGGCCCGCACCCACCGAATGCTCGCCGGCCAACTGCTCCGCGATGTCGGGCTCCACCCCGGCCAGGAACTGCTGATGAAGCGACTGTGGGAGTCGGGGCCGCAGCGCCAGACCGACCTCGCCGACGAGTTCGACACCGACTCGGCCAGCATGACCCGCACCGTGCAGCGCCTCGAACGGGCCGGCTACGTACGCCGCGTCCCCGACCCCGACGACCGCCGCGCCACCCGCGTCGAACCCACCCCGGCCAGCCTCGTCCTCCGCAAGCAGGTGGAACGCATCTGGGAAGACCTCGAACGCCGTACGGTCGGGGACATGACCCCGGCTGAACAGCGCGAAGCGCTCCGGGTCATGCACCAACTGGAGGACAACCTCACGGCGCACGAGCCGAACCAGGAGCGCAGCGCCGGCCGTCAGCGAGGTTGAGTCGTCAGGGCCAGCGACGTGCCACGGCGCGGACAGCAACATCATGTCCGTTGCCAGGTCGGACTGCTGGTATTGGTCTGCAGGGCAGCGGGTCCCGGCGCCCGGCTGCCTGACGCGGGGACCGGTGGCCGGGACTGCTCCACCTGCACGTGGCCGTGGCCAGCAGCCGGGCGGCGGTCTCGCCGACCACCTCAGCTTCCCCGCCAAGACGTTGGCGCGCCACGGCCGCTCATGCGGCTGGCACCGACTTCCGCACCAACCAGCACTTCACGCTTAAGAGATCGTTTCAGTTTGAGTTCGGCGCGGCGCTCGTAGCGTGTGCGGAGTCGTTTGAAGGCGTGCAGCCAGGCGAAGCTGCGTTCAACGACCCAGCGCCGTTGGCCGAGTCCGGAGCCGTGGTCGGTGCCGCGGCGGGCGATGACCGGGGTGATCCCACGGGCGCGGGAGGCGCCGGTACTTGTCGTGGTCGTAGCCGCGGTAGTCGCACGCAATAGACCGGTGACATCGGTGGTCATCTCCGCGACACTGGCCGACGTGGAAGAGGTCGAGGTCGTCGTCGCCCATCACGAGCGCGCGACCCTGCGCGTCGGTGACGTGTTCCTGAAGATCGACGCTGATCAGAGTCGCGCCGATGCCGAGGTCGAGGCGATGGCTATGGCGCCGATCCCTACTCCGGAGATCCTGTGGCGGAAGCCGCCCGTGCTCGCGCTCGCCGCCCTTTCCGGGAGGGCGCTCGGCCGCCTCGGCGAGCCGTCGACCGCGTCTTCGGCGGCGTGGGCTGCGGCCGGTGCCGCCGCACGGATGCTGCACGACGCGCCGTTGCCGCCCTGGCCCGGTCGCCGCCTCGACGAGTTGGCGTCGCGCCTCGACGGTGAGTGCCACTGGCTCGTCACGAACGACGTCCTTCCCGCTGACCTGGTCACGTGCAACCGCCGGGTTGCCGAGGCTGCGCTTCGGCCGTGGACTCCGGTGTTCATGCACGGCGACCTGCAGATCGCCCATGTGTTCGTCGACGACGACGAGATCACCGGCGTGCTCGACTGGTCGGAGGCGGGCCAGGGCGATGCCCTGTACGACCTCGCCATCTTGACGCTCGGGCATGAGGAGCACCTCGGCGACGTCCTCGCCGGCTACGGCACCGACGTCGACCTCGACGTCATCCGCGCGTGGTGGTCGTTGCGAAGCCTGCTGGCGATCCGCTGGCTGGTAGAACACGGCTTCGACCCGGCCGCGCCAGGCTGCGAGGTCGACGTGCTGAAATCCCGGCTGTGAGGCTGCACGAGCCCGCCTGCCACGAGTGCCGTTCGCGATCTGCGCATGTTGTGGTGCCGTCCGATCATGCCGAGAACAGTGCGTCGCTATCTTGTTCGTGGATCATGGGGAGGGAATCGGCGATGGTGGATCTGCAGGGGCTGGTGGGAGAGATGGCGTCGGCGTTGGCCGGCACCGGCGTGGCGGTCCTGCAAGGGTGTCACCGCCCCGGGGCCGGCAGCTCGCTGCACACGTTCGATGCCGCAGGGCGGTCGACGTTCGCAAACACCGGGTTCACCATGCACGACCTGCTCCGCCGGGTGGACGAGGTGCTGCGCCCGGACGGGGAGGACCGCCCAATCGTCGTCGAACTTGCTCGCGACGGGGCCGGACGCGCGGAGCTGCGGTACACCTTCGACCTGCCCACAGTGGCGCCGTTGCGGCTGGTGCTCGACCCCGACTACCGACACCCCAACCACCCGGTCTCGCCGATGCCGGCGCCGCCCGGTGTCGCGGTCACCGACCGGCCCACCGACCCGGAGGTCCTCGCCACCATCCGCGCCCTCGTCGCGGACTTCGTGACCGAGTACATGCGGAAGACGGGGCGCACGCCCGACCTCGGCGCCGGGCATTCGGAAGAGGACATCCGCGCCGCCGAGGCGGCCATGGGCCTGCGGCTGCCCGAGGACCTTCGGGCCCTGTACCGCACCGTGTCCAACGATGAGGAGTGCGGGCTGCTCGGCGCGGGAGCACTGCTGCCGTTGAAGGCCGTGGTGGCGGAGCACTTGGACGGCGGGTCCGGAGCCGCCCTGGGTTCCGATGATCTGTTCGCGGTGTTCCCGGTCGTCTACGAGGCGCACCCGCCAGGCCGAGTGCGGCGGGTGTCCCGCAACGACTGGTGGGTGAAGGTCGGCACCGACTGGGGCGGCAACTACTGCATGGTTGACCTCGATCCCGGGCCGGAAGGAACCTCTGGGCAGATCATCCAGTACGGCAGGGACTTCTACGGGCCGGCGGGGTATGTCGCCGAGTCCGTGACGGCGGCGCTGCACGACGTGCTCGGGGCGCTGCGGGACGACGCTACTCCGCGGCGCGCCTCGGCCCATCCGCAGTACAGCCACTCAGAGCGGGTGGGCGAGCGGCGGACCGCCGACGTCGTCGCCGGACTCGACGTGCAGGAGCTCTACCTCAACGAAGGGGCAGCCCTCCATCTGGCGGAACTCGCGCCGCTCCGCCGCCTGCGCAGCGTCTCGATCAACCGTGCGACAGCGGTCACGGCGGCCGTGTCGCCCGGCGTGCCGGTCGAGTGGCTGTCGATCGACGCCGCCGAGATCGACCTACCGCCGCTCGGCGGGCATCCGACCCTGTGGGGACTGAAGCTCGCCACCCGCGTCCCGGTCACGATCGGGGCGCTGGCCAGCCTGCCGGCCCTCGCCCACCTCGACCTGTCCGGGGCCAACGTGAGCGACCTGCACCGGATCGCGGACCTGCCCGGCCTCCGGGTGCTGGAACTCAACCTGGCCCAGTGGCGGGAACTGCGCGAGCACGGTCCGCTGCCGGCTGGGCTGGCGGCCGCGGCACTGAACGGGTTCGCCCGGCTGGAGGAAGCCGACCAGTGGGCCGACTGGCTGCGAGGAGCCGCCGGGCAGCGGTGAGCGGGCGGGGCCGGCAGCGAGTGCTGGACGGCAAGCGTCCGTCCGACCACCACGGATGGGCCACGAACCAGGGTCGCGACGCGGTGTACCGACTCGCGGCCCTGCGAAGGTCGTCGTCGTCGCCGCTGGTCGGGCGTTGGCAGCCCAGCGGGTGAGGCACAGCCGAGCATGCCGATGGTCGGATGCCTAGCCACTACAGAACACTGCGTGCTTGAAACCTTGCCCGGACTACCCTCATTGGCGTGCCCGTTGATGATCTTCCGTTGCCTCCCGCGTTCGAAGCGGTCACGGCTTGGGCCGGTGCTGGGCGGGTGGTGCGTGCCGCCGAGCTGGACGTGGCAACGTGGCGGCTTCCCGAGCCGCAGAAGGCCGCGCTGGTCTCCTGTGGTGTACCGCTGATCGATGACCTCGTGGGTGCGGTGTCATTCCACGCCGAGCCGACGATGTACCGGTTGGCGCACTTCGACGACCTGGACTGGGTGTACGGCGCCGCGCCGGGGACCGGCGAGGTGCAGGTATGGTCGTCGGACGGCAGCGCCAGGTTCGTCAACTCGACGATCAACCACTGGCTGTGCTCGCTGGACCTGGTCGGTGGCTGGCTAACTAGCTCGACCGTCATCGGCCGCTGGGACGAAGACGTACAGGCCGAAGAGTAAGCACTCGCGGAGCTCGCCGACCTGTTGGAGCGGATCACGGCCCTTGACCCGCCCGCGTTCGGGAACGGCGACCATGCCCACTTCTGGCCCGCAGTGCTCGACCGGTGGCTTTACTGATCGATGCAGACATCCTCTTCTAATGGGTTCTGTCAGCCTGCCGCGGCAGGATGGCTCCGGTAGCGGCGGCTGGCGGCGCTCGAAGCCGCCGCATCGGCGTGTTCGCTCAGGCCGGCGTTCCCGGCGACTGGGCGACGACTGCGGCGGGAATCGTGTCGTGGACGAGCAGACCTACGAACTCATCGAGCAGTTCTTCGAGATCGCTGTGACTGGCAAGCTCATAGTGCTTGTTGGCGATCCTGTCGTCGGCCAGGCGGACCGTTGCTAGCTCCCCCTCGCCGGTGCCCCAGACCATGACCTCGGTGAGCCACGCCGAAGACTCGAACTCGACGCTCACGACTGGCTTGCCGTAGTCCGGTTGGATCGGACGCGTGTGCCAGCGCATCTCAAGGTGCGCCCAAGTCTCGGCGCGGGCCGCGACGGCAATGGACAGCACCTCCAGCGGAAAGGTCACGCCCGCGACTATCGCACGCCGCTCACTGGCAGCCCAGCGACGTCCGCATCTGCCGCAGCCCGCGCCACAGAGCGTGACCGTTTGCCACGGAGCGCGGCGTCCGGACGTGCCGATGAGCGGATGTCAAGGGTCGCTGGGGTGAGGGTAGGGGTGCCAGCCGAGTTCGACCGAGCGACGGCAGGTGTCTGATTCATCGCCGTAGCTGGTGAACAACGCGGTGAGCATGGGTGCGCCGTGGTCGAGCGCTTGGCGCTGCAGTGGACCGGTGGTCACCAGGGACACCAAGCCGTGTCCGATGGCCCAGCTCTGCGTGGCCAAAGCCGTCGCGTCCGCGTCGGGGCGGAACCGTCCGAGGTCCTTGGCTCGCTCGATTGTGGTCACGAGATGGTGCAGCGTTTCGTCCGCGGCCGCGGGGTCTTCCAGCTCGAACCCGGCGTCGAACATGACGCGGTAAAGATCGGGGTTGACCAGGGCGTTGGACAGGTATGCCGCCCCGAGGGCGGCGAGGTCTCGTACCGGGTCCGCGGACAGCGGGACCGCTCGAAGCCTGGCGGCCAATCGAGTGAATCCTTCCTGACGCATCGCTCGCCACAAGCCGTCCATCCCGCCGAAGTAGGTGTAGATGGCCATGGTCGATACGCCGGTACCCGCGACGATCGAGCGCAGCGTGACCGGCTCGCGGGCTCGCAACATCTGCGCGGCCCGCTCGATCAGCAGCGTACGGACCGCAGGATCCTTGGTCCTGGCCATGGTGCCATATTACATAGCGATGCTATGTTTAAGCCATCGATCTTGTGTTCCGACGGAAGGAGCGGTCATGGCCGTGGAACTGGTCAACCCCGACGGACTGCCGAAGCCCGAGGTGTACCGGCAGTTGTCGATCGCCACCGGATCCCGGCTGGTGTTCCTGGCGGGACAGGTTGCCCGCGACGCCGATGGAAACCCCGTCGGTGAGGGAGATCTGGCCGCTCAGGTCGAGCAGGCATACCTCAATGTCGGTACTGCTCTGGCTGGGATTGGTGCCTCATTCGACGACGTGGCGAAGCTAACCATCTACGTCGTGGACTGGTCGCCAGACAAGATGCCGTCACTGGGCGAGGGCGTGTCCAGAGCGGCCCGGAAGCTGGGGGTCGACCCGGTCAAGCCGATCACGCTGCTCGGCGTTGCCGCGCTCGGTGAGCCGGACCTGCTGGTCGAAGTGGAGGCCACCGCCGTCATCGACTGACACCCCCCGGCTCTCGCCTCTCATGCCGCTCCGGGCGGGCTGGCGTTCATCGCCGGTGCTGACGCACGGTGATGTATGACTACCTCTACTGCTTCCGCTTCCAGCTTCGTACCGGCCGGTCAGCTCGTTCGGCGCGCCGCGGTGTCCGCCTTCTTGGGCCGCTACCGTGGCCAGACTCGCATCCATACCGAGTCTGATCTGCGGGTCTTCCTGCGCTGGTGCACGGATCAGGAACTCGACCCGCTGGCTGCGGCGCGGGTGGACATTGAGCGGTACGTGCGCTGGCTGCAAGACGTGCGTCGGTACCAGCCCCTCGACGGTCTCGCGGCGACTGTCGGTGGTGGTCGGGTTCTATCGGGTCTGCGTCATCGACGCCATCTTGGAGCACTCGCCTGCCGACTACGTCCGCCGGCCCACGGTGCCGGCCGAATCGCCGACCCTCGGGCTAGGTCACCTGCAGTTCGAAGCTCTGATCACCACCGCCCGGCTGTCGACCAACCCGAACGACTTCGCCCTGGTCGCGCTTCTGGGCCTGCTCGGTTTGCGGATCTTCGAGGCCTGCGGGTCGAATATCGCCGACCTAGGCGAGGAGCACGGCCACCGGGTACTACGCGTGCGTGGCAAAGGTGGCAAGGTCGTGCTCGCCCCGCTTCCACCCGCGGTGGCCCGAGCCCTCGACCGGGCCGTTGACGACCGCGCCAGCGGGCCGATCCTGCGCCACACCCTCGGCGTGCGGATGGACCGGCACGCCGCCACCCGCCGGCTCAAGCACCGGACCCAGGCCGCAGGGATCCGGATGCCGAGGATGCATCCCCACATGCTGCGCCACACGTTCGTGACGACCATGCTCGGCGCCGGTGTCAGCCTGCGCGACGTGCAGATCGCCGCCCGCCACGCCGCCCCGCCATGCGCTACGACCGAGCCCGCAAGAACCTCGACCGGCACCCCAACTACATCCTGGCCGCGTACATGGCCTCCGGGACATAGCCAGCCGCTCGCGGCTTTGCCGAGTTGAGTGCGTTACGCGGATGAACCAGTCGGGGTGGCAGCGTCAGTGGAGCCGACGGGCGGTCAAGGCACCGCGGGCGCCCAGCGCGGTCGCTGCTCTGCGATGCTCTTGTACCGTGACTTCTTTTCGCCGCTTGGTGACTTCAGGTTCACCGCTGGAACCGGAGATCGGCTTCTCACGCGCCGTGCGGATAGGGCCGTACGTATCCGTGGCCGGCACCGCGCCGATCGCGGATGACGGTGCCACAGCCGGTCCGGGAGATGTGTACGCGCAATCCGTGCGTTGCCTGGACATCGCCGAGCAAGCGCTGCGCGAGGCCGGTGCAACGCTGGCAGATGTCATCAGAACCAGGGTCATGCTTGTTGACATCGCCCGTTGGCGAGATGCGGCGCGCGCACATGGCGAACGGTTCTCTCAGGTACGACCGGCCTGCACCTTCGTAGAAGTATCGCGTTTCATCGATCCAGAGTGGTTGGTGGAGTTCGAGGTCGACGCCGTCGTGGCAACAACCGACCCGAGAGACTCCGTTACTCACGAAGGACCGTGAGGCGGTCGTGCGGATCCGTGTCTCGAATCGTGCCGCGCCAGTATCCTGATCTGCCGCGATCAGCGCGCGGAGGTGTCGCAGATCAGCTGGCGGACGAGTGTTGCGCATCGGTCGACGGAGGACACCGGACGCAGCGCGCGTGTCTAGTCCTACCACCTGCTTGACGAATCCGTCCCAGCACATGCACGACAGTCGGCCTTGGTTCCTCGGTCGTCCTGGTGTCAGTCGGTGACGTCTGAGTGCCTGCGGGCGCACTCAGGCTCAGGCAGAGAACGAAGCAATGCCGCCAAGTCGCCGAACAACAGGGGAAGGCCGCCCAGCTCGCTGATCCCGACCCATGCGATGTCGTCATGCTCGTCAGGTGCACGGTTGGTGGGAGAGCCCACCCAGTCTCCAATTTGCCAGACGCCCACGTGAACGGCGTTCTCACCACTGCCGGCATGCCAGTCGCCCAACCGTGAAGAGGACTCCGCCACAATGTGAACACCGAGCTCCTCGCGCATCTCACGCGCGAGGGCTTGTAGTTCCGACTCACCCGCTTCGACATGCCCCCCGGGCAGATCCCAGAGATCTGGGTATGCCCGGCGGGTCGGGCTGCGGTGTACTAGCAGGACCGCGCCGTTTTCAACGAGTGCGCCTGTGACGACGACATGCATGACGGGATTAGAGCACAGGGATAGGACAAGCTCGCTCCAGCCAAAGGGGACACCCAGACGTCCGGATCTGCCGCTGTCCTGGAGCCCCGCCCGAGCAGCTACAGCCGCCAGAAACTCGCCTGGCGTTGTGCCGGTGATCGTCGACGAGGTGGCGCGGCCGGAGGCGGTGGTGTGCGCCCCGCGGGTCGATGTTCTCGATCAGCTATGTTGCCGGCGTGGATATCCAGGTGCTGGAGGGTGCGCTCAGCTCGGGAGCGTTCCAGCCGCTCATCGCCGCCATCGGCGGGCACCCGCCACAGCGGCCGTCGTAAGGAGGGCGGCCGCGACCAGGCGTCGCGTCGCCGTACGCCGGCGACCACCCCAGCCGCCGTCGACTGAACCGGCGCCCGGCGCGGGTGAGAAAACATTGCCGGAGGTCGCCGGGGCAGGCTCGTCGCGCGACAGATGCGCCTTGTCGACCTGCCGGGCCAGCATGCGTTCGATCAGCCCGGGCGTCAGCTTCGATTGCATCACCATCATCCGCCCTGCCGGCCCGACGATGACCTCTCGCCGTGGGCTGCGGACCAGGTTGACGATGGTACGGGCGACGCGCTCCGGCGGGTACACCGGCGGCATCGCGACCGCCTTGCGACCGGTGTAGTTGGCCCCGTGCTGGAACAGCGGGGTGTCGATGGTCGCCGGTAGGACGGCGCAGACGTGTACCCCGCGCGGCCCGGTCAGCCGCAGCTCCTGCCGAAGGCTGGCGCTCAGCGCCCGGATCGCGAACTTGGCCATGACGTACGCGTGGGTGTAGGGCTGTGACACCACCCCGACGATCGACGAGACGTTCACCAGCACGCCCTGCCCCTGCTCACGCAGGTACGGCAGCGCGGTGCGTGCCCCGTGCACGTATCCCATGACGTTCACGTCCAGCACCCGCCGGATGTCCTGCAGCGGCGTCTCCTCGAAAGGGCCGAAGACGGTAACCGCGGCGTTGTTGACCCACACGTCGATGCGGCCGAACCGCTCCGCCGCCCGCCGGCCCAGCGCTTCCACCGCGACCGGATCCGTGACGTCGGTCGGTACGACCAACGCCTGAGCGCCCCGCTGCGCGCACTCAGCCGCGACCTCCGCCAGGGCCTCCTCGCGCCGCGCGGCGAGCACCACCGCCGCGCCCTTGTCGGCGAAGGCCAGGGCGGTGGCCCGTCCGATCCCGCTTGAAGCTCCAGTGATCACGACGACCGCATCCCGGACCCGCATGACAACCCCCTCATGTCCCAGCCCTCACCGTAGGACATATGCCCGTGATACTGGGCAAAACGGTGGCGGGTATGACTCGAAGAGTCCAGGCGTCGGGGGACGAGACGTGCTCCGACCGTCTGACGTGAAGCAGTGGCGCGAAGGGATCCTGCTCCAGAAGCTCATGCTGCCCGGAGCCAGCGGGCGTGGATGTCCTGGTAGCGGAGCGCGTCGACGGCGGCGGGATCATCGAGAAGTTCGACCAGTAGGGCGCCGTTCGGGAGCCGGCGCGACTGGGCCGCGACCTCGGGCAGCGGTGCCGGCGGCAGGTGACGATTCGCGCCCAGATAGGTCCACCAGCCCAGCTCAGCGGGCCAACCACCGGCCGGGTGAATGTTGTCATGGATGCCGAGATTCCACACCTGCTCGCACGACCACTCGTCGAGGACTCGGCCGACGTCAGCGTTCAGCCGCTCGGCGACGTCAAGCCACAAGCCAGTCAGGCGACCCAGCGGATGGGGCACCACTCGCGTAGCCGAGCACGCACCCGGCGTGATCATCCACAGTGGTCTCGGTCCCCAATGAGAGCCTCCGGCCAGTGCCCTGACCTCCTGTCGACGACCCGTCGCGATCGCGGCACCCCTGTTCCTGCCCGGTGAGCCGGCCTGGGCCGGAGAGACGGTGCTCAGCACGACGTTCCGGGTCCTGTTCGGACGCCGCCCGTAGCGCCTCGGCCGCATGCCGGGACGCGCCATGACCGCCGGCCGGCCCCGGGGCGGCACCCGGGCGGACTACCGGGTAGCTGGGCTGGTCCAGCGGGCCGCGCCCCGGCCGCGGCGCTGTGAACAATGTAACCAACATGGGGTAGACGCCGGTGAATCTTGTTAAGATTCCGCATTTCTTCATGTCGCCACCATTGAAGAAGGGATCCGTCGAAATGCATATCGTGGACACCGCGCGCTATCCACTGGCCGAGCCGGGAAGCGACGCATGGGAACGCGTCGTTTCCCGAACGCGCACCGAACTGCGCGAACTCGGGTGCAGCGTCCTGCCGGAGTTCATTGTGCCGAGCAGCTGGGAGGCGCTGCGGCGGGAAGGCGCCGGGGTCGCCCCGCTGGCGTACTACGACGTTGAGGAGACCAACGTCTACAACATCGCGTTCGACGACGACCTGCCGGCCGAGCACCCGGGCCGCATCGTCATGCAGCGCGGCAACGCGTTCGTCCCGCGCGACCGTATTCCCACCGACAGTGTCATCCACCGGCTCTACATGGACCCGTCGTTCGTGCGCTTCGTCGCCGCCTGCTTCGAACTCCCGGAGCTGCACGAGCTCGCCGACCCGCTGTCCGGCCTGGTGCTCAACGTCGTGCAGCCCGGCATGGAGCACCCGTGGCACTTCGACACCAACGAGTTCACCGTCAGCATGCTGACCCAGGAGCCGGAGGAGGGCGGCGTCTTCGAGTACTGCCCGAACATCCGTTCGGCGGGCGCGGAGAACTTCGGCGCGGTCCGTTCGGTGCTCACCGGCGCCGACCGCTCGCCGGTGCGGGCCCTGACCCTGCGCCCCGGTGACCTCCAGCTGTTCAAGGGCCGGTACGCGCTGCACCGGGTGAGCCCGGTGCGCGGCGCCACCGCCCGGCACTCAGCGATCTTCGCCTACTCCGAACGCCCCGGCGTGATGGGCAGCGTCGCCCGTACGCGGCAGCTGTTCGGCCGGGTCCTGCCCGCGCACCGCGACGCCGAGCGCAATGCCGTGCGAGTCGACCAGTTGCTGGACTAGTAATCGCGAGGAGCCGCCCCGTGCGTTTCGACCGGACCGGAAAAGTTTCCCTCGACGGCATCTACACGCAACCCGATCCCCGCGCCTATTTCACCACCCTGCGTGAGCTTGACTATTACATTCCCCAACTCGCCAAGCCCTATTTTCAGCAATTCATCGGGCAGTACCGCCAATCGCGGCAGGTGGCCGTCCCGACCGTCGTCGACGTCGGCTGCTCCTACGGCGTCAACGCGGCGTTGCTGCGCTGCGACGCCACCATGGACGACCTGTACGACCGCTACGCCGGCGCCGAGTGCACCCGGCAAGCGCTGCTGGAGCGCGATCGTGAGCTGGTCCGGGCGCACCGGTCCCCGGCCCGGTTCGTGGGGCTGGACGTGTCCCGGCCGGCGCTGGGGTACGCATCGGCGGCCGGGTTCCTCGACGACGCCGTGCAGGCCGACCTGGAGGCGCGTGAACCCACGGCGCGGCAGCGCGCCCTGTTCGCCGGTGCCGACATCGTGATCTCCACCGGATGCCTCGGCTACGTCACCGGCCGGACGCTCGTGCGCGTGGTCGGCTCCCGCCGGGACCGGCTGCCGTGGATGGCGCATTTCGCGCTGCGGATGTTCCCGTTCGAACCGATCGCCGACAGCCTCGCGACCCTCGGTTACGACACGGTGCGGGTGGACCGGACGTTCCGGCAGCGCCGTTTCGCGTCCGACCGGGAACAGCGCCAGGTGCTGGAGACGATGTCCGCCGCCGGCGTTGATCCGGAGGGTCTGGAGAGCGACGGCTGGTTGTACGCTCAGCTCTACGTTTCCCGGCCCATCGGCACTCGCGACCCCTTGACCTTTGACGTTGACCAGTCACTGACCCAGAAGGCCGCCCGATGAGTAGCGAATCCCAGGAGACCGAGTGAGCACGTTCGAGAACGAGGACACGCTGCCGCGGGTGCCGTTGCCCGCGCTGGAGGACACCTGCGCCCGGTTCCTCGAGTGGTCTGCGCCGCTGCTGACGGAGGAAGAGTTCGCCGACACCGAGGCCGCGGTGCAGGAGTTCGGGCGGGCGGACGGTCCGGGGCCGAAGCTGCACGCCGATCTGGTGCGGTACAACGCGGATCCGGCCACGCACAGCTGGTTGGACACGTTCTGGCCGGCGCGCTATCTCGGTCGCCGGGACCGGATCGCGTTGAACGCCAACTTCTTCTTCCTGTTCCGCGACACGCCGTTGCGCGGCCTCGCCGAGCCGCAGGTGGAGCGCGCGGCGAGGCTCATCGCCGCCGCCGTGAACTACAAGACCCAGCTCGACGACGAGCGCCTCCCGCCGATCGTGACGCGCGGGCAGCCGTTGTCGATGGAGCAGAACAAGTTCCTGTTCTCGACCACCCGCATCCCGGGGCCGGTGCAGGACACCGTCCGAGCGCCGTACAGTGACGAGATGCCGGGCCCGTCGACGGCGCGGCACATCGTGGTGTTCCAGCGCGGCAACGCGTTCCGGATGGACGTGGTCGGTCCGGACGGGCGCCCGTACTCCCTCGACGACCTGGCGGCCGGCCTGCGTGAGGTGCAGAAGGCCGGTGCCGCGCGGGCCGCGACGGCCACCGCGGCCGGTCATCTCACCACGATGGCCCGGGCCGAGTGGGCGGCGGCCAGGGACCGGCTGGCGGCGCTGGATCCCGGTAACGCCGCAGCGCTGGACACCATCGAGACGGCGCTGTTCTGCGTGTGCCTGGAGGACCTGACGCCGGCCGACGACCTGGCGGCCTGCGACCAGTTGCTGCACGGCGACAGCGGCAACCGGTGGTTCGACAAGGCGGTGTCGGTCATCGTGTTCGCCGACGGCACGGCCGGCATCAACGTCGAGCACTGTGGGCTCGACGGCACCACCATCCTCAGCTTCGTCGACACGATGCTCGCCGGGTCGCCCGAGGAGCACGCCGCGCAGTCGGGTGCGGCGGCGCAGGGGGTGCCGGCGATCGATCCGGTCACGTTCGTGCTCGACGACGCGCTGCGGGCCGACATCGCCGCCGCGGCACGGTCGTTCGCCCAGTACGGCGCGGACACCGCCACCGTGACCCTGTCCTTCGACGAGTTCGGGGTGGACGAGGTCAAGCGGCTGCGGATGTCGCCGGACGCGTTCGTGCAGATGGCATACCAGCTCGCGCACAAGCGGGCCAAGGGCTTCATCGGTGCCACGTACGAGTCCATCGCCACCCGCCAGTACCTGCGGGGGCGGACCGAGGCGATGCGCGTCGTCACGCCCGAGGTGCTGCGGTTCGTGTCCACGATGGACGACCCCGCCGCGTCCCCCGGAGAGCGGCGGGCGGCGTTCCGGGCCGCGGCCGACAAGCATGTCGAACGGGCGAAGCAGTGCCAGGCCGGTGCGGCACCGGAGCAGCACCTGTGGGAGCTGCAGCTGATCCAGAAGCGGCGTGGGGCGGCGCTCGGCGTGCCCGAGCCGTCCCGGCTGTACGAGACGCCGGGGTGGCTCAAGATGCGCGACGACTACCTGAGCACCAGCTCGGCGCCGTCGACCAGCATCCGCTACTTCGGGTTCGGGGCCACCAGCAGTCGCTGCATCGGGATCGCGTACGTGCTGCTGCCGGACCGGTTCAACCTGTACCTCAGCACACCGCGCCCGGTCGCCGGCATGATGTACGCGTTTGCCGACCGGCTCCGCGAAGCGTTGCGGGAGCTGCGCGACCTGCTCGACGAGCGGTAGCCCGGGTCACGGGTCCGCCGCCGGCCGCTCGATCTCCGCGACATGGTGGTCGGCGTAGCGGCGGACCCGGTCCCGCAGTGCGTCCCAGGTCTCGGCGGCGAGCCCGCGATAGATCGCCCGGGCGTCGTCGGCCAGCACCCAGCGGTGCGCGGCTGGCAGGCGGTCGAGGACGAAGCCGGTCGCGGCGTCCTTGGACCGGATCCCGCCCGTCGCCAGGGTGGTCCGGATCCGGGCCAACGTCAGGATCACGCTGCGGGTGTCCAGCAACGCACGGTCAGGGACTGGGACGAAGGGTGTAACTCCTATCAAGGAGCAGCATCTGATGTCTGGCGGATCGATGGCGGCCGTGGATACTGCCGCGGTGGCGAAGAGCGGGCCGGGACAGCCGGCGGAGGGTGTGGACGCGAACTTGGTCACCCGGCTGGTGGAGCAGGCCCGGGTGGCGGGTCTGCAGTGGACCGGCGATGGCGGTCTGTTGCAGCAGCTGACGAAGCGGGTCCTGGAGTCGGCGCTTGAGGGTGAGATCACTGATCACCTCAGCTATGACAAGGGCGATCCGGCGGGTAAGAACGGCGGGAACTCCCGCAACGGTGTGCGGTCCAAGACCGTGCTGACCGATGTCGGCCCGGTCGAGGTCGACCTGCCGCGGGAGCACCGATCTCGAGAGCGGTTCACAACCCCGACTGATCGACGATTGATGATCGACTTGTGATCGAACGGTGACGTCGGCCGACAGGGTGAGCTCACCGTCCGGGATGACCGGAAGGCGATGCGACCCGAGGAGGCAGACCATGGAGAAGGCGAAGGTCGAGCAGACCGGCAAGAAGAAGCTCACCCTGAAGGTTCGCAAGCTGGAGAAGCTGGAGACCACGGCCGTCCGCGACGCGGTCGGCGGCTGACCCTGCCGGGAAACTTCGGTCGCCACCACCGCGGGGGGTGGCGACCGAAGTACTTCCGGTCATCGGGTGCGCCCGATAGGCCGAGCCTTCTGGTCAGGCCGCCACAGTGGCGGCGGCCCTACTTAAGCCACCGTCCTGCGGCGAGCATTGTGAGGTAGCGGATGCGCATGCTCCGGCCACGCGTCAAGGAAGTCCACGAGCCGTACACCCTGCCGGGAAACCGGCTTCTCGTCGGGCTGATGCAATATGGCGTCGCCGCCGAAATCCAGGACGACGAGGAGGGCAGCGTCGCCCGACTGTTGACGCTGCTCGACGGCACCAGGACGCTGGCTGAGGTTGTTGCCGACCTCGCCGTCACCCACCCGGAACTCTCCGAGGAGAGCGTCCGTGAGGTGATGGACCAGCTGATCGAGCAGGGGTTCATCGAGGACGCGGCCGCGCCGCTGCCGGAGGGGTTCACGCCGGACGACGCCGCCCGATACGACCGGGCACGACACTTCTACTCCTGGATCGACACAACGCCGCGGGAGTCGCCCTACGAGGTCCAGGCGCGAATCGGGCGGGCCCGGGTCGGGCTGCTCGGCCTCGGCGGCACCGGTACCGCGGTGGCCGCCGGACTCGTCGCCAGTGGCGTCGGCAGCCTCCACTGCGTCGACTTCGACGTCGTTGACGAGCCGAACCTGACCCGCCAGCTGCTCTACACCGAGAGCGACATCGGCCAGCCGAAGGTGAAGGTTGCGGTCGACCGGCTGCGGGCGATGAACTCCCGCGTGGAGGTGACCGGCGCGGAGTGCCAGGTGCGCTCCGCCGAGGACGTCGTCCCGCTGATGGCCGGCTGCGACGCCTTCGTGCTCTGCGCCGACAAGCCCGTACGGCACATCCAAAGCTGGACCAACGAGGCCGCGCTACGGACCCGTACTCCCTGGTTCATGGCGCTCTACACCGGCCCGATGGCCGTCATCGGCTCGTTCCTACCGTACCGGACCGGTTGCTACACCTGCCTCTGCCGCCGGCAGAACGAGCACGAGTTCTACACCGACGGAAGGTCGCTGATCGGTCAGCCCCGGCCCAACGCCGTCATCGCGGCGAGCGCCAACGTCACCGGGCACCTGTGCGCGCTAGAGGTCCTTTACCACCTCGGCGGGCTCCCGCAGCAGGTCGCCGGACGTGTCTTCCACCACAACGTCGCTCGCTGGGACCACCAGTACTTCGTGGACGTGCAGCGCGACCCTGGCTGTCCCTCCTGCGCGGGCGCGACCTGAGGCCCGGAGCCGAGGACGAGGAGACGACCGTGGGGGAGATCGCTCCGGCGGCGGTGGAGACTGTGGCGACGCCGGAGAGCGTCGTCCGGTTCCATCCGCTGCGGATCCGGCCGTCCGACGACGACCCCGACACCGTCGTCGTCGGACGGCCGGAGGTCGGTGCGTTCGTGGAGCTGCCAGCGATCGGCGCCCGGGCCATCGAGGTGCTCGGCGCGCAGCTGTCCATCGGCACGGTCGAGCGCCGGCTCGCCGCCGAGCACGACATCGACGTCGACCTCGTCGACCTCGTGGCTGTGCTCGCCGAGGCGGGCCTCGTCGCCGAGGTCGACAGCCGGCCGGTCGCCGATCCGCACGGACGGCTCCGGCCGCACCTGCCCCGGCTGCGGGCCCAGCACGTGCGCTGGCTGTTCGGTCCCGCCGCAACACTGGGCTACCTGGCGCTGATCGCGGCGACTCTGGTCACCATCGTTCGGCGGCCCGATCTGCTGCCGTCATACCGCGACTTCTTCTGGACCGACTACGTCGGCCTGGCCGTGCTCGGAAACACCGTGCTGTTCTCGATCTCCGTGACGTGTCACGAGCTGAGCCACCTGGTCGCCGCCCGCTCGCTGGGGGCGCCGGCCCGGATCCGGTTCGCGACCCGGCTGCACCACTTGGCACTGGAGACGGACGTGACCGCGATTTGGTCCGTGCCGCGCCGGTACCGGTACCGCGTCTACCTCAGCGGTCTGCTCTGGGACCTCGCCGTCGTCTGCGGCGCGCTGCTGCTGATCGCGTACGCCGCGCCACACCCACGGGTCAGGGGGCTCCTGGCCGCCCTCGTGGTCGTGGTCGCCATGTCGATGGCTCTGCAACTGCACGTCTACATGCGTACCGACCTCTACTTCGTCCTCCTCGACCTGCTGCACTGCCGCAACCTGTTCCACGACGGCCTCGCGTACGCCCGGTATCTGCTGCGCCGGTGCGGTCACGCTCTGCTGCCCGGCCGGATCGCGGCCCTGGCCACCGACCCGAGCGCGGATCTGCCCCCGCACGAGCGCCGCGCAGTCCGGATCTACTCGGTGGCGGTCGTGCTCGGCAGCACAGTCGCGCTGGCGAGCTTCGTTGGATTCGGCCTCCCGATCCTCCTGCACGGTGCGTTCCAGGCCGGCTCGGCGGTGGTCGCCGGTACGACGGGCGGGAGTCTGCTCGCCGCCGTGGACGGCGTCCTCGTCCTCGCCGTCGAAGGCACATTGCAGGCGATCTTCCTGGTCACGCTCTACCGCCGGCATGCCCAGCGACGCGGTACCTCCCCCGATGTCACGCCCAACGAGCCGGTGCCGACCGGCTGACGCGTCCGGCGGGCTGACCGGGCGGCCGACCGCCGCCGCACCCCCAACCGCGTTGCCGATTTCGCCCCCTCGCCTACTGTCGATCGGAGAAGCGGCGACCGCCATCCACGGATCGCGGCGCCCGGATCGGCGCTCGGGGGGCGAGGACGTGCCAGCGGTGAGGTTCCGTCTGCTCGGTCCGGTCGAGGTCCGGGTCGCCGGCCGGGCGGTGCGGACGGGAGGCCCACGCAGTCAGGCCATGCTGGCCGCGCTGTTGCTGAAAGCCAACCGGCTCGTACCGGTCTCCCGCCTGGTGGACGCCGCCTGGGGCGACCACCCCCCGGCGAGCGCCGAGGTCCAGGTCCGCAACCGGGTCGCCACCGCGCGGCGGGCGATGCGGGAGGCGGGACTGACCGACGACGTCATCGACACCCAGGGCTCCGGATATCTGCTACGCGTCGCCGACGATCAGCTCGATCTGGACGTCTTCGAGGCGCTGGTCCGGCAAGCCGACCAGGACGCGCCGGAGGCGGCGGTGACCAGCCTGCGACAGGCGCTGGCGTTGTGGCAGGGTCCGGCACTGGACGGCCTGCATACGCCGGCGTTGGCGGCGGCAGCCCAACGCCTCGACGAGCGCCGGATGACGGTGGTCGAGCGATGCCTGGACCTCGAGCTCGGCCTCGGCCGCTACGACGAGGTGATCGGCAGTCTGCTGGAGCTGGTCGAGGCGTACCCGTGGCGCGAGCCGCTGGTGGGCCGGCTCATGCGCGCGCTGTACCTGGCGAACCGGCAGGGCGAGGCCCTGGACCGCTTCGACCAGCTGCGCCGCCGGCTGGTCGAGGAACTCGGGGTCGACCCGACGCCGGAACTCGTCCGCCTGCGCGACCTCATCCTGCGCAACGATCCCAGTATCCAGCCCGGCCCCGACGTCGACCCCAAAACCCCGGCCGACGCCGGGCCGGGCCCGGACGACGGGCCGCACGGCCGGGACGCGAGACCCGACGCCGTACAGCAGCCAGCGCTCACCACGGCGGACGCTGGTGCCGACGGCGCCGGGACGGCGACCCGTGAGCCGGCCGCGGACGAACCGCCGCGCACGCCACTCCGGATGCTGCCCGCCGAGCTCACCGACTTCGTTGGCCGGCAGTCGGAGGTGGCGGCCGTCCTCGGTCGGTTGCCGGGGCGGCCTAAGGTCGCCGTGGTGGCCATCAGCGGCCTGCCCGGCGTGGGCAAGACGTCGCTGGCCGTCCGGATCGCACACCAGCTCGGCACGACTTTCCCGGGCGCGCAGCTGTACGTCGACCTGAGCGGGCACGACCAGCCCCTGTCCCCGGACGTGGTGCTCGGACGGCTCCTCCGGGCGCTCGGGGTGCCGGGCAACGACGTGCCGGCGGAACTGGACGAACGGGCCGCGCTCTTCCGGGCGGCGGTGGCCGACCGCCCCAGCCTGGTACTGCTGGACAACGCGGCGAGCGCCGCGCAGGTACGCCCGCTGCTGCCCGGGATCGACGCGGTCGTCCTGGTCACCAGCCGGCGCGCGCTCGTCGACCTCGACGGCGCCTACCAGCTGCGGCTGAACCCGCTGCCGGAAGCCGAGGCGCTGCGGCTGCTCGCCGGCATTGTCGGCCCGGAGCGGATCGCCGCCGAACCCGATTCCGCGTCGGCCATCGTGCGCCACTGCGGGCTGCTGCCGCTGGCCGTACGGATCGTCGGCGCGCGGCTCGCTGTGCGGGACCTGCTGACCCTGCGGCAGGCGGCGATCCAGCTCGACGAGCTCTCGCACCGGCTCGACCACCTCACCCGCGCCGACCGCAGCGTCCGGGCGGCGTTCCAGTCGGCGTACGCCGCCCTGGACGAGCCGGCCCGCCGGATGCTGCGCCGGCTCGCCGTGCTGGACCTCGACGACGCCCCGCCGTGGCTGCTCGCCGTGCTCCTCGACGACGAGGCAGCCGCCCCGGCCGCGGCGACCGCTCTGATCGAGGCCAACCTGTTCGAAGTGAACGGCCCCGACGAGCTGGGCGAGCCGCGGTACCGGATCCACGACCTGGTGCGCGCCTTCGCCAGGGAATGCGCCGCGAAGGAGGAATCGCCGGACGAGGGGGTGGGCCTGCTGCGGCGTGTCTTCGCCGCCTGGCTGACCCTGACCGAACAGGCCCGCGTGGAGCTCAGCCAGGAGACGCAGGCCCGGATCGTTGCGGACCTATCGCGCTCGCCGGCGGTCACGGACGTTCACCTGCGGGACCCGGGAGCCTGGTTCGGCGCCGAACGGGTCGCGTTGCTCGCCACCATCGACCAGGCCGTCGCCACGCCCGGGCTGGAGGACTACGCCTGGGCGCTGGCCTGGCACTGCGACTACTACCTCCACCTGGACGCTCGCCTCGACGAACTGACCCGAGTGACCGAGACGGGACTGGCAGCGGCCGAGCGCCGGGGGCATCTGGAAGGCATAGCCCGGCTGCGACTGTGTGTCGCCTTCGCCACCCTGCTCCGAGACGATCTGCACGGTGCTCTCCGGCACGTCCAAGCCGCCGACGAGGCCAGCAGAGCATTGGCGGAGCCCTGGTTGCGCGCGGAGATCGCCGGGGTGGAGCACCAGGTACACGACGCCATGGGAAACAGTGGCCAGGCCCGCGCCGCCCTCCTCCGATCCATCGAGCTCTACCTGGCGGTCGGCGACCGGACCGCAACCGGGATGAAACTCGCCAGGCTCGGCGCGCTTCAGCTGCAGGAGGGCGAACCGGCCGCCGGCGCGACACTGGCCCGCGGCGTCGCGATGCTCCGCGCCGCCGCCGCGACCCGGCCCCTTGCGCTCGGCCTACGCGGCCTGGCTAACTGGTACGCCCACCGGGGCGAGGTGGACCAGGCGCGGGCGACCTACCTGGAGGGTCTGGAACTGGTCCGGCAGCATCGCGACCGGTTGGGCGAAACGACCCTGCTCAGCGACCTGGCCGCGATGCTGGCCGGCCAGGGACGGCTCACCGAGGCGGCCGGCTATGCCGCTGCCGCGCTGGAGCGGGCCCAGGAGACGAAGGTGGCCTCGTACCTCGCCTACGCCCGGTACGTGCAGGGCCGATTGAGCCTGATGGCCGACGAGCCGGAGCAGGCGCGGATCCGGATCGAGCCGGTCGTCGACCACCTGAAGGCCAATCCGCCGTTGCAGGTCGCCGCCCTGATGGACCTGGCCCGGGCCGATGAGCGGCTCGGTCAGATCGAGGCTGCCCGGGGCGTCTGGCAGCGCGCACTCGCGGTCGCAGGCCGGATCGGCGCTTCGGTCCTGGTCCGTGAGATCACCGACCGGCTCGCCGAGCTGGAGTCCGGCCCGCCGAACAGGCAGCCGAGTTGACGGCGCCGAGGCGCGGTGCACCTGATGAGGCTGCCCCGCCCGCGAGGGTGTCACGACCGGGGGCTGTTGGTGTGGAGGGCCGCTGGGAGTCAGGCCGGCACTGCTCGGCGCTTGGCCCGTCCCCCTGGCACCCGGGTTGATCAGCGGTCAGGATCGGCACGGGTAGTAGGCCCGGCCTTGCAGGTGGGTGCGGATTAGGTGCAGGTTGTCGAAGTGGTCACCGCGCCCCGAGTGCTCGCCAGGACTCGACCAGGGCCAGCGTTTTGACCTGCGGGTGATGCGAATGAGCGGGTCGGCGTGACCTCCCGGAGAAGACCGAAGTGGTCAGGTTCGCAGCTCCCCGTCTGGCTGGTGCCGACCGTCGTCTCCAGCCCTAGGAGGGCGGCCAAGGGGATCTTGGTTTCTTCGACGCGTAACCCTGGATTTTGTTGCAGTGGCGTCGGCGCGCGTCCCCTATTTCAAGACTCGGATCCCACATGCAGCGCCGTGACCAGGGCCTTTAGCGTGGTGACCTCTTCGGCGGATCTGAAGGCGTCAGCGTCCTTAAGTCGCGCTGGTCGGCATGCGACATGACGACGGTGACACATCGTGGGACGTTGATTACAAGGGGTGTCGCGCAGGGGGGCTGTGCGGCTACCGTGACCACGGCATCGATTCATGTACCTAGATCATTCGGTCAGGAGTGACGATGACGACGATCCCCGCCGTGGACCTTCCGTTCCTCGACATCACCGCGCCGGACTTTCGGTTCGACTCTCCCGCGGTCGCTGCGGCACGCGAGGCGAACTGGTGTGCCATGACGCCGATGGGACTCATCGTGCTGCGCCACGCCGAGATGCACCAACTGCTCCGCGACCCGCGGCTGGCACAGAGCGGCGAGCGCTACCTGGAGCTGATGGGCATTTCCGACGGACCGCTGTACGACTGGTTCGTGCCGATGATCCTGCACCAGCGCGGCGCCGACCATCTGCGCCTGCGGCGACTGGTCAGCAAGGCGTTCTCGCCACGGATGATCGAGGGCCTGCGGCCGTTCATGCGTGACACCGCGACGAGTCTGACCGCGGCGATCGCCGAGCGGGGCGAGTGCGAGTTCATGGCAGACTTCGCCGACCCGATGCCGGTGCGGGTGATGTGCGCGCTGCTCGGCGTCCCACCGACCGATTACGAGTTGTTCCGCCGCTGGTCGACCGATGTCGGACTGGTCTACAGCTTCACCCTGCCGCAGCTGCGTACGCGGGTGGAGGAGGCCGTCGTGGGGCTGCGTGCGTACGTCGACTCACTGATCGAGCAGCGCCGCGCCGAGCCGCGGGACGACCTCCTGTCGGCGCTCATCGCCGCCGAGGAAGGCGGGGACCGGCTCAGCACTGAAGAACTGCGCAACCTCGCCCTGACCCTCGTGTTCGCCGCGCACGACACCACCCGTAACCAGCTCGGTCAGGCGCTGGCGACCTTCAGTGAGCACCCCGACCAGTGGCGGCTGCTTGCGAACCGCCCGGAGCTCGCGCCACAGGCCGTGGAGGAGGTCATGCGATGGGCGCCGGCGGTACCGACGATCTTCCGGTTCCCCGTCGAGGACCTCGACGTGCACGGTGTCCACGTCCCAGCGGGCACCTTCCTGCTGCTCGGCACGCACGCCGCCAGCCGGGACCCGCTCGCCGTCGACGACGGTGACCGTTTCGACATCACCATCCACCGGCAAGTGCCGCACCTGACCTTCGGCGGTGGACCGCACTACTGCATCGGCGCACCGACCGCCCGCGTCGAGATGGCCGAGTCGCTGATCGCGCTCAGCAGTCAACTGGCGCCGCCGTCGATAGCCGGCCCCGTCACCTGGCGCCCGCCCACCGCCATCCATGGACCCGAGAGCCTGCCGCTCCGGTTCGGGGGGCGTTGAGCATGCACCGCGCCTGGATCGTCGGCGGCACGGCCGTCGCGCTGCTCGGTGCCGCGACCATCGGGGCGGCACGGGCGGCGGTCGCCAGGATCGAACGCAACCCGGACCCCTTGCCGTATGACCGGCTTGCTCGCGAGCCGCAGGGCGAGGAGGTGCGCGTCCCGCGTCCGGACGGAACGGTGCTGCGCGCGATCGTGGCCGGGGACGGCCCGCCGGTGGTGCTCGCCCACGGATATGGGGCCTCGCTGCTGGAGTGGAACGTGGTATGGGACAACCTGGTCGCCCGCGGTCACCGCGTCATCGCCTTCGACCAGCGCGGCCACGAGCGCTCGACGCTCGGTTCCGCCGGTACCGGCTCGAAACTCATGGCGGCGGACTACGCCGCCATTCTGGAGCACTTCGACGTGCGTGACGGCGTGCTGGTCGGCCACTCCATGGGCGGGTTCATCGCGATCCGTGCAGTGCTCGACCACCCCGAGCTGGCCCGACGCCTGTGCGGCCTGGTGCTGTTCGCTACCTGGGCGGGCCGCATCCTCGACCAGGCACCGCAGAATCGGCTGCAGATTCCGCTGCTGGAAACCGGTCTTCTGCAGCGGCTCGCCCGCACTCGTGCCGGTGGTGTGCTGTTCGGAGCCGCGCAGTGCGGCACCCGGCCGTCGCCGGCCATGATCTCCGTGTTCCGGGACGTCTTCGTCCGTCAGAGCCACCAGCCGCTCATTCCGATCGTGCGGGCCTTCAGCCGAGAGGACCGTTACCCCCGGCTGAGCGAGATCACCGTACCGACCGTTGTCGTGGTGGGCTCGGCGGACCGCTCGACGCCCCCGAGCCACTCACACCGGCTCGCCGCCGGCGTGCCCGGAGCGCGGCTGGTGACCGTGCCCGATGCCGGACACCTGCTCAACTGGGAGGCGCCCGATGTCCTCGTCGAGGTCATCTCATCACTCCAGCAGTAAGCACCCCCGCGGCCGACCGGACCCGTGATCCTAATGGTGAAGGACTACCGGCGCGCGTCCTGTCGTACCTGGTCAGCCCGCAGCTCCGGCGAGGTGCGGACCTTACGATTGCTTTGGCGGCCGCACGTGCGGAGCCAGGCGTTCTCCAGCAGTGAGGTTGTCGCGCCAGTAGCGGTGGACCAGGCCGGGTACCACCTCAACCGCCCCTGCTGCGACGAGACAGGTAAGAAGATCACCGCCGGCCGGTGCGTCGACGTCGAAGGCAACGATCACTGGTGGTTCTTCACCGACGTGCCGACGCACTAGAAAGGTGGGCCGACGCGTAGAGCCCGACAACCAGCGGTGACAGCAATAGGGGCCGGGTTGGGCGGTCACCTTCGGGCGGTGTGAGATCGATCGCCCGTGGGAAGGCCCGGGCGAGCCCGAGATGTTGTCCGACACATGCCGGATACGGATGTGGTGGTTGTCGGGGCCGGGCAGGCGGGGCTGGCCAGTGCGTACCACCTGCGCTCCTCCGGTCTTGACTTCGCTGTCCTGGACGCCGACGCGGCGCCCGGCGGGGCCTGGCAGCACCGGTGGCCGACGCTGCGCATGGCGACCGTGCACGGCATCTTCGACCTGCCCGGGATGCACTTCACGCCTCCGCTGCCGGACGAACCGGCCGCCGAGGCGGTGCCGGCCTATTTCGCGACCTACGAGAGTGAATTTGGCATCGACGTGCAGCGGCCGGTCGCCGTCACGGCCGTCCGGAACGCCGGCGACGGAGGACTCCTCGTCGAAACCGACAAGGGCACCTGGACCACCCGGGCATTGATCAACGCGACGGGAACGTGGACGAGGCCCTTCGTGCCGTACTACCCCGGACAGGAAACGTTCCACGGGCGGCAGCTGCACACGGCCCACTACCGGGGACCGGCGGAATTCGCCGGGAAGCGGGTGGTTGTCGTCGGGGGCGGAACCTCGGCCGTGCAGCTCCTGGTCGAGATCGCCGACGTCGCGGCGACGACCACCTGGGTCACCCGCCGCCCGCCGGTGTTTCGGGACGGGCCGTTCACGCCGGCCTACGGACGCGAGGTGGTCGCCAAGGTGGAGGCACGCGTACGAGCCGGCCTGCCCCCGGGAAGCATCGCCAGCGCGACCGAGCTGGCGTGGACACCGCAGTTGCTCGAAGCTCGGGAACGCGGCCTCCTCCGACGCCGGCCGATGTTCGACCGGATCGTCCCCGACGGCGTCCAGTGGCGCGACGGCACGGCACAGCACGTCGACGTCATCCTCTGGTGCACCGGCTTCCGGCCGGCGCTCGACCACCTGGCCCCGCTGCGGCTGCGCGGGCCCCGCGGCGGCATCGTCGTGGACGGCACCCGGGTGGTCGCCGATCCCCGGATCCACCTGGTCGGCTACGGGCCGTCTGCGAGCACGGTCGGCGCGAACCGGGCCGGGCGGGCAGCGGTCCGCGAGCTGCGCGCGCTTCTGGCGGCGCCCGCCCCCGCCTGACCGGGCGGCGACGGTGGATCTGTCTGTGGTGAGGGTCGACGTCCGCCGAGGCGCCGCAGGGTCGCCTCGGCGGTGACTTGCTCGGCTTGGACCTATCTACCGACTGACCATGCCGGGGTCGGTGCCGTACCTCCGCCTTGCGCTGCTTGTTAAGGTGCCGACTTCGGGTGCACTCGACTCGACGGTCTCCGACGCACGCTCGGCCGATGAGCGGATGCTCACCCCGCCGACTGTGTCGACGGACCCAGACGGCTATCCGAACCGGTCAGCGAGCTTCGTCAGCTTGGTGACGTACGCCGGCCAGTCATAGTCGTGGGGGACGTTGCTGTTCTCCCGCCGCAAGCCGATCGCACTGTCGTGCTGCTCGCGCATGATGTCGGCGTGACCTGCGTGACGGGCGAGG
>NZ_JBQHDC010000017.1:0-104406 GCF_052068075.1 Micromonospora sp. L31 | reverse complement strand
CGGGCCGCCGCGCCGCGCCCTGACGCGCCGCCACCCGGCCGTGCCGCCGGCCCGCGCGCCGACGCGTCTGCCGCACCCGCCGCCCCGCGTCCCGGGCCCGCCGGGCCGCGCCCGGACGGCGGGCCGGTCCGTCCCGGCCCGGTCGTCGGTCCGGGCCCGGACGGCCCCCGCCCGCCGCGCGCCGACGGCCCGCCCGCAGCGCGCGCGGGCGTTCCGCAGGCCACCCCGCCGGTACGCGGCGGCTGGCCCGCCGCTCCCGAACAGCGTCCCCGCCCCGGCGAGGGTGCCTGGCCCGGCCCGGCGGCCACGGCGCGCCCCGGCCAGCGGGGGCCCGAGCGACCCCAGCCGGACGCCGCCGGCGCCCCCGTCTCCGGTGCCGGTGGCGGCGCGGCGGCCCGCGCCCAGGCGCCCCGGGCCGCCGGTGCCGGGCAGTCGCCGTCCGGCTGGCCGGCCCCCGGCCCCGAGGCGTCGGCACCCGCCCCCCGAGCCGCAGGCCCCGCCTCCGGACGCCGCACCGTGCCCCGCGAGGGCGCCCGCCGCCCGGCCGACGCCACCGACCCGGCTCGTCGCGGGCCGGCCTTCCCGCCGGACCCGGCCTACCCGAACCCGGTCAGCGGCGGCCCGCGTCCCGACCAGACGCCGGTGAGCGGTGGGCCCCGTCCCCCGACGCCGGTCAGCGGCCCACCCCGCCCGGACCCGGCGGCCCCCGAGCCGCGTGGCCGGGGTCGCCGCGCCGCGGCGGAGCCGACCGGCGGCGAGGACCCCGGTGCCGCCGCGCGCCGAGGCGGCCGGGGCGCGGCCCCGGAGCGGGCCACCGGTCGACGCCGCGCCGCCGAACCGGACCCGTCCGTGCCGATGACCGGCAACGCCCCACCCGTGCCGCCGACCGCTCCCGTCTCGGGCGCCGGCGCCACCCCGCCCGGCCCTGTGCCCGCCGGACGGGACTCCGACGGCCGACGCCGGCCGCGCGCCGACGAACCCGGCACCGGACGTCGGGCCACCCCGCCCGGCGGTACGCCCCGCGGCGACCGGCCGGAACGGCCGGCGGACTGGCTGCGCCAGGCCGGCCGGACCTCGCACACCGATCCGGCGCTGCCGACCCTCGACCGCTCGACCCCGGCCGGCCGTACCGCCGTGCCCCCGGGCACGCCGGCTCCCGGCCGTCGTGGTGGCCCGGCCCCGGCGGGTCGGGCCCGCCCCGGTGCCGAGCCACCCGCCCCGCCCCGTGAGGGCGTACCCGGTCAGCCGGGTCCGGCGCGGGGAGCGGCCCGGCCGGACGGAGCGCACCCCGGCGGCCCCACCTCCGCCCGGGGTCCGCGTGCCGACGGTCCGCACCCGACGGCGGGTCCGCGGGCCGACGGTCCGCACCCCACCGGGGGTGCCCGGGCCGAGGGTGCCGCACCCGTCCGGGGCCCTCGTGGCGACGGCCCGCAGCCCGGCCGGGGGGCGCGTCCCGCCGGCCCGGAGGCCGCTGCCCGGGGGGCCGCCCCCATCCAGGGCGGGCGCCCCGGCGCGTCCCCGGCCGGCACCGGCGCGGTGTCCGGCCCCCGTCCCGCCGTCCCCGAGCAGCAGCCCGGGGCGCGCCCCGGAGGGCCGGCCCGCGCGGCGGTGCGCCCGGACGGCGCCGGTCCAGGCGTCGCCCGACCGCCGGGCGACGACCCGCGTCGGGGCGGTGCCCAGTCCGAGGGCGGGCCGCGTGCCGGGGCCCCGGGCCAGCCGGCGGTGGCCCGCGCGGCCGCACCGGCCCTGCGCCCCGACGAGCACCCCGACCGGGCCACCGGGCCGCAGCGGCAGCCCACTCGGCCGGAGCCCGGCGGCACCGGGTCCGCCGCGCCACGCCCGGGCGAGCCGGTGGGCGTCGCCCGCGCGGCGGCGGTGGTGCCGCCGGCCGGGCCGCGACCGGCCACCGAAGCGGTCGGCGGTCCGGGCCGGCCCGACGAGGAGGAGCCCGCCGGCGGGCTGCAGGGCGCCCGCTCCGAGCTGCGCCGGCAGATGCGCGAGCGGCGCCGGCTCCGGCTGGGCATCCTGGTGCTGGTCAGCGTGGTGCTGCTCGGCGCGATCCCGCTCTACTTCGGCATCAGTACGCTCAGCCGCGATCCGGTCTTCGACACCCTCGACGAGCTCGACGTGCCCGGCTGGGCGTCGGCGCAGACGGTCGACAACGTCAGCGGCAGCCGCTGGTGCCTGCAGGACTGCCGGCTGCGGGAACGCACCATGGAGTCGGAGCGCGCGCCGGAGGAGACCGCCGGGGTGTACGAGGCGGCGCTGCGCCGGGACGGCTGGGAGCCCTGGCAGGTCAGCCGCTGCCCGGAGCAGAAGGAGAAGGGCCGGTACACCTGCTGGCGTCGCGACGAGCTCACCCTCGACCTGTGGGTACGCGAACCGACCTGCGCGGCGCCGCCGGCCGCCGGGGCGTCGACGGTCCCGCCGTCCACCGAGGCGTCGCCCGCTGCGGGGACGTGTGCCGGCTCGTTGGTGTCGGTGAAGGTCCGCAACGCGATCGACGACGAACGGACCCGGCCGCAGCCGAGCACGGACCCGTCGCTGACCGGTGAGGATCCCTTCCCGACGTTCACCGAGGATCCGCTCGAGGAACTGACACGCTCACCGTCCTGAGCCGGTTTTCATCACGGACGGTAGGGTCTGGGGCTGGCGTGCCCGCCCGCTCCCGCCGGCCCCTCGTGGGCGCGGAGCGACGGCGGGCCCGGAGACGGTCGCGCGTTCCGGACGTTCGTTCCGGAACTCTGCTTGAGGAGGACATGCGTGGATGGTGGACAGATCGCTGCGCTGATCGCGGCCGGCGCGTTCCTGATGCTGGTGCTCGTCCTGGCGGTGCCGATCCTGCGCCTGCGGCACACCGTGGACGCCACGACCCGGATGATCAACGACATCAACGAGCAGACCACCCCGCTGCTGGGGGACGTGAACACCACGGTGAAGAACGTCAACACCGCCCTCGAGCAGGTGCAGACCTCGCTGGACGGGGTGAACCTCCAGCTCGCCAAGGTCGACACCATGACCAGCCACGCGCAGAACGTCACCGCCAACGTGGCGAACCTGGCGACCGTCGTCTCCGCCGCCGCGGCCAACCCGCTGGTCAAGGTGGCCGCCTTCGGGTACGGCGTACGCCGGGCCGCCTCGGCCCGCCGGCACGCGGAGACCGAGCGTGAGGTGCGCGACACCATCAAGCAGCAGCGCCGTGCCGCGCGGCGCGGCAACCGCTGAGCCGGTGGGCGACGAGCCGGAGGGATGAGAGCATGAGGCGACTGTTCTGGCTGGGCATCGGCCTGGCCGTGGGCGTGGTGGTGGTCCGCAAGGCGACCCGCACCGCGCAGGCGTACACCCCGGCCGGAATCGCGAGCGGGCTGTCCGAATCCGCTGGCAGCCTGGTCGAGTCGCTGCGTAGCTTCGTGGAGGACGTACGGATCGGGATGGCCGAGCGCGAGCAGGAGATCCACGAGGCGTTCGCCCGGGGCGAGGCGTTCGACGACCAGTTCGCCGAGCTGCGGGAGGACCCGCGCATCGGCGACCGAGAAATCTTTCCGGAGGAACACCAGCGATGAAGACGGCGGAGATCAAGCGGCGGTACCTCGCCCACTTCGAGGCGAACGGCCACACCGTGGTGCCGTCCGCTCCGCTGCCCGCCATCAGCGACCCGAACCTGCTGTTCGTCAACGCCGGCATGGTGCAGTTCGTCCCCTACTTCCTCGGGCAGCAGACCCCGTCGTACCGGCGGGCGGTCAGCGTGCAGAAGTGCATCCGCACCCCGGACATCGACGAGGTCGGCAAGACCAGCCGGCACGGCACGTTCTTCCAGATGAACGGCAACTTCTCCTTCGGTGACTACTTCAAGGACGGGGCGATCCCGCTCGCCTGGGAGCTGGTCACCAAGCCGGTCGCCGAGGGCGGCTACGGGCTGGACCCGGAGCGGATCTGGCCGACGGTCTACCTTGACGACGACGAGGCGTTCCAGATCTGG
Source organism: Micromonospora sp. L31 (assembly GCF_052068075.1). Taxonomy (NCBI): domain Bacteria; kingdom Bacillati; phylum Actinomycetota; class Actinomycetes; order Micromonosporales; family Micromonosporaceae; genus Micromonospora; species Micromonospora sp. L31. Next base: position 100,427 of record NZ_JBQHDC010000017.1, on the reverse strand, counting down.
CGCTCGGTGGGTGTGCCGGCCGAACGGATCGTCCGGCGGGGCAAGGCCGACAACTTCTGGTCGATGGGCATTCCCGGCCCGTGCGGCCCCTGCTCGGAGCTGTTCTACGACCGCGGTCCCGAGTACGGCCGCGAGGGCGGCCCGGCGGTCGACGAGGACCGCTACATGGAGTTCTGGAACCTCGTCTTCATGCAGTACGAGCGGGGCCCGGGCACCGGCAAGGAGAACTTCCCGATCCTCGGCGACCTGCCGGCGAAGAACATCGACACCGGCATGGGCCTGGAGCGGATGGCCTCCATCCTCCAGGGCGTCGACAACCTCTACGAGATCGACGAGGTCCGGCCGATCCTCGACCGGGCGGCCGAGCTGACCGGCAAGCGGTACGGCGCCCAGTCCGGGCACGTGGCCAGCGAGTCGCACCCCGACGACGTGCGCCTGCGGGTGGTCGCCGACCACGTGCGGACCGCGCTGATGCTGATCGGCGACGGGGTGACCCCGAGCAACGAGGGTCGCGGCTACGTGCTGCGGCGGATCATGCGCCGGGCGATCCGGGCGGTGCGCCTGCTGGGCTACCAGGACCGGGCGCTGCCCGAGCTGCTGCCGGTGGCCCGGGACTGCATGTCCCCGTCGTACCCGGAGCTGGCGGAGGAGTTCGACCGGATCTCCCAGTACGCGTACGCCGAGGAGGACGCCTTCCTGGCCACGCTGCGCGCCGGCACCACGATCCTGGACACCGCCATCGCCGAGACGAAGTCGGCCGGCAAGCCGGCCCTCTCCGGCGACAAGGCGTTCCAGCTGCACGACACCTACGGGTTCCCGATCGACCTGACCCTGGAGATCGCCGGCGAGCAGGGCCTGCAGGTGGACGCCGAGGGCTTCCGCCGGCTGATGGCCGACCAGCGTAACCGGGCCAAGGCCGACGCGCAGGCCCGCAAGACCGGGCACACCGACGTGTCGGCGTACCGGTCGGTGCTGGACGCGGGCGGGGCGGTCGAGTTCACCGGCTACACCGAGCTGAACCGGGAGTCCCGGGTCCGCGCGGTGCTCGCCGACGGTGCCCAGGTGGGCGCGGCGGTCGAGGGCGACACCATCGAGCTGGTGCTGGACACCACCCCGTTCTACGCCGAGGGCGGTGGCCAGCAGCCGGACCAGGGCCTGATCACCGTGGGTGGCGGCCAGGTCGAGGTCTTCGACGTGCAGCAGCCGGTGCCGGGGCTGATCGTGCACCGGGCCAGGGTGCTGCGCGGCGAGGTGCGCGCCGGGGAGACCGGGTATGCGGAGATCGACGTGAGCCGGCGGCGGGCGATCTCCCGCTCGCACACCGCGACCCACCTGGTGCACCAGACGATGCGCAACTTCCTCGGCGAGTCGGCGACCCAGGCGGGTTCGCTGAACGCGCCGGGCCGGCTGCGGTTCGACTTCAACACCCCGACCGGGGTGGCGCCGAGCGTGCTGCACGACGTGGAGCAGCAGGTCAACGAGGTGCTCCAGGCGGACCTGGAGGTGCACGCCTTCATCACCACGCAGGAGGAGGCGCGCCGGATCGGCGCGATGGCGCTCTTCGGCGAGAAGTACGGCGAGCGGGTCCGGGTCGTCGAGGTCGGCGACTACGCCCGGGAGCTGTGCGGCGGCACCCACGTGGCCCGCTCGGCGCAGCTCGGCCTCGTCAAGATCCTCTCCGAGGCGTCGGTGGGCTCGGGCGTGCGCCGGATCGAGGCGCTGGTCGGCATGGACGCGTTCGGCTTCCTGGCCCGCGAGCACCTGCTGGTCTCCCGGCTGGCGGAGCTGTTCCGGGTGCCCGGCGACCAGGTGGCCGACCGGGTCGAGCAGACCGTGACGCAGCTGCGCGACGCCGAGAAGGAGCTGGACAAGCTCCGGGCCCAGCTGGTGCTGGGCGGCGCCGCGGCGCTCGCCGGGCAGGCGAAGGACGTCCGGGGCGTGGCGTACGTCGGCACCGAGGCGCCGGAGGGCGCGGCCGGCAACGACGTGCGGACCCTGGCCCAGGAGATCCGCGGCAAGATCGACCCGGCCCGGCCGGCGGTGGTGGCCGTGGCGGCCCGCGCCAACGGCAAGGCGTCCCTCGTGGTGGCCGTGAACGCGGCGGCCCGGGGTCGCGGGCTCGCGGCCAACGACCTGGTCAAGGCGGCGTTCTCCGGCCGCGGCGGGGGCAGCCCGGACGTCGCCCAGGGTGGCGGCCTGCCGGCGGCGGAAGCGCCGAACCTGCTGCTCACGGTCGAGAAGGCGATCGCCGAGGCGTGATCACGCACCATGGAACCCAGGGCGGACCGAACCGGTCCGCCCTGGCCCGTTCCGCCGGGGAAGTGGTCCGCCGTGGGTGAGTTGACCCGGGGCGTCCGGCTCGGCGTGGACGTGGGGCAGGTCCGGGTCGGGGTGGCCCGGTCGGACCCGCACGGCATCCTGGCCACCCCGCTGGTCACCCTCGCCCGGGACCTGACGGCGGCGCCCGACGCGGTGCCCAGCGACATGACGCAACTGGCGCAGCTGGTCGCCGAGCACGAGGCGGTGGAGGTGGTACTCGGCCTTCCGGTCAACCTCGCCGGTAAGCTCGGTCCGGCGGCGCACCACGTGACGGCGTACGCGGACCGTTTGGCCGATGTAATAGCGCCGGTTCCGGTGACGCTCACCGACGAGAGGATGTCGACCGTCGTCGCGTCTCGTAGGCTGGCGGAGCGAGGCGTCCGGGGAAAGCGCCAACGCGCGGTGGTGGACCAGGCCGCCGCGGTCGAGATCCTGCAGAGCTGGCTGGAAGCGCAGCGGAGGCGGACGGAATGATCGACGATCTGGACCTCGGGTTCGACGAGCCTGAGAGGGGTGAGAAGGGCCGGCACCGACGCGGCTTCGTCGAGCGACGCAAAGGCAGGTCCGGCGGCCGGGGGAAGACCATCTTCGCCCTGCTGATGGCGCTCGTCCTGTTGGGTGGCATCGGCGGCGGCGCCTTCTACGGCTTCGACCGGGTCCAGAACTACTTCGTCACCCCCGACTACGACGGCGCCGGCACCGGCGAGGCGATGGTCGAGGTGAAGCAGGGCGCGCTGATCGCCGAGATCGGCGACACCCTCGTCGCCGCAGACGTGGTGAAGAGCACCAAGGCCTTCATCGAGGCGGCCGAGGCGAACGCGCTCAGCAAGAACATCCAGCCCGGCCTGTACAAGGTGCGCAAGCAGATGAGCGCGGAGAAGGCGCTCGCGATGCTGCTCGACCGGAAGAACAAGGTCACCAACCAGGTGACCATCCCGGAGGGGCGTACCGCCAAGGACACGTACAAGCTGCTCTCCGACAAGACCAAGATCCCGGTCAAGGATTTCGAGGCCGCCGCCAAGGACCCGGAGGCGCTCGGCGTGCCGGACTGGTGGTTCGTCCGCAAGGACGGCAAGAAGGTCACCAAGTCGATCGAGGGCTTCCTCTACCCGGACACCTACGAGATCGCGCCGAAGGCGACCGCCGAGGGCGTGCTCAAGGACATGGTCGACAACTTCCTCAGCGTCACCGGTGAGATGAAGTTCGCCGAGCAGGTGCAGGAGAAGCGGGGCGGGATCAGCCCGTACGAGGCGCTGATCGTCGCCTCGATGGCACAGGCGGAGGCGGGCAACGCCGACGACCTCGGCAAGATCGCCCGGGTCGCGTACAACCGTGCCTACACGGGCAAGTTTCCGTGCAGCTGCCTGGAGTTCGACGTGTCGGTGAACTACTACTGGCAGCTCACCGGCAAGAAGACCAAGGCGTCGAAGGACATGACCACCGCGGAGATCCGCGACCCGAAGAACCCGTACAGCACCCACGCCCACCCCGGCCTGACCCCGACCCCGATCAACAATCCGGGCAAGCAGGCGTTGCAGGGGGCGATGGACCCGCCGGAGGGCGGCTGGCTCTTCTTCGTCGCCATCGACCACAAGGGGCACTCCGCCTTCGCCTCGACCAACGCCGAGCACGAGCGCAACATCGCGAAGGCGAAGGAGAACGGCGTCCTCTGAGCGGCGAGGTGGTGAGCGGGGGAGTGACGTGACGGTGCACAGAGCCGCGGTGCTCGGCAAGCCGATCGCGCACTCGCTCTCCCCGGTGATCCACAACGCCGGCTACGCCGCCGCCGGGCTCACCGGGTGGTCGTACACCCGGGTGGAGTGCGCGGCCGCGGAGCTGCCGGCCCTGGTCGCCGGCCTCGGCCCGGAGTGGGCCGGGTTGTCGGTGACCATGCCCGGCAAGGAGGCGGCGCTCGCGGTGGCCGACGCCGTCTCGCCGGTCGCCGCCGCCGTCGGCGCCGCCAACACCCTGGTACGCCGTCCCGACGGCTCCTGGTACGCCGACAACACCGACGTCAGCGGCATGGTCGAGGTGCTGACCTCCGCCGGGGTGGCCCCGGGCGGCACGGTGACCGTGCTCGGCGCCGGCGGCACCGCCCGCGCGGCGCTGGCCGCGGCGGCCCGGCTCGGCGCGGCCTCGGTGACCGTGGTGGCCCGCCGGGCGGCGGCGGTCGACGAGCTGCGACCGGTCGCCGGCGCGGTGGGGGTGGCCCTGACCGGCGCCGGCTGGGCGGATGCCGCCGCGCACGCCGGGGCCGACGTGGTCGTCTCCACCGTGCCGAAGGGGGTCGCCGACCCGCTGGCCGGCGAGATCCACTGGCGGCCCTCGACGGTGCTGTTCGATGCCCTCTACGATCCCTGGCCGACCCCGCTGGCCGCGTCGGCGCTCGCCGCCGGCGCCCGGGTGGTCTCCGGGCTGGACCTGCTGCTGGCCCAGGCGGTCGGCCAGTTCGAGCAGTTCACCGGCGTGCCCGCCCCCCGGGCGGCGATGGCCCGGGCGCTGGCCGCGCACCGGACCGGGCTTTCTTAGCTGCCGGTTAATTCGGCGCGGCAACCGGATGTCCGACGGACGACGAGCGGCAGGCGTCGATACGCTGCTGCCGGTAATCGTCGCCCACACGGGGAGTGTCCCTTGAGCCGGCACGGACTCCACCGCGCAGCGTCCCGCCTCGGCGCGCGCCGCAAGGCCGTCGTCCTGGGTGTCCTCGGCGCCGGCATGGTCGCCGGCGTGGTGGCCACGATGATGCCGCTGGTGGCGGCGGAGGTGCCCCCGCTCGTCGTGGCCGCGGCGGCGGACACCACCGCCACCCAGGTCCCGCAGGACGGCGACAACGGCGTCAAGACCACCCTGGCCAGCTGCCCCCGGCTCTGCGACGGCAACCGCACCGGCGAGCGGGACGCGCTGGTCGAGTTCGCGGTGCGCGACCTGCCGGCCGACGCGGTCGACGTCCGCGCCACCCTGCGGGTGTACGCCTGGCAGCCGTTCTCCTCCCGGGTGCACGCCCACCGGGCCTTCGGCTCCGCCGCCGGCACCGGCGCCTGGTCGCTGCGGCCGGAGCTCGGGCCGGCGCTGTCCAGCGTCGAGCGGGTCGGCCAGGGCTTCAACGAGTGGGACGTGTCCGGCTCGGTCGCCGGCAACGGCCGGTTCGTCTTCGCCCTGACCCAGGAGACCTGGAACACCCGGATCTACTGGGCCTCCCGGGAGAACGTCAAGGTGGCCATCCGGCCGCAGCTGGTGCTGCGCTACGGACGCGGCGGCCGGCCCGCGCCGACCCGGACGACCGCGGCACCCAGCCCGATCGCCACCACCGCCGCCCCGACGCCGTCGCCGAGCCGTACCGCGTCGCCCAGCCCGAGCCGGACCGCCCCGACCCCGCCGCCGAGCACCAGCGCGCCCGCCCCGTCGCCGACCGCCCGGCCGGGCGACCAGGTGCCCGGCTGGCGGCTGGTCTGGTCCGACGAGTTCGACGGCGCCGGCGTCGACCGGTCGAAGTGGAATCTCCGCGACGACGAGGGACGCGACATCGACCGGGGCTGCAACGTGGACGACCCGGACAACACCTTCGTCGCCGGCGGCGTGCTGACCCTGCGCGCCCAGCGGGAGACCGCGGTGTGCAGCTCGCAGACCCGCGAGTACACGCAGAGCTACCTGGACACCATCGGTCGGGCGTCGTTCCGGTACGGCCGGTTCGAGGTGCGCGCCCAGTCGCCCAACGGGCCCACCGACTCGAAGGGCCTGTGGCCGGCGTTCTGGCTGCGCCCGGACGACGGCGGCCGGGGCGAGATCGACGTGGTGGAACTGCCCGGCGGCGGCGCGTTCTACCAGGCCGCCACCTTCGGCATCTTCTACGACTACACCCCGGTCAAGCAGGACCAGCGGTACCCGTTCCCGACCGGCTACCCGGGCGACGGCTTCCACACGTACACCACCGAGTGGGAGCCGGACGCGATCCGCTGGTACGTCGACGGCCGGCTGGTCTGGCAGCGCGACCGGGCGACCACGCCCTGGTTCGACGAGGTCTTCCACAAGCCGTACAACCTGCGGTTGAACTTCCAGGTGGGCGGCTGGCTGGGCGACCCGGACGCGGCGACCCGCTTCCCGGCCGACTTCCGGGTCGACCACGTCCGCGTCTGGCAGCGCTGAGCGCGGCCACCGGCACCACGCCGCCCGGCGGTGCTCCGGCCCGTCGGCCGGTTCGTTGCCCCCGGGCCCTATCGTGTCCGCCAGCGCGGACCGGTGGCAGGTCCGGGCGGACGGGAGACGGCATGGCGGCGCACCGGGCGGACGATCCCCGCGAACGCTCCGACGGCATCGGCTGGGTGACCCGGGCGATCTTCGGTGACCCCCGGCTGTGGCTGGACGTCTCCGCCGCCCCACCCCCGCCGGGTCACCGCGTCGCCGCCCGCTACGCGGTGGTGCCGTCGGTGGCGCGGGCGAAGTTCCTGCTGCCGCTGGCCTCCCGGCGGGTCGGGGCCGCGTCGACGCTGGCGTACAACGCGCTGCGGCCGCGCCGGGTACGGGCCAACCGGCTCGCCGTCGGCGTGCTGGCCGGGCTCGGCGCCACCGGGCTGGCCCGGATGCCGGTGCTGACGGTCGCCGTGCCGGACGGGGTCGAGGAGACCGAGCTGCTGCTGGCCGCGCACCTGGGCCGGCTGGCCGGCCGCCGGCTGCACGCGGCGATCGGCATCCGGCCGCCCGACCCGCACCACAAGCCGACCCTGCAACTCTTCGACGACCGGGGCGCGGCCCGCGGGTACGCGAAGATCGGCTGGAACGACGCGACCCGGGCGATGGTGGCGGCGGAGGCGGTCGCGCTGCGCGAGCTGCCCCGCGACGGCGGCGACTTCCCGGACGTGCCCCGGGTGCTGCGCGAGCTGCGCTGGGGCGACCTGGCGGTGACCCTGGTCGAGCCGATGCCCGCCCGGGTCCGCCGGCTGTCGCACCCGGAGCGTCCCGAGGTGGCCGCGATGCTGGCGGTGGCCCGCCGGGGTGGCCCGGCGGCGGCGCCCCGCCCGCTGCGCGGTTCGCCGTTCCTGGCCGACCTCGGCGCGCGCGCCGAACGGGCCGGCGGTCCGGTCGTCGACGCGGTCGCCGCGCTCGTCGCCCGCGACGGCGACACCACGCTGGAGTTCGGCCACTGGCACGGCGACTGGGTGCCCTGGAACCTCGGCCGCCACGGCGGCCGGTTGGTCGCCTGGGACTGGGAGAACAGCGGAGCGCACCGCCCGGTCGGGTTCGACCTGGCCCACCAGGGGTTCCAGAGCGCGCTGTCGCTGGGCGGCCGGCCGGTGCCGGAGGCGGCCGGCGAGATGGTCGCGGTGCTCCAGCGGCACGGCGAGTCGTTCGGGCTGGACGCGACCCGCCGGCGGCTCGTCGCCGACGCGTACCTCGTCGAGCTGTGGCTGCGCACGGCGGAGCTGGCCGCCGGGGGCGGCGGCTGGAGCGACCGGCTGCACCCCGCGCTGCTGCACGTCCTCGCCGAGCGGCTGTCCGACGGGACCGGCTGATCGGGGCGCGACTGTCGGGGAGGCGACCGGCAAACCCGGGAAAAAGCCGCGTGAGCGATCTGCTCACTACCGCTCATCGGAACCGGTCCTCTAGGGTGTCAACACTCGATCACCACCTGCCGGCGACGGCGTGGTCGATCCTGCCCGGCGTGGGGGCGCCGCCGGGCTCCGTGTGGGGCGGCCGGCGGTGGGCCGGCGTGGCAGGGGGACGGATGGCAACGGCAGGTGACGTCGGGCGCGGGGCCGCCCGGCGGACGGTGGTCGGCGGGTCTACCGGCCGACGGAACGGCGGCGACCGACGATGACCCTCATCTACGCGCTGGGGCTGTTGGCGGTGCTGGTGCCCGCGGTGCTGACGCCGGTGGCGGCGACCCGCTGGGCGCCGGTGGTCCATGACGGTCGGGCGGCGCACCGGCTGCGGGTGGCGGTGGCCGGGCTGACCGCCGCGTTCGGCCGGAGCGGGGCCGCGCTGGTCGTGCTGCTCGCCGGCTGCGCCGCGGTGGTGGCGATCTGCTGGCCGCTGGGGGAGGCGCTGGCCCGCCTCGAACCGCACGTCGACCATCCGGTCTTCGACTACGTGCACGCCCGACGGGTCGACACCTGGGCGGAGTTGAACTCCTTCTACACCGCGCTCGGTGACCGGTATCCGTTGAAGTGGGTCACCGGCGTGGCGACGCTGGTCTTCGTCGTCCTGTGGCGGCGCCGCCGGTGGTGGGTTCCGCTGGTCGTACTGCCCCTGCAGTTCATCGTCGAGCAGTACGTCCAGGCCATTCTGGCGACGATGGTCGACCGGGGCCACCCCCCGACCGACCTGGGCACCTACCCGTCGGGCGGGTGCGCGCGGATCATGATGACCTTCGGCACCATCGCCGTGCTGGCGATGTTGACCTGGCGCCTGCCGCGCGGCGTCCGGGTGGCCCTGGTGACCCTGGTGGTGACGCTGGTCAGCCTTGAGGGCTACACGCGCATCTACGCCGAGAAGCACTGGCTGACCGACGTGCTCGGCGGCTGGATCTTCGCCACCCTGCTGTTCGCGGTGACGGCGCTGGCGCTGCTCGTCGCGGAGGGTCGGGTCCGGCCGCCGGCACCGTCCGGCGTGACCACCTCGGCGACCCCCGAACCCGCGATGACCGCCACCTGAGCACGAGCCCCGACGCCGCATCCCTTGCGGCGGCCGGAACGCCCGTCCCACCACTCCTCACCACGGAAGCTGGCACCGACGTGACCACCCTTCTCGTCGCCTCCACCGGTGGACACCTCGCCGAGCTGCACGACCTGGCCCCCCGACTCGGTGTGCAGGACGACTGCGTCTGGGCCACCTTCGACTCGCCGCAGAGCCGGTCGCTGCTCGACGGCCAGGAGGTCATCCACGTCCCGCCGGCCACCACCCGGGACGCGGTGGGCGCGCTGCGTGACCTCCTCGCGGCCCGCCGGGTGTTCGGCGGCGGACGGTTCCGGCAGGTGATCAGCACCGGCGCCAGCGTCGCCATGTCGTTCTTCCTGCCCGCCGTCCGCCACGGCCTGGCCTGCCACTACATCGAGAGCGCCACCCGCACCGAGGGTCCCTCGCTCACCGGACGGCTGGTCGCCCGGGTGCCCCGCACCCGGCTCTACACCCAGTACCCGGGCTGGGCCGCCGGCCGGTGGACCTACGGCGGCTCCATCTTCGACGGATACCTCGCCACCCGGCGGGCGACGCCCCGGCCGGTGTCGCGGATCGTGGTCGCCCTCGGCACCCACGACCGGTTCGGGTTCCCCCGGTTGCTGCGTCGCCTGATCGACGTCCTCCCGCCGGAGGCGGAGGTCCTCTGGCAGGTCGGCTCGACGGTCGTCCCGAGGATGCCCGCCGGCGCCCGCCGCCAGGTGCCGTACGCCGAGATGCAGCAGGCCATGCGGGAGGCGGACGTCGTCGTCACGCACGCCGGGGTCGGCTCGGCGCTGGCCGCGATGCGGGCCGGGCACCGTGCCGTCTACGTGCCCCGCCGCCGCCGGCACGGCGAGCACGTCGACGACCACCAGGTCGCGATGGCCTGCGAACTGGACCGCCGGGGGTTGGTGCTGGCCCGGGAGGCCGACGAGATCACCGTCGACGACCTGGCCGAGGCGGCATCGTGGACGGTCGGCGCGAGCGGCGCGCCGGCACCGTTCCGGTGGACGACGTGACGCCCGGCCCGGTTGGCACGTCCACCGGTCGAGACGCGATCCTCGTCCACGGTGGGCGGTGCCGCCGCGACCCGGACGGCGGGACCGGACCGAGCCGCCGTCGGAGCGGACCGGTCGGTTGATGGTGCGACAAATCGGAACGCAGCAAGCTACGCAGGATCTCACTTCATCATTGGGGGCGCCCGTGCTTCTCAGAACGTCGTCTCGATCGCGCCGGGTGCCGGCGCTGCGGCGGTGGCTCGCCGCGCTCGCCGCGCCGGTGCTGGCCGTCAGCCTGCTGGCGGCGCCCGCCCGGGCGGACGGCCTTCCGCCGGTGCCCATGACCCTCACCTCGGCGAACCCGGCCGACAACATCCCGCACGCGCAGAACGGCGACGTGAAGGCCTTCGCCGAGATCGGCGCCACCGTCTACGTCGGTGGCTCGTTCACCTCGATCAAGGCGGCCGGCGACGCGAGCTGGACGGCCCGCAGCTACCTGTTCGCGTACGACCGGGTGAGCGGGGCGCTGAAGGCGGGCTTCGCGCCGGCGCTGGACGGTGCGGTGCACGCGCTGGCGGCCAGCCCGGACGGCAAGCTCATCGTCGGCGGCGCGTTCGGCACGGTCAACGGCGTGGCCCGCAAGAACCTGGTCGAGCTGGACCCGACCACCGGCGCCACCGTCGCCTCCTGGGTCGGCCGCAGCGACGGCGGGCTCGTCCGGCGCACCGTCGTGCTGGGCAACAAGCTCTACATCGCCGGCGCCTTCCACTGGGTCAACGGCACCCAGCACTCGCTGCTGGCCCGGCTGGACGCCACCACCGGCGCCATCGACCCGACCTTCCAGATCGACGCCAGCGTCGCGCGCAGCAGCGCCGAGCTGGTCTGGGGCCTCGCCGTCGCGCCCGACGGCGGGACGCTGGTCGCGGTGGGCAACTTCACCCAGGTCAACGGGCAGGCGCGCAACCAGGTCGTGGTCGTCGAGAACCTGACCGGTACGCCGGCCGTCGCCAACTGGAGCACCCAGCGGTACGTGGCGCAGTGCGGCGCGGGCTTCCCGTTCTATGCCCGCGACGTCGACTTCTCCGACGACGGCAGGTACTTCGTGATCGCCGCGGACGGCGGCCGGGCCGACGGGGCGTACTGCGACACGATTGCCCGGTTCGAGACCGCCACCCGGGGCGCGGCCATCGACGGCACCTGGGTGGACGACACCGGCCACGACTCGGTGACCTCGATCGAGGCGGCCGACAACGTGGTCTACGTCGGCGGTCACTTCCGGTGGCTGAACAACGCCAACGGTGACGACTCCGCGGGCGCGGGCGCCATCAACCGGTACGGCCTGGGGGCGCTCGACCCGAGCAACGGCATGCCGCTGGTGTGGAACCCGACCCGCTCGGGCGCGCCGGCCGGCACCACCGACTGGGGCCCGATCCTGTGGGAGTTGTGGCGCGGCAGCAACGGTCTGCTCGCCGGCTTCGACAACGACGGCCTCGGCAACGAGTACCACGGCCGGATGGGGCTGTTCCCGCTGGCCGGTGGCCGGACGGTCCCGGCGGTCAACGCGCCGTCGGCCGCCTCGGGCTACCTCTACGTCGGCACCGCCAACGGCCAGGCCACCAAGGTGCCGTTCGACGGCACCACGCTGGGCACCCCGGTGGCCAGCAGCCAGCCGAACCTCACCGCGGCGGGCGCGGCGTTCTCCGTCGGCAACAAGCTCTACTGGTCCAAGACCGACGCGACCGCGCCGAACGGCAGCTACCTGGACGTGTCGATCTTCTCGGGCGGCTCGGTGGGCGTGCCCTGGATCAGCAGCGGCTACAACAACTGGTTCAAGGCCGCCACCATGAGCGGGGCGTTCTACCTCGACGGCCGGATGTACTACACCAAGGCCGGCACGAACAGGTTGTTCTACCGCTACCTGGAGCCGGACGGCTACATCGTCGGCTGCACCGAGTTCACGCTGCCCAGCCTGAACCTCGCCTGGGGCAACGTCCGGGGCATGGCCTGGGTGACCGGCAAGATCGTGTACGGCAACGCCGACGGCTCGCTGCGGGCTGTCCCGTTCGACGAGACGGCCGTCGACGGCACCGCCTCGGTCCAGCTCGCGCCCGCCTCGGCCGGCGTGAACTGGTCCAGCCGGACGCTGTTCTTCGCCACCTCCTGACCCGATCCGGGTTCCGGGCGGTCCGCCGGTGTCCCCGTGACACCGGCGGACCGCCCGTACCGCAGGGGGCCGGTCGGCTGTCGACCGCGGGTGAACGGTCGGCGACAATGAGACGACCCACCGGCCCCGGCGCGGTCGTCACCCGGCCGGTGCCGGCCACCCCTTCCTCATCGCGCAAGGACCTGACCTGATGGACGTGACCGACGTCGCTTCCGCCCGGCAACGCCCGGTCGGCCTCGTCGAGCTGGCCCGCATCCCGCTGCGGCGGTGGCGGATCGTGCTCGCCTCCGCGGCGCTGGTGCTGGCGGCCGTGCTGGCCTACCTGTTCGTGCTGCCCGCCACCTACACCGGGACCACGGCCGTGGTGGTCCGGCCGGTGGTGACCGACCCGTTCTCGGTGCCGTCCGGCGGCGCCGACCGCGCGGTGAACATGACGGCCGAGAGCGGGATCGCCACCAGCAACGACGTCATCGACAAGGTCGCCGGCATCACCGGGCGGGACACCAAGGAGGTGGCCGACGCCCTGGAGGTGGAGACCCCGGTCGGTGGGCAGGTGATGCGCTTCAGCTACGCCGGGCACAGCGAGCGCGAGGCGGTGGACGGCGCGAACGGCGCCGCCGAGTCGTACCTGGAACTGCGCAAGGGCATGTACGAGAACCAGCGCGCCGCGGTGCTCAAGTCGTACGACGACACGATCGACCTGGTCACCGCCCAGCGCACGACGACGCAGCGGTCGCTGCCGGCCAACCAGAGCTCCAGCAACCCGTCCCCGCGCACCAGCGCCCTGCTGGACCAGCTGCGGGCGCTCAACGACCAGCTCGCCACCCTCGCCGAGCAGCGGTCCAAGGTGGCCTCCGCCGACCTGAGCCCCGGCTCGGTGACCAGCGCCGCCCGTACCCCGGTGCCCTCCAGCCGGGACGCGGCGCCGCTGCTCCTGGTCGCCGGCCTGCTCGGCGGGCTGCTCCTCGGCGGGCTGGTGGCCTTCGTCCGGGAGTCCCTGGACCGCCGGGTGCGCACCGCCGCCGAGGCCGCCGCGACGATCGGCGCGCCGTTGCTCGGCACGGTGCGGTGCCGCCGGGGCGGCCAGCCGGACGAGTCGGACCTGCGCTACCTCGTGCTGGCCCTGGGTCGCTGGGTCGACGGGCCGCAGCGGACCCCGCTGGTGGTGCTCTCCTCGGCGACCGACGAGGGCCGCGAGCAGGTCACCGCCGGGCTCGCCGCGGTGCTGGCCGCCGCCGGCCACGACGTACGCCTCGGTGTCACGCCGGAGAGCCTGGACCGGATCCGCCCGCTGATGCTGGACGCGCAGCGCCGCAACCCGCCGGTGGAGCCGGCCCGCTCCCGCCCGCTGCCCCGTCCCCGCCCGGTGCCCGCCACCACCCCGGCGATGACGGCCGCCGGGCCGGAGGACACCGCCGTGATCCCGGCGGTCCGTAAGCCCCGACCGTTCCCCACCCCCGCCGAGGCGAAGAACGGCGCGGTGTACCGCTCCACCACCACTCCGGAGGACAAGACGGAGATCATCCCGACCGCCCGGCCGGCTGCCGACGGCGCGGCGACCGACGGGCAGGAGCTGCGGATCGGCACCGGCAAGGTCCGCCTCGTCGACCTGGACGGCACCTCCTCGGAGGGGCTCACCGTGCTGGACGCGCCGCCCGCGCTGCACGACGAGCGCGGGGTCCGGGCCGCGCGGGAGGGCCGGGCGCTGCTGGTCGCGGCCCGGGACCGGACCCGGACGGGTCAGCTGACCCAGCTGGTGGACCGGCTGCGCGCCGTCGGGGTGGTGCCGGTCGGGTTCGTGCTGACGGGAGACGGCCGTGACTGACCGCGACCAGCCGGGCGCCGCGACGGCGTACCCCCCGGTGACCGTGGTGGTGGCCACCCGGGACCGGCCGGGGCTGCTGGAGCGGGCCGTGCGGGCGGTGCTCGACCAGGACTACCCGGGGCCGGTCGAGTGCCTGGTGGTGTACGACCACACCGAGATCCGCCCGCTCGACCTGGCCGTACCGGCCGGGCGCACCCTGCGGTACGTCACCAACACGCACCGGCGCGGGCTGCCCGGCGGCCGTAACACCGGCGCGGACGAGGCGACCAGCGACCTCATCGCGTTCTGCGACGACGACGACTTCTGGCTGCCGACCAAGCTCGCCCGGCAGGTGGAGTTGCTGGCGGCCCGCCCCGACGCCGCCGCCGCGAGCTGCGGCATCCGGCTGGAGGGCCCGGGCATCGCCAAGGAGCGGCGCCTGGACCGGGCCGAGGTCGGCCTGCCCGACTTCGTCGAGGACCGGGTGATGGAGGTGCACTCCAGCACCATCCTGGTCCGGCGGTCCACGTGGGACGCGGTCGGCCCGGTCGACGAGGAGCTGCCGGGCGGCTACGGCGAGGACTACGAGTGGCTGCTGCGGGTGGCCGCGCACGGGCCGGTGGTGATCGTGCCGGAGGTGCTGGTGGTGGTGGACTGGCACGGCGGGTCGTTCTTCTTCGGCCGCTGGGCGATGATCGTCGAGGCCACCCGCTACCTGCTGGACAAGCACCCGGAGCTGGCCGGCAGCCGGACCGGGCTGGCCCGGCTGCACGGCCAGATCGCCTTCGCGCTCGCCTCCGGGCGGCGGCGTCGGGAGGCGCTGCGCGAGCTGGGCCGGGTGGTCCGGCTCAACCCCCGCGAGAAGCGGGTGCTGGTGACCGTGCCGGTGGTGCTCGGCCTGCTCTCCGGGGAGCGGGTGCTCCGGCTGGCCCAGCGCCGGGGCCGGGGTGTCTGACCGGCGGCCCGGGGCGACGCCGCCGCTGCCCGTCTGGCCGCTGACGGCCATGTTCGCCCTGATGCCGCTCTGGTGGGCGCTGGGCGCGTTCTACCTCGGCTGGTCGGTCTTCGGGGTGGTGCTGCTCGCCCTGCTGGTCACCCGCGGCCGGGTCGCGCTGCCCCCCGGCAGCGCCGCCTGGCTGGTCTTCCTCACCCTGGTGCTGCTCAGCGCCACCCGGCTGGACCGGGCCACCGCCTACCTCACCTTCGGGCTGCGCTTCGGCTTCCTGGCGACCGCGCTGGTGGTCTGCGTGTACGTGCACACCCTGGTCCGCGACGGCACCCGGTGGGACCGGGTGCTGCGCCCGCTGGGCTGGTACTGGCTGGGCGTGGTGGCGCTGGGTTGGCTGGCCGTGCTGATGCCTACCTTCGCCCTGACCACCCCGGTGGAGATGGCCCTGCCGCAGAGCATCTCGGGGGAGCGGTTCATCCAGGCGCTGACCCACGTACGGGCCAACGAGTTCAACCCGCAGTCGCGCACGCCGATCTACCGCACCGCGGCGCCGTATCCGTACACCAACAACTGGGGTACCGCGTACGCGTTGCTGGTGCCCTGCGTGCTGGCGTACCTGACCTCGGTGCGTACCGGGCGGTTCCGGGTGGCGCTGTGGGTGTCGCTGCCGCTGTCGGTGGTGCCGGCGTTCCTGACGCTCAACCGGGGCATGTTCCTCGGCCTCGGCGCCGGCCTGCTCTACCTGGGCCTGCGCGCCCTGGTCCGGGGCAACGCCCGGCTGATCGTCTCGATCGGCGGGCTGGTGGTGCTGGTCTGGGTGGTCAGCCTGGTCGTGCCGGTGCAGGAGATGATCGACGCCCGGGTCAGCAGCACCGACACCAACGTCGACCGGATGGACCTCTACGTGCGGACGTGGCAGGCGGTGGAGCGCTCGCCGCTGCTCGGGTACGGCGCGCCGAAGAGCGTGGACACCACCCTCGCCGAGGAGCCGCTGGGCACCCAGGGCCTCATCTGGCAGATCCTCTACAGCCACGGCATCCCGGCGCTGGTGGTCTTCCTCGGCTGGCTGGTGCTGGTGGCCCGGCGGCTGGCCGCCGCGGTCTCGCCGGCCGGGCACTGGCTGAGCACCGTCCCGGTGATCGCGCTGGTGGTCATCCCGGTCTACGCCTACATCGACCCGAACCTGTCGGTGATCTTCTTCGCGGTCGGGGCCGGGTTGGCGGCGGTCGGCGGGCCGGTCAACCGGGCCCCGACCGGCCCGTCCACCATGGCGCAGCCGGTGCCGCTGGCGCCCTGGCGTACCCGGGGGATCGGCCGGGCCACGGTGCCGGCGCCGCCGGTGCCCCCGCCCGCGCCGCCGCCGGCGACCGGGGTGGCCGCCGTCCCGCTGCGCATGCCGCAACCGCCGGCCCCGCCGGCCGTGCCTCCCGCGACCGTCCCGGCCCCGAGCGCCGCGCCGGTCGTGCCGGCGCCGCGATCCGCGCCGGCCACGCCGCCCGCGTCGATCCCGGCCCCGAATGCCACGCCGGTCGTGCCGGCACCGCGATCCGCGACCGCCCCACCTCCGTCGGCCGCCCCGCCGGCAACGACGGCGGCGGAGGTCACGGCCGGCGTGCCCGCGCCCCGGGCCGCGACCACCCCGCCTTCCGCGCCGGCCCCGACCGTGCCGGCGGCGGCCGAGGCGGCCCGGCCGCCGACGTCCGAGCCGGACCGGCCGGTCGCGGACGCGCCACGCCAGGGAGGGACGGCATGACCGATCCGGGTACGCGGCCGACCGGCGCGGCCGCCACGGCCGTCGCGGACGCCGGTGGGTCGGCCGGTGAGCGGGAGGTACGCCGCAGCACGCGCAGCGGGATGGTCGGGCTGGCCGGCGCGGCGGTCAACGGCCTGCTGGGCTTCGTGCTGACCGTGGTGATCGTCCGTGGGTTGGGGCCGGCCGGGTCCGGCGCGATGTTCACCGCGATCGGCGTGGTGGCGATCATGGGTGTGCTCTGTTGCGCCGGCGCCGACACCGCGCTGGTCTGGGCCCTGCCCCGGCGCCGGACGGGTCGCGACGGTGACGCCGCCCGGCTGCTGCCCGTAGCCCTGCTTCCCGCGCTGTTGTTCACGGTGGTCGTGGCGATGGCCGGCGTGGCCCTCTCCGGGGCGCTCGCGCCGGTGCTGTTCGACCCGGGCACGCATGCGGGGGCCGGCCTGCTCCGGCTGGCCTTCGCCGGCCTGCCGTTCGTGGTGGCGACCACGGTGCTGCTGGCCGCCGTGCGGGCGGTGCGACCGGTCGCCGCCCTGGTGGCGGTGCAGTACGTCTTCGTGCCGGCGGCCCGCCCGGCCCTGGTTTCGGCGGCGCTGCTCGCCGGCGCGGGGGTGACGGTGGCCTTCGCCGGCTGGCTCGCCCCGATCGCCGTGGCCGTGCTGGTCTGCGCGGCGCTGCTGGCCCGGCCGCTGGGCCTGGGGGCCGGCGCCGCGCTGCGCCCGGTCGGCGCGGACTGGCGGACGCTGTGGGGCTTCGCGCTGCCCCGGGCCGCCTCGGCGACCATCGACGCCAGCAGCATGTGGCTGACGGTGCTGCTCACCGCCGCGCTCGCCGACCAGGCCGAGGCCGGCATCATCGGCGCGGTCGGCCGCTACGCCCTCGCGGGCCTGCTCATCATGCAGGGCCTGCGGGTGGCCGTGGCGCCCCAGCTGTCCCGGCTGCTCGGGCAGGGGCGCACCGGGGAGGCGGCCCTGGTCTACCGGCGGATCACCGCGGTGATCATCGCGCTCTCCTGGCCCGCCTACCTGCTGCTGGCGGTCTTCGCGCCCGGTTTCCTGCGGCTGTTCGGCGCGGAGTTCACCGCCGGCGCCGCCGCCATGGTCGTGCTCGCCGGGGCGATGATGGTCAACTCCGGGACCGGGATCGTGCAGACCCTGCTGCTGATGAGCGGCAGCAGCGGGCGGCACCTGCTGGCCGCCGCCACCGGGCTGCTGCTCAACGTGGCGCTGGCCGTGCTGCTGATCCCGCCGCACGGAGCGCTCGGCGCGGCGGTGGCCTGGACGGTCGGCATCGTGGCGGAGAACGTCATCGCGACGGTGGCCGCCCGCCGGGTGGTCGGCGAGCCGCTGATCACCCGCTCGGTGCTGCGCGCCGCGGCCGCCGCCGGCACCGCCACCGCCGTGCTGGCCACGGCCGGCGCGACCGTCGCCGGCCGGGGCGTGGCCGGGCTGTTCCTCACCCTCGGGGTCGCGGTGCTGCTCGGCGCCGCGCTGCTGCTGCACCCGGGGGTACGCCGACGGGCGCGGGCGACGGCGCCGACCCTGCTCGGCCGTGGGCCGAGCTGACGAGGAGGACGAGATGACGATGCGGGACAGGGTCAAGGCGCTGGTGCCCGCCCCGGTGCGGGCCGGGGTGCGCACCTCGCTGGTCCGCTACGGGGAGCGCACCAGCGACCGGCGTCCGCTGCCGGACTTCCTCATCATCGGCACCAAACGCGGCGGCACCACCTCGCTCTGGCGCTACCTGCTGGAGCATCCGCTGGTGCCCCGGCTCTTCCCGGCCTGGAACACCAAGACCTCGCACTACTTCGAGGACACCTTCGCCCGGGGCGAGACGTGGTACCGCTCGCACTTTCCGACCCAGCGGCAGCGGTGGGCGCTGGAACGCCGGCACGGCGGCCCGACCCGGGTGGGGGAGGCCGCGCCGCTCTACATGTTCCACCCGCAGGCGCCGGGGCGGGTGGCGGACCTGATCCCCGCCGTGAAGCTGATCGTGCTGCTGCGCGACCCGGTGGAGCGGGCGTACTCGCACTGGAAGGAGCGGCGGACCGAGGGAGTGGAGCCGCTGGACTTCGCCGAGGCGCTGGCCCGGGAGGAGGAGCGGACGGCGGGGGAGCGGGAGAAGCTGATCGCCGACCCGACGTACGTCAGCACCGCCTACGACTGGTACACCTACCGGGCCCGGGGCCGCTACCTGGAGCACCTGGAGCCGTGGCTGGACCGCTTCGACCGCGGGCAGTTGCTGATCCTGCCCAGCGAGACGCTGTACCGCGAGCCCGCCGCCACCTACGCCCGGGTGCTGGACTTCCTCGGCCTGCCGGCCCACCAGCTCGACCGGTACGAGGTCTTCAACGACCGGCGCAGCAGCGCGATGGACCGGTCGGTCCGCGACGAGCTGACCCGGTACTACGCGCCGTACAACGAGGCCCTGGCCAGCCGGCTGGGCATGACCTTCGACTGGGGGAGCTGACCGTGGCGAGCGGGACCCGGACCAACGACGACAACCCGACGGCACGCCGCCGGAGTTCCCTGAACGCGCTGCGCTTCCGCCTGGTCGACTCCCCGGACTCGTACGGCGCGAAGCGCCGGGCGAAGCGGGCGCTCTGGCTGTCGGAGACGTTCCCCGACCTCGCCCAGATGTCCGTGCTCGACCTCGGCGGCCGGGTCGACAGCTGGTCGACGGTGCCGGTACGCCCGAAGCACGTGCACGTGGTCAACCTGGAGCCGCTGCCGGCGGAGCTGCCCGACTGGGTGGAGGCCGACCACGCCGACGCCTGCGAGCTGCCCCCGGCCATCCTGAGCCGCCGCTACGACCTGGTGTTCAGCAACAGCGTGCTGGAGCACGTGGGCGGGCACGAGCGGCGCCGCCGGATGGCCGAGGCGATCCGGACGCTCGCTCCCCGGCACTGGGTGCAGACCCCGTACCGGTACTTCCCGGTGGAGCCGCACTGGGTGGCGCCCGGCATGCAGTTCCTGCCGGTGCCGGCCCGGGTGGCGGTGGCCCGCAAGTGGCCGCTGGCCTACACCCCGGGCAAGTCCTGGGACCAGGCCATGAAGCAGGTGCTCACCACCGAGCTGATCGGTCGGGCCGAGATGCGCTACCTCTTCCCCGACTCGACCATCCGGGCCGAGCGGATGCTCGGCCTGACCAAGTCGATCATCGCGGTCCGGACGGTCTGACGGGCCACCGGTGACCCGCCCGGCGGACGTCCGCGTCCGCAGGGCGGGACGCGCCGGGCGGCACGTCGGGGCGGCGACCGACCGTGACAGACTGAGCGCTGTGTTGCGCTGGCTGACTGCAGGTGAATCCCACGGACCCGCCCTCGTCGCGATGCTCGAGGGGGTGCCCGCCGGGATCGAGGTGACCACCCGGGAGATCTCCGACGAGCTGGCCCGGCGCCGGCTCGGCTACGGCCGGGGCGCCCGGATGTCGTTCGAGCGGGACGAGGTCGAGGTCATCGGCGGCCTGCGGCACGGCGTCACCCTGGGCAGCCCGGTCGCCATCCGGGTCGGCAACTCCGAGTGGCCGAAGTGGCAGACCGTGATGGCCGCCGACCCGGTCGACCCCGACGAGCTGGCCCGGCAGGCCCGCAACGCCCCGCTGACCCGCCCCCGGCCCGGCCACGCCGACCTGGCCGGCATGCAGAAGTACGGCCACACCGACGCGCGGCCCATCCTGGAGCGGGCTAGCGCGCGGGAGACCGCCGCGCGGGTGGCCGTCGGCACGGTGGCGAAGGCGCTGGTGAAGCAGGCCCTCGGCATCGAGATCGTCTCGCACGTGGTGGAGCTCGGCCCGGTCGCCGCCAAGCCGGGCCTGCGGCCCCGGCCGGAGGACGCCGAACGGATCGACGCCGACCCGCTGCGCTGCCTGGACCCGGCGGCGAGCGCCCGGATGGTCGCCGAGGTCGACGCCGCGAAGAAGGCCGCCGACACCCTCGGCGGCGTGGTCGAGGTGCTGGCGTACGGGGTGCCGCCGGGCCTGGGCAGCCACGTGCAGTGGGACCGCAAGCTCGACGCCCGGCTGGCCACCGCGCTGATGTCCATCCAGGCCATCAAGGGCGTGGAGATCGGCGACGGCTGGCAGCAGGCCCGCTCCCGCGGCTCCGAGGCGCACGACGAGATCATGCCCACCGCCACCGGCGTCCGCCGGGTCACCGACCGGGCCGGCGGCCTGGAGGGCGGCATCACCACCGGTGAGCCGCTGCGGGTGAAGGCCGCGATGAAGCCGATCTCCTCGCTGAACCGGGCGCTGGCCACGGTCGACGTGACCACCGGCGAGCCGGCCACCGCCATCAACCAGCGCTCCGACGTCTGTGCCGTGCCGGCCGCCGCCGTGGTCGCCGAGGCGATGGTGGCGCTGGTGCTGGCCGAGGCGGCCACCGAGAAGTTCGGCGGCGACTCGGTGACCGAGATCCGCCGCAACCTCGCCGGGTACCTCGACGCGCTGGTGATCCGGTGACCGGCCGGGCGGCGGCGGGACGGAGCGTGCTCCGGTGACGAAGCCGGTCTGTGTGCTGGTCGGGGCCCCGGGCTCCGGCAAGACCACCGTCGGCGAGGAGTTGGCGGCGCTGCTCGGGGTCGACTTCCGGGACACCGACGCCGACATCGAGCGCCTGGCCGGCAAGCCGATCCCGGAGATCTTCATCGACGAGGGGGAGGCGCACTTCCGTACCCTCGAACGGGCGGCGGTGGCGGCGGCGCTGGCCTCGCACGGCGGGGTGCTCGCCCTCGGCGGCGGCGCGGTCCTCGCCGAGGAGAACCGCGCCGCGCTGGTCGGGCACACCGTGGTGCACCTGTCGGTGGAGCTGCCCGACGCGGTGAAGCGGGTCGGGCTCGGCGCCGGCCGGCCGCTGCTCGCGATCAACCCGCGGGCCACCCTCAAGCACCTGATGGACCAGCGCCGCCCGCTCTACGCCGAGGTGGCGACCGCGACCGTGGTGACCGACGGGCGTACCCCGCCGGAGCTGGCCGCGGAGATCGTCGCCCTGCTCAAGCCCTGACCCGGCCGGCGGTCAGCTCCGGGCGATGGTGTCGAGCAGGTCGGCGAGGGCCTTCGGCTCGCTCAGCATCGGCCAGTGGCCGGTCGGCAGCCCGTGCAGCTCGGCGCCGGTCAGACCGGCGAAGAACGGGTGGCCCTCGGCGATCATCGCGGCGGCCACCTCCACCGGGAAGGTGCACGCCACCAGCGCGGTCGGCACCGGCCGCCCCCCGGTACGCCGCACCGGGTCGGTCGCCGCGCCCAGCGGGTGCCCGGTGGACCGGCGCCGCAGCAGCGCCAGCGCGCCGTCGTCCAGGCCGGCCAGGTTCTGCGGGTCCTTGGCCGGCTCCCAGGCCGGCGGCGGCAGCAGGTGCCCGTCGCCGATCCGCGCGCGCAGCCGCTCCTGCTCCTCCGGCGGGTTGACGTCGAACTGGGACATGCCGTCGGGCAGCGGCCCGCTCTCCACGTAGACCACCCGGGCGATCCGGTCCGGCATCCGGTCGGCCGCCTGGGTCACCGGCATCCCGCCGCCGGAGTGCCCGACCAGCACCACGTCGCGCAGTTCCTCCGCCTCGATGAGCGCGGTGAGGTCGGTGGTGTGCGTCTCCAGGCCCACCTCGGGGCCGGCCAGGTGGGCCCGGTCGGCCACTCCGGTCAGCGTCACCGCGTACACGTCGTGGCCGCGCCCGCGCAGGTCGGCGGTCACCTCCCGCCACGCCCAGCCGCCCAGCCAGAATCCCGGCACCAGCACGAACGTCGCCATCTCGGATCTCCCTCGTCTCGATGTCCACGGACACCGTAAGCTGGAATCCGGACAGTTTCCGCCCGGTATTGCGAGGTGGCCCGTGTCACATCCCGCCGGTCGGGTGCTCGCGATGCTCGAACTGCTCCAGAGCCACCACCGGCTCACCGGCGTCGAGCTGGCCGACCGGCTGCGGGTCGACGAGCGCACCGTGCGTCGGTACGCCGCCACCCTGGTCGACCTCGGCATCCCGGTCACCGCCGAGCGGGGCCGGTACGGCGGCTACCGGCTGCGCCCCGGCTACAAGCTGCCGCCGTTGATGCTCACCGACGACGAGGCGGTCGCGGTCCTGCTCGGCCTGGTCGCGGCGGAACGGCTGGGGCTGGGCACCGACGAGCCGGCCACCGCCACCGCCCTGGCCAAGATCCGGCGGGTGCTGCCGGCTCCCCTCGCGGAGCGGCTCGCCGCCGTCCAGGACCACCTCGGCTTCACGCTGCGCCGCGCCGACCCGGCGCTCCGCCCGGCCACCGGCACGCTGCTCGCCCTCGGCGCGGCGGCTCGGCAGCGGCGGCGGGTGACGCTGGACTACCGCTCCTGGCGGGGTGACCCGTCGCGGCGGCAGCTTGACCCGTACGGGCTGGTCTTCCACGCCGGCCGCTGGTACGTCACCGGTTACGACCATCTCCGCGACGAGGTACGCACCTTCCGGCTGGACCGGATCGGCGCGGTCAGCACCGGCCCGGAGACCTTCGCCGTGCCGGACGACTTCGACCCGGTGGCGCAGGTGACCCGTTCGTTGGCCGGCGTGCCGTACGCGCACTCGGTCGAGGTGCTGCTGGAGACCGACCTGGTCGCCGCCCGACGCCGCATTCCGCCCAGCGTCGGCGAGCTCACCGAGGTCGCCGACGGGGTGCTGCTGCGGACCCGCGCCGAGCACCTCGACGGGATGGCGCAGCTGCTCGCCGGGCTCGGCTGGCCGTTCACCGTGCTCCGCCCGGACGCGCTGCGCGACGCCGTCCGCGCCCACGCGACCCGACTCGCCGGCTGGGCTGACCGGCCCGGCGAGGCCCCACCGTCCGACTGACGAACCAGACCCCGGCGAAGCCCGCGCCTGGCCGGGACCGGTAGCACCGGCAGGACCGGCGGCGGCCGGGACCGACGGCGGCCCCGGCCGGGACCGGCGGACGGGGTCCCGGTTCAGGCGGGCGCCGGCGGCGGCTCGGACCGGGCGCGCCGGGCCACCGGCCGCCAGGTGACCAGCAGGGCGAGGGCGAGCAGGATCTCGGCCAGGTCGCCGCCGTAGTACATCAGCGTCGCCGCCGTCCGCAGCTGCGCCACCGGCGCGGCCGCGTCGACCAGGCCGGCGTACATGAGCTGGGCCAGGGTGGCGTGCGCGGCCACCGACAGCCCCAGCACGACCAGCCGCAGCGGCACCCCGGGGCGGTGCGGCCCCGGGTCGGGGCCGGCGATCGCCCAGGTGAAGAGGTACCCGCTGGCCAGGAAGTGCAGCAGCACCAGGTCGTGCAGCCCCGGGTGGGCCAGGGTGGCCCGGTACAGCGGGGTCAGGTGCAGCAGGTAGAGCCCGCCGGCGGTGAGCAGCAGGCCGGTGACCGGGTGGGCGGCCACCCGCGGGACCGGGTGGCGCAGCACCCGCAGCGCCGCCCGCCCGACGTCGCGGCGCACCGTGCGCAGCGCGAGGGTGCCGGGCGCGCCGAGCACCAGCCCGAGCGGCGCCAGCATCCCGACCAGCAGGTGCCGCCACATGTGCCCGACCAGGTCGTGGCCGGGCAGCACCGCGGCCACCGCGAGCAACGCGGCGCCCGCACCGAAGCTCGCGGTACGCCAGTGGCTCCAGCCACCGCGCCCCGGGTCCCGCTGGCGCAGCGCCGCGGCCAGGTAGACCCAGAAGACCAGCAGCGGTACGAGCAGCAGCGGGCCGACCCCGTCGCCGTGCTGCCCGGTCATCGCCGGTCGGCGCAGGTGTCCAGCGTGCCGGCGCGGCGCTGCACCGCCCAGCCCACGGCGATCAGCGCCGCGCCGAACAGCAGGAAGCCGACGTCCCAGGCCGTCTGGTGGGGGCCGCCGTGCACGTGGTGGATGCCCAGCAGGTGGTGGTCGACGAGCCCCTCGACCAGGTTGAACAGGCCCCAGCCCACCAGCGCCCAGCCCCACAGCGCCGGGGAGCGCCAGAGCCGGCCGCGGGACCGGGTCACCCGGGCGTAGAGCAGGGCCAGCCCGGTGAGGACCGCCACCCAGGTGACCACGTGGAAGATGCCGTCCCAGAGGGTGTTCATCTGCAGGCCGGAAACCGTGTCCACCGGGTACGCCCGGATCCCGACGTTGTCGGTGTCGGTGCTGCTGAGCAGGTGGTGCCACTGGAGCACCTGGTGCAGGACGATGCCGTCGGCGAAACCGCCGAGCCCGACGCCGAGGATGGTGGCGGGCAGCCGGATGTCGGCGCCGTCGATGGTCGTGGTGGCCATGGGGAACCTCCGCCGTCGTGGGTCCGGTCCGCTTCGCCCTACCCCCGGCCCTTACGAGCCGAACGTACCCGGTGGCCGGCAATGTCGCTTGCCACCAGGTGGACGAGCGCCGTCGCGGCGGTGCCGGCTGCACTAGGCTCCCCTGCGATGGACGAGGTGACCCGGATTCCGGTCGGCGGCGAGCGGCCGTACGACGTGCTCGTGGGACGCGACCTGCTCGATCCGCCGCCGCGGCTGCTGCCCGGCGCCGAGCGGGTCGCGCTGCTCTTCGCGCCGCCGCTCAAGGACCTGGCCGACACGCTGGCCGAGCGGCTGCGCGCGGCCGGGGTGACCCCGCTGCCGATCGAGGTGCCCGACGCCGAGGCGGGCAAGCGGATCGAGGTGGCCGCCGACTGCTGGGAGCGGCTCGGCGCGGCCGGGTTCACCCGTACCGATGCGGTGGTCGGGGTGGGCGGGGGCGCGGTGACCGACCTGGCCGGCTTCGTCGCCGCCTGCTGGCTGCGCGGAGTGCGGTGGGTGCCGGTGGCGACCTCCCTGCTCGGCATGGTGGATGCCGCGGTCGGTGGCAAGACCGGCGTGAACACCGCCGCCGGCAAGAACCTGGTCGGCGCGTTCCACCCACCGGCCGGCGTGCTCTGCGACCTGGCGACGCTGGACAGCCTGCCCCCGGCCGACCTGGCCGCCGGGATGGCCGAGGTGGTCAAGTGCGGCTTCATCGCCGACCCGGTGATCCTCGACCTGGTCGAGCGGGACCCGGCCGCCGCCGTCGACCCGACCGGCCCGGTGGCCCGCGAGCTGATCGAGCGGGCGATCCGGGTGAAGGCCGACGTGGTCTCCGGCGACCTGCGCGAGTCCGGGCTGCGCGAGGTGCTCAACTACGGCCACACCCTGGCGCACGCGATCGAGAAGGTGGAGGGCTACCGCTGGCGGCACGGGCACGCCGTAGCGGTGGGCACCGTCTTCGCCGGCGCCCTGGCTCGGCTGGCCGGCCGGCTCGACGCCGCCACCGCCGAACGGCACCGCACGGTGATGGCCGCGCTCGGCCTGCCCACCAGCTACCCGGCCGACGCCTGGCCCGACCTGCTGGCCGCGATGCGGGTGGACAAGAAGGCCCGGGGCAGCACCCTGCGCTTCGTGGTGCTCGACGCCCTGGCCCGGCCGGCGATCCTGGAAGGGCCGGACGACGAGCTGCTGCACGCCGCCTACCGGGAGATCGCCTCGTGAGGGTGTACGTGCTGAACGGGCCGAACCTGGGCCGGCTCGGCACCCGGCAGGTCGACGTGTACGGCGTGACCAGCTACGCCGACCTGGTGACGCTCTGTGTGGACACCGGCCGCGAGTTGGGGCTGGACGTGGTCGTCCGGCAGACCGACGCCGAGCACGAGCTGCTGGGCTGGCTGCACCAGGCGGCCGACGAGCAGGCGGCGGTGGTGCTCAACCCGGCCGCCTGGTCGCACTACTCGATCGCCGTCCGGGACGCCTGCGCGATGCTTCACGGGCCGCTGGTGGAGGTGCACATCTCCAACATCCACGCCCGGGAGGAGTTCCGGCACCACTCCGTGGTCTCCGCCGTGGCGACCGGGGTGATCTGCGGCCTGGGCGTCGACGGCTACCGCCTCGCCCTGCGCCACCTGGCCACCCGCCTCGGCGCGACCGGCTGAACGGTCGCCCGACCGGCCGACCGTCCCCTGCAACCGGCGCCGCCCGCCGCCGTCGCGGCGCCGCTCGCCACCCTCGCCGCCGCACCCACCCTCGCGCCCCGGGCGCCGGGCGCCGGGCCACAGCGTGACCGGCGGCACGATCGCCGGCGACGGCCGGGGCACGCCGCGCGCGGCGTGGTGTCTTCGACGATCACCGTCAGTGGTGGGCGAGTCATGCAACGCTCGGTGATGTGCGGCTCCCCTCCGCCGACCTCCCCTGACGCCTTTGCTCTGCTGCCCTCCCGGCGACACCGGACGTGAGCTGCTCAGATGGATCGTGGCGCGACCGGCCCCTGCTTCGGGCGCGGACACTCCGGGTGACTGTCGCCTCCGGGGCAGCAGAGCAAAGGAGGGGGTGGGGGTGTCCGGGGGTGGGCCTGCCGGTGACGCACGGTGGTCAGGAGGGCGGCGTCGGTCGGGCTGGGAACGGGCCGGCCGGAGGCGGAGTCGCCGGTTGGACACAACTAGTAGACTTGCCAGGTCTGTCCGCCAATTGATGATCAAGGCAGGAAATGGCATCCACCAACGACCTCAAGAACGGCCTGGTACTCAACCTCGACGGGGAGCTCTGGGCCGTCGTCGAGTTCCAGCACGTCAAGCCCGGTAAGGGTGGGGCGTTCGTCCGCACGACGCTGAAGAACGTGCTGTCCGGCAAGGTCGTCGACAAGACCTTCAACGCGGGCACCAAGGTCGAGACCGCGACCGTCGACAAGCGCACCATGCAGTACCTGTACGCCGACGGCGAGGACTACGTCTTCATGGATCTGGAGACGTTCGACCAGATCACCGTCCCCGGCGGCACCGTCGGCGAGGCGGCCAACTACCTCCTCCCCGAGGCCGAGGCGACCGTCGCCACCCACGAGGGTGTCCCGCTCTACATCGAGCTGCCGACCTCGGTCGTGCTCGAGGTCACCTACACCGAGCCGGGTCTGCAGGGCGACCGGTCGACCGGCGGCAACAAGCCGGCCACCGTCGAGACCGGCGCGACCGTGCCGGTGCCGCTCTTCATCACCACCGGCGAGAAGATCAAGGTCGACACCCGCGACGGCCGTTACCTCGGCCGAGCCTGATGGCCGAGGGTCCCAAACAGCAGATGCCGTCGCGCCGCAAGGCGCGCAAGCGGGCGCTGGACGTGCTCTACGAGGCCGACCTGCGTGACCGGCCCCCGGTCGAGGTGCTGGCCGGCTACGTCGAGCGGATCGAGAAGCCCCGGCCGGAGCACCTGGGCTACGCGGTCGGCCTGGTCGAGGGGGTCGCCGCCCACCTCGACCGGATCGACGAGGTGATCGCCAGCTACGCCGAGGGGTGGACGCTGGAACGGATGCCGGTGGTCGACCGCAACCTCGCCCGCATCGCGGTCTACGAGCTGCTCTACGTCGACGAGATCGACGACGCGGTGGCGATCAGCGAGGCGGTGGAGCTGGCCCGGCAGATGTCGACCGACGACTCGCCGCGCTTCCTCAACGGCATCCTCGGCCGGATCGCCGAGTACGCCACCCGCTGATCCGACGCGCCGGCGCTCCGCCGCCGACCGCACCCGATCACCAGTTCGCAGCAGGGGCCCGTGCCGTCCGGCACGGGCCCCTGCTGCGAACAGTGGATCAGGACGCGAAGAACGCCCGCGGGTCGGCGACCAGCACACCGTGCTCGGTGAGCCGCTCGATCAGGCCCGACGGCGAGGCGTCGTACACGATGGCGAGGGCGCGCAGGTCGTCGGCGCGGATGGAGAGCACCCGGCCGTTGTAGTCGCCACGCTGCTGCTGGATGGCGCGGGCGTACCGGGCGACGTAGGCGAGGTCCTCGGAGGCCTCGTCGTAGAGCCGCTCCAGGTCCAGGACGATCTTGCTGGTGGGCTCGTGCCGCACCCCGCTGCCGTCGGGCAGCAGCTCCGAGACGGGAACGCGGTAGAAGTCGGCCAGCTCCGCCAGGCGGGACACGGTGACGGCCCGGTCGCCGCGCTCGTACGAGCCGACCACCACGGCCTTCCACCGCCCGTTCGACTTCTCCTCCACACCCTGCAGGGACAGGCCCTGCTGCTGGCGGATGGAGCGCAGGCGGGCGCCCAGCGACTTGGCGTATTCAGAGGGCATTCGGACACTCCCAGTGCTGCTTTGGGGTTCTCCCAGCGATCGCTACGGAGCGTGACGGTACGGGGATTGCGACACGCGGTCAAGTGGTCGTGTCCTTACAGTTGGGGAGCGCGGGGGGACTTATCCCCATTTCACCGCCCTGATCCGGGGATCAGTGGGTGCCCGGGGCCGCGCCGGTGACCGCTGGTAACGTGGAACGAAGCCCCGGTCCGGGCCGTCCGCGATCCGACCGGAGTCCCCAGACGTCCTTTAACGACCCGTCCCGTGAGGCGGGGAAGGAGGTCCGCCGTGGCCTGCCCACCGGCTGCCCAGTCGTCGCCGCCGCGACAACCCTCGGTGAAGGTGATCCTCGCCAGTGCCGACGTCCAGCGCGTCGTCGACCGGATCGCCCACCAGATCCTGGAGAAGACCCAGGGCGCCGCCGACACCGTCCTGCTCGGCATACCCACTCGCGGGGCTCCACTCGCAAGGCGCCTCGCCGCCCGGATCAGCACCTTCGAGGACGTCGACGTCCCGGTCGGGGTGCTCGACATCACTCTCTACCGCGACGACCTGCGCCGGCACGCCACCCGCGCGGTCGGCCCGACCCAGCTCCCGCCGGGCGGCATCGACGGCAAGCGGGTCATCCTCGTCGACGACGTGCTCTTCTCCGGCCGCACCGTCCGGGCCGCGCTCGACGCGCTCAACGACGTCGGCCGGCCGGCCAGCGTGCAGCTCGCCGTCCTGGTCGACCGCGGCCACCGCGAGCTGCCGATCCGCGCCGACTACGTCGGCAAGAACATCCCGACCGCGCTCACCGAGAGCGTCAAGGTCACCCTCGCCGAGACCGACGGTGCCGACGAGGTCAAGCTCTTCGGGGGTACCACCTCATGATCCGGCACCTGCTCTCCGGGGCCGACCTGGACGCGGCCACCGCCACCCAGATCCTCGACACCGCCGCCGAGATGGCCACCGTCGCCGGCCGGGAGGTCAAGAAGCTCCCCGCCCTGCGCGGCCGGACCGTGGTGAACCTCTTCTACGAGGACTCCACCCGGACCCGCATCTCCTTCGAGGCGGCCGCCAAGCGGCTCAGCGCCGACGTGATCAACTTCTCGGCCAAGGGCTCCAGCGTGGCCAAGGGGGAGAGCCTGAAGGACACCGCGCTCACCCTCCAGGCGATGGGGGCCGACGCGGTGGTCGTCCGGCACCCCGCCTCGGGCGCGCCGCACCGGCTGGCCAACTGGGTGGACGGGTCGGTGGTCAACGCCGGCGACGGCACCCACGAGCACCCCACCCAGGCGCTGCTCGACGCGTACACGATGCGCTCCCGGCTGGGTCGGCTCGCCGGCCTGCACGTGGCGGTGGTCGGGGACGTGCTGCACTCCCGGGTGGCCCGCTCCAACGTGCTGCTGCTCTCCACCCTCGGCGCCAAGGTCACCCTGGTCGGCCCGCCGACGCTGATCCCGGTGCACATCGGCCAGGCGCTCGCGCCCGGCACCGACGTCTCCTACGACCTGGACGCGGTGCTGCCGCAGTCGGACGTGGTGATGATGCTGCGGGTGCAGCGGGAGCGGATGAACGACTCCTACTTCCCCTCCGCCCGCGAGTACGCCCGCCGCTACGGGCTGGACGGCCCGCGCATGCGCCGGCTGCCCGAGCACGCGATCGTCATGCACCCGGGCCCGATGAACCGGGGCATGGAGATCACGCCCGAGGTTGCCGACTCGCCCCGCTCCACCATCGTCGAACAGGTCGCCAACGGGGTCTCCGTGCGGATGGCCGTCCTCTACCTGCTGCTCGGGGGGAACAACCTGTGAGCTCGTACCTGATCCGCAACGTGAGCGTCGTCGGCGCCGCGCCGACCGACCTGCTGATCCGCGACGGCGTCGTCGCCGAGACCGGCGCCGGGCTGACCGCGCCGGAGGCCACCGTCGTCGACGGCACCGGGCTGGTCGCCCTGCCCGGCCTGGTCGACCTGCACACCCACCTGCGCGAGCCGGGCCGGGAGGACGCCGAGACGGTCGAGTCGGGTTCCCGCGCGGCCGCGCTCGGCGGCTACACCGCTGTCTGCGCGATGGCCAACACCTCCCCGGTCGCCGACACCGCCGGCGTGGTCGAGCAGGTCTGGCGGCTGGGCCGCGAGGCCGGGCTGGTCGACGTGCAGCCGATCGGCGCGGTCACCGTCGGGCTGGCCGGCGAGCGGCTGGCCGAGCTGGGCGCGATGGCCGACTCCGCCGCCCGGGTCCGGATCTTCTCCGACGACGGCTTCTGCGTCGCCGACCCCAAGCTGATGCGCCGGGCCCTCGAGTACGTCAAGGCGTTCGACGGCGTCGTCGCCCAGCACGCCGAGGAGCCCCGGCTCACCGAGGGCGCGCAGATGCACGAGGGTGAGGTCTCGACCCGGCTCGGGCTCACCGGCTGGCCGGCGGTCGCCGAGGAGGCGATCATCGCCCGGGACGTGCTGCTGGCCGAGCACGTCGGCAGCCGGCTGCACGTCTGCCACGTCTCCACCGCCGGCAGCGTCGAGGTGTTGCGCCAGGCCAAGGCGCGCGGGGTGCGGGTGACCGCCGAGGTGACCCCGCACCACCTGCTGCTCACCGACGAGAAGGCGTCCACCTACGACCCGGTCTACAAGGTCAACCCGCCGCTGCGCACGGCCACCGACATCGCCGCGCTGCGGGCCGCGCTGGCCGAGGGCGTCATCGACGTCGTCGCCACCGACCACGCCCCGCACGCGGTGGAGGACAAGGAGTGCGAGTGGGCGTACGCCCGGCCGGGGATGCTCGGCCTGGAGACGGCGCTCTCGATCGCCCTGGACGTGTTCGGGCCGCAGTGGGACCTGATCGCCGAGCGGATGTCGCGTACCCCGGCCCGGATCGCCGGGCTCGACGGGCACGGCATCGACCCGGCGCCCGGCGTGCCGGCCAACCTCACCCTGGTCGACCCGGCCGCCCGTCGGGTGATCGAGCCCGCGGAGCTGGCCAGCCGCAGTCGCAACACCCCGTACGCCCGCATGACGCTGCCGGGTCGCATCGTGGCGACCTTCCTGCGCGGCGAGCCGACGGTCCTGGACGGAAAGGCTGTCAAGTGAGCGCGAGGAATGCAGCGCAGCGGAGTCCCGCAGTCGCGAATGAAAGGCCGGCACAGTAATGGCTAAGCGCAGGCCCGCGATCCTCGTTCTCGAGGACGGGCGCACGTTCCACGGCGAGGCGTACGGCAGCGTCGGGGAGACCTTCGGCGAGGCGGTCTTCAACACCGGCATGACCGGCTACCAGGAGACCCTGACCGACCCCTCGTACCACCGGCAGGTGGTGGTGCAGACCGCGCCGCACATCGGCAACACCGGCGTCAACGCCGAGGACGACGAGTCCGGCCGGATCTGGGTCGCCGGGTACGTGGTGCGCGACCCGGCCCGGATCGGCTCCAACTGGCGCGCCACCGGCGGGCTGGAGGACCGGCTCGCCGCCGAGGGTGTGGTCGGGATCGCCGGCGTGGACACCCGGGCGCTGACCCGGCACCTGCGCGAGCGCGGCGCGATGCGGGTCGGCATCTCCAGCGTCGACGACGACCCGCGCGCCCTGCTGGCCCGGGTCCGCCAGTCGCCGCAGATGGTCGGCGCGGACCTCTCCGCCGAGGTGACCACCGCCGAGCCGTACGTCGTCGAGGCGGTCGGCCCGCACCGGTTCACCGTGGCCGCGCTCGACCTGGGCATCAAGCGCAACGTGCCGCGGCGGCTCGCCGCGCGCGGGGTCACCACCCACGTGCTGCCGGCCGGCTCGACCATCGACGACCTGCTGGCCACCGGCGCGGACGCGGTCTTCCTCTCGCCCGGCCCGGGCGACCCGGCCACCGCCGAGGGGCCGGTGGCGCTCGCCCGGGAGGTGCTGCGCCGCGAGGTGCCGCTGTTCGGCATCTGCTTCGGCAGCCAGATCCTCGGCCGGGCGCTGGGCTTCGGCACCTACAAGCTCGGCTACGGCCACCGCGGCATCAACCAGCCGGTGCTCGACCGGGTCACCGGCAAGGTCGAGGTGACCAGCCACAACCACGGCTTCGCCGTGCAGGTGCCGGGCGCCGGGCAGGGCGCGGTGGTCCCCGACCAGGTGATCGACACCGAGTTCGGGGGCGTCCAGGTGTCCCACGTCTGCCTCAATGACAACGTGGTCGAGGGGCTGCGGGCCAAGGACGTGCCCGCCTTCACCGTCCAGTACCACCCGGAGGCGGCGGCCGGCCCGCACGACGCGGACTACCTGTTCGACCGCTTCGCCGAGCTCATCGAAGGCGGGAAGAATGCCTAAGCGCACCGACCTCAAACACATCCTGGTGATCGGCTCCGGGCCGATCGTCATCGGGCAGGCCTGCGAGTTCGACTACTCCGGCACCCAGGCGTGCCGGGTGCTACGCAGCGAGGGCATCCGGGTCAGCCTGGTCAACTCCAACCCGGCGACGATCATGACGGACCCCGAGTTCGCCGACGCCACGTACGTCGAGCCGATCACCCCGGAGTTCGTCGAGCTGGTCATCGCCAAGGAGCGCCCGGACGCCCTGCTGCCCACCCTCGGCGGGCAGACCGCGCTGAACACCGCGGTCGCCCTGCACGAGGCCGGCGTGCTGGACAAGTACGGCGTGGAGCTGATCGGCGCCAACATCGACGCGATCAACCGCGGCGAGGACCGGCAGCTGTTCAAGGACATCGTCGCCAAGGCCGGCGTACGCATCGGGCTGGAGGATCCGACCAACCTGGTGCCCCGCTCCCGGGTCTGCCACTCGATGGCCGAGGTCGAGGCCACCGTCGCCGAGCTGGGCCTGCCGGTGGTGATCCGGCCGTCCTTCACCATGGGCGGCCTGGGCTCCGGCATGGCGCACACCGACGAGGACCTGCACCGCATCGCCGGGTCCGGCCTGGCCGCCAGCCCCGTGCACGAGGTGCTGATCGAGGAGAGCGTGCTCGGCTGGAAGGAGTACGAACTCGAACTGATGCGCGACCGCCACGACAACGTGGTGGTGGTCTGCTCGATCGAGAACGTCGACCCGATGGGCGTGCACACCGGCGACAGCGTCACCGTCGCCCCGGCCATGACGCTCACCGACCGGGAGTACCAGCGCCTGCGCGACCTGGGCATCGCGGTGCTGCGCGAGGTCGGGGTGGACACCGGCGGCTGCAACATCCAGTTCGCGGTCAACCCGGCCGACGGCCGGATCGTCGTGATCGAGATGAACCCCCGGGTGTCCCGCTCCTCGGCGCTGGCCTCCAAGGCCACCGGCTTCCCGATCGCCAAGATCGCCGCGAAGCTGGCCATCGGCTACACCCTGGACGAGATCCCCAACGACATCACCCTGAAGACCCCGGCGGCCTTCGAGCCGACGCTGGACTACGTGGTGGTGAAGATCCCCCGGTTCGCGTTCGAGAAGTTCCCCGGCGCCGACCCGGAGCTGACCACCACCATGAAGTCGGTCGGCGAGGCGATGAGCCTCGGCCGGAACTTCACCGAGGCGCTCAACAAGGCGATGCGCTCGATGGAAACGAAGGGCGCGGGCTTCTGGACCCAACCCGATCCGGCGGGCGCGACCAGGGAGAACACCCTCGCCGCGCTGCGGATGCCGCACGACGGCCGGCTCTACACGGTGGAGCGGGCGCTGCGGCTGGGCGCCACCATCGCGGAGGTCGCCGCGGCGTCCGGCGGGATGGACCCCTGGTTCCTGGACCAGATCGCCGGCCTGGTCGAGCTGCGCGCGGAGATCGTGGACGCCCCGGTGCTCGACGCCGAGCTGCTGCGCCGGGCCAAGCGGGCCGGCCTGTCCGACCGGCAGCTGGCCGCGCTGCGCCCGGAGCTGGCCGCCGAGGACGGCGTACGCACCCTGCGGCACCGGCTCGACGTGCGGCCGGTCTACAAGACGGTGGACACCTGCGCGGCCGAGTTCGAGGCGACCACGCCGTACCACTACTCCACCTACGACTCCGAGACCGAGGTCGCGCCCTCGGACCGGCCCAAGGTGCTCATCCTGGGCTCCGGGCCGAACCGGATCGGCCAGGGCATCGAGTTCGACTACTCCTGCGTACACGCGGTCATGGCCCTGCGCGCGGTCGGCTACGAGACCGTCATGGTCAACTGCAACCCGGAGACGGTCTCCACCGACTACGACACCGCCGACCGGCTCTACTTCGAGCCGCTGACCTTCGAGGACGTGCTGGAGGTCTGGCACGCGGAGGACACCTCCGGCCGGGCGGCCGGCGGCCCGGGCGTGGTCGGCGTGATCGTGCAGCTCGGCGGGCAGACCCCGCTGGGGCTGGCGCAGCGGCTCAAGAACGCCGGCGTGCCGATCGTCGGCACCTCCCCGGAGTCGATCCACCTCGCCGAGGAGCGCGGCGCGTTCGGCGCGGTGCTGGCCCGGGCCGGGCTGCGCGCCCCGGCGCACGGCATGGCCACCTCGTACGACGAGGCGAAGGCGATCGCCGACGAGATCGGCTACCCGGTGCTGGTCCGGCCGTCGTACGTGCTCGGCGGGCGGGGCATGGAGATCGTCTACGACGACGCCACGCTGCGCGACTACATCGGCCGGGCCACCGACATCTCCCCGGACCACCCGGTGCTGGTGGACCGCTTCCTCGACGACGCCATCGAGATCGACGTGGACGCGCTCTGCGACGCCGACGGCGAGGTCTACCTCGGCGGCGTGATGGAGCACATCGAGGAGGCCGGCATCCACTCCGGCGACTCGTCCTGCGCGCTGCCGCCGATCACCCTGGCCAGCTCGCACCTGACCCAGGTGCGCCGCTACACCGAGGCGATCGCCCGGGGGGTGGGCGTCAAGGGCCTGCTCAACGTTCAGTACGCCCTCAAGGACGACATGCTCTACGTGCTGGAGGCCAACCCCCGGGCGTCCCGGACGGTCCCGTTCGTCTCCAAGGCCACGGCGGTGCCGCTGGCCAAGGCGGCGGCCCGGATCGCGCTCGGCGCCACCATCGCCGAGCTGCGCGCCGAGGGGCTGCTGCCGCCGACCGGCGACGGCGGCGTGATGCCGCCGGACGCCCCGATCGCGGTCAAGGAGGCGGTGCTGCCGTTCAAGCGGTTCCGCACCCGGTCCGGCAAGGGCATCGACTCGCTGCTCGGCCCGGAGATGAAGTCCACCGGCGAGGTGATGGGCATCGACACCAACTTCGGGCACGCCTTCGCCAAGAGCCAGTCGGCCGCGTACGGGTCGCTGCCCACCGGCGGCCGGATCTTCGTCTCCGTCGCCAACCGCGACAAGCGCGGCATGATCTTCCCGATCAAGCGGCTGGCGGACCTGGGCTTCGAGATCGTCGCCACCACCGGCACCGCCGAGGTGCTGCGCCGGCACGGCATCGCCTGCGAGCAGATCCGCAAGCACTACGAGTCGGGCGAGGGCGAGGACGCGGTGTCGATGATCCTCGGCGGCGACGTGGCGCTGGTGGTGAACACGCCCCAGGGCTCCGGCGCGAGCGCCCGCTCGGACGGCTACGAGATCCGCAGCGCGGCCGTGACCGCCGACATCCCCTGCATCACCACCGTCCCCGGCGCCGCCGCGGCGGTCATGGGCATCGAGGCCCGCATCCGCGGCGACATGCAGGTCCGCCCCCTCCAGGAGCTCCACGCCGCCCTGCGAGCCGGCGAGTGACCCGCTCCATTCCCGCGTCGATCATGAAGTTGTCGCCCCGACCCGCCGCCGGACCTGGCGACAACTTCATGATCACCGAGCCGGGGGGAGCCGGGGCGTGATTTTCGAGAAGGTGGTGCGGCCTCAGCTGTTCCGGGTGGGGGGCGGGGACGCCGAGGCGGCGCACGAGTGGACGTTGCGGCGGTTGGCGGCGCTCTCCCGGCGGCCGGCGGCGCTCGCGGCGTTGCGGGCCCGGTACCAGGTGCGGGCGCCGCGCACGGTGTTCGGGGTCCAGTTCCCCAACCCGGTGGGGCTGGCCGCGGGGATGGACAAGAACGGCGTGGCCCTGCCGGCCTGGCCGGCGCTGGGCTTCGGCTTCGTCGAGGTCGGCACGGTCACCGCGCACGCCCAGCCGGGCAACCCCCGGCCCCGGCTGTTCCGGCTGCGCGACAGCGAGGCCGTGGTCAACCGGATGGGCTTCAACAACGCCGGCGCCGAGGCCCTGGCGGCCCGGCTGGCGGCGCTGCCCCGCCTGATCGGGGCGCCGCTGGGCATCTCGCTGGGCAAGTCCAAGGTGACCCCGCTGGCCGACGCCGTCGAGGACTACCTGGCCTCGTACCGGGCGCTGCGGGCGCACGGCGACTACTTCGCGGTCAACGTCTCCTCGCCGAACACCCCCGGCCTGCGCTCGTTGCAGGACAAGTCGCACCTGGACGCGCTGCTGGCGGCGCTGGTGGGGGAGAAGCCGGTGCTGGTGAAGATCGCCCCGGACCTGACCGAGCCGGCCATCGCCGAGCTGCTGGAGGTCTGCCTGGCCCGCGGCGCGGCCGGGGTGATCGCCACCAACACCACCCTCGCCCGCGACGGGCTCGCCCCGGCCGACGCCGGCCGGGGCGCGGAGACCGGCGGGCTCTCCGGCCGCCCGCTCGCCACCCGGGCCCGCGAGGTGGTCGCCTTCGTACACCGGGAGACCGGCGGCCGGCTGCCGGTGGTCGGCGTCGGCGGCATCCTCGACCTGGACGCCGCCGCCCGGATGTTCGACGCCGGGGCCAGCCTGATCCAGCTCTACACCGGCTTCATCTACCGGGGCCCCGGCCTGGTCCGGGCCGCGGCCCGCGCGTCGGCGGGCGCCACCGCGCCGGTGCCGGCCGGGTGACACCTCCCGGCCGGGCAACCCTCGACGGTACGAAGGAGAGCGTGTGACGCCCGAGGAGATCCTGGCCGCCGACCGGGCCCACGTCTGGCACCCGTACGCGGCGCTGCCCCCGGCCCACCCGCCGTACGTGGTCCAGAGCGCCCAGGGCGTCCGGCTGCGGCTGGCCGACGGCCGGGAACTGGTCGACGGGATGTCGTCCTGGTGGGCGGCGATCCACGGCTACCGGCACCCGGTGCTGGACGCGGCGGTCACCGACCAGCTCGGCCGGATGAGCCACGTGATGTTCGGCGGGCTCACCCACGAGCCCGCCGTGCGGCTGGCGCGGACGCTGGTCGAGCTGGCCCCGGCCGGGCTGGAACACGTCTTCCTGGCCGACTCCGGCTCGGTCAGCGTCGAGGTCGCCGTCAAGATGTGCCTGCAGTACCAGCGGGCCACCGGCCGGCCGGAACGCCGCCGGCTGGGCACCTGGCGGGGCGGCTACCACGGCGACACGTTCCACCCGATGAGCGTCTGCGACCCGGAGGGCGGCATGCACCACCTCTGGGGCGACGTGCTGCCCCGCCAGGTCTTCGCGCCCGTCCCGCCCGGTGGCTTCGACGACCCGCCCGACCCGGCGTACGTGGCGGCGCTGACCGACGCGGTGGAGCGGCACGCCGACGAGCTGGCCGCGGTCATCGTCGAGCCGGTGGTGCAGGGCGCGGGCGGGATGCGCTTCCACCACCCGGAGTACCTGCGGGTGCTGCGCGAGGTGACCCGGGCGCACGGGGTGCTGCTGGTCTTCGACGAGATCGCCACCGGCTTCGGCCGGACCGGCGCCATGTTCGCCGCCGAGCACGCCGGGGTGAGCCCGGACGTGCTCTGCGTCGGCAAGGCGCTGACCGGCGGGTACCTCACCCTGGCCGCCGCGCTGTGCACCCCGCGGGTCGCCCGGGGCATCTCCGCCGACGGGGTGCTGGCGCACGGTCCCACCTTCATGGGCAACCCGCTGGCCTGCGCGGTCGCCAACGCGTCCCTGGAGCTGCTGCGAGCCGGTGACTGGGCCACCCAGGTCGCCCGGGTGGGTGCGGGCCTGCGGGCCGGCCTGGAGCCGCTGCGCGGCGCGCCCGGCGTGGCCGACGTGCGGGTGCTGGGCGCAATCGGCGTGGTGCAGCTCGACCACGAGGTGGACATCGCGGCGGCGACCGCCGCCGCCGTGGCCCAGGGCGTCTGGCTGCGCCCGTTCCGCGACCTGGTCTACACCATGCCGCCCTACGTGACCGACGACGCGGACCTGGCCCGGATCGCGGCCGGCATCGCGGCGGCGGTGAAGGCCGGCTGAGCCGGCGGCAGGACGGGGCCGGCTGAGCCGGCGGGCAGGACGGGGCCGGCACGGGCCGGCCACCGAGCGCGAGCGTGAGGAGAGGAACGCCGATGGAGAGTTTCGGGACCCGGCTGCACCGCGCCGTCGCCGAGCGGGGGCCGCTCTGTGTGGGGATCGACCCGCATCCCGGGCTGCTGGCCCGCTGGGGGTTGCCGGACGACGTCGACGGGTTGGACCGGTTCGCGCGGACCGTCGTGGGAGCGCTTGCGGACCGGGTCGCGGTGGTCAAGCCCCAGTCGGCCTTTTTCGAGCGGTTCGGTGCCCGAGGTGTCGGAATTCTTGAGTCAACTATCCGACAGTTACGAGATTGTGGCGCGCTCGTTCTGCTGGACGTGAAGCGCGGCGACATCGGCTCGACCGTCGCCGCGTACGCCTCGGCCTACCTCGACCCGTCCGGTCCGCTGCACGTCGACGCGATCACCGCGAGCCCCTACCTGGGGGTCGGATCGCTGGCCCCGATGTTCGAGCTGGCGGCCACCCACGGCGGCGGCGTCTTCGTGCTGGCGCTCACCTCCAACCCGGAGGGCGCCGCGGTCCAGCGCGCCCGGACGGCCGACGGGCGCACCGTCGCGCAGACCGTCATTGACGAGATTTCCCAGCTCAACAGGGGTGCGGAGCCGATCGGCAGCTTCGGGCTGGTGGTCGGCGCGACGATCGGCGACACCGGTCACGACCTGTCCAAGGTGAACGGGCCGCTGCTCGCCCCGGGGCTCGGCGCGCAGGGCGCGACGGCCGCGGACCTGCGGACGGTCTTCGGCTCCAGCCTGTCGTCGGTGCTGCCGTCGTACTCCCGAGAGGTGCTGAACGCCGGCCCGGACGAGGCCGCTCTGCGAGCCGCCGTGGACCGCGTGCTGGCCGACTGTCGGGACGTTCTGGCTGACTGACGGCTCGGTCACTTTTTCCGATCTTGGCGCGCCCACGTTGCCGAAACCGCCCGCGACCGCTAGTTTTCCCCGCGCTGGGAACCACGGACCCCTTTGGTTGCCAGCGACACCACGTTTCACAGAGCGGCGGTGCGCCCCGCCCGTCGCGATAGGGACCTGAGGAGAACTGGTGCCGCTCCCGTCACTGACCCCCGAGCAGCGCGCTGCCGCGCTGGAGAAGGCCGCGGAGATCCGCAAGGCCCGTGCTGAGCTGAAGGAGCAGCTCAAGCAGGGCAAGACCACCCTTGCCGCCGTCCTCGAGCGGGCCGAGTCCGACGACGTCGTCGGCAAGCTGAAGGTTTCGGCCGTCCTGCAGGCGATGCCGGGCATCGGCAAGATCCGGGCTACCCAGATCATGGAGAAGCTCAAGATCGCCGACAGCCGTCGCCTGCGCGGGCTCGGCGAGCAGCAGCGCAAGGCTCTGCTTGGAGAGTTCGCCGCCAACTGAACGCCGCAACGTGTAGAAACAAGCGGTGAGCACGGATGACGAGGCGCGCCCGGCGGCTCGGCTCACTGTCCTGGCGGGGCCCTCGGGCGCCGCGCGGGAGAGTGTCGTCGAGTTGGTCCGGGCGCGTTCTCCGTCCGTGTGGGTGCCGGTGCCGGTGACCACCCGGCCCCGTCGCCCCGACGAGGTCGACGGCGTCGACCGGCGCTTCGTGGACCCGGTCGGCTTCGACCGGATGATCGCCGCGGGCGAGCTGCTGGAGTGGTCGCGGATCGGCGGGCACCGCCGTGGCACGCCCCGCGAGCCGCTGCGGTCCCGGCTGGCCGACGGCCGGCCGGTGCTGCTCCCGCTCGACCTGCCCGGCGCGCTCGCCGTCCGGGAGGCCCTGCCGGACGTCCGGCTGGTCCTGCTGACGCCTCCGGGCCACCGTCCGGACCCGGCGGTCCTCGCGGCCGTCGGACACACCGTGGTCCACGACCTCACCGAGCGGGTCGTGGCCGAACTGGTAGGCTTGCTCGGTTCTTCCTATCTGGCTCCCGCCCAGCCGCGACTGCGCGGTTGAGCGACCAGCCGCGCTCGCGCGGACACTTCAGACGCAGAGGGTATTTCGTGGGATCCATCGCCAACCCCGAGGGCATCACCAACCCGCCGATCGACGAGCTCCTCGAGAAGACCACCTCGAAGTACGCGCTGGTGATCTTCGCCGCCAAGCGTGCCCGCCAGGTCAACGCCTACTACAGCCAGCTCGGTGAGGGCCTGCTGGAGTACGTCGGCCCGCTCGTGGAGACCACCCCGCAGGAGAAGCCGCTCTCGATCGCGATGCGCGAGATCAACGCGGGCCTGCTCACCGCCGAGCCGACCGACCAGCCGTAACACCCGCTCCGCCGATGCCCGCCGAGATCGTCCTCGGGGTCGGCGGCGGCATCGCCGCCTACAAGGCGTGTGAGCTGCTGCGGCTCTTCACCGAGTCGGGCCACCGGGTCCGGGTCGTGCCGACCGCGTCGGCGCTCCGTTTCGTCGGGGCGCCGACCTGGGCGGCGCTCTCCGGCCAGCCGGTCGCCGACGACGTCTGGTCCGACGTGCACGAGGTGCCGCACGTCCGGCTCGGCCAGCGGGCCGACCTGGTGGTGGTCGCGCCGGCGACGGCCGACCTGCTCGCCAAGGCGGCCCACGGCCTCGCCGACGACCTGCTCACCAACACGCTGCTCACCGCGCGCTGCCCGGTGGTGCTCGCCCCGGCGATGCACACCGAGATGTGGGAGCACCCGGCCACCGTCGCCAACGTCGCGACGCTGCGCTCGCGCGGCGTACGGGTGATCGAACCAGCGGTCGGCCGGCTCACCGGCGCCGACACCGGCAAGGGGCGGCTGCCCGACCCGGCCGAGATCTTCGCCGTCGCCCGCCGGGCCCTGGCCCGGGGCCTGGACGCCCCCGCCGACCTGGCCGGCCGGCACGTCGTGGTGACCGCCGGCGGCACCCGCGAACCACTGGACCCGGTCCGCTTCCTCGGCAACCGCTCCTCCGGCAAGCAGGGGTACGCCTTCGCCCGCGCGGCCGTCGCCCGGGGCGCCCGCGTCACCCTGATCGCCGCGAACGTCGCCCTGCCCGACCCGGCCGGGGTCGACCTGGTCCGGGTGGGCACCACAGAAGAACTGCGCAAGGCCACCCTGGAGGCCGCCGCCGACGCCGACGTGGTGGTGATGGCCGCCGCGCCCGCCGACTTCCGGCCGGCGACCTACGCCCCCGGCAAGATCAAGAAGTCGGAGGACGGCAGCGCGCCGACCATCGCGCTGGTCACCAACCCCGACATCGCCGCCGAGCTGGGGCGGCAGCGCCGCCCGGAGCAGCTGCTGGTGGTCTTCGCCGCCGAGACCGGCGACGCCGAGGCCAACGGCCGGGCCAAGCTCGCCCGCAAGCGGGCCGACCTGATCGTCATCAACGAGGTGGGCGTGGACAAGGTCTTCGGGGCCGAGACCAACGCGGCGACCGTGGTGGGCGCGGACGGCAGCGTGACCACCCTTCCGGAACAGTCCAAGGAAGACCTGGCCGACCGGGTCTGGGACCTCGTGGTGACCCGGCTGGCCGCGTTGTCCTGAACGCTGGTCACTTTCGCGTTGGCTGCGGCACCCTGGAACCGGGTGACTAAACTGCCGCGGAGCGACCTTTCCAGAGAGACTCAAGTGCTTAGGAGTGCCGTGACACGTCTTTTCACGTCCGAATCGGTCACGGAGGGCCACCCGGACAAGATCGCCGACCAGATCAGCGACGGCATCCTGGACGCCCTGCTGGCCAAGGACCCGCACAGCCGTGTCGCGGTGGAGACCCTGATCACCACCGGGCAGGTGCACGTCGCGGGCGAGGTGACGACCAAGGCGTACGCCGACATCCCGACGATCGTCCGGGAGACCATCCTCGGGATCGGGTACGACTCGTCGAAGAAGGGCTTCGACGGCGCCTCGTGCGGCGTCAGCGTCTCGATCGGCGGCCAGTCCGCCGACATCGCCCAGGGTGTGGACAACGCCTTCGAGCTGCGTACCGGTGAGTCGGAGAGCGCGCTCGACGCGCAGGGCGCCGGCGACCAGGGCATGATGTTCGGCTTCGCCTGCTCGGAGACCCCCGAGCTGATGCCGCTGCCGATCGCGCTGGCGCACCGGCTGGCCCGCCGGCTGGCCGCCGTGCGCAAGGACGGCACCATCCCCTACCTGCGGCCCGACGGCAAGACCCAGGTCACCATCGAGTACGACGGCCTGCGTCCGGTCCGGCTCAACACCGTGGTCGTGTCCAGCCAGCACGCCGCGGACATCTCGCTGGACTCGCTGCTCACCCCGGACGTGCGCGACCACGTCATCGCCCCCGAGCTGGAGAGCCTCGGCCTGGACACCGAGGGCTACCGGCTGCTGGTCAACCCCACGGGCCGGTTCGAGATCGGTGGCCCGATGGGCGACGCCGGCCTGACCGGCCGCAAGATCATCGTCGACACCTACGGCGGGTACGCCCGGCACGGCGGCGGCGCGTTCTCCGGCAAGGACCCGTCGAAGGTGGACCGGTCGGCCGCGTACGCGATGCGCTGGGTGGCCAAGAACGTGGTGGCCGCCGGCCTCGCCGAGCGCTGCGAGGCGCAGGTCGCCTACGCGATCGGCAAGGCCCACCCGGTCAGCCTGTTCATCGAGACCTTCGGCACCGAGACCGTGCCGGTCGCCTCGATCGAGAAGGCCGTCACCGAGGTCTTCGACCTCCGCCCGGCCGCCATCATCCGGGACCTCAACCTGCTCCGCCCGATCTACCAGCAGACCGCCGCGTACGGCCACTTCGGCCGCGAGCTGCCGGACCTGACCTGGGAGAGCACCGACCGGGCCGCCGACCTCAAGTCGGTAGCGGGAGCCTGACCGGCACCAGGCGCAGCGACCGGCGACCCGCTGAGGGGTCGCCGGTCGCTCGTGTCTGCGTCGACGTGCCACTGCCGCACCTCGACCGCCCGTTCGACTACCTGGTCCCCGCCGAGCTGGACGCCGACGCCGTGCCCGGGGTGCGGGTGAAGGTGCGCTTCGCCGGGCAACTGGTCGACGGCTGGCTGCTGGACCGCGCCGACGACTCCGGGCACACCGGCCGGCTGGCGTACCTGGAGAAGGTGGTCTCCCCGGAGCCGGTGCTGGCGCCGGAGATCGCCCGGCTGGCCCGGGCCGTCGCCGACCGGTACGCCGGCAGCCTCGCCGACGTGCTCCGGCTCGCCGTCCCGCCCCGCCACGCCCGGGTCGAGAAGGACCTGCGCGCGCACGCCGCGACGGTGGACGCGGACACCTCCGACACCGCCTCGACGCCCGACGAGGTCAGCGCGGCCCCGACCGCCGACACGCCGCCGACGCACGGGGTCGCCGCCGCGCCGTCCCCGTCCGCCGGGGTCGGTGCTGCGTCGGACGCGTCCGGGCCGACCGGGGTCGCCGCCGCACCCGACCCAACCCGGGCCGGCGCCGCGTCGGACGCGTCCGAGCCGAGCGGCGCACCGGCCCCGCCCGCCGTCGACCCGCGCGGCTGGCGGGACTATCCGGCCGGCCCGGCGTTCCTGCGCGCGCTCGCCGAGGGCCGACCGCCCCGCGCCGTCTGGTCGGCGCTGGCCGGGGAGGACTGGGCCGCCCGCTACGCCGACGCCGTCGCCGCGACCGTGGCCGGGGGGCGGGGCGCCGTCGTCGTGGTCGCCGACGCCCGGGACCTGGACCGGCTGGACGCCGCGCTGACCG
Source organism: Micromonospora sp. L31 (assembly GCF_052068075.1). Taxonomy (NCBI): domain Bacteria; kingdom Bacillati; phylum Actinomycetota; class Actinomycetes; order Micromonosporales; family Micromonosporaceae; genus Micromonospora; species Micromonospora sp. L31. Next base: position 56,088 of record NZ_JBQHDC010000017.1, on the reverse strand, counting down.
GCACGCTCGGCCCGGGCCGGCACGTCTGCCTCTCCGCCGCGCTCGGACCGGCCCGCCGGTACCGGGCCTTCCTCACCGCCCGGCGCGGTACCGCGCCCGTGGTGATCGGCACCCGGGCGGCGATGTTCGCCCCGGTCGACCGGCTCGGCCTGGTGGCGATCTGGGACGACGGCGACGACCTGCACGCCGAGCCCCGCGCCCCGTACCCGCACGCCCGGGACGTGCTGCTCACCCGGGCCCAGCTCGCCGGGGCCGCCGTGCTGGTCGGCGGGTACACCCGGACCGCCGAGGCGCAGTTGCTGGTGGAGACCGGCTGGGCCCGCGAGGTGGTCGCCGACCGGGCGACCCTGCGGGCGCGTACCCCGAGCATCGCGCCGACCGGCGACGACCCGCAGCTGGCCCGCGACCCCGGCGCGGCGACGGCCCGGCTGCCCAGCCTGGCCTGGACCACCGCCCGGGACACCCTGCGCGCGGACGCCCCGGTGCTGGTGCAGGTGCCGCGCCGGGGCTACCTGCCCTCGATCTCCTGCGCGGACTGCCGCACCCCGGCCCGCTGCCCGCACTGCGCCGGCCCGCTGGCGCTGCCCTCCGCCGAGGGCATCCCCGCCTGCCGCTGGTGCGGCCGGGTCACCGCCGCGTACGCCTGCCCGGAGTGCGGCGGTCGGCGGCTGCGCGCGGCGGTCACCGGCGCCCGGCGCACCGCCGAGGAGCTGGGCCGCGCCTTTCCCGGCGTGCCGGTACGCACCTCGGGCCGGGAGGAGGTGCTGGCCAGCGTGCCCGGCGGCGCCGGCCTGGTGATCGCCACCCCGGGCGCGGAGCCGCTGGCCGAGGGGGGCTACGGCGCGGTGCTGCTGCTGGACTCCTGGGCCCTGCTCACCCGGGCCGACCTGCGCGCCGGCGAGGAGACGCTGCGCCGCTGGCTGAGCGCGGCCGCGCTGGCCCGGCCGGCGTCGGCGGGCGGGCGCGTGGTGGTGGTCGCCGACGGCGCGCTGGCGCCGGTGCAGGCCCTGCTGCGCTGGGACCCGGCCTGGTTCGCCGCCCGGGAGCTGGCCGAGCGGCGGGAGCTGGGCTTCCCGCCGGCGACCAAGATGGCCAGCGTGACCGGCCCGGCGGTCGCGGTGGCCGACCTGCTGGCGGAGGCCCGGCTGCCGGACGGGGCGGAGGTGCTCGGCCCGGTCCCGGCCGACGGCGACCGGGAGCGGATGCTGGTGCGGGTGCCCCGGGCCCGGGCCGCCGCCCTCGCCGAGGCGCTGCACACCGCCGCCGGGGTGCGCAGCGCCCGCAAGGCCGCCGACCCGGTGCGCCTCCAGGTCGACCCGCTCAGCCTCTTCTGACCGGCCGTGATCCGCGGCACCGGCCGGGCACGACCCGGCCCGGAGCGGGTACCGTCGCACACCTCGTCCGGCAAACCGGTGGTGGGGGAGTGATAACATCGCCCGTCATGCCCGGGCGCACGGATGGCGCGACGATGGCGGAGCGCGTCGATCCGACGCCATATCGATGATGTCAATCAGCCGGTGATCAGGGGTGGACCAGTCGTGACCGTTCGTCAATCGATCGTCTTCAACGGGGACCTCGGCAGCGGCAAGAGCACCGTCTCCGTCGAGATCGCCAAGCGGCTGGGCCTTCGCCGGGTCAGCGTCGGCGACCTCTACCGGCAGATGGCGCAGGAGCGGCAGATGACCGCCCTCCAGCTCAACCTGCACGCCGAGCTGGACCAGGCCGTCGACGGCTACGTCGACCAGCTCCAGCGGGACATCGCCGCCTCCGGCGAGTCGCTGGTCATGGACTCCCGGCTGGCCTGGCACTTCTTCACCGACGCGCTCAAGGTGCACATGATCACCGAGCCGGGCGAGGCGGCCCGCCGGGTGCTGCTGCGTCCCTCCGGCCCGGCCGAGAGCTACACCTCGCTGGAGGAGGCCAAGGCCAAGCTCCGCGAGCGCAGCGAGAGCGAGCGGAACCGGTTCATCCTCCGCTACGGGGTGGACAAGGCCCGGCTGCGCAACTACGACATGGTCTGCGACACCACCCGGGCCTCGGCGCCCGAGGTGATCGAGCACATCGTCGACGCGTACGAGGGCCGGCTCGGCGCCGAGGTGCTGCGCGACGCCCCGCCGCTGCTGCTGCTCGACCCGGCCCGGGTCTACCCGACCGAGGACATCACCACCCTGCGCGGGCTCTGGGACTCGGAGTTCGTCGGCGACGTGGCCGGGGCCGGCGACGAGGCCCTGGAGCCGCTGCGGATCGGCTACACCGGCGAGTACTTCTTCGTCGTCGACGGGCACCGCCGGCTCAGCGCCGCCCTGCAGAACGGCTTCAACCTGGTCCCCGCCCAGCTGGTCGCCGAGGTGGACGAGCCGGTCGTCGGCGGAATGAGCGCGCTGGACTTCTTCGCCGCCCAGGTCCGGCCGAGCACCGTCTACGACTGGGAGGCCGCGCACGGCATCCAGCTCCCGCTGCCCGAGCACGCCCTGCTCGGCGGCGCCGCCGTGCTGGCGGGGGAGCCCGGCGCCGGCGCCTGAGCCTCGCCACGATCGCCGGCGGGCCGGCCCGCCGCCCGCCGTCGCGACCGCCCGCCGTGGCGGCGGTCGGTCGCGGGGTCGCCGGGCGCCGCCCGGACGCGCATGATGAAGCCTCCGACGCATCGACGCGGGAGGCCGGTCATGGACGCAGCCGAGGCGCTCGCCCTGCTCATGTCGCCGCAGGGGCGCATCGACCCGTACCCCACGTACGAGCGGCTGCGCCGGTACGGGCCGGTGGTCCAGGCCGGGCCGGTGTTCTACGTGGTCACCGGCTACGCCGAGGCCGACGAGATCCTGCGCGACCCGCGGTTCGGGGTGATGGACGACGCGCTGCGCGACCAGTTCCTCCCCGGCTGGCGGGACAGCCCGGCCGTCGCGTCGATCTCCCGGTCGATGCTGCGCACCAACCCGCCCGACCACAGCCGGATGCGGCGACTCGCGGCCGGCGCCTTCACCCCGCGCCGCATCGCCGCCATGCGCGACGTGGTCGAGGCGCAGGCCGACGAGCTGGTCGACGCGATGCTGGAGCGGGCCCGCGACGGTGAGCCCGTCGACTTCCTGGCCGAGTTCGCGTATCCGCTGCCGGTGGGGGTGATCTGCACGCTGCTCGGTGTGCCGGCGGCCGACCGGCCGCTGTTCCGGCGCTGGGCCGCCGACCTGACCGGCGTGCTGGAGCCGGAGATCACCACCCAGGAGCTGGCCGTCGCCGACCGGGGCGCCACCGAGCTGCGCGACTACTTCGCCGCGCTGGTCCGGGCCCGCCGCGCGGCGCCCGCCGACGACCTGACCACCGCCCTGGTCCAGGTGCACGACGCCGACGGCGACCGGCTCTCCGGCGAGGAGCTGCTGGCCAACCTGGTGGTGCTGCTGGTCGCCGGCTTCGAGACCACCACCAACCTGCTCGGCAACGGCCTCGTGGTGCTGCTGGACCACCCGCGCGCGGCCGATGCGCTGCGCGAGCATCCCGACCTCGCCCCCGGGTACGCCGACGAGCTGCTGCGCTACGACTCGCCGGTGCAGCTCACCACCCGGATCAACGAGGCGCCGGTGCGCTGCGGCGGGGTCGAGCTGCCGGCGGGCAGCTGGACGTTGCTGCTGCTGGGCGCGGCCAACCGGGACTCCCGGAGCTACCCCGAGCCGCAACGGTTCGACCCGTGGCGCCCGCAGGTCCACCCGCTGTCGTTCGGGGCCGGCCCGCACTACTGTCTCGGCGCCGGGCTGGCCCGGCTGGAGGCGCAGGTCGCCTTCCCGCTGCTGCTGCGCCGGCTGCCCGGCCTCGCCCTGGCCGGCCGGCCCCGCCACCGGACCCGGCTCACCCTGCGCGGCTACGAGACCCTGCCGGTGATCATCGACACGGAGTCGGCGGCGGCGCATCGCGGTACGCCGGCCGGGGCGACCCCCGGCACTCCGTAGACTGGTACGGCACCCGTCCGTACAGCCGAAGGAGCCACACCGCGTGACCGTCCAGCCCATCCGTCTGTTCGGGGACCCGGTGCTGCGCACGCCGGCCGATCCGGTCGTCGACTTCGACACCGAGCTGCGTAGGCTCATCGCCGACCTCACCGACACGATGCGGGAGCAGAGCGGCGCCGGCCTGGCCGCGCCCCAGCTCGGTGTGGGCCTGCGGGTGTTCACCTTCGACGTGGACGACGTGCTCGGGCACCTGGTCAACCCGGTGCTGGAGTTCCCCGACGAGGAGGAGCAGGACGGCCCGGAGGGCTGCCTGTCCATCCCCGGGCTCTACTTCGACACCAAGCGCCGGCAGAACGTCATCGCCAAGGGCTACAACGGCTACGGCGACCCGATGCAGATCGTCGGCACCGGGCTGATGGCCCGCTGCGTGCAGCACGAGACCGACCACCTCGACGGGGTGCTCTTCGTCGACCGGCTGGACCCGGCCGGGCGCAAGGAGGCCATGAAGGCCATCCGCCAGGCCGAGTGGTACGACCCGGCCGCCCCGCCCACGGTCAAGCTCAATCCGCACGCCTCCGGCAGCCCCTTCGGTCTGGGGCGGTGAGGCGGATGCGCCTGATCTTCGCCGGCACGCCGGCCGTCGCCGTTCCCGCCCTGGACGCTGTCGCCGCCTCCGGGCACGAGCTGCTGGCCGTGGTCACCCGTCCCGACGCCCCGGCCGGGCGCGGTCGCGGCCTGGTCCGCTCGCCGGTCGGCGCGTGGGCCGACGAGCGCGGGATTGAGGTGCTGACCCCGGCGAAGCCCCGCGAGCCGGAGTTCCTCGACCGGCTGCGCGAGCTGGCGCCGGACTGCGTGCCCGTGGTCGCGTACGGCGCGCTGGTGCCGCCGGTGGCCCTGGAGATCCCCCGGCACGGCTGGATCAACCTGCACTTCTCGCTGCTGCCCGCCTGGCGCGGCGCGGCCCCGGTGCAGCAGGCCGTGCTGCACGGCGACGAGCTGACCGGCGCAAGCGTCTTCCAGCTCGAACAGGGCCTGGACACCGGCCCGGTCTACGGCACGCTCACCGACGAGATCCGGCCGACCGACACCTCCGGCGACGTGCTGGAGCGCCTCGCGCAGTCCGGCGCGGGCCTGCTGGTGGCCGTCCTCGACGCGATCGAGGCCGGGACGGCCCGGGCCGAGCCGCAGCCGGCCGACGGGGTGTCCCTGGCCCCGAAGCTGACCGTGGAGGACGCCCGGGTGCGCTGGACCGATCCGGCCTTCGCCGTCGACCGACGGATCCGGGCCTGCACGCCGGCCCCGGGGCCGTGGACGACCTTCCGGGGCGACCGGGTCAAGCTGGGCCCGGTGACCCCGGTCGGCAACGGCCCCGAGTTGAAGCCGGGAGAACTGCTGGTGGAGAAGTCCCGGGTGCTGGCCGGCACCGCGACCGTGCCGGTGCAGCTCGGTGAGGTGCGCGCGGCGGGCAAGAAGGCCATGCCGGCCACCGACTGGGCGCGCGGCGTCCGGGTCGGCGCCGGCGAGGTGCTCGCGTGAGCACCCCCGAGGACCGTTCCGACAGCTCCCGTTCCGACAGCTCCCGTTCCGACAGTCCCCGCGGCGACCGGTCCGCCGGTCGCGCCGACGGCCCCCGCGGTGACCGGTTCGATCGGTCCGCGCCCCGCCGCTCCGACGCGCCGCGCGGCGACCGCCCGACCGGCGGTTACCGCGGCGACCGCCCGACCGGCGGCGGTTACCGCGGCGACCGCCCCGGTGGTGGCCGTCCCGGCTTCGACCGGCGCGGCGGCCGTCCCGCCCGCCCGGCTGTCGACCTGCCCCGGTACGCCGCCTACCAGGCCGTCGCGGCGGTGCACCGGGACGACGCGTACGCCAATCTGGTGCTCCCGTCGATCCTGCGCGAGGAGGGGCTGGTCGGCCGGGACGCCGCCTTCGCCACCGAGCTGACCTACGGCACGCTGCGCCACACCGGCACCCTGGACGCGATCATCGCCGACGCCGCCGGGCGGGAGGTCGAGCGGATCGACCCGCCGGCCCGCGACGCCCTGCGGCTCGGGGCGTACCAGCTGCTGCACACCCGGGTGCCGGCGCACGCGGCGGTCTCCTCGACCGTCGACCTGGTCCGCTCGGTCGCGCCGGGCGCCGCCGGTTTCGCCAACGCCGTGCTGCGGGAGATCGCCGGCCGGGACGTCGACGCCTGGGTGGCCAAGCTCGCCCCGCCGATGGAGACCGACCCGGTCGGCCACCTGGCGCTGGCGTACAGCCATCCGCAGTGGATCGTGCGGGCCTTCGCCGAGGCGCTCGGCGGGGACCTGGGGGAGACCGCCCGGCTGCTGATCGAGGACAACGAGCGGCCCCCGGTGCACCTGTGCGCCCGGCCCGGCCTGGCCGACCCGGTGGAACTGGCCGACGAGGTGGGCGGCGCGCCCGGCGCCTTCTCGCCGTACGCGGTCTACCTCTCCGGGGGCGCGCCGGGTGACCTGCCGGCGCTGGCGCAGGGGCGCGCGCACGTACAGGACGAGGGCTCGCAGCTGGTGGCGAACGCGCTGGCCGTCGCGCCGCTGGACGGCCCGGACGGGCGCTGGCTCGACCTGTGCGCCGGCCCCGGCGGCAAGTCCGGCCTGCTCGGCGCGCTCGCCGCGCAGCGTGGCGCCCGGCTGACCGCCGTGGAGGTCTCCGAGCACCGCGCCCGGCTGGTCGAGCAGGCCACCCGGGGCCTGCCGGTGAGCGTGCTGCACACCGACGGCCGCACGGTCGGCGCGGACCCGGAGCTGCCCGAGGGGCAATTCGACCGGGTGCTGGTGGACGCCCCGTGCACCGGCCTGGGCTCGCTGCGCCGCCGGCCGGAGTCGCGCTGGCGGCGTCAGCCGTCGGACCTGCCGCCGCTGACCCGGTTGCAGCGCGAACTGCTCACCGCGGCCCTGCGCGCGGCCCGTCCCGGCGGCCTGGTCGCGTACGTCACCTGCTCCCCGCACGTGGTGGAGACGCACGTGACGGTGACCGAGGCGGCCCGGCGCGCCAATGTGCCGGCGGACTTCGTCGACGCCCGTACGCTGCTGCCGGCCAGCATGCCGGGGCTGGGCGACGGCCCGACGGTGCAGCTCTGGCCGCACCGGCACGGCACGGACGCGATGTTCCTGGCGGTGCTGCGCCGCGGCTGAGCGGCGGGCAGCGCAGCGGTACGGGGGCGGGGCGGAGCACGGCAGGGCCGCCCCGCCGCGGGCTCAGCGGACCGGCAGACCCCGGGTGCCGACGCCCTTGAGCGAGCGGGTCAGGGTGCGGTCGCTGACCCACACGAAGCACTGCACCCCGCGGTTGCCGTCGCGCCACTCCCGCTCCAGCGGGTGGTAGAAGATCGAGCCGGCGCGGAACCGCAGGTTGCCGTCGTTCGGCACCCCGGTGTACTTCGCCAGCACGCCGAGGCATCCCTTGTGGACCCGCCCGTCGCCCTTGGTGACCTGGGCGTAGCTGAGGCCGGCGGCCGGCCAGACGCCGACGAACTCGGCGTGGTGCCGGGCGGTGCAGGAGACCGGCTTCATCGCCTCGACGTCGTCGCCGTCGACCTTCGGTTCGAAGCAGCGCAGCCGCAGGTCGGTGTCGCGGGTCAGGGCGCCCTTCAGGCTGCCGGTGCGGGGGGTGGCCCGCGCCTCGTCGACGCTCTCGACCTCGGTCAGGTCGCAGCGGAACCAGCGGGCCCCACCCGTCCAGGCCGCCGGTGAGGGAAAGACGACGGCGAGGCCGAGCCGGCCGGAGCGCCAGTCGGCGCCCACCGCCCGCCGGACCTCCCGGTCACACTCGGCGCGGGCGGCGAGCATCGCGCCGGTGCCGCCGGCCGGGGGAGTGGCGCGCCGGGCGTCGGCGCCGGTGACGGTGCCCACGTGCATCGTCTCGGCCCGGTGCGAGCGGCCGCAGTCGACCGGGTGGTAGCCGCTGAGGTAGCCGACGTCCTGCACCTCGGCGTGGCAGACCCCGGCGGCGGGGACGAATCCCTGCGGCGCGGCGAGGGCCGGCCAGTCGTCGGCGAGGTCCGCGTCCACCCCGGCGGGGGCGCCGCACCCGGTCAGCGCCAGCAACGCCGCGCCGCCCACGGCGACCGCCGTCCACCACCGCCGCATCGCACCCGACCTTTCGCCGACCGTGACCGTGACGCCCGCCGAGCGGGTGTCACGGTGCGGCAGCTTACGGCACCCGGCCTTAGATGGCGGGGAGTCCCTTCGGGCCGGCGCCGCGCATCGAGCGGGTCAGCTTCCGGTCGTCGCTCCACAGGAAACAGCGGATGCCACGGTCGCCCTCCTCCCACTCCCGCTGCGACGGCGGGTAGAAGATCGACCCGGCCCGGTACGGCAGGTCGGAGTTGTTCGGCACGGCGGCGAAGTTGGCGATCAGTGCCATGCAGCGCCGGTGCACCTCCTGGTTGGCCCGGCCGAACTCCGCCCAGGTCATGTCCCGTTCGAGGTAGACCCCGACGAACTCGGCCCGGTGCGGCTCGGAGCAGAGCACCGGCGCCATGTAGTTGAGGTTGTCGCCGATCAGCTTGGGGTCGAAGCAGCGGTGGGTGAGCGGGTTGTCGCCGATCATCGCGCCGCGCAGGCTGCCGGTCCGGTTGACCGGGCGGGTGTTGTCGATGCTGTCGGTCTCGCTCAGGTCGCAGCGGAACCAGCGGGCGCCGCCGTTCCACGCCGGCACGGAGGGCAGCGCGATGTTCATGGTGAGCCGGGCCGAGTGCCAGTCGCCCCCGAGCACCTCGCGGGCCCGCTGGTCGCACTCGGCGCGGGCGGGGCGCAGCGCCGGGGAGCCCGGCTCGGGGCGCGGCCCGGCAGCCGCGTCGCCGGTGAAGGTCCCGACGTGGATCGCCTCCGCCAGGTGGTTGCGGGCGCAGTCCACCGTGTCGTAGGTGCCCGCCTGGACCACCGCCGTGATCCGGGGCAGGCAGGCGTCCGTGGCGGGCACGAACATCCGCGGTGCGGGCAGGTCCGGCCAGTCGTCGGCCAGGTCGCCGTCGGGCCGGTGCTGCGGGACGCAGCCGCTCATCGCCATCGTCGCCGCGCCGGCCAGCGCCAGCGCCACGAGCCACCGTCGCATCGTCCGCCCTTTCCGGGAGATGACGGCCGGTCGTTGCGGCCCGCGCGGAGTTGCGGTTCCGCGGGACGTGCAGCACGGCTGACCGTCTCTGATGGAGTGTTGCCGCCTTTCCGTCGGGCGGCCAGTCGCGGCTGGCCGTCCGTCCGGTTTTGCGTTCCGTGGAGCCCAATCTTGCACCAGCGGTCACTCCTGGGTCACAGGGCGTTCCCGTGGGGCCGCGATGCCCGCGGCGGGTGGCCGCATTCGTACACTGACCCCGTGACCGTACCGCCGCCGATCGTCGCGCCCAGCATCCTCGCCGCCGATTTCGCCCGCCTCGCCGACGAGGTCCGTGCCGTGGAGAACGCCGCGGACTGGCTGCACGTCGACGTGATGGACAACCACTTCGTGCCCAACCTGACCATCGGCCTGCCCGTGGTGCAGAGCCTGCGCGCGGTGACCCAGATCCCGTTCGACGTGCACCTCATGATCACCGACCCGCGTCGTTGGGCCCCCGGTTACGCCGACGCCGGCGCGTACAACGTCACCTTCCACGCCGAGGCCTGCGACGACCCGGTCGCGCTGGCCAAGGACCTCCGCTCGGCCGGTGCCAAGGCCGGGCTGGCCATCGACCGGGACACCCCGATCGAGCCGTACCTGGAGCTGCTGCCCAGTTTCGACACCCTGCTGATCATGACGATCAAGGCCGGCTTCGGCGGGCAGCGGTTCATCCCGCAGCTGCTGGAGAAGGTCCGCGCGGCCCGCCGGCACGTCGACACCGGCCACCTGGAGCTGCGCATCGAGGTCGACGGCGGGATCGCCGCCGACACCATCGAGCAGGCCGCGGCGGCCGGCGCGGACGCCTTCGTCGCCGGCACCGCCGTCTACGGGGCGGCCGACCCGGCCGAGGCGGTGCGCCGCCTGCGGGGGCTCGCGGAGCGCGCGGTTCCCGGAGCCTGACGTGGACCCGGCCGGCGACCGACCCGACGTCATCCTGGTCGTCGACGACGACGAGGACATCGCCCGCTTCGTCGAGTTCAACCTGCGGCTGCACGGCTTCGAGGTGCTCCACGCCGGCGACGGCCAGGAGGCGCTCGAGATGATCGAGCGGCACCGGCCCGACCTGGCCGTGGTGGACCTGATGATGCCCCGGATCGACGGGTTGGAGCTGACCCGCCGGCTGCGCGCCGACCCGATGACCTCCGCCCTGCCGGTGATCATGTTGACCGCCAAGGGGATGACCGTGGACAAGGTGCACGGCCTCAGCGCCGGCGCCGACGACTACCTGGTCAAGCCCTTCGACACCGCCGAGCTGGTGGCCCGGGTCAGCTCCACGCTGCGCCGCAACAAGGAGTTCCGGGAGGTCTCCCCGCTGACCGGGCTGCCCGGCAACAGCCGGATCCGCCGGGAGATCAGCGACCGGGTCCGCAGCGGCGTCGACTACGCCGTCGGCTACATCGACATCGACCGGTTCAAGAGCGTCAACGACCGGTACGGCTTCGTCCGCGGCGACGAGTTCATCTCCGCGCTGGCCCGCAGCCTGCACCGGGCGGTGGTCTCGATCGGGCTGCCGCCGGCCTTCCTCGGCCACGTCGGCGGCGACGACTTCGTCGTCGTCTGCACCCCGGAACAGGTCCGGCCGTTGACCTTCCGCGCGGTGGAGGACTTCGAGAAGGCCGCCGACAAGCTCTACGACCCGGCCGACGCCGAGCGCGGCTACGTCGAGCTGAAGGACCGCCGGGGCAACGTCCGCAGGGCGCACCTGGTCACCCTCTCCATCGGGGTCTCCCTCTCCGACGCCCGGAAGCGCTTCACCGACCCGCTCGCCGCGATCGCGGTCGCCTCGGAGATGAAAACCGTCGCCAAGAGCCAGCCCGGTTCGTACGTGGCGGTGGACCGGCGGCGCGCCGACGGGGTGTGAGGTAGCCCGCGTGCAGTGGCGTACCGGCCGGGGGAACGTGTAAGACTTCCCATGTACCCACCACGCGCTGGCGGGGCTCGGTGAAATTCCGAACCGGCGGTGATCCACGGTCCGACCGTGGTAAGCCCGCGACCCGGACGGCTCAGGCCGCCCGGTGGACCTGGTGAGAATCCGGGGCCGACGGTTGGGAGCGGGGAACGTTCCGCACCCAGAAAGTCCGGATGGGAGACAGCGCGCGGGACGGGGCGGGCCTGCGTGGGTCGTTGCATCCAGCCATCGCGTGGGCTCCCCGGGGGCGGCCGTGCCGTTCCCGGATCCGCCGCCGCCTGCCCGCGGCTCCTCCCGTACCGCCCGCGCGCGGCCCGGCGAGTGAGAGGGCAGAGGCATGGCCGGCGTCTCCGTCGACGACGCGATGCGTCGCGCCGTCACGCTGGCGGCCCGTGGCCTCGGCACCACCAGCCCCAACCCGGTCGTCGGCTGCGTCCTGCTCGATCCGGACGGCACGGTCGTCGGGGAGGGATTCCACGCGTACGCGGGCGGACCGCACGCCGAGATCGTCGCGCTCGCCCAGGCCGGTGAGCGCGCCCGCGGCGGCACCGCGGTGGTCACCCTCGAACCCTGCGACCACATCGGCCGCACCGGCCCCTGCAGCCTCGCGCTGGTCCAGGCCGGTGTGGCCCGGGTGGTGATCGCCGTGCCCGACCCCAACCCGGTCGCCACCGGCGGCGCCGCCACCCTGCGGGCCGCCGGCATCCAGGTCGAGTTCGGGGTACGCGCGCAGGAGGCCGAGACCGGCAACATCGCCTGGCTGACCTCGATGCGCCGCGGCTGGCCGTACGTCATCTGGAAGTTCGCCGCGACGCTCGACGGCCGGTCGGCGGCGGCCGACGGCACCAGCATGTGGATCACCTCCGAGGCGGCCCGCATCGACGTGCACGCGCTGCGCGGCACGGTCGACGCGGTGCTCGCCGGGGTGGGCACCGTGCTCGCCGACGACCCCCGGCTCACCGCCCGCAACCTGCGCGACGGCACCCTGGCCATCCGGCAGCCGCTGCGGGTGGTGGTGGACAGCTCCGGGCGTACCCCGGCCGGGGCCCGGGTCCGCGACGGCGCCGCCCGGACGTGGATCGCCACCGCGGCGGAGGTCGGGGCCGGCCCGGACGGCCGGGTCGACCTGCCGGCGCTGCTGGCCGAGCTGCACCACCGCGGCGTGCGGGCCGCGCTGCTGGAGGGCGGCCCCCGGCTGGCCGGCGCGTTCCTCGCCGCCGGCCTGGTCGACAAGGTCGTCGGGTACGTCGCACCGAAGCTGCTCGGCGCGGGCCGGACCGCGCTGGTCGACGCCGGCGTGACGACCATCGCCGATGCCATCGACCTGGAGATCACCGACGTTACGCAGATCGGTCCCGACCTGCGGATCACCGCGCTGCCCCGGAAGAGGGAGGCCTGAGATGTTCACCGGCATCGTCGAGGAGTTGGGCGAGGTCGTCCGCGTCACGGACACCGGGGGTGACTCCGCGCTGGTCGCCGTCCGCGGCCCGCTGGTCACCTCCGACGCCCGGCACGGCGACTCCATCGCGGTCAACGGCGTCTGTCTCACGGTCGTCGACGTCGAGGAGGGCGTCTTCACCGCCGACGTGATGGGGGAGACGCTGCGCCGCTCCGCGCTCGGCGCGCTGCGGGTGGGTGACCCGGTGAACCTGGAGCGGGCCGCCGCGCTGAACAGCCGGCTCGGCGGGCACATCGTGCAGGGCCACGTCGACGGGGTGGGCGAGATCGTCGCCCGGGAGCCCGCCGCGCAGTGGGAGACGGTCCGCTTCCGGCTCCCCGCCGACCTCGCCCGGTACGTGGTGGAGAAGGGCTCGATCACCATCGACGGCGTCTCGCTGACCGTGGCCGCCGTCGGCGACGACTGGTTCGCCGTCGGGCTGATCCCCACCACGCTGAAGCTGACCACGCTCGGCGGCAAGGGCGTCGGCGACCCGGTCAACCTGGAGGTCGACGTGCTGGCCAAGTACGTCGAGCGCCTGCTCGGCGACCGCCTCGCCGGCGGCGGCCTGCCCGGCGGGCCCGCGGGGGGTGGGCGCTGATGGGCCCGCTCGGCTGGCTGCTCGAGGCCCAGCTCGAGATCGCCGGCTCGCCGGTGCTGGTCCGCGAGATCGTCGGCAACGTCTTCGGGCTGGCCTCCGCGCTGCTCGGGCTGCGCCGACTGGTCTGGGCCTGGCCGGTCGGCATGATCGGCAACGCGCTGCTGTTCACCGTGTTCCTCGGCGGCGTCTTCGTCACCCCGCAGTCGCACGACCTCTACGGCCAGGCCGGCCGGCAGGTCTTCTTCTTCTCGGTGAGCGTCTACGGCTGGTGGCGCTGGTCGCGCAACCGCCGGCAGGGCGACGACCAGCCGGCGGTCAGCCCGCGCTGGGCCACCGGCCGCGAGCGGCTCGGCCTGCTGCTGGCCGCCGCCGTCGGCACCGCCGCCGGGTACCCGGTGCTCGCCGCGCTCGGCTCCTGGGGCCCGCTGCCGGACGCCTGGATCCTGACCGGCAGCCTGCTCGCCACGTACGGCATGGCCCGCGGCTGGGTCGAGTTCTGGCTGATCTGGATCGCCGTCGACGCGGTCGGCGTGCCGCTGCTGCTGCGCGGCGGCTTCTACCCGTCGGCGGCCATGTACCTGTTCTACGGCGCGTTCTGCGTCTGGGGTCTCGCCGCCTGGTGGCGGACCTCGCGGGCCGCCCGGTCGGCCGCCCCGTCGATTCCGTCCACCTACTCGGAGGCAGTCGCATGAGCACCTTCGCCAGCATCGAGCAGGCGGTGGCGGACATCGCCGCCGGCCGGCCGGTCGTCGTGGTCGACGACGAGTCCCGGGAGAACGAGGGGGACCTGATCTTCGCCGCCGAACTGGCCACGCCGGAGCTGGTGGCGTTCATGGTCCGCTGGACGTCCGGCTACATCTGCGTGTCGCTGACCGAGTCGGAGTGCGACCGGCTGGACCTGCCGCCGATGCACCACACCAACCAGGACCGGCGCGGCACCGCCTACACGGTGACCGTGGACGCCCGGGAGGGGATCGGCACCGGCATCTCGGCCGCCGACCGGTCGCACACCATCCGGCTGCTGGCCGACCCGGGCACCGACCCGACCGACCTGTCCCGCCCCGGGCACGTGGTGCCGCTGCGCGCCCGCGAGGGCGGGGTGCTGCGCCGCCCCGGGCACACCGAGGCGGCCGTCGACCTGACCCGGCTGGCCGGGCTGCGACCCGCCGGCGTGCTCTGCGAGCTGGTCAACGACGACGGCACCATGATGCGGGTGCCCGACCTGGAGAAGTTCTGCGCCGAGCACGCCCTGACCCTGGTGACCATCGCCGACCTGGTGGCCTACCGGCGGCGGCACGAGAAGCAGGTGGAGCAGGTCGCCGACGCCCGGATGCCCACCCCGTACGGGGTGTTCCGGGCGCTGGGCTACCGCGCCGAGCACGACCCGGCCGAGCACGTCGCCCTGGTCTACGGGGAGCTCGGTGACGGGCAGGACGTGCTGGTGCGGGTGCACTCGGAGTGCCTGACCGGGGACGTCTTCGGCTCGCTGCGCTGCGACTGCGGCCCGCAGCTCCAGGCGTCCCTGGCCCGGGTCGCCCGGGAGGGGCGGGGCGTGGTGCTCTACGTGCGCGGGCACGAGGGGCGCGGCATCGGGCTGCTGCACAAGCTCCAGGCGTACCAGCTCCAGGACCTGGGCCGGGACACCGTGGACGCCAACCTCGACCTGGGGCTGCCCGCCGACGCCCGCGACTACGGCACCGGCGCGCAGATCCTCTACGACCTGGGTGTGCGCTCGATGCGGCTGCTGACCAACAACCCGGCCAAGCGGGCCGGGCTGGAGGGGTACGGCCTGACCATCACCGGCCGCGAGGGGCTGCCGATCCGGCCGCACCCGGAGAACGTGCGGTACCTGCGGACCAAGCGGGACCGGATGGGGCACCTGCTGGACGAACTGGACGAGGTGACCGAGGCCCCGATGGGCCGCCCGGTCCCCGGCGACGAGATCGGAGCGTAGACATGGCGGGATTCGGCGAGCCCGGGGTGACCACGGTGGACGCCGCCGGGCTGACCGTGGGCGTGGTGGCCGCGCGCTGGCACGCCGACCTGACCGACCACATGCTCGACCGGGCGGTGGCGGCGGCCGAGGCGTGCGGCGCCCGGTCGGTGGTCGCCCGGGTGGCCGGCTCGGTGGAGCTGCCGGTGGTGGCCCAGGCCCTGGCCCGGCGCTGCGACGTGGTGGTCGCCCTCGGCGTGGTGGTCCGGGGTGCCACCGCACACTTCGACTACGTCTGCCGGTCGGTGACCGACGGCCTGACCCGCGTCGCGCTGGACGAGGGGAAGCCGGTGGCGCACGGGGTGCTCACCGTGGAGACGATCGAGCAGGCCCGCGACCGGGCCGGGCTGCCCGGCTCGGCGGAGGACAAGGGGTGGGCGGCCACCGTGGCGGCCCTCGACGCCGCGCTGGCCATCCGGGACGTGGCCGCGGCCAACGGCCACCGGCTCGGCTTCGGCCGCTGACCCCGCCCGTCGTCGATCGGCTCCGTCCTGCGGCGTGTCGCGGTGTCCCTGATCGGGGACACCGCGACACGCCGCAAACGGGGGTGGAGGTCGACCGTCCGGGTGGGAAGGGCGACGCGGCCGGACCCGGTGCGCGAGGTGTCGCCCGGTGACTGGAAGAATCGGATCCCGTGAAGACGTTCGAGGAGTTGTTCGCCGAGCTGCAGGCCAAGGCCGCGGCCGGCACCCCGGGCTCGGGCACGGTCGCCGCCCTGGAGAAGGGCGTGCACTTCATCGGCAAGAAGGTCGTCGAGGAGGCGGCCGAGTCGTGGATGGCCGCCGAGCACGAGGGGCCGGAGCGGACCGCCGAGGAGATCTCCCAACTGCTCTACCAGGTCCAGGTGCTGATGCTCGCCAGCGGTCTCGAGCTCAAGGACGTCTACCGACATCTGTGAGTGCGCCCCGTCGTTGATCACATCTGATCGAAGGAGCACTCCGTCATGCTGCGTGTCGCCGTACCCAACAAGGGCGCCCTGGCCGAGAAGGCCGCCGAGATGCTGCGCGAGGCGGGCTACCGCCAGCGCACCGACCCCAAGGACCTCGTCAGTCGGGACGAGCCCAACGACATCGAGTTCTTCTACCTGCGTCCCAAGGACATCGCCACCTACGTCGGCTCCGGTGACCTCGACGTCGGGATCACCGGCCGCGACCTGCTGATCGACTCCGGCGCGCCGGCCGAGGAGGTGATGGACCTGGCCTTCGCCCGGGCCACCTTCCGCTTCGCCGCCCGCCCGGAGGACGTCCACTCCGTGCAGGAGCTGGGCGGGCACCGGATCGCCACCGCGTACCCGGGGCTGGTCGATCGGTACCTCGGCGAGCTGGGGGTCAAGGCCGACGTGATCCGGCTGGACGGGGCGGTGGAGAACGCCATCCGGCTCGGCGTCGCCGACGTGGTCGCCGACGTGGTGGAGACCGGGGCCACCCTGCGCCAGGCCGGCCTGGTGGTCTTCGGCGACCCGTTGCTGCGCTCCTCGGCGGTGCTGGTCCGCCGCACCGGCGCCCCGACCCACCCGCAGGCCGAGCAGTTGCTGCGCCGCCTGCACGGGGTGCTGGTCGCCCGCCGCTACGTCATGCTCGCCTACGACGTGCCGGCCGGCCTGCTGGACCGGGCCAGCTCGCTGACCCCGGGCATCGAGTCGCCGACGGTGTCGCCGCTGCACCGGGAGGGCTGGGTGGCCGTGCAGGCGATGGTGCTCCGCGACGACGTGCACCGGATCATGGACGAGCTGTACGACCTCGGCGCCCGCGCCATCCTGGTCACCAACATCCACGCCTGTCGGCTGTGAGGTCACTGCCGCCGACGGTCGTGCTGGCCCTGGTGGTGCTCGGCGGGGTGGCGTCGGCCGCGCAGGGGGCGGCGAATGCCGAGCTGGGCGAGCGGGTGGGCAGTCCCGTGCTCGGGGCGGTGGTCAACAACGCCGGTGGCACCCTGCTGGTGCTGGTCGGATTGCTGGTGCTGCCGTCGATGCGGACCGGGCTCGGCGTGCTGCGTCGGTCCCGGCTGCCCTGGTGGTGCTACCTGGGTGGGCTCGGCGGGGCGGCGATCATCGTGATCGGCACGTACGTCGTGCCGGTGCTCGGGGTGGCCGTCTTCACCATCGCCCAGGTCGCCGGGGGCAGTCTCGGTGGCCTGGCGGTGGACCGGGCCGGGCTCGCCCCGGTGGGTCGGCTCGCGCTCACCCCGTCCCGGGTGGCCGGCGCCCTGCTCGGCACGGCGGCGGTGGGGCTCGCCCAGCTGGGCCAGCCCCTGGGCGAGCTGGCCGTCGGCCTGGTCCTGCTCGCCGTGGTGGGCGGGCTGGCGGTCGCCCTGCAGTCCGCGCTCAACGGCCGGGTGGCCGCGGCGGGCACCGCCGCGGCCAGCACCGCGATGAACTTCGCCGTCAGCACGCCGGCCGTGCTGGCCGTCGCGGCGCTCGCCGGCGCGTTCACCGTGGCCCGGCCCGACTGGCCACCGGCCTGGTACCTGTACACCGGCGGACTGCTCGGGGTCGGCATCGTGGCCAGCCTGCTGGTCGGCGTGCGGGCGCTGGGCGTGCTGCGGACCGGTCTGGCGCTGGTCGCCGGCCAGCTCGGCGGGGGACTGCTGCTGGACCTGCTGCTGCCCGGTGGGCCGGGGCTGCGCTGGCCCGTCCTGGCCGGCGCGGTGCTCACGCTGGTCGCCTCGGTGGTCCCTGGCCAGCAGCGGCGTCCGACCGCCCGGACGGCCTCGGCGTCCGCCGTCAGCCGGTCGGTGCCGGCGATGCGGTCGACCCCGGAGGATCCGGCGGGACGGCAGCGAGGCTCCACGTACGCCGACCGGCCCGCTCCGCCGGCCGGCTGACACCGCCCGCGCGGTCGGGCGACGAGGGCGCCGGCCGTGTGGCGGCGGACCACCGCCCGGGACCGGGTGGCAGACTGGTGGGGTGAGCGATACCGAGCTGATCCGCCTCAAGCCCCGTCGCATCCGGGTGGTCTGCTGGGCCTCGGCCGCCGCCGTCCTGGTGGTCTTCAGCCTGGTGGCGACCTCGCTCACCGGCCGGACCGGCGACGGCTACGGCTCCTTCCAGCGCGGCGACCAGCTCGCCATGGTCGGCCTGGGCGTCTTCGGCGCGCTGGCCATCCTGCTCTTCACCCGCCCCCGGATCGAGGCGGACGCCCGGGGCGTGCGGGTGCGCAACGTGATCGGCTCGTACGAGCTGCCCTGGGAGGTCGTCCGCAGGGTGCGTTTCGACCGGGGCGCCCCCTGGGCCAGCCTGGAGCTGCACGACGACGACCTGGTCCCGATGGTTGCCCTCCAGGCGGCCGACGAGGAGCTCGCGGTCGAGGGCGTCCGCGCGCTGCGCCGGCTGCACCAGGCCCACCTGGCCGCGTCGGCGGCCGGCCAGACGATTCGCTGAGCCCCCGGTCACACCCGCGCTGACCTGCGAGCCCGGTTTGGGGATGCCTGGGGCGAGGGTGTAGTGTTGCCGAGTCGACCAGACTGCCCCCGTTCCGACGTGCGGGCGGTCTTGAAGCGGAGCGCCTGCTCCCACCCGAGTCGCCCCTGACGGTGGCCGGGTCCGGTCCCCGGTTCCGGGCACGTCCCGGTCCCGGATGCGCGATCATGTGATCGTGCCGACCGGTCGAGCGGGCCCTGGCATGCGCCAGGGCCTTCTGCTTTCCGGCGGCCCCCACCCGGGGGCCCACGGGGTCGCCACACGCAGGACACTCGACTCGAGGAGGCCCCATCAGCGTCG
The DNA here is from genome assembly GCF_052068075.1 of Micromonospora sp. L31. Lineage (NCBI taxonomy): Bacteria > Bacillati > Actinomycetota > Actinomycetes > Micromonosporales > Micromonosporaceae > Micromonospora > Micromonospora sp. L31. The sequence goes on along the minus strand of NZ_JBQHDC010000017.1, from coordinate 37,376 downwards.
AACCACGCGTGAACGAGCAGATCCGGGCACGTGAGGTCCGACTGGTCGGCCCTGAGGGTGAGCAGGTGGGCATCGTCCCGCTGGAGCGCGCCCTGCAGCTGGCCGCGGACGTCGACCTGGACCTGGTCGAGGTTGCGCCGATGGCGCGCCCGCCGGTGTGCAAGCTCATGGACTTCGGCAAGTTCAAGTACGAGAGCGCACTGAAGGCGCGCGAAGCGCGGCGTAACCAGCAGCAGACCGTCATCAAGGAGATGAAGCTCCGGCCGAAGATCGACCCGCACGACTACGAGACCAAGAAGGGTCACGTGGTGCGGTTCCTCAAGGCGGGCGACAAGGTCAAGGTGACGATCATGTTCCGCGGTCGCGAGCAGAGCCGCCCGGAGCTGGGTTACCGGCTCCTGCGCCGGCTCGAATCCGAGATCACGGACCTGGGCTACGTCGAGGCCGCTCCGAAGCAGGACGGCCGAAACATGATCATGGTTCTCGCTCCGCACCGGGCCGTCAAGGCCTCCGCGGTCGCCGCCACGGCGTCCCGTGGCGGGCCCCGGGACCGGGCGGAGGAGTCCGCCCCGGAAGCCGGTGAGGCCGCGGCGACCGGCGAGACCGCAGCAGCCGGCGAGACCGGCGCCGTCGCCGAAAACACCGGCGAGTAACAGGGGAGAGACGTTCCACATGCCGAAGATGAAGAGCCACACGGGTATGGGCAAGCGGGTCAAGGTGACCGGCAAGGGCAAGATCGTTGCCCAGCAGGCCGGCCTTCGCCACAACCTGGAGAAGAAGCCCTCCCGCCAGACCCGGCGGCTGACCGGCACGGTCGAGCTGGCCAAGGCCGACGTCAAGCGAATCAAGAAGCTGCTCGGCCGCTGACGCGCGCCACCTGAACCGAAAGAGGAGTTGAGATGGCACGCGTCAAGCGGGCTGTGAACGCCCAGAAGAAGCGTCGTACCCTGCTGGAGACCGCGAGTGGTTACCGCGGTCAGCGCTCCCGGCTGTACCGCAAGGCCAAGGAGCAGGTGCTGCACTCGATGCAGTACGCCTACCGGGACCGTCGTGACCGCAAGGGCGACTTCCGGCAGCTCTGGATCCAGCGCATCAACGCTGGTGCCCGGGCCAACGGCATGACCTACAACCGGCTGATCCAGGGCCTGCGCCTGGCCGGCATCGAGGTCGACCGCAAGATCCTGGCCGACCTGGCCGTCAACGACGCCGCGGCGTTCGCCGGGATCGTCGAGCTGGCCCGCGCCGCCGTGGCGGCCGAGGGCACCGGTGGCGCCGCGGCCCAGGCCGCCTGATCCACCCGCAGCAGATCGAGGCGTCTCCCATGCAGTCACCATCGCGCGGGAGGCGCCTCGACGCTGTCTCCGGCCCGTTCACGCCGCGTACCCCCAGGGTCGCCGCCGCCCGCCGGCTGCACCGCCGCCGGGACCGCGAGGCCACCGGCCGGTTCCTGGCCGAGGGCCCGCAGGCGGTCCGCGAGGCCCTCGCGCGCGCCGGAACGGTCACCGAGCTGTTCGGTACGCCAGCCGCCCTCGACCGGTACGCCGACCTCGCGGCGGCCGCCGCCCGGGCCGACGTAGCAGTCTCCGAGGTGACCGACGAGGCCCTGGCGGCGCTCGCCGAGACCGTCGCCCCGCAGGGCCTGGTCGCCGTCTGCCGGCACCTCGACGTGCCGCTGGAGCAGGCGCTGGGCGCCGGCCCGCGCCTGGTCGCGGTGCTCGCCGAGATCCGCGACCCGGGCAACGCCGGCACCGTGCTGCGCACCGCCGACGCGGCCGGCGCGGGCGCGGTGATCTTCGCCGGCGACGCCGTCGACCCGTACAACGGCAAGTGCGTGCGGGCCTCCGCCGGCAGCCTCTTCCACGTCGACGTGGTCCGCGCCCCCGACCCCCTCGACGTGGTCGCCGCGCTGCGGGCCGCCGGGCTCACCGTGCTCGCCACCACCGGGTACGGCGACAGCGACCTCGACGACCTCATCGACTACGGACGGCTCGCCGCCCCCACCGCCTGGCTCTTCGGCTCCGAGGCGCACGGGCTGCCCGAGGAGCTGACCGCCGCCGCCGACGCCCGGGTCCGGGTGCCGCTGCACGGCCGCGCCGAGAGCCTGAACCTGGCTGCGGCCGCCGCCGTCTGCCTGTACGCTTCAGCCAGAGCACTGCGCTGACCTCGTCACGCGCGCTACTGAGCACAGGGGAGTCGTCCGCATGGTGAACGCGTCACGGCGTTCGTTTAGCCAGCCCGCCGGTGTCGGCGGGCGGCGGGCTGCGACCCTTCCTCCCGCGTAACTCCCACCGGCGGGCTGCGGCACAGCCGCGCGTCCGTAGACTCGCCTAGCCGCCCGTGAGGGCCGGCGCCGCCGTGAGGGAGTGCCCGTACGCCATGAGCTACCGCAACGATCCGTACGACCCGAAGCAGGTCGCCCTGCTGGACCCGGCCGCCCTGGCCGAGGCCGTCGCCGTCGCCGAGAAGGCGTTCGCCACCGCCGCCGACCCGGACGCGCTGACCGCGCTGCGCCCCGCGCACCTCGGGGACCGGGCCCCGGTCTCGCTGGCGCGCCGGGAGATCGGCGCGCTGCCGCCGGCCGCGAAGTCCGACGCGGGCAAGCGGGTCAACGAGGCCCGCCGGGCGATCGAGAGCGCCTACGCCGCCCGCCAGGAGGTCCTGGAGCGCGAGCAGGCCGCCCGGGTGCTGGTCGAGGAGCGGGTCGACGTGACCCTGCCGTACGACCGGCACCCCCGGGGCGCCCGCCACCCGTTGAGCACCCTGATGGAGCAGATCAGCGACCTGTTCGTCGGGATGGGCTACGAGGTGGCCGAGGGCCCCGAGGTCGAGCTGGAGTGGACCAACTTCGACGCGCTGAACATCCCCGCCGACCACCCGGCGCGTGGGCTGATGGACACCTTCCACATCGCACCGCCGGTGGGCACGGACACGTCCGGTCTTGTGCTGCGCACGCACACCTCGCCGGTGCAGGCGCGCACCATGCTCACCCGTAAGCCGCCGATCTACGTGATCGTGCCCGGCCGGGTCTACCGCACCGACGAGCTGGACGCCACCCACGCGCCGGTCTTCCACCAGGTCGAGGGCCTGGTGGTGGACAAGGGCATCACCATGGCGCACCTGCGCGGCACGCTCGACCACTTCGCCCGGGCGATGTTCGGCGAGGGCGCGAAGACCCGCTTCCGGCCGCACTACTTCCCGTTCACCGAGCCGTCGGCCGAGTTCGACGTCTGGTTCCCGGAGCACCGGGACGGGCCGCGCTGGGTGGAGTGGGGCGGCTGCGGCATGGTCAACCCGCGGGTGCTGCGCGCCTGCGGCATCGACCCGGAGGTCTACTCCGGATTCGCGTTCGGCATGGGCATCGACCGCACCGTGATGTTCCGGCACGGGGTCAGCGACATGCGGGACATGGCCGAGGGCGACGTGCGGTTCACCCGCGCGTTCGGGGTCGGGGCGTAGGCGATGCGGGTACGAGTCACGGGAACGGTGGTCTGAAGTCATGCGAGTTTCTGTCAGTTGGCTGCGGGAGTACGTCGACCTCCCCGCCGACCTGCCCACCGGCGACCTGGAGCAGGCCCTGGTCGACCTCGGCATCGAGGTCGACTCCGTGGTGGACCTGCGGGAGACCGTCACCGGTCCGCTGGTGGTCGGCGAGGTCCTGGAGATCGAGGAGCTGACCGGCTTCAAGAAGCCGATCCGGTTCTGCCGGGTTGACGTCGGCGCCGCCAACGGCACCGGCGAGCCGCAGGAGATCGTCTGCGGGGCGCGCAACTTCGCCCAGGGCGACCGGGTGGTGGTGATCCTCCCCGGTGGGGTGCTGCCGGGCGACTTCGTCATCGGTGCGCGCAAGACCTACGGGCGCAACTCCGCCGGCATGATCTGCTCGGCGAAGGAGCTGGGCCTGGGTGACGACCACTCCGGCATCATCGTGCTGCCCCCGGACACCCCGGCCAAGCCGGGCGACGACGCGCGCCCGGTCGTGGGGCTCGACGACGTCGTGGTCGAGCTGGACATCACTCCCGACCGGGGGTACGCGCTGAGCGTGCGCGGCCTGGCCCGCGAGCTGGGGCACGCCCTCGGCGTGCCGTTCCGCGACCCGGGTCTGATGCCCGCGCCCGGCGGCACCGCCGAGCCGGCGTACCCGGTCGAGGTGCGCGACACGGTCGGCTGCGACCGGTTCGCCGCGCGGATGGTGCGGGGCATCGACCCCACCGCCGAGACGCCCGGCTGGATGTCGCGACGGCTCACCGTGGCCGGCGTGCGCAGCATCTCGCTGCCGGTCGACATCACCAACTACGTGATGCTCGAACTCGGCCAGCCGATGCACGCCTTCGACGCCGACCGGATCAGCGGCCCGCTGGTGGTCCGCCGCGCCGAGGCGGGGGAGAAGCTGACCACCCTGGACGGGGTGGCCCGCACCCTGACCGCCGAGGACATGGTCATCTGCGACGACACCGGGCCGATCTCGCTCGCCGCGGTGATGGGCGGCGAGACCAGCGAGGTCATCGGCGGCACCACCGACGTGCTCTTCGAGGCCGCCCACTGGGATCCGGTGATGGTCGGGCGCACCGCCCGCCGGCACCGGCTGTTCAGCGAGGCGGCGAAGCGCTGGGAGCGGGGCGTCGACCCGGCCCTGCCGCTGGTCGCCCTGGAGCGGGCGGTGCGGCTGCTCACCGAGCACGCCGGTGGCACCGTCGGCGAGCAGATCCTGGACCTCGACCACGTCCGGCCGGTGCGGCCGGTCATCCTCCCGGCCGACCTGCCGTCCCGGCGGGTCGGGGTGGCGTACACCCCGGAGCGGGTGGTCGTCCTGCTGGAGCAGGTCGGCTGCACCGTCGTCCGGGGCGCCGACCGGCTGGCCGAGGACCCGGGCGAGGTCGGCGTGGCGGCCGGCGCCGGTGACGTGCTCACCGTGACCCCGCCGACCTGGCGACCCGACCTCACCGACCCGGCCGACCTGGTCGAGGAGGTGGTCCGCCTCGACGGGTACGACCGGGTGCCGTCCGTGCTGCCCACCGCGCCCGCCGGGCGTGGCCTCACCTGGCAGCAGCGCCGCCGCCGGGCGGTGGCCCGCGCGCTGGCCGAGCGCGGCCACGTCGAGGTGCTGGCCCACCCGTTCACCGCGCCGGAGCTCGCCGACCAGCTCGGCCTGCTCGCCGACGACCCGCGCCGGGCGGCGGTCCGGCTGGCCAACCCGCTCTCCGAGGAGGAGCCGGTGCTGCGGACCACGCTGCTCGGCCCGCTGCTCGGCATCCTCAAGCGCAACCTGGGCCGGGGCCAGCGGGACCTGTCCATCTACGAGATCGGGACGGTCTTCCACCCGCGCCCCGGCGCCGGCACCCCGCCGGCGATGGGCGTGGACCGGCGGCCCACCGAGGCCGAGTTCGCCGCCGCCGACGCGGTGGTGCCGTACCAGCCGCGGCACGTCGCGGTCGTGCTGGCCGGCGACGTCGACCCGGCCGGCTGGTGGGGGCCGGGTCGGGCGGCCAGCTGGGCGGACGCGGTCGAGGCCGGCCGGGTGGTGCTTGCCGCCGCCGACATCCCCGCGGACCGGATCGAGGTGCGGGCCGTCGAGTACGCGCCCTGGCACCCGGGACGCTGCGCGGAGCTGCTGGTCGACGGGGCGATCGTCGGTCACGCCGGCGAGCTGCACCCGGCCGTGGTGGCGGCACTGGAGCTGCCCCGCCGCACCAGCGCCATGGAGCTGGACCTGGACGCGTTGCCGGCCCCGCCGGTCGCGCCCGCGCCGACCGTGTCCGGCTTCCCGCCGGCGCTGATCGACGTGGCGCTGGTGCTGGACGAGTCGGTGCCCGCGGCCCAGGTGGAGCGGGCGCTGGTCGAGGGCGCCGGCGAGCTGCTGGAGAGCGTCCGGCTCTTCGACGTGTACGCCTCGGAGCAGCTCGGCGCGGGACGCCGGTCGCTGGCGTACAAGCTCACCTTCCGGGCTCCGGACCGGACGCTGACCGTGGAGGAGGCGGTGGCCGCCCGCGACGCGGCCGTCGCCGTCGCGGCGCAGCGGTTCGGCGCCACGCTGCGCGGCGCCTGACCGGCGAGCGAGGGCCCCTTCCGCGACGGTGGGAGGGGCCTCGTCGTGTCTGTCGCCGGCCGGTGTCGGCAGTGCGGGGTCATGGCCTCCGCCGCGTTCCGGCGAGGGTGACCGGTCCCCTACGTACGGTGAGGCATCGGCCGAAAGGCCACCGCCGACGGCATGTTCGGCTACCCACTGGTCACATGGAAGCGGTTAACCTGCTTGGATTCCGACTCACCACCTCGATCACACCCCCACCACCCCCACCGGGAGCTGACCCAATGTCCGAGGATCCGGGCCCCGCGCCGCTCTCCGTCGACGTCTGCATCGTCGGGGGTTGCGGCCGGGTCGGCTTGCCGCTGGGCATCGCGTTCGCCGCCCGCGGCCTCTCCGTCGTGCTGTACGACATCAACGCCGACGCGGTCGCCACGGTGAACGCGGGCACCCTGCCCTTCGCCGAGCCGGGCGCGGCCGACGTGCTGGCCGAGGCGGTCTCCGCCGGCCGGCTGCGGGCCACCACCGACCCGGTCGCCGTGGGCGCCTCCGAGCACCTGGTGGTGGTCGTCGGCACGCCCGTCGACGAGCACCTCAACCCGGACCTGGGCGCGGTGCCCCGCGCGCTGGAGCGCTGCGCCGAGCACCTGCGCGACGGCCAGTTGGTGGTGCTGCGCAGCACCGTCTATCCCGGCGTGACGGCGCTGACCGAGAAGCTGCTCGCCGGCAAGGGCGTCAAGGCCGACGTGGCGTTCTGCCCGGAGCGGATCGCCGAGGGCCGGGCGATGACCGAGCTGTTCACGCTGCCGCAGATCGTCGCGGCCCGTACGCCCGTCGCCCTGGCCCGGGCGGAGAAGCTGTTCCGGCACCTCACCGAGCAGATCGTCCCGCTCGAGCCGGAGGAGGCGGAGCTGGCGAAGCTGTTCACCAACACCTGGCGGTACATCAAGTTCGCCACCGCCAACCAGTTCTGGATGATGGCCAACGACTTCGGGCTGGACTTCGCCCGGATCCGGCACGCGGTCGCCCACGACTACCCACGCGCGGCGGACCTGCCGATGCCGGGCTTCGCCGCCGGGCCGTGCCTGTTCAAGGACACCATGCAGCTGGCCGCGTTCAACCGGAACAACTTCGTGCTGGGCCACTCCGCGATGCTGATCAACGAGGGGCTGCCGCTCTACCTGGTGTCTCGGCTGGAGGACCGGTTCGACCTGTCCGAGCTGACCGTGGGCATCCTCGGGATGGCCTTCAAGGGCGGCTCGGACGACCCGCGGGAGAGCCTGGCGTACAAGCTGCGCAAGATCCTGGCGCTCAAGACCCGGGAGACCATCTGCACCGACCCGTACGTCGCCGACGAGCGCCTGGTCGACCTGGACGAGGTGCTGCGCCGGGCCGATCTGCTGGTCATCGCCGCCCCGCACGAGCAGTACGCCCGGCTGGACACCGACAAGCCGGTGATCGACATGTGGGGCCTGACCGGGACGGGGGTGCGGGTGTGAGGCCCCGGGTGTCGGTGATCGTGCCGGTCTACAACGAGGGCGAGGCCATCCTGCGCTGCCTCGAACGGATGCTGCGCGAGATGCTGCTCCCGGCCGAGGTGCTGATCGTGCACGACATGCCGGAGGACACCACCGTCCCGTACGTCGAGCAGATCGCCCGCACCGACCCGCGGGTGCGCGCGGTGCTCAACACGTACGGGCGCGGGCCGGCCAACGCCATCCGGTTCGGCATCGACGCGGCGCTCGCCCCGGTCGTCGTGGTCACCATGGCCGACGGCTGTGACGATCCGCGCCAGATCGACGAGCTGGCCCGGCTGGTGGACCGGGGCGTGGTGGTCGCCGCCGCCTCCCGCTACATGCCCGGCGGGCAGCAGGTCGGCGGGCCCCGGCTGAAGCGGATGATGTCCCGCTGGGCGGGGCGCAGCCTCTACACGCTGGCCCGGGTGGGCACCCGGGACGCCACCAACAGCTTCAAGGCGTACGACACGGCGTTCGTCCGGGAGGTCGGCATCGAGTCGCGCACCGGCTTCGAGATCGGGCTGGAGCTGACCGCGAAGGCCACCCGGCTGCGCCTGCCGGTCGCCGAGATCCCCACCATCTGGCTGGACCGGCCGCTGGGGGAGTCCCACTTCGACCTGGGTCGGTTCCTCCCCGGCTACCTGCGGTGGTACTTCTTCGCCTACGGTCGACGGCTGAGCCGGGAGAAGCTGACCGACCGCACGGCCCCGGCCGTGCCCGCCCCGCGCGGCGAGCGGGACAGCACCGAGTACGAGAAGACCGCATAGGAGCGCACGTGGCGAAGGTCCTGGTAACTGGTTCGGCCGGCTTCATCGGCGGTTACCTCGTCGAGGAGTTGCTGGGCCGGGGCCACGAGGTGGTCGGCATCGACAACTTCTCCAAGTACGGCCCGGTCACCCACAGCTACGACACCCATCCCCGGTTCCGGTTCGTGGAGGGCGACGCCCGCGACGTCGACCTGCTCACCGAGCTGCTGGACGGCTGCGACCACCTGGTCGCCGGGGCGGCGATGATCGGCGGCATCTCCTACTTCCACGCCTACGCCTACGACCTGCTCGCCACCAACGAGCGGATCATGGCGGCCACCTGCGACGCGGCCATCCGCGCCCACCGCGACGGCAGCCTGGCGAAGGTCACCTACCTCTCCTCCTCGATGGTCTACGAGTCCACCGAGCACTGGCCCAGCTCAGAGGGCGACGAGCGGCGCATCCCGCCGCCGCTGTCCTCGTACGGCTTCCAGAAGCTGGCCGTGGAGTACTACGCCCGGGCCGCCTGGGAGCAGTACCAGCTGCCGTACACCATCGTCCGGCCGTTCAACTGCGTCGGCGTGGGGGAGGGGCGGGCGCTGGGCCAGGCCGAGGTGCTCTCCGGCAACGTCAAGCTCGCCATGTCGCACGTCGTGCCGGACCTGGTGCAGAAGATCGTCAAGGGGCAGGATCCGCTGCACATCCTCGGCGAGGGCCACCAGGTGCGGCACTACACCTACGGCGGGGACCTGGCCCGGGGCATCGCCACCGCGGTGGAGCACCCGGCGGCCCGCAACGAGGACTTCAACCTCTCCACCGCCGAGTCGACCAGCGTGCTGGAGCTGGCCGAGCTGATCTGGCGCAAGATCAAGGGCCCGGACGTGCCGTTCCGGTACGTCTCCGACGAGCCCTACCAGTACGACGTGCAGAAGCGGGTGCCGGACGTGGCCAAGGCCCGCGAGGTCCTCGACTTCACCGCCACCACCTCGCTGGACGAGATGCTCGACGAGGTCGTGCCGTGGGTGACCCGGGCGGTCGAGGAGGGCCGCCTGTAGTTTCGGCCCGTTGTCGTCCCGTCCGGCCCGGTTCGCCTCCCGCGACCCGGGCCGGGCCTTTTGCTGCCCGGTGACCGGAGTCACGATCACATGCCCATGCAGTGGGACGTATGAACTTGCAGTGAAGGGGTCCGGGCCGTTAGCCTTCTCTGCATAGTCATGCGGAGGTGAGTATGGGCATTCGAGTCGCGGTCGCCGGGGCGAGTGGATACGCCGGGGGTGAGCTGCTGCGCCTGGTCGCCGGGCACCCCGAGCTCGACCTCGTCGCCGCCACCGCCCATTCCCGGGCCGGTCAGCCCGTCAGCGCCGTACACCCGCAGCTCGCCGGCCTCGACCTGACGCTCACGGCGACCGACCCGGCGGCCCTGGCCGACGCGGACCTGGTCTTCCTGGCCCTGCCGCACGGCGAGTCGGCGGCCCTCGCCGCCGCCCTGCCGGCGACGGTCAAGGTGGTCGACCTCGGCGCCGACCACCGGCTGCACGACGCCGACGCCTGGGCCCGTTACTACGGCGGCCGGCACGCCGGCGCCTGGACCTACGGGCTGCCCGAGCTGCCCGGCCAGCGGGCGGCGATCGCCGCCGCCACCCGGGTGGCCAGCACCGGCTGCTACGCCGTGGCCACCACCCTCGCCCTGGCCCCGCTGATCGCCGCCGGCGCGGTCTTCCCCGCGGACGTGGTGGTGGTCGCCGCCTCCGGCACCTCCGGCGCCGGCCGGGCCGCCAAGGCCCACCTGCTCGGCAGCGAGGTGATGGGCGACCTGTCGCCCTACAAGGTCGGCGCCCACCAGCACGTACCGGAGATCAAGCAGGCCACCGGCGCGACCAGCCTCTCCTTCACCCCGGTGCTCGCGCCCATGCCGCGCGGCATCCTCGCCACCGTCACCGCGGTGCCGACCGGCGACGCCGACCCGCGCGACGTGCTGGCCCGGGCGTACGCGGACGCGCCGTTCGTGCACGTCCTGCCCGAGGGCGCCTGGCCGCACACCGCCGCCACAGCCGGCGCGAACTCCTGCCACCTCCAGGCGGGCGTCGACGTCGACTCCGGCCGGGTGATCGTGGTCAGCGCGATCGACAACCTCGGCAAGGGCGCCGCCGGCCAGGCCGTGCAGTGCGCCAACCTCATGCTCGGCCTGCCCGAGACCACCGGCCTTTCCGTCTTCGGAGTCGCGCCATGACAGTCACCACCCCCCGGGGATTCCGGGCGGCCGGGGTCGCCGCCGGGCTCAAGACCAGCGGCGCCGCCGACCTCGCCCTCGTCGTCAACGACGGCCCTGACGCCGGGATCGCCGGCGTCTTCACCGCCAACCGGGTCAAGGCCGCGCCGGTGCTCTGGACCCAGCAGGTCGTCCGGGGCGGCGTGGTCCGCGCCGTGGTGCTCAACTCCGGCGGCGCCAACGCCTGCACCGGCCCGGCCGGTTTCCAGGACACCCACGCCACCGCCGAGCACACCGCCGCCGCGCTGACCTCGGTCAGCCCCCGGCTGATGCTCGGCGCCGGCGAGGTCGCGGTCTGCTCCACCGGCCTGATCGGCGAGCGGCTGCCGATGCAGAAGCTGCTGCCCGGCGTGCGCAGCGCCATCCGGGGGCTCGGCCGCGACGGCGGCACGGCGGCCGCCGAGGCGATCATGACCACCGACACCCGGCCGAAGACCACCGTCGCCAAGGGCAGCGGCTGGACCGTCGGCGGCATGGCCAAGGGCGCCGGGATGCTCGCCCCGGCCATGGCGACCATGCTCTGCGTGCTCACCACCGACGCGGTCGCCGGGCCGGAGGCGCTCGACGCCGCGCTGCGGGCCGCCACCCGGGTCACCTTCGACCGGATCGACTCCGACGGTTGCATGTCGACCAACGACACCGTGCTGCTGCTCTCCAGCGGCGCCTCCGGCGTCGAGCCCACCGACGCCGAGCTGACCGCCGCGGTCACCGCCGCCTGCCACGACCTGGCCCAGCAGCTCATCGCCGACGCCGAGGGCGCGACCAAGCAGATCGCGATCGAGGTGGTCGGCGCCGCCACCGAGGCCGACGCGGTCGAGGTGGGCCGGTCGGTGGCCCGGAACAACCTGGTCAAGACCGCGCTGTTCGGCAACGACCCGAACTGGGGGCGGATCCTCGCCGCGGTGGGCACCACCGCCGCCGCCTTCGAGCCGGACGGCGTCGACGTCGCGGTCAACGGGATCTGGGTGTGCCGCTCCGGCGCCGCCGCCGAGGACCGCGCCAAGGTCGACCTGTCCGGCCGGGACGTCACCATCCGGATCGACCTGCACGCCGGGTCCTCGGCCGCGACGATCTGGACCAACGACCTGTCGCACGCGTACGTGCACGAGAACTCGGCGTACTCGTCATGAGCCTCTCCGCCGACCTCACCCGGGCCCAGGTCAAGGCCGAGACGCTGATCGAGGCCCTGCCCTGGCTGGCCCGCTTCTCCGGGGCCACCGTCGTGGTCAAGTACGGCGGCAACGCCATGGTCGAACCGGCGCTCCAGCGCGCCTTCGCCGCCGACATGGTCTTCCTCCGGTACGCCGGCCTCAAGCCGGTCGTCGTGCACGGCGGCGGCCCGCAGATCTCCACCATGCTCGGGCGGCTCGGCATCGCCAGCGAGTTCCGGGGCGGCCTGCGGGTCACCACCCCCGAGGCGATGGACGTCGTCCGGATGGTGCTGGTCGGGCAGGTCGGCCGGGAACTGGTCGGGCTGATCAACGCGCACGGCCCGTTCGCCGTCGGCCTCTCCGGCGAGGACGCCGGGCTGTTCACCGCCGTCCGCCGGACCGCGTACGTCGACGGGCAGCCGGTGGACGTCGGGCAGGTCGGCGACGTGGAGTCGGTCGACGTCTCGGCGGTGACCGACCTGATCGCGGCCGGCCGGATCCCGGTCATCTCGACCGTCGCGCCGGACGTCGACGGGGTGCTGCACAACCTGAACGCCGACACGGCCGCCGCCGCGCTCGCCGTCGCCCTCGACGCCCGCAAGCTGGTCGTGCTCACCGACGTGGCCGGCCTGTACGCCGACTGGCCGGACACCACCAGCCTGGTCAGCGAGATCACCGACGACGAGTTGGCGAAGCTGCTGCCGTCTCTGGAGTCGGGGATGGTCCCGAAGATGGAGGCCTGCCTGCGGGCGGTGCGCGGGGGCGTACCCGCCGCGCACGTCGTCGACGGCCGGGTCGCCCACTCCACGCTGCTGGAGGTCTTCACCTCGGAAGGATTCGGCACGATGGTGGTTCCCGCATGAGCACGCTGGTCGAACGGTGGGGCCAGGCCCTGATGGACAACTACGGCACGCCGCCGCTGGCGCTGGTCTCCGGCTCCGGCGCCGTCGTGGTCGACGAGGCCGGCCGGGAGTACGTCGACCTGCTCGGCGGCATCGCGGTCAACGCCCTCGGCCACGCCCACCCGGCCGTGGTGGCCGCCGTCTCCCGGCAGGTCGCCACCCTGGGCCACGTCTCCAACCTGTTCGTCGCCGAGCCGCCGGTGGCCCTGGCGGAGCTGCTGCTGGCCCTCGCCGGCCGGCCCGGCCGGGTGTTCTTCGCCAACTCCGGCGCGGAGGCCAACGAGGCGGCGTTCAAGCTCTCCCGGCTCACCGGCCGCAGCCATGTGGTGGCGGCCCGGGGCGGCTTCCACGGTCGGACCATGGGGGCGCTCGCGCTCACCGGCCAGCCCGCCAAGGCCGACCCGTTCCGCCCGCTGCCCGGCGACGTCACCCACGTGGCGTACGGCGACACCGACGCCCTCGACGCGGCCGTCAGCGACGCGACCGCCATGGTGATCCTGGAGCCGATCCAGGGTGAGAACGGCGTCGTCGTGCCGCCCGCCGGCTACCTGGCCGACGCGCGGCGGATCACCGCCCGGCACGGCGCCCTGCTCGTCCTGGACGAGGTGCAGACCGGGATCGGCCGCACCGGGCACTGGTTCGCCCATCAGGCCGACGGGATCGAGCCGGACGTGGTGACCCTGGCCAAGGGGCTCGGCGGCGGGCTGCCCATCGGGGCCTGCCTCGCCTTCGGTCGGGCCGGGGAGCTGCTCGCACCCGGCTCGCACGGCACCACCTTCGGCGGCAACCCGATCAGCTGCGCGGCCGCCCTGGCGGTGGTCGCCACCATCGCCAGCGAGGGGCTGCTCGACCACGTCAAGCGGACCGGCGAACGGCTGCGCCGGGGCGTCGAGGCGCTCGGCCATCCGCTGGTCGCCGAGGTCCGGGGCGCCGGCCTGCTGCTCGGGATCGTGCTCACCGCCCCGGCCTCCGGCCCGGTCACCGCCGCGCTGCGCGAGGCGGGCTTCCTGGTCAACCCGGTGCAGCCGGACGTGGTCCGGCTCGCCCCGCCGCTGATCCTCACCGCCGACCAGGTCGACGCCTTCCTGACCGCCCTCCCCGCCGCCCTCGACGCGGCGGCGCCCGCCGACCTCGCGCCGGCCGCCGGCCCGACCACGACCAGCGCCACGGAGGTCAACGCATGATCCGGCACTTCCTGCGCGACGACGACCTGACCCCCGCCGAGCAGTCCACCGTGCTCGACCTGGCCGCCCGGATGAAGGCCGACCGGTTCGCGTACACGCCGCTGGCCGGGCCACGGTCGGTGGCGGTGCTCTTCGACAAGCAGAGCCTGCGCACCCGGATCTCCTTCGACGCCGGCATCGCCGAGCTGGGCGGCCACCCCCTGGTCGTGGACACCCAGGTCACCCACTTCGGGCGGGGCGAGTCCCTCGCCGACGCCGGGCGGGTGCTGTCTCGCTACGTCGCCGCGATCGTGCTGCGTACCCACGGCGACGACCGGATCACCGAGGTCGCCTCGCACGCCACCGTGCCGGTGATCAACGCCCTCACCGACGGCTACCACCCCTGCCAACTGCTGGCCGACCTGCTCACCGTCCGCGAGCACTGCGGCGGCACCCAGGGGCGGACCCTGGCGTACGTCGGGGACGCCGCCAACAACCTGTCGCACTCCTACCTGCTCGCCGGGGCGACCGCCGGGATGCACGTGCGGGTCGCCGGCCCGGACGGTTTCCAGCCCGACCCCGACGTGGTGGCCCGCGCCGAGAAGATCGCCCTCGGCACCGGCGGATCGGTCCGGGCGCTCGTCGATCCGGTCGAGGCGGTCCGCGGGGCCGACGTGGTCGCCACCGACACCTGGACCTCGATGGGCCAGGAGGACGACGGGCTGGACCGGATCACCCCGTTCCTGCCGTACCAGGTCAACGACGCGCTGCTGGCCCACGCCGCGGCCGACGTGATCGTGCTGCACTGCCTGCCCGCGCACCGGGGCGAGGAGATCACCGACGAGGTGCTGGACGGGCCGCGCAGCGCGGTCTTCGACCAGGCGGAGAATCGCCTGCACGCCCAGAAGGCGCTGCTGACGTATCTCCTGGAGGCCTCCACATGACCGCCCCGCTGACCCGCGCCGCCCGGCACGGCCGCATCGTCGAGCTGATCCGCGACAAGGCCGTCCGGTCGCAGACCGAACTGGCCGACCTGCTCGCCAGCGACGGGATCCAGGTCACCCAGGCCACCCTGTCGCGGGACCTGAAGGAACTCGGCGCGGTCACCGCCCGCGGCGGTGACGGGCGGGCCGTGTACGTGATCCCCGAGGACGGCCACTGGCCGCTGCGCGACGCCGAGGCCGCCCCGGCCCGGCTGGTCCGGCTGCTGCGCGAGCTGCTCAACGGGGTCGACGCCAGCGGCAACATCGCCGTACTGCGCACCCCGCCGGGCGCAGCCCACTACCTGGCCAGCGCGTTGGACCGAGCGGGCCTGCCCGAGATCGTCGGCACCATCGCCGGCGACGACACCATCCTCGTCGTGGCCCGCGAGGCCGTCGGCGGGGCCGCGCTCGGCGACAAGCTCGCCGGGTGGGCCCGCCGGGAAGAAAATGTTGAAGGGAGCACCACACCATGACCGAGCGGGTCGTCCTTGCCTACTCCGGAGGCCTCGACACCTCCGTGGCCATTCCGTACCTCGCCGAGCAGACCGGCGCCGAGATCGTCGCGGTGGCTGTCGACGTCGGACAGGGCGGCGAGGACCTCGACGCCATCCGGCAGCGCGCGCTGGACTGCGGCGCCGTCGAGTCCGAGGTGGTCGACGCGCGCGACGAGTTCGCCGCCGACTACTGCCTGCCGGCGATGCGCGCCAACGCCCTCTACATGGACCGCTACCCGCTGGTCTCCGCGCTGTCCCGGCCGCTGATCGTCAAGCACCTGGTGGCCGCGGCCCGCAAGCACGGCGGCACGATCGTCTCGCACGGCTGCACCGGCAAGGGCAACGACCAGGTCCGCTTCGAGGTCGGGCTGAGCGCCCTCGCCCCCGACCTGAAGATCATCGCCCCGGCCCGGGACTTCGCCTGGACCCGGGACAAGGCCATCGCCTTCGCCGAGGAGAAGGGTCTGCCGATCGACGTGTCGGCCAAGTCGCCGTACTCCATCGACCAGAACCTCTGGGGTCGGGCGGTGGAGACCGGCTTCCTGGAGGACATCTGGAACGGCCCCATCGAGGACCTGTACTCCTACACCGCCGACCCGGCCGAGCCGCGCGACGCCGACGAGGTCGTGATCACCTTCGACGCCGGCAACCCGGTCGCCATCGACGGCGAGACGGTCACCCCGTACCAGGCGATCCTGGAGCTGAACCGGCGCGCCGGCGCCCAGGGCGTCGGCCGGCTCGACATGGTCGAGGACCGCCTCGTCGGCATCAAGAGCCGCGAGGTGTACGAGGCCCCCGGCGCGATCGCGCTGATCACCGCCCACCAGGAGCTGGAGGCGGTCACCGTCGAGCGTGACCTGGCCCGGTTCAAGCGCGGCGTCGACCAGCGCTGGGGCGAGCTGGTCTACGACGGCCTCTGGTTCTCGCCGCTCAAGGGCAGCCTGGACGCCTTCATCGACGACGCCCAGCGGCACGTCTCCGGTGAGGTGCGGCTCACCCTGCACGGCGGCCGGGCGACCGTCACCGGCCGGCGCTCCGAGGCCAGCCTCTACGACTTCGGCATGGCCACCTACGACACCGGCGACACCTTCGACCAGTCCCTGGCGAAGGGTTTCGTGCAGCTGTGGGGCCTGCCGAGCAAGATGGCCGCCGCACGCGACGCCCGGCTGGGCGGCTAGGAACCGTGGCAACCACAATGGGCGGCGTGGACGACAAGAGCCTGACCGAGAACAGCGCCGCCACCAACCGGACGAGCCTGTGGGGTGGCCGGTTCGCCGGCGGCCCCGCCGAAGCCCTCGCGCGGCTGTCGGTGAGTGTCCAGTTCGACTGGCGCCTCGCCCCGTACGACATCGCCGGCTCCCGGGCGCACGCCCGGGTGCTGGCCGGCGCGGGCCTGCTCGACCCGGAGGAGCTGGGCCGCATCCTGGCCGCGCTGGACGACCTGGAGGCGGCCTGCGCCTCCGGGCAGTTCCGCCCGACCATCGACGACGAGGACGTGCACACCGCCCTGGAGCGCGGCCTGCTGGAGCGGCTCGGCAGCCTCGGCGGCAAGCTGCGTGCCGGGCGGTCCCGCAACGACCAGGTCGCCACCGACCTGCGGCTCTACCTGCGCGACCACGCCCGGGGCGTGGCCGGCCGGCTGGTCGAGCTGGCCGAGGCGCTGGTCGAGCAGGCCGAGCGGCACGTGGACACCGCCGCGCCCGGGATGACCCACCTCCAGCACGCCCAGCCGGTCACCTTCGGGCACTGGCTGCTCGCCCACGTGCAGCCGCTGCTGCGCGACCTGGAGCGGCTGCGCGACTGGGACCACCGGGCCGCGATCAGCCCGCTCGGGGCGGGCGCGCTGGCCGGCTCCGGCCTGCCGCTGGACCCGGTGGCCGTCGCCAAGGAGCTGGGCTTCCGCACGTCCTTCGCCAACTCGATGGACGCCGTCGCCGACCGGGACTTCGTCGCCGAGTTCCTCTTCGTCACCGCGCTGGTCGGGGTGCACCTGTCCCGCCTCGGCGAGGAAGTGGTGCTCTGGACCTCGCACGAGTTCGGCTGGGTGGAGCTCGACGACGCCTTCGCCACCGGCTCGTCGATCATGCCGCAGAAGAAGAACGCGGACATCGCCGAGCTGGCCCGGGGCAAGTCCGGCCGCCTGGTCGGTGGCCTGATGACCGTGCTCACCATGCTCAAGGGCCTGCCGATGACCTACGACCGGGACATGCAGGAGGACAAGGAGCCGGCCTTCGACGCGGTCGACACCCTGGAACTGCTGCTGCCGGCGCTCGCCGGGATGATCTCCACGATGACGGTACGCGTCGACCGGCTGGTCGCCGCCGCGCCGGTGGGCTTCTCGCTGGCCACCGAGGTGGCCGACTGGCTGGTTCGCAAGGGCGTGCCGTTCCGCGACGCGCACGAGATCACCGGCAAGCTCGTCGCGCTCTGCGTGGCCCGGGACTGCGCCCTGGACGAGGTCTCCGACGACGACCTCGCCACGGTCAGCGAGCAGCTGGACCCGAGCGTGCGCGACGTGCTCTCGGTCCGCTCCGCGCTGGCCGCCCGGACCACGCCCGGCTCGACCGGCCCCGGCCCGGTGGCCGACCAGCTCGCCGCCGCCGCCGACAAGTTGGCCGGCTGGCGGGAGTGGGCCAGCGAGCGGGTCGTACCCCGCTGAGTCGACGGGTCGGCGCGGCGCGACGCCGCGCCGACCCTCAGACCGTCGGCCGCTCCCGTTTCGGCAGTTTCGCCACCACCGCCTCGTACGAGCCGTCGACGGCCTCGATCAGCTCGTCGTCCGGGATCGCGCCGCCGAGGCGCAGCGAGTTCCACCCCGACCGCCCGATGTACGCCGACGCCTTCGCGTCGTCCGGGAACCGGTGGATCCACTCGTCGGCGACCTCCCGGTTCGGGCCGCACTTCACGCCGACCCGCGCCTCGCCGTCCGGCGAGCCGAGGAAGGCGAAGATCCGGCTCCCCACCTTCACCACCTCGTCGCCCTCCCAGGGCTGGTCCAGCCGGGCGCCCGGCTTCCCGAGGCAGTACGCCAGCATCTCGTCGCGCGTCATCGCGTCCTCCCGGTGGCAGCGGTCACCGGCACAGTCTCGCCGACCCGTCCAGCCCTGGGGCCCCCTCCGCGCCGACCGGGCGGTCGGGAAGCCGGCCCCGCGGCGCTGATCGGGCAGCCGGGAAGCCGGCCCCGCGGCGCTGATCGGGCGGTCGGGCAGCCGGCGCCTCGGCGTCGCGGGTGGCCGGCGAGAGCGCGATCGCCGCTCAGTCGGTGCCGGCGGTGCGGGCGGACACCCGCTCGAAGCGCTGCTTGGCGGCCTGCGCGCTGCCCAGCCCCAGCCCGAAGGCGATGGCCTGCCAGGTCATGCCGCGCCCCCGGGCGAGGGTCAGCAGCCCGGCCTCCAGGGTGTCGAGCTCGGCGCGCAGGTGGGGCAGGAGGGTCAACGCCGCCGTCAGGTCGGCCTCGTCGACCGGTTCCTCGCCGGGCTCCCGCTCCGCCCCGCCGGCGGCGAGGGCGGTCACCAGCGCGACCGCCTCGTACGGATCGGCCAGGTACGGGTTGGTGTGGCGCCGGCGGCGCGTCTCGGTGCCGGCGTGCCGCGCGGTGATCCGTTCCAGCGCGGCGTAGGTGCGGTGGGCGCGGGCGCGCGCCGCGTCGGGGGCGGTGAAGGCGTCGTCGGTCACGCCTCCAGCAGACCCCACCGCGCCCGCGGTGTCAACGGAATCTTTTCAACAAGCCGTTGATAGCTGGCCCGGCCCGCTGCACCAGGGCGGCGTACCCGACGCCCAGCGCCAGCGACGCCACCAGGGCCAGCAGCGGCTGGTCGCGCAGGTGCGGGTAGACCTGCCAGTGGGTCAGGTAGATGTACAGGGAACTGCCCGCCAGCACGCCGGCGACCCGGTTCAGCGGACCCAGGCTCGGCACGGTCGGCAGCCAGACCAGGAGTGCGAACCCCGCCACGATCAACGCCTCCCGCTGCGGCTGGCCGAAGAAGCCCGGCACGGTGGCCGCCGCGGCGGCGGTAACCAGCAGCCGCTGCCGTACCCCGTCGGCGCGGGCCGCCGCCCACCCGAGCGCGAAGAGCCAGAACGCCACGATCGCCGTCGGCAGGTCGTACCGGGCGTCCAGGCCGAACACGTCGTAGCGGCTGAGCAGCCCGAGCCCGGCGAGGGTCAGCGGCAGGCCGAACGGGTGGCGGCGTTCCAGCCGGTCCAACCCCGGCACCGCCAGCAGGACGGCCACCGCGACCAGGATGTAGACCAGCGCCTCGACGAACCAGAAGTGCCACTCGGTGCGCCCGTCGTCCGGGCCGACGAGGCTGTTGAGCAGCAGCAGGTTGCTCCACCGGTACTGGTCGGTGAGGACCAGCATCGCCGCGATCCAGGCGGTGGTGGGCAGCACGATCCGGGTCAGGGCGGAGCGGACGTGTCGCAGCCGGTCGGTCCGTCCGGCGTCGGTGAGCAGGAACCGGGCGAAGTTGAAGCCGGCCACCCCGAGCAGGAGGTGCGCCCCACCGGTGAGGGTGAACATCGGGATGTGCGAGCCGACGACCAGCACGATCGCCACGGCCCGCAGCGCCACGCTGGTCTCCAGCGCCCGCCGGCGGCGCGGCCGACCGCTGCGCGGCGAGGGCAGCGCCCCGATCGGCAGGGTGTGCCAGTTCGGCGGCAGCTGCCCGAGCACCCGCTCCAGGCGGACCGACATCTCGACGTACGACAGCGAGTCGCCCCCCAGGTCGACGAAGCTGTGTTCCGGGGTCACGTCGGTGCGGTCCAGCACCTCGGCGAAGAGCCGGCACAGGTCGTCGTCGGGGGCGGGGGCCGACGGCGTGGGCGGGGCGACCGGCCCGGCCGCCAACTCGCGCAGCGCCGGGTAGTCCACCTTGCCGGTAGCCAGCCGGGGCAGCCGCGGCAGCGCCAGCACCCGCACCGCCCGGGGTGGCAGGGCCAGCTCGCCCGCGACCAGCCGGCGGACCCGCGCCGGGTCCACCTCGCCGGCCACCGCCACCAGCAGCTCGTCGTCCGCGCCCAGGCAGGCCGCGTCCACGTCGTGCGCGGCCAGCAGCGCCTCCACCCGCTGCGGGTCCACCCGCAGGCCGAGGATCTTGGCGAACCGGCTGCGCCGGCCCACCAGCTCGTACAGGCCGTCCGGGCCGCGGCGGGCCAGGTCGCCGGTGTGCAGCTCGGTCACGGTACGCCCCGACGCCAGGTCGGCCGGGCGCTCGGCGTAGCCGAGCATCACGTTCGGGCCGGCGTACACCAGCTCGCCGACGCCGTCCGGCTGCTCCGGCAGCGCAGCGAGCCGGAACTCGCCGCCCGGCACCGGCACGCCGATCGCCTCCGGTCGGCTGGTCGCCAGGTCCGGCGGCAGGTACGCCATCCGGGCCGTCGCCTCGGTCTGCCCGTACATGACGAACAGGTCCCAGCCGCTGCGCCGGCCCAGCTCGGCGAAGCGGACCACCTTCGCCGGCGCCAGCCGGCCGCCGGCGGCGGTGACGTAGCGCAGGTGCGGCAGGTTCATCGCGGCGAAGCCGACCCGGTCCAGCAGGTCGAAGGTGTACGGCACCCCGGCGAAACTGGTGGCCCGGGCCTGGCGGAACAGCTCCCAGAAGCAGTCGTCGGCGACCGAGCGGTCGGTCAGCACCAGCGCGGCGCCCAGGGCCAGGTGGCTGTTCACCACCGACAGGCCGTAGCAGTAGTGCAGCGGCAGGCTGGTGGCCGCCCGGTCGGTCTCCCGCACCCCCAGGTACTCGGCGATCGACTCGGCGTTGGCCTGGAGGTTGGTGTGCGACAGCCGGACCAGCTTCGGCGAGCCGGTCGACCCCGACGTGCTCAGCAGCAGCGCCAGGTCGGGGTGCAGCTCGTGCGCCGACCCGGCCCGCCGCTCGTGCAGCGTCCACACCCCGTCGACCGGCCCGATCACCACGTCCGGGTCGTACGCCTCGGTCAGCGCCCGCGTCGCCGGGCCGTCGCCGGGCACCAGCAGGACCGGGTGCCCGCCGTGCAGGCCGGCCAGGTAGCCCACCAGGGCGTCGACCGTGTTGGCGCCGGTGACGAGGACCAGCCGCCGCCGCGGACCCAGCCGGCGCGCGGTCTCGGCGACCCGGCCGGCGAGCTCGGCGTACGACAGCACGCCGTCGGCGGTGACCACGGCGGGGCGGTCACCGTGGTCGGCCAGGTCGCGGGCGAAGGACACCGCGCGCACGGCCGGCAGCAGGTCAGGCGGGTGCGTCACGGGGGTCACTCTAAGGTGAGGCAACCCTAATCAGAAGTGCAGGTGGCGAGACACACGGCTGGGTACCGTGGTCGCGTGACCTCCTCCCGCACCGACCTCTCGCCGCTGGCCGACCTGCTGGCCGGGCCGCTGGTGCCCGCCGCGCGCGGGCTGCTCGGCTGCCGACTCTCCGCCGGTGGCGTCACCGTCCGGATCACCGAGGTCGAGGCGTACGCGGGGACGGCCGGCGACCCCGCCTCGCACGCGCACCGGGGGCGCACCCCGCGCAACGCCGTCATGTTCGGCCCGGCCGGCCACGCCTACGTCTACTTCACCTACGGCATGCACTGGTGCATGAACGTGGTCACCGGCCCGGACGGCGAGGCCGCCGCGGTGCTGCTGCGCGCCGCCGAGGTGGTCGACGGCCTCGAAGCGGCCCGCGCCCGCCGACCCGCCGTACGCCGGGACGTCGACCTGGCGCGCGGCCCGGCGCGGCTCTGCGCGACCCTCGGCATCGACCGCTCGGCGTACGGCCTGGACCTGCTCGGCGACGGCCCGGTCCGGCTGCGGCCGGCGGTGGCGCCGGTGCCGGAGGCGGCGATCTCCGCCGGCCCCCGGGTCGGGGTGACCGGGGCGCACGACGTGCCCTGGCGGTTCTGGATCACCGGCGATCCGACGGTGAGCAGCTATCGGCGGCACGTCCCGCGCGCGCGGGGTTGAGCTTCCCGGCGTGGCCGGGCGATTCTGTCGGGGGGTGTGGCCATAATCACGCCACGCGTTCACGACTGATCGGAGGACGGTCATGCCCACGCTGCTCGCGATCGGCACCGCCAAGGGGCTCTTCCTCGCCACCAGTCCGGGCGGGCGCGGCTGGGAGGTGAGCGGCCCGCACTTCCCGATGACCGGGGTCTACGCCGTCGCCGTCGACCCCCGCCCCGGCACGCCCCGACTGCTCGTCGGGATGACCAGCTCGCACTTCGGGCCGAGCGTCGCCACCAGCGACGACCTCGGTGCCTCCTGGGCCGAGCCGGAGCTGGCGCCGGTGGCCTTCCCGGCCGACACCGGCGCCAGCCTCGGCCGGGTCTGGCAGATCGTCCCGGGCGGCGCGGACGCGCCGGAGGTGGTCTGGGCGGGCACCGAGCCCTCCGCGCTGTTCCGCTCCACCGACGGCGGGCGCAGCTTCACGCTGGTCCGCTCGCTCTGGGACCACCCGCACCGGGAGCAGTGGGGCGCGGGCTTCGGCGGCCAGGCGGTGCACACCGTGCTGCCGCATCCGCGCGACCCCGACCGGATCCTGGTCGCCATGTCCACCGGCGGGGTCTACCGCTCCGAGGAGGCCGGCCGGAGCTGGTCGCCGGGCAACACCGGCATCCGGGCCTACTTCCTGCCCGACGAGTGGCCCGAGTTCGGCCAGTGCGTGCACAAGGTCGCCCGGGACGCGGGCAACCCGGAGCGGCTCTACGCGCAGAACCACCACGGCGTCTACCGCTCCGAGGACGACGGCCGCACCTGGACGTCGATCGCCGATGGCCTGCCCAGCGACTTCGGCTTCCCGATCGTGGCCCACCCGTCGCGCCCCGGCACGGTCTTCACGTTCCCGCTGGTCGCCGACTCCCAGCGGTACCCGGTCGACCACCGGTGCCGGGTGTTCCGCTCGACCGACGCCGGCGACAAGTGGGAGCCGCTGTCGGTGGGGCTGCCGGACGAGCCGTTCCACCCCTCGGTGCTGCGCGACGCGATGTGCGCGGGCGGGGCGGGCGACGTCTACTTCGGCACCCGCTCCGGCGAGGTCTACGCCAGCCGCGACGACGGCGACTCCTGGTCGCTGGTCGCCGCCCACCTGCCCGACGTGCTCTGCGTCCGGGCGGCGGAGGTCTGACGATGGTCACCGTGCTGGTGCCGGGTCCGCTGCGCGGTGAGGCCGGCGGCGCGAGCCGGCTCACCGTGGAGGCCGCCGGATCGGTCGGGGCCGTCCTCGACGCGCTCGCCGACTCCTGGCCCCGACTGGCCCGCCGGATCCGCGACGAGCGGGGCGAACTGCGCCGGTACGTCAACGTCTACGTCGACGGGGAGGACTGCCGGCACGCCGGGGGAGTGGCCGCGCCGGTCGCCGACGGGGCCGAGGTGCAGGTGCTGCCCTCGGTGGCCGGCGGCTGACGCCCGACGGGGCAGCCCACGTATCCATGATCCGCTAGCATTCGGCGCTCACCTACGACGGACAGGGGAGCGGCGGCATGGACGCGCACCAGGCGGGTTACCTCGTGGGGCGGCTGGCCTGCCTCGTCATCCCGCTGCTGCTGATCGTCGGGCTGGTCGTGCTCGGCGTGGTCCTGCTCGTCCGCAAGGGCCGTCGGACCACGCCGCCGCACCACCCCGGCGGATTCCACCCGGCGCCCGGGACGTTTCCCACGCCGCCCTATCTGGCCCCGCCGTCGTCCGGCCGGTGCTACCCCGTGCCCGGGCCGCCCGCTCACCCCGGGCCGGAGCCGCACGGTGAGAGGTACCCGCCGCACGGGTGGTCGCCGCCGGGAGATGGTTCGAGGTGAGCGACATGCCTGCCAGGCATATTGATGCCTCACCGGCATGTCGCTCGCTCGAACATCGATCAGCCGGGCACTGCCGCTGACGTCGCAAAACTCGCCGCCGGCCCGTCGCCGGCGCGCTTTGCGGCGTGTCGCGGTGACCTCGCCGCCGGAGGGCGCGACACGCCGCAAACGGCAGCGGGCCGAGCGACGCGTCCAGGTGATGTCCGGGGGAAGCGCCGCCCCCACGGTGACCGGGGCCACCCCACGACACTTCGACGGTGGAATAGTTGATTCGTCAAATATGTTGTGGGCAGCGTCCGGGTGGCCACCGCGGCCCCGGTCTTCCCACGCGAGGAGCTGGTCATGCAGTTCGGAGTCTTCACCGTCGGTGACGTCACGGTCGACCCGACCAACGGTCGGGAACCGACCGAGCATGAGCGGATCAAGGCGATGGTGGCCATCGCGCTGAAGGCCGAGGAGGTCGGCCTCGACGTCTTCGCCACCGGCGAGCACCACAACCCGCCGTTCGTGCCGTCGTCGCCCACCACCATGCTCGGCTACATCGCGGCCCGCACCGAGCGGCTGCTGCTCTCCACCTCGACCACGCTGATCACCACCAACGACCCGGTGAAGATCGCCGAGGACTACGCCATGCTCCAGCACCTGGCCGACGGCCGGGTGGACCTGATGATGGGTCGCGGCAACACCGGGCCGGTCTACCCGTGGTTCGGCCAGGACATCCGCAACGGCATCCCGCTGGCCATCGAGAACTACGACCTGCTGCGCCGGCTCTGGCGCGAGGACGTCGTCGACTGGCAGGGCCGCTTCCGTACCCCGCTGCAGTCGTTCACCTCGACGCCGCGCCCGCTCGACGGCGTACCGCCGTTCGTCTGGCACGGCTCGATCCGCAGCCCGGAGATCGCCGAGCAGGCGGCCTACTACGGCGACGGCTTCTTCGCCAACCACATCTTCTGGCCCAAGGAGCACACCCAGCGGATGGTCGGTCTCTACCGGCAGCGCTTCGCCCACTACGGGCACGGCAGTCCGGAGCAGGCCATCGTCGGCCTCGGCGGGCAGGTGTTCGTCCGGAAGAACTCGCAGGACGCGGTCCGGGAGTTCCGGCCGTACTTCGACAACGCCCCGGTCTACGGGCACGGCCCGTCGCTGGAGGAGTTCAGCCGGGAGACCCCGCTGACCGTGGGCAGCCCACAGCAGGTCATCGACCGCACGCTGGGCTTCCGCGAGTACGTCGGCGACTACCAGCGGCAGCTGTTCCTTCTCGACCACGCGGGCCTGCCGCTGAAGACCGTCCTGGAGCAGCTCGACATCCTCGGCGAGGAGGTGGTTCCCGTGCTGCGCAAGGAGTTCGACGCGCTGCGCCCCGCGCACGTGCCCGAGGCGCCCACGCACGCCTCGCTGCTCGCCGCCCGGGACGCCGCCGGCCCGACCGGCGCGGAGGCGGCCCGATGACCCGGCGCACCCTGGCCGTGGTCTCGGCCGGTCTCGGCCAGCCCTCCTCGACCCGACTGCTCGCCGACCAGCTCGCCGCGGCCACCCGCGACGAGCTGGTCCGGCGCGGCCACGAGGTCGAGCTGCGCACCATCGAGCTGCGCGACCACGCGCACGACGTGGTGAACAACATGCTCACCGGGTTCCCGTCGGCGGCGCTGCGCGAGGCCCTGGACACGGTGGCCGGCGCGGACGGCGTCGTGGCGGTCACGCCGATCTTCAACGCGTCGTACAACGGGCTGTTCAAGTCCTTCTTCGACGTGGTGGAGGCCGGGTCGCTGGTCGACCGGCCGGTGCTGATCGCCGCCACCGGCGGCACCGCGCGGCACTCGCTCGCCCTGGAGCACGCCCTCCGCCCGATGTTCAGCTACCTGCGGGCCGTGGTGGTCCCCACCGCGGTCTTCGCCGCCCCCGAGGACTGGTCGGGCGGCACCGCCGACGGCGCGCTGCGCGGCCGGATCCAGCGCGCCGCCGTGGAGCTGGCCGACCAGGTGGAGCGCCGACCGCCGTCGACCGGCCCGGTCGACCCGTTCGCCCTCACCACCGACTTCGCGCAGCTTCTCGGCCGCCGGGACGGCTGAGGGGTCAGTCCGCCCGGTCGTACGGGTGGGCGACCAGCACCGGGCAGTGTGCGTGGTGCACGACCGTCTGGCTGACGGAGCCGAGCAGCAGCCCGGTGAAGCCGCCCCGGCCCCGGGTGCCGATCGCCAGCATCGAGGCCGCACCGCTCGCCTCGATGAGCCCCTGCGCCGCGCCGGCCGCCCGGACCGGGTGCTCGCGCACCACCAGGTCCGGGTGGTCGGCCCGGACGGCGGCGGACGCCCCGGCGAGCAGCCGCACCGCCTCCGCCTGGTACGCGGCCTGCGACTCCTCGACCTCCTCCGGCACCGGACGGTCCCCGTCGGGCGGGCCGACGTGCACCAGCACCAGCGGCACGTCGCGGCGGGCCGCCTCGTCGGCGGCGTACCCGGCGGCCAGCCCGGCGGACTCCGAGCCGTCCACCCCGACCACCACCGGCCCGTCCACCGGGATCGGTTGCTCGTCGGGGCGGACCACCAGCACCGGGCAGTGCGCGTGCGCGGCGACCTGGGCGCCGACCGAGCCGAGCAGCAGTCCGGCGAAGCCGCCCAGGCCCCGGCTGCCCACCACCACCAGCTCGGCGCGGCGGGACTCCTCGATCAGGGTGGCGCCCGGGCCGCCGGCGACCTGGCGTACCTCGACGGTCAGTCCGGGCCACCGGTCGGCGAGCTCCGCCGCGGTGCGTTCCAGCATCTTCCCCGACTCCTCGGTGGGCGCCGGCAACCCCAGGTCGTACGGGTTGAGCGGCACCCCGTAGCCGAGCGGATGCAGGTAGCCGTGCACCAGGTGCAGCGGCCGGCGGCGCAGCGCGGCGGCCCGGGCCGCGTGCTCGGCGGCGACCAGGCTGGACGGCGATCCGTCGACGCCCGCCACGACCGGTCGGTTCATCAGCCCTCCCACGACTCGTCAGCTCATTGTCGACGTACCCGGCGCACGGCACGGGCATTCGGCGCCGACCCGCGCGCCGCCACCCATTGTCGGCGCCCTGGGCGTCAGCGCCCGTGGATCGGCGGCGGCCGGACGGCGGCGGCCTTTCGGTCGCCGGGGCCGGGACCATCGGCCCTGACGTCGTCGGCCGGCACGGTGTGCAATGGAGTCAGGACACCGAGGTCCCCCGGCCCCGCCGAGGTGAGGAGGACCAGCCCATGACCCCGCTGGACATGCTGCGTGAGCACCCGTTCCTGACCGGCCTGCCGCCGGAGTGGCTGCCCCGGCTGACCGGGTACGCCCGGCCGGTGGCCTGGCATCCCGGCCACCGGCTGTTCCGCGCCGGCCAGCCGGCGGAGCGGTTCTGGCTGGTCCGGGGCGGCGAGGTGGCGCTGGACTTCCCGGTGCCCGGGCGGGGCGATGTCGGCATCGAGATGATCGGTCCGGGTGGGGTGCTGGGCTGGTCCTGGCTCTTCCCGCCGTACCGCTGGCAGTTCGGCGCGGTCGCCGTGCGGCGCACCACGACGGTGGAGTTCACCGCCGCGGGAGTGCGCCGGTTGATGGACTCGGACGACGCGCTCGGCCGGCAGCTCACCACCCGGTTCATGAGCGTGGTGGTGGACCGGCTCCAGGCGTCCCGGGGGCGGCTGTTGGACCTGTACGGCTACCCGACGTCGTCGGCGAGCTGATAGGTCCGCTTCCGCTGCGGGGGGCGTGGCGCGCCGACCGGCGGCCGCCGGCGCCGCCGGCCGATCAGGGTACGCGCGGCGAGCGCCGCCGCGACGGCCAGCAGGACGACCGCGAGCGCCTGACCGAGGAAGGTCCCCACCGCGTACGTCAGGTCCTCGGGCCGGGCCGCCACGGGACCGTCGGCCCACTCGGCCAGCTGTGCGTCCAGCCCCGCCGCCAGCACCAGCCACCCCGCCCCGGCGGCGAGCGGGCCGGCCGACGCCCGGGGCAGCAGAACCGCCAGCGGCACCGCCACCAACAGCGTCACCTGGAGGGCGAGCGCGGCGGTCGGGGTGCCGAGCCGGGGGTCCAGCGAGGTCCAGACGTCGAGCGCCACCGCGTCGGCGACCCCCAGCCGGGGCAGCGCCAGCACGAGCAGCGCGCCCGACAGGGCCGCCCCGGCCGCCGTGACCAGGGCACCCCGGGTGCTCCGGCGCGGTGTCACCACCAGCAGCGCGAGGGTGGCCAGCGACAGCACCCCGACCGCCCACGGCGTGCCGGCCACCCGCAGCGCCAGCCGCACGGTGTCCAGCGGTCCGCACTCCACCGCGTAGTGGTCGCACTCGTACGCCCACCCGCCCACCCACAGCAGCGTCTCCCAGGCCAGCAGCAGCACGCCGACCCCGACCGGCAGCGCCGGCAGCAGCAGGACCCGGCGACCCACGGAGGTGGCCGGGGCGGCCCGCCGCACCAGCCCGGTCAGCCACCGGCAGAGCAGCACCGCCGCCGCAGCGAGCACGACCAGGCTGGGCAGCAGCGGCCACCCGTCCGGCCGTGGCTGGTGGACCAGTCCGGCGTACGGGGCGAGGTACGTCCCGGCGAGCAGCCCCGCGGCGAACACCGCCCCGAGCGCGGCGGGCCGCTCCGGGCGCCCGGCGAGGTGGCGTCCCCGTACGTCGCGCCAGACGCCATCGGCCAGGAAGATCGCCGGCTGGATCGCGGCGAGCGCCAGCACGGCGAGCCCACCCCAGAGCACCTCCTC
The DNA here is from genome assembly GCF_052068075.1 of Micromonospora sp. L31. Lineage (NCBI taxonomy): Bacteria > Bacillati > Actinomycetota > Actinomycetes > Micromonosporales > Micromonosporaceae > Micromonospora > Micromonospora sp. L31. The sequence continues at coordinate 8,676 of NZ_JBQHDC010000017.1, read as the reverse complement.
GCCGGCCGGCACGGCCAGCACCTCGTCGGCGACCATCAGCTCGACGAGGAGCTGCGCGTTGGTCAGCGCGACCGCGGTGAACACGCCGCCGGCGAAGAGCTGCCCGAGCGGGAAGGTCAGCGCGGCGGTCGGGTCGGCCAGCGCGGCGAGGCGGGTGGCCACGCTCGGGTGCCGGTCCCACAGCCGCTCCCACAGCCGGCTCGGCAGCCCCCGGGGCGCCTCGGGCCCCTGGTGCAGGGCGACCCGGATGCCGTCCGGGTCGCCGCCGGCGGCGCGGACGTCCGCCTGGTGCTCCCGCAGCCGCAGGAACGCCCGGGTGGCGAGCTCGGCGAGGACGGCCAGCAGGGCCGCCCGCACCACCACGCCGAGCGCCCCGCCCGCCGTCAGCGGGCCCGGCACCCAGATCAGCAGGGCGAGCATCAGCAGCCCGGTGCCCAGCGCGGTGGCCCGGGTGCTGATCCGCAGCACGGTGGCGAAGCGCAGCCGCAGCAGGTCGTGGTTCTGCACGTGGGCCAGCTCGTGCCGGAGCACCGCCTCGAGGACCGCCCGGCCCTCCGGGCCCTTCGCCGCTGTGGCGAGCAGTTCCGGCCCGAGTGCCACGTAGGGCTTGTCGCCGGTGCCGCCGGTGAAGGCTCGCCGTCCCAGCCGGGTGCCGAGCAGCACCGGGGTCGGCCGGCGCAGGGTGACCGAGGCGAGCACCTCGGCGATCACCTCCTCGGCAGCGCGGAACATGCCTGGTTCCAGCGGCCGGGTGTGGCGCCGCTGCCGCCGGGTCTGCCAGGCGAAGAGCACCACACCGGGCACCGCCAGCAGGTTGAAGAAGTTCGACATCCGCACGAACATCTCGCTGCACGGGTGATCGAGCACGTCCCCGAGGCCGCAGCCGGGCCGGGCGAGCACGGTCAGCCCGAAGACGACGGCGAGCAGCACCGCCGAGCTGAACACCAGCGCGGCGAGCGGGAGCAGCAGGAAACCGGTCTCGTCCGGCCGTCCGCGCCAGACCGGGGTCGGCGCGCTCACCGGTCGGGCTCCGGGTCGAGCACCAGGGCCGCGACCACGGCGTCGGCGATGGCCGCGGCGAGGGCCGGTTCGGCGCCCAACGCGGTGGCCCGCGCGGACGCCACGGCCCGCACCCGGGCCAGCTGCTCCCGGCTGAACTCGGCCGGCGGTGGCGGCGCCGGTCGCCGGCGCAGCGCGCCGAACAGGCCGCGGGTGGCCCGGCCGCCGAGCTGTTCCAGCTCGCCCTCCGCGCCGCGCAGCAGCGCCCCGGTCACGGTCGCGCAGACCAGCGTCACCACCGGCGTCACGGTGGCGACCGCGTCGAGCACTCCGAACTCCAGCCGGCCGCCGTCGGTGGAGGTGTCCACCCCGGTCAGGTACGGCGCGGCCAGCACGTCGAAGGCGGGCAGCTCCTCGGGGGCGAGGTGGGCGACCACCGTACGGGCGAGCACGGTTATCCGGTCGACGTCGACAGGTCTGGGTGACATGCCTCATTGGTAGCGGGCGGTGACCACCCGTGCCACAGTGGGCACTGTCCGTTATCCGTCGCCCTGCCCCGCCGGGCCGGCGCGCCGGTGCACGATCAACTCGTCCACCTCCAGCCGGCCGATGCGCAGCTCCCGGATCACGGCCCGGCGCACCGCCAGCCGGCCGATCGCCAGCACGCCCAGCGCGGTGGCCCCGCCGGCGAGCGCGGACACCGCCAGCGAACCGATCGCCGCGGCACCGACCGCCCGGGCACCCACCGCCAGCGCGCCGGTCGCCACCGCGCCGACCGCCCGCGGACCGGCGACGCCCCGTCGACCCCGCCGCTCCCACATCCCCCGCATGTGCCGATCCTGCGCGCCAACGACCCGCGCCACCCCGCGCCCACCCGCACCTCCACCGGCCGGGTGAACCCCCGAACGCCGAACGCCCCGAGCGGACCAGCCCGATCCGGGTGCACTTTCCCGGAAAGCGTGGCTATCCGGCCCCGAATAGGCACGCTTTCCGGGAAAGTGCCGCCTCCAGCACAGGGGCCCGGGGTGGGCGGTGTGGCCGGCGGTGCGGGGGTGTCGGAGTGGGTGCGTATCGTCCGGGGGCGTGACGGCCAACCTCCAGCTGCGCCCGGTGCGCGACGACGACCTGCCCGTGCTCTTCGGCTATGGGCAGGATCCGCAGGCGAACTGGATGGCCGCCTTCGGCCCCGCCGACCCGACCGACCGGGCGGCCTTCGACGCGCACTGGTCGCGGATTCGCGCCGACCCGCGGATCGTGGTGCGCGCCGCCACCGTCGCCGGCGAGGTGGTGGGGCACGTGACCGCCTTCCCGGTCGAGGAACGCACCGAGGTCAGCTACTGGATCGACCCGACCCGCTGGGGCCGGGGGTACGCCACGGCCGCGCTCGCCGCGCTGCTGCGCGAGCTGCCGCAGCGGCCGGTGCACGCCCGCGCCGCCAAGGACAACCGCGCCTCCCTCGCCGTCCTGCGCAAGTGCGGCTTCGTCGTGGTCGGCGAGGACTCCGGATACGCCGCCGGCCGCGGCACCGAGGTGGAGGAATGGGTGCTGGAGCTGCCCGCCGAGGCGGCTGACCAGCGCAACCACTAGTGTCCCCGGGGTGAACTGGCTGGAACTCGTCGGCTGGGCCGGCTCCGCGCTGCTGGTCTGGTCCCTGCTGCAGACGCGCATCCTGCGGCTGCGCGCGCTCAACCTCGTCGGCTGCCTGATCCTCATCGGCTACAACGCCGCCGTGCACGTGTGGCCCATGGTCGGCCTGAACGTGGTGCTCACCGTGATCAACGTGTGGTACCTGCGGAAGATGCTGGCCACCCGGCACGACGAGGAGACCTACCAGGTGGTCGAGGTGGGCGTGGACGACCAGTTCCTGGCGCACACGCTGCGGGTGCACGCCGCCGACATCGCCCGGTTCAACCCCGACTTCCGGTGGGCGGCGCCCGCCGCCGAGCGGTCGGCGTTCCTGGTGGTGCGCGCCGACGAGGTGGTCGGCGTGGTGCTCTCGCACGCCGAGCCCGACGGGGTGGCCCAGATCGACCTGGACTACGTCACCCAGCGGTTCCGCGACTTCACCCCGGGGGAGTTCGTCTACCGCCGCAGCAGCCTGTTCACCGACCGGGGCTTCCGCCGGGTGGTCAGCCCGCCCGGCATGGTCGCCCCCTACTACCACCGGCTCGGTTTCCGCCCCGAGGGCGGCTCGTATGTGCTGGACCTGCCGACCTCCACTCCGGCGTAGGCGGCACCCGCCCGGAGGATTCACCCGGGTCCGCGCTGGGCACTGACAGGCCTACGCCGGTCGGGTCCTCCGTCCGGCGGTGTCGGCCACGGCGGCCGGCGCCGGTCGCGTGAGGGAGAGAACCGGGCGTGCAGAGCTACTGGAGCCAACTGGCCCTGGTCGGAGTCCTGGTGGTCCTGAACGCGATGTTCGCGGGCAGCGAGATGGCGCTGGTGTCGCTGCGCGACAGCCAGGTGCAGCGGCTGGAACGCGCCAGCCGGGCCGGGCAGGTGCTGGCCCGCCTCGCCAAGGACCCGAACCGGTTCCTCGCCACCATTCAGATCGGCATCACGCTGGCCGGTTTCCTGGCCTCCGCCGCCGCGGCGGTCTCGCTGGCCAAGCCCCTGGTGCCGCTGCTCGGGTTCTTCGGCGGCGCCGCCGAGACGGTCGCCATCGTGGTGGTCACCCTGGCGCTGACCTTCGTCACCCTGGTCTTCGGCGAGCTGGCGCCGAAGCGGATCGCCATGCAGTCCGCCGAGCGGTGGGCACTGCTGGTGGCCCGCCCGCTGGACCTGCTGGCCACCGTCACCCGGCCGGCCGTCTGGGCCCTCGGCGCCACCAGCGACCTGGTGGTACGCCTGGTCGGGCTCAACCCGAAGCACCAGCCCGAGGAGATCGGCCCGGACGAGCTGCGCGACATCGTCGCCGGCAACCACGGCTTCACCAAGGAGCAGCGCACCATCATCGCCGGCGCGGTGGAGATCGCCGACCGGCAGCTTCGGGCGGTCCTCGTACCCCGGTTGCAGGTCTTCACGCTCGACAGCGGGACCACCGCGGAGGCCGCCCGGCTGCTGCTGGCCGCCACCGGCCACTCCCGGGCCCCGGTGGTCCGGCACGGCGGCCTGGACGACGCCGTCGGTGTGATCCACCTCCGTGACCTCGTCGGCGTCCCCGACGACCGCCCGGTCGACGAGTGCGCCCGCCCGCCTATGCTGCTGCCCGACTCACTGCCGGTGGTGGACGCGCTGCGCCAGTTCAAGGCGGAGCGGCAGCACATCGCCCTGGTGGTGGACGAGCGCGGCGCCGTCGACGGGATCGTCACCCTGGAGGACATCCTCGAGGAGATCGTCGGGGAGATCTACGACGAGACCGACCGGGACGTCCGATCGGTGCGCACCGAGGCCGACGGCGCGCTGCTGCTGCCCGGCACCTTCCCCGTGCACGACCTGCCCGACATCGGTGTCGAGGTGCCCGCCCGCCCGGCCGGCGACTACACCACCGTCGCCGGCATGGTGCTGGCCTGCCTCGGGCACATTCCCACCGTCGCGGGGGAGAGCGTCACCATCGACGCCTGGGAACTGGAGGTGTCCGCGATCGACCACCGCGCGATCACCCAGGTCCGACTGCGCCGCGTCGCGCCGCCCGCCGACGAGAGCACCGACCAGGAGGAACAGCTCCTGGACGAGGCCCGCAGCTGACCCGACCGGCGGCCGGGCGTCCACCCGCCCGCCGGCGTCCGGGCGAGCCGGGGGGAACGACGAGAACCGGTGGCCGGACGGCGGCCGCGAGCCCGGGCGGTCGGACCGGGTCAGGATCCCGGGTCGCCGAACGGGAAGCCGGACACCGGCGGCAGGAGCTGCACCTGGTCGGCGGGGACCTGCCGGCTGCCGCGGCTCACCGCCCGCGCCACCACCCGGATCGCCCACGGCCCCGACGGGTGCCGCTCCGCCCCGATCAACCGCCCCACCACCCGGCTCCACCAGTGCCGGGTGACGATCACGTCGGTCAGCCGCAGCGGGCCGTCCGGGAAGCCCCCGCGCACCACCACGTCCACCACCCGGCCGAGCCGCCGGCCGTGCAGGTCGTACGCGGCGCGGCCGAGCAGCTCACCCGCTCGCACGGCCGGCTCCGGGAATCCGGTCGATCAGGTGCCGGCGCAGCCAGGCCTCCGCCGGCGGCCGGGGCAACTCGTCCGCACGGGTGCGCAGCCGTACCGCGCTGTCGATCCGGGCGACCTGGGCGAACGGGATCTGTCGCGGCCGCACGGGCGGATCGTCGGCGAGCCGGTCGGCGACCGCGACCAGGAATCGGCCCGTCCGTCCGCCGATCCGCCGGGCGAGCGCCGCCTGGCCGGTGAGCAGGAAGGCCACGTACGGGACGCCGTCGGCGTCGACGGCGAACTCCACGTCGTCGACCTTGCCGACCAGCCGGCCGTCGCGGTCCACGATCTGCCGGTCCAGCAGCTGCCGGCCCAACTGGAGCCTCATCGGCCCATCCCCGTCGTGACGGCGAGCGGGATCGCGGCCACCGACGCCGCCACGATCACCACCAGGAACACCGCGCCGAGCAGGTTCAGCAGCGGCCCGTTGACCCGGTCGCCCAGGTACGTCCGGTCGTTGGCCACGATCAGGATCGGCAGGTACGTCAGCGGCAGCGCCACCGCGCTGACCACCAGCATGTACTCGGTCAGTCGCACCGGGTCGACCGAGGTGAGGAGCACCAGCACCCCGAGCAGCACGCTGACCAGCAGCACGCTGTGGAAGCGGGCCGCGTCCCGGGGGTTGACCCGCTTGCCCCACTGCCAGCCGAAGTACTGCGCCGCCGTGTACGCCGCCGACAGCCCCGTCTCCAGCGCGGCGCCGAAGGTGACCGCGAAGAACGCCAGCGCGGCGATCGCCAGCCCCACCCCGCCGAAGGCGATGACCACCGGCGCGGCCACCTGGTCGAGCGTCGACAGCGTGGTGCCGGTCGGGTGGAAGACCACCGTGGCGGTGGCCACCAGCGACAGGGCGAGGAACCCGCCCACGGGGAAGCCGACCAGCACGCTCGCCCGGGCGTCGGCCAGGTCGGCGGCGCTCCACTTCTCCTCCACCCCGCCGGAGGAGAAGAAGAACACCTCGTACGGGCTGACCGTGGAGGCGAACAGCGCGACCCCCACGAACCAGTACGCCGCCCAGCCCTGCCCGGCCGCGCCGGGGTGCAGCGCGCCCCGGGCCAGCGCGCCCCAGTCGGTCGGCAGCCGGAACAGCGCCACCGCGAACACCACCAGGGCCAGCCCGGCCAGCCCGAAGACCCGCTCCATCAGCTGGAAGCGCATCCGCCACAGCACCAGCCAGACCCCGAACGCGGCCACCGGCACCCACAGCAGGTAGCTCACCCGGGAGGCCAGGTGCAGGGCGAGCGCCACCCCACCCAGCTCCGCGGCCAGGGTGAGCACCGTGACCAGGTAGGACGCGACCAAGTTGAGCAGCGCGACGCGCGGCCCGAGCCGCTCCCGGACCAGGTCGAACACCGCCCGGCCGCTCACCGCCGCGATCCGGCCGGCCATCTCCGCGTACGCGCAGATGCCGACCACCCCGGCCACCAGCACCCAGCCGTGCCCCATGCCGAAGCGGGCGCCCGCCTGGCTCGCCGCCACGAGGTCGCCGATGTCGACGAAACCGCCGACGGCCGACAGCACGCCGAGCGTGGCGGCCAGCAGCTTCTTCACCTCGGGTACGCGTCGGCCGGCGTCATCGAGGCCGACGATAGCGGCGCGCGGACCCGCTTTCCCGGCAAACCGGGCAGGCCCGGTCGGTCAGCCGGCGGTGAGGTTCTGCAGGCGGACCTGGCCGCGCGAGACCAGCCGGCCCTCCCCGTCGGTGATCTCCACCTGCCAGAGCTGCTGGCTGCGACCCCGGTGCACCGGAGTGCCGACGGCGGTCAGCTCGCCGTCGCGGACCGCGCGGAGGAAGTCCGTCTGGTTGGACACGCCGACCACGGTGCCGCGCCCGCCGAGCCAGATCGACCCGCCGACGCTCGCCGCCGTCTCCACCACCGCGCAGTACACGCCGCCGTGCTGGATGCCGAACGGCTGGTGCAGCTCGGGGCGGACCTCCCAGCGGATGACCACCCGGTCCGGGCCGACCTCGTCCAGCTTCAGCCCGAGCAGGGCGACCAGCCCGCCCGTCAGGTCCGGCATCTCCACGACGTTCCTCCTCGATTCGCGGAGCCGCCAGCCTAGTCAACCGCCGGAACGACCAAACCCGGTACGGTCCGGTGCCCGGCATGGGGGAGAATCGGTGACCGTGACCGACAGCAACCTCCCGCACGGGCGGGACTCCCTGACCGAAGACCTGCGGTGGCGGGGCCTGATCCAGGACTCGACCGGCCTCGACGAGCTGCGCGAGCTGCTCGACGGCGGGAGCGCCACCTTCTATGTGGGCTTCGATCCGACCGCGCCCAGCCTGCACGTCGGCCACCTCATGCAGGTCGTCACCGCCCGCCGGCTCCAGCTCGCCGGCCACCGCCCGCTGCTGCTGGTGGGCGGGGCGACCGGGCAGATCGGCGACCCGAAGGAGAGCGCCGAGCGGACGCTCAACCCGCCGGAGGTGGTCGCCGGCTGGGTCCAGCGCATCCACGACCAGCTTTCGCCCTTCGTGTCGTACACCGGGGAGAACGCGGCGCAACTGGTCAACAACCTGGACTGGACCGGCGAGATGTCGGTGGTCGAGTTCCTTCGCGACGTCGGCAAGCACTTCCCGGTGAACAAGATGCTGGCCCGGGAGGTGGTCCGGGCGCGGCTGGAGACCGGCATCAGCTTCACCGAGTTCAGCTACCAGCTGCTCCAGGCCAACGACTTCTTCGAACTGCACCGCCGGCACGGCTGCCAGCTCCAGTACGGCGGCTCGGACCAGTGGGGCAACATCACCGCCGGCGTCGACTACGTGCGGCGCCGGGGCGCCGGCCCGGTGGAGGCCTTCACCACCCCGCTGGTGACCCGGTCCGACGGGACGAAGTTCGGCAAGACCGAGGGCGGGGCGGTCTGGCTCGACCCCAATATGACCAGCCCGTACGCCTTCTACCAGTTCTGGATCAACGCCGACGACCGAGACGTCACCCGCTACCTGCGCTACTTCAGCTTCCGCTCCCGTGAGGAGATCGAGGCGCTGGAGAAGGAGACCGCCGAGCGGCCGGCCGCCCGGTCGGCCCAGCGGGCCCTCGCCGAGGAGCTGACCACCCTGGTGCACGGCGAGCGGGAGATGGCCCAGGCGGTCGCTGCCAGCCAGGCGCTCTTCGGCCGGGGCTCGCTCGACGAGCTGAGGCCCGAGACGCTGCGGGCCGCGCTGACCGAGGCCGGCCTGGTCCACCTGGACGAGCTGCCCGACGTGGCCGGGCTGCTGCGCGACTCCGGCCTGGTGCCGAGTCTCAAGGAGGCGAGGCGGGTGATCGCCGAGGGCGGCGCCTACGTCAACAACACTCGGGTGACCGAGGCGGACGCGACGGTCGCGCCGGAGGACCTGCTGCACGGCCGGTACCTGGTGCTGCGCCGCGGCAAGCGGTCGTTCGCGGGGGTTGAGCTGCGCGGATAGTCGCCGCTGGATGATGTGACGGGGGACGCGCCCGGCCGAGTTGACGATCAACTCGCCGGGCGCGTAACTTTCTCTCTGCCAGCGCGGAACGGACGAAACAGGCGAAATGCCTGGGAG
>NZ_JBQHDC010000016.1:0-107879 GCF_052068075.1 Micromonospora sp. L31 | reverse complement strand
CACCCCTCCTCACATCCAGAGTGAACGATCATCACGTCCCGAGGACACGCCCAACATCATTTTGTTAGGGGCTCTTAGGAAGGGGCTAGCGCTTCCTCGGCTCCCGCTGTTCACTAGCTGCGCAAACGCCACCCGGTCGGTCGCCGCTGTCTGTGATCATTCCGCGCATAGTCCGGATCTTCTCGTGCCACGTGTCGGTGGTTGTTGAGCGGCGGGTGTTGTCTCTGCCGCTGCACGATTCCCTAGATCGACACGCTAGCCTCGCTGGCAATCGCCGAGCTGGAGGTAGCTAGTGACCAAGTGGAGCCCGCGCCGGCGCTGGGCTGTGGTCGTCGTAGTGACGGTAGTCGCGGTAGCCGCGGGTGTGGTCACGATCGCCTGGGTCCAGCGCATCGCGTCGCCGTGGCCGGCAATGGCCGGCACTCCGCATGAGATTCCGCTCGGATCGGATGGCTGCCCGGTCATCGAGGAGCGGCATCAGTTCGTCGACGCCCCTGGCCCGCTCGTGCCGCCCGGCGCTACGGAGGTGTTGCTGTGCACCACACCCACGGCGCTGCATGTCCAGCGTCCCGGGGTGGCGGACCCGCCGCATCAGCGGGTGCTGCGTGCCGGTGCCGCCGACTTCGCCGCGCTGCTCAACCAACTACCCAACCACAACGAGGCCTGGCGGCAGTGGCAGCGGCGACACAGCGGATGGTGGCCCGATGCCGCCCCAGAGCCGATCGGCGAGGCCTGCCTCCTAGTCGGATACAGCCACGAGCACTCGTTCGTGCTGCGCTACCCGGACCGGCCACCGGTGCCGCTGATCTACACGTGCGGCGGCCAGGCGGGCGGCCTCACGTCGGGTACTCGGACCCGAATGGACTACACCAAACCACACCTAGTGGACGAGTTCCTGACCCTCTTGCAGCAGCAGTAGCCCATCGGTCGGAACGTACCGCGACTGCTCAGCTCGTACTTCGGTGCTGTACGGCGACCAGGTCGAGACGAGCTCCGACCCCGCTGGGGGGATGCGGACCGGAGTTGTCGGCTGCTGCGGACCCGTATCGGATCATGTCGAAGAGCAGTTGAGCGCCGTCGTCGTTTGACGTTCGGCACCGACCCGAATCAGGTGTTGTGCTGCCTTCTCGCTGCCTCGCTGCTGCCCGATCCCTTGCCTACGTCCGCGCACGTCTGTCACCTCGGTCAAGCGTCCGCGGGCTGTCGTCCCGGTTGCTCACGACTGGTTCCGTTGCTGTCGAGCCCAGTGGCTGCCGTCTGGAGCGCAACTATGGTGGTCGGATGCCGCCGCCCATGGTCTACCTGCTCGTCGGCCTACCTGGTTCGGGGAAGTCAACGTATGCCCGCAAGCTTGAACACGATGGGGTGCTGCGGCTGTCCGTGGATGAGCAGATGATCACGCGCCACGGACGGCTCGGGAAGGACTACCCGATAGAGCAACACCTGGACCTGCTAGGTCCCGTTGTGGACGGGGTTCGGCGGCAGCTCATCACGGCGGTTAAGACCGGCCGTTCGGTCGTTCTCGATCACGGACTCGGGCGACGCAGTGAGCGTGACGAGTACAAGCAACTCGTAACAAGCCTCGGTGCGACGTGGCGCCTGTTGCACTTCCATGTCGATCGAGATGAGCTGCTACGGCGGCTGGCAGCCCGCAACGAAGACGCTGAGTACGGCGTGATCGACCCGGAAGTCCTGGACTGGATCGCCACGACGTCGGAGGAACCGCACGACGAGGGCGAGGAGATCTTCCGGCCCGCTGACCTCGATGATCCGGTACGACTGCCAGCCCAAGCCAGACGGAAAGCATGAGGGTGAGTTGAAGCGGAACTTAGACGGGCGCTCGCGTGACCTGCGGCGACCCGGTCGGCTGGCTGGTCGCGCCGTATCTTGGGCTTACGCTGTTAGTGGCTGGTTGCCGACGTTTCACGCTGTCTTGTGCCCCGTGTGTGCCCCGGAAGGCTTTTTGGCCCCCAATCGGCCGAGCCATCGACGCGCATTCTCCAAGCCCACTTCGTTGTCGGCTGCGCTCGTGATTCCGGTCAGATCGTCGTCAACAATGCGGCGGGCGAAGTAGTCAGCCTGCACCGCCCCGCGAAATCGCAGCATGGCCAGCAAGCCGTGTTTTACCTCGGCGCGCGTCATCGTCTTGCTCTCTAGGTATGCCTCTACCAGGTAGTCGGCGTTATCGATACCTCCGACATACATCACTGCCGACGCGAGGTCGTACAACAGCGGACCGCTCATCGCGATACTCCAGTCGATCAGTCCGCACTCTCCCGTCATGCGGTCGAGCCGGAATGCCTCTGGAGCCGGATCGGTGTGTAACAGACCCCACGACAAAGACCCGAGTTCAAGCGCCTCGTACTCCGCCAGGGCGGCCGCGACTGAGGGTTGGACCCAAGGACGGACTGCCAGATGTGGTGCCTGTGCATCGACCCAGTGAAACCGGTCGGCATCGTTGATCTGCACGCTTCTTAGTGCTGCGTGCACACGTGCCAGGGTTGCCCCGATCAGCCGTTGCTCGTCCGGGCTCCTGCCGAGCAGCCCGCTCCCTGGGACCCAGTTCAACAACCCGAGCGGCACTCCGTCGACATCGGCGAGGAGGCTTCCGTTCCTCGTCACTACCGGGGTGCCCGCCGGAACGCCTGCCATCTCGACATGAACCGCGACCTCAAGGCCGCCCATGAAGGACCGCCGCGATCCCGGCGCAACCGCCTTAGCTACCCACCGCTCGCCGCCCTCGGAGACGAACCACGTCGCCGAGTTCATTCCGCCGTTGTGCACCTGAACCGCCGCGTCCGCCAGTCCCCAATGGGCCGCGAGACACGCACGCAGCTTCCCGTTACCGATCAACAGCAAGAGTCAAACACCATCCACCGCAACTGGCTACGAACTTATGACCTCACCGCGTGCGCACCTCGCCATCCTCACTGCCTGCCATCGACCCGCCCTCCTGGGGAGCGGGCCGCCGCCCGGCCCGCCACGTCAAGCGGACCTTGACGCAGGTTCGGACGCTGGCGGGTCGGGCGGTGGTCTGCTCGGCTTGCCCGGGTCGATGGCAGGCGGGATGGCCTACCGCAACGACCCACGGACCGTGACCCGCCGGCGCAGCCCCGGTCATCCTGGAGCCGGAGCGCCCCCGCCGGAGGCGCCCTAACCGCAACCCCGCCACCGCCGCCAGCTCGCCGACGAGGCCGGCGTGCGCTTTCCTACGCCGGGCGGGCTCGTGGCCGCGCGGCCCGGCCGGCTGCCGGCCCACCACCACCCGGTCAATGCTGCTGTCGTTCTGCGGCGGCCCTCCGGGCTCTCCCGCTCTCCGCGCCAGCCGCCGGGCGTCAGGCGTGACGGCCGCAGAGCGACAGCGGCAGCGGCCGGCGCGCGCCCAGGCGGCGGCGCGTGCGGCCCGTTGCGGGCCGCCTTGAAGACGTACAGAAACTTTGAACAACTCCGCCGGCAAGCCGCCGGCAAGCCGCCTGTCCCGTGACGGGACAAATTGGTTGCCGGCGCGTTGGTGAGAACTTTCTGTACGTCTTCAAGGCGGCCCTTGACGGGCCGCACGCGCGCAACTCCGTTTGTTCCGGCAGCGTCCGACCGTGCGTCAAGGCCCGCTTGACGTGCGGGGCCGGGCCGGCTCGGCCCCGGCCTGCTGGCTACCTCCCGCCGGCATCGGCCGGGCCGGCCGCACCCTCGCGTGCGTGATTCAGCCGGAGGCAGCGACGGGATCGGACGATGCTCGACAGGGCAGATTCACTGAAGCTCGCAGCCACGGAGCGTCACGGAGGCCACGTAGGTTTCCGAAGCTCGATCGCCGGTTACCGGAAAGTCATATTCGGCGCGGTACGGCTTCGTCCTGCCAGCGGTAGAGGTCGCGCAGCAGGGAAATCTCGGCGCCGTGATGGATCAGCTCCCTGTTGACGTGCAGGACGATGCCCTCCATGGGAAACCGCTCGGGACCCACCGTGGGCGGATTCTCCAGGTCAGCGTCCGAGAGCTCGCGGACCCCCGCGTTCCATCTCCCATACATCTCATCGAGCTGTTTTAGCGCCTCGTCAGCGGTCCCCGCGTAGGCAAATGTCTGGGAGCCGACGTCCTGGCCGCCGAAGTGCCATCCGACCCGATAGCCTAGGCAGGAGACGATGATGTGCGCCAGCCGCCAGGCAATCGTGGTCACCGGCGCCGGCGCCGGCGCCGGCGCCGGGTCAGGGGACGCGGAGTCCATCGTCCATTCCCCCGAACCTGCCGACATCGGTGCGGCCGACGTGCCACGTGGGCGGATGCTCCAGCAGCCGCGCACCGGCTCCCAGAAGTACTCCTCATCGGCAAGACCGTGCAGCCGCGGCCGCAGGTTCTTGTGCCAGTGCCGGTCCAGCTGGTCCGCGAGTCGCTGGCTTCTTGTCATTTCCGCACACTACATACAACGGAGACCTGGCTGCGGCCCTCGCGGACGCCGTCGCCGGTCGTGGGCCGCGAGAGCGTACCGCACCGGGAGGTGACGCTGGGGGCTGATGTGCCCTTCGGGCCGCGCCGCCGCGAGCGGCTGTTTGACATTAACAACCCGTTCCTTCACACCGAAAGAGGTCAGCCCTTTCTATCGACGGTGACGAGTGCGTTACCACTTCCCTCGCCACCACACCGCTAGCATCCCCACGAGCCCTACGAGGACGACACATCCCAGCCCAGCGCAGAGTATGAGGGTCGCGCCGGCAAATGCTCCACTGTCCACGGCCGGACTCTAGCTTGCGGGCAGGATCATGCCCGATCCGTGCCCGATGCAGCGGTCAACAGGGGTACGACTCGATACGGCACAGGCCCGTCAACTGACGTTGCGTAGCCGTTGGCCGGGTCAGGTGGTCACCGGTGGTGTAGATCAACCTGACTTCCAAACTGGCGGTGCGATTGCGGCGCGCAGCACTTGGGTTCAGGCAAGGTCGCGTGCCGTCCCGGCCACTGCTGACCGGAACCCAGGCGGAAGGGTCGACGCGACGACGGCCGCCGCCTCCCGTGCGTTGACTCCTTCGGCCACTAAGGTCCCGCCAGGAGTGACTACCCGAAAGCGGTTTCCATAGGTGGGCTCGATATGCGGCACATCGGCAGAGTATGGGTAGCCGGTGCAACGGCTGAAGCGCAGCGTGTTGAGGCTCAGGAACGGGAACAACCCCCGCAGTACCGGTTGACCTGCGGCCGCTTGGACGGCCGGTCGCACCAGATCCGGCGCGCTGTCAAGAAGCAGACGCCATTTGACCTCGACCGCCGTCCCGCGTTCATGTGCGAGAGCAAGCTCCCCCACGTTCATGAACGGGTAACGCTCCCGAACCTCCGCCAGCATCGCGCCGCCACACCAGAAGGCCAGCAGCCCCGCTGTCACCCCCAGGTTCCCAGTTGCACCTCCGGACAGGCACACCCCCTTGCTCCACAGCTGGCTGCTGAACGCCCGTACCTCCGACGCCATGACAACACTGGCGATTCGATCAGCTCTTGCCACGCGCGCACCGACGTTGATCCAACCAGCCTGCTCCGTTGTTAGGCCGTCGAGATCCAAGCCGTCCCGCTCCGCCAGAGCGTGGAGAGCTGCGGCAAGGCTGCCGAACGCGGCGACGTCCGGATAGATCTGTTCGGGTACCGGTGCTGGCATGCGCAACATCTTCTCCCAGGGCTGGCTGTGCAGCCATTGGTACAGCCAAGCCGACCGACGCAGGCCGGGGGAGAGCCGCACCGGCCGACGAGCCGTGCAGGTCAGCGACGATGGCCGACGCGGGCCGACAGACCGCGCGATCTTTGCAAGGCAAGGGTTAGGGGTTCGAGTCCCCTGGGCTCCACCAGCACTTTTCCTTGGTTGATCTCGATTCCGAGTACAGCCATTCGTACAGCCAACCGGTCACGCCGTCTCCTCCTCGCCCAGCACTCGATCGATGGCCGAGGCTGCCTGACGAGCCCGCGCGGGCAGGACGTGGCCGTAGGTGTCGGCCGTCATCCGGATCGTGGAGTGCCCGAGCAGCTCCATCACCGTGCGCAGCTCCTCGCCCTGGTCGAGCAGGAACGTGGCGAAGGCGTGCTACGTGTTCGTGTGCCTGGTGGAGAAGGCCCCGAGCCCTTACCCGGGGTCCGAGGCGCTCGCTACGTGACGAACTTCTATGTCACCCCAGAGCAGCGCAACCGCGGCCTGGGCAAGGCCCTCCTTGATGAGGTGAACCGCTATGCGCGCGCTCACCACCTGGACACGTTGATCGTGTGGCCATCCGAGCTGAGTGCTCCCCTATACCGGCGCAGCGGCTTCGATGGACCGGGCGAGTTCCTCGAACAGCCCGTGGCGCCCGTGCCAGAACCCACCTCGCTTTTGGCCTCGGTGGACAGGGCGGAGCAGTAAGCGGCCCGCAGATCGTGCCGGGGTGCCAAGCGTCTGGTGGGCCGCCACTGGCAAGCATGTCCTGTGACGGGAAACCCGGCCGATCGGCCGATCGGTAGCAGTTGCCGAATTGGGCTCTATCAGATCAAGGCGCCGCGCAAGCGCGGCGCACCGGGCGGGCTGCGGTGCGCTGCTGGCGGCCTCCGGCCGGCATCGCGCGCCGCAGCCCGCCGCACCAAACGACGCTGTCCAAGTGCCCGAGGCCGGCAGCTGTGGCGCCGCTACCGTGAGGCCCATGACAACCTTTGAGGCGGGCGCAACGGCCATTGACATCCTGCTCGCTGGCGCCGCTGTCGCCTTGGTCGGGTGCGCTGCCTGGGTGGTTTTCCACAGCCGGCGCGCGTCTACGATTCGGCTGTTCGGGCGGACCTTGCATCACCCCCGGCTGTGGGCCGCAGGGGCAGCATGCATGGGCTTTTACGCTCTCCTGGGGCTAGGAAACCTCACGGAGGTCACGCCCAGCACTTGGCGTACTCCGAGCCGGTGGACCGGCGCCGTGCTGTTACTGGCCGCATTGACCCTCATGGTCACCTACTCGGTCCTTGAATACCGCGCCAGGCGTCGGAATGGTCGTGAGCAGCAAGTTGGGCCGTGACGAGCGCCAGCGGGGCCGCCGACGTCGATGTCAGGGCGCTCGGCTGCCGCGCCGCTCTAGTGGGCCGTGTACTCGGCGAGCACGGCCGCGAGGTGGCGCTCGCCGACGATGAGTATCCGGTCGGTGCACTCCCGGCGTACGGTGCCCACCCATCGTTCAGCGAAGGCGTTCGCCCGGGGTGCCTGCGGTGGGGTCTTGATCACGTCGATGCCTTCGGCGGTGAACACGGCATCGAAGACCGCGGTGAATTTCGTGTCGCGGTCGCGGAGCAGGAACCGCAGCCTTGCCGTGCGTTGGTCGAGGTCCATCAGTAGATTTCGTGCCTGCTGGGCCACCCAGGCGCCGGTCGGATGAGCGGTCACCCCGACGACGTGGACTTGGCGGGTGGCGATCTCGACGAGAAACAGCACGTAGATCCGCTTGAGCAACACTGTGTCGACAGTGAAGAAATCGCAGGCCAGGATCGTGTGGACCTGGGTGGTCAGGAACTGCCGCCAGGTCGGTCCGGACTGTCGCGGTGCCGGGTCGACCCCGGCCTGGTTGAGGATCTTCCACACCGTGCTGGCCGCCACCGGGTAGCCCAGGCCGACCAGTTCACCCTGGATGCGGCGGTGCCCCCACGACGGGTTCTCCGCCGCGAGTCGCAGCACCAGGTCGCGGACCTGCTTGTCGACCGGTGGCCGGCCCGGCCGGGCATGCGGGTACGTCCATCGTCGGGCAACCAGTTCACGGTGCCACCGCAACAGGGTCGCCGGGGTGACGAAGAACGCTGACCAGCGCGGGCGGGGCAGCAGCCGCGACAGCACCGCGAGCACCACCCGGTCGCCGGTTCGAGGTCGGGGTGGGTCACCTGTCGGCGCAGCACCGCCACCTGATGGCGGAGCACCAGGATCTCCACATCCTTGGCCCCATCGTCACGGGCGATCTGGGACAACATCCGCAGGACCTGGCGAAGCAGCAGGTACACCAACGACGCGCTCATGCCGACGAGCATGACGGCTGCGCAGGGCTCGAGCTCGCACAGAACCGCACTTCAGACGGCCGAACCGAGTATTCGAGCCCCACACGGCGGCGGCGTAGCCCTTGCGGACGTAACACCCGGTGTCGGCACCGGCCGGTCTCGACACTCAGCGCGGCGGTACGGGGCCGGTCGAGTCGCGTACCACCAGGGCGTGCCCGGTCGCCCGGCGCCGGGGGCGGGTCGAGGGGGGCTTGAGCGCGAGGGTGAGCGCCATCCGCCCCATGTCGGTCATCGGCAGCCGGACGGTGGTGAGGCTGGGTGCGAGGTCGGCGGCGACGGAGATGTCGTCGAAGCCGACGACCGACATCCGCTCGGGCACGGGGACGCGGTGCGCGCGGAGCGTCGACAGCACCCCGATCGCCATCGCGTCGTTGAGCGCGATGATCGCGGTCGTCTCCGGGTGGTCGCGCAGGATCTGCTCAGCGGCCACCCGACCGCCGTCCCGGGTGAAATCGGAGTGGACGACGGGGAGGCTGTCGAGGGAGAGCCCGCGCTGTCGCAGGGCGGACGAGACCCCGGCGAGCCGGTCGGCGACCGTGGTGAGTCCCGCCGTGCCGGCGGCGACCGCGATGCGCCGGTGCCCGAGCTCCAGCAGGTGCTCGGCGAGCGCCCGGCCGCCGGCCTCGTTGTCGGGCCGCACGGCGTCGACGCCGAGCGCGTGCCGGCCGATGACGGCGACCCGGCCGCCGAGGCTCTGGAACTCCGACAGCTCGGCCCGCGCCTCGGCCTCCACCCGGGGGTCGTCGTAGCCGGACCCGGCGATCAGGATGATCCCCACCCGCTGCGCGATGAGGTGGCGCAGCTGCCGCAGCTCGGCTTCGGGGTCGCGGCCGGAGTGGCAGATCTGCACCAGCAGCCCCTCCTCGGCGGCGACCTGGATGACCCCACCGGCGATCTCCGAGAAGTACGGGTCGTCGACCTGGTGGACCACCAACCCCACAGTGGAGCTGGCGCCGCCGGCAAGGGTGCGGGCGTACGGGTTGGCGACGTACCCGAGCTCCCGCGAGACCTGCCGGACGCGACTGGCTACCTCTTCGCTGACGCCGTCCCGGCCGGAGAGAGCGCGGGACGCGGTCGCCAGCGAGACCCCGGCGCGCTCGGCCACGTCGACGAGGCGCAGTCTCGGGCCAGGCTTGGGCATTCGGCAACTCCCCAGAAACATCCATGTCATCTGACTATTGCTAGTGACGCGTAACACAGCCTAGTCTACGAAAGCGCTTCCGTAAGCGCTTCCGTCCCGGCAAAGGAGCGTCACGGGATGACAACCCGTTTCAGGCGAATGCAGTGGATGACAGCCCTCGGCGCGACGATGACGCTTGCGCTGGGGGCCTGCAGTGGCGACGGCGGCGGCGGATCGGCCGCCCCCGATGAACCGATTGTGATCGGGATCTCCCTCCCGCTGACCGGAGACTTCTCCGAGCCGGGCAAGGGTGTCCAGCGCGGTTACGAGGCCTGGGCCAAGATCATCAACGACAAGGGCGGCCTGCTGGGCCGCAAGGTCGAGCTGAAGATTCTCGACGACCAGTCCAACGCGGACCGCGTGGTCGCCGACTACGAGCAGCTCATCGGCAAGGACCAGGTCGACTTGGTGGTGGGTCCGTTCTCGACCCGCCTCGTCGTGCCCGCAGGCCGCGTGGCCGAGGAGTACGGCATGCTCTTCGTCGAGCCCGCGGGCGCGGCGAAGCAGGTCTTCGAGCAGGGCTTCAAGAACCTGTTCTACGCCGCCCCGGCGGTGGCCAACGACCACTACAACCACCTGGCCGAGTACCTCCTCGCGTTGCCCGCGGACCAGCGGCCCAAGACCGCGGCGTACGCGGCCATGGACGACCCGTTCGCGCAGGGCACAGCGTACGGGCTGAAGGAGAAGCTCGAGGCGGCCGGCATCCGCACGGTCGTCAACGAGGTCTACCCGCCGAACACCACCGACTTCGGCAGCATCGCCGCGAAGATCGCGGCCTCGAAGGCCGACATCCTGGTGGGCGGCTCGCAGTACCAGGACGGCGTCAACCTGATCGTCGCCCTCCAGCAGCTCAAGTACCAGCCGAAGCTCGCCGCATTCTCCACCGCGCCGACGAACCCCGAGTTCGCCAAGGCCATCGGCAACAAGACCGAGGGGATCCTTTCCCCGACCGGCTACACCCAGAAGGCGCCGTACCCGAGCAACAAGGAGTTCGTCGAGAAGTACACGGCGCAGTTCGGCTCGCCGCCGGAGGAGGACGAGGCCAACGCGTACACGACCGGCCAGGTCGTTGCGGCGGCGGTCACCGCCGCCGGCTGCGCCGAGCAGGGGGACTGCCAAAAGAGGCTGGTCGACTGGGTACGCAAGAACACCGTGGAAACGGTGGTCGGCCCGCTCTCCTGGGACGAGACGGGCAAGCCCAAGGGCGCACACATGATCCAGCAGTGGGTGGGCGGCCAGATCCAGATCGTGCTGCCGGCCGACGCCAAGGAGACCGAGTTCGTCTACCCGAAGCCGGCCTGGTAGCCAGATGCCATCCGGTGCCCTGCTCTTCCAGAGCATCATCCTGGGTCTGCTGCTGGGAGGGCTCTACGCCCTCCTGGCGGCGGGCCTGACCCTCTACTTCGGAATTATGCGAGTCGTGATGATCGCCCACTCGGCGTTCCTCATCCTCGCCGCCTACCTCGCCTGGTGGTCCCACTCCCGGCTGGGCGTCGACCCGCTGCTGTCGATGATCGTCACCGTGCCGCTCTTCTTCGGCTTCGGGGTGACGCTGCAACGGCTGCTCCTGGCCCGACTGCGCCCGGTCACCCTGACCATGATGTCGGTGCTGTTGACGTTCGCGATAGCGGTTCTCATCGAGGGGCTGCTCGGGTACGTGTTCAGCGGCACCCAGCGGCGCATCCAGCTCGGCTACGGCGCGGCGAGTTTCGGGCTCTTCGGGGCCCGCATCGCGGTCGTCAAGCTGATCGCGTTCGGCCTCGCCGCCGTCGCCCTGCTCACCCTCTACCTGCTGATGAAGAAGACGACGTTCGGCTGGGCGCTGCGGGCGACCATCCAGCACCGCGACGCCGCCCGGCTCATCGGCATCGAGACCGAGCGGGTCGCCGGGTACGGCTTCGGGATCGGCCTCGCCACCGCCGCGGTGGGCGGCACCGCCCTGGCCCTCGACACCACCATCTACCCCTCGCTGCACTGGCACTGGATCGGCCCGCTGATGGCCATCATCGTGGTGGGCGGGCTCGGCAGCGTACCCGGGGCCGCCATGGCCGCCATGGTGCTCGGCCTGATGCAGAGCCTGCTGCAGATTCCACTGGGTACGACCTGGGCGCAGACGATCTTCTACCTCGCCCTGTTCGCGACCCTGGCGTTCCGGCCACAAGGATTCTTCGGAGGTCGCCTTGCCCAGCGCTTCTGAACCGACCACGGCGCCGGCGGCGAGAACAGCGGCAACAGCGACGGCGGCGGCGCGCCGGCCCATCGGCCGGATCGTCCAGGCGGTCGCGGTCCTCGTGCTCGCCGCCGCGGTGCTGTCCTTCCCGTCCCTGGCGCCCAACCCGTACATCCTGTCGGCGGGCATCGTGGTGCTCAACTACGCGGTGCTCTCCACGTCGTGGAACTTCGTCGGCGGGTTCACCGGCTACATCTCCCTCGGTCACGGGGCGCTGGCCGGGCTGGGCGGCTATTGCACCGCCCTGCTGGTCACGAAGGCCGGGCTGCCGAGCTTCGTGGCCCTGGTGGTCGCGGCACTGCTGGTGGCCGCGCTCGCCGTGCCGATCGCCTTCGCGGCGCTGCGGGTGCGTGGCGCCTCGTTCGTGATCGTGTCGATCGCGCTGGTGCTGATCCTGCTGCTGGTCTTCCAGAGCTGGGCTTCGGTCACCGGTGGGTCGCGCGGGCTGGTGGTCCCGCGGCCGTTCCCCGGGCTGCTGCGCCCGGAGCACCACCGGGTCTTCTACTTCCTCTTCGCCGGTCTGCTCGGACTCGCGCTGCTGGTCTGGTGGCTCATCGACCGCTCGCGGTTCGGCCTCGGGCTCAAGGCGATCCGGGAGGACGAGGACAAGGCGGAGGCGCTGGGCACGCCGACGTTCGCGTACAAGCTCGTGGTCTTCGTGGTCTCGGCGGGGTTCACCGCCCTGGCCGGTGGGCTCTACGCGCTCTGGTTCGGCGACCTCGACCCGGTCTTCCAGTTCTCCATCCTCACCGGCTCCTACATGGTGCTGATGGCGCTGCTCGGCGGCGTCCGGCACCTGTTCGGCCCGCTGGTCGGCGCACTCGTGGTCGGGACCGCGCTGGAGTACTTCAAGGTGGAGTTCGGCAACACGCCGCTGCACCTGGTCGCGACCGGCCTGCTGCTCGCCCTGGTCGTGCTCTTCATGCCCGACGGCGTCCTGCCGGCGATCGGCGGGCTGCTCAACCGGATGCTCCGGCCGGCGCAGAGCTCCATCCGCGAGGTCACGGCCGGGCAGCTCCGCGACCAGCGGGCGGCGGGTGCAGGTACGCCGGCGGGAGCGCGGGAGCCGGTCGACGCGGCGGCGGCCACCACGGGGGGTCGCCCGGAGCCCACCAAGGAGCGGGCATGAGCGAGCGCTGCGAGCGAATCATCAGGCACAGTGCGGTGGAGCCTCATGCCGTCGCCGACCGCAGGGAGGTGACGGCATGAGCGAGGTACGCAGCCTGGCGACCGCGGGCCTGACCAAGGCGTTCGGCGGTGTGGTGGCGCTCGACGGTGCCACCGTCGAGTTCCGGCACGGCCAGGTCAACGCGCTGATCGGGCCCAACGGGTCGGGCAAGACGACGTTCTTCAACTGCGTCACCGGGATGATCCGTCCGGACAGCGGGCAGACGACCTACCGGGGGCGGGACATCACCCGTAAGGCGCCGCACGCCATCGTCCGCGCCGGCGTGGGGCGTACCTTCCAGCTGTGCCGGGTGTTCCCCCGGATGTCGGCGCTGGACAACGTGCTCGCCGCGGTCCGCCCGGCCGGCCTGACCGGCCAGCTGCGCGGCGCTCGCGCCCGGGCGGAGGTCGACCGGGCCCGGGGCTGGCTCACCCGCCTCGGCATCGAGCACCTGGCCGACGTGGAGGCCCGCAACATGTCGTGGGGCCAGCAGAAGCTGCTGGAACTCGCCGGCGTGCTGATGAGCGACCCGGAGACCGTACTGCTCGACGAGCCGGCCGGCGGCGTCAACCCGGCGCTGCTGGACCGGATCGGCTCCCTGGTCCGCGAGCTCAACGCCGAGGGAAGGACCTTCGTGATCGTCGAGCACAACATGGACCTGGTGATGAGTGTCAGTGACCACATCGTGGTGTTCGACCGCGGCCGCCCGATCGCCGAGGGCCCGCCGTCGCTCATCCGCTCCGACGAACGCGTGCTGGGGGCCTACCTTGGCGTCTGAAATCGAACTCGTCGACATCCAGGCCGGCTACGGGCGCGCGGCGCCGGTGCTGCGCG
Organism: Micromonospora sp. L31; assembly: GCF_052068075.1. Classification (NCBI taxonomy): domain Bacteria; kingdom Bacillati; phylum Actinomycetota; class Actinomycetes; order Micromonosporales; family Micromonosporaceae; genus Micromonospora; species Micromonospora sp. L31. Next base: position 94,448 of record NZ_JBQHDC010000016.1, on the reverse strand, counting down.
GCCTGACCGTCTCGGTGCCGGCCGGCCAGATCGTCTGCCTCGTCGGGCCCAACGGCGCCGGCAAGTCGACCGTCCTCAAGGTCGCCAGCGGGCTGCTCAAGCCGCGTTCCGGGCGGATCCTCGTCGGGGGCGTGGACGTGACCGGTCAGGGCCCGCAGCGGATGCTCGCCTCGGGGGTCGCGCACGTCCTGCAGGGGCACAGCGTCTTCCGCGAGATGACGGTGGCCGAGAACGTGCTTCTGGGCGGTTACACCCTGAAAGACAAGGCGCTCATCGCCGAACGGACGGCCTTCGTCAAGGAGGTCTTCCCCGTCGTCGCGCAGCGCTGGAACTCCCTGGCCGGGCTGCTCTCCGGCGGCCAGCAGAAGCAGGTGGAGTTCGCCCGGTCGCTCATGGTCAACCCCAAGGTCGTGCTCCTCGACGAACCGTCCATGGGCCTGGACCCGAAGGCCACCACCACGGTCTTCGAACAGGTCGTGCGGATGCGCGACGCCGGCACGGCGGTGCTGCTGGTGGAGCAGAACGCCCGGCGGGCGCTCGAGACGGCAGACCTCGGCTGCGTGCTCGACCTCGGGCGCGTGCACATCTCCGGGCCGGCGGCACAGCTGCTGGCCGACCCCCAACTCGGCGAGCTCTACCTCGGCGGCCGGCCCGCCGAGCCACCGGTCTCGCCCAAGCGGTAACACCCTCAGGTACAGCGGCACAACCAGGCAGTTCGAATGCACGCACGTAAGCGCTTCCGAAAGCGGTTGCGTCCCCCCGCTCGCAACGCGAAATGAGGTGTACGCGATGACCACAGCCAGACGGGCCGTCGTCGCCACCGCCGCCCTGCTGGCGGCCGGTGTGCTGGCGGGCGCCGGGGCACCCCCGGCGCAGGCGGACCGGAACCACCCGCGCGACGTCCACCCGCACCTGCGATCGAACCTGGTCGCCTTCTACGACTTCGACCACCCTGTGGAGGGCGACGCCGCGCTCGAGCGCGACCAGGGCCGCTCCGGCACCGAGATCGAGCTCGTCAACGGCGGCCCCGACATGCGGGTGGCCGAGCACGCCTACCCGGGCAGCGGCAACGCGTTGCAGACCCGGCAGGTCAACCCAGCCGCGGCCGGCAACGACGACTGGAAGGCCGGCATCTGGTCGGCGAGCGGCGTACGTACCCTGCGCGCGTTCAGCGGGGTCGAGGGCACCACGGTGATGGGCTGGTTCAAGCGGGAGATGGACGGCCCGGCGCTGAACTCCACCACCGGCAACCCGGCTGACCGGTTCAACGCGATCGGGCTGGCCGGCGTGCTGACCGGCGACTCCGACGGCCACGGCGTCCGAGCGCTGCTCGAACTGATCGACGTCAACGGGGAACTGCGCCTGGTCGCGCTCGGCCGGCGCCTCGACGGCGGCAATTCGCAGACCTTCGCCGCGAGCGAGGACTGGCGCACCCTGCTGCCGAAGGGGGAGTGGGTGCACCTCGCCGCCACCTTCGACTTCACCACCGGCGCCATGGCCCTCTACCGCAACGGCCAGCCGGTGGACGGCTTCTACACCCGTACCGACGACCTGTGGCTCGTGTCGGGGCCCGGCCCGCACGTGACCACCGCCTCCGACCCCCGGGGCATCAAGATCGGCGGGAGCTTCCCGCAGGACACGCTGGAGCGGAACCCGTGCGACTGCCGCATGGACGCCCTGATGTTCCTCGACAGCGTCGCCTCGGCGACCGACGTCGAGAAGCAATACCGCTACATGGCTCGCTGACCACCCTCGGCACCGTCCCCACCGAGAAGGAGACCCGCGTGCGCAGTATCGGCAACATCCGCAGATCCGCGCTGACGGCCGGACTCACGGTCGCCACCCTCGTCCTGTCCACCCTGGTGTCCGGCCCCGCGCGGGCCGCCGACCCGGTCTTAGACCCGGTCCGCGAGATGCCCACCCAGTCCCGGCTCGGGCTGGTCCTCTCCGAGTACGTCAGCTTCCCCCAGTCGTTCCCCAACCCGGCCCCGGTCGACCAGCGGCTCATGCGGACCGCCCGGATCAACACCATCATGGAGTTGCCCGACGGCTCCGGCCGCCGCGCCGTACCCGACCTCAACGGCAACTTGTACCTCGTCAAGGATGGCGTGCCGCACGTTTACCTCGACGTGGCCGCGACCTTCGCGCCACAGTTCTTCTCCGGCCGCGGGCTCGGGCAGGGCTTCGGCTACGTGGCGTTCCACCCGGAGTTCGGCACCAACGGCCGGTTCTACACCATCCACACGGAACAGGCCTCGCTAACGACCAAGGTGCCGGACTACGCCCAGACGAACGTCCTCTTTCACGGTGTCATCACCGAGTGGACGGCCACCGACCCGGCCGCCGACACGTTCGGCGGCAGCCGGCGCGAGGTGCTGCGGATCGGCTTCGGCGGCCAGGTCCACGGCATTCAGGAGATCAACTTCAACCCCACGGCGAAGCCCGGCCAGAGCGACTACGGGCTGCTCCACCTCGCCGTCGGCGACGGCGGTCTCGGCGTCCGCAACACCGACCCGCAGAACCTGGCCATGCCGCACGGCAAGCTGCTGCGGATCGACCCGCACGGCACCAACTCCGCCAACGGGAAGTACGGCATCCCGGCCGACAACCCGTTCGTCGGCCAGGCCGGCGCGCTCGGCGAGATCTACGCGGTGGGCTTCCGCGACCCGCACCGGTTCAGCTGGGACCCGGCCACCGGCCGGATGTTCCTCGGCCACATCGGCGAGCACGCCATTGAGGCGATCTACGAGGTGCGCGCCGGCGACAACTTCGGTTGGAGCGAGCGGGAAGGGGCGTTCCGGTTCGACAAGACGGCCACGAACCCCTGCAACAAGCTCTACCCGCTGCCCGCCGACGACGCGCAGTACGGCTACACGTACCCGGTGGCCGCGTACGACCACAACCCGGCACCGGGGTGGAACTGCACCTCGGACGTGGGTGTCGCGGTGGCCGGCGGGTTCGTCTACCGCGGCAACGAGCTGCCCGCGCTGAAGGGCAAGTACGTCTTCGGTGACCTCGTCGACGGTCAGGTCCTCTACACCGAGGCGCACGAGATGCGCCGGGGTGCCGGCCTGGCGCCGATCCACCGGCTGGCCCTGTTCAACGCGGCCGGCAGCCCGGTGCGGATGCAGGACCTCTCCGGCCCGGGCGCGCCGGGCAACCCGGAGCGGGTCGACCTGCGCTTCGGCACCGACGCCGCGGGGGAGCTCTACATCCTCGCCAAGGCCAACGGGAAGATCTGGAAGGTCACCGACACCCAGGAGTTCGCCAGCGGCGACGTCGGCAAGACCAGGCTCCACAAGCCCTCGGGCCCGGACAGCTGGGCGCCGGTGACCCCGTCGAAGTGGCAGTTCGACAAGGACGAGGTGATCCTCGCCGAGGCGGGCGACAGCCGGCCGGGTCCGCGCCGTCCGTTCGAGTACGCGGTCGTGACCGACGGGCCGGAGTGGTCCTCGGCGGAGATCGAGGCGGACGTGCGGTTGGACACGCCGGTGGAGGTCAGCAACCGGGACGTGATCATCGTGTTCGGCTGGCGCTCGGACACGGAGTTCTACTACGCCCACGTCTCCACCGACAACACGATCCTGCCGCACAACGGCATCTTCAAGGTCAACAACGCCGACCGGCAGCGCATCGACTACCAGTGGAACGGGCGGTCCCGCGGCGCCAACCCGGCGGTCACCGACGCCGACTGGCACAAGGTGCGGGTCGTGCACCTGCCGGCCACCGGGGAGATCGCGGTGTACGTCGACGGCCGCAAGGACCCGCTGATGACCGCGAAGGACACCACGTTCGGCTCCGGGCGGGTCGGGTTCGGCTCGTTCGACAACGTCGGCCGGCTGCGTCACCTGACGGTGACCGGCGCGCCGGCCTGAGTCCAACCCGGCGGGGGCGGCGGCAACGTCGCCGTCCCCGCCGGCGGTCCCCGGGGAGACCGGGACGAGGTTTGCGGCACCCGGAGGAGTCGGGTGCCGGAGGAAGCGCCTACCTGGAGGGTGAGACGATGACGGCACGTGTCCCGATCGGGATCGTCATGAACGGCGTGACCGGGCGGATGGGCTACCGGCAGCACCTGGTCCGGTCCCTGCTGGCGATCCGTGCGCAGGGCGGCGTACCGTTGGGCGGCGGCGGCTGGCTCTGGCCGGAGCTCGTCCTGGTGGGGCGCAACGAGGCCAAGCTGCGCGACGTCGCGGCCCGGCACGGGCTGACCGACTGGACCACCGACCTCACCGCCGCGCTGGCCCGCCCGGACGTCTCGATCTACTTCGACGCCCAGGTCACCAGCGAGCGGGAGAAGGCGATCGGCCTGGCCATCGAGGCGGGCAAGCACATCTACACCGAGAAGCCGATCGCCACCACCCTCTCCGGCGCGGTCGATCTGGCCCGGGCCGCCGACGCGGCTGGCGTGCGGCACGGCGTCGTGCAGGACAAGCTCTTCCTGCCCGGCCTGCGCAAGCTCGACCGGCTGGTGCGGGGCGGGTTCTTCGGCCGCATCCTGTCGGTGCGCGGCGAGTTCGGCTACTGGGTCTTCGAGGGAGACTGGCAGGAGGCCCAGCGCCCGAGCTGGAACTACCGGGCCGCCGACGGCGGCGGCATCGTGGTCGACATGTTCCCGCACTGGCACTACGTGCTGGAGCAGATCTTCGCCCCGGTGCGGGCGGTCACCGCGCACGTCACGACCCACATCCCGCGACGCTGGGACGAGGACGGCCAGCCCTACGAGGCGACCGCCGACGACGCCGCGTACGGCATCTTCGAACTCGACGGCGGCATCGTGGCGCAGATCAACTCGTCCTGGGCCGTCCGGGTCAACCGGGACGAGCTGGTCGAGTTCCAGGTCGACGGCACCGAGGGCAGCGCGGTCGCCGGGCTGCGCGGCTGCCGCGTACAGCACCGGGCCACGACCCCGAAGCCGGTCTGGAACCCCGACCTGCCGTCCAGCGACGACTTCCGGGCCCAGTGGCAGGAGGTGCCGGACAACGAGGTGTACGACAACGGGTTCAAGGCGCAGTGGGAGATGTTCCTGCGGCACGTCGCCGAGGACGCCCCGTACACCTGGGACCTGTGGTCCGGCGCGCGCGGCGTGCAGCTGGCCGAGCTGGGCCTGCGGTCGGCGCGCGAGGGCCGGCGCCTCGAGGTGGCGGAGCTGTCCTCGTGAGCACCACCGTCACCCTGCCCGACGGGCCCCTCGCCCTCTCCGGCGCCGGGCGCGAGCACGCCGCGCCCGGCGCCCGCTTCACCAGCCGGATCGCGTACGCCGCCGCGCACGTCGTCGCCGACCCGGGGGCGGAGAACGTGCCGGGTGCGCCCGCCGCCGTGGACTGGGATGCGACGCTCGCGTTCCGCCGGCACCTCTGGTCGTACGGGTTCGGTGTGGCCGAGGCCATGGACACCGCCCAGCGGGGCATGGGTCTGGATTACCCGACCGCGCGCGAGCTGGTGCGACGTTCGGCGCGTGCGGCTCGGGCCGAGGGCGGCGCGATCTGCGCGGGCGTCGCCACCGACCAGCTGCCGGCGGGTCCGGCCACCCTCGACGAGATCCGCAAGGCGTACGCCGAACAACTCGCCGACGCGCAGGACGCCGGGGCCCGGCCGGTGCTCATGTGCAGCCGGCACCTGGCCGCGGCGGCCCGCTCGGCCGAGGAGTACCTCGACGTCTACGGCCGGCTGCTCGACGAGGCGGGCGGCCCGGTCGTGCTGCACTGGTTGGGCCCTGCGTTCGACCCGGCCCTCGCCAGCTACTGGGGCGACCCCGATCCCGCGCGGGCCGCCGACACGGTGGCCGCGCTGATCGGCGCGCACACCGGCAAGGTCGACGGCATCAAGCTGTCGCTGCTCGACGAGGACTTCGAGGTCGCGCTGCGCCGGCGGCTGCCGCCCGGGGTGCGGCTCTACACCGGCGACGACTTCAACTACCCGGCCCTGATCCGCGGCGACGGCGAGGGCCACTCCGACGCGCTGCTCGGCGTGCTGGCCGCCATCGCGCCGCCGGCCGCGGCGGCGCTGCGCGCGCTCGACGCCGGCGACCTGGCGACGTACGAGGAGATCCTCGCGCCCACGCTGCCGCTGGCCCGGCACCTGTTCGGCGCACCGACGTTCTACTACAAGACCGGCATCGTGTTCCTGGCCTGGCTCGCCGGCCACCAGGACCACTTCACCATGGTCGGCGGCCTCCAGTCCGGACGGTCGCCGGTGCACCTGGCCCGGCTGATCCGGCTCGCCGACGCGGCCGGGCTGCTGCCCGACGCCGAGCTGGCCGCGCACCGGGCGCGGTCGTTCATGACCACCGTGGGGGTGACGCAGTGAAGCGGTTCGCGCTGAACTCGGCCACCACGAAGCGGTGGCCGCTGCCGGAACTCGTCGCGGGCTGCGTCGACGCCGGGGTCTCCGGGGTGGGGCTGTGGCGCGAGGACCTGGCCGCGTACGGCATCGAGCAGGCCGCGGCGCGCGTGCGCGACGCCGGCCTCACCGTCACCTCGCTGTGCCGGGGCGGGTTCTTCGACGCCCCCGGGTGGTTCGACGAGAACCGGCGGGCGATCGACGAGGCGGCGGCGGTCGGCGCGCCGGTGCTGGTGCTGGTCTCCGGGGGGCTGCCGGCCGACAGCCGGGACCTCGACGTCGCCCGGGCGCACGTCGGCGAGGCGCTCGGGGCGCTCGTGCCGCACGCCCTCGCCGCGGGCGTACGACTCGCCGTCGAGCCGCTGCATCCGATGTTCTGCTCCGACCGGTGCGTGGTCGCGAGCCTCGGCCAGGCCCTCGACCTGGCCGACCCGTACCCGCCGGAGGCGGTCGGCGTCGTCGTCGACACCTACCACCTCTGGTGGGACGACCAGGTGTGGGCGCAGATCGCTCGGGCCGGGCGGGAGAACCGGATCGCCTGCTTCCAGGTGGCCGACTGGGTGACGCCGCTGCCGGCCGGGGTGTTGCTCGGCCGGGGGTTGCCCGGCACCGGCTGCGTCGAGCTGCGCCGCTTCCGGGAGGCCGTGGACGCCGCCGGGTACGCCGGCCCGATCGAGGTGGAGGTCTTCGCCGAGGAGGTGTGGTCGCGTCCGGGCCGCGAGGTGCTGGACGAGGCGGTCGCCGGCTACCTCGCCCACGTGGCCTGAGCGCCGCCGATCGGCGCGGCGCCGCCCCGGCCGTCACGCATCCATTGATACAGGGCTGCGGTGGCGGTACCGCCACCAGGGCACGCGCCTCGCACCTTTCAAACAACGCTAGGGCAGGTTGGCGGTGAGTTCTTCGCGCCACTGCGCGAAGCGTTTGCGCATCTCGCAGATGTGGGCGGGGTCGGCGTTGTAGGCGGCGAAACGCCGGTCCGGGTAGCGCTCCAACATTCCGAACAGGTCCGCCAGGACGCGCCGGTCGAACCCCGCGTCGGACTGTTCGGCCAGCTCGCACAGCCGCGTCCGGGTGTAGCGACCGGTAATGAGGGCCGCGTCGATGTCCAGGAAGTCCCGAGGCTCGGCTCGCGTGTACAGGGCGGACATCTTGCCCGCGACGACGTCGTCGGCGTGCAGCACTGGCCCGACGTCCATCATCACCGGCGGCAACGCGCGCCAGTTGGCCGCCAGCTCGACCTTGTACGGATGCTCAGGTTGAGCGGGATCGGTGACCGCGAGCCGGGCGAAGGTGTCGAACCGCTGCGTCACCTCGACGGATTACCCGCCGTCGCGGTAGCCGTAGACGACGGCGTCCACTGCTGCGGCGAACTCGCCACGTCGCTCCCACGCCGTGAACAGGTCGATGTCCTTGCTCGGCCGGTCCAGGATGCCGTGGGCCTGAACGGCGTAGCCGCTGGCCAACGCGAACCCGTAGCGGGCAGCGACCCGCAGTCCGATCTCCGCCAGGCGGAGGTGAACTTGATCCACTCCTACCCGGCCAGCGCCTGGGGCGGCGTGGTCAGCTCGGGAAAGCGTGCCTGCCACAACGCCCGCAGCCGGGCCGGGAGCCACAAGCTTGGCCACAAGCGGCGCACAGTCGGGCCGTGCAACCACCGGCACAGGTCCGCGACCGAATCAGCCTGAAGTTGGAGTGCGACGGTCCCGGCTGGCCCCGTGTCCTGCTGAGTGAGTTCGCTCCCGCGCTCGGGGAGCGGGGTATTGCGGAGGTGGAGCGACTGGTCGCCGAGCGGGCACTCACCGCCGACCGGCAGTCGTGGACCGGTGCGTTCGCGGTGCGTGACCTGCGCGAGCAGCTCGCCGAGGTGTCGGGCGACGTCGACCGGTATGTCACCGTGCTGGCCGAGCACCTGGCCAGTGCCGTGCAGTACCAACGGATCGCCGAGGCGCTACGTGCCGCTGGGCGCCGGGACGATGCGGTCGACTGGGCCCGGCGGGGCGTGGCCGCCAACGAGGGCTCGCCGTACATGGACCGGCTCCGTGACGTCCTGGTCGACATGCTCGTCGCCGCCGGTGACACGCAGGGTGCTGTGCGGGTCCGGCGGGAGGAGTTCGCCCGGCATCCCACCGCCATGGCGTACCGATCGCTGGTCGACACAGTGGCGGTGGTCGGTGGGGACGATCCAAAGGGGTGGGCCGTGGGGGTGCTGCGCGAGCGGGTCGCCCAGCAGCCGGCGTGCGCCTCGGAGCTGGTCGATGTGCTGTTGGCGGTGGGCCGTGACGACGAGGCCTGGCACGAAGCCCTGCACCATCGGCGGTCGATCGGTGGGGCGCAGTGGCAGACTCTGCTCGAGCGACGGGCCGTGACGTATCCGGCGGAGGTGATCCAGCCGTACCGGGACCTACGTCGAGCAGGCGATCCTCAACTCGGCCGACAAGCGGCGCTACCGGCGGGCCGTCGCCCTACTACCGGCGCTGGGGGCGGTGTACCAGGCGACCGGAGAACCCGCAGCGTTCCCGCGGTACCTGGCGGAACTGCGCATCGAGCACAAACGCCGACCGACGTTTCTCAAGACACTCGACGCCGCTGGGCTGTAGCTCCCGGCCTTCCGATCTCGTCCACGGAGCGGAATGCCACACCATTGCGGCGGTCCCGTACCCGTAGATAAACAAGCCGGCAGCTTCACGGCCTGTGGGGTACCAAACTGGGTCAAGGTCGCTGAACTGGGTGAACGCGATGCCTTGCATCGTGGGCGATGATCGTGATCGTAGGATTTCGTCCGCTGTATCTCGTGTTCTGCCGGGTCGCCGGTTGGCTGATCCTGTTCACCCGGACACCGTCGGCCAAGGAGGTGGAGATCCTTGTCCTGCGCCACGAGAACGCGGTCCTGCGACGGCAGCATCCGAGGCCACGACTGGACTGGGCGGACCGAGCTGTCCTCGCGGCCTTGATCCGGCACCTGCCCCGGGTGTTGCGGGCGCGCCGGCTCGTCACTCTGCGGTGAGGCGGCGGTGACGGAATGGTCGCATCGGCACTCCCATCGAGGGATGGAGGGAAATCAGTAAAAAGACTTTCCTGATTGATGAAGCTAAGCCGATCACCTTCTGCGGTCAAGAGCTGACTTGGCACGCTCGTCCGGGCGTGACCGTCACACTCCCGCGGTGTCGACGTCGCGGTCACCGGCGCCGCCCGGTGCGTACGGATCTACTGCACTCAGCGGGCGTTGACCCGGTACGGCTACGCCCTATTCGAGCTCGGCGTCTTCGGCCGCTGGCGGCCGTACCCAGCCACATGGGGGATTGTGAGGGCGTTACCGGGTGGTAACGATGTCATGTCATGGACTCAGCCTTGACCCTGATCGGACTGCCCATCGCCCTCGGCATCATCATGCTCGGCCTGGGTCTCGGACTGACCATCGAGGACTTTCGCCGGGTAGCTCAACACCCGAAGGCCGCCGCCATCGCGCTGGTGTGCCAGGTGCTGGTGCTGCCGGCGCTCTGCTTCGGCCTAGTTCTCGCCTTCAACCTACCGCCGGAACTGGCCGTCGGGATGATGCTGCTGGCCGCTTCCCCCGGCGGCACGACGGCCAACCTCTACAGCCACCTGTTCGGCGGGCACGTGGCCCTGAACATCACCCTGACCGCCATCAACTCAGTGCTCGCCCTGTTCTCCCTGCCGATCGTGGTCAACCTGTCGGCGGGGCACTTCCTGGCCGACGGGAGGAGCGTCGGCCTACAGTTCGACAAGGTGCTGCAGGTGTTCGCCATCGTGCTCATCCCGGTCGCGATCGGCATGCTGATCCGGGCCCGGGTGCCCCGCGTCGCCGAACGCCTGAACCGCCCGGTACGGACCTTGTCCATCGTCGTGCTCGTCGCGGTGATCGCCGGCGCCGTGCTTGGCGAACGCGAGAACATTGCCGACTATTTCGTCTCGGTCGGCCTGGCCGTGCTCGCGTTCAACCTGCTGAGCCTCGCGATCGGATACGGATTGCCTCGGTTGGCCGGGGTCGATCGGAGCGCCGCGACGGCGGCCGGGTTCGAGATCGGCATCCACAACAGCACCCTGGCCATCACGATCGCGCTCAACCCGGCACTGCTCAACAGCACCCAGATGGCGATCCCGGGGGCCGTCTACGGCATCGTCATGTTCTTCACCGCGGCGGCCTTCGGCTACCTCGTGACCCGCGTCGGCACCCGGTCCGCCACCACCTGAGGCGGGTCCGCCACAACCTGAGGCACTGACTGACCGGTGTCCGCTCGTGGCGACCTCTTCGGCGAGCCCGAAGAGGTCACCAAACAGCTAGAGTTGTGTGAGCTTCAAGGTCTGGCCGATCGTCATCGGTGGTGGGGCACTGGTCCGTGTGGCCCCTCGGACACAAACCATTACCAGCGGATCGCGACGACGATCACCTCGGGCGGGAAACGGAACCCAGCGAACGCCGACTTCGGCGGCGACCAGGAACCACGACGCGATAGCTTCACCGGTCAAGCCTGCCTCGCCCCCTGTCCGCAGGCAACGCAACACCCCCATCGAGATCGGTCAGGTCGGCGACGTCGCCGCGACCCAGTGGCTTCGCCAATTGCCGGCCAGCATCGACGGGTGGGCGGGCGGGAAGCCCGCCGCTGAGAGGAAACTCGGATCACGCAGGAACGGGCCGATCGCGGCGAGCGCGGCACCGATCGACTCGTACTCGATGCGCTTCTGAATCTCGCTCACCACCCAGGCCTGCTCGTCGGCGGTCGTGTCGTCCGCGTTCCACCAGTCCTCGAGCAGTGATGCGAACCGCTGCGCGTCGACCAAGGCGAGTTGGGCGAGGGCATGGGCTCGCGACCACTCGAACCTGTCCGCCGTCACGATCGCAGCCAGATCGTCGGCGTTCAGGTACTGCTGCACGAAGTCGCGATCCCGGGCCATCGCCGAAACCCAGGCACAGCGCAGCCCAAACGGCTTGTAGATGCTCTTGACGTACCGGTTGGACCATCCGCCCTCGCACACATCCTCGCCGTTCAGGTCGCAGTGTGTCGGTCGCAGCCGGCAGAGGAGCCATCCGATGGCGGGCTTCCGCTCGGTCCACGGATAGGTCGCCGACTCACGTTTGTAGAGCGTCAGGTACTCGCTCTTGTCGCTTTCGGGCGTCGGCATGATGACCGAACCGGTTGGTGCGAATGTGTCCTCGACGCCGACACCACCGCTCACCCGGCCGGTGCGCCGGACTCTGAGCCACAACTTGAGCTCGTTCGCCGCGGCGACCCGGGCTTCGGGATGGTCAGAACCGCCGATGCGGCTCAGGAGCGCCGTCACATGCTCGTCGAACCTGTCTCCGGTCAACGGAGCCTCGGCCGGTATGCGGCATGCCTCGAGGAGTTGGCGGGCGTCGGCCCAGTAGTGCTTCCAGGTGGCCAGATGCCGGACGGCGAACTCTGGGCGTGCGGCGCAGATGGCGTATGTGTCGTTCCGGAGTGACCCCCACTTCGGGTCGTCGATGTCGAAGTCGTCGACGTTCGCCACCGCGGCCGTCAGTTCCGCGCCCCGATCGAAGGCCGGTCCCTGCTCGTCGGCGACGATCGCCACTGCACCAAGCAACGCGGCCCGTTCGTTGGAGATGATCGAGACGTCGTGCAAGAGGTACTTCGTGTCGTGCTCCCAGAACCGAGCCGACAGCGTCGCCTTCAGCAGGTTCAGGTCTTGTGCCGCGTGCAGGGCGATGAGGTGGTCGGCCACCAGTCGGTGGACGAACTGAAGCCGTCGGGGTCCGCCGATCAGCAGGTTGCTGTAGTCCTCGAGCTGGTAGGCCAGGTCCCGGTCGCCGCCCAGCGCCTCGACGAACTGCCGATGCGTGAACGGTCCGGGGCTGCGGCCCTTGCCGAGGTTCCAGGCCGCGACTCCGGCCGCGTCGAGCAGGTCGTCGACGACGCGCTCGGGGTTCTGCAGACCCCGGTCCCGCCAGCTCCCCTCGCACAGCGTCCGGGTGATGACTGGAACCAGCGAACTCGTGCTCGACCAGGATGTGGCCTCGGACCACGTTCGTTCGGTGTCGCTTGCCGCAGCCATCGCCGCCAGATTGATCAGAAGCAGATTGTCGTCGAGATGCCCCCGCTCGATCCGCTTGACAACCGTTGGCGCGTCAGCGGCTCCGACCCGGTCGGCGACGATGCTGCGGATCTGCTCGGCATCCGGCCGGGCCAGGCTGATCGCCGTGACGTCGAGTGGCGACTCCAACGGCCCCGGGCGCCCGGCCAGCACGAAGTTGCCGACCCGCTCATGACGCCAGCGCACGAGACATTGCAGGAACACGCGCCTGCGGCCGGTGCTCTCCCGGGTTCCATCAGTCTCGTCGATCCCGTCGATCAGCAGCTGAACGCCCCCCGACGCCACGTCGGCGAGCAGCGCGTCCCGCAGCTCCAGGCTGTCCGGCGCTACCGCGTTGACCACGGCCCGCTCGAAGTCCTCGGAGCTTGGCAGGCTCGGTAGTTGGACGGCGATGTCCCACCAGTGCATCCAGACCGGAATCACGGTTGCGGCGCTAGCCAGTTCCACGGTTGCCACGGCCAGCGCCACCGTCTTCCCGGTGCCGGCGTGGCCGGTCACCGACAGCGGTCCCCGGCCCGTGGTAATCCACTCGGCGACGGAGGAGCCGTCGGACAGCAGTACCCGCACCGGCTGGGACGGCAGTAAAGGGTGTGTGTCGATCACCCGGCGAGCCCGGGTCGCGGCGAGCGCACGGACCGCGTCCTCGGACGAGACGTGCCCGATCATCCGCTGCATCGGTGCGGCGGCCGCGGTGCCCTGGAGCGCGGCAAGACGGTTGTCCCAGCCGTTTATCCGGGCTCCGAGCAGCCGAAGATGGTCTGCCAGCTTGTCGACCTGCGTACGGTTGCGTTCCGCGTCGAACTGCACCGCCAGGTAGGCCAGCGCTCCACCGCGGAGGCGGTTGGCCTCGACATCGGCGACGAACTCCGAGAGCCATTGCCGAGCCAGCGTCTCGTCGTCGATGGTGACGCCGAGCTCCTCCTCGAGGGAGTCCAGCGGGCTGGTCGGCCCCCACGTCGCATCGAGACCCTCGACATCGCTGCGCATGAGCGCGATCTGAGCGATCATAATCGCCCCGATCTGCAGCAACATCGGCTGTCCGGGGTCGAATGTGGGGGAGGCCTGCCGCACATCGGCCTGGTGCAGGAGAACGTCGATGGCCCGATCGTTCGCCGGGCTGCCCGGGTCCAGGCCGACGGCCACCTGCAGCGCCCGTCGTAGCGACTCGGTCAGGGAGCCGCTGAGCTCCTTCTCGTACGGGTCGCCGCGGAAGAGACGCCGTCCGAAATCCCAGGCGCTGTCCTCGGCACGGCGGCGAATTTGGTCGGCGAGGAACCCGGCAATGGCGATGGAGATCGGGTCGGCCATGCCGGCAATTCTTCCACCCGACGTCGAGATCCTCAGGGCAGCAACTTCGCCGCCAGACGGTTCAGGTGGGTGCTGGGGGCGCCGAACAGCTGAGTGGACGCGAATGCGTTGCGCAGGTAGGGGTGGGCGTCGTGCTCCCGGGTGATGACCAGGCCGCCGTGCATCTGCACCATCTCGCCGACTATTGCCTGGAGGGCCTCGGAGCAGCACTGTGTTCGAAGTGCTAGCGCGGGCCTGACGCGCCCCGACATTCAGTTCGCCACGATGCGCGACCTTGTTCGCATCCTATGACTCGGTTCCGCTGGGTGAGGCGGCGGTGATCCGACCTCGGGGAGCAGTTCGGGAGCGTCAGGGACCGACTGGCTTAAGCCCGGACTGGTCACGACGAATCCGGTAGACCCGGCACCACATGACCGACCGCCTGCGGAACCGGCATCGGCGAAGGCGACCGGTGGCAGCGGGGTTCGAGACCCGGATCGGGGGAGCGGGTTGGGAGCATCAGGGTGCCCTGAACGGCCTTGAACCGCGCCCAACGGCACCGAACGGCGCTCAACTGCACCCACGCCCACCTGCAGCTTCATGTTTCTGCAGGTCAGAGTCGGTGCAGCGTCCTGTTTCACACCGAAGAGGTCACTGGTTCGATCCCAGTATCGCCCACCGTGAATATAGGCAGGTAGAAAGCCCGTCACCGGTTCGGCCGGTAACCGGCTTTCGCCCTTCTGCCCCTTAAATTGGGAGCAGGTTGGGAGGACGGCGTCAGGCTGCGGTGTCCGACCGCGCTGAGCCGCCCGGCCAAGGTACTGGATTACCGGTCCATCCGGGCCGGTCGGATACTGGAGAAGCCGGTCGCACGTCGCAGGGTTCGACTCGGTCTACCTGACGACGGCTTCCGTGACGGGGGTTAACCGCAGATCGCGTACCGCCTCCTGCGCCTGGGTGCGAGGCGTGCCGCAGCCGGTCGCCGGCAGGCCGGGACGGCTCCATCGGCCTGCGCGTCAAGGAGCAGCAGGTTCGGCACCCAGGGCATCTCCAGAGTGCAAGCTTCAACCGTGAGGCTCTCGTCGGGCAAACGCAGCGCGAGCAGTGCGGTCAGATCGGTGGCCCGGCTCTCGGTGACGACCATGTCCTGACCGGCGTCAGCACGCCGCTTGACATCGAGCTGGCAGTAAACCGCCGCCGTCGCCGCGAAGCCGGTATCCAAGCGCGGCAGGGTCAAGGCATCCGGAGCATGCCCGGCGAACTCCATCGGCGCCGTGCTGTGCTGCCCCACACTCATCGGTGACCCCGGCGGTTGCAGCTCGCCGAGGATGCGGGCGCGTTGTTCGGCGTACTCCGCCGTACCGCCTGAGCCAGTGACCTGGGTGATCGGTAGTGCGTGATGGGTTGAAAAGTCAACTTCAGTCAATCGGTCGACGCCTGCTGCGGGTAGCCCCGCAAGGTGTTGTGCGGGATCATGTTCCTGCTCTACACCGCGATCCCGTGGGAGTACCTGCCCAGGAGCTGGGCTTCGGCTCAGGGATGACCTGTTGGCGCCGGTTGCGGGACTGGAAAGACGCCGGGGTATGGCAACAGCTGCATGCGGTGCTGCTGGGCAAGCTGCGGGCCGCCGGGCAGTTGGACATGTCCCAGGCGGTGATCGACGGCTCCCACGTGTGGGCGCTCAAGGACGGCCCAAAGCCGGTCCGAGCCCGGTCGACCGCTGCAAGCCAGGCTCGAAACACCACGTCATCACCGACGCGGGCGGCATCCCCCTCGCCGTCAGCCCAGCTCATGCCCCTGGTCAACATGGTCCCCCGAATCAAGGGCATCCGCGGCCGCCCCGGCAGCGACCCGAGCGTCTCTACGCCGACCGGGGCTACGACTACGACTGCTACCGCCGTGAGTTGCGGGCCAAGGGCATCACACCCGGTCATCGCCCGACGCGGCATCGACCACGGCTCCAGCCTTGGCACCCGACGGGTGGGTCGTCGAGCAGACCATCGCCCTGCTGCACTGGTTCCGCCGCCTACGCATCCGCTGGGAGATCCGCGACGACATCCACCAAGCCTTCCTCACCCTCGCCTGCGCCATCAACTGCTGGCGCCGACTCCAACACTCAAAGAGTTAAGGAGCCGTTACCAGCCTGAGTCGGGGTGCCCTCGCTGCGGCCGGTCGATCAATACGTGTAGGACGGCGAAGTCGGCCGCGCCGTGGAACAGCGGGTTCGCCGAGCACTCCTGGCAGCTGCACGACCAAGTCGACCACAAGGGCTTCGGCCTGCAACCGATGCCGAGGGCGGCACGTGTTAACAGCGCCTCCCGGCCAGTGGCCGGGATCGACATGGGGAGGGATCGTGCAATTGACTACGCCGCCGCGCCTCGACGAGCCACCGCCGCCAGGCGCCGGGCGGGAATCACTCGAGATCGACTTCGATGAGTTCTACCAGGCCCACTTCCGGAGGATAACGGTGCAACTATGCGCGTACACCGGCGACCTCGGGCAGGCCCAGGACCTGGTACAGGAGGCCTTCTGCCGGGCGTTTTCCCGGTGGCAGAAGATCGTCCGGTACGACGACCCGGCCGCCTGGGTCCGCAAGGTCGCCTGGAATCTGGCCACCAGCCGGTGGCGGCGGATGCGTACCGCCCAGCTCTTCCTGCGTCGTCAGCGCGAAGAGCACGTGCCCGGGCCCAGCCCGGATCGGGTCGCAATGGAGGCCGCACTTGCGGTCCTGCCCGCCAACCAGCGCCGGGCCGTCGTCCTGCACCACCTCGCCGATATGCCCGTCTCGGAGATCGCTCGTCAGGAGGGCGTGGCGGAAGGAACCGTCAAGTCCTGGTTGCACCGCGGCCGCACGGCGTTGGCCGCCCACCTGACCGAACGCAAGGAGGAGAAGAGCCGTGACTAACGAGGACACCTTCCTGGACACCCAATTCGCCGCCTACCGCAACGAGCTGATGGCCGACGTCACGCCGGCCGGCTCCCACGCCGTACGCACGACGGTGCGCCGCCGCCGCAAGGTCGCGGTCACGGCCGGAGCGGCGGTCGCCCTCGTCCTCATCGCAGGCCCGGCGGCCGGGTACGCCGCCCTCGGCCGTGGTCCGGCGCCGCCAGCGCCGGCCACCTCGACCGAGCCAACGCCGGGCACCACCCAGGCACCGTCGGTAAGCCCATCGGCGAGCGCTACGTCCAAGGCGCAGGCGGCCCCGGACGGGCGAATCAGCCGGGCTCAACTGCTCGCCGCGACGGTCGACCTGCCGGCATGGGCGAGCGACGCGCCCTGCGCGGACGCCGGCGCCCGGCTGTCCGACAAGGGCGTCCAGGACGGAGACAACTGGCTGACCACGGTCAAGTACGGGGACGTCGACCGGGACGGCGCCCAGGAGACCATAGCGATCATCCGGTGCGTCTACCTGCAGACGGGACAGTCCCAGGTTGTGGCGTTCGACCGGAACGACAGCGGGAATATCGTCACGCTCGGCCGGGTCGTCGCGACCGACCGGATCGTGGGCGCCCCCACGGCAGAGAAGATCGGCTGGATCTCCGGGATCGATCCGCGCGCCGATGGGAGCGTCCGGGTCAAGGTGGGCGACAGCGCACCGGGCGGCGGCGAATCGGCGGAGACAATCCAGTGGCAGTGGCGGAAGTACGAGTGGACCGGCGAGAGGTTCGAGCAGACCGGCGGCCCGACCACCTTCCCTGCCGCGAAGCAGGCTGACCTGCGGGTCACCGCCACGGACGTTACGTTCGGCGAGCCGACCGCCGACGGTACGCGGCACGGCAACACCACCGTCACGATCCACAACGCGGGACCCGCCGACGTGGACTACGCCTTCCTGTGGCTGAACTTCGGAGACAGTGACGTGCGCCAGGAGCGCGCGGGTTGGTCGGGCTGCCTGGAGGTGGGCCGCAACGACATCAAGCCCACCAAAATCACCTGCCTGCTAGGCAAGATGCGGGCCGGCGAGACGAAGACGCTGGTGCTCGGCCTCTTCCACCCAGGGCAGCTCGGCACCGTGTCGGGCACCGCTCAGGTGATGCGCCTGAACACCGAGCGCGACCCCGTGGACGACGCCAAGCAGACCGACAACGTGGTCACGTTCGCCCTTCGGTGAGCGGTTGCCTTCGACCACCGCTGACCGGTTAGAAAGGGCCCCCTCCTGTGCGGAAAGCGATAGGAGGGGGTCCTTCCGTTGTTTACGAGCTGCCGACGCGCCACCACCGCCCACACCTGCTTGCCCACCTCGGCCTCACCGCCGCCTACCTCACCGGCCCCCCGGCACGGCGCCGACGACCTGCTGTGGAAACGCATCGGCCACCAGCTGCCGTGGGTGGCCGCGTAAGGAAACGTGTACCCACTGGCTACGCCACACCACCCTCACCTGCGGTAGAACGCCACGTCGGCTACGGCCTCGCCCCCGCGTACGCCGGGACCGGCCGCCGCGGACCTGCCACCTCCATCACAGCCGATGAACAGAGTGCCCATGTTGGTCTGCGTCCAAGCTGTGCCCAGCGGCCGCCACAAGATTTTTAGTTGTCGCCACAAGCCGACGATGATCACGTGGCGGCCGTTCCCGTGCCTGCATACACGCCGAACAGCCCAAACCAGCCTGGCTGCATCACCGGCCATCTACATAACGAATCCATAGCGGCCACCGCGCTAGCGGGTGGCCTTGTCACGAATGGGCCGCACGTGCTGGAAGGCGACCAGCAGGGCGGTGACAAGGCCAGCCACCAGCAGGACCCTTATCACGTTGAACAGCACAATGTCGCCCGTGGAGTGGGGCGGGAAGATGTCCTTGACGAGCCAGCCGACGCCCATCCCCAGCCCCAGGCAGGCGTGCATCGCGGCCCGCAGGCGTGGAAAGGGCTGCGGGCGGCCGAAGATCCGGGGCACCGCCGTGCCGCCACGGCTCCTGGCGAGCAGTACGGCGGCGACGGCCAGGTTGGCCGCGGCGACCACGACGGCCAAGACCAGGTCCACGGATCCCATGGGCCACACGCTATCGCACGGATTCCCGCGGCCAGGGGCAGCTGAAGTTGAACTCCTCGTAGTGGATCGATGCGGCCGGCACGCCAATCCGGCGGAAGGCGCGGGACAGCGTCCACGTCATGTGCGACGGGCCAGCCGCTACCGCCGACGCGGGACCGTTCGTCCATCAATCGGCATCTACATAACGCAACCGGACTGTCGTACTGATGCTGATTGTGGAGCGCCCCTCTGAACGGCAGCCGCTGCCGCCCTTGTGGTGCCTGGCGAGGTGATCCAATCCCGATACCCGCGCATAGTGCCAATTATGTCCGTACCCCTAGCCTGTGGCCAGCCGGCCCGGCCGGAGACTCTCGACCCCAAGTAAACCAATACGGAGGCCGGGAACCGCGCAATGAGCGCCCTCCCCGCCTCCGCATTGAGCAGAGCGTCTTTAGTTCAGAGCAGGCCCCCCAGGAGCTCGCCGTCCGCGCTGGCGTACGCGTCGCTGTGTACACCGACGTCACCCGTGACGCTGTCGAGGCCGTGCACGGTGCCGCCGAGGTCGCCGGTCACGTCGCTGACCAGGCCGGTGGCGCCGTACGCCGTGCCGCCGAGGTCGCCGGTCACGTCGCTGACCAGGCCGGTGGCGCCGTACGCCGTGCCGCCGAGGTCGCCGGTCACGTCGCTGACCAGGCCGGTGGCGCCGTACGCCGTGCCGCCGAGGTCGCCGGTCACGTCGCTGACCAGGCCGGTGGCGCCGTACGCCGTGCCGCCGAGGTCGCCGGTCACGTCGCTGACCAGGCCGGTGGCGCCGTACGCCGTGCCGCCGAGGTCGCCGGTCACGTCGCTGACCAGGCCGGTGGCGCCGTACGCCGTGCCGCCGAGGTCGCCGGTCACGCCGCTGACGCCGAGTCCGCCGGCGGTGCTGTCGAGGGTGCCGCCCAGGTGGCCGGTCACGCCGCTGACGCCGAGTCCGCCGAGGGTGCTGGTCGCGCCGCTGAGCCCAAGTCCGTCGACGGTGGTGGCCGCGCTGACGCCGAGGCTGTCTTCGGAAAGCAAGGAGGTGATGCCCTGTACAGGAACGTAGTCGGAGACGAGCGGAACGATGTCCTGCACGTCGGCCGGGGTCACGTCGTTGAGGCCGGCGTTGTCCAGCGCCCCTTGCGGGTCCGCCTCGTACGCCGCTCGGGCGTCGACGTTCGTGAGCAGGCCGAATACGAAGTCCTGCAGGCTCTGCGGCGACACCAATCCAGCGGCTGCGCCCATCTCGGCGGTCGACCCCGCGCTGGCGGTGGAGTCCACGTTGATGGTCGCGCTCGTATCGGCGGTTGCCTCCGTGTTGCCGGTCCAGTCGGCAGCAGAGGTCGGGTTCACGTCGGCGGTCGAATTTGTGCTGGCGCTTGCACTCATGTTGCCGGTCTCCTCGATAGGTGTTGTTAGGACGTGTCAGACAACATCGCCCGGACCCGGGATCGACCGTAGGGCGTAGCGGCGGTATCGGACATCGGGGTTGCACCCCAGCCTTATTCGGCCGGGTTAGGGCATGGGTGGCGGTTGGCGTTAGGGGATTAGGGGCTCTTGCGACGAAATGCCGAGGGGTAGCGCCTGGATTAGGGCCGACAGCGGCTCGGCTTCCCATGACACTGGCGCTCGCCTGTCTGACGGGCGGCCCCGGGGCGATCGGCTGACAGACGATGACAGCCCGGAGGCCTTGCTACGAGGCCGTTGCGCCATGCCGGCTCATGGAAACCGCTTCGTGGCATCCGCTGGTAGCTCCGCCACTGGCCCGATGCGGCACGCAGGGGTGAGCCTGTAAGCCCTGAGGGCTCGGCCCATCGGTCTGACCCGCCGTCCGCGCGGCCGATGCACCGGCTGTTCTTACCGAACGGCTGCTTGCTGCTCTACACCAGCCGCTGCTTCATCTGGTCCCACGGGAGAGGGCTGCCGTCGTGCGCGGCAGCCGTGCGTGGATCTCGGCGACGTCGGAGCGGCACTCCCTCACGGTGACCATGTCTCGGTACAGGAAGGCGACGGTCGGATGCCGTCGGTGACTCGTTTACCGGTACCTGTGGGCCGGTTCGCGCCGGTTGCCGCGGTCGACTCGACGCAAGAGGTGCCGCGTATGCCTGGGTCGTTGACGTGCTGGTGATCGGCGGCGGGCTGGCGTTTGGCCGATGGTTGTTGCGCTTCAGCCGTCGGCGTCGATGTCCATTGGGAGGGGCTACTACCTCCGGCACGACGCAGGCATGACTCAATCCCCAGAGGGAGCTTCCATGCGTATCCGTCCACCGCTGGCCGTCGGGGCGGCCTTCGCCCTGGTCCTGACACTTAGTCCATCGGTCGCTTCGGCCGTAGTCGATGTTGGGTCATCCGGTGTCGAGCGGCTCGATGTCCGCCGTACGTCGGACCCGGTGCGGCCCACCGATGCCCAACTCGCCGCGGTACGCGAGTTGAGCGCCGTCGCGGGCGCCGGTACCCGGGTCAGCTGGGACCGGCGGTTCGGTACGCCTCGGACGATCCGCAAGGACGGAGGCTGGCTCACCGGCCCGCGCTCCGGGAATGCGATCGCGGTGGCTCGGTCCTTCATTGACGCCAACCGCGACGCGTTCGGCCTCACGGCGGTGGACGTCGCGTCGCTGACCGTCGTGCGGGACCACGAACTCGTCGGCACCGGCACGCACGTGGTGAACTTCGCGCAGACGTACGCCGGCTTGCCGGCGGTGCGCGGCGGGCGCCTCGGCGTGGCCGTGACCAGCGACGGGAAGGTCCTCTCCTACGCCGGCAACTCCGCCCGCGGCGGGGCTCTCAACGCAGTGCACAAGCTGTCCGCCGGCCAGGCAGTAGAGGGGGTGGCCGGCAAGCTCGCCTCTGGGGTGGCCTACACGGCGCAGCCGACCGGGCACCGTGCCGGCTTCGAGGTCTTCGCCAAGGGCCCCTTCGCCGGTGAGTCCTACGTGCAGAAGGCGGCGTTCCCCACCCGCGACGGCGCCCGACCCGCCTACCGCGTCCTGTTCATCAAGGGCCTCGACGAGGCGTGGGACACGGTCGTGGACGCGGCGACCGGGGAGACGCTGTACCAGGCGTCCCTGGTGGCGCGCGACGCCGAAGGTACCGTCTACGAGAACTACCCCGGAGCGCCGGCCGGCGGGGCCCCGGTCATCAAGTCGTTCGGGCCGACCGCCCAGTCGCCGTCGGGATACGTCGACCCCACCGGCCTGGCGGGTATCGCCGGGCCGACGACCTTCGGCAACAACGCCAACACGTACGCGAACTACTCGAACTTCCTGGTCCCCGCCGACCAGGGGCCGCGCCCGGTGAGCCCCACCGCCCAGTTCAACTACGCCTACGCCGCCAACTGGGCGCGCAGCAACGGGCAGACGCTGCCGCCGAGCTACGTCCAGGACCTCGACTCGGCGGCGACGAACTTGTTCTGGCACCACAACCGCATCCACGATGAGTTTCGGGCGCTGGGCTTCACCGAGTCCGGTGGCAACTTCCAGGCCAACAACGGCGCCAGCGGCGGTCAGGGCGGCGATCCGGTCCTCGGGCTGGTGCACGCCGGCGCGGCCAGCGGCGGTGCACCCACCTACACCGGGCGGGACAACGCCTACATGCTCACGTTGCCCGACGGCATCCCGGCGTGGAGCGGCATGTTCCTGTGGGAGCCGATCAACGACACCTTCGAGGGACCGTACTCGGACGGCAACTTCGACGCGTCAGTCATCGAGCACGAGTACGCGCACGGGTTGTCGAATCGGTACGTCAGCGGTGAGGACAACGCCCTCAACACCCACCAGTCCGGCTCCATGGGTGAGGGCTGGGGCGACTGGTACGCGCTGAACTACCTCTACGGCAAGAAACTCGCCACCACCGCAGTGGTCGGCCAGCACGCCACCGGCAACACCACACGCGGCATCCGCAACTGGAGCTACGACCAGAACCCCACCGGCTACGGCGACATCGGATACGACCTCGGCGGCGCCGAGGTCCACTCCGACGGCGAGATCTGGACGGCCACCCTGTGGGACCTGCGCAAGGCCCTCGTCGCCCGCTACGGCGAGGCGGCCGGTGGTGAGATGGCCGCGCGGCTGGTCACCGACGCGATGCCGCTGTCCCCGGCGGACCCGTCGTTCATCGACATGCGTGACGCCATCCGCACCGCGCTGGACAACCGCTACCACAGCAGGTCCGACTACGCCGCCCTGGTGGACACGGTCTACGGTGCCTTCGCCAAGCGGGGTCTGGGCCTGCACGCCGCCACCGACGGCGGCGACGACACCGACCCCACCCCGTCCTACGAGCACGTCAACCCGGCCCGTAACGGCACCCTGACCGGCACCGTCGTCAACGCCGCCACCGGCAAGCCGGTCCCCGGCGCCCGGATCATCCTCGGCGTGTTCGAAGCGCGGGTCACTCCGCTGCGGACCTCGTCCACCGACGGCGGGTTCTCCGCGCCGGTGTCCGCCGGCACCTACCCGGTGACCATCGCGGCCGAGGGTTTCGGCGCCCGCACCTTCCCGAGCGTGAAGGTCACCGCCGGTCAGACCTCGGCGTTGCGGTTCGCGCTGGCACCCAACCTGGCGTCCGCCGCCAACGGCGCCACCGTCGTCTCGGCCACCACGACCGGCGCCGGACGGCTGATCGACGACACCGAGGCCAGCAGTTGGAAGGCCACCCGGGGCGCCGGCAACGCCGTGATCAAACTGGCCGCGCCGGCGCAGATCTCGTCGGTCCAGGTCAGCGCCTTCACCACCTCCCGATTCGAAGGGCTGCGCGGGTTCACCCTGCAGACCTCCACCGACGGAACGAACTGGCAGACCGCCCTGACCCGGGCGGACGCGTTCGGCTACCAGACGCCGCGCCCCACCGCGCCCGACCTGCACTACAAGCAGTTCACCCTGTCGAAGCCGGTGCAGGCCCAGTACGTGCGGTTCTGGACCGACAGCGCGCTCGGCGAGACCAAGACGGACGTGCAGAGCGCCGAACTGCAGGTCTTTTCGAAGACCGCCACCGGGGTCGAGCCGCTGCCGCCGTCCCCGCCGGACGAACCGGTGACCGACACCGGGATGATCGTCGCGGGCAACCCGTCCACCGGCACGGCCGACGACGCCACCGGCGTGACGGCCACCGCATTCAAGACGGCCTGTGCCGTGCCCGTTGCACCGGCGCAGGGCGCGGACGGCTGGGTCACCAAGCTGCCCGACAGCTTCGGCGACGGCGCCCACGAGGCGCACGTGCACAGCGACACCGCCACCCCGTACGACTTCGACCTGTACTTCTACGACGAGTCATGCACCCTGCTCGGCTCGGCGGCCTCCTCGGCTGCCGACGAGACCGGCACGATCCCGAGCGGAACCCGATACGTACTCACCCAGCTGTGGCTGGGCGCCGCGGTCCCGTTCACCCTCACCGCAACCGACACCAAATGAACTGACCACACCTCCGCCAGACCCCCGGGGGTACGGGATGGTGGCCGCCGGACAGCCGGCCGCCACCATCCCTCCGGGCGGTCAGCGACAGAGGGCCCAGGCGAGCTTGCGCGCCGTTCCGCGCTGCCGCTTCCCGAAGGGGGCTGGATGCCGTGACACCAACGCGTACGAGGTGGGCCGGGCCCGCACACGCCGGCGCCCTCGTCTTACTGGCGGTGCTGTCCGGGGCGGTGCCCCCGACGGCGGCTGCGTCAAGTGCCGCGGGAAGTGGATCACCGAATGCGGAGGCGCTGAGAGCAAACTGTGCCGCGTACCCGGGTGGAGCGACGACCTGCTCGGCGCAGGTTCCCAGCTTCGACGGCGCACCCCTCGACGTGGATGTCACGCGGCCCATGCCCGGCACCGGCGACACCCATCCGTTGATCGTGCTGCTGCACGGCTTCGGCAACGACAAGCACGAATGGGAGTCCACCTCCGACGTCGCCGACGGGGCGGACAAGTACCACTGGAACAACCACTGGTTTGCCAGACACGGCTACTACGTGCTCACCTACACCGCCCGCGGCTTCCGCGACAACGGCCCGAGGGCCAGCTACCAGCCGTCAACGCCGGCCGGGGCCGCGCCGACGTGCCTGCCGCCCGGCGGGTCGGCCTGTCCGCCCACCGGCACCATCCGGGTGAAGAACAAGGACGTCGAGATCCGCGACACCCAGTGGCTGGCCGCCCTGACCGCTCTTGCCTACCCAGACATCAACCGGAACCAGGTCGCGGTCAGCGGCGGCTCCTACGGCGGCGGAGAGAGCTGGCTGCAGGCCGCCGCACAGGCCGGCAGCGAGTACTGGAGCGACCTGCCCGGCCTGCCACGCTTGCGTCTGCAGGTTGCCGTGCCCAAGTATCCGTGGACCGATCTGGCCTACGCGCTGATGCCCAACGGCCACCCCGGCGGACCTTCCCTAGCGCCGGTCGGCGAGCCGTACCAGGGCAACGACCTGTATTCGTCCTCGCAGGGGGCACCCGACACCCTCGGCATCGGCAACCCGATCGGCGTCGCCAAGACCAGCTACGTCGGTGGGCTCTACAGTCTCGGCACCACCAACGGCGTCTTCGACGAGGGTTCCCCGAGCCCACAGAGCAACGGACCCGAACCGTTCACCGCGTGGCTCGCCAGGGTCGACGCAGGGGAGCCCTACACCGCGCCGGGCCCCGTGGACGACCCGATGATGGGCCAGCTCAGAACGGCATTCAGCGGCTGGCACTCCGCGTACTACCAGCCCGGCTGGCGCATCGGCCGCGACGCAGGCCGCATGCCGGCGATCTTCTCCGTCTCCGGCTGGACCGATGACCTCTTTCCACCGGTGGAGTCGTTCCGCATGTTCACCTACCTCAAGAGCCTCGACCGCGACTGGCCGGTCGCCGTCGCGGTGGGCGACGTGGGCCACTCCCGGGCGCAGAACCCGCCGGGCGCGTGGCAGGCGATCAACGAACAGGCGTGGAGGTTCCTGCAGGCGAACATTGCCGGCAGTCGGCCCGCGCGTACCTCGGTGACCAGCTACCCCACCCGCTGCGCGGGTGCTACGACCGCCGCGGACGCGATCACCGCGCCCAACCCGGTCGGCCTCGCCAACGGCAAGCTCACGGTCGACTACAAAGGCTCTGTCTCCCTGGCGCCCATCTCAGGCGCCACCGACCCGGACGCAGCCGTAACCGACGCCGTCGCCGGCGGCAACATCACCCCCACCGGTGCGGGCTGCCGTACGTCCACCCGACTGATCGCCTCGCCAGCCGATGGCTACACCGCAGTCTCACCACCGCTGCCGACGGAACAAACCCTCGTCGGGATCGGCCACGTTCAGGCCCGGTACGCCGCCACGCCGGGCGCCACGGCAGTGCTGGCCGCACGAGTGTGGGACGTGCCGCCCGACGGCGCCGCAGTGCTGGTCAGCCGAGGCGTATACCGGTTCGACTTCACCGGCTACGACGCACGCAGCGGCATGGTCCAGGTGCCGTTGTACGGCAACCACTGGACGTTCCCCACCGGTCACCGAATCCGACTGGACCTGGCACAGGTCGACCAGCCGACCTACCGGCCACCGAACACGGCGGTCGCCGCGACGCTCGACCTGTCAGCCACCCGCCTCGAGTTGCCGGTCCGGCAGGTCTCCAACACCTCCCTTCGGTGAGCGAGGCCGGCCGCCCAAGATCAACAGGGCGGCGTCAGCCTTCGGCGGCAGGGGCCGGAACCATCCTCCGGGGGCCGGGGAGGGGTCGTCGAGCGCCGAGCACCACGTCGGCGCTCGCGGAGGCCGGCGCCGACGTGGTGCTCGGCGAGGTGTCCTGCCCCTGCCGCGGGATGCTCGGATCACGCATCCGTCATATATGAGCTGATACAAGGAGCGTTGTTAGCCTGCGAGCGTGACTGACGACGCTGCGGCATCTGATCCGGGTCATCCGGTGCCGGGGCATGTCGGGGCGGGACACCCTCGTCTGCCTCACCCGCCAACTCCCGGTCGTGACCACCGTCGCCGACCTGATCGTCGCCGCCGCCGCAGCCTGCGGATCGCCGTTGCCTGTGCCGACCCCGACGCGACCGCGCACGCCTTTCGCAAGCCCATCGGCGGGAGTTCTTCGATGTGTGTTTCCTCCGTGACGCGCTGGCACGCGAGGTCACCGATCAGGTCAAGGGCAAGGAGTCGCAAGATGGAACCGTGCTACGTAAAGGCTCTTCTTTTGTGTGCAAGTACGGGACGTCTTCTGAAGTACTGTCTCCCGATCTCGAAATCTGTGCCGGTCGGACTTAGTTGCAAGCCGAACGATCTGGGCGGCGGTGAGGGTGGATTACCTCCGCTGTGCGAATCGTGCCGCCGGTTGGCTCTAGATCCCGAGCGATTGCAGGACAAGGTGGCGGAAAGCGCCTCGAAGGGTTGGGCAGATCATCAGCGTGTGGGAGCGGTGGTTATCAGTTGCTGACGGACCATGCGTAGCAGCCCAAGCACCGGCTGGCTGCACAAGCCGGTGTCAAAGCGCACCGTCAGCTGCCCAGCGCCTGCCGCTGACCACACCATCCGCGGCTTGACACCACAGATCTGATGGCGGTTGTCACCTGCGCGGGGCCTACGGACCGTTGATCGAGCGGGCTCGGCGTTGCGATACCGTCAAGACGCCCACACCGGCGTCGAGCAGTCCGCGTCTGCCGGCTGGCGATGGTCCGTAGGGCGCCCGACGAATCCAGGGAGACACCGATGCCGGAGCCCGAGCCCGTTCAAGGCGCCCACCTCGAGGATGCGGACACGCCAACCATGGCCGAGACCGAGACCGAGACCGAGACCGAGACCGAGACCGAGACCGACGGTCCTGCCGTTTACGCAAATCGGGCTGCCCGACGCGCGAAGGGCAAGGTTGCCTCGCCTCAACCGTATGGAAAGGGTCAGCGCTTCGGCGGCCGAGGCTCGGTCCAGAGCCCGCGCCAGTGGGGCAACCGTCGCAGCGGCTGATCCGTTGGTGGAGCCTTCGCCGGCACATGGCTCCCGTTGCCCATGGCGCGTGAGCCGCGTCAGCCTCTGTTTGCGGCCTGCGCACCGGGCCACATGGAGGCAAGCGGCGAGGGCGCAGTGGCTGACCGGGCGGTACGGCGCCGCCGGGCCGGCTCCCGCGCAAACCGCTTGTGCGCCGCGCGAGGGAATGAGAGAGCTGTAACGCTGGCATCCGGCGTAGCGCTTGATCGTAAGGTCAGCTAGCTGTCCGCACCTGCGCTTTCCGAGGAGGCCAGCCACCGTGGCCGAGAGATCGACCGCTCGTTCCGCCGATGGAGCTGCCCAAGATCACGACAACCCGGCGAGTCTCATAGACAGCTGGATCGGTCGACGGTCGCGGCTGGAAGCAAGCGAATCCGACTCGTCGTACGTGCAGCAGGGAGCAGCCGCCCCGCAGTGGCGCGAGGACGTGTCGGACCAGTATCAGGAGTCGCGCCAGCCCGAGAACACCGGCGAGCACCAGGGGCGACCCGCAAGGCAGCGGGCATACCCGCAGTACGGGGATGAGTACGAGCAGTGCGCCGGAGCCCGCTCCCAACATGAGCATCCCCAGCGGCGGTCCGGCCCACTCGCCTACCAGTACGCCGAGCACGACCAGGCCTATCGGGGGGAATGCCGGGCCCAGGAACCGTACGGACCGACCGATGCCAGCTCGGTCCACGAGGACGCGTACGCCGCGCAGCAGGAGAGGTATGCCCACGAGACGGGCAACGCCCACGAGGATTACTACCCGCACGCTGATTCCGCCTGCCGCAGTGAGTACCGCCGTGAGGAGTCCGACGCGCTAGGCCTCGAGGCGGGCGAGGGCGGGCGGCCCCGAAGGACGTACAACCGGGAGCTTGGTGCCGGCTTACGGCCAGCCAGCCGGCGGCGGCGCTGGCTGATCCCGGTCGGCGCGCTCGCGGTGGGGGCGCTGCTCGCCGCTCTGGCGCTCACGTGGGAGTCGGGTCGAACGCCCGAAAGCGGGCTGCCGGTGTCGGCGGCCACCACCGCGCCGGATCCGTTTGAGGAGCCGGTCACCCCGGGGGAGATACCGTCGATGTCGCCAAGTTCCGCGGCACCGGGCGGCTCCTCCGCACCGCCCAGCGCCACACCGTCGGCTAGGCCTTCCGTCACGCCCAGCGCCACACCGTCTGTCACGCCTTCCGCCACGCCAACCCCTACCGCGGCCACGCCGACGCAGACCCGGAGCCCGAACCCGGTCCTGCTCGGCCCATCGAGCAGCCGCGGGGTGGCGAACATGGCCCAGCGGTACTGCGATCGGTACACCGGGGGCTCAGCGGATCCCCGCAACGACGGCCGTTGGCAGTGTACGAGGCTTCTCTCCGCGTCCATCGTCGACATGGACGTCGCCTGCCGCGACACGTTCGAATCCGGCGCCTACGCACAGACATCGAATTCCGGCGACCCCTACGCCTGGCGGTGCTACCGCTGATCCCCCGCTGAGGTAACGCGGCGAGCCGGTCGACACCAGCGGTGCTCCGTCGTCTGGCTGACCGAGCCCCCCTTCGCACCGAGTGGGGGGCTGCCGGTGACGATGCACGTGCGGCCGTGGCTGACAACCCGGCAGTGACGTGACTGGCGCCCCGGCTGGTAGTGATCACGTGATGGTGCCCAGGCCACCGACGACTGGTCCCCGCTCCACGGCCTACGGCCGGTCCCCGCCGGAACCGGCTGCATCCAGCAGCAGCCAACCCCACCCGCTCGCGCTGGTTGGCTCCGGCATGCCTGACCCGGTCGCCAGGGTGGGAGCGACTGGTGGTTTTCCTGCTCCCTGGTCTGGGTAGGGTTTGCGCAGCTCGCACCCCCTCTGCGTGATTGGACCACTGGGAGAACAGGTATGACGACGGCCGAGCTGCCCACGCCTGTCACGGATAAGGTCTGAGACAATCAACAGGCCCGCACACGCGGCCTGAACTGCTCAACCCCGCGAGTCAACCAAACCCGGGGCAGTCCCGAGATTGTTGACGGGTTGTGGGAGCGGATCGCGCCGCTGATCCCGGCCCGTAGCCGCCGGTTCCGCTACCCCGGGCGGTTGGCTCGTGACGACCGGGCGGCCCTCGCGGGGATCTTGTTCGTGTTGCGGACCGGGATCCCGTGGCAGCAGCTGCCGACCTCGGCGTTCGGGGTGTCCGGGTCGACGTGCTGGCGGCGGCTTGCCCGCTGGCATGAGCAGGGCGTGTGGCAGCGTCTGCATGAGGTGCTCCTGGCCGAACTGCGTGCCGCCGGGGCCTTGGACCTGGCCTACGCAGTGGTCGACGCCTCCCACGTGCGTGCGCTCAAAGGGGGGACCATGTCGGGCCGAGCCCCGTCGATCGCGGCCGGCCCGGCAGCAAGCACCACCTGATCACCGACACCGCCGGCACGCCCCTGGCGGTGACTCTGACGGTGGGAACCGCAACGACGTCACCCAGCTCATTCCCCTGATCGACGCCATCCCGCCCATCCGCGGCCGCCACGGCCGACCGCTCCGACGGCCCCGCAAGATCTACGCCGACCGCGGCTACGACCACGACAAGTACCGTCGCCTCGTCCGCGCCCGTGGGATCACCCCGGTCATCGCCCGCCGCGGCACCGACCACGGCTCCGGACTCGACCAACGGCGCTGGGTCGTTGAACGCAGCTTCGCCTGGCTACACGCCTTTCAAACGACTCCGCACCCGCTACGAACGTCGCGCCGACATCCACCAAGCCCTGCTCAGCCTGGCCTGCGCGGCCATCTGCCCCGGAGACTCCACAACTCAAACTGAAACGATCTCTTAGCGGTCCTAACAAAGTCGCACGACGTGTCGGTACGTGATGATGCAGGTGGCGAGGGTGAGGAAGGCTTCGTGGATGTCGTCGCGGCGTTCCCATCGGATGCGTAGCCGTTTCATGCCGTGGTACCAGGCGATTGTGCGCTCGACGACCCATCTGATGGTGCTCAGTCCGGAGCCGTGGGGTTGGCCGCGGCGGGCGATGCGTGGGCGGGTGCCCTTGACTCGCACGGCTTTGCGGTACTTGTCGTGGTCGTAGGCGCGGTCGGCGTACAGGTCGTCAGGGCGCTGGCGTGGCCGGCCGCGGCGTCCGCGCACCGGTGGGACCTTGTCGATCAGCGGAGTAGTTGGGTGACGTCGTGGCGGTTGCCGCCGGTCAACGCCACGGCGAGGGGGATGCCGGCGCCCTCGGTCATGAGGTGGTGCTTCGAGCCTGGGCGGTTGCGATCGACCGGGCTCGGCCCGCTTTTGGGCCACGTCTGGGCCGCCCGGACGTGCGAGGAGTCGATGACCGCCCGCGACCAGTCCAACTTCCCGGCAGCCTGCAGTTCGGCCAGCAGCAGCTCGTGCAGTCGCTGCCACACTCCAGCGCGGTTCCATTCCTCCAGGCGCCGCCAGCAGGTCATTCCCGATCCGAACCCCAGTTCTTTGGGGCAGGAACTCCCACTGGATGCCGGTGTGCAGCGCGAACAGGATCCCGCACAGGACCTTGCGGTCCGGGATCCGCCGACGCCCCGGAACCGCGGGTTGCGCTCGGGCTTGGGCAGCAACGGCTCGATGCGCTGCCACAGCCCGTCCGGCACGATCCACGGCGGCTGCTCACCACGCCTCACGGCCGAACACTGTAGATCACCCCTCACAAGGGATGAAAGCCCCTAGGTCATTTTGTTAGGACCTCTTAATCTTGACCACACGCGGCCTTTGTGGAGTACCTGGCGAAGCCACGCCTTGAAGCTCGTCGTTGCGCTTGGGTAGGGCTTCGCAGGTGGCGACCGTACCGCCGGTGTCGTGTGGGTCAAGCAGGAGGTGTAGCAGGACCTCGGCGACCGTGGGGCGGTCTGGGCCTGAGTGCCCGGTCGGCCACCACATCATGCCGAAGGTCCTGAGCAGCTGCCCGAAGGATCTGCGGTCTCGTTTTCGACCGGCTTGCCGCCGCCGATCGGCATGTCGATTGACGAGAAACCGTCAGGCGGTTGCCTCTGGCGCGTCCTTCCAAACGGCATTGAATCTCCTCAGGGGTCCTGCGTCTGGATGGTCCCGGCCGCTGACCACCTCGTGCTGTCGTTGACCGCCCGCGGGTTGACGACCAGGGAGATCGCGGCGCACTTCGACGACGTCTACGGGGCGAAGGTCAGCAAGTCTCTGGCCACGCCGCCGTGATGGCGTCGGGCAGACCCTTGAGGCCGTTTGGGGCTTGGCGGCAGCGACGATCCTGCCTGGGTCGATGACGAGGATGGTGTGGGCGATGGCGACGGCGGCCTTTTTGCTGCTGGTTTTGCCGAAGCGTCGGTGCAGGCGGCGGTAGCGGGCGCCGAGTCGGGTGCTGGTGCGGGAGGTGGCATAGGCGGCTTCGACTTGGAGGTCGAGTACCGAGACGTGTCCGGCGCGCGTCTCGACACCGATACTGCCTACGTCGGGAGTGTGCCGGCTGGCGACACGGTGCGCGGTGAGGAGTCAACGTTCCTGAACGCCTCGCCCGGTTCTGGCACCATCACCTGCAAGATCGTCAAGGTGTCCTGACGCCAAATACAACGAAGCGGCCCGCCCGCCGAGCCGGCGGTGTCGACACGACCTGACGCTCGTCGGCGGCGCGGGGCGGCCGGTGCGGGCGGGCCCGCAGTATGAAGAACCCCTTCAGCTCCTGACCGCGCACTTCCGGCCGGCGACGCCCTCGTTGGATGCGACCGCCGGCCGGGGCCTTGAGCCGTCTGAGGCGGGGACGAGGCGGCGTCGCCGGCTTGCTTGCGCCAACTGCCGCCGGCGTCGACGGCGACGGGCGGCCGGGGCGATTGCCGTCGGGTCGTGGTCGAAGGGCCGAACCGGCGGTGCGGGGACCAAAAACTTTTGGTGGTTTCCTACAAATGACGGGTGGGTGGTTCGGTGATAGCGCCATGGCGCTCTCGGCCGGCAGGCGGAAGGGTAACCACTGCCGGGAGGCGTCGTCTCTCGCGGCGCGCACGCCATGGGTCTACCAAAAGGGGTCAATCGGGTGTTCAACCGTGTCGCCATCGTCAACCGTGGTGAGGCTGCCATGCGGCTCATCCACGCTGTCCGAGAGTTGGCTGCGGAGACCGGCGTCCCGATCGAGACCGTCGCCCTGTACACCGACGTCGACCGCACCGCGACCTTCGTGCGTGCGGCGGACATCGCCTACGATCTCGGTCCGGCGTCCGCCCGCCCGTACCTCAATCTGGTGGCGCTGGAGCGCGCGCTGACGGAGACCGGGGCCGACGCCGCGTGGGTCGGCTGGGGTTTCGTCGCCGAGGATCCGGCGTTCGCGGAGCTGTGCGAGAAGATCGGGGTCACCTTCGTCGGGCCGAGCGCGGAGGCCATGCGCCAGCTCGGCGACAAGATCGGCGCGAAGCTGATCGCCGAGGAGGTCGGTGTGCCGGTCGCGCCGTGGAGCCGCGGTGCCGTCGAGACTGTGGATGCCGCCCGGGCGGCAGCGGCCGAGATCGGCTACCCACTGATGCTGAAGGCGACTGCGGGCGGTGGCGGGCGCGGCATCCGCGTGATCAGGAACGAGGACGAGCTCGCGGACGCGTACGAGCGCACCAGTCAGGAGGCGGCGCGGGCGTTCGGCAGCGGCGTCGTGTTCCTGGAGCGACTGGTTACCGGGGCCCGGCACGTCGAGGTCCAGGTGATCGCCGACGGGCAGGGCACCGCGTGGGCGCTCGGTGTCCGTGACTGCTCGGTGCAGCGACGCAACCAGAAGGTCATCGAGGAGTCGGCGTCGCCGGTGCTCAGCCCGGCGCAGGCAGCCGAGCTCAAGGCGTCGGCCGAACGGCTGGCCGTGGCGGTCGGTTACCGGGGCGCGGCGACCGTCGAGTTCCTGTACCACCCCGGCGACGGGGTGTTCGCGTTCCTCGAGGTCAACACCCGCCTGCAGGTCGAGCACCCGATCACCGAGTTGACCACCGGGTTCGATCTCGTCAAGGCGCAGCTGCACGTCGCCTCCGGTGGGCGACTCGACGGCGAGCCGCCGGCGGAGCGCGGGCACGCCATCGAGGCCCGGCTGAACGCCGAGGACCCCGACCGCGACTTCGCGCCGTCGCCGGGTCGTATCGCGCGGCTGGACCTGCCCACCGGCCCGGGGATCCGGGTGGACACCGGCGTCAGCGAGGGTGACACCATCCCGGCCAACTTCGACTCGATGATCGCCAAGATCATCGCGTACGGCCGCGACCGCCACGAGGCGCTCGGCAAGCTGCGCCGGGCGATGGCGAACACAACGGTGATCATCGAGGGTGGGGCGACGAACAAGAGCTTCGTCCTCGACCTGCTCGACCAGCCCGAGGTGATCGACGCCAGCGCGGACACCGGCTGGATCGACCGCGTCCGAGGCGAGGGCAGGCTCCGCGCGCACCGGCACTCCGCAGTCGCGCTGGCCGCTGCCGCCATCGAGGCGTACGAGGAGGAGGAGCGCGTCGAGCGGCAGCGGCTGCTGTCGACGGCGTCCGGCGGGCGCCCGCAGGTGCAGCACCGCAGCGGCCGGCCGCTCGACCTCAAACTGCGCGGCGTCACCTACCGCATGCGCGTGGCGCGGGTCGGCGCGCACCGGTTCCGCGTCGGCATCGAAGCGGGCTCCGCCGTACGCACCGCCGACGTCGAGCTCGACCGCTTCGACCGGCACACCGGCCACATCGTCGTCAACGGCTCCCGGTACCGCCTGCTCACCGGCACCCACGGGCCCACCCACCTGGTCGAGGTGGACGGCGTGACGCACCGGGTCAGCCGCGACGAGGGCGGCGTCGTCCGTTCCCCCATGCCCGCGCTGGTCGTCGCCACGCCACTGGAGGCCGGCGACGAGGTCGAGGCGGGCGCGCCGGTGCTGGTGCTCGAAGCCATGAAGATGGAGACGGTGCTGCGGGCGCCGTTCCGGGCGCGGCTGAAGGATTGCGCCGTCTCCGTGGGCAGCCAGGTGGAGGCCGGTGCGCCGCTGCTGCGGCTGGAGCCACTCACCGACGGGGCCGCCGAGACCGCGAGCGGCCCGGCCGCCGTTCCCGTCGAGCTGGACCTGCCCGCCGCGTCCGAGGACGTGCCGGCGTACCGGCGCAGCAGGCGCGGCCAGGAGGACCTGCGCGGCCTATTGCTCGGCTTCGACGTCGACCCGCACGACGACCGTCGAGTGCTCGACGATTACCTCACCGCGCGGCGGGCGGCCACCGAGGACGGTCACCGGCCCCTGGCCCAGGAGCTCGACCTGGTCACCGTGTTCGCCGACCTCACCGAGCTCAGCCGCAACCGGCCGACGGGCGAGGACGGCGACGGCCACGTCTACAGCCCCCGCGAATACTTCCACACATACCTGCAGAGCCTCGACATCGAACGGGCCGGCCTGCCCGCTTCGTTCCAGGCCAGGCTCGCCAAGGCGCTCGGGCACTACGGGGTCACCGACCTGGAGCGCTCTCCCGAGCTCGAAGCCGCCGTGTTCCGGATCTTCCTCGCCCAGCAACGAGCGTCCGCCGACGCCACGGTCGTCGCGACGCTGCTGCGCGCGTGGCTGCGGGAGCCACCGCCGGACGAGACGCTGCGCGAGCCCGCCGGCCTCGCGCTGGAGCGGCTGGTGGCCGCGACGCAGGTCCGCTTCCCGGTGGTCGCCGACCTCGCCCGCGGCGTGGTGTTCGCCTGGTTCGCCCAGCCGCTGCTGCGCCGCAACCGCGCCCGCGTTTACGCCCAGGTCCGGGGCCACCTTCGTCACCTGGACGCGCACCCGGACGTGCCGGACCGCGCCGAGCGCATCGCGGAGATGGTACGCAGCACCGAGCCGCTGGTCCGGCTGCTCGGCCAGCGGCTCGTGCGCGACCACCTCGACAACACGGTCATGCTGGAGGTGCTGACCCGGCGGTACTACGGCAACAAGGCGCTCACCAGCGTGCGTGCCCGCGAGGTCGCCGGCTGCCGGTTCGTGGTCGCCGAGCGCGCGGACTCCACCGTGGTCTCCACCGCGGTGAGCTTCGACGCGCTAAGCAGGGCGCTGCGCGGGCTCGCCGAGCTGGCCAGCGACGAGGACGCCGTCGACGCCGACATCTACCTCGGCTGGGAGGACCAGCCGGAGGACTTCGACGCGATGGCTGCCGCGCTGCTCGAGGTCATCACCGCGCACCCGCTGCCGCGGGTCCGCCGGCTCACCACCACCGTCGCGGGTCGCGGCGGCGCGGTGATGCACCACCACTTCACCTTCCGCCCGTCGGGTACGGGGATCACCGAGGACCGGCTGATCCGCGGCCTGCACCCGTACATCGCGCAGCGGATGCAGCTGGAGCGGTTGCACAAGTTCGACCTGACCCGGCTGTCGTCGTCGGACGAGGAGGTCTACCTCTTCCAGTGCGTGGCGCGGGAGAACCCGTCCGACGAGCGCCTCGTCGCGTTCGCCCAGGTGCGGGACCTGACCGAGCTGCGCGAACAGGACGGTCGGCTGGTCGCGCTGCCGACCACCGAGGACGCCATCGCCGCCTGCCTCGACTCGATCCGCCGCGCCCAGTCGCGGCGACCGTCGAAGACGCGCTTCACCACCAACCGGATTGTGGTCTACGTCTGGCCGCCGAGTGAACTCACCCGCGAGGAGATGGAGATGATCGCCGGGCGCGTGCGCCCGACGACCGCGGGCGCCGGGCTGGAGGAGATCCTGTTCATCGCGCGGCAGCGCGACCGCCGGACCGGCGAGCTGACCAAGATCGCCGTACGGATCTCCTTCGACGCCGCGGGCGGCGCCGAGCTGACCGTCGGCGAACCGCCGATCGAGCCCGTCGAGCCGCTCGACGAGTACCGGCTGAAGGTGCTGCGCGCGAGCAGCCGCAACACGGTGTACCCGTACGAGCTGACCGGCCTGCTCGGGGACTTCGTCGAGCACGACCTCGACAACCACCACGCGCTGGTGCCGGTGGACCGGCCGAGGGGGCGCAACAGCGCCGCCATCGTCGCCGGGGTGGTCACCACGCCGACCGCGCGGCATCCGCAGGGTGTCGCCCGGGTCGTGCTGCTCGGCGACCCGACGAAGTCGCTGGGCGCCCTGTCGGAGCCGGAGTGCCGGCGCGTGATCGCCGCGCTGAACCTGGCGGAGCGGATGCGGTTGCCGTTGGAGTGGTGGGCGCTGTCCGCCGGGGCCCGGATCTCCATGACCTCGGGCACCGAGAACATGGACTGGGTGGCCGCGGCGCTCAAGCGGATCGTCGAGTTCACCCAGGCCGGCGGTGAGATCAACATCGTCGTCGCGGGCATCAACGTGGGCGCGCAGCCGTACTGGAACGCCGAGGCGACGATGCTCATGCACACCCGGGGCGTCCTCGTGATGACGCCGGACTCGGCGATGGTGCTCACCGGCAAGCAGTCGCTCGACTTCTCCGGTGGGGTGTCCGCCGAGGACAACTTCGGCATCGGCGGCTACGACCGGGTGATGGGACCGAACGGGCAGGCGCAGTACTGGGCGCCGAACCTGACCGCCGCGCGGGACGTGCTGATGTCGCACTACGACCACACGTACGTCGCGCCCGGCGAGAAGGCGCCGCGACGGGCGAGCACCACCGACCCCGTGGACCGCGACATCTCCACCTTCCCGCACGACGTGCCGGGCAGCGCCTTCGGCACCGTCGGCGAGATCTTCTCCGCAGAGGCCAACCCGGAACGCAAGAAGCCGTTCGACATCCGGACCGTGATGCGGGCGCTCTCCGACCAGGACCACCCGGTGCTGGAGCGCTGGGCGGGCATGGCCGACGCGGAGACCGCGGTGGTGCAGGACGTACACCTCGGCGGCATCCCCGTGTGCTTGCTCGGCATCGAGTCACGAGCAGTGCCACGGCGCGGCTTCCCGCCCACCGACGGCCCGGACACCTACACGGCGGGAACGCTGTTCCCACGGTCGTCGAAGAAGGCGGCGCGGGCGATCAACGCGGCCAGCGGCAACCGGCCGCTGGTGGTGCTGGCGAACCTGTCGGGCTTCGACGGCTCACCGGAGTCGATGCGCAAGCTGCAGTTGGAGTACGGTGCCGAGATCGGCCGGGCGATCGTAAACTTCCGCGGTCCCATCGTCTTCTGCGTGATCTCGCGGTACCACGGCGGCGCGTTCGTGGTGTTCTCGAAGGCGCTGAACCCGAACATGACCGTCCTCGCGCTGGAAGGCTCGTACGCCTCGGTCCTCGGCGGCGCCCCCGCCGCCGCAGTGGTGTTCTCCGCCGACGTCAACGCCCGCACGGCGGCCGATTCCCGGGTGCGGGACCTGGAGGCCCGCGCTGCGGCCGCGGCCGGCACCGCACGCGCCGCCCTGACCGCGGAACTCGACGAGCTGCGCTCCTCGGTGCGCGCGGAGAAGCTCGGCGAAGTTGCCACGGAGTTCGACCGCGTGCACAACATCCAGCGCGCCGTCGAGGTCGGCTCGGTGGACGCCGTCATCCGCGCCGCCGAGCTGCGTCCGCGCATCATCGACGCCATCGAGTCGCGCCTGCTTTGATCCCTGCCCGGCCGGGGACTTCCACCAGGGAGTCCCCGGTCTCCCGCCGGGGTGACGCCTCCGCCGCCCGCGGTTGACCGCCTGCAGCAGGGAGGTGGAGGACGATCTCTGCCACGGCAGCAAGTTCTCCATCGTCGACGGCTCGGTCAACACGCCCCCGGCCACGCGGCCGCTCCCGCCTAGGGAGATCAAGCTCACCGGCGACCAGATCTCCCTGGCCTGACCCGCGCTGCACGTCTCGGCCCCGGACTTCCTGGCACTGTAGTGGCCCGCCGTGACGGGGCGCGATACCTCGAGTCGGGGGCGCCCGTTGCCCCCTTCGCAGCGGTGTCCACTTTGCGCTGGAAGTGGCTGACTGCGCGGTCTAGGCTGTCAGGCGGCCACCCCGGAGTCCAGGATTTGCGTTTTCGCCACCAGGCGGGCCTGCTACCGGCGCCCTCCCGGCCGTCGATTGGGAGGGCGGCCCCGGTCAGCCCTGTGTACGCCGGCGTAGCTCTTGGGCCCGCTTCGTGAGCGCGGCGAGCACGCGTTGGGCCGTGGCGAGGTCGTCATCGTCGAAGCCGGTGTAGAGGTCCGCGGTCACGGGGGCCAGCCTGGCCGTCAGCCGGGCGTGTGTGTTGGCTCCGGCGGCGGTGAGCGCCACCGTCTGGTCAGTGGTGATCAGGCCGTGTTCCCGGAGTCCGTCGACGAGCCGTGCGGCCGCGGTGGCGCTGAGGTTGAGCTGGGGTTGGTCGGCGAGGAAGGCGGCCAGCGCGTCCGGGCCGTCCCACGGTCCACGCAGCGCCACGGCACGCATCGTCACGTATTCGGTGGGGCTGATTCCGGATCCGTCGAGGACCGCGGCCATCAGCGCGGCGAGGGCGCCCTGCGCTTCGGCGACGGCTTGGCCGGTCAGCGGCGGCGGGGCGGTCGAGGGCTGGACCATCGTGGTACTCCCTTCAGCGGTGCCGAGCGGCGCCGAGCAGGGTGGTGAGGGTGGCGACGAGTTCTCGGTTGCGGGCGCTGTGCGGCCCGCCGATGGGTGCGGTGAGTTCGGCCTGTAGCGCATGCACGATGCCGATGGCCTGCTGAACAACGGCTTGGCCGTGCTCGGTGAGCGATAGCTGGAAGGCGCGTGGGTCGTCGGCATGGTCGGTGCGAGCGATGAGGCCGGCGGCGCTGAGCGCCTTGGCGAGTTTGGACACGAAGACGGGGTCGAGTCCCGCGTAGTCGGCTAGCTCGCGCTGGCTGGGCTGCCGCCCCTGGCGGTTGAGGCCGTAGAGGGAGCCGAGCAGGGAGTATTGCGCGTGGGTCAGGCCCAGCGGGCCGACGGCCCGGTCCACGGCCGCCCGCCAGAGGGTGGTTACCTGCCACAGTAGACGGCCTGTCGCAACGTCCGGTGAGCTCACGTCTCTCAATGTCCATGGAAGGTATGTCATTCGCGTTCCATTGCCCGGCTGTGCAGTCGCGTGAGTCGGCGAAATTCGCCGTGGCCGTCACGGGAGGTGCCGCGCTGTGGAGTGCGATTGCGGCTCCGTCCATCGCCACGTGGAGAGCCTTCGCAACGCTGGTCGGTGCCACGGCCGGAAGGCTGAACCAGAACTTTCGGCGTGCTCGCCCGCGGCTCGCCGGTATGTGCCGAGATATATCGATCTGTTCCTCAATCTCAGGTACCGCTTCGGTCAAACTTGCGGAGTTGGCGGGTGAGACCTCTTGACGATCCAACACGATCGGGCGTAAACACAGAGGAAGTCACATCGAAACGGCGGTGAAACCAAGCGATGTACGCCGAGGAACGGCAGCAGGAGATCCTCCGCAGAGCCCGGGCCCAGGGCCGGGTCGACGTCATGGTGCTGGCCGAGGAACTGGCGGTGACCAGCGAGACCATCCGGCGGGACCTGACCGCGTTGGAGCGTGCGGGGGTGCTGCGCCGCGTACACGGCGGCGCGATCCCGGTCGAACGCCTCGGTTTCGAGCCCGCGCTCGCCGCCCGGGACGCGGTGCTGACCGCCGAGAAGGAGCGCATCGCCAAGGCCGCGCTCGCCGAGGTCCCGGAGGACGGGGCGATCATCATCGACGCCGGCTCGACCACCGGGCGGCTGGCCCAGGTGCTGAACACGGAGCGCGAGCTGACCGTGATCGTCAACGCCCCGCCACTGGCCACCCTGCTGGCCGCCCGACCGAACCTCAACGTGATCATGCTCGGCGGCCGGGTCCGGAGCCGAACCATGGCGACGGTCGACGACTGGGCCATGCAGGCGCTCTCCCAGATCTACGTCGACGTGGCCTTCATGGCGACCAACGGCTGCTCGGTCGAGCGCGGGCTCACCACGCCGGATCCGGCCGAGGCCGCCGTCAAGCGGGCGATGATCGCCTCGGCCCGGCGTACGGTTCTGCTCGCCGACCACACCAAGTTCGGCGACGACTACCTCGCGCGCTTCGGCCAACTCGCGGACGTCGACCTCATCATCACCGACACCGGGCTGAGCGCCGCCGCCGCAGGCGAGCTGCAGCACGCCGGTCCGGAGGTGATCCGGGCATGATCCTCACCGTCACCCTCAACCCGAGCCTGGACCGGGCCGTCGCCATCGAGTCCCTGGTGCGGGGCGAGGTGCTGCGCGCCGCACCCGCACACCTCGACCCGGGCGGTAAGGGAGTCAACGTCTCCCGGGCCCTGCTCGCCAACGGCGTGCCGTCGCGGGCGGTCATCCCGTGCGGCGGCCCCGAGGGGGAGCAGCTGGTGCGGCTGCTGGCGGCGGAGGGCGTACCCATGATCGCCGTACCGATTGCCGGCCGGACCAGGTCCAACATCACGCTGGCCGAGCCGGACGGCACGATCACGAAGATCAACGAGCCCGGTCCAGCGCTCTCCGGCGCCGAGCTGAAGGCGGTCGTCGAGGTGGTGCTCTCCGCCGCCGGCTCGGCCGACTGGGCGGTGGTCTGCGGGAGCATCCCGCCGTCCCTGCCGGTGGAGGAGTTCAGCGAGCTCTGCTCCCGACTGATCGAAGCAGGCGTCCGGCTCGCAGTCGACACCAGCGGCCCGGCGTTGGTCGCCGCCGCGGCCGCGGGAGCGGCGCTGATCAAGCCCAACCGGGAGGAACTCGCCCAGGCCACCGGGCGGGCCGTCAACTCGACCGAAGACGTCGTCGCCGCCGCCCAGCAGTTGCGCGCCCTGGGTGCCCAGGCGGTGCTGGCCAGCCTCGGCGCCGAGGGCGCCGTGCTGGTCGACGAGGACGGCGTCATCACCGGAATCTCACCTGTCGCCGAGCCCCGCAGCAACGTCGGGGCCGGGGATGCCCTGCTCGCCGGCTTCCTGGCCGGCGGTACCGCCGGGGCAGAGGCGCTCGCCGAGGGCCTCGCGTGGGCCGCGGCGGCGGTCAGCCTGCCGGGCAGCCGGATGCCCCGGCCCGACGACCTGCGTCGCGACCACGTCCACATCCACCACCGGCCGGACCTGGTCCGGCAACTGCTCGCCCGGGACTGACTGACCCAACCCCCAACCCCCCCACCACCGGCAATTCAGCCGGCAGTCGAACAGGAGGCCTCCCATGGCCACGGATTACACCCCCGCCGTCACGGGTACCGGCATCAAGGCCGGCATTCAGCGGGTCGGCGGCTACCTCGCCGGCATGGTCATGCCCAACATCGGCGCGTTCATCGCCTGGGGCCTGATCACCGCGCTCTTCATCCCCACCGGCTGGATACCCAACGCCCACCTCGCCCAGCTCGTCGGCCCGATGATCACCGTCCTGCTTCCGGTGCTGATCGGCTACACCGGTGGCCGGCTGGTGCACGGCCAGCGCGGCGCCGTCGTCGGTGCCGTCGCCACGATGGGCATCGTGGTCGGCAGCACCGTGCCGATGTTCCTCGGCGCCATGATGATCGGCCCGCTCGCCGCGTACCTGGTCAAGCTCTTCGACAACGCC
Organism: Micromonospora sp. L31; assembly: GCF_052068075.1. Taxonomy (NCBI): domain Bacteria; kingdom Bacillati; phylum Actinomycetota; class Actinomycetes; order Micromonosporales; family Micromonosporaceae; genus Micromonospora; species Micromonospora sp. L31. The sequence goes on along the minus strand of NZ_JBQHDC010000016.1, from coordinate 52,477 downwards.
TTCGAGCACCGCATCAAGGCCGGCTTCGAGATGCTGGTCAACAACTTCTCGGCGGGCATCATCGGCGGTGGCATGGCGCTGGTCGGGGTCTGGGTGATCGGCCCGGTCGTCCGTTCCATCACCACCCTCGCCGGTAACGGTGTCGACTGGCTCGTCGGGCACAACCTGCTGCCGGTCGCCTCGGTCCTGGTCGAGCCGGCGAAGGTGCTCTTCCTCAACAACGCCATCAACCACGGCGTTCTCGGCCCGCTGGGTGTCGCGCAGGCGACCGAGACGGGCAAGTCTATCCTCTTCATGATCGAGTCCAACCCCGGCCCGGGCCTGGGGCTGCTTCTGGCCTTCCTGTTCTTCGGGCCCCGCGCGCTGCGCCCCAGCGTCCCGGCCGCGATCATCATCCACTTCCTCGGCGGCATCCACGAGATCTACTTCCCGTACGTGCTGATGAAGCCGCGGCTCATCCTCGCGATGATCGCCGGTGGCGCCGCTGGGGTCGGCACCTTCATGATCACCGGTGCCGGCCTGGTCGCCACCCCGTCACCGGGAAGCGTCTTCGCCTACGCCGCCGTCACGCCTCGTGGCGGCTGGTTCGGAGTCGTCCTCGGCATCCTGATCGCGGCGGCGGTCACCTTCTTCGTGGCGGCGGCGTTGCTCGGCTTCGGTCGACTCAACGGCGACGCCCAGGCAGAACAGCCGGGCACCGGGGACGCCGAGGCCACGGTCCCGCCGGGCGGCGAGGCGCCGCGCCAGACCGCCGGGGCGGCCGCAACCGCAAACTCCACCGCAGCTTCGGAGGCGTGAACCAGATGAGCACAATTCAGGGAAGCGACATCCACAAGATCGTGGTGGCCTGCGACGCCGGGATGGGCAGCAGCGTGATGCTCGCCAGCCAGCTGCGCAAACAGCTCAGCAAGCACTCGGTGGCCGTGGAGCACACCCAGGTCGATCACATCCCCGCCGACGCCGATCTGGTCGTCGTGCACACCGGGCTGGCCGCACGTGCCCGGGCGAACGCGCCCGAGAAGGTCATCGTGCCGTTCCAGGTGTTCATCGGCGATCCGGCGGTGGCGAAGGTGGTCGCCGCGGTCAAGAACGGCGGCGCGGTCGATGGCTGAGGTGGCAAGCGGGGACCTTGCCGCGCTGCTCGACCACCGGGCGATCCGGCTCGACGAGACCGCCGCCAACCGGGAGGACGCGATCCAGCGCAGCGGTGCGGTGCTGGTCGAGATCGGGGCCGTCGACCCGTCCTACGTCGAGGCGATGCTGGCGCGGGAGCGGTCGGTCTCGACGTACATGGGGGAGGGGGTGGCGATCCCGCACGGCACGCTCGCCGGCAAGGACGCCGTACACCGTGACGCGCTCGCGGTGCTCCGCTTCCCCGCCGGCGTGGACTGGGGCGGCGAGCAGGCCGTGCTCTGCGTGGCGATCGCCGCCCGCGGCGACGGTCACGTCGCGATCCTGGCCCAGCTGGCCGAGGTCCTGCTGGATCCGGAGCGGGCCCAGGCGTTGCGCGAGGCCACCGAGGCCGACGAGATTCTCCGGCTGCTCACGCCGGTCGACGAGGAGACAGACTGATGAAGGTTGTTCGCTTCCACGCTCCGGGTGATGTGCGGATCGAGGACGCACCCGAACCGACCCCGGGACCGGGCGCGGTCAAGATCCGGGTACGCAACTGCTCCACCTGCGGCACGGACGTGAAGATCTGGCGATTCGGCCATCACCACATCGACCCGCCACGGGTGATGGGCCACGAGGTCGCGGGCGAGGTCATCGAGGTCGGCGCCGAGGTGACCGGCTGGCAACCCGGTGACCGAGTCCAGGTCATCGCCGCGATCCCGTGCGGGCGCTGCGACCAGTGCCGCCGCGGCCGGATGACCGTCTGCCCCAACCAGGAGTCGATCGGCTACCACTACGACGGCGGCTTCGCCCAGTGCATGGTAGTCCCGGCCAAGGTGCTCGCCGTCGACGGCCTGAACCGGATCCCGGACGGAGTCAGCTTCGCCGAGGCGTCGGTGACCGAGCCGCTGGCCTGCGTCCTCAACGGCCAGGAACTCGCCCGGGTCGGCGAGGGTGACGACGTCGTCGTCATCGGCTCCGGCCCGATCGGCTGCCTGCACGTACGGCTCGCCCGGGCCCGCGGTGCCGCCCGGGTCACCCTGGTCGACCTCAACCGGGACCGGCTGGACATGGCGGCGGCGCTCGTCTCGCCCGACGCCACGATCTGCGCTGCGGAGACCGACCCGGTCGACGCGGTCCTCAAGCTGACCGACGGCGCCGGAGCCGATGTCGTCATCACCGCGGCGGCCTCCGGGGCGGCGCAGGAGCAGGCACTGCAGATGGTCGGCCGTCAGGGCCGGATCAGCTTCTTCGGCGGCCTGCCCAAGGACAAGCCGGTCATCGCCCTCGACGCCAACCTGGTGCACTACCGCGAGGTCACCATCGTTGGCGCCAACGGGTCCAGCCCGGCGCACAACAAGGCGGCGCTGCAGCTGATCGCCAGCGGTGCGGTGCCGGTCGCGGATCTGATCACGGACCGGCTGCCGCTGGAGAACGCCCTCGAGGCATTCGACATCGTCTCCCGCGGCGCCGGCATCAAAGTCACTATCGAACCCTGATCGGCTCGGATCCACCCGGATCCATCCACCCCTAGGAGTCGTCATGCCCGAACGTACCGTCTCCGTCGGGTCGACCAGCGGGCTGCACGCCCGCCCCGCCGCCCTCTTCGTCGCGGCCGCCGCCGCCCAGCCGGTCGCGGTCAGCGTCCGGCGGCCGGGCGGCCGGCCGGTTCCCGCCCGCAGCATGCTCTCGGTGCTGTCACTCGGTGCCACCTTCGGCACCGAGCTGATCCTCGCCGCCGAGGGCGACGGGGCGGAGGCCGCCCTGGGCGCGCTCGCCGACCTGCTGCGCCGCAACCTCGACGAGGAGCCGGTCGATGCCTGAGCGGCTGACCGGCATCGGGGTCAGCCCCGGCGTGACCGCCGGTCCGCTGCTGCGGGTGGCCCCGGCGCCCCGGCTGCCGGAGCCGACCGCCGTCGCCGACGTCGAGGCGGAGCTGGCGCGGGCCGACTCGGCCCTCGCCGCGGTCGCCGCCGAGCTGCGCCGCCGCGCCGATGCGGCGGGGCGGCCGGAGGCGGCCGAGATCCTCCGGGCCCAGGCGATGATGGCCGAAGACCCGGTCCTGCGCGAGACGATCGCCGACGTGATCCGGGGCGGTCGGGACGCCGCGCACGCGATCACCGACGCCTTCGCCGAACACCGCCGGGCGTTCCAGGCGGCCGGCGGCTACCTCGCCGAGCGGGTCACCGACCTGGACGACGTCCGGGACCGCGCGGTCGCCGCGAGCCTCGGGCGGCCGATGCCCGGCGTCCCGGCCCCGGGTCACCCGTACGTGCTGGCCGCGCGCGATCTCGCGCCGGCCGACACTGCGGACCTCGACCCGGAGCAGGTGCTCGCACTGGTCACCGAGGCGGGCGGCCCGACCAGCCACACCGCCATCCTGGCCCGGTCACTCGGCCTGCCCGCGGTGGTCTCCTGCGCCGGCGCGCTGAGCGTGCCCGAGGGAACGGTGGTCCGGGTGGACGGCGGTTCCGGCGAGGTCCTCACCGATGTCGATGAGGCGCTCGTGGCGGCCACTCGCGCCGCCGTGGCCGCTCGGCGCGATCGAGCCACCCCGAGCCGGGGACCCGGCCGCACCGCCGACGGGCGCGCGGTGAAGCTGCTGGTGAACATCGGCTCGGCGGCCCAGTTGCGCGGCGACGAGGCCGCCGGGGCCGAGGGCGTCGGGCTTTTCCGTACCGAGCTGCTCTTCCTCGACCGCAGCACGCTGCCCGGCCTGGACGAGCAGGTTCGGGCGTACGCCGAGGTCTTCGCGGCGATGGCGGGCCGCCCGGTGGTGATCCGGACGCTGGACGCCGGCGCCGACAAGCCGCTGCCCTTCCTCGACCAGGCCGGCGAGCCCAACCCGGCCCTCGGCGTCCGTGGTCTGCGGGTCGCCCGACGCCGACCCGAGGTGCTCCGGGTCCAGCTCGAAGCGATCGACCTGGCCGCCCAGCGGACCGGCGCCGACGTCCGGGTGATGGCGCCGATGGTGGCCACCGCCGCCGAGGCCCGCCAGTTCGCCATGATCACGCGCACCGCCGGAATCAGCAACGTCGGCGTCATGGTGGAGGTGCCGGCGGCGGCGCTGCGCGCCCCGCAACTGCTCGACGAGGTCGACTTCCTCAGCATCGGCACCAATGACCTGAGCCAGTACGTCTTCGCCGCCGACCGGCAGTGCGGCGACCTGGCTGAGCTGCTCGATCCGTGGCAGCCGGCGCTGCTGCAGCTGATCGCCGCCTGCGCGACCGCCGGGGGCGCAGCCGGGAAGCCGATCGGCGTCTGCGGTGAGGCGGCCGCCGATCCGCTGCTCGCGGTGGTGCTCGCCGGCCTCGGCGTGACCAGCCTGTCGATGTCACCGCGGGCCCTGGCGCCCGTGCGGGCGGCGCTGGCCGCGCACACCCTTGCCGACTGCGCCCGACTGGCCAAGCTCGCGCTGGCCGCCGAGGATGCCGAGCAGGCACGGGCCACCGTCCGGAGCGAGGCCAGGCCAATGTCGGACTGATCCGGCAGCGCGCCGGAAGCCGTCGGAGATCTCCCGTGTGACACGATCTCCGACGGCTGTCTTGGCCGGCAAACCTGCAACGCCCGACCGCGCACCGGGCGCGCCCTGCCGGCGTTCGTCACTGTCCCCGACGCTGTCCGGGTGCCTCCTCGGCGGTGACATGGCTGGCGTCGAGGCGGACGGTGTTGGCGATGTTGGTCATCGTGGGGCTGCTATCCGAAGGGGTGGGCGGTCGTGTGAACGCATGGTCGCGGGGAGTCAGGCGGTGGCGTGGTCCGGCAGCGCGAAGCACCACGTCGAGGACGTGGTCGGGGTTGGCGGCGTAGCTTGTGCTGAACCAGGCCATGTTCGCCTCCACCACGGCCCAGTGTTCGTCGCCGCGGTCGGCGTTGCTGGCCAGACCGACGTCGACGACGACGGCGCTGGGCAGGCTGTCAGCGCAGGCGTCGAGCAGGTTGGCGGCGAATTCGAGCACGGCGGCGCGGTGTGGGCAGGCGTCGAGTGGGGCCGGGTCGAGCCGACCGTTGATGGCGTAACGGCTAGCGGCGTGCACTGTGGCGTCGAGGACGAACAGCCGGTACTCCACCAGGAACGTCACGATCTCGCTGACCAACACTGGAGTGTCGGCGGGGTAGCGCTCGGCACGGGGCAGGCGGGAGCCTTCGCCGTAGACGCCGGCCGTCAGGGTCTTGTCTCGGGGCGGCTTGACGAACATCGGCGTGCGGGACCAGCGTGCGTCGCCGAGGGTGGTGAGGGTGATGTCGCGGCGGGTGTACTCGTACGGCAGCTGCACCAGCCAGTCGTCGGCCGGTTCGAGCATCGCCAGGCCGAGGTCCGGGGCGACCGCAGCAGCGAAGGTCGGTCCGCCATAGAGGTGCCCACCCCGGGCCCGCCGCAGCTGGACTGGTACTGACGGGCTGGGCAGGTGCTCCACTGCCAGGCCTCGTCGCCGGGCGGACTCAGCAAGCAGCTCGGCGGTGCTGTCGAGGCGCGGCGGCAGCACCAGGAAGTCAGCGGCCGGGACGGCGGTGGTCATGACTGACGATTCTGAGGATCCGCTACGTTGCCGTCGCCTGATTATCCTCTCCGCACCCGATGGGAGGGGCGCGTTGCCACCCTCGCACCGCCCACCGAGCGAGCGTCTTGAGGCGTCGCGGCACACGACGCTCCTGGGCACCAGTTGCATCCTCATGCCGCTGACAAAACGCGGTGTCCGCGAGCGCGCTCGTCACCGTCCGTTCCCACTGTCGTCGGGTCGCTCGTCTCGTACCCCCGGGGGGGCCTGCGTTAGGCAGACTGTCCCGGCTGACCGAATGAGGCGGGAATCGGGGGAGCAGGTTGGGAGCAGCCGGGTGCACTGAACGGCGTTGAACTGCACTCAACGGCACCGAATGGCGCCCAACGGCGTACGCCGCGACCTGCGGTCTTCCGTTTTCGCAGGTCAGAGCGGGCGGAGCGTCCTGCTTCACACCGAAGAGGTCACTGGTTCGATCCCAGTATCGCCCACCATAGATGTATGCAGGTCAGAAGCCCGTCGCCGGAACCACCGGTAACGGGCTTCCGCCGTCTTGCCCCTTGGATTGGGAGCAGATTGGGAGCAATGGCGATTGGCTCGTGATCCTGACCTGGGGAAACGCGACGCTCCTCCATGGACTGCCGACCTGCCCGTCGATCCCGTCGCCGACGTCATGGGGGCGCAACCGGTCGAACACGAGCTCATCCAGACGGCCCGGTTCGCAACCTGGTGGGATTACTGGAAGATCACTTACCGCGGCCGGTGGTGGATGGGCTGGCGGCGGTGGTCGGTGCGGCAGCTCGTCGACGAGCACGAGTTCGAGGGACCGCGGTGGTGCGCCTTCAGCGTTGCTACTGGACGTACCCGCGTGCCGCGCTCCCCGTGCCGCAGCTCGGTGATGCGGTCCGGGTGACGCTGCACGAGCCGGCGGACGAGCGTAGCTCGATCACGGTGCCCGCTCGGCGGGCGCAGAGCCGGTCGCCGGGCAGGCCGGGCGGCCAGCCGACCTCCAACTCCGTGACGTGCCACTCCGACACGCCCTGACCTGATCGAAGCGAGGTCGGATCACGCTCGGTTGACGCCTGTACGCGGAGCATTACGCTCAGCGAGGTGAGCCTCGATGACGCGATCAATGCGATCCACCGGCAGAACGAGTACGAAGAGCGAGAGGCCGCGAGGAAGCGGCAGCAGCTGCGGGAGGAGGACGAGAAGGTCCGTGACCTGTGCCTGGAGGCAGCGGAACGGCTGGCCGAACTCGGCAACGAGGAGTTCGTGCGCGTCGAGCCGAAGCGCAGGATGCTCTGGCCGCCGTACCGTGATCCGCAGGGCGGCCGGTACGCCGTGGTGTCCCGCCGCCGCTGCTGGGTGATCGTGGACATGAGCGGCATCCGGGACTCGGACCGAGAGGCACGCGGCCCGGTCCGGAAGTCGCCGGTGCTGCTGCTCAGCGATGGCACGTTGGGCCGGTTCTGGCCGGAGCCGCTCGGCCTGCGGGCGACGTCGTGGGACGACGATCAGGCGTTCGAGTACGTGTCGTCCGTGGATCTGGATCCGGCCGGCCGGGACAACTTCTCACTCGGCAGCCACAACTCGGACTGGCTGTTACTGGCTAAAAACCGGCTCGCCCATGCCGTCGTCTCCTACGAGCGGCGGGCCCGCGGGTGAGCGGCAGCGGCTAGAAGGCGAGATCGGACCGCTGTTGGCGAGGCCCGCTACCTCCCCACGAACAGCCCAGACAGCGGAGACCAGGCCCGCCGGCTACTCACCGAAGGGGTCAACTGGACCGGCGACATCTACGAACCCGAAACCCACGCGTTCGGCGGCCACGACGCCATGACCACCGCGCACACGCTTTTCCACCACGACAGCCGCCACCTCCTCACCCACCTCCACCAGCACCCCACCACCCGGCGCGAACACTCACTCATCTTGTGCACCGCCCTGAATGCGCGCAGCAGCACTGGACCTCAACGAGCAAGGCGACGTATGGGCACAAGTCGTCGAGCAGCGCGCAGCACACCTCAACCAGGCACCCGCAACCGATGCCCCCACGTGGGAGAGCTTCACCGGAGACGTTCGGCGCCTGCTGCTCGGCGCGCCTCGCACCACCGGCGACTGGCACGCCGCATTCGAGACCGCCGGCGCAGCCCTACACCGCCAACGGGAAAGGGGCAACCTCACCCGTGGCCTACGGGCAGTAATCGCATTGCACGTGATCTTCCACTGGAACAGGCTCGGCCTACCCGCCACCACCCAAGCCACCCTCGCCCAAGCGGCCCGGGAAGCCATCTTCGGCCTGCCCGATCCGCACTGGTCAGGCCGAGCCGGTAGCGGACGGTTTTGCCGGATGAGGCGGGGATGGGTGCGGTGCCGGCGGGCATGGCGAAGGCGGCGTCGTTGCGGCAGCGTCCGGGGTGGGACCAGGCGGTGAGCACGGTGGCGGCGACGATCGGGCCGACCCCGGGTTCTGCCAGCATGGACATGCGTTCTCTCCTCACCGTGGGGACGCGAGGCCCGGTCCGGTGCGGAGATGGCAGGACTGTGATGAGACACGCCAGCCGCTAACTGGCGTCAAGCTCCTGATCAGGCCAAACGTCAAAAGCGGCGTGAGGTAGGACACGAAAGCCTCCTGGTTGGCGGAGTGGTTCTCGACAGCTCCACTCCACACCGGAGGCCTTCGTCATCGCGCAGATTCAAACCGTGTCGTCACACGGCCTCAACCAATCTCCCTAGGAGTACATCTAGGGCGAGGAGACCTTCGCCCACCCCAGATAGTTCGCATGCGAGTAGATGTCGTATCGGGCGACGGGCTTCCATTGGCCATCCAGCCCTTGGGTACCGACCGCCGTTGTGCCGCCGATGTAAATCGCGGTGTGGCCCCACTGGGTTTCATTCCACCAGACTGGGTCACCGTAGCGCGGGATTCCCGAGCGGGTGAGTCCGGCGTTGGCGTAGTAGTTCCACTGGTTGATGGCATTTGCCAGGTAGTAGTTCACGCCTGCATTGCGGTAGGCGATTGTGGGAAGCTTCGCGCAGTCGCCGGACCACTCACCAAGCTCGCCGGGCCTCCAATCGTATGGCGAGTACCAGTAAGCCTCTGATGCCCGGGTTTGACCGATCTGTGCGATCGCCCAGTCGGCGGCGCGGACTCGGGGCAGGTCGTTGCAGTTCGGTACGGCGGTTTGGCTTCCTACATACGAACTGTGCACGAACCCTTCGCGCGTGTCGCTCAGCTCTAGCAAGAACCAGCGATTGGAATAGTAGGCGCCGGTTGCCCAGGAACCGTCTCGCCAGCATTCCATCTTCGCGGTGGTGGAGCTTCCGGTCGTACCTACGGGGCTGCAGTTACCGTTGTTGGTGTCGACGCAAGGCCGCAGGTTCACGCCGGACACTACCGTGGATGAGTAGTAGGCGGCCTGCGCTGGTGCGGCGGAGGCCACCATGCCGATCATTGCTGCTGTCAGGCTAACCACCGCCGTTGCGAGGCGCCGGCCAAGTGTACTTCCGACGTTCATGTGACCCTCCCACATCCTGAATTTCTTTCTCGACGCCGTCTAGGTCGGCGACGAAACAGCTGGTCAGCTGTTCTCGCAGCCAATGATGGGGTGGCAACGTGGCATGAGATGGGTCAGTTGCACCGATCATCGCGCGTGCAACAAATCAACATCTGACGTCAGATGGTGAGCTGAGCCCGCCATGTGATGGACTCGAAGAAGCTGGGGATGCCCTGCTGGCCGACATGATGCGACACCATGCCGGCGTACGACCAACTTGCGTCTAGTGCTCTGACCACAAACGTTGGCGGTGTTGGTGACACGCCGGCCTGAGTGAAGGGCTGGGCCGGCGTGGGGCCGTCAGGCTGTCGGGGTGGCAGAGCCGGTTCGGGTACGTCGATTAAGTGATCAAGAGGGTCAGCGGCTGCAACGTCTGGTGCGTCGGGGCACCGGCTCCGTCGTGCGGCTGCGGCGGGCGATGGTCGTGCTCGCCTCAGCTGGCGGCAACAGTGTGCCGGTCATCGCCCGGCTCGTGCAGGCCGACGAAGACTCCGTTCGGCAGGTGATCCACCGGTTCAACGAGATGGGCATGGCCAGCCTGGACCCTCAGTGGGCGGGTGGCCGTCCCCGCCGGATCAGTAGCGACGACGAGGCGCTCATCGTCGCGACGGCCAACACCCGTCCCGTCAAGCTGGGACGGCCGTTCACCTGCTGGAGCGTGCGCAAGCTCGCCGAATACCTCGCTGACAACCCCGATCGGAGGGTGATCATCGGGCGGGAACGACTACGGCAGGTGCTGCGCCGCCACCAGATCACCTTCCAACGCATGAAGACGTGGAAGGAGTCCACGGACCCCCAGCGGGAGCAGAAGCTGGCCCGTATCGAGCACGTGATCGAGCACTTCCCGCACCGCACGTTCGCGTTCGATGAGTTCGGGCCGCTGACGATCCGCCCGCACGGCGGCGTCGGCTGGCAGCCCAAGAGCCGCCCACGCAGGCTCCCGGCGAACTACCACAAGCTGCACGGCGTGCGGCAGTTCCACGGCTGCTACTCGATCGGCGACGACACCCTCTGGGGTGTGGTCCGCACACAGAAATCGGCGGCGAACACCCTCGCCGCACTCAAGTCGATCCGGACCGCCCGCCCTGACGGCGCCCCGATCTACATCATCTTGGACAACCTGTCCGCGCATAAGGGCTTCGCGATCAGGCAGTGGGCGGCCCGGAACAAGGTCGAGTTGTGTTTCACCCCGACCTACGCCTCCTGGGCCAACCCGATCGAGGCGCACTTCGGGCCGCTACGCACCTTCGTCATCGCCGGCTCGGACCACCCCAACCACACCGTCCTGGCCCGCGGCCTGCACGCCTACCTGCGCTGGCGCAACGCCAACGCCCGCCACCCCGACGTCCTGGCCGCCCAACGCCGCCACCGCGCCCGCGTCCGCAGCGAACGACACCGCCGCTGGGGTCAACCCGCCAGCCGAGCCGCATGACCAACCCGGCCAACGTTTGTGGTCAAGGCACTAGCGGGCGAGGACGGCGACGGTTTCCCCGAGCAGCAGCGGCGCCCCGTCGGGGCCCTTGATGTATGAGTGGATCCAGATCCGGTACGCCTGGCCGTCGGCGCTGACCAGGCGCCGCCAGTGCCCGCGCACCACGAACCGCACCCGGTAGTGCCACTTCGCTTCCCCTGCTGTGGGTGCGGCGACGGGGTGGGTGCGTCGGAGCATGACCACGCGGGTGTCGTGGCGGAGGCTGGCGCGCAGGGCACGTCGGCGGGCGGGCCGGTCCAGGGGTGGGGCGGCGACGGTGGCGATGGGTTGTTCCTGGATGCGCCAGAAGGCGTAGAGCACCGCCGCGACTGCCCTCATCCGCAGCGTGGACTCGTCGATGCAGAACCGGCCGTCCGGCGCGGTCTCCCAGTCACCGTCGACCGGCGCAAGGTTTCCCTGCACGGCGGTGATGGGGGTGCCGATGGGGATCTCGGCGAAGGAGTTCAACACGTACGGGCCGAGCTGCGCGGCAAGCTGCGGTGCTTCGGCGAGCTGGTGGCGGCGGCGTGCGGCGGCGGGGTCGAGGGGGTCGTCGCGGTCGGCCCACCCGGTGATCCACCAGCCGGTGCGCCCGCTGTTCGGCGTGTGGAACTTGGCCCAGGTGATCGCGCCGATGGAGGTGACCTGCCCGTGGACGCCGCGTTCGTAGATGGGTTCGGGTAGGAACAGCACCCCTGCGTCGCTGGGGGCGACGTCATTGCTCACGACGTCGCCGGTCAGGTCGAGGGCTTGCGCGGCGGCGGCGATGATCGCGGTCATGGCCGGGACGAGGACGTAGGGTTCGCCGTCCTGCCACGGCTGATGCGCGACGCGGCTGAACACGCCGAGAACGTCGTCCTGCTGGTCGGGGTGATCGGCCTGCTGTTCGAGTTGGGGTTCGAGGAACGCCTTGAGGTACTGCTGGGCGAACCGGCCCCGGCAGTACTCGGCCATGCGCAGGCGCAGATCGACTGCCGCGCGGGCGTAGCCGGCGAGGGTTGACTCGATACGGAAACTCACGGTCCCTCCATGGGCGTGCGGAGGCCGGCGACTGGTACGCCGCCGGCCACGGGAAGCGGTGCCGCGACGGCGGCGATGCGCGGGCCGTCGTCAGGCGGCCCGCGCCAGCGGCGTCGGCTGTGCCGGGGTAGGCCGGAACCAGCCGGCGAACCGTGCGACGGATGCGGCGACTCGGGCCCGGCCCCGGGCGGGCAGGGTGGGTCGGGTCGAGGCCTGGCGGGCGCGGTGGGCGTCACGGGCCGGCGGGCAGGGGTACGCCTGGCCGGTGCAGCGCAGGTTGGCGCAGCGGCCGGGTGCGTCGGGCTGGGGTTGGTGGGCGGCGGCGACATCGGTGGCGAGCAGCCACAGCAGGACGTCGTGACGGTGCGCGGTATGGCGCGACGGTGCGGCTCGGTCAACGCGTGTTGCCCCTTCGGTCGGGTCGGGCCAGCTCGGGTGGCCGCCACCCCCCGGCCAGCGGTTGTGGGGATGCCGCTGTCGGGTCCGCCAGGGGTGGCGACCGGGTGCAGTGACGCTCGACTTTCCGCACCGATCAAGTCGTCGCCTCGCCTGCCCGGGATGCCGAGCGGGTTGCCGCTGGGTTAGTCGTCTTGCTGGATAGGAAGCAGTCCGACGCGGTGGGGTCGTCGTGGCGGTAGTCGGCGAGGCCGCGGTCGTAGTGGGCGGGCTGGCCGCAGTGCCGGCAGCGCACGGCAGCGTCTACAACAACCCCAAGAGCAGCTGAAAAAGGAGATCGACCGCGCGCACCGGCGTCGTCGGGCCCTCCCGGAACCGACCGGCGATCATCGGCATCGTCGGCGCCGTCCTAGCCGAGCAGACCGACGAGTGGACGGAAAGACGCCGCTACATGAGCCTGGAACTTCCGCCAAAGCCCGACTCGTCCTCGTTCAGTCACACCAAAACAACGCTGGCCAGGCCAACCGGACCCCGACCGCCGCATTACATCAAACCGGATCCCGCGATGGTCGTCTCCTACACCATCACCATCACCGTCAGTGCCGTGACCCGCTCCCGCGATGGGATTGCATCCCCCGATTTCGCTGCAACCAGTGCCCTACCCGCCCGCCCCAATCCTTAGCCTGTGTCAGTGATGAAGGCACGGGCGCCGCCGGCGAGATAGGAGGGGCCGTGACTGGCACCTCGGCAGACCGTACAAGCGCCTCCTGCTCACCACGGGCGCCTCCCGCATGCGAGAAGTTCCAAAAATGAGAACAACGCATGACTCTGGCCCTTTGCGCTAGCTTCCGTCAACCGATGATGGCAAGCGCCCCAAGCAAATCCCACATTGAAAGGATCCCACATGTTGAATTTCTCAATGCGGCGTGCTCTGAGCGTCCTGACGATCGCCGCCGCGACGACGGCCACCTCTGTACTCGGGCTCGGCTCGGCCGCGGAAGCGAAGGTGGTCTGCTCTGCGGGTACGTGGGGCGGCAACCACGGCTGGGGTGACTGCACGGAGAACTCGGTTCCCGGCCCCCGGAAGTGGCAGTTGAAGACCGCGTGCTCGTGGGGAAGCACCGCTTCCAGTGGGATCATCACCGGGCCGGGTCACGTCGACACGACCTGCCCCTGGCCGCAGTCCGCGAGCTACTCGTACATCGTGTACTACAACTGACAGGTCCGGCGGAGCCCAGGCGAATCCCTTACCGCTGAGCCGACGGCTGTTTCCACGGATTGGCGCAGCGCCAAGGGCTCAGAACGCCCTCGGACCTCCTTCGCGATCGCCGAACCCGCAGGGATAGCCGCTTTCCAACGAGCCAACCGGTGGGCTGTCACGAGGAAATGACAGCCCACCGGAGCAGCTCCGAACGGTCGGACCTGGAGATGATCGAAGCGCTCACCCAGCTCGATTTCGACCATCGGGTTAAGTGTCAGGATCGAAATGAGCGATGTCTCCTGTAGAGAAATAAGCAAAAGGTTGATTCGATCAATGCCATCGTGCACCGTGTGGGCGTGTCTCCCACCAACGGATCGCGCCACGTGGGCTGGTTGTTGCGGACCAACCGGCGGCTCGCTAGGAACTCCGACTTTCAGGTGGCACGAAACTTCGCTCGCGCTTTCCGCACGGATGCAGAGCCCGGACTTGCGCCGTCACAGATCACCCGGTGGGAGCAGGGCACCACGACAGCCAGCCGGGAAGTAGTCCGCCGATACGAGCAGCTCCTGGGAGCGTCCCCCCAGTCCCTCGTCGTTCTTGGTGACACGATACGCCGCAGCGAAGCAACCAGGCCCCTCGAAGTCACGCCCGGCCGGTCCGACGACCAGCGGTTGCTCTACCAATACCTCGACCGAGTCCTTGCTCCCGGTGAGATGGCGGGAGCCGACTGGGCGATGCTGACGGAGCTGATCGCCGGGCAACCGGCCCTGGTGCTCTATCCACCGCGGTTGTGGTGTGCGATCGCCGAGCAGGTGCTGAGCGAACTCGTGGTCTCGGAGAACAATGCATGGCTGCAACGGCAGGAGGCACTCAGCCGCCTGTTGGAGCACCCGATCGCTCGTCCCCACGTTGTAGCGGCATGCGTTGCCCTGGCTGAAGACCGCTCTTCGCCGGCTGTCATCGAGCCCGTTTCGCTCCTCGACGTGGTAGCGCACGGGGACGGAAACAGGTACGTCCTCCGACAGATCGAGAATCCGAGCAGCGATCGCGCTCGCTACGCCGGCCTGCTGGCCGCGGTGCGGAAGGTACGCCATGGCCACTTCACCGGCGACGAACAGGCCCGGCTCGCCCGCGTCGTCCAACAGGCAGTGTCCGACCCAATGCTCGATGCGGCGACAGCGCCGCTGCTCAGCCAGGTGGCGACGTTACTCGACCGCCGCATGGCTGGGCAGTCAGCGATTCCGCGACGCCGCTGGGTGCCGCAGTCAGACGCATTGACCGCCGCCGGGACGGCGGAATATCCGCCGGGTGCGTACTCGGTGAGTCAGCGCATCGCCGACCTGGCACAGTGCCGCCTGGACGACGATCGCCACGGTCGAGACGCCGTGCTGGCGGAACTCGTCGGGAAGGCGCTGTTCGACGCCAATCCAGATGTGCGTCTGATTGCCACCATGCTCATCGCCGCGACCCCATACCGTGACGCCGTGGCGGCCGCACTGCTGGCCCAGCTCCAAAGCGACCTGTCCCGCCGGGTCGAGGAGATGGCTGCGTCGGCGTTGGGCATGTTGACCACGTTCGGTGTCGACATCCACCGGCCGCTCATGCGGACGATACTGGTCCATGACGGTTCCAGCGCGGGCCTCCGCCATGCCGCAGCCTGGGCCACACCCCATTGCGCTGGAACGTATCCGCTCCGCGTCTGGCGTCAGATACTCGCCGAGCAACAGGGGGCGTGGTTGCGGAGGCCCTCGGCCATGGGCGAATCCATCCTGCACGGCATCGCCTACGGCATCGGCACAGACCGACATCACGAACTGCTGGCAGAACTACGGCAACGCGGCGACCTGCCCGATGCCGTCCGGCGGACCGCGCACTGGCTGTTGTCCTCACCGCCACACTCACCGGCCTGACGGGCCTGCCTGACCACACGCTCACGGTGACCGAAGCGTCCGAGCCAACCAGACCCGGGGCCGACCCGACGAAAAAAAAGCCTACGGCGGCTCCGGCTTGCTGGATCTGATCGTCGCCGTGGGCGCGGTGGGCCGTGGGCATGTCACAGGGATCTGTCCCGGGAGTTCATGCCGGCGGAAGCCAGTGGTTGTGGATGTCCTCGTAGCGCAGCGCGTCGACGGCGGCCGGGTCGTCCAGGAGGGTGACCAGCAGGGCGCCGTTGGGAAGTCGACGCGTGTGGGTGGCGACCTCGGGCAGCGGTGGTGGTGGCAGACGGTGGCCGGGACCGAGGTAGGTCCACCAGCCGAGTTCAGCCGGCCAACCACCGGCGGGGTGCACGGCGTCGTGGATGCCCCGGTGCCATATCTGATCACTGGACCATTCGTCGAGGACTCGGCCGACGTGGGCGTTGAGACGCTGCGCGACATCGAGCCACAAGCTGGTCAGGCGGCCGTGCAGGTCGCGGAAGGTGTCCGCCTCGGGTGTCGGGCGGCGGTAGGAGAAGCATGCGTCCAGTGCCCAGACGAGGCGCCCGTCTTCCCAGTTGACGAAGATGTCGGTGTCGCCGTTCGTCCAGAACTGACCGTGCTCGGTGCCCGTCGCCATCGCGGCAAGCGCCGTGTTGGGGTCCTCGACCGTGCGATGGTCGGCGTCGGGATTGGTGAACAGGTTGATGCGCCCATCAGGTCGCTGTGGGTACAGGTTCCGCTCGGCCGCGAGGGCATACAATTGAGGCAGAGCCGATTCGGCTGCCACGGGTACCCACAGTTCCCAGATCCAGTCCGACCCCACGACCGCACAGTGTGCCGATACGTCTCCAGCCCGAGCAAGCCGATCACAAGATCTGCTCGTGCCGGCACCAATTTGTCGCTCGGCCTATTCTCGCTTACTCATCCAGATGGCCGACCGCTGCGGACCCGGATGCGATCCGGACGGGTAGCCCCAACGTTGCAGCGCCTGAACTATCAGGCGGCGCTCGGCGCCGGAACACTCCGCCTGGTCGTGAGCGGGAAGGCGCGTGCCAGCAGCCCAGCGAGCCCTCGCGGATGGAAGACGGTCACCACAAGCACGGCACAGGCAAGCAGTCCAGGCAGCACGCCGAGGGTGCGCAGCGCGACCGTGGCGACGGCGGCCGTACCGAGTCCGAGGCTGAAGGGGACGACCAGCAGCAGTGCGCCCACCCGCGCCCGGGCGAGCCCGTCGCCGGCCCACCACCCCGCTTGCAGCCACAGCATCGTCGGGATCAGGACCACGCCCATCCCGTACAGGGTGAGCGCCACCGGGCTGGTGAGGAACCCGAGCGGATCGAACTCGCCGGCCCGCCATGCTGCCGTGGTGGGCGCGAAGAACCGCCGGTACCCGGTGCCGTCCCAGCCGTACGCCAGCACAAAGAACATCGCGAAGTAGCCCAACGGCATCTGCAGCCACGAGAGGTACCGGTGCCCGCTACGCCACAGGTGCCGGGCCACGCAGTACCCGACGATCCCCTGGGTCACGTTGGTCATCGCGAAGGTGGCGACCAACCAGGCTGGCAGGTCGGCGGTCGTCGGCGCGGCGTGCATGGTCTCCCAGCCGGTGAACTGCCACACCAGCCACAGCCCGCTCGGGGCGAAAACACACGACAGGAACAGCACTGTCGTGGTGAACCGGCGGTCGGACAACAGCGGGCGGACCGGTTCGGCGACGGCCGCGCGGGCGGCCGCCGTGCCGAACCCCGCGCCGATCGCGTACGACCAGAAGACGTCTACCTGGACCATGCCGCTCCTCCTAGGCTCTCCCTAACGGGCGATTCCGTCGAACATCAGCGCGACGACGGCACGAATCCACCGGTCGCGCAGCCGCTGCGGATCATCGGTATGCGTAACCTGGGCGGCACCCTCGAAGATCATGCCGTTGATCACTCGCGCGGTCGTGTCCACGTCCAGGTCGGGGCGCAGGAATCCCTTGGCCACCCCGTTTCGGAGGTACGACGCGGTGTACTCGGCGAACATCTCGTGGGCGGCGCGCAAGCGCTCCCGCAGTTCGTCGTCGACGGCGCCGAGGTCGTAGAAGACCAGCCGGCCGAGTGCCCGGTCGGCGACGAACAGCTCGTACAGCCGGTGGCCGAGGCGCTCCACCTGTGCCCGGTACTCGGCCAGGGACTCCGTGGCCGTCGCGTCCTCCGCCATGACCACCGCAGCGATTCGCTCGAGCGCCCGGTTCAGCACCGCAGCGGCGACGTCGCGCTTGTTCTCGAAGTACCGGTACACGGTGCCGTGCGCGATGCCCAACTCCCCGGCGACGTCGGCGATGCCGGCGGCGGCGTAGCCCTTGCGGGCAAAGATCGAGTGGGCCGCGTCGAGGATGGACTCCCGGCGGTTAGGGTCAGCGGTACGGGCCATAAATGAATGACACGTCATTCCCTTAACCCGCGCAACCCCCTGCGATGGTGCGTGGCAACGGATGTCGCGGGGTTGGCCTGGGTCGATGGATGCGAGAAGCCGCCACGGCTGACGCCATCCGCCAAAAGTCCCACCCAAGCCCGAGCGCGGCATCATCCATGTGCTCTCCAACGCGCCGGACGGCCCGCTCAACCCTGTCCCTGTGCCGGGCAGGATGAGCGGGCCGGATCCGGCTCAGGCGAAGTCGAACACGAGCGGGAGGGCGAGGAGAGTCCAGGCCCAGACGGCATACACGATCACGTAACGGGTCTGCCAGTGTTCCAGGCGGGCGAAGGGCAGGCGGCCACGCACGAACCCGAGGAACAGCCATGCCGACCACGCCAGGTTGGTGAGCAGGATGACGTTTCTCACCCAATGCCGCGGTCTTGTTGGGACGTTCAGCCGCACGTACCGGCTGCTCGCCGACACCGGGTGGTTGCTGACGTCGGCGGTGTTGCCCCGGGCCGGCACCACGGTCGTCCAGGTCGAACCGTCCGTCGACACCTGCAGGTCGAAGTCGCGGGTGTTTCCAGGCGCTGTCCTCGCCGCCGGCGCCGGCGTGGCGCAGGGTGAACGACTGGATGCTGTGGCTGGCGCCGAGATCGGCGCGGAGGAACTTGGTGCCGCCGAGCGAGCACCACTTGTCGGTGCGCCCCCCGGACGCGCTGCCGTTGACAGCCTTCTCCGGCCCTCCATCACGGCCCCGTGCTTGGGTAGCTGACCCAAGGGGCGGAGTTACTGGATAGTCACTTCTCTTGCTGGCTCAGCGCCGGTCTCGGCGGTGGTGCTCGTTGATGCGGGCGGAGGTCTCCTCGCCGAGCCGGACGTAGATACCGAGGGTGGTCAGGTGCCGGTGGCGGGATTTCGCCTGTAGTTCGGCGGCGCTGCGGCCCTTGGCGGCCAGATGGGTCAGCCCGCTGTGGCGCAGCTGGTGCAGGGTGTACCCGACACCGTGCGGGTCATGGAGCTTGGATGCCTGCTTGAACAGGTACTCGGCGCGCGGGTAGGACAGTCCGCCCCGGCCGGTGTCGGGGCAGATGTCACCCAGGGCCGGCGCGCGGCGGCCGGCGGCGGGAGCGCACCGGTCGGCGAGGAACACCGGTCCGGCGGTACGCCCGGTCAGCAGGCGGGGTAGGAGCCGTGCGGTCGGGGTTTCCCAGTGGACGTAGGCGCGGTCGCCGCCTTTCTCGGTGACCAGGGCGCGGCGGAACTCCATGTCGAGGTCGGGCACGTCGAGGCCGAGGATCTCCTCGGCGCGGGCGCAGGTCTCGTAGAGCATCCGCCACAGCACCCGCTCGCGCAGCGGGTTGCGGTCGTCGCTGAACAGCCGGTCGAGGCGGGTGATACCACTACTGGGCAGGGCCGAGCGGGCGTGGAAGGCCGCCAAACTTCTCGCCGACCTCGGCCTGCCCGACGAAGAGGTGATCGGTGCACTGACCGCAGCACTCAACCGGCTTGACGGACCAGACCAGCTGTGGACGGCTCGGGCACTAGCCCGGCTCGGCCGGCTGGATCTGATACTCGACCACGCAGACCGACTTCCCCAAGAAGCGGTGGTCACAGCTGTCGCCGCCCCTTACACGAGCTTCCGTGATCAGGGGCGGACCCCGCTCGCCTTGAACTACCGTCCCCTCGAAGACGTCCTCACGAGCCGACCAGAGTATGCAACAGCCCTGGCCGAGGAATTGAAACCAGGCACCCCGCCGTGCCGCATCAACACCGACGAGGTCGACGAAGCCCTTCGCGGCCTGCAGTCAGAACACGTCCTCGTCCGCCGACACGCCGTGGACGTCCTCGGCGAGCGCCAACTCGGCCGTGCAGTCGGCCGACGGATATTGCCCGCGCTCAGCAACGCGATGGTGCACGATCCGGATCCGACCGTGCGTCGGCTGGCGGTTCTGTCCCTGCGGTGGTGGCAACGCGACGCCCACCCCTACGTGGACGTCGTCCGGTCAGTACTGGACGACACCGTCGGCGAGGTGCGCGCCGCTGCCGCTGATTGGATCCGCGAACGCGATGACCTTCTCGAGACCGCACGTGACATCAGCCGCTGACGCACCTTCGCCGCTGGCCGCGGATCAACAAGGTCAGGTGTGCGCATCTGCCGCTGACAAAGCGCGGGGTCCGCGAGCGCGCTCGTCACCGTCCGTTCCCACTGTCGTCGGGTGGCTCGCCTCGTACCCGCGGGGCGGACCTGCGTTAGGCAGACTGTCCCGGCTGACCGAATGAGGCGGGAATCGGGGGAGCAGGTTGGGAGCAGCCGGGTGCACTGAACGGCGTTGAACTGCATTCAACGGCACCGAATGGCGCCCAACGGCGTACGCCGCGACCTGCGGTCTTGCGTTTTCGCAGGTCAGAGCGGGCGGAGCGTCCTGCTTCACACGGAGTGCTCCACGGTTTTGGGCAGCAATCGACCGCATTCTATGTTGCCTGGTGGGGGAGTGTGCGGAGGTCAAGGCGGTAAGGAGCTGCTGGATGCCTTGGCCTTGCGATTGGGAGCAGGTTGGGTGCAGGTCGGCGAAGTGGTCAGCGCCCCGAAGTGCTCACCGAGTTCGGACAGAGCAGAGGGCTCCAACCTGCGGTGATGCAGTCGAGCGGTCTGGCGTGACCTCCCAGAGAACACCGAGGAGGTCAGGCTTTGTGGCTCCCCGCTTGGCTGGTGTCGTTGTCGTCTGGATCCCGCTGACGCCGGCCACCAGGGTTTCGTTGCATCGACGTGTGACTCTGGGTGGCCCCGTACAGCCTAACCACCGCGCCGCTCCGCCCTCGGCCCGCAACAGCAAGACGACCCGCCGGAAGTGACGGCGCCACCTGCGGACCGCGCAGAATCAGCAGGATTCATCTGCCGACGAAGCGAAGATCTCGCAAGCCCTCAGCGATTGTCTCCAGCAGGGACAGTTCCCTTCCGGTGGAGGCATCGGGTCGTGGCGTGACCAACGGTCCCCGCAACCTCGCCGAGAACCGCGACGTCTGTGACCAACACCGGCGGCGGGCTGGAGGCGGCGGAGGATGGCATGAGGGAGTGGCAAAGATCGCACCAGCCATACATCGATTTCATTGTCATGCCGTCGTCGGCCACTACGATCGATACAGTGTCGCGTTACAGACTGTCACCCCGCGGATCGACGCCGCCGCGCCTCCGCACGGCCTTGAACGGCACCTCGCCTCTCGGCACGTCCACTGTGGGGCAGGTCCTCGAAGCTCCCGCCGAGCTGCCGCCGCTGCGGGGGCGTGACCACGAGCTCACCGCGGTGGCCGAATTCCTCGACGCCCTCTCGATGCGCCACGGTGCGGCCATGCTCGCCGAGGGCGAGGCCGGGATCGGGCGCAGCGCGCTGCTGGCACGTGCGGCGGAGCTGGCGACCTCGCGGGGATACGCCGTGGCACGGGTGGCGGCGGACGTGCTCGAACAGCGCATCCCGCTGGGTGCCGCGCGGCAGGTGTTCCAGACGCTCGATCGTGACCGGTCCGACTCGTGGCCCGGTGGCGGGTCGCTCGGAGTCGGCGGGCTGTACGAGTTCTTCGACCGGTGGTGGGCGGTGGTGGCCCGCACGACGTCCCACACGCCGCTGCTGATCGTGGTGGATGACCTGCACTGGTCCGACGATCTCTCGCTGCGGTGGCTGGCCTACCTGCTGCGCCGGTGCCAGTCGACGGCGGTCGGGGTGCTCGCGGCGGTGCCCGCCGGGGAACGCGCGGGGAGACCCCTGTTGGCCGAGGTGACCGGGCGGCTGCGTCGTCTCCCGCTGGCCGGTCTCGACCGCAGGGCCATCGCCCGGGTCGCGCGCGAGGCGTTGACCACCGAACCCGACGAGGAATTCGTGGCCGTCTGCCAGCACGGCACCGGGGGAAACCCCCGGCTGCTCCACGAACTCCTCACCGAGATCATGGCGCGTGGCGCCCCACCCACGGCGCTGACGGCCCGGCGGATCGGCGAGTTCGCCACACCGGCGATGGCGCACTCCCTGCTCGCCCCGGTGCACCGCGCGGATCCCGCGGCGACCGCGCTGGTGCGCGCCGTCGCCGCGCTGGACGGCTCAGCCGAGCCCGACCTGGCGGCGCGGCTGGCCCGGCTCGACCCGGGACGGGCGGCGCAGGTCGCGGACGGCCTCGTCCGCCGCCGGATCTTTCGCGACGGGCACCCGCTCACCTTCGTCCACCCGCTCCTCGCCACGGCGATCGCCCGGGAGATCGGGCCGGCGAACGCCCGGCGCGCCCACGCCCGCGCCGCGCGGCTGTTGCACCAGGCGGGTCGCGACGACACCGAGGTGGCCGCGCACCTCGTGCGCGCGTCACCGGCCGGTGAGCCCTGGGCCGTGCCGGTGCTGCGGCAGGCGGCGCGCGCCGCGCTCGCTCAGGGGGACGCCACGACGGCGGTCGGGTACCTGCAGCGGGCTGTCCGGGAGCCTCGGGTCGGACAACCCCACGCGGACCTGCTCGCCGAGCTCGGGGCCGCGGAGCTCCTCGTGGACATGCCCACCGGGATGAAGCGGCTCGCGACGGCGCTGGCCGCGGCCGACGACGAGGCCACCCGCGGGCGGGTGGTATCCGAGCTGGCGAACGGTCTCCTCGCCGGCAGGAGGGGCGCGGACACGCTGGAGTTGCTCGACGGGGCCGCCGAGCGGGTCGCCGGTCGCGACCCGGAACTCGCTCGGCGCCTACAGCTCCAGGCGCTCTGTGCCACAGTCTCGGATCTGACCCAGGCGCCGGAGCTGGACCGCCGCCTCGGGACACTGGCGCTCGGTGAAGACTCGGGACCAGCCGTGCGGCGGGCGGTCGCCGCGGCGCGTGCGGTGCAGGAAGGCCGTCTGGGCATCTCGGCCGCGCGTACGGTGGCGCTGGCGCGGCAGGCGCTCGCCGCCGGGCCGCCCGGCTGCTACGACGAGGTCATCCCCTATTGGGCCGCCGTCGTCTCGCTGACCCGGGCCGAGCACCTCGACGCCGCGCCGGCGTTCTGCGCGGACGCCGACCGAAAGGCGCGCGAGCTGGGCTGGCGGCTCAACGAGGCGCTTGCCGCCGCCGTGCGGGGCCGGGTCTGTCACCTGACGGGTTACCTGGTCGATGCCGAACAGTTCGGGCGACGCGCCTTCTCGCTGATGGCCGAGATCGGTGCCGACCCGGACAGGTCGTGGGTGCTGCACGGGTCGATGCTGGTGTACGTCCTCATCGAGCGCGGTCGGTTGGACGAGGCGGAGGCGCTGCTCGGCCGGGGCGGCTTCGCGCCCGGCGCGAGCGGCTCGACGTGGCCGCTGGAGCTGCTCGCCGCGCGCGGTCTTCTGCGGCTGACCCGTGACGATTTCCGCGGTGCGCTGGCCGATCTCCACGAGTACGGCAGGGGGCTGGAGAGCCTCGGGGTGCGCAGCGCCGGGTACGAGCCGTGGCGCGCCTGGGCCGCGCTCGCGCACTACCGCCTGGGCGAGGCGGCCGAGGCGCGGTGGCTCGCCGCCGAGCAGCTCGAGCTGAGCCGCCGATGGGGCAGCTCCCGGGCGCTCGGGATCGCCCTGGGGGCGAGCGGAGTGGTGACCGGCGGCGCCGAAGGGATACGCCTGCTGGGGGAGGCGGTGCTGACGCTGGAGGCGTCGCCGGCCCGACCGGAACTGGCCAAGGCGCTCCTGGACCATGGCATCGCGCTGCGCGACGCGGGGCGGAGATCCGACGCGCACGAGCAGTTCAGCCGTGCTCTCGCCCTCGCCACCAGGTGCGCGGCCGACTCGGCGGCCCGCCGAGCCCGCGCCGAGCTGCGATTCACGGTCCCCGTACCGGGCATCCGCCGCGCGGGTGGGGAGCCATCCTCACGCCCTGACCGGGCGCTGCTGGTGCGGTGCTTCGGCGGCTTCCACTTCGAGCTCTCCGACCGGCGGCTGGACTGGGCGGCGATCCGTCCCCGGGTGCGCACCCTGCTGCGGTTCCTGGGCGTACACGCGCAACGGCCGGTCCACCGGGAGCGCATCCTGGCGGCCCTGTGGCCGGAGTTGCCCACCAAGGCGGGTATCCGCAACCTGCACGTGGGCATCTCCACCCTGCGCACGTTTCTGGAGCCGGGAGTGGGCCGGGCAGCGTCGCGGTTCATCCGCCGCGACGGTGAGTCGTACCTGCTCGTCGTCCCCGACGGGGGCCTCTGTGACGTGCGGGTCTTCGAGGAGTCGGTGACGACGGCGCGTCGGGCCCTGGCCGCGGGCCGCGTGGAGGTGGCGGCGGACGGGCTGCGTGGCGCGCTCGCGCACTACTCGGGTGACCTGCTGCCCGAGGACGGTCCGGCGGAGTGGGTCGTCGTCGAACGCGACCGGTACCGGGTGATGGCCGCCGAGTCGGCGGCGGTGCTCGCCGGGATCGAGCTGGACGCCGGGCGGCACGACGCCGCCGTCGACGCGGCGCGCCGCAGCGTACAACTGGACCGGTTCCGCGACGAGGCCTGGCGTACGCTCGCGTCGGCGTACCGGGACAGCGGCGACGCGGCGGCGGCCGAGCGGACGTGGCGCGCGTACGAGGCCGTGCTGGAGTCGCTCGGCGTCACCGGGGAGGCGGGCAGGGACCCCGACGGCAGGTCGCGCGCTCCGAACCCCTTCCCCCGGACGCTGCACGCTCACGGGCGCTTGAAGAACTCGACCTCGCCGAGGGCCACCCGGCGGCCACGCGCGGCGCCGTAGTCCGCACCGATGGTGAGACGGACGCGGACCACATCGCCGACGACCCAGTGGAACTTCTGCTCCCCGGGCCGGTCCGCCAGGCGCAGCGTCCTGCGCACCTGACGCCCGTCCTGCGTCCAGGCGGTCAGCTCCAGTTGTGCCGGGCGTGCCTGCGTGAGGAACACCTCCTGCTCGGTGGCGGCGCCGGCATGCACGATCAGGTCGAGCAGCCGGAACGGTGCGGGGAACGTGAGCTCCACGTACTCGCCCGCGGCGGCACCGGTCGTCGCCGGTGCCCAGTACCGGTTGCTCAGCCCGTCGGCGACGGACGCGGCCGGGTGCCCGCGTGCCGAGCTTGAGGCCTGCACCGAGACCGGGTGCACCGGTTGGGGTTTGGCGATCCGGTCGCGTACCGCGTCGGTGGCCTTGCGACCGAGCACGACGGCTCCGTACCCGAGGCCGGCCAGGAGCGCGAGGACGAGCAGCCAGGTGAGCAGCCGGCCGAGCAGGCCCCACCGTCGGCGTTGTCTCGGCAGGCGCCAGCGCCGCCACCACGGCGGCCGGGCAGCCTGCTGCGCGGTGCTGACGAGGCTCGCGCCGCAGCGGCGGCAGAAGCTGCGTCCGCGTGCGTTGCCGGTGTCGCACACCGGGCACAGGAGATCGTCCGGGCCGGCGCCGTCGTCGGCGTGGGTGCGTACGGTCGGTCGGCGCGCCGCCGGGCGCGCCGGTTGCACCGCGCTCGGCTGGTCGGCCGTGGTCGGTTCGTGACCGTTCAGCGGGTCGGGCGGTCCGGCGCGATCCGGCGATCCCGGGGCTGGCGGCGGTGGCGCCGCTGCCTCGAGCGGCGGGACCGGCGGCGGCGTGGTCCCGGGTGGAGCGGTGACCGCCGGCGCCGTGGCGGGCGGCAGTGCGGAGGTCCCCGCACCGTTCTCCCACGCGAGGAACGTCCCGCAGACGCCACAGAACGCCTCACCGACCGTCACCGGGGAGCCGCATTCGTCGCAGATCCGGGCCGACACGTTCACCCCTCCGCGGGCGTGGAGGCGTCCGGTGCCCCGGCCCCCGCGACGTCGACCGTGTACCGCACGTGCGCCGGCCGGTTGGCGTCGACCAGCTCGCGCAGCCGCGTCAACGGCACCATGTGCTGGTCTTCCGGCCGTACCCGGACGGTCACCTCGGCCTGCGGCGAACCGGGCAGGTCGGCACCCGGCGTCGGCGACCATGCGGTGCCGCCGCTGTCGGTCACCTCGACGGTCACTCCGAACGCCACCCGCACCTGCTCGGTGAGGCCCCGCGGCGTGCCACGCATGCCGTGCAGCCGCACCGCGCGCGCCACCGCCTCGCGGCGGCGCTCGACCGGCCAGTCCTGGTCCACGGTCGCCGCCACCCACCCGGCGAGCCAGTCGACGAAGTCGGTCGGCCCGAGCCGCGGATCGACGTACGCGGCCAGGTTGTCCAGCGTCGCGTAGACCGGGGCGACCACGTCGTCCAGCGCGGCGAGCAGGCGTTGGGCGAACTCGTCGGCGGCGTACATCGCCGGCAGTTGGCGCGCCAGCGGATGCGGTGTGCCCAGTCCCTCGACGGCCCCGCGCATGTGAAACTCCCTTCCGTCAGCGCTCGTGCACGCGGACCTGGTGCTCGTACGAGAACACCAGGGCGTGCCGGTCGAGTTCGATGCGGGCCACCGGGTCGCCGCGGCGCCCGGTCAGCGGGTCGGCGGGGAAGAGCCGGACCTCCTCCACCAGTTCCGCGCCGGGCAGCCGGTGCAGCACCCCGAAGACCTCGCCGGAGTGCACCGGCCGCCCGAACGGCCATCCCGTCCCGTCCGGCCCGCCGCGCAGCGGACTGAGGTACGCGTACAGTGCCGCGAGCGCGTCGGCGTGCAGCCGCTCCGGGGGTGCGTCCGGGCGGGCGACGAGCCGGGCCACCACCGTGACGCCCTGGTAGTAGGGGGGCTCGACGACCAGCCGGGCACCGATCGCGCGGCGCTGGTCGAGATGCCCGGCGATGCCGGCGAGCATGTCGTCCGGCGGGATCAGCTGCTCGAAGCGGAGCCGTTCGTCCGCGTCTGCCGTCGCCTCGGGCACGACGAGCACGCGTACCCCGCCGGCCTCGGCGCCGTCACCGGCCGGCAGGCACCGGATGCGGGCGGCCGCGGGACACGCCTGGTGCGCGAGGGACTCGTAGTCGCGCGCGGTGACCGCGCGGTTCTGCGCCCGCAACTGCACCGGCCCTCGCAGCTTCGCGCTCTCGACCGTCTCGCCGTCGACTCCGCCGGCGGCCGCCTCCCGGTTCTCCACCTCCGTCACGTACGGCACGGAGGTGCGCAGCACCGACAGCGCTCCGCGCGCCACGTTGCCCTTGCGGCCGCCCCCCGTGCGGTAGCGCCGCACCCGCAGCCGGGCGCCCTTCGCCGGCACCGCCCCGTACCGCAGCAGCGAGCCGTCCGGCTGCCGGACCGCGGGGGCGAAGGAGACCTCGCCGGCCGTGCGGTCCACCACCACGTGGCGGTCGTGGGGACCGGACGGGCCGAACGCGTCGGTCTCGGACCACTCCTGCCAGCCGTCGCCGTCGGAGACCTCGACCACGAACGGCTCGTCGTGGGGGATGACCGGCGTTCGTGCCACGGTGAACCGCTGCCCCGGCACGCCCTCCGACTCGCCCAGCGCCTCGCCGAACACGGTCTCGGCGTGGACGGCGTCGACGGTGCCGCCGACGGTGAACGCGGTGGCCGCCCGCAGGGTGGGCGAGGTGGAGTAGAACGGCTGCCCCGGATCGGCCGGTACGACGCGGCAGCGCAGCCACGCCGCGTGCCGGCCGGCGACGACCGAGGTGGTGTGTGTGGCCGGCACGTGCAGCACCACGTCGCCGGGCTTGTTCAGCCCTCCGGTGTCGTCGCGGTCGACCTCGCAGGCCGTCCAGTCCGCGCCGTTCCACGCCTCCCACACCAGCGGCGGCTGCCGGGGGTCGACGCCGATCCCCTCGACGCGGCTGTCGAGGCTCAGCACCACCGCGCACGACGGCACCGCGGCGGACAGGCCCACGAGCATGGCGTCGCCGACCGCCGGCGTGGGGGAGAAGGCGGCGACGTCACGGCCGTCGAGCAGCTCGTCGGTGAGGTCGACCGGCCGGCCGTCCGCCGGATGCGTACGCAGCCGGGTGAGTTCGCACGGCACGATCGTCAGGTCGGCCGAGGTGGCGAAGACGATTGCCTCCTCGGTTTCGGTGCGCACGGTGCCGACCTCCGTGCCGGCCCTCAGCACGACCGGCTGCGTCTGCGGAGCGGACAGCCAGAACGTGACGTCCGCCCGGGCGGCGGTCGGTGGGAACAGGGTGACGCCGATCAGGTCGAGGAACGCCAGGTAGGCCTTGTCCGGTACCCGGTTGAGCCGGTAGAGCAGCTGGTCGACCATGTGGGCGAACGCCTCGATCAGCGTCACCCCCGGGTCGGAGACGTTGTGGTCGCTCCACTCGGGGCAGCGCTGCTGGACGAAGCGCTTGGCCTCGTCGACGAGCTGCTGGAACCGGCGGTCGTCGAGGTTCGGGGCGGGCAGCGGCATCAGGCAGTACTTTCCTCGGCGGGTTCGTCGTGGGTGGGGATGACGTAGAACGGGAAGACCAGGTTGCGCGGGTCGTTGGTGCCGCGGATGACGTAGCGGATGTCGATGTAGAGGGTCCCGGCCTCCTCGGCGTCGAAGTCCACCACCACGTCGCGTACCTCGATGCGCGGCTCCCACCGCTCCAGCGACGCCCGCACCTCGAAGGCGACCTGCCCGGCCGTGTTCTCGTCCGCCGGCGCGAAGACGTACTCGTGGATGCCGCACCCGAACTCCGGCCGCATCGGGCGCTCGCCCGGCGCGGTGCCCAGGATCAGGTGGATCGCCTCGACGATCTCGCGCTCGCGGGTCACGAGCGCGATGCCGCCGGTGGCGTCGGTGCGCAGCGGGAATCCCCAGCCCGCCCCGATGAACTGTTCGGCCACGGCTAGCCTCCGATGATCACGTTCGGGGCGCCGGTGCTGATCGTCGCCTGACAGGTGACGCGGTCGCCCCGACGGGCCGCGGGGAAGCCGCCGATGAGCACTTTGCCGCTGGTCGGGGGCGGCGTGGCGGGCAGGACGAGGTTGCCCTGCGCCAGGTACAGGTGCAGCTGGCAGACGCACAGGCTGCCGACCACCGCCGCCGGCTGGCCGGCGATGCGCACGCTCGGTACACCGAGCAGCGGCGAGCCGGCGTTCGCGGGCAGCCCCGGTACGGCCGCGCCGGCCGGTACCCCCAGCGTGCCGTTCGGCGGCCCGGGGGTCAGCGGGGTGCCGAGATGGCTGACGGGGTCGTTGATCCGGGCCGCCTGCGGCATGGCTCCTCCTCTCCTGGCGGACACGTCAGTTGATCCGCACGATCGGTGCCTTGATGTCGACGTCGGCGGTGCCCGACACGGACACCGAGCGTCCCGTCAGCGTCAGCGGGCCCCGGCCGGCGTCGAGCGTGATGCCCTGCCCGTTCACCACCACCTCCTGCTTCGCCTCGATCACGACGCTGCCGTCGCTGCGCACGACCACTGACGTGCCCGCCCGGTCGAGGTGGACGACCAGCTTGTCGGCGCCGCTCTGGGTGGTGAGCCGGATGCCCTGGGCCGCCTGCGCCGTGCTGCCGTCGAGCAGTTCCACCCAGTTGCCCCGCCGGGACCTGCGCCCGCGCGAGCCACCCTCGCGGGAGGCCAGCGAGCGCCGGTTGACCGACCCGTCGGCCGGGTTGACCAACGGCAGGTCGTGCGGGCTGGGCTTGTCGACGCCGTTGTAGAGGCCGCCGATCACGTACGGCCGGTCGAGCAGCCCCTGCTCGAAGCCGACCAGCACCTCGTCGCCGACCTCGGGACTGATCACCCCGCCGCCACCGACCCCGCCGAGCTGCACAGTGCGGACCCAGTCGGTGACGTACTGGTCGGAGAGCCACGGGAAGCGCAACTTCACCCAGCCCTGGTCCCGACGCTCCGGGTGCCGGCGGTCCAGTCCGGCCTTCGTGTCGGTCACGATCCCGATCGCCAGCCCGGGTACCCGGGTGACCCGCGCCGCCGCCGACGCGCCGGCGGCGAGGCCGTACGACGAGCGGTCCTGCCGCCCGCTGACGGTGAGCCAGGTTTCGTAGAAGCTGGCCGGGCCGAACACGTGCCGGCTGGCGGTCGTCGTGTACTTGCCGGCGAAGGGGGCGCCGACGTCCTGCAGGGTGAGCGGTGTGCCGGCCCGCAGTCGCGGGTTGCCGCGAATCCCCACCTCCAGCTCGGCGAAGGCCGACGTCACGTCGGAGGCGAGCGCGGTGGCGACGGCCTTCACCTCGGCGTCGGTGCGGTACGGCACGTCGGTGACCAGCAGTTCGGCCTCGCCGAACGGCCGCACGACGTCGCGTGGGGTGACCGAGAGCTGCAGCTCGTCACTGGTGGCGGTGACCCCCTGCCCGCGCAGCTCCTTGCGCTGCTGGACGTCCCAGCCGCGGACGGTGACCCGCGACAGCTGCCCGACCGAGGTGACCGTGGAGCGTACGGCCAGCAGGTTCTCGTTCATCTGGACCACGTACGGGCTCTGGCGCGCCGGCGTACCGGCGCCGGGCGCCGTGGCGGCCCGCACCGGCCGTCGGAACGCGAACGTCCCGTCGATCATGACCACCTCGGCGTCGTTGTCGACGGCCAGCATGCGCAGGAACTCCCAGTCCGTCATGTTCGGCTGGGTCACCATCTCGTAGACCGTGGTCGTCGGGTCGATGCGCCCGACTCGCAGTCCGGCCTTCCTGGCCAGCTGCGCCGCGA
Organism: Micromonospora sp. L31; assembly: GCF_052068075.1. Lineage (NCBI taxonomy): Bacteria > Bacillati > Actinomycetota > Actinomycetes > Micromonosporales > Micromonosporaceae > Micromonospora > Micromonospora sp. L31. The sequence continues at coordinate 22,428 of NZ_JBQHDC010000016.1, read as the reverse complement.
TGTCCGACGCCTTGCTGTTGAAGTAGCTGGCGACCCGGCGGCCCCGCATCAGCCGGTGCGACAGGTCCAGCGCGCGGATCGTGGTGAACGTGCCGGTGCCGTCGAACTCGGTCTCGACCGTGACGACCTCCCCGGTGAACAGCTGCACCGGGGCGGGCTGGTCGCCGGTCCGCGCCGCGGCGGTGAGCTTCGTGCCGATGGTGATGCCGAGTTCCTGCAGCATCCGGCTCTTCTGGTCGCGGTAGCGCAGCGTCGCCGACGCCGGCAGGTTCGTGCTGTCCTCGATCGAGGCGTGCACGAGCCTCGTGTCCCACGCCGGCGGCAGCTCCCGCGGCGCCTTCACGACGAGGTAACTGGTGTAGTTGCCTTCGGACACAGAGCTCTCCTACCCGCGCGCCGGCAGCTCGTCGGTCGCCGGCAGCAGCAGCTCGGTGCCGGCCCGCAGCCGCATCGGGTCGTCGATGTCGTTGGCCTCCGCGATGACCCGCCAGACCGTCGGGTCCCCGTACTCGCGGTGGGCCAGCAGCGCGAGGGAGTCCCCGTCCACCGCCCGGTGCACCCGCCGCGCCGACCGGCTTCCCGACGTCGGGTTCTGGCCGGGCACGTTGCCGCTGATCTCGGTGAGGGTCAGCGAGCACGTCGCCCGCAGCGGCGTGCCGTTGGCGTCGAACAGGGTGTAGGAGGCGTTGACACTGCTGACGTACGCGTAGAAGGACACCGTCTGGAACTGGCCCCAGGCGAACTTCACCCACGGCGGCGACGGCGCCTTCGCCCGGATGCTCGGCGCGGTCGGCACCAGGCACGTCAACAGCTCGTCGACCCGTTGCTGCACGGTACGGGCGTGGGTGTCGGTCACGTCCAGGAACACCTCCAGGCTCAGCGTGCGGGGCCCGGAGCCGGTGAACTCCGGAATGCCGACCTCCTCCGCGCCGCGCACGATGTGCGTGATCCAGCTCGCCGACTTGGTGAGGGTCAGCTGGTTGGGGTTGAACATGAACGTGATCGGGCCGCCCAGCGCGCCGCCGGGCCGGCCGCGACCGTCGGTGGGCGGCTGGTAGCGCCGGAGGAACGCGGCGACCTTGCCGGATGCAGCGGTCACGCGCCAACCTCCAGGAAACCGTGGTACGCCAGCTCGATGGTCTCGGTCGCGACCTCGGAGCGGCTCGGGTCGAACGACGGCCCTTCCCAGCTCGCCAGCACCACGTCGGCCAACGCCCACTGCACCAGTACCGCCTTGTCCGGTCGCAGCGCGGCGATCTGGGCGGTGCCCCGTTTGACGCCGCGGGGCAGTTGGGACAGGAACCGCGCGACCTTGGCGGTGTCCGGGGTGAGCGGCCGGGCCAATCTGACGTTGGAGTACGAGATGCGCGAGGGAAGCTGCCACACGAAGCTGTTGTTGCCGCCCTCGGAGTGCTGCTCGACCTCCACCTGGCAGCCGAGCCCCTGACAACTGTTCCAGTCGCCCAGATCCATCCCGTCGATCCTCAGTCGGAAGTGGACGCTCGTACCGGGGTCGACCGTTGCCATGCTCGTCCTCTCCTTGTGCCACTGTCCTTTCGCGTCGCTCGTGCCGGCCGGATCGGGCCGGCACGAGCGTGCCGGCGGCCCTTCACCGACCACCGTCCAGGAGCCGGCCGGTCCGTTCCCGACCGAGCCGCAGCTCGGCGCGGAGCAGCCGGCCCAGCGGGCCGATCAGCCGGTGCGCCAGCTCGTCGAGGTGGCGGCGGTCGAGTGAGCCGATCAGTTCATCGGCGGCCCTGCCCCCGCCCCGGTGGGGCACGCCGGTGGCGGGCGGCGCGGAAACGCTTCGCTGTACGGGTACCCGGCCGCGCTGGGCGGTCCCGCCCGTGCCCCGCGAGGGGGGCCTCGATGGCGCGGGCGGCGCCGGCGGCGGTCCGCCGGCGCGGGGGGCGGGCGTGCCCGGCGCGGCTGCGGGCTGCCCCGCAGCGGCAGTCGACGCCGGATGGTGCACGGTGGGCAGCGGCCCGGTGGCCGCCGGCCGCTGCCACGTCGGTGCGGCAGCGCGCTGTACGGGTAGCGGTCGGACGGCCCCGACGGTCGGCACCTCGGCGCGTGGGCCGTCGGGGCGGTCCGCGGGCAGCGCCGGCGCGACCGGGGGCCGGCGGCGCGCCGGGGCCTCCGGAACCCGCGCCCCGCCACCACGGCGGCCCCGCGTCGGTGTGCTGCCTGCGCCTCCGTGCCTGCCGGTCGGGTGGAGTTCCGGTGGGAGACGGACCTGCCCGCTGCCGCCGACGGTGGCGGCGTGACCGCGCTCCCCGGACGTCGTCGCGCCCGGCCTGGTCCACCGGACCGGCACCGCGCCGGTCCCGGCCGCGGAAACCTCGGCGGGCGCAGTCGGCGCGGCGACCGCCGTGGGCGCCGGGTGCAGCGGCCGGGCGGCGAGCGTCTGTACGACGTGAACCGCCCGGCGGAAGGAGCCGGTGGGCGACCCACCCGGCGGGACCGGCCCGGCATCGCCGGTCGATAACGCGGGTACCGAGCCGGTGACCCATGGCAGGGCGGATCCGGTCGCGGGGGTCGATCGGGTGCCGGCGTGAGGGGCAGCCGCACCCACCGTCTGCCGCAGCGGTGCACGCGCGACGGGCACCGCGGCGGAGCCGGCGACGGGCGCGACGGGGGCCGAAGCGGCGGAGGCCACGGCAGGCCGTGGCGTGACGCGGGTGACCGGCGGGGCCGGGTCGGGCGGGAAGGGCAGCCGTTGCACGGCGGGCACGGATGGTGCGGAGGCGTGGAGAGGACCCGGCCCAGCACGGCCGGGCGCGCCCGACGGCGGAGACGGCGGGGCGGCAGCGGCCGGGGGCGCAACGCCGGCGGTCCCGGTGTCCGCGCGCGGGGTGTTGTCCGCGTCGGCGGCGGTGGCCGGGACCGTGGGTGCGATGCGGGCCACCGTGCCGACATGGGCCGATGGAGCGTGGAAGCTGTCACGAGCGGCGTGCGGCTCGTCCGGTTGCGCGCGCCGCGGTTGGCCGGCCTGAATGACCGCGCGCTGTACGACAGGCGCACCGCTCGCGTCGGCGGTGGGTCCGGCTGCTCCGCCCGCAGCAGGCGCGACCGGTCCGAAGTGCGGCCCCGGCAGGAGGGGCGCGATGGCCGGCGTGGAGGGTACGTCCGGGCCGTCGTGGGCGGCTGGCCCGTCCGCCGTCCGGCGCGAGGTCGCGGCGCTGTCTGACATCCCGGCCCCCGGCGCTGCCCCGCCGGACCCGGCCGGTCTGCCGGCTGTCCCGGCCGGTGGGGACCCGGACTCCGGCGGTGTGCGGCCTGTCCCGGCCGGTCTGCGGACTGTCTCGGCCGGGCGCCCCGACTCGGCCGGTGTGCGGCCCGTCCCGGACGTTGGGGGGCCGGGCTGGGCCCTTGTGGGGCCCGTCCCCGACGTTGTGGGGCCCGTTCCGGGCGTTGTGGGGCCGGGCTGGGCCTTCGTGGGGCCCGTCCCGACCGCTGTGGGGCCCGTTCCGGACGTCGTGGGGCCGGGTTGGGCCGTTGTGGGGCCGGGTTGGGCTGGTGTGCGACCCGACCCGGACGGCGGGCGGGACGACCGCGCCCCCCACGATCCCGTCGCGCCGGTCCTGGGCGCCGGAGAAGCCGTTGCGGCGGTCGTTGTGGACGCGCGCTGGGCGGGCGTCGGGGGAGTGGCGGGGTGCAGGGGCGGCGCCGACACAACCCCTGGAACACCCGTCCGGGCGTTCCCGCGCGCGGTGGGGGGCAGGGCCGGCAAGGGGTCGCCGAGCCCGGTTCGGCCAGGGGCACGGGGCGACGGCTTCGCCGGTGCGGGCGTTCTGGCCGGCGCCGGCGTCGCTTGTCCCGAAAGGACCGGCCGGGGCGGCGGTGGTGCCGCCGGGGACGCGGGCTGCGCCGCTTGGGGCGCGGGCACCGGTCGGGGCGGCGCGGCCCCGGTGGAGGTGTCCTGCGCGGCGCTCGCGGCGGCGTCCTGCGACGCCACCGGGGCACGGTGCGCCAGGGTGGGTCGCTGCGGCCCATCGGAGGCGCCCGGCCCATCGGAGGCACCCGCCGGTGGCGCCGTCGACGGATGCCGCGCGGGCAGCGAGAAATCGGGACCGGAAGCGTTCCCGACCGGCGGAGCCGATTGGGCCGGTGACGGGGATGCCGCCGCCGGTGGCGATTGAGCCGGTGAGGGCGATGGAGTCGCCGGGGCCGGCGGGGGGACCGGGGCGCGCCGTGAGGTCGTTCCGCCCCCCGCCCGCTGGACCGCGGGCAGCCGCCGGGCGGACCGTACCGCCGGCGCCGTGGTCAGGGCGCGGTGACGCCCTGCGACCGGTGTCCGGGGGACGACCGCCGCGCGGGCCGGTGACGCCGGCTCCGTGGTGCCCGCGGCCACCGATGGCGCCGCCTCGGTGGCCGTCGTCGGCTCGGACAGCCACGCTGGCTGCACGCCGGCTTCCGGCGGCGGCGTCGGCGAGGCCAGTGGTAGGCGCTGCACGGTGCTGGCCGAACCCGGGGGCGGGACCGGCGCCGCGCGCAGCAGATCGTACGCCAGACCGGCCGGCGCGTCGGGGCTGACGAGGTGGCCGGGCGCGGTGTGCAGGGTCGGGTCCTGCCGGGTGGTCAGCCGGGCCTCGAAGTGGTGCGGATCGGTGAGCAGGCCCGGGTCGCTGTCGAAGGTCCGCCGCGGCGGTGCCAGGGACCGCCAGCCGACATCGGCGGGCCCGGCGTCGGGAGCCGGCGTACCCGTTGCCGGGCGCTCGGCCTCGGACGGCGTGTCCCGGCGGCGTCGGCGTAGGAGGTCGCGTAGGCCCACTTACTCGCCTTCGTTCATGCGGGTGTTGATGCGCGCGATCTGCTCGACGTAGCGCAGTCGCTCCTCGTGCGTGAGATCGAGGATCTCCTGCTGGGGCCAGTGGAAGTGGTAGGCGACGTACGCGACCTCCTCGTAGAGCCGGTCGGCCGCGTACGTCACGATTCCCCCGGGCGACCACCGGCGATGTCCACCTCGAAGCTCGCCTCGCACGCGGGGCAGGTCACGGCGGCGCGCGTGTGGCCCTCCGCGTTGATCCGCCGGTAGAAGTCCTGCAGGAAGGCCAGGTCCGAGGCGAACAGCTTCTCCACCAGTTCGGCGCGGATCTCGGTGATGCTGCCGATGCGGGTGATGACCAGGCTGAGGAGCACGACCGACAGGTACGCGGGGTTCTGCTTGACGCGCAGGTCGATCAGCGGTGCGAGTTCGTCGCGAGCCGTGGCCAGCCGCATGCTCCCGTGGCGGTGCACGGTGCCGGAGTCGTCGACGTACCCGCGCGGCAGTTCGAACTCGAACTCCGTCTGCAGCTTGGGCGGCTGCGCGGTCCGCGCCGGTGGCGTTCCCGGCTCGGCGCCGGGGTCGTGGTCGTCCGCGGCCAGCTCCGCGAGCGCCAGCGTGGATACGGTACGTCGTCTCATGAGGTGGTGATGTCCTCGAACACCACGGTGACCTTCTCCGTCGCCGCCGACGGCTCGCCCGCCTTGAGGCTCGGCCCTTCCCACTTGCTCACCCAGGCGTTCTTCATGTCGAAGCGACGCTGGTTGGAGTTCTCGGCGTCGACGAGGATGACGCTGATGTTCTTCCGGGCGGCGGCGACCGCCCCCTTCTCGAAGGTCTGCTTGATCCACTCGGTGAACGCGCCGCTCTTGTCGAGCCCGCGCGTGATGGTGACCTCGCCGCCCTTACGGGCGCCGGGCAGCTTCCGGATGATGTACTCCCCGGTGGGGGTCACCTGGTTCACCTCGATCGCGTCCAGCTCGACGGTCAGGCCGCTGACCTCCTGGACGGACTCCACCTGGATGCCGCCCAGCTCGACCTGGAACTTGTGGACAATGAGGGTGTCGCCGGTCTCGGCCATGTGTCGCTACCGCCTTTTTTCGGGTCTTATTCGCTGACGAGGCTGGTGCTGTCGGAGAACTGGGCGAGCCGGAAGATGACGAACTCCGCGGGCTTGACCGGGCAGATCCCGATCTCGCACACCACCTGGCCGCGGTCGATCACCTCCGGCGGGTTGGTCTCGCGGTCGCACTTGACGTAGAACGCCTCGGCGGGGGAGCTGCCGAACAGGGCGCCCCGCCGCCACTCCTCCAGCAGGAAGGCGGAGATGTTGCGGCGGATGGTGCCCCAGAGCCGTTCGTCGTTGGGCTCGAAGACCACCCACTGCGTGCCCAGCAGGATCGACTCCTCGAGGTAGTTGAACAGCCGGCGGACGTTGACGTACCGCCATGCCGGGTCGGAGGAGAGGGTGCGCGCCCCCCACACGCGGATGCCCCGCCCGGGGAAGGCCCGCAGGCAGTTGACGCCGGCCGGGTTGAGCAGATCCTGCTCGCCCTTCGTGACGTTGTTCTGGAGTTCGATCGCGCCGCGCACCACCTCGTTCGCGGGCGCCTTGTGCACCCCGCGCTCGGTGTCGGTGCGGGACCACAGGCCGGCGACGTGCCCGCTCGGCGGCATGAACCGGTTCTGCCCGGTCGCCGGATCGAAGACCTTGATCCAGGGGTAGTACAGAGCGGCGTACTTCGAGTCGTAGCCCGCCTCCTCCTGCCGCCAGGTGAGCACCTGCCGAGCCGTCATGTCCGGCAGCGGGTCGAGCAGCGCCATCCGGTCGCCCATCTGCTCACAGTGCGAGATGACCCCGAGCTGCACGGCCTTGACATCCTCGGCGGTGATGAGCCCCTGCTGGTACCCGCTCATCAGGTCGGGCACCGCGACCATCGTGATGTCGTCGATCGCCTCCAGGCCGCCGAAGCCGGTACGCGCGTCGGGGTCCCCGACGTACTCCTCGGTGGACAGTGCGGCCGGTACGACCTCGGCGGGCGCGGGCGGCGTCGCCAGCGTCACCGTCTGCTTGGCGGGGCGCGCCAGGGCATTCGCCGGGGCGGCCTCCTCGACGGTGATGAGCCGCGACCGCTCCTTGACCTGCGTCACCACGTACGCCTTGGTGTTCTTCTTGGACGAGACGTCGTACGTCTCCACCACCGTGCCGTTTTGGTGCACCAGCAGCCTGAACCGGTCCTCGCCGGCGCCGTCGGTGTCGGCATCGGTCACCTCGACGGTGATGTTCCCGCCGCTGGCGGGCAGCGCCGCCACCTTGAACGTGCCGAGCGCCACCGGCTCGCCGGCCGGCAGCGCGCGAGGCGCGTCCTTGCCGGCCCCGTCGCCGCGGTCGCGGCCCTGCCCGTTGCCGGGGCTCTGCTCGCCCACCCGGACGACGTAGCAGATCCCACCGCCGTTGGCGAAGTAGCCGTACACCGCGCGGCCCAGGTACGCGCCCTCGACGACGTCCCCGAAGACCTGGACGTACTGGCTCCACGTGGTGACCAGGGTGGGGGTGTGGAACGGTCCCTTCTCGGCGAGTCCCACGAAGGCCGCCACGGAGGTCCCCACGCCCTCGATGGGGCGGGAGCCGCTGGGGACCTCCTCGACATAGACACCGGGGGACAGGTACGACGGCATGAACGCTCCTTTTCCGGCGGTGGTCGGTCCTCCGTAGCCTTCCGGTCACGTGGCGCGTCGGGAAACGGCCGGGCGGGCGTGGACCGGGGCATGGTCCGGTTCCCGAAAGGGCAGGGATGCGGCACGCGTCGCCCCGTTGAGGCACGTCAGAGCGGGGTGAAGTCGCTCGCGCCCGGTCTGCGGCAGGCGGTGATGAAGGACCGGGGGATCTCCGCGAAGAAGTCCATCTCCTGGGTGGCGCCGATGGGTCCGATGACGGCGGCGGTCGCCGTCCCCAGGGAGGTGCTGTTGGCGTAGATGGCCGGCTTGGCCAGGATCCTGCTTCTCGCGGGCGGCTCCTGCTCGAACCTGTACCAGCCGCTGACCTCGATCTGGTAGAGGTGCCTGTCGTTGCTGGCGTAGCCGCCGCACTCCTGGTCCAGCGCGGTGGATACCAGGCGCGGGTTGTTGTTGCTGACATGGTCCTGGGCGTAGGCCCTGGGATCGCTGAGGAACGCGGCCAGCTCGGTCGTGACGGACGCGGAGCGGAAGGATCTCATCCCCTGCGAGAGGTCTTCGGGGGCGCGCCGGTCGGCGCGGAAGAAGCGCAGTGGCCCGGCGTCTCCCTTGAGCAGGTACCCGTGTTTGGGAACCGCGGGCTGCGGCGGTGGCGCCTCCTCGGCGGCAGCGGCCTCGCTGGTCTGACCGGCCCTCAGGTGGGCGGGTTTGACCGGCACCGGCGGCGGCATGGTCTGCACGGTGACGGGGCCGTCGGGGGCGGCGGCCGCGCTCCGCGCCTGCACGGGGCGTTGCGCGTCGAGCGGCGCCCGCATGACGTGCCGCGCGTTGGCCTCGGCGGCGCGTTCGTAGTGGTCGGAGGGGTCGGAGATGCTGACCCCGTTGCCGGCGTCGGTACCGGCCACGGGGCCGTGGCGCTGCTGGACGACGTGGGTCAGTTCGTGGGCGAGGGTGTGCTTGTCGCCGCCGCCGTCGCCGATGACGACATGCTCCCCGGAGGTGTAGGCGCGGGCGCCGATCTCGTCCGAGGACCGCCGGGCCGCGGCATCGTCGTGGACGCGTACCGACGAGAAGTCCGCGCCGAGGCGGGCCTCCATCTCGGTGCGCAGCGGCTCGGCCAGGGGCCGCCCGGCAGACCGCAGTACATCGTGCACCGCCGACCGTTGGACGGTGGCCGCTGCGGTGTCCTGGCCCTCGGGGCCGTGACCGCAGGAGGCGGTGTGCGTGTGCCGTTGGTGCAGCATCTGGACGACCGCGGCGTTGCCGACTGAGCGTTGGAGCGCCTGGATGCAGCGCTGGTCGAGGGCGGGGCTCCGACCGTCCGGTGCGGTGACCGGTGCACCGGCGGCCGGAGCCCGCCGAAGCGCGCTGCTCCGAGCGCTGCCGGGGTCCGGTCGTTGTTCGTGGTCGCGCATGATCGCTCCTGTCACCCGCTCCGGGCGGGAGCCGGGGGTTGAGAGGTACGTGTCGATCGCACCGTCGACGCTTCTCGGTCTCGCCCACGAGCCCGGTCAGGTCGCCTTCTTCTCGTACTTGGCGCCGGCCTTCTCCCACAGTTCCGGCCGTGGCGGTGACAGCAGCTGACCTCGGTGTGCCGTCCGGTGTTCCGCGTCGGCCGCTTCCAGAAGCTCGGCCAGCCGCTGCCAGTCGTAGCTGCCGGCAGTGATCATCCGATCGACCTCCACCAGGTGGCTCGAGCGTGGAGTCATCCGCCCGTCGACATGGTTGGGGTCGAACCCGCTGCCCGGGTCGGTCCTACGAATGTCGGAGGCGGGGCCCATCTCGAGGTTGGCCGGCATGTTGTAGAGGAGCTTCTCGTGGCCCGTCGAGCCGACCCGGTCCGTCAACTGCTCGAGGAACGTGAACAGGGGGTCCGAGGCAGGCCGGGCCGCCTCGGCCGCCGCCAGCAGTTCCTTGAGGTTGCTCCGCGAGATCTTGTGGTGCAGTGTCGTCTGGCTGCCCCACTGGTTGGCCGGTGTCTCCCGGAGCGCGGCGTGCTCGGCCGTGGTCCTGCTGGAAGCCCAGTCGCTCCGGCCGCCGCTCACCTGGTAGCCCGGCCGGTTCGCCCGCTGCGCGAACTCGTCCGCTACCTCTGCGGCGAGATCGTCCAATTGGGCGTCGACCTCGTCCCTCTCAAGCAAGATCGTCATGTCGTCAGGGTTCAACAGCCCCACGGCCGCCAGGAGGTCCTGTCGCGGGTTCTCCTCCAGTTCGGTGAATCCCTCGACCTGGTCGCCGATCTGCCGCATCACGTACTCGTAGTCGGATTCGGCCGGCGCGGCGGGCACCGCCTCCACAGCCGACGAGCCGCCCGCCGAGGACGACCCCGCGGTCTTCTTCCTGCCCTTGTCTTTCTTCGGCATACGCTGCACCGTCGCCGGACCGTCGGCTGCGCCGCCGGAGCCGGTGGTCGCCCGGTCAGGCCGGGCGGCCGACGCGGGCGTGGACAGCGGTCGGGCCATCGCGCGAGCGGCGTTCGCCTCGGCCGCGCGCTCGAAGGCGTCCGACGGATCCGACACCCGCAGGCCGTCGTCGGTCGCGTTGCGGTGCTCGTCGCGGCCGAGCAGCCGCGCCACCGCGGCGTTGCCCGCCGTGCGTTGCAGCCCCAGCACCGCCTCCGGATAAGGTGCCGGACCGGGTGCGGACTCCGACGGCGGCCGCCGGTGGGGCGTCCGGACCGATGGTGGGGCCGATTCCGGCCCGGATTGATGGGCATGCATGGCTCGTCCTCTTCGCCGCGGATCCAACCCTGTCCTCACGCTGTCCCCGCCGGCCGGGTCGTGCCAGGGACCGCCGGGCGTGGTCGAGGGCACTCGCCGCTGCCCGAACGGGCAGCGGCCCGCCGCCGTCACCTCGTCCAGCACCTAGCGCTCCTGCAGCGCTCCTCGCCCGACACGTAGGTGCGGACCGAACTCGCTGTCCAGCAGCAGCCGGCCGAGCTTGCCGTACTCGCGCCGCACGGCGGCCATCAGGTCGTCGGTCGTCACCGGCCGGTCCGCCCCGGCGGCGAGGTACGCGGCGGTGACCGCGCACGCCCGGATGCTGCCCCCCGCCAGCTCGAACGCCCGGCCGCAGAAATCCAGGTCGAGATCCTCGGCGCGGGGCAGCGCCGGGCCGAGGCAGCGGTCCCACAGGGCGCGCCGCTGTGCCTCGTCCGGCAGCGGGAAGTCAACGATCACGTCCAGCCGCCGGGTGAACGCCTCGTCGAGGTTGGCCCGCAGGTTGGTGGTGAGGATCGCGACCCCGTCGAAGGACTCCATGCGCTGGAGCAGATAGGCGCTCTCCAGGTTGGCGTACCGGTCGTGGGCGTCCCTGACCTCCGAGCGTTTGCCGAAGATGGCGTCGGCCTCGTCGAACAGCAGGACTCCGTTGACATTCGCGGCTTCGGTGAAGATGCGCTCCAGGTTCTTCTCGGTCTCGCCCACGTACTTGTCGATCACGGTGGACAGGTCCACCACGTACAGCTCGACGCCCAGGTCGGCGGCGACCACCTCGGCCGACATCGTCTTGCCGGTGCCGGAGTCGCCGGCGAACAGCGCCGTCACGCCGCGACCGCGCCCGCCGCCGGGGCGCATCCGCCACCCGCCGAGCACCCGGTCGCGGTGGCGTACCCGCATGGCCAGCTCGCGCAACTGCTCGAAGACCGGGTCGGGCAGGACGAGGTCGGCCCAGCCGACGGCGGGTTCGACCCGCCGGGCCAGCTTTTCCAGCCCCGCCCCGTTCTGCGACCGCACTCCGGCGCGCAGGTGCTCGGGCCCGACCTGCGCCGCACCCTCCAGCAGCGCCCGGTGGCCGGCCGTCTCGGCGGCGCGCCGGACCTGGTCCGGCGTCAGCAGGTACGGGGCGAGCTCGCGCTCGGCGTCCAGGTCCGCGCCGGCGGGCGCGCCCGGCCGCGCACCGAACCCGGCCCACCACAGCGCGCTGCGGTCCCGTACGGTCATCGGCTCGGCCGCCACCAGCAGCGGGGAGCGTTCGGCCCAGTACGGGTCCCACCCGGTGCGGCCGGTGAGCAGGACGGGTACGGCCAGCGCGGCGAGCCGGCGCAGCAGCCGGGAACGGCCCGGCTGCCCGGCGGGGTCCAGCGCGTCCACCGGGCCGGCGACCAGCCCTCCGCCGCGCAGCCGCGCCTCGCGTGCGGCGGCGGCCAGCGCCTCCTCCGGCGCGGGGTCGGCGGCCAGCGCGTCGAGGTCGAGGCGCAGCACCGGAGCGCCGGTCGCGGCCAGCGCCGCCGCGGCGAGCGCCTGCGCCGCCGCGCCGGGCCGCTCCCGCACGTACGCCAACCGAAGTCCGTCGCGGATGGCGGCGGCGAGCTGCTCCGCCGACGCGGGCCGCCAACCCGGGTCGGGCTCCTCGTAGCGGGCGAGGCCGGCCAGCCGGGTGTCGCCGGTGTCGTCGCCGAGCAGATGGGCGGTGACCCGGTCGGGCACCCGCAGCCCCCGGGAGAGGAAGGGCCGCTCGGCTGCCTCCTCGACCAGCAGGAGACCGCCCGCGACCAGCGGCGCGGACGCGGTGAAGCGGCCACGCGCGGTGGCCGAGGAGGGGGCGGCGCCGCACAGCTCGAGTGCCAGCCCGATCGACGCCCGCCGCCGGGTCACGTCGTCGTTGAGGTAGCCGTACAGCCGCTCGAACCGGGCGTCGACGTCGGGCAGGAGAGCCAGCAGCAGCAGTTCGACGTCCAGTGGCGCGAGCGCGAAGTCGCGGGCCAACCGGCGCAGTCGCGGTTCGCCCTGGTGCGCGTCGGTGTCCGCCTCGACGGCCAGCCCCTCGCCGTTGACGTCGTCGTGCCGGGGCGGCGGGGTGGCGGTGTCCAGCAGCCGGTCCGCCATCTCGTCCGACACGTACAGGCCCCGGAACGCGTCGTCCGGCGCCGGATCGGTGCGGCGGCGCTCGTCCACGGCGCGCCGGACCCGCCGCTCGATCAGGCGGAGTCGGGCGAGCAGGTGGGTCGCGGGCAGCGCGGGGGCGGTCACCGCTGTGAGCCGCGGATCGGGGGCCCGGACCCGTCGCGGTGTCGCGCGGCGCCTCGGGTGCGGCGTGCGCCGACCATCGACAGGGCAGATCCCTGCTCCGCGTCGCCGGGACCGGCGGGCGACGCGACCGGGTCGCTGTAGCGCAGGGCGGCGGTCTCGACCGGCCCGTCGGCGGGGTCCGCGGTGCGTAGCCGCAACCCGTCGACGACCGGCTGGGCGGCGAGCGTCCGCCGGGCCGACAGGGGCGCGACCACGACCAGGTCCAGCGACGGCTTCAACTCTCCACCGAGCGCCGACCACACGTCGGCGAAGGCGCGATCCTCCCCGGGTGGCCGGGCGACGGTCATCGGCACGGTCAGGCCGAGCGTCGCCAGGGACCCCGTCAGCCGTGCGGGCGGCAGCGCGTCGTGCCGGATCAGCGTGCCGAGCAGGGTCGCCAGCAGGCGGTGTTCGTCCTGGGCGCGGTTGGTCCATGCCGTCACCAGGTACGACAGGGCGAAGTACCGCGCGGGGTCGTGCAGCGCCACCGTGGCGCCCCGATCGTCGTACTCGGCGATGGCGCCCTGTCTGCGGCGCGCGAGGTCCTCCCGGATGTCGTAGAGGTACAGGTTGACCGTCGGGGCGTTGCGCCGCGCGGCCCACTCCCTCGTGGGCGCGTCGAACGTGACCTCGACCCCCGTGCCGGCCAGCGCGTCGTCGGTGACCAGTCCGCGCAGGGCCTCGTCGACCTCGTGGATCACCCGGTCACCACCGCCGGTTGACGTGGCCGGGCGGCTGCAGCGGCGGCAGCACCACCCGGAACGGGGTGGTCACCGGGGCGAAGCCGGTGCCGGACGCGAGGATCTCGCGGGGGCCGAGCCGGTCCTTCGGCAGCACCAGCAGCTGGGCGGCGAAGGTGCCGTCCGGCGCCGCCACGGCCGGTGCGGTCGCGGCGGTGATGCCCACGTTCCAGGCCAGTCGCACCCGGGCTCCGGGGGGAAAGTCGGTGCCGCGCACCGAGGTGACGAAACCGGGTGGCCCGATCGCCGGCACGGCGACGATGCGCGGCTGCAGCACCCGCAGCGGCGCGCTGGCGGTGTCGTTGGTCGGGTCGGCGTTGCCGCCGGTGGTCGTGACGGCGCCGGCGACGGTCGCGACCAGGGCCGCGTCGGGCGTCAGCACGAACGTCACCGTGGTCGCCCCGCCCGGGGCCAGATCGGGCAGCCGGCATCCCGCCTGCGGGTCACAGCCCGGCGGCGAGGCCGCGACGCGGACGCGGGGCGGCAGCGCCGGGGTCAGCCGCAGGCCCGTCGCCCGCTGCCCGCCCGCGTTGCGCACGGTGTAGGTGACGCCGGCGGAGCCCCCCACGTACGCGGGTGCGGGGGTGACCGAGACGGTCAGCGCCGGGTCCGCCGGCGCGGTCGGTGGCGGCTGCATGATCCGCACGTCCGTGCGAGCCCGGTTGTCCGCCGGCACGGCGTCGGTCACTCCCGGGTTCACCGACCACGAGAGCGGGAAGGAACCGGCGGCGATCCCGGTCAGCTCGACCCGTACGGTCAGCGTGCGGCCGACGCCGATGGCCTCAAGGTCGCAGCCCGCTGGGGTGAGCCGGCACGTCCCCCGCTCCGGCACCAGCGCGGTGAGCCGCACGCCGGACGGCACGGTGAGGTCGAGCCGCACGGCGGGCGCGGGGCTCGGCCCGCGGTCGGTGACCGACAGGGTGAAGGCGGTGCGGCCACCGACGGTGGTTGTCGGGGGTGTGGTCACGACGGCGGTCGCGACATCGACCGACCGCTGCCAGGTCGGCTCCTTCTGCCGACCGGGCAGCGCGCCGGTGATCGACGCGAGGCGGCCCGTCGTCATGTCGTAGACGTGCAGCGCCTCCGGCGAGTTCGGGTCGCGCTCGCGCCGGGCCGAGAAGACCAGCCGCTGTCCGTCCGGCGACCAGCTCACGTCGCGCGGTTGGAACGGGCCGTCCGGCTGCGGTGGAACCGGGGCGGCGCAGGAGGCCCCGGACGGCGGGAAGAGCAGCCGGCAGCGGGTGCCGTCGACGTCGGTGAGGACCAGCCCGTCCTCCCGGCGGTTGAACGCGATCTGGCGGCCGTCCGGGGCGAAGGCCGCGCTGTCGTCGACGACGTCGCAGTCCCGCCCGCAGACGGCGCGCGTCAGGTCCCGCTGGTCGAGGCCGTCGGTGGCGTTCGCCGTCCAGACGTGGGCGCGGCTGGCCTCCTCGTTGTAGCGGCCCCGGGTGAACGCCAGCAGGGCGCCGTCCGGGGACCAGGCGGGTTGGGTGTCGTCGAGCCCCGCGTACGGCGGGGGCGTCGGCACGGCCAGCAGTTGCTGCCCGGTGGAGGCGTCGACCACGATCACCCGCGCCGGGCGGCCCGGTCTGCTGCGCACCAGCGCGATCCGGCTGCCGTCGGGGGACCACTCCGGGTCGCGCTCGAGGTCGTCCGGACCGCGACCGGCCACCGGCAGCAGACGTGGCGAGGTCCCGTCGGCGTCGACGGTCCAGATGCGCTGGACGCGGCGCCCATCCACCGTCTCGAACCGGCTCACCGCGATGCGGCGCCCGTCCGGGGAGTACGTCTGGCGCTCCGTCCACGGGTCGCCCTCGGTCGGCTGCCACATGAACCGGGAGTCCCGAGCCGCTTTGGGATCCTCGCGCAGGATCGACAGGCGCAGGTCGCGTGGATCGACTCCGTCGGGGCGGATGTCCTGCAGGGTGGCGGTGAGTCGGTCGGGGGCGCTGTTGCGGATCACGATCAGCGCCGGGGACGACTCGCCGGGCGCGGTGTAGAAGGCCGGGAAGCTCAGCTGTCGGTCCTCGGCCAGGCGAAGCTGCGCGGTGCAGGTGCAGCCGTCGGCGGGCGTCGCGGTGTAGACGAGGTCGACCTGGCCGAGCGGACCGCCGTCCGGTGGGGTGCGGCTGACGAACGCGAGGGTGGAACCGTCCGGTGACCAGGCCGCCTCGCGGCTCTGCCACTCGACCGGCAGCAGCAGGTGGTCGCCGGCGCCCGACGGGGACACCAGATGGATCTTCTGGTTGGTGGAGCTGTCCGGATCGCAGGTGTAGGCGATGCGGTCGTGCGCCGGGTTCGGGTCCCAGGCCGGCTGGCCCGCGCCGGTGGGCTCGCTGGTCACCTGGGTGACCGCGCCACCGGCGACCGGCATCCGGTAGACCTGCGGCACCTCGCCGCCGCGCCGCCCCTCGAACGCCAACGACGTGCCGTCCGGCGACCAGCTCGGCCACCGGTTGTCGCCGACTCCGTCGGTGACCCGGCGCAGTCCGGTCCCGTCGACGCCGATCACGAAGATGTCGTGCCCGGCACCGCCCCGGCCGGCGCCCGAGTCGAACGCGACCCGGGTGCCGTCCGGCGAGATCGTCGGATGGGCCTCGCTGGAGGTGTTGACGGTCAGCCGCAGCACGGGGCCGTCGCCGCGGCGCAGGTAGACCTCCGTGGTGGTGGCGTCGCGCAGGCTCACCCAGGTGATCGTGTCGCCCCGCGCCGACACCTGGTCGTCGAAGTGGTCCGGGCCGATCGGGAAGAACGGCAGCGAAACGGCGCTCCCGCCCTCTCCGCGCACCACGCCGATGCTGCGGTGCTTCGTGCCGGCGTACGCGATGCGCTCCTCGGCCACCGGTGGCGTGGCCGGTGCGGGCCGGGGCGGCGCGGCCGGCGGTGCCGACGCGGCCAGTCCGGGCAGCATGACGGCGGCCGCTGTCGTTGCGGCCACGATGGTGGGCGTTCGGCGCTGACCTGGCAACGGGACCTCGACAGGCGGTGCGGTTAACGGCAGGGGCAGGCGCGGCTCCCGATCCGTCCGCACGACGCTCGGCGGAGGCCGCACCACGTCCGTCCATATTCGACCCGGTGGCGTCGGGCGGCGGGGGCCCGACGGGCACGCCCCCGGGCAGGAGCCGTGACCCCTTCGGGCACCCACCGGACGTCAGGGTGCTGCCAGCCGGTCAGATGAGCCCCTGCCGCAGCGCGTACGCGACCGCGTGCGTGCGATTGCGCAGGCACAACCGGCTCGTGATGTCGTGCAGCACGTTCTTCACCGTCCGCTCCGAGTACGACAGCTTCTCCGCGACCTCGCGGGTGTCGAACCCGTCGGCGAGCAGGCGGAGCACGTCGATCTCGCGCGTGGTCAGCCCGAGCAGCGTCAGGCCACGCGGGTCGAGCACCTGGCGTTGCAGCCGTCCCATCTGTGCCAGCAGTCGGCCCAGCAGGTCTGCGGGGATCGCCCCTTCGCCGCGCACCGCCGAGCTGACCGCGTGGACCAGGTTCTCCGCGCTGGCCTCCCCGCGGCGTACGACGCCCACCACCCCGCACTCGACCGCCGTGGCCAGCCCGGCATCGTCGATCCGCGCCGGCACCAGCACGAGCTTCGCGGTGCCGGTACGGCCCAGCCGGCGCAGCTCACGGGCCGCCGCCTCGTCGAGACTGTCCACGACCACGAGCGCGACCGCCGCGGCCTGCGCCTCACCGGGCGCGAGCATCCGCAGCTCCGGACGCGACCGGAGCTGGCTCTCCACCCCCTGCCGCGAGATCGGATCATCGGCGTGGACCCAGACCGGCACACGGTTCATAAATACCTCCCCATCCCTTGGCGCCCACTCGGCAGCCCGCGGCGCAAGGGTGGGGGGAGCCGCTTTGCGTGCACCTAACGCCGGCCCGGATGGGCACCCGGCCTGCCCGTGACTGTTCCCGTAAGGCGGGTTTCCCCGTTCCCGCATGGGCCTACAGTCGGCCGACATGAGCGCATCCGCCAACCTGGCTCTCACCGAGGTCACCGTCACGCCGGGCGGCGAGGCACGGGTCACGATCAGCGTCCGCAACACGGTCGACATCGTCGAGGCCTACCGGTTCGAGATGGTCGGCGTACCCGCGGAGTGGGTGACCATCGACCCGCCGGTCCTGTCGCTCTTCCCGGGCACGGCGGAGAGCGTGACCGTCACGTTCCGGCCGCCGCGCTCGTCGCAGGTGCCCGCCGGCGGCATGCCGTTCGGGGTGCGCGTGCTGCCGTCGGAACATCCCGAGGCCGCCGTGGTCGAGGAGGGGACGCTCGTCGTCCTGCCGTTCGCCGATGTCGCCGCGGAGTTGCGGCCGCAGGTGCGCGACGGGCGCTGGCGCGCCCGCTACCGGCTGGAGACGGAGAACCGCGGCAACCTCACGGAGCAGCTTGCCTTCGCTGCCACCGACACGGCCGAACAGCTCACGCTCGCCCTCCGGCCCGCGCGGGCGACTCTGGCGGCCGGCGAGCGGCTCGAGGCCGTCCTCGTGGTGCGGGCGAAGAGCCTGCTGTGGCGGGGCGAGCCGACGCATCTCCCGTTCCGCACGCAGGTGCTGCGGGAGGACGGGGTGGCCTGCACGGTCGACGGCACCTTCGTGCAACGGCCGATTCTCTCCGCGTGGCTGCTCAAGCTGCTGGCGCTGCTGCTCGCTCTGCTGTTGCTGCTGCTCGCGCTCTGGTTCGGTCTGTTGCGACCGGTGGTGCGTTCGGCGGCGCGGGAAGCCGTCGACGGGACGGTCGAACAGGCCGCGGTGCAGGCCGCGGACCGCGCTGCGGACCAGGCGGTCGACAAGCAACGGCGGCAGACACCCGAGGCGCCGAAACCGCCGGCGGGGGGCGGCACGGAGGACGGTGGTGGCCGCAACGGTGGTGGCCGCAACGGCGATGGCGAGACGCAGTTCTCCACGGCGATCTCGTTCCGCACGAATCCGGGCGGCTCGGCGGAGCGGAGTTACACGGTTCCTGCCAGGAAGATCTTCCTGCTCACCGATTTTCTCGTGGACAACCCGCAGGGCGACGAGGGCACGCTGAGCGTGAGCGCCAACGGCGTGAAGATCGTGACGTACGGGCTGGAGAACTTCCGCGAGCAGGACTACCACTCCGTGACGCCGATCCGGGTGCCGGCCCGAGCCCAGGTGACGCTGACGGTGGCCTGCCGCAGGCCGGGCACCCCGGTCAACGCCAGAACGCCCAGCACGTGCTCCGAGTCGCTGTACGTCAACGGGATCATGGCGGACGCCACCGGCTGACTGCATGCTGCCGCCCAGGCGTCGCTCACCGCTCACGTCGTTGGAGTCGCCATGTGCACTCTCAACAGCGAGCCTGGGGGGTGCGGCAACGACCTGGCGGTTCAGAGACTCACCTGCGGGGCGACATCAGCGCGAGTGCACTGACAGCGAGTCCTTGCACGGCCCGAAACAACCCGAGAAGCAGGGTAGGGCTGTCGCGGGCGCTGTCGGCCGCTGGCCTGCTGCTGATCGAGTGTGAGCAGCCTGCCCGCAGACAGCGCCGAGGCAAGAGTAAGCGGTCCTAACAAAATGATCTCTGGGTCTTTCATCCCTTGTGAGAGGGCCATCTACGACACCGGCAGCTCCGCTTCACAAGCCGGCGACGTCCGCTCATGCCGAAAGCAGTGCGCGTGCAGCGATCAACAGCATGGCCATCTCGTTATGCTGCTGTCCTGACTCGCTGCATTTGATGCGGTTCAGGAATGTTTACGCAACGGCTCAGTGGGCCTGATGCCGGCTCGATGGGTTTGCTGGGGCTGTGCCCGGCGCCCACCTCTGCTCGGCGCGCTGCCAACGGCGCAGCGACTCTGCGGCGATTCCCAGCCTCACGCTACGGCCTTGATCGCCTCGTACTTCGACTCGTCTCCCCGGGGCTCGTCTGGCAGCCGCACCGTGCGCTGGCGGAACTGCGGTGAGCTGACCAGGCGCTCGCCGCACCCCTGTCGTACGCGGAGGCAAGGGTGCGGCGAGTGAGCACGCGGCGTCGCCGTGGTCAGCCGTGCCGGTGTTGCGGTAGTAGCAGGCTGACTATCGCGATAGCTAGGCCGATCCCGGCTGCCATGAGGAAGACCAGGTCGTAGCCGGCGGCGAGGGCGGCAGGAGAGCCGGCGTCGGCGGCGTCTGTTCCGGCCTTGGCGCTGGCGGCTGTGGCGAGTACGGCTAGGGCTACCGAGCCGCCTATCTGGCTGGCGGTGTTGGCCAGGCCGCCGATGATGCCCGCGTCGCCTTCGGGTACGTCGGCGGTGGCTGCGGCCATGAGGGTGGGGAAGGTCAGGCCGATGCCGACGGCGATGAGCAGCGTGGGTCCGAGCACGCTGGTGACGTAGTCGCTGTCGGTGTGGGCCTGGGCGAGCCAGCCGAAGCCGGCTAGGAAGCAGGCGCTGCCGGCCAGTACCAGAGGGCGTACACCGGTTCGGGGCAGCAGGTTGGCGGCGAATCGCGCGATCACCACGAACATCACCGCCGCGGGTGTCTGCCCGAGCCCGGCTTCAAGTGCGCTGTAGCCGAGTGCGTTCTGCATGAACAGCGACGTGAAGTACCACATCGCGATGGCAATCCCGCCGAACAGCAGCAGCATGCCGTTGCTGACGGCCACGGTCCGGATCGTGAACAGCCGCAGGGGCACCATCGGCTGGGTGGCGAAACGCGCCTCCACCACGGTGAAGACGACGAGCAGGAGCAGGCCCGCCATGGCTGGCCCGAGAACCCGCACCGACGTCCAGCCATGGTCGGCGCTTTGCATGACCCCGTAGATCAACGCGGCCAGCCCCGCCGTGCCCGTGACCGCGCCAATGAGGTCGAGCGATTCCCGCCGGCTGGCTCGCGTGCCGACCAGCGACATCATGGCCAGTACGATCAGCGCGGCGCCGATCGGTACGTTGATGAGGAAGACCCACCGCCATGACAGGCCAGTGGTGATGGCGCCGCCGGCGAGCGCGCCGGCCATCCCGCCCACACCGCCCGAGGCGGACCACGCGCCGAACGCCCGGGCCCGCGCCTGCGGCTCGGTGAAGTAGGTGTTGATCACGGCCAACGTCGCCGGGGCCAGCATCGCGGCGCCCACGCCCTGCGCGACGCGGGCCCCCACCAGGATCTCCGGAGCGGTTGCCAGGCCGCCGACCAGACTCGAGGCGGAGAACAGGAACAGCCCGGCGACCAGCATCCGGCGCGGGCCGAACAGGTCAACGGCGCGGCCACCCAGCAGCATGAAGCCAGCGAAGGTAAGCACGTAGCCATTCACCACCCAGGCCAGGCCGGTGGCGGTAAAGCCGAGATCCCGCTGGACCGAGGGCAGCGCGACGTTAACGATGGACACGTCCAGGATCACCATGAACTGGCAGGCACACGCCAGCGCCAGGACCATCCAGGAGGATCCGGCCTGCAGCCTGGCCCGCTGAGTTGCGGGGCTGGTGCTTGTCATGACTTCTCTCCTTGCGAACCCGCCGCTCACGCGGTCCGGGAGGCTGCTCCGGCCAGGGCTCCGTGGCTGTTCCCGTTGCCCACGGCGGCATCGGCGACGACGTGGTCCCCCAGCAGCTGGAGCGTGATCTTGGCCAGCCGAAGTCCCTGGTACCTGGCCGCTTCCAGCGCCGCGGCATCGGGGCCGTCTCCGTTCGGGCTGGTCACATGCGACGTGCCGTAGGGGTTGCCGCCTGCGGCGTACACGACCGGATCGGTGAATCCGGGCGGGACGATCAGCGACCCCCAGTGGTAGAAGACGTTGCCCAGCGACAAGATTGTGGCCTCGCTGCCGCCGTGCCGGTTGAACGCTGAGGTGAAGGCCGTCACCGGCTTGTTGGCCAGCTTCCCCTCCTGCCACAGCCCGCCGGCCTGGTCGATGAACTGCTTGAGCTGCGCGGCCGGCGCGCCGAACCGGGTCGGCGTCCCGAACGCGTACGCGTCGGCCCACGCCAGGTCCTCAAGTGAGGCCTGGGCAATCGACGCGGTCGCGTCGGCGTGCCGCCGCCACTGCGGGTTCTGGTCGATCGCGCTGTCGGGTGCCAGCTCGGCGACCCGCCGCAGCCGCACGACGGCCCCGGCCGAGGCGGCCCCCTCGGCGACGGCCTGCGCGAGTGCGTGCACACTGCCTGTCGCGCTGTAGTAGATGACAGCGACCTTCACGGTCATGTCCGGCTCCTCGGTGTTGCTAGAATTAGTTACGCGCATAATGTTATGCGCATAACTAATCTGTCAAGGAGAGCCCGTGGACTTCGAGTACGCCGACGCCCTCAACCAGGCCATCCGCCTGCTGAGCCTGCGCCACCGGGCCAGGGCCGCCGCGTTGCTGGCCCCGCTCGGCCTGCACCCCGGCCAAGAGGCACTCCTGCTCGAACTCGACCGGACCGGCCCGAGAATCCAGGCCCAGCTCAGCGAGGCGCTCGGCTGCGAGCCGCCCAGCGTCACGCTCATGACCCGCAAGCTCGAAGCCTCCGGCCACATCCGCCGCGAACCCGCCCCCTCCGACAAGCGCGCCAGCATCGTCGAACTCACCGACAGCGGCAAGGCACTCGCCGACCAGGTCAAGCAGCTATGGCACGCTCTGGCGGAGGAAACCGTGACCGGCCTGCCCGCCCAGACCGTGGCCGAACTACCCGCCATCCTCAACACCATGACCGGCAACGTCGACACCAGGCGCCCGGCCACCCACACAGCCGCCGGCACGGTCTAGCTGTTCAATCGAGGAGGTTTGGCGGTTGCGCTACCCCGTCTACCAGCGCACCAGCCGGCATCCGGATCTGGCGCAACCGAGCCGTTGAGGTGCGTGGCTGGATTGCCGGGCGTCGCCGGCTCGTACGGCGTCTGGCCGCCACCGTGGATGGCGCTGGCGATTGTCAGAGGCCCGTGGTCGTGCACGACGCTCGCCGCAACCGGCACGTGCACGAGGAGTCGGACAGGCCGGCCCGACGTCGAGACCGTCCTGAGCATCGAGGTCCTGCCTCCGACGGTCCGCCGAGCGACCGGCGCGTCGGCAGCCCGGCGAGTCGGGCTGGCCCACAGGCAGAGGCTGCGGCAACGGCGCAGCGATAGCCTGCCGTCATGGCGAGCGCTGAACTGGATGAGTTGATCGTCGCGGACGCCGATGCGCTGCGCGCGTGGTTGTCGGCCAACCACGCCACGTCGCCCGGTGTCTGGCTCGCCCTGACCAAGAAGGACGGCACAGTCACGACGCTGACCTGGCAGCAGGCGGTCGACGAGGCCCTGTGCTTCGGCTGGATCGACGGGCAGGCCC
>NZ_JBQHDC010000015.1:0-114062 GCF_052068075.1 Micromonospora sp. L31 | reverse complement strand
GAGTCGAAGCTGGAGAACCTGGGTCACCTGGGTGAGCGCAACGACCACGACTCGCAGGGCCTGTTCCAGCAGCGCCCGTCCAGCGGTTGGGGCACCGTTGAGCAGATCACCGACCCCGAGTACTCGACGATGGCGTTCCTGAAGGGTCTGAAGCAGGTCGACGGCTGGAAGGACATGCCGCTGACCAAGGCCGCGCAGACCGTGCAGGTCTCGGCCTACCCGGACCACTACGCGCAGTGGGAGAAGCAGGCCGCCGACCTGGTCGCCAAGCACTGGAACAACTGACACGTGAACGACACGCTGGCCGGCACCCCCGAGCGGGGTGCCGGCCAGCGGCATGTCCGCCCGGGAGCCAACCCCGTCCGACGGAATCTTGGACACTTACCGTCCCGTCGGAACGACAACTCTGGGAGTTCGGGCCGGCGAGGCCTGCGCGGAGGCTGCCCGCGGCGGGGGTGTGGCCCGCCGTGACCGGCGCAGGGATCAAGCCTGACCGCCCGGAGCCGGGCACGGCGGGCCACACCACCCACCGACCACCGCAACCCACGCACGGAACAAGCAGGTGGCGCGCGTCACCAGGACGGGTGGAAGACCCGGAGCGGGTAGCCTGTTGAGTCAGGTGTCGGTGTGTCCAGTGTCCCCGGGCCTCACCTAAATTGCCTTCGCGGAATACCGTTCGGCTGGAGCCGCGTCGTGCCACTCGCCGAGAGGCGACCTGCACACCGACACCCCAGCGCCGCCCCCGACCCACCAGGGCCGGGGGCGGCGCTGTTTCGTACGCCCCGGACGGCAGAATCACCCGGGTGGACTGGTCCGAGACGACCGGGGCGGTCGTACTGCCCAGCGGCGCGACCGTGCGGGGTCGCCGCGTCGGCGATCCCGCCTCGCCCGCCGACTTCACCCTGCTCCTGGCCCCGGGCCCGGCACCGGCCTGGCCGCACCGCCGGATCCGGTGGCCCGACTTCTGGTTGCCGCTCGACCACGCCGACGCCCTCGACGCGCTTGCCGAGGCCCTGCGCCGGGCGCACGACGGCGCACGGGTCGAGGTGGCGTGCCGGGGCGGTGTCGGCCGGACCGGGACGGCGCTGGCCGCCCTGGCGATCCTGGACGGCCTCCCGCCGGACCGGGCGGTGGGCTGGGTACGCGAGCGGTACCACCCGCGGGCGGTGGAGACCCCCTGGCAGCGGCGCTGGCTGCGCCGGCTGGATGACGTCGGCGCGTGACCCGGCGGGCGGTGCATCGGCTGTGGTACTGGTTACCTCGGCGGTTCCCGCAGCTCAGGGCGGGTACAACCGGGCCACGATGATCAGCCGCGCCACCGGTCGGCGCGGCACCAGGGCCGGCGGCGGGCGACGGTCGCCGTCCCTGGTCGCTCTCCACGCAAGGCAGGTACCACCATGGCCGCAGCCGACCCCCGCTACCGGGGTACGCACCGCCGCCCGCTGCCCACCCCCGGCCACCTCGGACGGGTCACCCTCTCGCTGGCGGTGCTCAGCGTGCTGGCGACGCTGTTCCTGGACGTCTTCCTGGTGACCGCCGCGCTGTCCATGCTGATGGTCGGCCCGGTGGTGCTGGTCGTGCAGCGGTGGCGGGACCGGGCCGGCGCCGAGGAGCCGGTGACCACGGGCTGAACCGGTCCGCCCGCAGCGCTACCCGCCGACGTACTCGCGCAGGTGGCGAGCGGTGAGGGTGTCGCCCTGCGCGACCAACTCGGCGGGGGTGCCGGTGAACACGATCCGGCCGCCGTCGTGCCCGGCCCCGGGGCCGAGGTCGATGATCCAGTCGGCGTGCGCCATGACCGCCTGGTGGTGCTCGATGACGATCACCGTGTTGCCGTCGTCGACGAGCCGGTCCAGCAGGGCCAGCAGTTGGTCGACGTCGGCCAGGTGCAGGCCGGTGGTGGGTTCGTCCAGCACGTACGTGCTCGACTTCTCCGCCATGCGGATGGCCAGCTTCAACCGTTGCCGCTCGCCCCCGGAGAGGGTGGTCAGCGGCTGACCGAGGCTGAGGTAGCCCAGGCCCACGTCGGCCAGCCGGTCCAGCACGGCGCGGGCCTGGCCGCCGGGGAAGAACTCCCGGGCCTCGGTGACCGACATGGCGAGGACGTCGCTGATGTTCTTCCCGCGCAGCGTGTACGTCAGCACCTCGTCGGTGTAGCGGCGCCCCTCGCAGCTCTCGCACACCGAGGCGACGCCGGCCATCATCGCCAGGTCGGTGTAGACCAGCCCGATGCCCTTGCAGGTCGGGCAGGCGCCCTCGGAGTTGGCGCTGAACAGGGCCGCCTTGACCCCGTTGGCCTTGGCGAAGGCGGTGCGGATCGGGTCGAGCAGCCCGGTGTAGGTGGCCGGGTTGCTGCGTCGGGAACCCCGGATGGGGGACTGGTCCACCACGACCACCCCGCTGCGGCGCGGCAGCGAGCCGTGGATCAGGGAGCTCTTGCCCGAGCCGGCCACCCCGGTGACCACGGTGAGCACCCCGAGCGGGATGTCGACGTCGACGTCGCGCAGGTTGTGCAGGTCGGCGCCGCGGATCGGCAGCTGCCCGGTCGGACGGCGTACCGGGTCGCGGAGGGTGACCCGGTGGTCGAGGTGACGCCCGGTGAGGGTGTCGGCGCGGCGCAGGCCGGCGACGTCGCCGGTGTAGCAGATGCGGCCGCCGGCCGAGCCGGCGCCGGGCCCGAGGTCGACGACGTGGTCGGCGATCGCGATGGTCTCCGGCTTGTGCTCCACGACCAGCACCGTGTTGCCCTTGTCGCGCAGGCGCAGCAGCAGGTCGTTCATCCGAGCGATGTCGTGCGGGTGCAGCCCGACGGTCGGCTCGTCGAAGACGTACGTCACGTCGGAGAGGCTGGAGCCCAGGTGCCGGACCATCTTCACCCGTTGCGCCTCGCCCCCGGAGAGGGTCGCCGACTCCCGGTCGAGGCTGAGGTAGCCGAGCCCGATCTCCACCAGCGAGTCGAGCGTCTCGCGCAGGGTGGCCACCAGCGGAGCCACCGACGGGTCGTCCACGGCGCGGATGAACTCCGCCAGGTCGCTGATCTGCATGGCGGAGCACTCGGCGATGTTGCGTCCGGCGATCCGCGAGGAGAGCGCCGCCGGGTTGAGCCGGGCGCCGCCGCAGTCGGCGCAGGTGGTGAAGGTGACCGCCCGGTCCACGAACGCCCGGATGTGCGGCTGCATCGACTCGCGGTCCTTGGTCAGGTAGATCCGGCGCACCTTCACCGCCAGCCCCTCGTACGTCCAGTTGTTGCTGCCCACCTTGATCTTCGTGGCCGGCTTGTGCAGGAAGTCCTGCCACTGCTGCGGGCTGTAGTCCTGCAGCTTGGTGTCGGGGTCGAACAGGCCGGAGCCGACGATGGTCTGCCAGTACCAGGAGTCGACGGCGAAGTTCGGCACCAGGATCGCCCCGTCGTTGAGCGACCGCTCCACGTCGACCATCGCGTGCAGGTCGAGGTCGGCGACCCGGCCCAGCCCCTCGCAGGTCGGGCACATCCCCTCGGGGAGGTTGAAGCTGAACGCGCCGGCCGGCCCGACGTGCGGCTGCCCGAGCCGGCTGAACACGATCCGCAGCATCGCGTACGCGTCGGTCGCCGTGCCGACCGTCGAGCGGGAGTTGGCGCCCATCCGCTCCTGGTCGACGACGATTGCCGCGCTCAGGTTGCGCAGCGCGTCCACGTCCGGCCGGCTCAGGCTCGGCATGAAGGTCTGCAGGAAGGCGCTGTACGTCTCGTTGATCAGGCGTTGCGACTCGGCGGCGATGGTGCCGAAGACCAGGGACGACTTCCCGGATCCGGAGACCCCGGTGAAGACGGTGAGTCGGCGCTTGGGGATGTCGACCGAGACCCCGGTGAGGTTGTTCTCCCGGGCACCTCGTACCTCGATGACGTCGTGGCTGTCGGCGGCGTTCCGCGCTGGCTGCTCCATGGGTTCGATCGTCTCATTGATGTTCCCATGTAAACTCCGGCGCCAATCTGCCGAGCAGCGTCGCGAGATGTGGGAGGGAAAGTCTCAAACGGCGTGGCAGGCGATAGGGTGACCCGGTGAAGGACGGGCGGTTGCGGGTGGTCGACGTCGCGGCCACCGCCGGGATCTCCACCCAGCAGGTGCGCAACTATCTCGACGAGGGGGTCCTGCCTCCGGTCGAGCGCACCCCGAGCGGCTACCGGGTGTTCACCGTCGCGCACGTGCGCGCGCTCGCCGTGCTGCGCCGGATGGCCGAGGGGCATGGCTGGGCGCGTACCCGGGAGGTGATGCTCGCGGTCCACCGGGGCGACCTGGCGGCGGCGCTGACGGCGCTGGACGCCGGCCACGCCGAACTGGACCGCGAGCGGACCGAGATCCGTCGCGTCCTGGGCGCCTTCGAGACGGTGGTGGTCAGCCCGCCGGTCGTGGTGCCCGCACCCCGGCGCGGTGCCCGGATCGGCGAGGTCGCGGACCTGGTCGGCGTCCGCACCTCCCAGCTCCGGCTGTGGGAGGAGCGGGGGCTGCTGCGGCCGGCGCGCGAACCGGGCACGAGCTACCGGCTGTACGACGCGGCGGAGCTGCGCGCCGCGCAGGTCGTCGCGCTGCTGCGCCGGGGCGGCTACCCCTTCGAGATCGTGACGGCGGTCCTCGACGAGATGCGCACCAGCGGCCGGCCGCAACGGGTGCACGCCGAGCTGGCCCGGCGCGAGCAGGACCTGCACCGGCGCAGCCTGCGGCGACTGCGCGCCTCGGCCACCCTGTACGACTACCTCGCCGAGATCGGGCTGGCCGGCTCCGGGCTGCCCGGGTGAGGCGTGCCGGGCCCGCCGGCCGGCCTCGGTATGGTGCCTGACCATGAGAGCCCGGGTCCTGGCCGCCGCCACCGTCGCCGTACTCCTCAGCACCGGGACCGCCGTCCCGGCGGACGCCGCGCCGCCGACGGCCCTGGCTCCCGGCGTGACCGCGCCCTGCCCGAAGCTGCCGACGCCGGCGGTGACCCGCCCGCCCCGCCCGACCCCGCCGGAACCGGTGCCCGCGCAGCGCGCGGTCGGCGGGGAGGCGCTGGCCACCTCCGGCCTGGTCGTGCCGCCCGGCACGCCGGCGCCGCCGCCGGTCACCGCGACCTCCTGGCTGGTCGCGGACCTGGACAGCGGCGCGGTGCTCGGCGGCTGCGGCCCGCACGAGTACGCCACCCCGGCGAGCGTGCAGAAGCTGCTGCTGGCCGCCACCATGCTGCCGAAGCTGGACCCGAAGCAGGTGGCCACGGTGACCCGCGAGGACCTGGACATCGAGCCCGGCAGCTCCGCGGTGGGCCTGCTGGTGGGCGGCCGGTACGCGGTGGAGACGGTCTGGCTCGGGCTGCTGCTCCAGTCCGGCAACGAGGCGGCGAACCTGCTGGCCCGGCTCGGCGCCGGCAGCACGGAGGCCGGGGTGCGGGAGATGAACGCCGAGGCGCGCCGGCTGGGCGCGTTGCAGACCCACGCGGTGACCCCGTCCGGCCTGGACGGCCCGGGCCAGTTCACCAGCGCCTACGACCTGGCGCTGATCGCCCGGGTCTGCTTCGCCAACCCCACCTTCCGGCGGTACGCGCTGACCGAGCGCGCCCAGATCCCCGCCCAGCCCGCCCTGCGCAAGCGCGGCTTCCAGATCCAGAACGAGAACCCGCTGATCTACGACTACCCGGGTGCGCTCGGTGGCAAGACCGGCTTCACCGACCTGGCCCGGCACACCTACGTCGGCGCGGCCGAGCGGAACGGCCGGCGGCTGGTGGTCACCCTGCTGGGCGCCGAACGACGGCCGGTACGGGCCTGGGAGCAGGGCGCCCGGCTGCTCGACTGGGGCTTCTCGCTGCCGCCGGACTCCTCCGTGGGCCGGCTGGTGGAGCCGGGGGAGGTCAGCGAGGACGGCGCCGCTGCGAGCCCGTCGGCGGCCCCGGACGCCGGGGCGGCCGTGGCCGCCGGCCGGTCGTCCGGTGGCGCCCCGGAGTGGCTCGGCGGGGCGGTGGTCGGCGGCTCGGCGGGGCTGGTCGGGCTGCTCGCCGCCCTGCTGGCGGTCGGGCGACGCCGTCGCCGGCCCCGGCGGCGCGCGGTCCAGTGGGATTGACCGACGTCGACAACCGGCCGACACCTCCATAGACTCCGGTCTTTCTGGTACCACGAGTCCAGGGAGGACCCCACGTGTCGAGCGAACCCCGACCGCCCGCCACCCCGCCGCGGCTGTCCGTGGCCCCGACGCTGCGCCGCCTCGCCGGCGTGACGCTGGCCTCGGCCGCGCTGGTCGTCGCCGGCGGCACCGCCGCGGTCGCCGCGCCGGGCACCGACGCGTCCGCGCCGCCGCGGACGACCAACGGGCCGTGCGCGTACACCGAGACGCCCGACGAGCCCGCGGCCCGGCCGGTGCCGTTGCCCCCGGACCCCCGGCGTACGCCGGACCGGGGCACCGTGCGGGTCACCCTGCGCACCAACCAGGGCCCGATCGGGCTGACCCTGGACCGGGAGCAGGCCCCGTGCACCGTGCAGAGCTTCCTGCACCTGGCCCGGCACCGGTTCTACGACCGCACGTCCTGCCACCGGCTGACCGCGTACCCGACGCTCAAGGTGCTCCAGTGCGGTGACCCGTCCGGCACCGGCGAGGGCGGCCCCGGCTACCGGTACGCCGACGAGCTGCCCACCGACCTGCCGCCGGCGCCGACCGACCCGACCGGCGTCCGCCGGCTCTACGCGCGCGGCACCCTGGCCATGGCCAACGCCGGGCCGGACACCAACGGCAGCCAGTTCTTCCTGGTGCAGGCCGACTCGGCGCTGCGCCCCAACTACACGGTCTTCGGCTCGGTCGACGCGGCCGGTCTCGCCACCCTCGACCGGATCGCCGCCGGCGGGATCGCACCCACCCCGGAGGACCCGGCGCCGGTCGACGGCGCGCCCGCCCAGCCGGTGGAGATCTGCAAGGTCGCCCGGCGGCACTGACCCGGACGCGGCGGGGCCGGGATCCTAGCGGCCCGGCCCCGCCCGCCGGCGGTGATTCCGCGGAAGGGGGGAGCGGACCGCCGCGCCTCACTACCGTGCGACAGAGTGAGAGTCACCAGTCGGATCATCGCCGCCGTCGCCGTCGTCCTGCTGTCGCCGGCCGGCACCCCGGCCGTCGCCGCCCCCGCCCGCACCGCCCCCGCCACCACCGGGACCGGCGCCGTCACGACCGGCCCGTGCCCGCCGGTACCCTCGGTGTCCCGGCCGCCCCGGCCGGCACCACCCCGGGCGGACCCGGCGCAACGGGCCGTCGGCGGGGCCGCCCTGGCCACCCCGGGCCTGGTGACGCCCGCCGGGTCGCCCGCACCGCCGGCCGTGCCGGCGACCTCGTGGCTGGTCGCGGACCTGGACAGCGGCGCCGTGCTCGGCGGCTGCGGCCCCCACGAGTACGCCACCCCGGCGAGCGTGCAGAAGCTGCTGCTCGCCGCCACCATGCTGCCCCGACTCGACCCCCGGCAGGTCGTCACCGTCACCGCCGGGGACCTCGACATCGAACCGGGCAGCTCCGCGGTGGGGCTCGTTGAGGGGGGTCGCTACCGGATCGAGACGATCTGGCTGGGGCTGCTGCTGAAGTCCGGCAACGAGGCGGCCAACGCCCTCGCCCGGCTCGGCGGCGGCCCCGACGGACAGGCCGGCGGCATCCGGGCGATGAACGCGGAGGCCCACCGCCTGGGCGCGTTGCAGACCCACGCGGTGACCCCCTCCGGGCTGGACGGTCCCGGCCAGTTCACCAGCGCCTACGACCTGGCCCTGATCGCCCGGGCCTGCTTCGCCGACGCCAACTTCCGCCGCTACGACGCCACCCGGGAGGCGGTCGTGCCCGCGCAGCCGGCGCTGCGGGAGAAGGCGTTCCAGATCCAGAACGACAACCAGCTGCTCTACCGCTATCCGGGCGCGCTCGGCGGCAAGACCGGCTACACCGACCTGGCCCGGCACACCTATGTCGGCGCCGCGGAGCGCAACGGGCGGCGGCTGGTGGTGACCCTGCTCGGCGCGGAGGCGACCGACCGGCGCGGCTGGGAGCAGGGCGCCGCGCTGCTGGACTGGGGCTTCGCGCTGCCCCGCGCCGCCGCCGTCGGCCGGCTGGTACGCCCCGGTGAGCTGGCCTCGCCGCTGCCCACGGCCACCGGCACCCCGCCGCCGCTGGCCGCGGCGGGCGGACCGACGCGGGTGGACCCGCTCGGACACCGGTGGGCGCGGCCCGGGCCGCTCGCCGGGGCGGCGCTGCTGCTGCTCGGGGCGACGGTCGTCGGCGCGCTGGCCGGGCGGCGTCGCCGGCGGGCGGCCGCGGGGCGCCGGGCGTGACGTCCGCCCGGGCCCGCACCCGCGCGGTGACACCGGCGTCCCGGGAGCGGCCCGGCGCGGTGCCGCCGTCCGGCGCGGGGCGGTTCGCCCGGGCGCTGGCCCTGCTGCTGGCGGTGGGGGCGGTCGCCGGCTGCCAGCGGCCTCCCGGCCCGGCACCGCGGCCCAGCGCGGTCACGCCGTCGCCGAGCGGCTCACCCGCCCCGGCCGACTTCGTGCTGCTCTCCGAGGTCGACCCGAGCATCTCGGTGGACATCCGGTACGCCACCGCGCACAACTTCGTCGGCCGGCCGATCGACGGCTACCCCGAACCGCTCTGCCTGCTCACCCGCACCGCGGCCGAGGCGCTGCGCCGGGTGCAGACCGCCGCCCGCGCCCAGGGCCGCAGCCTGCGGGTGTACGACTGCTACCGGCCCCAACGGGCGGCCGACGACTTCGTCCGCTGGGCGAAGGACCCCGCCGACCAGAAGACGAAGGCCGAGTTCTATCCCCACGTCGCCAAGTCGAAGCTCTTCGACGACGGCTACATCGGCTCGCCCACCTCGCACAGCAGCGGCAGCACCCTCGACCTGACCCTGGAGCCGGTGCCGGCGTCGCCCGGGGCCACGTACCGGCCGGGGCAGTCGCTGGTGGCCTGCACCGCGCCGGCCGGTCAACGCTTCGCCGACGGCGGCGTCGACATGGGCACCGGCTTCGACTGCTTCGACCCCCGGGCCCACACCGACGACCCGCG
Source organism: Micromonospora sp. L31 (assembly GCF_052068075.1). Taxonomy (NCBI): domain Bacteria; kingdom Bacillati; phylum Actinomycetota; class Actinomycetes; order Micromonosporales; family Micromonosporaceae; genus Micromonospora; species Micromonospora sp. L31. The sequence goes on along the minus strand of NZ_JBQHDC010000015.1, from coordinate 105,039 downwards.
GGTCACCGGCACGCCGCGCCAGAACCGGCAGCTGCTGCGCCGGCTGATGGAGCAGGCCGGCTTCGTCAACTACGACCGGGAGTGGTGGCACTACCGGTTCGCCGACGAGCCGTACCCGGACACGTACTTCGACTTCCCGGTGGCGGTGTCGTCGCTGCGCCCGCGCTGAGCCCGGGCCGGAGGCGTCCCATGATCCCTTCGAGGGGGGGGGTCGACCCGCCGGGACTAGGCTTCCCGCCGACCCCTGCCAACCCTCGACGGGCCGGTCACCGCCGGCCCGTCGACCGCGTCCGAGGAGCCGTTGTGGAGATGGAACGGATCGGCCCGCCGCTGCGCGCCGGGGAGCGGGAGACGCTGCGCGCGTTCCTCGACTTCCACCGGGCGACCCTGGTGATGAAGTGCCAGGGGCTGTCCGACGAGGAACTGCGGCGTAGGTCCATGCCGCCCTCGACGCTGACCCTGCTCGGCCTGCTGCGGCACATGGCCGAAGTGGAGCGGACCTGGTTCCGGCGGGTGATCGACGCCGAGGACGTGCCGCTGATCTGGTCGGCGACCGGCGACTTCCAGGAGGCGTACGACCCGACCGGCTCGACCGGCGCGGACGCGTTCGAGGTGTGGCAGCGGGAGGTGGAGCACGCCCGCCGGATCGAGCGGGAGGCCGAGTCCCTCGACGTCACCGGGCACCAGGCGCGGTGGGGTGAGGACGTCTCGCTGCGGCTGGTGATGCTGCACATGATCCACGAGTACGCCCGGCACAACGGCCACGCCGACTTCCTCCGCGAGGGCATCGACGGCTCCGTCGGGGTCTGACACCCGCGGCCGTACCCGGCTCAGTGCCGGGCGCTGCCCGGCGCAGGGGCCTCGCCGCCGGTGGGTCGCGCGCCGTCCAGCGGCAGCCAGGCCAGCACGTCACGGATCTTGTCGTCCCAGTACGCCCAGTCGTGGTCGCCGGGGGAGAAGTCCACGGTCACCGGGACGTCGCGCGCCCGGGCCGCCTCGACGAAGCGCAGGTTGTCCTCGTAGAGGAAATCCTCCGTGCCGCAGGCGACGTAGAGCGCGGGCAGCTCGCCGCCGACCCGGTCGAGCAGCGCGACCGTGTCGTCGTCGCTGCCCGGCACCTCCCGGTCGCCCCAGACGGTGTGCCAGACGGCCCGGTCCACCGGCCGGGTCGGGTGGTCGCGGCGGTTGGCCACGTCCAGCGCGCCGGAGAGGCTGGCCGCGGCGGCGAACCGGTCCGGCCGGCGCAGCGCCCACTTCACCGCGCCGTAGCCACCCATCAAAAGGCCGGCGACGAAGGTGTCCTCCCGGCGCTCGGAGAGCCGGAAGAACGACCGGCACACCTGCGGCAGCTCCTCGCTGAGGAACGTCCAGTACCGGTCCGACGCCTGGACCAGCAGCCGAGGAGGCGACGCGGGTGAGGAGGCGTGGGGTGCACGGCGACTACGGCGTGTTCCTCGGTTTGGACGTCGGCAAGGAAGGTCATCACGCGGTCGGGCTGTCTGCGGACGGCAAGCGGCTGCACGACGGGCCGCTGCCGAACACTGAGGTCAGGCTGCGGCAACTGTTCGACAAACTCGGCCGTCACGCTCGGATTCTTGTGGTGGTCGACCAGCCGGCCTCGATCGGCGCCCTGCCGATCGTGGTCGCCCGGGCGTGCGGTCATCAGGTGGCATACCTGCCCGGCCTGGCGATGCGGCGCATCGCTGACCTGCATCCCGGTGCGGCGAAGACCGACGCCCGCGATGCCTACGTCATCGCCGACGCCGCCCGCACCTGCCGCACACACTGCGGCGGGTCGATGTCGGCGACGAAACCTTGGCTGAGCTGGAAGTCTTGGTCGGTTTCGATGACGACCTCGCTGGCGAGGCCACTCGGGTCTCGAATCGGATCCGGGGACTGCTCACGCAGATCCACCCCGCTCTGGAACGGGTCCTCGGCCCGAAAGTGCAGCACAAGGCCGTCCTGGAGCTGCTGTCCCGCTGCGGGGGACCAGCAGGGATGCGCAAGGCAGGCCGACGCAAAACTGCTGTCCATCGCCGGATCCCACGCTCCTCGCCTGGGCGAACGACTGGTCGAGCAGGTCATGACCGCCCTCGACGAGCAGACTGTCACCGTCCCCGGCACCCAGGCTGCGGAGACGATCCTGCCCCGCCTCGCCGACAGCCTCCGCGACATCCTGCGGCAACGCGACCAGGTCGCTGGCGAGGTCGAGAGGATGCTCGATGCGCACCCTCTCGCCTCGGTCCTGACCTCGATGCCCGGCATCGGCGTCAGGACCGCCGCCCGGATCCTCCTCGAAGTCGGCGACGGCACCGCCTTAGCCACCCCCGGCCACCTCGCCGCCTACGCCGGCCTGGCCCCCGTCCCCCGCCGCTCCGGCAGCAGCATCCGCGGCGAACACCCACCCCGAGGCGGCAACAAGCAGCTCAAACGCGCGCTCTTCCCTCGCCGCGTTCGCCGCCCTGGCCGACCCCGCCAGCCGCGCCTACTACGACCGCAAACGTGCCGAAGGCAAACGCCACAAGGCCGCCCTCATCTGCCTCGCCCGACGCCGCTGCGACGTCCTGTTCGCCATGCTCCGCGACAAGATCCCCTACCAGCCACGCCCAACGACCCCCATCCCCGCTTGACGAAACCCATAGGGACACCCCCCGTGGTTGATCAGTGCCTTCGGCTACCGGGTCGGTTCCTCATCCTTGCCGGCTTCCCGGCTCGTCGCCCGTCGGGCTGTCGGTTGGTCGGCGTAACCTTCGGAAGGTTGCCTGGGCAGGGATTGTCGTGTGCTTGTCGGGAACGCTTTCGCTGCAGCAGCCGACGCGGATCGCCCGGTGAGCCGGGGCAGGGGTTTCTGGGAGCCAATTCGTGGCCGAGAGGAAGCCTCCAACCGGCTGGCTTCCCCTGGCGAACGCGGCGGTGTGGTGATCCTGGATCTTGACGTACGCCAAGCCATGGGTACGTCAGGGCTGTGGATGATCCAGTCGGTCTCGCGGAAGTGGGAGGAGAGGGTTCGGCCGAGCACAGTGGCATCAAACGGCCCGCTGGACTCGAAGATCCCCAGGGACAGCGGTCTGCCCAGCGTCTCTTCCCACCTACGCGCCCAGGCGGCCAGCGCTGGGAGGGTGCCGATCGCGGCCTGTTTGTCTATATATCCGTGGCCGTTCATGAAATCGCCCAGGTAGCGGTGGGAGTGATGGGTCCGCCAGTACGTTCGAGCAGCCCGAACTATGGCAGTGCTGTTGATGTCTAGATCGAAGTCGCTGGGCGCTCGTTCGAGGCCGAGGCGCCACATGGCGTCGTACGGACGGCGCAGGGGACGATCGAGGCTCTCGCCGAACCAGTCTCGGAGACGCTGCGCCGCCATCGGCCTGGCAGTCAAGTCCTCCTCACGTGGCATCGTTTTGTGGCCTCCGGAGAAAAAGCCAGCGCCGGTTCCTTTCAGGCGGATGTCGACCTGAGACGGGTCAATGCCGTCGCGCTCGAGCGCCTCCAGCATCTCCGTGCCGAACCGCTGGTAGAGCTCCGGGGTCATGCCCATGGGCGCCTCACCAGTGAGCATCCACTTCACCTGGACCGGGTTGATGCCCAGGAAGTCGAGGTCACGCCTTGTGATGGCGTAACCGGAGTCATCCCGCGGCCACCAGCTTGGCAGCTCCTCCTCGCCGTCGAGGATCCGAATGATCTGGCTGTCGATGGGGTCCGCAGGGTCCAGCTGGGCCGTAATGGTGAGGGGACGCCAATGATCAGGAGCGTCCGACACCGGCTCCTTCTCTGCGTCACTCGGAGGGGTCTCCGCAGCACCTTCCAGGGAAGGGGCGCCGAGGGCGACGCTGCTCGCTGTGGTTTGCTCTGCCGCTGCTGCCGGGGTGTTGCCGGTGAAGACGCCGTCTAGCGTGACGAGGCTGTCGCCCGGCAGGGTGACCAGCTCCTTCTGTGCGAAGTAGCCTATGCCCGTCATGGGGATGGACAGGACGTCCTGCGCCGGCTTGCGATCAACCAAAATCACTGCACGGCCGCCACGCTTCTCCAGCCAGTCGGCGACGATCTGACGGTCTGCGGCCCAGCTCGCTAGCGGCCGCTGACGTGCCTCGAAGGTGTCTCCGACGTTGAGTCCAGCCCAGTCTGGCTGCGCTGATCCCTCTTCCCAGGTCAGCGCCCGGTAGGCGATGACCTCGGTGATGCCGCGGCTGGCAAGGGTCTCCTGCGTCATCTCGTACTGGCTGCGTAGGAAGTCCCGCAGCGCGTCGCGGTTGTAGTCGAGTTCCAGGGCGACAGCGTCGCGCGTCTTGGGATCCATCCGCCACTCCAGAACACCCGCCAGCCCGAACTCCTCTTTGGCGGCTTCCTGCAGGGCCAGCACCCGCACGTTGTTGTTGGAGCCGTACGACCAGGAACTCATCAGCTCGCTGACCGCGATCCAGCGGACGAGGGTTTCGGCGCGCGGATCGTCCATGCGCACCACCTTGCTCGGGGCGTGCCGAGGGTCCGCCGGGTTGAGCTCGTCGAAAAGGAGGACATCAGCTCCCATCGACGGGTACTGCTCGTTGTGCGGCACGAGCACGTAGCGGCCGTCTCCTAACCGGTGTCCCATGTCGGTACCGACGACCAGGCCGAACGCCGCAAGAACGAGTTCGGGCGTGGACGACCGCATCCGGTCGGCGAGGGCCTGGATGGCGATGGTCTTGGCCTGAGGCGTGTCGGTGATACGGCCGTTGTCGGTCAGCAGCGCCTCGGCGATCTGCTGATGCCGGGTCCGTTCCTGCGAGTCGGGTGGCGGTGCCAGAGGGTAGTGCCGCTCAGGCATCGGGTCGGGAAGTGTGACCTTGCCGCCAGGTGGCCGGGGCAGCAGGGGAGCTGTGCCGACGGCGTGCTCGGAGACCTGACCGAATCGCTCCATGACAGCGTCGTGCAAGTCGGGCCGACCGAGCTGCTCGAAGAGGGGGCGTAGGCCGTCGAGCTGCCGTCCCATGATCTCGATATCTGCAGTGGGGATCGGGTTGTCCACCCAGGAGAACACGTGCGGCTCAACCTGGCGGTAGAAGACGCGGACAAAGGGGTTGTCAGCGTCGGGGAAAGCGCCGTGCGAGGTGGCTGCCTTGGTTGCCGTGATGAGGCTTTGCTGTTCTCCGACGAGAACCTGGTCGACGGTGAGGCCATGAGTAGCGGTCAACGCGTAGTAGAGGCCGAGGAACACGCCGTCGCGGGTGGCCGGCATCCCTCCATCTGCCAGGTCAGTGAGGCTTCCGTAACGGGCGGACGCCGGCTGGCCGGGCATGTGATCGGTGTAGAGCTCCTGAGGCCCCAGCGGGTACGAAAGCGGAACTCGGGCGCCTACCGCTCGGCCGACGTACGCGTCGAGCACCTTGAGCCTGGCGTCCTCGGTCCGTAGGTACTCCTCATACAGAGCGAAGGTGCCGTCGCTGAAGGTGACCAGCTCTCTGCGTGAGATGCCCTCACCACTGTCAAGCGCTTCTCGCGCGAGCACCTGGGCGCCAGTCGCCGGATGCGTCGGCAGCGGAAGTTCCCCGTCGGGCCGTGCGGCAGGGGCGGCCGGCGGCGTAGGCGACTCGACGGCCAGCACCGCGTCGAGCGCCGTCCGGACCTTCGGCCAGCTCCCCGAAAAGCCAGAATGAAGATTCAGGTCCTGGACTTCCGAGAGCGGCACCCAGGCCAGTGCCACCGACTCGCCCTCGACCCCCTGCACCGGCTCGGGTCGGTCGAGCGAGACGATGACGGTGTCATACGACCAGCCGCCGTGGTCGTCTCGGACCACACGCTCGATACGGGCATGGGTGGGATCGAAGTCGCTCTCCTCCGTTGCCTCGCGGAGTGCGGCCTCGGCCGCCGACTCGTGGCTGTCCCGTGCGCCGCCAAGAAGCGCCCAGGTTCCTCCTTGGTCGGTGCTCGCGCCTCGATAGTGCATCAGGACGTGCACCTCGCCGTCCGCGGCACGGTAGACGGGCAGCAACCCGGCGGCGCCGAATCGGCCCCAATGCGCGTGCCCCTGTGCGCAGTTGACCCAACTGTCGCCGGCCATCGCGGGAAGGACGAGTTCTCGCCTGGCCGCCTCATTGATCGGCTGCTCGCTCACCTGGCCCCCGTCCAGAGGTGAAACCGCGTCTCGTTCTAGCGCTGCTGGATTTACTTGGCTGTGCCGCGTTCGGCGTCTTCGAGGAAGGACTCAGCTTCCTGCTGAAGATCCGCGGGAGCAGCGCACCATGCAGGGCTGCGCATCACCTCGCGTAGCTTGACTGCCTTCACTTCCTTGGGAGCGTTCTTGCGCAGGCCGACGTGCGGCCATAGTTGATCAAGTTCGGTGTATGGGAGGTCCCAGGAGTGACCGATGGTCGGCTCTGCGGAGCCGGCCGGCTGCCGAGGCGTGACGTGTACTTCGTCGGCGGTGACGGCAGGAGTGATTTCGATGAGGGTGAGGCCGAGTCGTTCGACGACGCCCCGGAGCAGTGCCCGGTGGCCTTCGACCGTATCGGTGGAGGGTGGCTCTCCCTCAAAAAACAGGGTGAACACCCAGCCGGACTCGCCAGTGCGCGCGAGGTCCAGGACGAGACGTGTGCCAGTGGTATCGGTGAAGGAGCGGTGAGCGATGCTCTTCGCCGCTGCGGGTCCGTCGCTGCGAGGAGCGTTTTCAAGCTGGAGTGTGCCGACCAGTCGTTGTAGTTGGTCAGATGCCAGCTCTCCCTGAGAGAGCACTCGGAGCGCGGGCCAAAGCATGAGAGCGTCCTTCTCTCGGTCTTGACGATTACGCCGTGATGGAGGGGGTGCGGCCTGGTGGAAGGTAGATCGGGTTGCTCCAGGCGCGCCGGCCGTGGCTGTCCTCGACCGTGACTCGGCACCACCTGCGCTTGAACATCGCGAGCGGCAGGGAGCACTCGGTCAGTGCCTCGCCTTGGACAACCTTTGCGCCCGGATCCCCGCCGGTGATCAGCACTTTGCGCACGGGTGAGCAGCGCACCGTGATGAGGTCGTCATCGAGCTTTATGTCGTGCAGTTCGGGCCCGGTGCTGGAGTAGTAGTGGCCGGCTTTGAGGGCGGCGAGAAGTGCCTGCGGGTCGAGGGATTCGGCGCGCACTTGAACCCAGGCCGCGCAGCCTGGAGGGTCGTGGGGCTGAAAGTGGGCATCATCGGCAGCGTAAGCGCTCAGCCGGTGTCCTCGGTTGATCAGAACGTCGGCCAGGTGCCAGCTGTCGCCCCGGTCCTCACGTGCTGAGAGCGCGTTGTAGACCTCGACCGCGTGGGCCGCATCGAGGCTCTCGGCATCGGCGGTCGTAAGTAGCGACGCTGCGGGATGGGCCATGCCAATGAACGCGCCAGCGCCTCTGGCTCGGCGGGCTAGCTGCGGCGCGCTCTCGTCGGGCTCGGGTGGAGGGAAGCCGAGTGGCAGCCCCACCGCCAGGATGTGCCACTCCGAGGAAAATTCCGTGCGTGGAGGGTGCAGTTCGGCACCCAGCAGGGTGGTGAACCTGGACGTGCGCAACTGCCGGGTGTCCGTCAGCGGGAAGTTGTACTTGGCTCGGAAGTGGTCGGTGATGGCCAGGAAGTCGTAGCCCGCTTCTCGGTAGCGGCGCGCGATCTCCTCGGGAGGTAGGGCTCCGTCTGAGCGGTCGGAGTGGGTGTGAAGATTGCCCCGCCAGAAGCGACCGGGCTGATTGAAGGGGACAGTCACGTGCATCGCCCGTCGGTCACGTGTCCTCGTTTCAGGTGGCTGCTGCGGGTGTCATCGCGTGCTGTGGTTGGCCTCATGCCGGCGGACACTGTCAGGTGCGCCTGCGTAGCCGCAGTGCCTGCACCGCATCCAGGGGCAGTCGGTGGCGTCGACGGCGGCGTCAGTCACGGATCTTTGAGGACCGAAGCCATGGCGGTGGAGAAGCTGGGGCACAGAGCTGTCGTACTCAAGCGCCATCAGCGCGGCTTCCGCGATCTTGTCGTGACCGCGGATGAAGAAGGAGCCGACGGCAGTGTCCCTACCGCATCCACACCAGCAACTCCCAGTGGGGAGCAACCGAGGGAGAGGCTGACCCGACTCGCCAGACATACCTTCAAGATATCCCATCAAGATTGACAATCAAGGTTTGACCGATGGTCAAGAGGCCGGAGAGGCGACGTCCGTTAGAGGCTGTCGGCATCAAGGAACTGCGCGAGCACTTCCGGTGGTGCCTGCTCCACGGGTAGAGGCCGCGGTTCGGTGTGCTTTTCCGGGCTGCACCGGCTGAACGGTCCGTACTCGGCGCCGAGTGCGGCGAGGTGCGGGTCCAGGTGGTCGCGCCACCAGATACTCATGCCAGTTTGGGGGTCGCTGAGCCGTAGCGTTTCCCAGGCCCGCCACAGCGCGTACAGGCGGGAGATCGCCTCCGGGTGTGCCCACCAACGCGGACACCAATTCACCCCGGAGGTAGGCCCGGAGGCGAGGCGCCGCTCAACGACGTGGGCGAGGTACTCCTGGATGAACGCTTCGACGTTGCGATAGGCCGGCTCCGGCTCTGCCGGGTCCTCGGCCGGCGGCTGGACTGAGGTCGGGGCTTGGTCGCCGACGAGCTGCCCGAGCAGAGCGTTGAGGTCCGCGACTGGGTCGCTGACTGGCCCGGGCCCGGTGGCTGGTGTGGTCATGGTGTTGGCTCCGGCGGGGCGTCGGGGGACAGGGTCCAGTCAGTGCGGCTGTCGGGGTCCCAGCGGGCTATCGAGGCGCGGATCGCGGCGGCGTGCGGGCCGTCCTGCCAGGGGGCGGTGCGGGCGAGGGCCGGTGGGGCGCCGGAGGCGTAGACGACCATCCGGCCGCGGGGAAGGGCGTGCAGATCGGAGACGTCGAGGATGCGCTGCCGGCGGGTGGCGTGCGAAACCGACCGCTGGCCCCACCCGGATCCGCTGCTGCTGGTCGAGCGGGTCGTGACGTCGTGCTCGCCGATCAGCTTCGAGAGTTCCTCCAGCCAGTCGGGGTCGGCGACGCCGCCGCCGTAGGTGCGCACGTTCGCCGCGGACCAGAGTTTGCGCATGCCCTCGCGGCCCCACACGTCGACGCCCTGTGGGTAGGACTGCAGGATCGTGATGATCGGCAGCCCGTGGGAGCCGTAGTAGGAGTAGAGGCTGGGAAGCTGGCGCAGCCGGCAGATGTTGGCGGCCTCGTCGAGGATGCTCAGTAGCGGCGGGTCCAGGCGCCGCCCGGTCGAGGCCCTAGCGCGTAGCTCGCCGGCGCGCAGAACCGCGTCGGTGAGCGCGGCGACCAGCGGGGCAGGAGATCCGGGTCCGCCCTGGGAGAGCAGGTACAGCACGTCGGTGGAGGCCACGAATGCGGCCGGGTCGAATTCGAGTACGCCGCCGCGGGTGGGTGGGGTGACCCAGGCGGTGACGGCGGGCTCGGTGAGGCACATGAGCATCTTCTGGGCGCCGGCGTAGATGCCGCCTCGGGTCTTGTCGGGCATGTTGACCACCCCGGCGACCGCGTCGGCGGGCAGGTCGTAGCCGTGCTCGCGCAGCAGCATCGCCGGCTCGTCGTCGCGGGGGCTGACCGCCCACCGGTACGCGGCGAGGATGTCCCGACCAGAGACGGCGGCCGCCAACAGGAGGTTCGCGACCAGTTCCTCGGAGCTGGGGTCGAAGAAGGCGTCGCGGCTGACCCCGGGTTCACGTTCGGCGGCGGCGAAGTGCTCGGCGAGGCGTCGGGCGTCGGTGACCGTGGCCACGGCGCGCAGCGGGTTCCACCACATGCCCTGTTCGGCGCCGAGGATGTGTTGGGGGTCGAATGCCCACACCGTGCCGCAGGCGGCGCGGACCTCGCGGGTGGCGTCGACGATGTCGCCCTTGACGCTGGTGACCAGCGTCGGCCCGGGGGCGGCGACGACGGCGGGGATGGCCCGGCTGGTGGTCTTGCCGGTGCGCGGGCCCCAGATGTCGATGGCCATGTCCTCCCAGGACTGGCGCAGCGGCATCCCGCCAGCGACGGTGTAGGCGATCAGCACGCCGAGCTGGTCCGGCTCGGGGCGGTTGACGTCGGCGAGGCTGGGCCGTAGCCGCCGGCCGCTGTCCGCGACGCCCTTGGGTCCGAGGTGCGCGAGGTCGTTGCGGGTGGCCATCCGCCGGGCAGCCGGGTCGACGCGGGTGCGCCGCCGGCGGGCCCACCGCCAGGCCGCCACCGCCGCGGTGATCAACAGCGCCAGGACGGCGACCTCGCTGGCGGCGACGAGCGTGCAGGCGGTGGTCCAGGTGATCTCACCGTGCAGCACCGCGACCGCGACCCGGATCGGGCCGCCCCCGGTGTATCCGGGCGGCCTGGTGAGCACGACCGGCAGCCACGCCGCGCTGGCCAGGGCCAGGGCCAGGGCGGCGATGCCGCCGACGATCAGGCCGACGTCGTCGTGGCCGCCCCGGGGCCCGGCGGGGCGGCTCACGTCATCGTCCAGCGGAAGTCGGTGTTGCCGAGGCGCTTCTCCGTCTCGGTGGGTTCCAGGTGCACCGGGATGCCCGGCCGGGAACCGACCTTGATCAGGAAGTTCCCGCGGCCAACAGTCTCGCTGCCCTCGGCGGCCGTCCACGACGGCGGCGCCGACCAGGACAGCACCTCCCGTCGCTCGGCCTGCGACAGCGGCCGGACCCGGGAGACGGCGTCCAGTTCCTGCTCCGAGCAGGGACCGATCATCAGCACCGCGGACCGCTCGGCGAAGCCGCGAGCCTTGGCCCGGTCGTGGGCGGTGGGCAGCGCTTCCAGGTCAGCGAGGCTGTGGGTGATGAAGGCCGTGCCGGTGCCCTTCTGCCGGTTGAGACGGGTCAGGCCGTCGGCGCGGTCGACCAGGCCGTGCCCGACGCGCAGCGCCCGCCACAGCTCATCGAGCACGGTGAAGAACGTGCGGGCCGGGGCGAGGTTGAGGTCGGCCATCAGGTGTGCGGCCTCCACTTGGGCGAAGCCGTAGGACCAGGTCGAAAGTAGGGTCGCGGCGGTGCGTAGCTCGTCGGTGTCGTCGATGCTGGAGATGTCCACGCACACCGCTGGGGTGTCGAGGCGGATCGCGGTGGTGGTCTGGCCCTCGAAGGTGTCGCCGAGCGGGCCGTGCAGCAGCGCCAGCAGGGTGCGGTGCAGCCCTGCGGTGTCCTCCCGGAACCGAGGGAGGTCCTCCTCTTCCTGCCAGAGGGTGACGGCGCGGACCTCCGCAGGGGCGTCGCGGATGACACGCAGGACGTCGGAGAGCACCGGCTGTGTGTCGGTTTCCCGCTCGGCGAGGTAGCGCAGCGCGGCGGACAGCACGGTGGTCTCATCGGAGCTGACGGGCCCGCGTCGGATGAGGGTGGCCAGGGCGACCAGCATGTTCAGCCGCCGGTCGGTGACCGCGGCGCGCACCACGGCGCCGGTGCGCTCGTCGACCCGGTCGAGGACCTGCCGCCACGGGCCGGCGTCGAGGGGGTTGATACGGTCCAGACCGGGCCCGACCCGCAGCACCTGCCCGCCCAGGGCACGGACCAGCTCGGCGTAGTCGGGCTTGAGGTCGCCGAGGATCAGCGGGGTGACGCCCTGGGCGGTCAGCCCGAGGACCATCCGCCGCACCGCCGTGGACTTGCCCATGCCGGGCTCGCCCTCGATCCACACCGACGGGTTGTTGATCAGTCGGGCGCGGGTGTACCAGGAGATCGGGTCGAAGCAGACCGCGCTGCCGGTGTAGAGGTGCCGGCCGACCGGCACGCCGATCATCGGCGTCGACGCGCCGGTGCCGAACGGGAACAGGCCGCACACCTGCACGGTGGTGCCCCTGTACTCCGTCGGCGGCTCGATGTACGACCACCGGCCGCCGCCGGGTGCGGCGTGGCCGAGGCGGCCGGGCCGACGGCCGGCTGGTCGACGCGGCGGGGGTGAGATGTTCTCGCGGGGGCTGATCGTCATGCCGGCGTCCTAGAAGGGGATGGTGGCGTGGGTGGGCAGGACCACGCCGGCGGGCAGGCCGGCGGCGAACCCGGCGGCCTGGCAGCCGTACATCGGCCGCAGCACCAGGCGGGCCTCCCCGGCGCGGGCCCGGATGATGCCGCCGGCCTCGTCGAGCTGCCTCTCGTCGGCGACGGTCGCGGTGACCAACACGCTGAACCGGGTGACCCCGGCGCCGGTGGCTTCCTCCTCCGCGGCCTGCTCGGCGGCGGCCAGGTCGGTCAGGTCCCGGGCGCTGGGCCGGTGCTTCTTTCCGGCCAGGAACCGCGCGTCGCGCTTGTCGGCCTCGACCAGCCGGGCCGCCTCGCCCGGCGAGTACGGCCGGTAGATCATCGTGACCCGCTTGCGTAGCAACTGCGGGTCCGGGTCGGTCAGCCGGGCGAACAGCCGCGAGTACACCACCCCGCGGGGCGCCTCGACCATGCACCAGGTGCGCGACACCCCGGAGTCGTGCCGGTAGGCATCCCAGCTCTCCCGGGTGGCGACCGGTCCGGCCTGCGTCCAGTCGGGGGTGAGCTGCGGCTCTCGGGCGAGGTCCAGGGCGGCGCCCGGGTCGTAGGCGGCGCGCACCACCCCGGCGAGGCCGCGGGCGGACATCGGCACGATCCCGGCACCGGTGGCACCGGTGAGGCCGGCGTGCAGGTGCGGCAGCCGGGCGGCGACCTCTCGGCAGACGTCCTCGTGCGACATGGACCGCCCAGTTGGGGCGGTGTAGGTCAGCGACACGCGGGTGTCCACGGTCGCCGACCCGGCCGGGTACGACTGTACGACGTCGTCCAGGACCTGCAGGGCCAGCGCCGGCGCGTTAGGCCGGCTGGTGGCCGCGACCTCGGCGGCCAGTCGGGTGCCCGGGTCCGGCGTGGTCTCGACAGTGACCTGGGCCTGCACGAGCTGCGGCTCCCGGGACAGCGCCGCCAGCCAGGACGCCAGGTGCCCGACGCGGGCGTCGATGACGGCCTGGTCGACCAGGTCCATGCCCTCGGGTGCGCAGCGCAGGGTGACGGTGTAGTGCCGGCTCTGCGGCACCACGACCACGGCCACTACGCCGGAGCGGCCGGTTTCCACTTCGTACACCTCGGAGCGGGCGAGCACCCCGGGCAGTTGGTGGGCGGCGGTGACCCGGGAGGCGACCCCGGAGACGTAGACGTGGTGGCGGCGGGAGCGGGCCAGCCACCACGCTACCCGGGCGGTGATGACCTGGAATCCGGTGCGCCCGTTGATCCTGATCGCCAGGGGCGCGAGGACCAGGACACCGGTGACGGCGGTGATCAGCGCGGCCAGCACGGAGACCGGCAGCATCGCGGCGGCGAGCACCATGACCAGGAACGCTGCGATGGTGCCAGCCGGGCCGAGCCCGAACAAGCCGGCCCCGCGGCCGAGCCGCCAGTTGCCGTAGGTGCGCTGCTGCTCGCTGGCCCGTTCCTGCACTCCGGTGCTCACGATCCCTCACCGTCGGTCGCTCCGGACGCCGTCCCGCCGACCTTGCGCACGGCCGCCGGGCCGGCCTTCGCCGCCGCGACGCCCGCGGCGGCGGCGACACCGACCGGCCCCGCGGCGGCGGCACCCGCACCGGCCGCACCGGCGCCGGCCCCTGCTCCCGCGCCCGCCCCTGCCGCGCCCGCCCCTGCCGCGCCCGCCCCTGCTGTCCCGGTACCAGCTGCGCTGCCGGAGCCGGTCGCGCCGGCGGTGCTGCCGCCGGAGGGACGGGGCGCGGGCGCTGACGGTGCCGCGCCTCCGGGGCGGCCCGGGCCGCCGCTGGCCCCCGCGCCGCTGGATCCACCGCCGTTGGCGCCGCTGAGCCGCACCGCGCCGGAGGCAAGCTGCCCGGCACCGGACGCGGCGGCGACCGCGACGCCACTGGACCCGCCGCTGGACAGTACCGACACCGCCGGGGCGATGAGCCGCATCAGGGCGGGCAGCGCCACGATCGCCATGCAGAACATCACCAGACCGGTCAGCACGTCGGTCAGGGTCTGGCCTTGACCGAGCCAGAACACCGCGGCGTAGATCGTGGCCGCGGCCGGCTTGTAGAGCACCAGGGCGAGCAGCCACGTGAGGTACCGGTCACGCACCGACCGGCCGGCGCCGGAAATACCGGCCGACGCGGCCAAGGGCAGCAGCCCGGCCAGCAGCACCAGTCCCGCGTTGCGGGCTAGCAGCAGCAGCAACTGCACCATGGTGGACAGGAACAGCATGATCGAGATGCCGATGACCATGAGCGAGGACAGGCCGTTGGTGGCGGCTGCCGGGGCGAGCAGCAGGAGCCGTTTACCGAGATCGCCGTTGGCGGAGGCGTCGAGAATCCACCCGGAGTAGGCGTCACCGATGGCGATGAGCAGCTGGATGGCCGGCACGCCGGCGCCGGCGAGCACGACCATCGTCACCAGTCCCTTGGCGAACGAGCCCGCCTCCCGACCGTTGCGTTCCAGCGCCATCCGGATGGCGGCGAACAACACCGCGCCGACCGCGATAGCGGTGACCGCCCAGTTGGTGTAGGCGCGCAGGCTGCCAACCACGCCAGACTCTTGCGACACCTCGGGGGTGGGAATCGACAGCCACCCCGCAACGAGGGTCTTGAGCATCTCGGCGGCGGCCTGCGACGCCTGCTCGGCCAGCTCGTCAAGGAACCGGCTGGCCGTGTTGTCGATGACCTTGCCCGGGATGCAAAGCGGGTCGACGACGGGCACGCACACTAGCGGGCACCCCACTCGACGATGCCGGTCAGCTCGGAGGTCTGCCGGTTGATCGATGTCCACGCGCCGCCGGGCGGAGCGACCATGCGCCAGTCTCCGTCGCGCCAGCGCAGCGTCAGCGACAGCACGTGGTAGCGGGGCGTGCCCGCCGACGGCGCCCGCAACGCCAATCCGATGACCGCCGTTTCTGGGGTGTAGGACTGGTAGCTGAAGCCGGCGATCTGGCTCAGCTCGCCGGGCTGCGCCGGGGCGTCCCCGACCTCGCGCAGCGTCGCCAGGAGCCGGTCTCGGTCGGCGCCGGGCTCGAACTGCTGCTCGATCGTCGGCTCCCACGACTGCCGGCCGGCGGAGTACCCGGCTCGCGTGCTCAGCTGCGCCGCGGCGATCAGCGCGCCCTCGGGGGTGTGCGCGTAGCCGGCGGCCTTCCCCCCTGCGACGCGGGTCGGGCCGGCTGACGCGCTGACCGGCACGGCGGTCTGGCCGACCAGATCCCACCGCACCCCGGCCGGTGCAGCGGTCGGCACGGCGGTGGGCAGGGTGTGCGGCGTAGTGGTCTCGGTCGGTGCGGAGCTCGGCGACGGTGCACTGGTGGTGCCACTGCCGGTGCCGTCGTCGCTGTCGCGCGACGACACCGCGACGAGCACTCCGGCGATGACGACGATCAGCACCAGCGCCGCGGAGGCGATGAAGACGGGCCGTGTCCACGGCGGACGGTCGGCGAAGTCCTGAGGGGCAGACGAGCGCGGCATCGGCGTTCCTCCTAGATCAGCGCGGAGACCACTGCGGACGCGCTTCCGATGAGCATGCAGGCGGCGAACACCCAGCCGAGTTGGGAGATGTTGGTGTCGTCGCCGCGGCGGTGGGCCAGGGCCATCTTCGCCGCGGTGTAGAGCACCCCGCCGACGCACGCGGCGGTGGCGAGATAGGCCACCCACTTCAGGATGGTGAGGATCTTGTCGCCCACGCCGGGGGGTGCCTCGCCGCCGCCCGGGTCGGGCACGGGCGCCGCGGCCAGCGCGGTCTGGAGCTGGTCGAGGTGGTCGATCAGGGTCATCGTTTCCCTTCCCGGGGTGTGTGTAGCTTCTGCCATATCGCGGTGCGCAGCGCCTCGATGTCGGGGGGAGCGCCGACGTCGCGTGGGTCGTCGGCGGCGAGCAGCGCGTCGACCCAGCCGACGCGCCAGATCTCCGGTGCCCATCCGCCTAGCAGTTGCAGTCGTTCGGTGGCGATGCGCGGCGGCCGGCGGGGCGAGGCGGCGACGGCGACTACCCCGAGGACCTTCATTAGGCCGGACATCCCAGAGCGGCGACGCCACTGCTCGATCGCGCCGGTCGCCGCCCAGGTGCCGGAGGCGGACGCCCGGCAGACCAGGACCAGGTTGGTTGCCGGCATCGCTGGCGTCACCGTGGGCCACCCTCTGCTGCCGAAGTCCAGTCCGAAGCCGACCAGGCGGGCCAGGGTGCTCACCCCGGCGCCGCCGTGGCACCCGACCCACCACACCGGCGGCCAGGCGTCGAGATTCTGCGGAATCAGCGCGAAGGGCATCTCGGGAGCGGGACCGGGACGTGTGCGCGAGGGCGCGATAGCCGCTGCCTTCACCGGCGGCCCCACCAGCGCGCGCAGATGGTTCCCGCCATCCGATGCCTCCCCCGTGTTTCAAGGTCACCGACAAGTACCAGACAGTAGCACTGTGTTTGCAAATGGATCTATGGTGTTTGCTCTGCCGCGATAGGACGCGAAAGGCACCACGGGGGAGGCGTCGATTGGCACGCAGAACACGCTCATCCGCCCACATTGATCGGGTCAGTCGGCCGGTTCTTGTCGTCTACGGCGTCGTCCTCGCCGGGCTGTTGGTGGTCGGCTGCGCGCCCATCGGCGAGGCGGGCGTTCCCGCGCCGGAGCGCAGCGGCCCGGTCTATCCGACAGGCGGCGCCGACGGCGGTTCACCGTCGTCGGCGGGGGAACAGCCGGGCCGCGACGACCACCATCACGACCAGTCGCCTGCGGCCCCGCCGCCGGCGCAGGCCACTTTCGTGGCGGCGGCGTTCGCTGCAGCGTGGGCGCGTCCGGACCTGCCGCCGCAGGTGTGGTGGCGGGGAGTGGCGGCGACCTGTGACGAGGGGTTCGCTCGGGTGTTGCGTACGGTTGATCCGGCGCAGGTGCCGGCGACACAGGTGACGGGCCGTCCGGTGGCGAAGCAAGCACCGAAGGGCGGCACGGCGGTGTACGAGGTGGCCACCGACGCGGGCACGTTGAGCGTCACCCTCGCCGGCGTGGACGGCCGGTGGGTGGTAACCGGGAACGACTTCGCTCGGTCGGTGAGCCGATGAACCGTCGAACGATTGCGCTCGGCGCGGCGGTGCTGTCGGTCATCACGCTGGTATGCGGCGGCACCGTGGGGTTGCCGCTGCTGATGTTCGGCCAGGCGCAGGCGGAAGCGGCGGCGTGCGAGGTGCCGTCCCTGCCGGGGGCCTCGCCGGTCCCGGGCACCGGTTCGTGGGGCAGTGTCGAGACGACCAACGCCGCCACCATCGTCGCCGTCGGCCGGCAGCGTCAGGTCCCGCCGCGCGGCTACGTCATCGCGCTGGCGACCGCGATGCAGGAGTCCGAGCTGCGCAACCTGGCCAACGCCAACGTGCCGGAGTCGCTGAGGCTGCCGCACGAGGGGGTGGGCCGCGACCACGACTCTGTCGGGCTGTTCCAGCAGCGGCCTGGGTGGGGCAGCGTCCGCGAGCGGATGACGCCCACCTACGCGGCGGGGAAGTTCTACGAGGCGCTGCTGCGCGTCGACGGCTGGCAGCGGATGCGGCTTACCGACGCGGCGCAGGCGGTGCAGGGCTCCGGCCTGCCGGAGGCGTACCAGAAGTGGGAGGACGACGCCGAGCAGCTCGCCGCGACCGTGCTCGGCCTGCCGAACATCGACGACATCGGCGGCGGCCCACCGACCGCCCCGTGCGGCGTCGACGGCCTGGGGCCGGTGCCGGTCGGCCCGGGCGGATGGGTACAGCCGATCCGCGCTGCCATCGTCAGCTCGTTCGGGCCGCGGGGAGGCCGGCTGCACGCCGGCGTGGACCTGTCGAAGGCCGATATCCGAGGGGACGCGATCCGCGCGGCGGCGACCGGGGTGGTGGAGCAGGTCAAGTGTGACTGGTACACCACCTGTGACCGGGACGGCAACACCCGTGAGCGCGGCTGCGGCTGGTACGTCGACATCCGTCACCCGGGCAACGTCGTCACTCGCTACTGCCACATGATCCAGCGTCCCGAGGTCTCCATCGGCCAGCAGGTCACCGCCGGTACGGTCATCGGGTTCGTAGGCAGCAGTGGCGGCAGCTCCGGACCGCACCTGCACTTCGAGGTGCACCTCAACGTGTCGCCCGGGCCGTACCACGCCAACGGCAGCAACGCGGTCAACCCGGTGCCGTTCATGCGCGCCCAGGGCGCTCCGCTAGGGCCGGCCACGTGAACGGGCACAGCGCAATGACCTCCCCCGCCGCAGCGGAGGAGGCCATCGACGTGCCAGCGCGGAAGCTACGCCTGCGCGCGTGGCGGCGGCCACCGAACCGTCGGGGCGGGGTCCGGTGAGCCGGACCGCCGATGCCCTGGCTCGCGCGGCGGCGCCGCCGCGTCGCGCGCCGGCGCCCGCGGCGTCGTCCGTGGCCGGGGAGTTGGGTCGCGTGGCGGACGCGCTGCTGGTGGCCGGACACGCCCGCGACGGTGGTGAGGCGGCCATCCTGCTCGCCGTGGTCGTCCAGGCGGCCCGGCTGGTCGTGGCGCTGGCCGAGCTACGCGCCGCGCAGCAACAGGCCCACGCCGCCGGCGCGGCGGCGGCGGCAGCCGCGCACCTGATGCCCCTGCTCCAGTCGGGCGCCCAGCTCGTCGACCAGGTGCATGTGCCGACCCAGAGCGGGCCGCCGCAGCGGCCGGTCCACACCGTGCCGGGCCCGGTCCGGCCCCGCGTCGACCGGGATCCGCAGCGTTGAGGAGGACGAGGTAGTGCCCGACAACGAGATGGCCGAGATCCACCAGCGGGCCACCGCGGCGGTCACCGCCGCGATCCGGGCCGCCGGGCAACTGGCGCAGGTGCTCATCGACGCCCGCATCGCCCAGCTGCAACGCACCGCCCGGGCCAGCGAGGAACAGGCCCGTCACATCCGCGCCCAGGTGCGCGCGGCACAGCAGGCCGACGCGGCGGTGTGGCGGCCGGCGACCCGGGCGTCGTGGTGGCGGCAGGCGTCGGTCGACGACATCGCGCGGGCCTGGCGGGCCAGCGCCGGGTGGGCGGCCGTCGACCCGCGCGCCGGTGCCGCGCAGCGGGTCATGGTGGTGCGGCTCGCCGAGCGCGGTGTCCGCGTCGACCCGCAGACCGGTGCCTGGCCGGGAGATGGGGCGTGGCTGTCCGACCAGCTCGACCGCGCCGCCCTGGACGACGGCGACAGGCCAGCGGACGCCCGGCCCGATGACGTCGGCGAGCGACGCCGCACCGCCCAGGAGCGCCAGGAGGCGCTGGCGGTGCATGTGCGGGAGGTGTGGACCGCCGACCGGGCGGAGCGGGTCATCGGCTCGGCGGCGTGGCCGGCGCTGGCGTACAAGCTCGACCAGTTGGAGCGCGCCGGGCACGATGTGCGTGACCTGCTGCGGCAGGTGCCCGGCTTCGTCGACCAGGCCCACACCCCCGCCGCGTACGCGTTCCAGATGGTCGATTACGCCACGGACCAAGCCGCCGGAGAACGACCTGCCGCTGATGCCGACCCCGCTGAGGAAGGTAGCTCGGCCACCATTGAAGGTGAGTGGCGGGACGATTGCGGTGCCACTGCCGAGGAACGTGCGCGGAGCGAGTCCGTCGGAGTCGGGCGAACCTCTGCGGGAGCCGTCGAGCAATACATACGCGCCGCCCACGCCGCGGCGCGTGCGTACCCAAGGTCGGCCAAGTCGGTCGTCGCTAGCACTTCGGCGACGACTGCAGCGCTGGCCGGAGCGGCGCAGCGCGGGACGGCGAGATCCCCTATGCCGGCAGCACCGGCGCAGGCGTCGGGTCGGTAGCTACAGAAAAGTTTCGAAGACGGCCACATCAGCGATGTTCTGCCGCTGGTTGACCCACCGTAAGCAAACAAGTTCAGACGTGAGCGTGGGGGCGGAGAATGCCGAGGTTGCGGCTGTAGCGGCAAGGCCCGGGTACTACGAGTTCCGCCTCGGCGACCACCAGCACGAACTCGGCCTGATCGACAGCCGGTACGCCCCGCCCGGCGCGACCACCGGCCCGGGCGGGGCGATGGTCTACTGGCACGTCGACGACCTGCTGGCCACCGTGGCCCGGCTGCTGGCGGCCGGCGCCCGCGAGCACGACCCGATCCGGGAGCGGGGTGCCGGGTTCGTCACGGCGTCCGTGGTCCCGTTCGGAAATGTGCTGGGCGTGATGACCAACCCGCACTACCTGGACTCACCCCACCGGTCGGGAACGCGATTCCCGGCTGAGCGGGTGCCCCGTCGCGCCGCGCACGGGCGGCCGGAGACGGCCGGACCGGTGCCGGGGCGCCAGCGCCGCGCGCAGTGCCGGACCGAGGATCCGCCGGACGTCGGCGGGGGAGAGGCCGGACGCGGCCGGGAGCGGATTCAGGTACCGCGTGTAGATCATCCCGCCGATCACGGTGACCGCCGCGGTGGCGCGCTCGGTCGCGTCGGGGCCGCCGAGGAATTCAGCGAGCCGGACCAGCACCTCCCGGTCCAGGTACTCGCGCACCAGGCCGAGCAGTTGGTCGTCCGGCGCCGGCTCGCCCGTGGCGGAGGCGTCGTCCCACAGGGTCACCACCGCCTGCAGCAGCCGGTCGGCCAGCCCGGCCGGGTCGCCCGGCAGCGCCTCGGCCAGCGCCCGGGACTGCGCGCAGTGCACCCGCATCACCTCGCCGAACAGGCCCTGCTTGGAGCCGAAGTGGTAACTGACGAGGGCCTGGTCGACGCCCGCCGCGGCGGCCACCGCCCGCAGCGTGGTGCCCTGGTAGCCCCGTTGCAGGAACAGCGTCCGCGCCGCCTCCGCGATGCGCGCGCGGGTCGGCGGATTGCCGCGTGGACGTCCTCGGGATTTATTCATCAACGTTGAACATGCCGCCCGGGACCCGCAGTGTCAACGCGTACCGAGCGACCCGGACCGCCCGGGTCCCGGAGGAGGAGTAGACACATGCGCATCGTCGTCATCGGCGCCAGCGGACCCACCGGCCGGCAACTCACCGGCCAGGCCCTCGCCGCCGGCCAGCACGTCACGGCGGTGAGCCGCCGCCCCCGGGGACTGCCCCGGCACGACCACCTCACCGTGGTGGCCGCCGACGCCACCGACCCCGCCGCGATCGAACCGGCGGTCGCCGGCGCCGACGCCGTGCTCTCCGCGCTCGGCGTCACGCCCAGCCGGAAACCGGTCACCACCTACTCGGCGGCGGCCACCGCCGTCGTCACCGCGATGCGACGCCACGGCGTACGGCGGCTGATGGTGGTCAGCTCCAGCGTGCTGGACCCCGGCTGGCGACCCAGCAACGCGTTCTTCTTCAACCACGTCCTCGACCCGTACGTCAACCGGGTGCTGGTCCGGCAGGTGCACCAGGACATGCGGCGGATGGAGGAGGTGGTCCGGGCCAGCGACCTGGACTGGACCATCGTCCGCCCGTCCGGCCTCTTCGAACATCCCACGGTCACCGACCATCTCGTCGCCGACGGCAGCGCGGACGGTGTGTTCACCGCCCGGGCGGACCTTGCCGCCGCCATGCTGCGCGAGTTGGACGAGCGGCGCTTCCTGCGCCGGGCGATGGGGGTGGCTACCACCGCCGTGAAGCCCGGCCTGGTCCGGCTCGTCCGTGACGAGGTCCTGCGATCACCCCGCTGAGCCGGCCGCGCCGGGTGCGCGCCCTCCGGCCGGCGGGAACGGGACGCGAGCCCGCACCGCGTCGATGCAGCTGTCCCGGGAGGTCGGGCCGCCGAAGCGCAGCCGGTCGTAGCCGGTGAAAGCCGGCTCCAATCCGTCCAACTCGTCCACCAGCGCGTGCAACCGTCGCGCCCACCCCGCGCCGGGCTCCGGCCGGTCCACCGCCGCGCGGATCGCCGCGGTCAGCTCGTCCTTGCGCCGGATCGTCTCCGGCGTCACCGACCGCAGGCATACGTACCGGCCGCTGAGGTAGGCGTCCCACTCCGCCGCGCCCTGTCTCGGGTCCGCCCAGTGCGCGGTGAACCAGGCCCGCAGCGCCGCCGGCCCGCCCGCCCGGTCGGCCAGCGAGAACAGGTCCGCCGGCACCATCTGCGCGCCGTCCGAGCGCAGGTAGCCCGGCAGCGGCAACCGCCGGTCCAGCATCAGCCGGCGTACGGCGTCGACGGCGCGCCCGTGCGCCGCGCAGAGCTCCTCGAGGACGACGAACTGCGCGTCGACGTACGCGTCATCGGCCGCCGTCATCGGATGCTCCCCGTTGACCTCCCGGAAGCGTTCGGCCACCTGCTCCGCCAACCCCATCGACGTCTCCTTCCTCGCATCGGGCTGCGACGGTAGCGGCGGAATCCTTCGGCAACCGCCGAAGGATTCTCGGAATATCCGTTGCGGGCCCCGGGAGGCCTCGCCTACCGTCAATGCCGCAACGTCACACCGATCACTCCGGGGAGCCCGCCGTGCAGCAGCAGACCAGCACCGAGACCACGCGGTCCATGCCGCGCGGCGGTGCCATGCTGCCCGCGGGCGAACGAGCCCGGGGCCTGCTCCAGGGCCGGTGTGGCTGGCGGCGAGGGTGGCGGCGCGGATAGCGCCAGCGCGACAGCGCAGCCGCCCACCCCACCGGGGTACGGGCGGCTTTTTCGTCACCCGGCACCCGTCCGAGGGGTGTAGCTCAACCCGGAAGAGCACCGGATTCCAAACCCGATGGTTGCAGGTTCGAGTCCTGTCACCCCTGCCTCATGTCCCGGCACGGCCGGCGACGTCGCTTCTTCTCAACTCCACAGTGGATGGCATGAGTACGAACCCGGCCGGCGCCGCGACCGTGTCGGCCGGGGGGACGACACGGGGTGCGACCAGCACCCCGCACGGGCCGTTGGAGCAAGTTGGCAGCTCACCCGGTTCTCAGCCGGGAGGTTACGGGTTCGAGCCCCGTACGGCCTACGTAGTGACGACACGCGGTTGTGGCGCAGCGGTAGCGCGTCGCCTCGCCATGGCGAAGATCGCCGGTTCGAATCCGGCCAGCCGCTCGGAACACTCCCATCCCACGGGCTGCGCGCTGGGGCGCAGAGAGGCCTTGCAAGCCACTCCGGCCGGGTTCGATTCCCGGGCGGTCCACGAGCCTTCCCGCCGCCCCACCCGGGGCGGCACCCCCACGACACCAGGAGAAGACGATGGCATTCACCCCGCTGCCGGGCACCCGGGCGCCGGTACGGGTCTGGACCGACCCGTACGGCATCGAGCCGCAGGCCGCGCAGCAGCTGCGTAACATCGGCGCGCTGCCCTGGGTGCAGGGCGTCGCGGTCATGCCCGACGTGCACTTCGGCAAGGGCGCCACGGTCGGCTCCGTCATCGCGATGCGGCAGGCCGTCTCGCCCGCGGCGGTCGGCGTGGACATCGGCTGCGGGATGTCCGCGGTGCGTACCTCGCTCACCGCGGCCGACCTGCCGGACGACCTGGCGCCGCTGCGCGCGGCGATCGAGGCGGCCGTCCCGGTCGGCTTCGCCAAGCGGGCCAACCCGGTCGACCCGCGCCGGATCCGGGGCCTGGAGCAGGCCGGCTGGGACGCCTTCTGGAAGCGGTTCGGCGAGCTGGACCGCCGGGTGGCGCAGCTGGAGAGTCGGGCCCAGCACCAGATGGGCACCCTCGGTGGCGGCAACCACTTCATCGAGGTCTGCGTCGAGCAGGGCGGGCCGGACGCCGGCCAGGTCTGGCTGATGCTGCACTCCGGCTCCCGCAACATCGGCAAGGAACTCGCCGAGCGGCACATCGGGGTGGCGCGGAAGCTGCCGCACAACGTCGACCTGCCCGACCGCGACCTGGCGGTGTTCCTCGCCGGCACGCCGGAGATGGACGCCTACCGTCGGGACCTCTGGTGGGCGCAGGAGTACGCGCGGCGCAACCGGGCCGTCATGCTGGCGCTGCTCTGCGGCGTGGTCCGGGAGCAGTTTCCGCAGGTCGCCTACGGCGAGCCGATCAGCTGCCACCACAACTACGTGGCGGAGGAGAGCTACGACGGGGTGGACGTGCTGGTGACCCGCAAGGGCGCGATCCGGGCCGGTCGGGGGGACCTGGGCATCATCCCGGGGTCGATGGGCACCGGCTCGTACATCGTGCGCGGCAAGGGGAACCCGGACGCGTACTGCTCGGCGTCGCACGGCGCCGGGCGGCGGATGTCGCGGGGACAGGCGAAGCGGACGTACAGCACCGCCGACCTGGTCCGGCAGACCGCCGGGGTGGAGTGCCGCAAGGACGCCGGGGTGGTCGACGAGATCCCCGGCGCGTACAAGGACATCACCAAGGTGATGGCGCAGCAGGACGACCTGGTCGAGGTGGTGGCGCACCTCAAGCAGGTGGTCTGCGTGAAGGGTTAGGCCGGCCGGCGCCCCTGGGGGGAGGCGCCGGTCGTACGCCCCGATGGCTCAGCGGAGAGAGCGCCGGTCTACGAAGCCGGAGATCCCAGGTTCGAATCCTGGTCGGGGCACGGTCCGTATCCGCCAGCGGCGGAACGGAACCCTTGCGAGCTGGTGCAACCGGCAGCACAGCCGACTCTGGATCGGTCGATGGAGGTTCGAGTCCTCCGCTCGCAGCACGAACCCTCGTGGCCCAAGCCCGGGCACGCGGATGGCGCGGTGGACGAAGTGGGAGAGTCGCCCGGCTTTCACCCGGGACACGTTGCGGGTTCGAATCCCGTCCGCGCTGCTCATGCCCCCGTGGCGCAGTGGAGAGCGCATCAGATTCCGAATCTGGGGACCGCTGGTTCGAATCCAGCCGGGGGCACTGCTCCACCTCGACCGAGTGCCCGAGTGGCCAGGGGACGGTCCGCAAAACCGTACACACGGGTTCGATTCCCGTCTTGGTCTCGACTGCCATCCACTATGGTGCCGCCGGAGGACGTGGGCCCAGCCGCTGCTCATGACGGTGGCCCGCCCGGTTCGACCCCGGGTCCGGCGACGACCGACCGCGCCGCGGCGACACGGCGGAAGCCGTGTCGCCGCGACAGCGACGCTCAGCCCATGTGTACCGCGCCGGTGGCCAGGTCCTCCTTGCGGACCTTGATCAGCAGCATGGTGGTCAGGCCGGCGACCAGGATCAGCGCGGCACCCCAGGCGAAGGCCACGGAGTAGCCGTGGATGGTGGCCTGGGCCATCGTCGCCTGGTCGGGGACCCGGCTGGCCAGGTACGCGGTGACCGCGCTGGTGAAGAAGGTGTTGAGCAGCGCGGTACCGAGCGAGCCACCGATCTGCTGGGTGGCGTTGAGGGTGGCGCTGGCCGCTCCGGCGTCGTGTTCGGGAACGCCGACCAGGGCGAGGCTGGACAGCGGCACGAAGGTGAAGCCGAGGCCCAGGCCGAGTACCACCTGGGCGGGCAGCAGGTGCGCCACGAAGGAGCTGTCCACGTCGATCTGGGTCAGCGACAGCATGGCGACGGCGGCCAGCGCCGCACCGGCCACCATCAGCGGCTTCGCGCCGACCCGGGGCAGCAGCTGGCTGGCGGCGCCCGCGCTGATCAGCACGCCGGCGGTGATGGGCAGCGAGGCGAGGCCGGCCTCGACCGGCGTGTACCCGAGCGTCTGCTGGAAGTAGAACGTCAGGAACAGAAACGCCCCGAACAGTCCGGCGCCGATCAGAGTGGAGGCGAGGTACGCCCCGCCCCGGTTGCGGTCCAGCAGGATGCGCAGCGGCAGCAGCGGGTGGCTGGAGCGCAGCTCGATCACCACGAAGGCGGCGAGCAGGACCACGCCGGCGACGATGAACCCGATGGTGGCGGTGGCGTCCCAGCCGTCCTCGGCGGCCCGGGTGAAGCCGTACACGAGGGAGACCAGGCCGGCGGTGACCACGACGGCGCCGGGGATGTCGTACCGGGTGTCGCCGTGGGCGCGGCTCTCCGGCACCAGCGGGATGGCGGCGAACAGGGCGACCACGGCGATCGGGATGTTGACCAGCAGGCACCAGCGCCAGTCGATGTACTGGGTGAGCACGCCGCCGAGCACCAGGCCGACGGCGGACCCGCCGCCGGCGATGGCCCCGTAGACCGCGAATGCCTTCGCCCGCTCCTTCGGCTCGGTGAAGAGCACGGTGAGCAGGGCCAGGGCGGCCGGGGCGAGCAGCGCGCCGAAGGCGCCCTGGAGCGCGCGGGCGGCGAAGAGCATCCCGCCGGTGGTGGCCAGGCCGCCGATGGCGGAGGCCAGGGCGAAGCCGACCATGCCGACGAGGAAGGTGCGCTTGCGACCCCAGTAGTCGGCGATCCGCCCGCCGAGCAGCAGCAGGCCGCCGAAGGTCAGGGTGTAGGCGGTGACCACCCACTGCCGGTCCGCGTCGGAGATGCCGAGGTCGGCCTGGGCCTCCGGTAGGGCGATGTTCACGATGGTGGCGTCGAGCACGACCATCAGCTGGGAGATCGCGATGACCGCGAGGACCAGCCAGCGCCGCGGGTGCGGCGTGGCCGCCGCCTGGGCGCGGGGCGCGCCGGGGGCGGTCGAGGTGGTACCGGGCATGGTGCAGCCTTCCGTGACGTGGTGTTGCGGTGCGGTCGGGGCGCGTCGGGTCCGTGGTGACGCGGCCGGGCGTGGTCAGGCGGCGCGGTACCGGAGGACCGGGACGAGCACCTGGTCGACGAGCTGGGTGAGGAAGTCCTCGTCGGCGGGGAGGCCGTGGGCGAGGATCCGGGACATGACCATGGCCGGGGCGAGATCGTGGAAGAGGTCCCGCTCGCCGGCCTCGGCGGGGATCTCGCCCCGGGCGGCGGCGCGGACGACGACGGCGACGCTGGCCACCCGGCCGGCGGGCAGCACCTGCTGCCGGATCAGGTGCTCCAGCTCGGGGCAGGTCCGCATGGCCAGGATGAGGGCCTGCACCAGGTCGCTGTCGGCGGTGCAGATCGCGGCGGTGGTGCGCAGCAGCTCCAGCAGGTCACCGCGGAGCGACCCGGTGTCGGCGGGGGTCTGCACGCCGACGTGCCGGTGCCGCAGCGCGGCGGCGACCAGGTCGGCCTTGCCCGGCCAGTGCCGGTAGATGGTCGCCTTGCTCACCCGGGCCCGGGCGGCGACCCCGTCGATGGTCATCCGGTCGTAGCCGACCTCGCGGATCAGCGTGAGAACGGTGTCGAGCAGCTCGGGGTGACGCTCCCCGCCGGCCGTGGTGCCCGCCTGGGCCGGGATGTTCCCCTGGCGCATGATCCCCCCGAAGCGAAACGATTTCGTACTCACGTTAGCCGGGGCAGGCGAGCCCACGCCGAGCTTTATGAGATGTCTCGCAGTGCGGTCGGGAAACGAGCCCGTTTTGTGCCGCAGTCGGGCGGTGGCGCCGGTCAGGCGGTGGCGGCCAGCAGGACCGGCACGGCCACCACATGGGTCCGGGAGCCGTCGCGGGGCGACACCTCGTACACCTCGACGGTGCCGGGGCCGGCGGTCGCCAACCGGTACGCGACTCCGCCGCGGTAGTCGCCCCGGCAGCCGCTGCCGCAGGTGGCGGTGGTGAAGCCGGTGCCGACCACCCGGCCGCTGCCGTCGAGGATCCGGATCGAGACGGTCGCCTCGTACACGTCGGCGGTGCCGGCGACGGTGACCGGCCCGGCGACCCGCTGGCCGATCGCCGGCTCGGTGACCACGATCGGCGCCAGCAGGTCGGCGAGGTCGGTGCGGGCCAGCACGACGCCGCTACCGGCGAAGGCCACCCGGCGCACGGTGGGGAACTGGGTGAGCGTCCAGACCACCTGCGCCCGTCGCAGCCGCAGCGTCCGGGCGTCGGTGTCGGCGAAGGACTCCGGCGGGGCGACGGTGGCGGTGCCCTCGGCTATCCGGACCATCTCGACGCCGGCGGGGACCAGGGTGGCCAGGCCGGCGGCGGCCTCGGCGGAGGTCGGTCCGGCGGCCAGTTCCGCCAGCGCCAGCCGGGAGGTGGCGACGGTGGTGGGTCGCGTACGCCGGGTCGGCACCACCACCCCGGCCCGGGCGAACCAGAGCTGCACCGTCACGCTGCCCGTGGCGGCCGGCGACGGCGTCGGAGTCCGGGGCGGCGTCACCGGCCCGGTCGACCGGGTGGCGGTGGGCCCGGGGACGCCGGTCGGGGTGCCCGACGGGGCGGTGGGGGCGGTCACCGGGGCGGTGGCGGTGCCGGGCGCGGCGGCGCGCGGGGCCGGTCCGAGGGTGCCCGAGCGGGCGTCGCCACAGCCGGCGAGCAGCAGCGCGAGCGCGGCGAGCAGGGCGGGCAGCCGGTTCACGGTTCTCCTCCCGGTTCGGCGTCGGGCGGGGTCATCGGCAGCGCCAGCTGGAACGTGGTGCCGACGCCGAAGGTGCTGCGGACCGTGAGCCGGCCGCCGAGCAGCCGGGCGTTCTCCCGGGCGATGGCCAGGCCGAGGCCGCTGCCCCGACCGGAGCGCGCCGGGTCGGCCTTGTAGAAGCGGTCGAACACGTGCGGCAGGTGTTCGGCAGCGATCCCCGGCCCCTGGTCGCTCACCTCGTACACGAGCAGCGGGCCGGTGCGGGTCACGCTCGCGCGGACCTCGCCCTGGCCGTGCGTGACGGCGTTGCCGACCAGGTTGGCCAGCACCCGTTCCAGCCGGCGCGGGTCGGTGCGCAGGACGGCCTCGTCGCCGGCGACGACGACCCGGCCGGCCCAGCCGTGCGCGGCGACCAGGTCGCGCAGCGGGGCGAGGGCGGGCACCGACGCCAGGTCGACCGCCTCCCGGCCGGCGTCCAGCCGGGAAATCTCCATCAGCTCCTCGACCAGCGTGCGCAGCCGGACCACGTCGGCGACCAGCAGCTCGGCGGCGCGGCGGGAGTCGTCGGGCAGTGTGTCTAGCCGGTCGGCCAGCAGCGAGGCCGCCGCCACCAGAGCGGTGACCGGGGTACGCAGCTCGTGCGCCACGTCGGCGGTGAACCGCCGCTCCCGGGCCTCGGCCCGGGACAGGTCGTCGATCTTCGTCTGGAGCGCCTGCGCCATGTCGTTGAACGCGGCGGCCCAGTCGCTGAACTCGTCCCGGCCGCGCACCGGCAGCCGGGTCGCCAGCAGCCCCTCCGCCACGGCCCGGGCGGCCCGGCTGGCCCGGCCCACCGGTTCGAGGGTGCGCCGGGCCAGGGAGTGCCCGACGCCCGCGGCGAGCGCCACCACCGCCAGCCAGCCGACCGCCAGCGCGGTGCGCAGCTGGTCCAGCCCGCCGACCAGGTCGCTCTCGTCCGTGACGGCGTACAGCTCGGCGGTCGAGCCGGGGATCCGGCCGCCGACCACCAGCAGGTGCCGTCCGCCGGTGCCGTCCAGCCGCTCGTAGCCGAGCTGCCCGTCGGCGACGGCGGCCCGCAGTTGCGGGCCGGGGGTGGGGGCGTACGAGGGGTGCGACGCGCGGGTGTCCCCGGCGACCAGCAGCACGTGCCGGCCGCTGCCCTCGAAGCTGGTCAGCAGTTCGGCGCGACGGGTGTCGGTCAGCGGCACGAACTGCCCGGCCAGGACGAGCTGGTAGCGGGCGTCGGCCGCCGCCCGCTGCACCGAGCCGTCCAGCCGGGCCTGCCGCAGCATCAGGTACGACCCGCCGGCGAGCACCCCGGCGGAGACCCCGGCGACCAGTACGAACGCCACCGTCAACCGGCGGCGGAGCCGACCCGGCGGTACGGCGCCCGTGGCCATCGCGCCATCCTCCCGTCATGCCGTGGCGAGCTTGTAGCCGACACCGCGCACCGTGCGGACCAGCCGGGGCTCGGCGGGATCGTCCTCCACCTTGGCGCGCAGCCGCTGCACCGCCACGTCGACCAGTCGGGAGTCGCCGAGGTGGGAGTGGTTCCACACCCGGTCCAGCAGCAGCTCGCGGGTGAACACCTGGCCGGGCCGGCGGGCCAGCTCCAGCAGCAGTCGGAACTCGGTGGCGGTCAGGGTCAGCTCCCGGCCGGCCTTGCGGACGACGAACCGGTTCGGGTCGATCTCCAGCCCGCCGACGGTGAGGATGGTCTCCTCGACGACGGCGCTGGCCCGGCGCAGCCCGGCGCGTACCCGCGCGACGAGTTCCGGCAGGTCGAACGGCTTGCGCAGGTAGTCGTCCGCGCCGCATTCCAGCCCGACGACCACGTCGATGGTGTCGGTGCGGGCGGTGAGCATCAGGATCGGCACCGCGCTGGTGCGCCGGATCTCCCGGCACACCTCCAGCCCGTCGAGGCCGGGCAGCATCACGTCGAGGACCACCAGGTCGACCGGCTGGGCCCGCCAGGCGGCCAGCGCGGCGCGGCCGTCGACCGCGGTGCTGACCCGGAAGCCGGCCCGCCGCAGACCGAGGGCGGTGACCTCCCTGATGGAGGCATCGTCCTCGACCAGCAGCACGCGGCCGTCCATGACGTCCTCAGGGTAGCCCCGGGAGGTCATCGGCCGGTCCTGCCGCAACGGCCGGTGACGGGGGGCCGGTCGACGCCGGACCCCCGCCCCGACGGCTGGTCATTCCTGCCACTGGTGCGCCACGTCGAGCACGATCCGGCTGTGCGTGCCGGGGCCGGCGAGCACGAACACCCGGAACGGCAGCCGGGCCCGCACCCCGACGGCGAAGGTGGTGTAGCCCTCGAAGCTGCCGGCGAAGACGACGTCGCGCAGCGTCGAGTAGCGCAGGACGTTCGCGGCGTGCTCGCCGACCCGGTACGGGACGGTGGCGACGTGCTGGTCGTCGTACGCCGGTGCCCGCAGCGACACCCGCAGCAGCGCGTCCCCGGCGGTGTACGGCGACAGCGCCAGCCCCTCGCCCTCGGTCCAGGTCTCGCCGTAGGCGACCGAGTAGCCGCTCACCGGGCCGGCGAACTCGAACACCACCCGGTCGAAGCAGTCGTGCCGACCGGTACGCACCTGGGTCAGCGGGGCGCTGCTGAGCGGGCCGGTCGTCTTCTCCGCGCTGCCCCAGGTGATCCCGCAGTACGGCGCGCCGGTGACCGCCCGGGGCGCGACCTGCGTGCCGGTGGTCGTGGGCCGCGCTCCCGCGGTGGCCGCCGTGGCGGCGGTGAGCAGGACGGCGAGCATGACCGCCGCCACCGCCCCCAGTGTCCTCGTGGATCGCATGGTGTCCTCCCTGCCTGTTCCGTCCGGCCCGGTGAGCCGGTTCGAGTTCGACGGTCGGGCCGATCCGCCACAGCCGTCCCACCGGGGCGTAACAGCGGGGTAACAGTCCTCAACGGCCGGTCCGGGCCGCCGGTGCGCAGGCGTCCGCGACGGTGGCCGGCCCCCGCGGTGAGGCCACCGTCGGCGGCTCGGCGAGGGCGCGCAGCGGGGAGCAGAAGATCGGCAGCCAGGTCAGCGCGGCACCCGCGGCGCCGAGCCAGAGCGCCGTGCGGACACCGGCGTACTGGCCGAGCAGGCCGGAGAGGGCGGCGCCGACCGCGATCGCGCCGAACAGCAGGAAGCGGAACACCGCGTTCATCCGCCCGAGCAGCGCGTCCGGGGTGCAGCGCTGGCGCAGGCTCACCCCGATGACGTTGCCGATCCCGGTGCGCCAGGCGGTGGCCAGCCAGCCGAACCCGGCCAGCCAGAGCGCCGGACCGGTGTCCAGCAGCGGCACCAGCGCGCCCAGCGGCGCCACGATCAGCCCGGGCAGCCAGAGCGCCCGACCGTGGCCGATCCGGTCCGCCAGCGGCCGGGCGGTCACCGCCCCGAGCAGCGCCCCCACACCGCCGGCGCCAAGGAACAGCCCGAGCGCCCCGGCGCCGAGCCCCAGCTCGCGGAGGAAGACCACCGGCAGCATGGTGGTCATCACGTTGACCGTGAGGTTGATGCTCGCGAGCGAGAGCACCAGCGGCCGCAGCAGCGGGTTGCCCAGCACGTGCCGTACCCCCTCGGCGAGCTGGCGGCCGAAGCCGTCGCCCCGGCCGGCCTGCCGGGCCGGCGCGGCGTCCGGTCGCAGCCGGGTCAGGACCAGCGCGGAGACCAGGTACGCGAGGGCGTTGAGCACCAGGGCCACCGGCGCGCTGAGCAACTGCACCAGGAATCCGCCGAGGGCCCGCCCACCGATCTGGATGGTCGCGCCGGTGCTCACCAGCAGCGAGTTCGCCGCCACCAGCCGCTCCCGGCCGACCACCGCCGGCAGGTAGCTCTGCTCGGCGACGTCGAAGAAGACCGTGCCGGCCCCGGCGAGCAGGACCACGAGGTAGAGCTGCCCGATGGTCAGCCAACCGGCCCACCAGGCCACCGGGACCGAGGCGAACAGCACCGACCGGACGAGATCCGCGAAGATCATGACGGTGCGGCGGTCGGCCCGGTCCACCCAGACCCCGGCGGGTAGGCCGATCAGCAGGAAGGCCGCGGTGCCGAGCACCCCCAGCAGGCCCACCTGCCCGGGGGTGGCGCGCAGGACGTCGACGGCGAGCACCGGGACGGCCAGCAGGGCCACCTGCTGGCCGATGCCACCGACGACGCTGACGGCGTACAACTGACGGAAGGCGCGGGACCAGCGGGCGGTCGGGCGCGGGTCGGTGATCATGCCGGTCACGGTGCCCGGACGCCCGGTCCGGGGTCGATGAATTCGGCCCAGGGCAAATCCGCGGGCCACGAAAGGACGGGGGACGAGAGGTGCTGCGCGCCGCGCTGTCGGTGGCGGACCTGGCCAACACCAGGTTCGCCGTGTCGCCGCTGTGGGAGGTGGTGGCCAGCGTACGGATCGTCAAGAACCCGGCCGGCTTCCCCGCGCACCTGCCCTGGGCGCGCCAGGTGGTGCCCCGGCTGGCGACGGTGGAGTGGGGACTCCTTGCCGACCTGGTGCCGGTACCCACCGTGGTGATCCCGTCGTTCGTCTGCCCACCGCCGACCACCACCGGGCCCACCCTCGACCTGGAACTGGCCGCGCTCACCGCGACCCCGCCGGAGGCGGTCCGCGCCTGCCTCGACCGCGATCCGGTGCCGCCCACGCCCCGAACGGCCGCCCTGCGCGCGGACCCGGAGGCCGAGCTGGCCGACCTCGCCGCGCAGATCCGCGCCTACGCCGACGTCGCGCTCGCCCCGTACTGGCCGCGGATGCGGACCCTGCTGGAGCGGGAGGTGCTGCTCGGCGCCCGCCGGATGGCCGTCGACGGGGTGCGGGGTCTGCTCAACCACCTCGACCGTTACGTCTCCTGGGACGACGGCACGCTCCTGGTCGAGCACCTGACGACCGCCGGGTCGGTGCGGCTGGACGGTCGCGGGGTGCTGCTGGTGCCGTCGGTCTTCACCTGGCCGCGGCCGTTCTCGAACCTGGTCGAGGCGTCCGGGCAGCCGACCCTGCGCTACCCGGCGGGGGCGGTGGCGACGCTCTGGGAACGCGCCGCGCTGCCACCGGGGGAGGCGCTGAGCCGGGTGCTGGGCCGTACCCGGGCCACCCTGCTGCACGAGCTGGCCGTGCCGTCCTCGACGACCGAACTGGCGCGCCGCTGCGGGCTCGCCCCCGGCACGGTCTCGCAGCACCTCACCGCGCTGCGGGACGCGGGTCTGGTGGGCACTCACCGGGTCGGCCGGTTCCTGCTCTACGCGCGGACCACCTCGGCGGAGGCGCTGCTCGCGGGGGCGGGCTGACCGGGGGTCGCGCCGGCCGGGCCGTCAGGCCACCCGGGCCACCGCGCCGGCGGGCGGGGCGGGCACCGCGTCCGGGTGCAGGACGGCGGCGATCGCCTCGACGCCGTCGACCAGACGCGGGCCGGGGCGGACGACCAGTCCGTCGGCGTCGACCGCCCAGACCGGTGTGCCCGGGAAGTGCTCCGCCACCGCCTGGGCCTGGCCGACCGCGCCGTCGAGGCGGAAACCGCAGGGCGTGACCAGCACGACCTGCGGTGCCGCGGCACGCAGCTCGGACCAGGGCACCTGCACCGAGCGGGCGCCGGGGCGGGTGGCCACCGGCTCGCCGCCGGCGGCGCGTACCAGGTCGGGGATCCAGTGCCCGGCGGTGAACGGCGGGTCGGTCCACTCCACCACCGCCACCCTGGGCCGTGGCCGGTCCCCGACCGCCGCCGCGACCGCCGCGAGCCGGTCGCGCAGACCGTCCACCAGCGCCCGCGCCCGCTCCGGTACGCCGGCGGCGTCGCCCACCGCGAGGATGCTCGCCAGCACCTCGTCCAGGGTGTACGGGTCGAGCGAGAGCACGTCGGCGCGGCAGCCCAGGTGGTCGAGGGCATCCGCGACGTGCCCGGAGGGCAGGGCGCAGACCCGGCACAGGTCCTGGGTCAGGATCAGCTCGGGGTCCAGCCCGGCGAGCGCGTCGGCGTGCAGGGTGTAGAGGTCGGCGCCGGCGGCGAGCCGGGCCCGGACGTGCGCGTCGATCTGGCCCGGGGTCATGCCCCGGGTGTCCGTGCCGCCGACGACCACGGTCTTGACGGCCCGGTCGGCGGCCGGCACCTCGCACTCGAAGGTGACCCCGATGAGGTCGTCGCCGAGGCCGAGGGCGTAGACGATCTCGGTCGCGGAGGGCAGCAGGGAGACCAGGCGCATGCCCCCATCCTGCCCGGGGCCGCCCCGCGTGGCGCGATGCGGCCCCGGGCCGGCGGTCACTCGGTGCGCAGCCCGTCCGGCCGGGTCAGCCGCATCAGCAGCGGCAGGCTCAGCCCGGTGACCACCAGCACGGTCAGGGCGCCGAAGCCGACGGAGAGCCCGACGACGGGCCACGCCACGGTCACCGGGGCCTGCACCAGGCGCAGCAGCACGGCGCCCAGGCCGAGCCCGAAGGCCACCGCGAGGGTCAGGCCGACCAGCACGGGCACGGCGGTCTGCCAGAGCACCGACCAGGCGAGGGTGCCGCGGCGGGTGCCGACGGCGACCAGCATGGCCAGCAGCCGGCGGCGTTCCCGCAGCTGTTCCAGGGTGCCGACGAGCATGCTCGCGGCGATCAGCAGCAGGGTCACCACCACGCCGATGTAGAGGCCGCGCCGGACGTCGGCGAACCGGTCGCTCTCCCGGACCTCGGTCAGCGTGGTCACCGCGAGGGTGGGGTCGATGGTCGCGGCGGCGTTGCGGACGTGCTCTACCGCGTCCGGCGCGTCCGGGTCGAGCCGCAGGAACACCTCGCCGCGCAGCTCGCCCAGCGTCGCCCCGCCCAGCGCGGCCGGGGTGATCAGCACCTCCCGCTGCTCCCATCCGGCCGGGGTGGGCCGGGACGGGACGCGGCGGGCGTCGGCCGGCACCCGCCACCGCGCCGTCCCGTCGACGGTCAGCGTCGCGCGGGGCGCGACGGCGGCCGCCGTACCCGGCGTCTCGACCAGGAACACGTCGCCGTCGGCGCAGCGGTCGAGGCGGGCGAACTCGGCCAGCGCGGTGCA
Organism: Micromonospora sp. L31; assembly: GCF_052068075.1. NCBI lineage: Bacteria > Bacillati > Actinomycetota > Actinomycetes > Micromonosporales > Micromonosporaceae > Micromonospora > Micromonospora sp. L31. The sequence continues at coordinate 70,015 of NZ_JBQHDC010000015.1, read as the reverse complement.
GTCGCCGACCCGCAACTGCACCAGGTCGCCGGCGTTGGCCACCGTGGTGAGGGTGCTGTTGGCGCCGGTGACCCCGGCGGCGGTGACGAGCCGCTGGACCGCCCCGGCGGTGTCCGGGCCGGCCGGCAGCTGCACCTGGACCTGCGCCCGGGAGGTGTCCTGCCCGGTCGCGGTGGTGAACTCCCGGGCCACCCCGGCGAAGAGCATCTGCAGTCCGATGGTGCCGGCCACCGCCACGGCGATGCCGTTGACCAGCCGGGCGGAGGTGGCGCTGTCCAGCTGCATCCGTCGCACCGCTAGCTGCCAGCCGACCGGCCCGCCCCGCAGCCGGCGGACCAGCAGCTCCGTCGCCCAGGGCAGCAGGGTGACCGTGCCGACGAGCAGCAGCACGGCGCCGGCCGCCACCTGGTAGCGGGTGGCGGCGGAGCCGTCGTCCCGGATGCCGGTGAGCGGGTACAGCAGGGCGAGCCCGACGACGGGCAGCAGCAGCCGCCACCACAGCCGACGGCGTGCCGGCACGCCGCGCCGGGTCACCCCGAGCGGCTCCACCACGACCGCGCGCAGCGCCACCATGGACACCAGCACGGCCAGCGCCGGCACGGCGACGGCGACGATCGCCACCAGCGGCAGGGGCGGGCGGACGTCCGAGGCGTACACGCTGAGGTCGAAGAGGGTGACCAGCGGCACGAGCTGGCGGCCGAGGGCGAACAGCGCGCCTCCGACGGCGACCCCGAGCAGCGCGCCGGTGGCGGCCTCGCCGGCGGCGATCCGCCGGATCATCACCGCGTCGGCGCCGACCAGGCGCAGCGCGGCCAGGCGACGGTCCCGGCGTTCGCCGCCGAAGCGCACCGCGGCGCCGAGGAAGACCGCGATGGGCAGCAGGAGCACCACGAAGATGACCGCGACGAGCAGCAACAGCACCGGCCCGAAGCCCTCCCCGGGCAGCCCGCCGCCGAAGCGGTCCAGCCGGGTCGCGCCCCGCTCGGTGCTCAGCCGGTCGTCGCCGGCGAAGAAGGCGAACTCGCCGGGGCCGGCCAGACCGTCGTCGGCGATGGTGCCGGTGACCCGGGCCCCGCCCAGGCGGGGCGCGAAGAGCGCGCCGTCGGGGGAGTCGAGCAGGTCCCGCAGGGCGGGGGAGACCACCGCCTCGCCGGGCGCGGGCAGCCGGGTCAACCCCGGCGGCACGGGCGCGTCCGGTCCCTCCGGACGCACCAGCCGGCCGCGCACCGGACGGCCCCGGAACTCGGTCTCCACCATGGACACCAGCAGGGTGTTCGCCGCCGGCGCCAGCTCCTGGCCCATCCGCAGGTCATCACGGGCGTCGCCGCGCGCCTGGCGGGCGTCGAGCGCGCCGGGCACCGACGCGGCGAGCAGCAGCAGCGCCACGCCGATGCCGACGCCGAGCGCGGTGAGCACCGCCCGGGTCCACCCGTCGCGGCCACCGCCGACCGCCATCCGGGCGCCCATCGCCAGGTCGGCCGCCGCGCCCCGGAAGCGTCCGCCGGCGCTCACGCGACCGCCTCGAGGTCGCGGGTGCGGCCGTCGCGCACCACGACCTCCCGATCGGAGTACGCGGCCACCCGCGCCTCGTGGGTCACCAGCACCACGGCCGCGCCGGTCTCCCGGGCGGCCCCGGTGAGCAGCCGCATCACCCGTTCGCCGTTGAGCGAGTCCAGCGCGCCGGTCGGCTCGTCGGCGAAGACCACCCGGGGCCGGCCGACCAGCGCCCGGGCCACCGCGACCCGCTGCCCCTGGCCGCCGGAGACCTCGGCGGGCCGCTTGCCCGCCACCTCGGCCACCTCGACCCGGGTGAGCCAGTCCAGCGCCCGGCGCTCGGCCTCCCGGCGACCGACCCGGGCCAGCCGCAGCGGCAGCGCCACGTTCTCCAGGCAGGTCAGCTCGGGCACCAGCTGGCCGAACTGGAACACGAACCCGAAGCTCTCCCGGCGCAGGGCGCTGCGATCGGCGTCGGACAGCTCGGCCAGGTCCCGCCCCTCGTAGCGGACCCGACCGCCGTCCGGGCGGACGATGCCGGCGAGGCAGTGCAGCAGGGTCGACTTGCCGGAACCGGAGGAGCCCATCACGGCCACCACCTCGCCGGGGTCGACGCGCAGCGACGCGCCGGCCAGCGCGACGGTGGCGCCGAAGCGACGGTGCAGGTCCTCGGCGGCCAGCAGCGGGGTGGGGTTCACCGGCGCACCTCCGCGGCCAGCTCGTCGAGGCGGGCGGCGGTCAGCTCCAGCCAGCGCAGGTCCGCCTCCAGGTGGAACAGGGCGTGGTCACAGATCAGCTGCTCGGCGAGGTCGCCGTCGCGCTTGCGGCGGGTGAGCTCCCGCATCAGCCGCAGGTGCTCGGCGCGCTGCACGTCGAGCAGGTCGGCCGCGCCGCGGTCGGTCAGCAGCGCCAGCACCACCTTGGTGTAGAGGGTGCTCTGCAGGTAGGGCTCGGGCTTCTCCGGCGTGGCCAGCCAACGCTGGACGTCGGTCACGCCCGCCTCGGTGATCGCGTACCGCTTGCGATCGGGACCCTCGCCGGGCTCGACCGCCTCCACCTGGACCAGGCCGCTGCGCAGCAGCCGGGAGAGGGTCGCGTAGACCTGGCCGTAGGCCAGCGGGCGGGCGTGGCCGAAGCGCTCGTCGTAGAGGCGTTTGATGTCGTAGCCGTGCCGGGGAGTCTCCTCCAGCAGGCCGAGGAAGGTCTGACCGATGGACATGCCGGTGACTATACACACCGAGTATACGCGTGGTGTGTACGCGGGGTGGCTACTCCGCCGACGGTGGCGTCACCGCAGGTCGCCGGGTCTTTCCTGACGCGGCGAGTGAGGGTGCCCGTCGACGGGCCGGGATTGTGACACCGTTCGGCCGGTTGACCGGGAGATTGATACATGTCAGTGTTTCAATCCCCGGCGTGACCGCCGCGACCTCACCCCCGGGCCGCGAGATCCCGTCCACTCCGACCTGACCCCCGCCAGGGATCCGGCCACGCCCGCCGACCCCCACGAGGAGTTCGCATGAGACGTAGCACGCCGACGAAGGGCCTCGCCCTCGCCGTGTTCGCCGCCGTGACGATGACGCTTGCCGCCCCGCCGGCCACGGCGACCCCGCCGGCCGCCGCACCGGCCGCCGCCCCGCTCGCCGCCCTCGCGGCGCCGGACATCTCGATCACCAACGTCCAGGCCCACCTGACCCAGTTCCAGACCATCGCCACCAGCAACGGCGGCACCCGGCGGGCCGGGTCGGCCGGCTACACCGCGTCGGTCAACTACCTCAAGACCAGACTCCAGGCCGCCGGCTACACGGTCAGCGAACAGTACTGCTCCTCCTGCACGTACCCGTCGAACAACCTGATCGCCGAGTGGCCGCAGGGCCCCGCCGACCAGGTCGTCATGTTCGGCGCGCACCTGGACAGCGTCTCCGCCGGCCCGGGCATCAACGACAACGCCTCCGGCTCGGCCGCCCTGCTGGAGAACGCGCTGGTGCTGGCGAGTCAGAACCCGTCGATGACCAAGCGGGTCCGCTTCGCCTGGTGGACCGACGAGGAGCAGGGCCTCAACGGCTCGGAGTTCTACGTCAACTCGCTCAACGCCACCCAGCGCGGCTACATCAAGGGCTACTACAACTTCGACATGGTCGGCTCGACCAACGGCGGCTACTTCATCAACCGGATCACCTCCACCACCGCCGCGCCGCTCAAGGCGTACTGGGACTCGCTGGGCCTGCAGCCGGAGGAGAACGTCGAGGGGCAGGGCCGCTCCGACGACTACTCGTTCCAGCAGGGCGGCATCCCCACCTCCGGGTACGCCGCCGGCGCCAGCGCCCGCAAGACCAGCGCCCAGGCGACCAAGTGGGGCGGCACCGCCAACGCCGCGTACGACCCCTGCTACCACCGCTCCTGCGACACCACCGGCAACATCAGCGCGACCGTGCTCAACCGCAACGCCGACGGCGTCGCGTACGCCATCTGGCAGCTCGCGGTCGGCACCGGCACCCCGACCAACAACTTCTCGGTGTCGGTGAGCCCGACCTCCGGCAGCGTGGCCCGGGGCGCGTCCACCACCGCCACCGTCAGCACCGCCACCACCAGCGGCAGCCCGCAGCCGGTGGCGCTGTCCGCCACCGGCGCGCCCAGCGGCGTGACCGTGTCGTTCAGCCCCTCGTCGGTCACCTCCGGCGGCTCCGCCACGATGACCGTCAGCGCCTCGTCGACCGCCACCACCGGCACCTTCACCATCACGGTCACCGGCACCGGATCGGTCACCCGCACCGCCACCTACAGCCTCACCGTGACCGGCACCGGCGGGTGCGCCGGCGGCCAGGTGATCGGCAACGGCGGCTTCGAGTCCGGCACCACCCCGTGGACCGCCACCTCGGGCGTGATCACCAACTCGGCCAGCCAGCCCGCCCGCACCGGGTCGTACAAGGCGTGGCTCGACGGCTACGGCAGCACCCACACCGACACGCTGTCGCAGTCGGTGACCGTGCCGGCCGGGTGCTCGACGTACACCCTCGCCTTCTACCTGCACATCGACACCGCCGAGACCACCACCGGCACCGCGTACGACAGGCTGACCGTGCAGGTGGGCACCGCCACCCTGGCGACGTACTCCAACCTCAACGCCGCCAGCGGCTACGCGCTGCGCTCGTTCAACGTGGGCGCGTACGCCGGCCAGACCGTCACCCTCAAGTTCACCGGGACCGAGGACTCGTCGCTGCAGACCAGTTTCGTCATCGACGACGTGACCCTGCAGGCCAGCTGACCGGCCGGGGGCGGGGCGGGCCGCCGCCCGCCCCGCCCCCCACGGCCCGCGCCCGAACGACCCGCCGGAGCGTCACGACGATAAATGTCGTACCCCCGGCTGAGCATGACGGCATGGCTGCCCCCGCGCTGACCGACCACAGTGGTCGACCCCGTTCCCTGCCGCTGCGCGAGCTGCGCACCCGGCTGACCCAGCTGATCGCCATGGCCGAGCTGACCGACACCGTCACCCTGGTCACCCGGGACGGCGATTCCCGCCCGGTCGCCGCGATCGTGCCCGCCGTCGCGGCCCGCACCGCCGCCCAGGCCCGCGCCGACGGTGAGCGCCTCGCCGCCGTCACCGCCGGCTGGGCCCGCCGCCTGGAGGAGGCGCACCGGCAGGGCGCCCGCCGGCACGCCGCCGAGCTGCGCGCGGTCACCGCCGCCCTCGCCGAGGTCTGGGCCGAGCTGGACCAGCGCGTCCCACCGGGCACCGACCGCGCCCTGGACCGGCTGCGCGCCGTCCACGCCGACCTGCTCCGCGGCGACTGACCGGCCCTGCTCCGCGACTGACCGGCCCCGCCGGGCCGGCCGCCGCCGTCAGGGCGTGACGTGCGGGTTGCCGGCGGTCAGGCGCAGCGTGAAGGCGTCCGCGCCGCGGTGCATCACGACGTGGTTGCACGACTGATGGGTGATCCAGAGCCCGAGCCCGCCCGGCGCCGCGCCCCCCGCGGGCAGCAGACCGGCGTACGGGTCGCTCGGCCCGGCACCGCGGTCGTCGACGCTCACCACGATCCGGTCCTCGCCGACCCAGAGCCGGAACCGCACCGGTGGCCGCCCGTGTCGCAGCGCGTTGGTCACCACCTCGCTCACCGCCACGGCCAGGTCGTCGACGTCGTCGACCTTCAGCCGGCCGCGACCTGCCTCGTGCACCGCCTCGCGGGCCCGCGCCGGTGTCGGGTCGTGCAGCTCGACGGCCGGAGCGTCCGCCTGCAACGGGTCGGGCACGATCGGCCGGTTCTCCCGCAGGTACACCTCCGGCGGGGTGTAGCCCTCGTTCGGCACGTGCCGCCCGTCCGGCATCGCCGTGCGCGGGTGGGTGCGGACCACGTCCGCCAGCATCGCGCTCGGGGTGGTGCGGGTGTCGTACACGCACATCCCCCACAGCGGGAAGTCGTCGTACGCGTGGTTGATTGCCGACTCGTAGCGGGCCCACCAGTCCCAGGTCGGGCCGAACGCGGGCAGCTCGCCGATGATGCGGATCTGCCCCGCTCCTGCCGCGACGTGGTCGGCCAGCAGTTGGCGGTACGACCTGATCGCCGCGGTCGGTCGCCCGTACACGTCGCCGCCATCGAGGTACGACACCCCGGAGTCCGGGCCGAGCGCCGCGCGCACCAGCGCGGTGGTGCGCTCGCCGAGGGCGACCAGCGTCGGCTCCCCGGCGGCGACCCCGCCGGTGAGGAAGGGCACCACGACGGCGAGCAGATCGTCGTCGGAGCCGTAGCAGACCGCCTCGTGGAAGTAGCCGCGGTGCCCGGCGGCCGCACCGGTCCTCATCGCGCCACCACCGCGACCCGGACGCGGGACAGCCCCAGCAGCTCGACCAGCCGGGCGGCGGAGGTCAGCGGGGTGTGCAGGACCACCGTGCCGCCGCGACGGGCGGCGTGCCGGTGCAGGTGGATCAGGTTCCGGTGGTCGATGAAGCGCAGCTCGTCGGCGCGGACCACCAGCTCGCCGGTGGGGTCGTCGACGTGCGCCCGGGCGAGCGCGGTGTCGAAGAGGTCGTGGTTGGAGGGGTCCAGCTCACCGGCGAGGACCAGCTCGTCGCGCCCGGCGTACAGGTGGAACAGGGTGGCCCCCGGGTCGGCCGCCGGGTGCAGGCAGGCCAGCTCCTCGATCGCCCGGCCGTCCAGCACCCGCCGGTCGTAGCCGCAGGCGGCCGACATCGGCCGGACCCGCATGAGGCGGTCGACCAGGTGTTCGTAGCGGGCGAAGGCGGCGCGCTGCTCCGCGGTGACCACGAGCGTCGTCGCGTCGGCGGCCACCCGCAGGCCGGCGTGACCATCGGCCACGGCCGCGTCGGTCAACGCGGCGTAGGCGGCGACCTGGGCGGCCGGGTCGACGACGTGCCGCTCGCCGTAGGTGTCGCGCACCGACACCACCTCCGCCGCCCCACCGCGCAGCGCCTCGCGCAGGCGCGGGACGCCCTGCCACCGGGCCACGGCGACGTCCCCCGGCTCGGCGGTCACGTAGCGGACCCGTTCGCCGGCGTCGAGGCCGGCGAGGAGGAACCGCTGTGCCCGGGCGTCGAAGACCGCGGTGTCGTCGAAGGTCCAGCAGACGTGTCCAGGCGGCACGGAACGCACTGATTCGCTGGTCAAGCTCCACGCCTCATGTCCGGAGTCTAAGCCGCAGCGGCGGGGTGCGCGCAGCGCGGCCGCCGCGCTCGGATACGCCAGCGACGCCGCGGCTGCCGTGCGCAACGGCGACTGTCCCGAGTTCATCGCCGGGGCGGTCCGGGCCGGCGCCGCCCCGGCCACCAGTGGCAGACCAGGGCTCAGCCGGGTGTGCTGGCCAGGTCGGCCGGTCGCTCGTCCACCGTCGCCGGCCGGCCCATCCGGCGCCACGGGCCGCCAAGCAGCGGGGTGAGCACGACCAGGACGTAGGCGGTGCCGATCGTAACCAGGATGGCGGTGGGGCCGAACCGGTCGGTGGCCAGTCCGGCGCCGAGAGCGCCGAGCGGCATGGCGGCCCAGCAGCCGGCCCCCACCACCCCGTAGACCCGGGCCCGCATGTGCGCGGGCACCCGCTCCAGCTCGACCGCGCCGATCAGCGGGTTGATCGCACCCGCGGCGAGACCGGAGACTGCGAAGATCGCGACCACCACCGGCAGCGGCGGCGCGGCGGCCAGCGCCCAGAAGGGTGGCCCGCCGGCGACCGCGAAGGTGGTGACGAGGGTGGCGCGGCGGGGCAGCCGGTGGCCGACGGCGCTGAACAGCAGCGAGCCGACCAGCGCGCCGCCGCCCATCGCGCCGACCAGCAGGCCGAACGCGGTGGCCCCGCCGAGCTCGCGGTCCGCGACCACCGGCAGCAGGACGCTGCTCTTCGTCGCGTCGAAGCAGTTGGTGATCAGCACCAGCAGCACCATTGCGCGCAGCAGCGGCTCCCGGACCAGGAACCGTACCCCGGCGGCGAAGTTCCGCCAGTACCCGCCGGACTCCTCCGACGCCGGCTCGGCCGGGCGCATGCCGCGGGGCACCAGCAGCGTCACCACCAGCGCGGAGACGGCGAAGGTGGCGGCGTCCACGGCCAGCACCGGCAGCGCGCCGATGGCCGCGACCAGCAGCCCGGCCACGGGCGCGCCGAGCAGTCGCGAGCCGCGTTCGGTGGCCTCGAACCAGCCGATCGCCCGTTCGATCGGCACCCGGGCGGCGGTCGCCGCCTCGGGCAGCAGCGCGGTCCGGGCGGTCTGCCCGGGCGTGTCGAGCAGGCCGCTGGCGAAGACCAGCGCGAGCAGCGCCCAGAACGGCAGGCCGACGGTCGCGTCGAGCAGCGGGACGGCGGCGACCGTCGCGCAGGACACCAGGTCGGCCACGACGCTGGCCCGGCGGTAGCCGATCCGGTCGACCACCACGCCGCCGAGGGCGCCGCCGAGCACCACGGGCGCGGCGGCGAACGCCCCGGTCAGGCCGGTCGCCGCCGGTGAGCCGGTCTCGGCCAGCACGTACAGCGGCAGGGCGATGTAGGTGAGCATGTTGCCGGTGAGCGAGACCGTGTGGCCGATCAGCAGGCCGATCAGCGGGCCCCAGCGGCGGGGCGCGGCGGTCACTGCGGCCCCCGGTAGGCCTGCCAGATCAGCGTGACGGTGCGGGCGGCGGGCCGGTCGGGGTCGCTGCGGGCCTGCCAGCGGGCACCCAGCTCCGCCAGCTCGCCGTGCAACTCGAGCAGCTCGTCGGGGGTCAGGTGCATGGTCTGGTCGCTGCTGGTGGTGCCCCGGACCCACTCCGGGTCGAGGGTGGCCTCGCTGTCGAGGTAGGCCTGGAACCGCTCCACGTAGCGCTGGAAGACGGCCCGGCGCAGCAGGTCCGAGGCGAGCTTGCGCTCCGGGTCGTGCAGCACCTCGACCAATTCCCAGCTGGTGCGGCTGTGCGCCGCCCGCCACCACCGTTCCCGGCGGTTGCGGGCGTGCTCGGGTGCCTCCCGGATGAAGCCGTGCTCGGCGAGCTTGCCGAGGTGGTAGCTGACCGACCCGACGGCCTCGTCGACGAGGTCGCTGAGCATGCCGACGCTCTGCGGGCCGCGTACCCGCAGCTCGCCGAGGAGCCGCAGGCGGGTGGGGTGCGCCAGCGCGCGCATGGCGCGCGGATCGGTCAGGTGCAGGGTCGACTCGTCCTCGGACATGGGGACAGGCTAGACGTACAAGATGTGATGTACAAGAAGTCTTGTCAAACGTCGCCGGGGCAAATCCTGCGAGTGGCTCAGGCGGGGCGGCGGCCCTTGAGACGGCGGCCCAGCTCGCGGGCGATCTCCCGGTTGGCGTCGCGTTCGGCGAGCGCCTGCCGCTTGTCGTACGACCTGCGGCCGCGGGCCAGGCCCAGCTCGACCTTGGCCCAGCCGTTGCTGAAGTACATCGACAGCGGCACCAGCGTCACGCCCCCGTCGCGCAGCTTCTCCAGGATCCGGGCGATCTCCACCCGGTGCAGCAGCAGCTTCCGGGTGCGGCGGGGCTGGTGGTTGGTCCAGGTGCCGTAGCCGTACTCGGCGATGTGCAGGCCGTAGAGCATGAGCTCGCCGTCGCGTTCCTGGGCGAAGGCGTCGACCAGCGACACCCGCCCCTCCCGCAGCGACTTCACCTCGGTGCCGGCCAGCACGATCCCCGCCTCGTACGTCTTCAGGACGGTGTAGTCGTGCCGGGCCTTCTTGTTGGAGGCGATGAGCTTGCGCTCCGTGTCCCTGGACACGACGACCTCCTGTGGGTGGGGCTGCGGACCGGATGCAGGATACCCGCCGGCGCCGCCCGGAACGGCGGGGCGCGACGCGTACGGGCGGCAGGTCCGGCCGGACCCTGTCGCCGGCCGCCCGGCGGTAGGGTCGGCGGTCGTGACCGAACCGGACTTCCTCACCGCCACCCGCACCTCGTACGACACCATGGTCGCCGACTACATCGAGTTCGTCCGCGACGAGCTGGCCGCCCGGCCGCTCGACCGGGCCATGCTCGCGGCCTTCGCCGAGCTGGTGCTCGCCGACGGGGGCGGGCCGGTGCTGGAGGTCGGCTGCGGCCCGGGGCGGATCACCCGGCACCTGCACGACCTCGGGCTCGACGCCGCCGGCCTCGACCTGTCGCCGGGCATGATCGCGCACGCCCGTCGGGCGTACCCCGACCTGCGCTTCACCGAGGGGTCCATGCTGGAACTCGACCTGGCCGACGGCGCGCTCGCCGGCCTGGTCGCCTGGTACTCGGTCATCCACCTGCCCGACGACCGGCTGCCGGCCGCCTTCGCCGAGTTCCACCGGGTCCTCGCCCCCGGCGGCCACCTGCTGCTGGCCTTCCAGGTCGGTGACGAGCCGGTGCACCGCACGGACGCGTGGGGGCGACCGGTCTCGCTCACCTTCCACCGGCGTCGGCCCGAGCGGGTGGCGGCCCTGCTGGAGGCCGCCGGGCTGATCGTGCACGCCCGCATGCGACGGGAGCCGCAGGAGCTGGGCGGGTGGCGGGAACCTACTCCACAGGCCTACCTGCTGGCCCGCCGTCGGGATGACGACCGGCGGTGACCGGGCGACCACGACGGCTCGTATCCTTCTCCCGCGGATCCTGTCCCGTGGACCGAAACGAGCCGATGAGGAGGTTGGTGTGAGCAGCCGGACCGAGACGTTGGAGTTCCAGGCCGAGACGCGTCAACTGCTGCAGTTGATGGTGCACTCGATCTACTCGCACAAGGACGTCTTCCTGCGGGAGTTGGTCTCCAACGCCTCCGACGCGCTGGACAAGCTGCGGCTGGAGTCCCTGGTCGACAAGGACCTGGCGGCCGACACCGCCGACCTGCACATCGAGATCGAGACCGACCGGGCGGCCCGTACCCTCACCGTGCGCGACAACGGCATCGGCATGTCCCGCGAGGACGTCGTCTCGCTGATCGGCACCATCGCCCGCTCAGGTACGGCCGAGCTGCTGCGCAAGCTGAAGGAGTCCCGGGAGGCGGCCGCGCAGGACCTGATCGGCCAGTTCGGCGTCGGTTTCTACTCGACGTTCATGGTGGCCGACACGGTCACCCTGCTGACCCGCCGGGCCGGCCAGACCGAGGGCACCCGCTGGGAGTCCACCGGCGAGGGCACCTACGTCGTGGAGACGGTCGACGACGCTCCGCAGGGCACCTCCGTCACCGTGCACCTGAAGCCGGCCGACAGTGAGGACAACCTCGCCGACTACACCGACCACGGCAAGATCCGCGAGATCGTCAAGCGGTACTCCGACTTCATCGCCTGGCCGATCCGGCTCGTCACGCCCGACGCCGAGCCGGTCACCCTCAACTCGATGAAGGCGCTCTGGGCCCGGCCGCGCGACGAGGTCGCCGAGGAGGAGTACCGCGACTTCTACCGGCACGTCAGCCACGACTGGGCCGACCCGCTGGAGACCATCCACATGCGGGGCGAGGGCGTCTTCGAGTACGAGGCGCTCCTCTTCATCCCCACGCACGCCCCGTTCGACCTGTTCATGGCCGACGGCCGGCGCGGGGTGCAGCTGTACGTCAAGCGGGTGTTCGTGATGGACGACTGCGCCGCGCTCATGCCCAACTACCTGCGCTTCGTCAAGGGCGTGGTGGACGCGCACGACCTGTCGCTGAACATCTCCCGGGAGATCCTCCAGCAGGACCGGCAGATCCAGATCGTGCGCCGCCGGCTGGTCCGCAAGGTGCTCGCCACCGTCAAGGAGATGCGTACCGAGCACGCCGACCGGTACCGGACCTTCTGGTCGGAGTTCGGCCGGGTGGTCAAGGAGGGGCTGCTGGAGGACCCGGACAACCAGCAGGCGATCCTCGACATCGTCTCGGTCGCCTCCACCCACGACGCCACCGAGCCCACCACGCTGCGCGAGTACGTCGAGCGGATGAAGGACGGCCAGGAGGAGATCTACTACGCCACCGGCGAGACCCGGGCCATGCTGGAGAACTCGCCGCACATGGAGGCCTTCCGCGCCAAGGGCTACGAGGTGCTGCTGCTCACCGACCCGGTCGACGAGGTGTGGGTGGAGCGGGTCGCGCAGTTCGACGGCCGGCCGCTGCGCTCGATCGCCAAGGGCGAGGTGGACCTGGACACCGAGCAGGAGCGCGAGGAGGCCGAAACGGAACGGGAACGGCAGGCCAAGGAGTACGCCGCCCTGCTCGCCTTCCTCGGCGGCGCGCTGGCCGACAGCGTCAAGGAGGTACGGCTCTCCTCCCGCCTCACCACCTCGCCGGCCTGCATCGTCGGCGACGCCCACGACATCACGCCCACGTTGGAGAAGATGTACCGCGCGATGGGGCAGGAGGTGCCGAAGGTGAAGCGCATCCTCGAACTCAACCCGACCCACCCGCTGGTCACCGGCCTGCGCGCGGCGCACGAGCGCGGCGGCGACTCCGCCGCCCTCACCGAGACCGCCGAGCTGCTGTACGGCATGGCGCTGCTCGCCGAGGGCGGCGACCTGGCCGACCCGGCCCGGTTCGCCCGGGTCCTCGCCGACCGGCTGGCCCGCAGCCTCTGACGCGACGACGGCCCCGGCCCGGTGCAGCGCCGGGCCGGGGCCGCCTGGTCACGAACCGACCCGCACGCCCATCGCCGCCCAGGTGGCCGGGCCGACCACCCCGTCCACGGTCAGCCCCCGCATGCCCTGGTACCAGCGCACCCCGGCCTCGGTCCTCGCGTCGAAGGCGCCGCTCGCGGGGCCGCACCGCTTCGCGCCGACGAACCGCTGGACGAAGGCCACGTCCCCGCCCTTGCTGCCGCGCCGCAGCGTCCGCGAGCCCGGTCTGCCCCCGGACACCGGCGTCGCCGGTCGCCCGCTGGGCACCGACGGGGCCGGCTTGACGGCCGCGCGCAGGGCCGCCACGGTACGCGGGCCGACCACCCCGTCGGCGTCGAGCTTCCGGGCGGTCTGGAACGACCGTACCCAGGCGGCCACGGCCGGCCCGAACACCCCGTCGGCCGTCAGCCGGGCCCCGAGGCGGTTGGCGACGGCCTGCAACTCCCGGACGTCGCCGCCCCGGCAGCCGGCGCGCAGCACCCGGTCGCCGAGCCGCGCCGTCGTGGCGGTGGCGATGCCCCACGCCTGGCGGCTGTCCTCCAAGCTCCGCTGGTGGCTGACGCTGACGTGCAGGTGCTTGTCGTGCGGGTTCGGCCCGGTGTACCGGGCCGGCCGGAAGCTGCGGGTACGGCTCCAGATCTTTCGGTCGTAGATGACGTACTGGGTGGACGGATGGCTGACGGCCTGCCGGACGACCAGCAGCGGGTCGATCCCGTCGACGTCCACGTCCACCGCGTTGACCGACTGGTCGTCACTGTCCGGATTATGGTCCGAGCGGCGCGCCTGGTGACTGGCGTCGCCCAACCAGCCGTCGGACTTGCGGTCCCGCTGCGGCCACCGGGTGTCTATCTCCTCGCGCAGCACCCGCAGCGCGGGCGCCAGGTGCACGCCCATCTCACTCCTCCTCTTCCAGCGCGGCGGCCAGGTCGAAGTCGACCTCGTCGCCGGCCAGGCTCTCCGGGTCGTCGTCCTCGTCCAAGGTGGCGACGAGGTAGTCGGTGTCGATGCTGACGGTGTCCATGGAGGTCCTTCCTCTCGCGGATGGTCGGCCGCCGCGAACCGGGGCGGACCGTGCCGGCCAGGGCGCCGGCGCCCGGCATCCGGCGGGTCCGACGCGTCGGCGCCGTGGCCGCGCTCTGCTCCCTACCGTCCGAGTCGGCGGCCGGGCTGCCCAGACATGAGTCGCCAATCAGCGGCAACGCTGACCGTCCGGCGGCGCGGGCCGCCGATCGAGGCCGCCTGACCAGCGAAGACGGCGAGGCACGGCAGCTGATCCGCCGCTCGGAGCGAGGCTTTCGGCCCAGTGGTGACAGGTTCCCGACCGGCCCTTGTAGAGCACCGCCGACCAACCCGCAACTCGAAGCACGAAGCCGTCGCTCAGCCGGGTGAAGAACTTCACAAGAGGTGGGCAATCGCCCGAAACAGTTCCTAACGTCGTTCGTGTTCGCGATCGCGGACACCACGGCCGGTAACGCCTAATCCATGCCGCCGGCCGGTGGGATCTTTGTCAGCGGGCATGGAGCGGGGGACCCACACGTTCCTCGGTGCACGTCACCTCGGGGTGAAGCCGCCCACGGGCGGCCGGGCTCCTCGGCCCGAACCCGACAGCTCACCTCGTCGGCGTGGAGGAATCCACATGGCAACTGAATACACCGCCCGTCACCGACGGGTCAGCTCGCGCCGCATCGCCGTCGGCACGCTCGCCGTCGGTGCGGTCACCGGGGTCGCCGCCGTCCTGGCGCCGGCGTCGCCGGCGAGCGCCGCCAGCGTCAACTGGGACGCGATCGCCCAGTGCGAGTCCGGCGGCAACTGGCACATCAACACCGGCAACGGCTACTACGGCGGCCTGCAGTTCTCGCAGAGCACCTGGTCCGGCTACGGCGGCAAGAAGTACGCCTCCCGCGCCGACCTGGCCAGCCGCGGCGAGCAGATCGCCATCGCCGAGAAGGTGCTCGACGGTCAGGGCATCGGGGCCTGGCCGACCTGCGGCAGGAAGGGCGGCTCCACCAAGAGCTACTCCAGCACCTCAGAGAAGTCGGAGAAGTCGCAGAAGTCGCAGCGGCGCTCCGGCTCGTCGAAGGCCACCGCCACCGAGCGGTCCTCGCGGGAGCAGCACAGCACCCGCAGCCAGCGGCGCAGCGCGCCGGCCGCGACCGGCGACGTGTACGTGGTGCGGCCGGGTGACACCCTGTCGCAGATCGCCGACGCCCGGGACCTGGCCGGTGGCTGGCAGGCGTTGTACGAGCGCAACAAGCGCGTGGTCGGCGCCGACCCGGGGCTGATCTTCCCCGGTCAGAAGCTCAGCCTCTGACCTCAGCACCTGGGCACCGTGGCGACGCCCGGCCGGACGACCGGCCGGGCGTCGCCGCGTCCACAGCGCCGTCGTGGTTCGGGCCGCTGCCGGCGGGGTACCCGGCGCGCGTGGACCGGCCCGCCGGCGCGTCCGCGTCGCCGGGTCGTCGGGCCGTCGGCCGGGGGGCGGGGATAGGGTTGGCCCTGGTGTGCCGGGAAGTCTGGTCGGCGATGGATGACGCGACCCCTGCCGACGAGGAGACCCCGTGACCGACGCCCCCCGGCGCCGTACCAGCCTGTTCGCCCGCCGCTCCTGGGGCGAGACCAGGCGCATCTCCGCCATCCTGCGCAAGGAGACCGTGGGCGGGGCGCTGCTGCTCGTCGGGGCGCTGCTCGCGCTGCTCTGGTCGAACTCGCCCTGGGCGGACGGCTACCGGGCGCTGCGTGACCTCACCGTCGGCCCGGCGTCGCTGCACCTCGATCTCACCCTCGGCACCTGGGCCGCCGACGGGCTGCTGGCGATCTTCTTCTTCGTCGCCGGGCTGGAACTCAAGCGCGAGTTCGTCGCCGGCGACCTGCGCGACCCGCGCCGGGCCGCGGTGCCGGTGGCGGCGGCGGTCGGCGGGGTGGTCGTACCCGCGGTGCTGTTCGTCCTCGTCGCCGGGGTCGACGGCGCCCGGGGGTGGGCGATCCCCACGGCCACCGACATCGCGTTCGCCCTGGCGGTGCTCGCGGTGGTGGGACGGCTGCTGCCGTCGGCGCTGCGTACCTTCCTGCTCACCCTGGCGGTCGTCGACGACCTGCTCGCCATCGTCATCATCGCCGTCTTCTACACCTCCAGCCTCGCCGTGCCGCCGCTGCTGGCCGCCCTGGTGCCGCTCGCGCTCTTCGCCGTGCTGGTGCAGCGCCGGGTCCGGTCCTGGTGGCTGCTGCTGCCGCTGGCCGCCGTGACCTGGACGCTGGTGCACGCCTCCGGGGTGCACGCCACGGTGGCGGGGGTGCTGCTCGCCTTCACCGTCCCGGTGCTGCGCAGCGAGGCCGCCGGTGGGCCGGACGCCGGGCCGGGCCTGGCCGAGCACTTCGAGCACCGGTTCCGGCCGATCTCCGCCGGGGTGGCGGTGCCGATCTTCGCGTTCCTCTCCGCCGGCGTCACGGTCGGCGGCCTGGCGGGGCTGGCCACCGCGCTGACCGACCGGGTCGCGGCCGGCATCGTGGTCGGCCTGGTGGTCGGCAAGCCGGTGGGCATCCTGGCCGCCACCTGGCTGGTGTCCCGGTCCACCCGGGCCAACCTGGACGAGGGGCTGAACTGGTTTGACGTGCTCGGCCTGGCGCTGCTCGGCGGGATCGGGTTCACCGTGTCGCTGCTGATCGGCGAGCTGGCCTTCGGCCTGGGCAGCGTGCGTGACGGCCACGTCAAGGTCGCCGTGCTCACCGGCTCGCTGCTCTCCGCGCTGCTGGCGACGGTGATCCTGCGCGCGCGCACCCGGGCCTACCGGCGGGTACACGAGATCGAGACCGTCGACGAGGACCACGACGGCGTCCCGGACGTCTTCGAGCCGGATCCGGACCGCTAGCTATGCCGGTCCGGCCGGGTACGCCCGGGTCTCGCTGGCCTTGACCGCCGCCCACACCCGCTGCCCGGGCTCCAAGCGAAGCTGGGCGGCGGCGGCCGGGGTGACGTCGGCGGCGGCCGGGACCGGGCCGGCGAGCTGCACGCGCAGGTTGTCCCCGTGCCGCTGCACTCCGGCGACGGTGGCCGGCCAGGTGTTGCGGGGGCTGCCGTCGGGCTGGCGCGGGTGCAGGGCCACGGCGGCGGGCCGGAAGACCACGAAGGCGTCGCCGTCCAGCCGGTCGGCGGTGGCCAGGGCGAAGCCGTCGTCGAGGCGTACCTGGTGTCCGTCGGCGTGGCCCCGGTAGAGGTTCAGCCCGACGAGGCGGGCGACGTAGTCGGTGCGCGGCCGGGCGGTGACGGTGGCGGCGTCCCCCTCCTGCACCACCCGGCCGTCCTCGACGATGACCAGCCGGTCGGCCAGGGCGAGTGCGTCCAGCGGGTCGTGGGTGACCAGCAGCGTCGCGCCGTCGTGGTCGACCAGGTGCCGGTGCAGGTGGGCCCGGGTGTCCAGGCGAGTCCGGGCGTCCAGCGCCGCCAGCGGCTCGTCGAGCAGGAGCAACCGCGGGCGTACGGCGAGCGCGCGGGCCAGGGCGACCCGCTGGGCCTGCCCGCCGGAGAGCTGCCGCGGCCGGCTCCGGGCGTGCCCGGACAGTCCGACCCGGTCCAGCCAGCCGGCCGCCTGCTCGCGGGCGGCCCGCCGGTCGAGGCCCTGCCGGCGGGGGCCGAACGCGACGTTGTCCAGCGCGCTCAGGTGCGGGAAGAGCAGGTAGTCCTGGAACACCACGCCGACCCGGCGCCGCTCCGGCGGGATCCAGCGGGCCCGGTCGGGCCGGTCCAGGTCGACGCCGTCGAGCAGGACGTGGCCGGCGGTGAGCGGCTGGAGCCCGGCGAGGGCGCGCAGGGCGGTGGTCTTGCCGGCGCCGTTCGGGCCGAGCAGTGCGACCACCTCGCCGGCGCCGACGGTCAGCCGGACGTCGAGTCGGAAGGCGCCTCGGTCGACGACCAGGTGGCCGTCCAGCAGCGGGGTGCTCACGGGCTGGTGATCCAGCGGTCGCGCAGGCCGGCGAGGATCACCACCGAGACGGTGAGCAGGATCAGGCTGAGCACGATCGCCGCGTCCAGGTCGGTCTCCAGGGCCAGGTAGACGGCGAGCGGCATGGTCTGGGTCCGGCCGGGATAGTTGCCGGCGAAGGTGATGGTCGCCCCGAACTCGCCCAGCGCCCGGGCCCAGCAGAGCACCGCGCCGGCGGCCACGCCGGGAGCGATCAGCGGCAGGGTGACGTGGGTGAAGGTGGTCCACCGGCCCGCGCCGAGGGTGGCCGCCGCCTCCTCGTAGCGGCTGTCCGCGCCGCGCAGCGCGCCCTCGACGGCGATGATCAGGAACGGCATCGCCACGAACGCCTCGGCGAGCACCACGCCGGTGGTGGTGAACGGCAGGGTGAGGCCGAAGGCGCCGTCCAGCCACCGCCCGAGCAGCCCGTTGCGGCCGAACACCAGCAGCAACGCCACGCCGCCGACCACCGGGGGCAGCACCAGCGGCACGGTGACCAGGGCCCGCACCACCCGGCGGCCGGGGAACTCCACCCGCGCCAGCAGCCAGGCCAGGGGTACGCCGCAGGCCAGGCAGAGCAGGGTGGCCAGGGTGGCGCACTGCACCGACAGCCGCAGCGCGGTGAGCACGCCCGGCGCGGTGAGCCGCTGCGGCAGCGTCGCCCACGGGGTACGCGCCAGCAGTCCGGCCAGCGGCAGTACCAGGAAGAGCAGCCCCAGCCCGGCCGGTACGAGCAGCGCGACCGGCACCCGCCGGCCGGGCCGCCGCCGGGTACGCGGCGCCGGGGCGTCCGGTGCGGCGGTCACGACCCGGTGGGCGGCTGGAAGCCGGCGGCGGTGAGCACAGCCCGGCCCTGGTCGGAGCGGACGTGCTCGACGAAGGCGCGGGCGGCGGTCGGGTTCGGCGCGTCCTTCAGCACCACCATGGGGTAGTCGTTGACCGCGCGGGCGGACTCGGGGAACTCGACGCCGTCCACCTTCGCGGCGGCGGATCTGACGTCGGTGCGGTAGACCAGCGCGGCATCGACCTCGCCGAGGGTCACCTTGGACAGCGCGCCCTTGACGTCCTGCTCCAGGGTGACCGGGGTCAGCGGCACGCGCGCGGCGGCGAGCGCCTGGGCGGCGGCCGCTCCGCACGGCACCTGCTCGGCGCAGAGCGCCACCTTGACGCCGGGCCGGGTCAGGCCGGCCAGCCCGGTGACCCCGCCGGGGTTGCCCTTCGGCACGGCGATGACGAGCTGGTTGCGGGCGAAGACGGTGGGGGAGCCGGCGGCGGCCCCGGCGTCGGTGACGGTGGCCATGTTCCTCGGGGCGGCCGAGGCGAACACGTCCGCCGGGGCGCCCTGGGTGATCTGGGTGGCCAGGGCCGAGCTGCCGGCGAAGTTGAAGGTGACCCGCACGGCCGGGTGCGCGGCCTCGAACTGGCGGCCCAGCGTGGTGAAGGACTCGGTCAGCGATGCGGCGGCGAAGACGGTCACCGTGCCGGTGACCCCGCTCGTGCCGACGTCGTCAGCGTCGCCGCCGCAGCCGGCGAGGCCGAGCGCGGCCACCACCGGCAGGACGGCCAGCGCGGCGCGGATCCTCGTCATCAGCTGTTCCTTCCGCGCAGCGGCGCGGCCCGCTCGACCACGACCGTGGTGGACTTGATCACGGCGACCGCGACCGAGCCGACCGTCAGGCCCAGCTCGTCGACCGCCTCGCGGCTCATCAGCGAGACCACCCGGAACGGGCCGGCCTGGATGTCGACCTGCGCCATCACCGTGTCCCGGACGACGGCGGTGACGATCCCGCGCAGCCGGTTGCGGGCCGAGGAGAACTCGGCGCGCCCGTCCGGCTCGGCGGCCTGGGCCCGGACGAAGCCGGCCAGCTCGACGCCGTCGACCAGCCGGTGGCCGTGCTCGTCCCGGGTCGCCGGCAGGCGTCCGGCGTCCACCCAGCGCCGCACGGTGTCGGTGCTGACGCCCAACAGCTCGGCGGCCTCGCTGATCCGGAACACGGTCACCGGGTCACCCTAGCGGCTCGCGTCTGCGTGGTGGAAGCGGCGATGTGCCTCGCGTACCCGAGGGTGATGGCGGGTGGGCGATCGCATCTGCGGGTGCGGCATTGGGAGAGAGGACGGCCCGCAGGGGCACAATGTGGCCATGCGGCAGGGGTTCGCTCACCAGGCGGTTCTCGACATGGCGCCGGACGCCGATCCGGGCGTGCCCGGGGCGGCCATCACCACGGCTCTCTGCGGCCACTGGGAACACGAGCCGCCGTGTCCGGTCGCGTCCCACCACACCCGGGCCGAACGGTCCGGTGCCGAGGTACGCCTGCACATCCTCTTCGCCACCGAACCGCACCTGGAGGAGCGGGTGCGGCAGGACATCGACCGTGCCCTGGCGCGCGGCGAGCTGCGCGGCCCCGACGGCGGGACGACCCGGTGGCGGCTGCGGCTGAGCGGACCGAGCGAGCCGTCGCCGCGGGAGGCGGAGCACCTCGAGCGGTTGACCCGCGGCTAGACCCGTCCGCCGCCCGGTGTCCCGGGCCCGTGGGCGCGGCTGACCTACCATGCGGGCGTGGCGAACTTCGATGCGTCGGCGGTCACGATGGTCTGGCAGCGGCAGAGCGTCTGGTCGCAGGCCGCGGTGGCCGAGAAACGGCGCGTCGTGCGCGCGCGGCGCACGGTCGCCGGCCTCACCATCGGCGCCGCCGTCGCCGGCTCCCTCGCCACCCAGCTCGGCGAGCCGCACCGGACGGCCAGCCGCGCGCTGGCCATCCTCGCCGCCGCCGCGCTGCTGCTGGTGCCGGTGGCCGCGCGGTGGACCTCGCGGGACACGGTGCACGCGTGGACCCGGCTGCGGTCGGTCTCCGAGGCGTTGAAGGCCGACATCCACCGCTACCTGGCCGGGGTGGCGCCGTTCGCCGGCGCCGACCGCGACCGGGTGCTGCTGCGGCGCGCCGACACCCTGCTCGACGACTCGGGTGACCTGGTCGGGCGGACCGTCGGCCTCGCGCCGGTCGCCCGGCCGCTGCCCGACATCCAGGACGTGCCGAGCTATCTCAGCATCCGGGTGCGGGGCCAGGTGGCGGGCTACTACACGCCGATGGCGCGGCGAATGGCCCGGCTGGCCGCGCGCGTCCGGTGGGCCGCGACGGCGGTGACCGTGGCCAGCGCCCTGCTCGCCGCGACCGTCGGGGTGCTCGGCGACGGGCTGGGCCTGACCGCGTGGCTCGGGGTCGCGGCGACCGTGACGACCGCGCTGGTCGGCTACGGGGCCGCGCAGCAGTACGAGGCCCAGCAGATCGAGTTCGCCCGGACGGCCGACCAGTTGACCCGGCTGTGCGTGACCCGCGAGGCCGGGCACGGCTGGACCGACGACGACGCGTTCGTCGCCGAGGCCGAGCGGATCATCTCGCTCTCCAACGAGGGCTGGATGGCGAAGATGATCGAAGAAGATGGCACAGCGCAGCAGTGACATCACAGCGCGTGAAATGTATTATCTTCGATGGTGTCGTCGACCGTGGATGTCGACCGACCATCAACCGCATATGGGGGAACCGACGTGGATCGCATCGCAGTCCGTCCCGACCCGACCCCGACCCCGAGCCCGCCGCCACTGGACGACCTGCGGCACACACCGCTCGGCCAGATCTCCCTCTCCCGGGCGCGTGCCGTCGCCCGGGTCCACGACCGCAGGGTCGACCGCCCGACCGGCGTCGATGTCGCAGGCTTCGGCTCTTCGATCTGACGCTGGCGGGCCGGGCAGGAAGCCGCCCGGGCAGGTCAGCCCGCTGAGTCAGTACGTGCTCAAGCTGACCAGCCGCTGCGACCTCGCCTGCGACCACTGCTACGTCTACCAGCATCCCGACCAGTCCTGGCGCCACCAACCACACGTGATGGCGGCGTCCACACTGGAGCAGGCGGCGCGCCGGATCGCCGAACACGCCGCCGCGCACGGGCTCGACACCGTCCGCGTCGTGCTGCACGGCGGCGAGCCGCTGCTGGCCGGCGCGGGCGGCCTGGCCGCCGCCGCCGCCGAGCTGCGCCGCCGGATCGACCCGGTGGCGCGGCTCGACCTGCGGATGCAGTCCAACGGCGTGCTGCTCACGCCGCGCATCTGCGACGTGCTCGTCGCGTACGACGTGAAGGTCGGCATCTCGCTCGACGGCGACCTGGCGGCCAACGACCTGCACCGCCGCTACGCCAGCGGCCAGAGCAGCCACGCCGCCGTGCTGCGCGGGCTGGCGCTGCTGCGCCGCCCCGAATACCGGTCCAGCTACGCCGGCATCCTGTGCACCATCGACCTGGCCAACGACCCGGTCGCGGTCTACGAGGCGCTGCTGGCCCAGGAGCCGCCGCAGATCGACTTCCTGCTCCCGCACGCCAACTGGGAGCGCCCGCCGGCGCGCCCCGAGGGGGTGCCCACCCCGTACGCCGACTGGCTGCTGGCGATCCACCGGCGCTGGCTGGCCGACGGGCGGCCGGTGCCGATCCGGCTGCTGGAATCCCTGCTCTCCACCGCGTCCGGCGGGGCCACCCGCACCGAGGCGGTCGGGCTGGGCTTCGCCGACCTGGTCGTCATCGAGACGGACGGGACCTTCGAGCAGGTCGACTCCCTCAAGTCGGCCTACGACGGCGCCCCGGCCACCGGGCTGGACATCTTCCGCCACCGGGTCGACGACGCCGCCGCCCACCCCATGATCGCCATCCGGCAGACCGGCCTCGCCGGCCTCTGCGCCACCTGCCGGGAGTGCGAGGTCGTGCAGCAGTGCGGCGGCGGTCTCTTCGCCCACCGGTACCGCCCCGACACCGGCTTCGACAACCCGTCGGCCTACTGCGCAGACCTCAAGGAACTGATCCACGCGATGACGACCGCCGACGTACCCGCCCAGCGGCAGCCCACCGACGCGCTGAGCCCGACGGTGCTCGACGACCTCGGCACCGGCTACGGCACCGTGGAGTCGGCCCGCCACCTCGCCTCGGTCCATCTCGGGCTGGTCCGCGCGCTGCTGGTCGACCTCAGCCCCCGCGCGGCGCACGACGAGCGGGCCGCGGCCGGCTGGCAGCTGCTGGTCGACCTGGACCTGACCGCCCCCGAGGCCGTCCGCGCCGTGCTGGAGCACCCGTTCGTCCGTCGCTGGGCGCAGCGGTGCCGCGACGAGGCGACCGCCGACCTGGCGTACCTGGCGTGCGTGGCGGCCGCCGCCGCGATCCACGCCGGAGCCGACGCCGAGCTCACCGTGCCGGCGCGCGACGGGGCGCTGAGCCTGCCCACGCTCGGCGCGCTGGCCGTCGACGCCGACGAGGAGGCGGTGCTTTTGTCCATCCACGACGGGGGGTTCACCGCGCGGGCCGGCGGGCGCCGGCTCACCGTGCGGCCCGGCCGGCCGGACCTCCCGGACGGGTGGCGGCCGGTGCGGGCGGCGGTCGCCGACGGGCACCACGTCCTGCTGGAGGACACCGACCCGTACCGGGACTGTTTCGCGGTGCCGGTCGCGCCCCGGCTGCCGGCGGCCACCGCCGACGGATGGACCCGGCAGCTGACCCGGGCGCTGCGCCGCGTCGACGTCGAGGCCGGCGGGTACGCCCCGGGCCTGCGGACGCTGCTGCGCGCGGTGGTGCCGCTGCGGGCCGACGAGGGCGGGATGCAGCGCAGCGCCGCCGCCGGGGCCGCCTTCGGCGCGGTGGCCGTCGCGCCGGTCGGCGACGACGCGGCGCTCGCGGTGCTGCTGGTGCACGAGGTGCAGCACCTCAAGATGCACGCGGTGCTGGACGTCTGCGACCTGTTCGACCGGCACGACCGGCGCCGGCTGACCGTGCCCTGGCGGGCGGACCCGCGGCCGGTGGAGGGCGTCCTGCACGGCACGTACGCTCACCTGGCCGTCGCCGACGTGTGGCGTCGCCGGCCCGGCGGCGCGGCGGCGACCACCTTCCGCCGCTACCGCGACTGGACCGACGGCGCCCTCGACGCGCTGCTCGACCTCGGTGCGTTGACCGCCGCCGGCGAGCGGTTCGCGCACCGGATGCGCGACACACTGGACAGCTGGTCGTGACCCCCGATGCCGCCGCGGTCACTGCTCCGGGCACCGATCGGCCCCGGTGCTGGTGACGGGGACACCCGGTATTGCGTACGCCGATACTGTGGACGGTTCAGGATGTCCCACGTCGGGCGGGAGCGGCAGGTGACCGAGGAAGAGTTCCGGGTCGACCCGTCCGCGCCCGTGTTCTTCCTCAGCTACGCCCGGACGAAGAACCGGGTCGCCGCGCCCCCGCGGGACACCAACAGCAAGGTGTTCCAGCTCTTCGTGGACCTCTCCGACCACGTGGTCGAGCTGCTCGGTCTGCCGCCGGGGCGCCCGGCCGGCTTCATGGACCGAGTGATCGACGGCGGCCAGCTCTGGACGGAGGACCTGGCCTTCGCCGCCGGCCACAGCCAGGTCTTCATCCCGCTGATCTCGCCGCAGTACCTCAACAGCGCCTGGTGCGCCCGCGAGTGGGACGCCTTCGCCCGCCGCCGGTTCACCCTGCGCCCCGGCGCGGCGGCCACGCCGGGGGAGACCCCGATCATCCCGGTCAACTGGTCGGTGGTGGAGCGGCACCGGGTGCCGCCGGTCGTGTCGCAGCGGCAGATGTTCACCCCCACCCGGTTACCCTCGGACATCGCCCCGCAGTACCACGACGAGGGCATCTACGGCCTGCTCAGCCTCGGCAAGAACGGCAAGGACGCCTACGACGCGGTGGTGTGGCGCCTGGCGCAACGGGTCGCCAAGGCGTACCACACGCACTGGGTGCAGGCCCAGGTCCCCGCCGACATGCAGCAGCTCCGCGCGACGTTCGAGGAGGTCGGGCATGACCTGGTCTGACGCTTCCTCGTCCGGCGCGCCGCCGGGCCGGCAGACGTACTTTTTCCTCAGCTACGCGCACTCGGTGCCGCTGTCCGCGTCGGCCCGCCCGGACACCGACTTCTGGGTCAACCGGTTCTTCCAGGACCTCGGCGCCGCCGTGCGACGCGGCGCCCGCCGCACCGGCGAGCTGGACGTGGGGTTCTTCGACGGGCTGGTCAGCCCCGGCGCCGACCTCAAGCAGACGCTCACCGACGCGCTCAGCGTCGCCCACGTCTTCGTGCCGCTCTACTCGCCCAAGTACTTCAGCAACGCCTGGGCGGTCGGCGAGCGGGACTCGTTCCGCAGCCGGCTCACCCGGTTGGCGCCCGGCCGGGCCGCGCGGCACATCCTGCCGGTGCTCTGGCTGCCCCTGTCGCCCTGGGAGGAGCGGCCCGAGACGGCGCAGGCGCTGGAGCTGGTCGGCGACGGCGCCGAGCGGGCCGACTACGCCGAGAACGGGCTGCGGGCGCTGTGCAAGCTCAGCGCCTACCGCCGGCAGTACGAGAGCATCCTGTCCGTGCTCGCCGAACGGATCATCACGGTGACGGAGAGCGAGCCGCTCGCCCCGTCCCGCGCCGTGACGGTGACCAGCAACCCGGTGACCGACAGCGGGGAGACCGCGCTGGTGGTCACCACGCTCACCCCGCACGGCCCGCGCTGGCGGCCGTACGGCGACCAGCACGAGCTGGCCGTCGCCGACTACGTCGCGGCCACCGCCGAGCGGCTGGGCCTGTCCACCCGGGTGGTCGCCTTCGCCGACGCCCGCACCCAGGCGCCGCAGTGCCCCACCGTCGTGCTGGTCGACGCCGCCATCGGCGCGGACGCCGCGCGCGACGCGGTCGACGGGCTGCCCCGCTGGGCGGTGCCGCTGGTCATCGCCGCCGACGGTGAGCGTGGCGAGACGACGCCCGAGGCGATCGCCGGTACGTTGCAGGACGCCCGCTTTCCGCAGGTGCTGCCGGTGCGGGACATCGCGGAGTTCGAGCGCTGCGCGCCGCAGCTGGTGATCGAGGCCCGTAAGCAGTTCCTCCGACACGGTCCGGTCGATCCGCCCGACGGCCCGGCCGTGCCCCGGCCGAGCCTGCGTCCGGCCGGCGCATCAGACGTAGGGCGAGGGAAGGAAGACCGATGACGCGACCGCGCGATGGCCAGGTCGTCACCTTCTACTCATACAAGGGTGGCACCGGCCGCACGATGGCGCTGGCCAACACGGCCTGGATCCTGGCCGCGAACGGGCAGCGGGTGCTCGTCGCCGACTGGGACCTGGAATCCCCCGGCCTGCACCGGTTCTACGCGCCGTTCCTCGACCCCGAGCAGGTCGCCTCCACCGGCGGGGTGATGGACCTGATCCTGGAGTACGAGTGGGAGAACGCCCGGCGGCGCGCCGAGTCCGACGCAGCCGCCCGCCCCGGTGACTGGCACCGCCAGTTCGCCCGGGTGCACAAGTACGCCTTCTCGGTGAACTGGGAGTTCCCCGGCGGCGGCAGCCTCGACCTGCTGCTCGCCGGCCGGCACAACCCCGACTACGCCACCAGCGTCACCGGCCTGAACTGGGACAACTTCTACAACCGCCTCGGCGGCGCGCAGTTCTTCGACGCCCTGCGCGAGGACATGAAGCGGCACTACGACTACACGCTGATCGACAGCCGCACCGGCATCAGTGACGTCGCCGAGATCTGCACCATCCACCTGCCGGACGTGCTGGTGGACTGCTTCACCCTCAGCGACCAGGGCATCGACGGCGCCTCGGCGGTCGCCCGCCGGGTCCGGGGGTACGAGGGACGCCGCGCGCGGCGGGTGCTGCCGGTGCCGATGCGGGTCGACGACGGGGAGAAGGGCAAGCGGGACGCCGGCCGGACGCTGGCGATGCAGCGCTTCGCCGGCCTGCCCAGCGGCATGACCGACGCCGAACGCCAGGAGTACTGGCTGACCGTCGAGGTGCCCTACCGGGCGTACTACGCCTACGAGGAGACGCTGGCGACCTTCGGCGACGAGCCGGGCGGCCGGACCACCCTGCTGTCCGCGTACGAGACGTTGACCAGCCACATCACCAACGGCCGGATCGGCTCGCTGCCCCGGCTCGACGAGGCGCTGCGCCGGCAGACCGTCCAGCGCTTCGAGCGCAAGCCGGCCGTCCCCGACGAGCTGATCGTGCTGCGGCACGCCGCCGAGGACCAGGCCTGGGCGGAGTGGGTGCAGGCGGTGCTCACCGGCGCGGACCTGCGGGTGCTGACCGTCGCGCCGGGCGCCGTCGCACCGGTGAAGGCCGACACCGCCTCCCGCGAGCTGCGGCTGGTCTCCCGGGCGTACGTCGCCGCGCGGGACCGGCTCGGCCCGGACGTGGTCGGGCGCGGTGGCGCCACCCTGGCCGTGCACCTCGACGACACCCCTCCCGCCCCGGACGTCCCGGTCGGCAGTTGGACCTCGGTGCACAACCGGAGCGTGGAGGCCGCCACCGAGCAACTGCTCAAGCTCGTCGGGCGGCCCACCGGCGACGGCGGGCGGGGCCTGCCGGGCGCCCGCTTCCCGGCCGTCGGTGCGGACGTGTTCAACCCGCCCGGCCGCAACGTCCGCTTCACCGGCCGCGAGCAGTTGCTGCGCCGGCTGCGCGAGGAGCTGAAGGCCGGCGGCAACGAGCGCACCCCGGTGGCGCTGCTCGGCGGCGCCGGGATCGGCAAGACCCAGCTGGCCATCGAGTACGCGCACCGCTTCCGCGGCGCGTACGACATCGTCTGGTGGATCGACGCGGACCCGCCGCAGTTCGTCGACGTGCAGGTGTCCGACCTCGGCCGCGAACTCGGCCTGCCGGAGCTGCCGACCATCCCGGAGAAGACCCGGGCCGTGCGGCAGTGGCTCAGCCGCGCCGAGCGCCACGAGGACGGCGGCCAGCCACCCCGGTGGCTGCTGGTGTTCGACAACGCCGACCAGTACGAGCACGTCAAGGACTTCCTGCCGCAGGGCAACGGGCACGTCCTGGTCACCACCCGCAACCCGGACTGGGGGGACCTGGCCCGGGCGGTGGACGTGGAGGCGTTCCAGCGGACGGAGAGCGTGTCGCACCTGCGCGCCCGCATCGGCGAGCAGCTGATGAGCGTCGCCGAGGCCGAGCAGGTCGCCGAGGCGGTGGAGAACATCCCGATTCTGGTCGCGATGGCCGGCGCCTGGCTGGCCGACACCGGCACCCCGGTGGGCGACTACCTGGCCGGGCTGGAACGCAGCGGCCCGGAGACCGACGTGTGGGGCCAATCCCTGCAGCGGCTCAAGGAGCAGTCCGCCGGCGCGTACCGGCTGCTGCAGCTCTCCTCGGTGCTGGCGCCGGAGATCTCCCTGGACCTGCTCTACGGCGACCAGGTGGCCCGGGTCATCGCGCCGCACGACCCGGTGGTGGCGGCCCGGGTCGCCGACCGGGTGTCCGAGCGGGACATCGCCGCGGCCCTGGTGCAGCGGATCAACCGGCTCGCGTTGATCAAGGTGGACCTGCACGCCCAGCGGGTGCAGGTGCACCGCCTGCTCCAGGCCGCGCTGCGGGTCCGCATGTCCGACACCGAGCTGAACGAGATCAAGCACGACGTGCACCGGATCCTCGCCGGGTCGCGCCCGTCCGGCGAGGTGGAGGATCCGGCCGTACAGGACCGGTTCCGCATCCTCTGGCCGCACCTGGACGGCTCCGACGCCGTCTCCTGCCAGGACGACAACGTCCGCCAGCTGGTGATCGACCGGATCCGGTACATCTACCTCAACGGCGGCTTCGAGCAGGGCGAGCAGTACGCGCGGCAGGCCGACAAGACCTGGTCGACGCGGCTGGAGGAGCTGTCACCGGACTCGCCGCCGCACCGGGCGCTGCGGGTGCAACTGCTGCACCTGCGGTTCAACTGGGCGAACCTGCTGCGCGGCCTGGGCCGGTTCGAGGAGGCCCGCCAGCTCGACGAGGACACCCTGCGCCAGCAGGAGGAACTGATCGGCGCCAGCCACCCGTACACGCTGATGACGGCCGGCAGCTACGCCGGCGACCTGCGCGCCCTCGGCCGCTACCGGGAGGCGCTGGAGCGGGACCTGCGCACCTACTCGGCCTCCGTGGAGGTGTTCGGCGAGGACAACCGTCGCACCCTGGTCGCCGCCAACAACCTGGCCGCCTCCTACCAGCTGATGGGCCAGTTCGCCCGGTCCCGGGAGCTGGACGAGAGCACCTACCGCCGGCTGCGGCTGGTGCTCGGCGCCGAGCACCCGCGGACCCTCTTCTCCGCCAGCAACCTGGCCCGGGACCTGCGCGAGGTCGGCGAGTACGAGCGGTCGGTGTCGCTGCTGCGGGGCGTGGTGGAGGGCTACCGCCGGCTCTTCGGCGAGCACTCCCGCGACGCGCTCGTCGCCCAGGCCAACCTCGCCGTGTCGCTGCGCAGCACCGGGGAGATCGACGAGGCGGCCGAGCTGCTCGACGTCGCCTACGAGCGGCTGCGCACCAGCTTCGGCCCGACCAGCCCGGACACCCTGTTCAGCTGGCTGAGCCGCACGGCGAACATGATGCTCCAGGGGCAGGGCGCCCGGGCCCGGGCCGAGCTGGCCGAGGTCGGGCAGATGTTCGCCCAGGTGTTCGGCGCCGAGCACCCGTACGCGCTGGTCTGCCGCAACAACCTCGCGGTGGCGACCTGGGACGCGGGGGAGCACGCCACGGCCCGCACGCTCGCCGAGTCCGCCGCCGAGGCGCTGCGCGCGGCGCTGGAGGAGCGGCATCCGTTCGCGATGGCGGCGGCGAACAACGCCGCGGTCTTCGACATCTACTCCGGCGAGCTGGAGGAGGGCCGGGCGCGGCTGCGGACCGTCGTGGAGCGGATGGTCGAGGTGCTCGGCCCCGAACACCCCGACACCCTGCGCGGCCTGGGCAACCTGGAGGTCGTCCACCAGATGGCGTCGGGCGGGCTGGTGAGCATCGGCCGGACCCGGATCGCCGACCGGCTGGCCGACCGGATCGGTCAGCGGCATCCGAGCGTGGTGGTGCTGCGCGACGGCCGGCTGGTACGCCGGGTCGTCGACCCGCACCCCTACTGATCGGGCCGGCTGCCGATCAGCACGTCCCGGCCCACCGGCGCGCCGACGTCGGTGAGCCAGCGCAGCATGCGCGGCAGCTCCTCGACGGCGTCGAAGTGCGCCGCGCCGGGCTGCACCTCCACCTCGGCGCCCGGAATCTGCCCGGCCAGCCACCGTGCGTGGCTGGCCGGGGCGAAGGTGTCCTCCGCGCCGTGCCACAGCCGCACCGGCGTCACCGCCGTGTCGATCGCCCCGAGGTCGAACTTCCAGCTCCGCCGCAGCGCCAGCACGTCGTCGATCCACCCGTACGGGCCGGCGCGCAGCGCCTCCTCGTAGGTGTCGGTGATGAGCCGGCGCAGCGCCGCGTCGTTGACCGCCCGCCGGTCCGCCGCGCTCATCTCCACCATCAGCTCCTCCAGCAGGAACCGTGGATCCTCGACCGCCCGGGCGGCGCGGCGCCGGATCTGCTCGATCACCGAGGCGGTGTCCCGGTTGCCGTCGCCGCCGAAGCCGCGCACGTTGTCGCTGTTCATCCCGGCGAACCAGTCGAGCTGCGTGGCGTCGGACGGGGCGAAGCTGACCAGCACCGCGACCCGGGTCACCCGGCCGCGTAACGCGCCGTCGGCGGCGCAGGCCAGCGCGTGCGGGCCGCCGCCGGAACGGCCGGCGACGGCGAAGTGCTCCAGCCCGAGCTGGTCGGCGATCGCTTCGACGTCGCGGGCGGCGTCGGCGACGTCGCGGCCCTCCCGCCGGTCGGAGTCGCCGTACCCGGGACGGTCGTGCGCGATGAGCCGGACGCCGAGCCGGTAGAGAACGATGCCGCGTGGCTTCGGGCCACGGCGGCTGCCGGGGGTACCGTGGAGCAGGAAGACCGGAAACCCGTCGGGCGCGCCGGTGACCTCGTACGCCACGCGCTTGTTGTCCGCGCGGTGGGCGAATTCGGCCCCTGGCTCGCCATCTCGGGTCACTCCAGCCTGCCTTCCGGTGCTGCGTTCAGCCAACGTGCGTAACCCGGCGGGTGAGGAAGCTGATCCGGCTGCGACAACCTCACTCAGCAGTCGAGCCTAACGGTCGGGCCGGTCGCGTCGCTACGGAGAGCATCGACAAGGGGCCGGATCTGTCGGAAACGACACCCGTCCGGTCCCTTATCCTGGAACTTCCGCCTGACGCCCTGACCGGCCGTTACGGGTGCCCGGCGGGGCACCGGTCGGCACCCGGGCGGCCCGCGCCGCACGCCTGCGGCCAAGCGTCGGTGGCCCACCCGCCGGCCGCGTCCGGGTCGGCCCCGGCGGCGCTCGGGTCGCCGAAGCGCCAGTGCAGCCGGTACTGGGCGCGCAGCCGGGGCCGGGGCACCTGCCACTCGTACGCGACGACGCCCTCGCGTTCCTGGCGGCGCGGAACCACGTCGGCGGTCGTCTCCGAGGTGAACGACGTCTCGCTGCCCCAGACCGTGGGACGGGCGGCGGCGGGCAGGTCCAGCCGGATGGCGAGGCGGCGGGTGGGCAGCCGGATGTCGCGCTGCAACCAGTCGCCGAACTTCCACGCCGGCACCCGGTAGGCGTAGGCGAGCACGGTGCGCTGCCCGGGGTAGAGCGGCACGGGCGCGCCGCCGGTGTCGAACATCAGGGCGATCTTCAGGAAGGCGTCCCGGCTGCGGGTCACCCGCCAGCGCATCGGTTCCGGTCGGTCGGCGCCGATGGTGGCGGTGAAGTCGACCTCGTCCAGGGTGAGCGGGTGGCGGCTGTGGAAGTCCGTGGAGCAGGCCGGGTCGTCGGGGAACCGGTCGATGTCGATCTGCACGGTGTGCCGGGTGATCGGCTCGGTGCCGACGCTGTTCAGGATGCGCCGGAACCGGCACTCGTACCAGCCGTCGACGAGGGAGAGGCTGGCCTGCTCGTCGTCGATCACCAGGTGCGGCCCGGCGGGCGGCGGCACGGCGGTGGGGCCCAGGGCGGGCAGCCGGCCGTCGCCGCGCGTGCCGGCGAACTCGACGTACCGCTGCCAGATCCGGTTGCCGCTGTCGAGCACCAGTTCGACGCGGCGGGCGAACTCCTCGGTCGGCTGGTGCCGGCCGTTCTCGATGTGGCTGACGTACGAGGGGTCGAAGCCGGTCCGCTCCGCCAGTTCCTTCTTGGACAGTCGGCGCTGGTGTCGCCAGTGCGTGAGCTCCCGTACGAAAGCCGCGGCCGCATCGTCCTGTATGGAGCCGTCCATGCCCCCGTCCCTGGGTGTCGGGCCTCAAGTGTGTCCCAGGTGTTGCGGCCGCGCCAGCCGTGATTCGCCGGCCGGCAGCAGGTCCCGCCGGCCGGCGTCGAAAGTGTGAACGCGGCGTTACTGGACGGCCAACACCGCCGCCGCCCGGCCGTCGGACACCGGCTCCTGCCGCGACGCGTGGGACTCCGGCCGCCTGGGTATCAGGTCCGGTCATGAGCACGCGCAGCACGGCGACCGACGAGCGTCCCGCGACCACCGCGAAGGTGGGCACGGTCGCGGTCGTCGCCCACCGGAGGAAGACCCTCGGCGGCGGCCTCGACGAGCTGCGCGCGACCCTCGTCGCCGCCGGGGTCGAGGACCTGCTCTGGTACGAGGTGCCCAAGAGTCGCAAGGCGCCCAAGAAGGCCCGTAAGGCGCTGAAGAAGGGCGCCGAGCTGGTCTTCGTCTGGGGCGGCGACGGCATGGTGCAGCGCTGCGCCGACGCCCTCGCCGGATCGGACGCCGTCATGGCGATCCTGCCCGCCGGCACCGCCAACCTCTTCGCCGCCAACCTCGGCATCCCCACCGACCTCGCCGAGGCGGTCCGCGTCGGCCTGCACGGCCACCGCCGTCGGCTGGACCTGGGCCGGCTCAACGGCGAGCACTTCGCGGTGATGGCCGGCGCCGGCTTCGACGGGGACCTGATCCGCGAGGCCGACCGCACCCTCAAGGGCCGACTCGGCCGGGCCGCGTACCTGTGGACCGGCCTGCGCCACGTGCGGGGCGAGCTGGTGCGCACCCGGATCCGGGTCGACGGGTCGGACTGGTTCGACGGCGAGGCGAGCTGCGTGCTGTTCGGCAACGTCGGCACCATCACCGGGGGAGTACCGGCGTTCGACGACGCCCGCCCCGACGACGGCGCCCTGGAGATCGGCGTCTCCACCGCCAGCGGCGCGATCGACTGGGCGCGCACCCTCGGCCGGATGGCCGCCGGCCGCTCCGAGGACTCACCGTTCGTCCGGATCACCCGCGGTCGCCGGATCAAGGTCCGCTTCGCGGTGCCGAAGACGTACGAGCTGGACGGCGGCGCGCGGGGCGAGACGACCCGGCTGAAGGTCAGGGTGGTGCCGGGGGCGTTGACGGTCTGCTGCCCCGAGACGGACAGTTGAGGGGCGAACCGGCACGACCCGGGGGAGGGGCGATGGGCCCGTCACAGGACATGGTCACCGTCCGCCGCCTGCGCCGGGGCATCGGCCTGGTCGGTATCGCGATGCCGTTCGTGCTGACCCTCGGAAACGCCCTCTTCGCCGGGCGCCTCACGCTGCTCGAATCGATCAGCGGGGCGTACCACACGGGGATGCGGGACGTCTTCGTCGGCAGCATGTGCGCCATCGGCGTCTTCCTCATCTGCTACCGGTACCGGCCCCTCGACGACGTGCTGAGCAGCGTCGGCGGCGCGCTGGCGGTCGCGGTAGCGCTGTTCCCCACCGCCTCGGGCGCCCGGGACGACCCGGTCAGCGCGACCGACATCCTGGTCGGGCGGGTGCACCAGGTCAGCGCCGCCGCCCTGTTCCTGCTGCTGGCCGGCTTCTGCCTGTTCCTGTTCACCAGGACCGACCCGGCCGTCGTCCCGGTCACCCCGGAGAAGCTGCTCCGCAACCGCGTCTACCGGATCTGCGGCGCGATCATCGTCGTGGCGGTGGCGCTCGCGCCGGCGAGCACCCTGCTTCCGGAGACGGTGCAGGAGGCGGTGAAGCCGGTCTTCTGGTGCGAGACCGTCGCCGTGCTCGCCTTCGGCGTCGCCTGGCTGGTCAAGGGCGAGGCGATCATCCGGGACGGCAGCGGTCGGGGCGCGGACCCGAGCTGAGCGGTCCCGCCGTACCCGTCTGGGGGTGGCACGCGGCCCGTCGACCGGGCCGAGGCAGGATGACGGCCATGGACCCGACCGTACGGCGCTATCTCGACGACCTGGTCGACGCGGCCCGCGACGTCCTCGACGACGACCTCGTGGGGGCGTACGCGGCCGGCTCGGTGGGCATGGGGGCGTACCAGCCGGGTCGCAGCGACGTGGACGTGGCGCTGGTCGTCGCCGGACCGCTGGATGCCCGACGCAAGCGCGACCTGGTGGCCCGGCTGCGGCACGAGGCGCTGCCCTGCCCGGCGCGCGGCCTGGAACTGGTCGCCTACACCCGCGCGGTCGCCGGCTCCGGCACCCCCGAACCGGGTTTCGAGGTCGAGCTGAACACCGGGGCCCAGATGCCCTTCCGTGCCACCTGGGACCCGGCCGAGCGGCCCACCGCCGACGGCCGCTTCTGGTACGGCCTGGACCGCGACATCCTGCACGAGCACGGGTACGCCCTGCTCGGCCCGCCCGCCGCCGACGTGTTCGCCGCCCTGGCCCCGGCCGACCTGCGCCGGCTGCTCGTCGAGGCGCTGCGCTGGTGGCTCGCCCTGCCCACCCCCGCCGACGACGCGCCCGCCCCGGGCGCCGAGGACGCGGTGCTCGGCGCCTGCCGGTCGTTGGTGAAGGCCCGGGACGGGGTGTGGCTGTCGAAGGTCGCCGCCGGCAGCCGGCTGGTCGACGCCGGCTACGAGGACGAGCTGATCGGGCGCTGCGTCGCCGCGCGCGCCGGGGGCGTCCCGCCCAGCGGCGCCGAGGCCCGGGCGTTCCAGCGGCGGGTGCTGGCGGAGATCGCCGCCGGGAGCTGACCGCGCGATGGTGGCGCATCACCCGGCGGTGCCGGGGCGCGCGGCGATCGGCGTCCGACGCCGGCCGGTCTGGTCGGTGGGGAGTGACCGGATGGACACCGCGTGTCGGGTACGCGTCTCGGCGCAGTCGGTTCCGCGCTAGAGCGGCCCGGCCCGGGGGGCGGAGGGTGTGACCAGCCCACCCCGCACTCCGAGACGAGGTAGTCATGCCCGTGACTCCGAGCTACCCCGGCGTCTACATCGAGGAAGTCCCGAGCGGCGTCCGTCCCGTGATCGGTGTGGCGACCGGCGTGACCGCGTTCGTGGGATACGTCCGCACCGGGCCGGAGAACCGCGCCGTCCGGGTGAACAGCTTCGGCGAGTTCGAGCGTCGCTTCGGCGGGGTGGACCGCGATTCCGAACTGAGCCTGGCCGTGCAGCAGTTCTTCCGCAACGGCGGCTCGGCCGCCCTGGTCGTCCGGGTGCCGAAGAGCGACGCCCGCGCGGCGTCGGTGACGCTGCTGGACAAGGTCGGCACCGGCCCGAAGTCGGCGCTCGTCCTGGACGCCGCCAGCACCGGCCAGTGGGGCAGCAACCTGCTGGTCGACGTCGACCACGACGACGCCGCCGATCCGAAGATCTTCAACCTCAGCGTGCGCGACGGGTCCACCGGCGTCGCCGAGCGGTTCGCCGGCCTCTCCGTCGACCCGACCAGCGCCGCCTACGCCGTCACCCTGCTCAACGATCCCGACCGCGGCTCCTCCCTGGTGCGGGCCCGCCCCGGCGCGAGCGGCGCCGGGCGGCCGGTCCCCAGCGGCACCGTCGGGGCCGCGATCGGCACCCCCACCGTCGACGCCGGCAAGAACTACCGGCTCACCGTCCAGCCCGACCGGCCCACCAAGCCGGACCCGGCCGACGCCACCAGGACGGTGCCCGCCGTGGCGGCGGTGACGGTGACCGTGCTGGAGAAGGGCGAGCGGCTGCCGTCCTCGCCCGCCGGGGTGGCCGCCCTGGTGCAGCGCAAGGTCAACGCCGCGCTCGGCGCCGCCGACGGGGCCGCCGGCCTGCGGGTCCGGGTCGTGCCCACCGCCGCCGGCGGGGTACGCCTCCTCGGCGACGTCGACCCGCTGGTGGCCCCGGCCGCCGTGGACGCCGCCTTCACCGTCGCCGGGGCGACCGCCTCCGGCGACGTCGCCGACGGCGCCGCCCTGCTCGGCCTGGGCGGGGCGACGGCCAACGTGGGCCGGTACACGCCGGTCGGCGCGAAGCGGCTCGGCCAGGGTGACCTGGTCACCGGCGCCGACGGCAGCACGCTGCCCGGCACCGGGGCGCTGGTCGGCTCGGAGGCCGCCTACTCGGGCCTCTACGCCCTGCTCAAGACCGACCTGTTCAACCTGCTCTGCATCCCCGACGCCACCCGGGCCCGGCACGGCGATCCGAGCACCGTCGACAGTGGAGTGGACCCGGAGGCGATCTGGTCCGCGGCGTACGAGCTGTGCGAGCGGCGCCGGGCGATGCTGCTGGTCGACCCGCCGCCCGGGGTGGACGACCCGGACCGCGCCCTGGACTGGATCAACCAGCTCGGGGTCAAGGGGCCGAACGCGGTCGCGCACTTCCCCCGGCTGCGTATCCCCGACCCCTCCGACGGTTTCCAGCCGCGCACCGTGGCGCCCGGCGGCACCCTCGCCGGCCTGTACGCCCGCCAGGACGCCGAGCGGGGCGTGTGGAAGGCCCCGGCCGGCACCGAGGCACAGCTGCGCGGCGTGACCACCCTGGTGTACCCGCTGACCGACGCCGAGAACGGCGTGCTCAACCCGCTCGGGCTCAACTGCCTGCGCACCTTCCCGGTGGTCGGCACGGTCAACTGGGGCGCCCGGACGACGGCCGGCGCGGATGTGCTGGCCAGCCAGTGGAAGTACACCCCGGTCCGCCGGCTGGCGCTCTACATCGAGGAGAGCGTGTTCCGGGGCACCCAGTGGGCCGTCTTCGAGCCGAACGACGAGCCGCTCTGGTCGCAGCTGCGGCTCAACCTGACGTCGTTCATGCAGGACCTGTTCCGCAAGGGCGCGTTCGCCGGGCGGACCCCGCGCGAGGCGTACCTGGTGCGCTGCGACGCGGAGACGACCACCAGCGACGACCGGGACCGCGGCGTGGTGAACGTGGTCGTCGGGTTCGCCCCGCTCAAACCCGCCGAGTTCGTGATCATCCGGATCCAGCAGCTCGCCGGCCAGAACCCGTCCTGAGAGGTGTGAGTCATGGTGCAGTTCGCCGTCAACCCGACCCGGTTCGACCCGTACAAGAATTTCAAGTTCCGGGTCAAGTGGGACGGCCGGTACGTGGCCGGGGTGAGCAAGGTCAGCGCGTTGAAGCGGACCACCGAGGTGGTCAAGCACCGCGACGGCGGCGACCCGTCCACCAGCCGCAAGTCGCCGGGGCGCAGCGAGTTCGAGGCGGTGACGCTGGAGCGCGGGCTGACCCACGACGCGGAGTTCGCCGCGTGGGCCGGGAAGATCTGGGCGCTGCACGCCGGGCTCGGCTCCGAGGTGTCGCTGGCCGACTTCCGCCGGGACATCACCATCGAGCTGCTCAACGAGGCCGGCCAGGTCGCCCAGTCCTACCGGCTGTTCCGGTGCTGGGTGTCGGAGTACCAGGCGCTGCCGGAGCTGGACGCCAACGCCAACGCGGTGGCGATCGAGCACATCAAGCTGGAGAACGAGGGCTGGGAGCGCGACGAGGCGGTCGCCGAGCCGGCCGAGCCCCGGCTCGGGTCGTGACCGGAGGGCGGCCGCTGAGCGAGGCGGAGCTGGTCTCCGCCTGGGACCACGCGCTCGACCGGCCGGCGGCACACCGTCCGCTGGTGCTGCTCGGCCGCCCCGACGCCGACCGGCTGCCGGTGGGCGCGGTGGCGGCCCTGCTGCTGCGGACCGCGGGGGACTGGACCGGTGGGCGGGTGGAGACCATCATGGACTGTCCGGCCTGCCCGGAACGCCTCGAGGTGGGCTTCACCGTGGCCGAGCTGCTGGCCGCCGCGCCGGAACCGGACATCGGCACGTTCACCCTGGACTGGCGGGGGCACCGGCTGACGCTGCGCCTGCCCACTCCGGCCGACCTGGCCGAGGCGGCACGCGCGGGTGACCCGGCGGCCGCCGAGCGCCGGCTGCTCCAGCGCTGTCTGGTCGCCGCCGAGCCGCCGGTGGGCGAGCCGGATGAGCTGCTGCCGGCCGTGTCGGCCGCGATGGCCGAGCGCGACCCGCTCGGGGTGGTCGCCGTGGCGCTGACCTGCCCGGCCTGCGGCACCGCCGCCGAGGCCCTGCTGGACCTGCCCGCCTGGGCGTGGCAGGCCGCCGACGCCCGGGTCCGGCGGCTGCTCGGCGAGGTGCACCGGCTGGCCCGCGCGTACGGCTGGTCGGAGGCGGAGGTGCTGGGCCTGGGCCCGCACCGCCGGGCCGCGTACCTGGAGCAGGTGTCATGACCGGCTACCTGGCCGCGCTGGCCGCCCTGGCCGTGGGCAGCGCCCACCGGCTCCAGCCGCGCACCCTCGGCCGGTTCGAGCCCGAGCAGCCCGAGCCGGGCGGCGGGTTCGAGGCGTACGACCTCGAGCGGGACGCCCCGGTACCACCGCGCCCCGCGACCCGTCCGGTGGCCGCGCCGGCCGCGCCGCCCGGCACGCTGACGCCCGCCGCCGCGCCACCGCCGGTGCCACCGCCCGGGCCGCCGGCGGCGGCCACCGCGCCGGCGGTCGAGCCGGTGGCCGTGCCGGCCGTCCCCGCCGCCCCGCCGCGCGAGCCGGCGCCGCCGCGCCCGGCCGCGCCCCCGCCGGTCACCCGGGAGGAGACGACCCGGGTGCTGCGGGAGGTCACCCTCGACCGGGCGGTGACCGGGCGCCCACCGGCCGGGCCGGCCGCGCCGCCGCCCCCGCCCGCCGCGCCGGCCCCGCCGCCGCAGCCGGCACCGCCCCCGGTCACGGCGCCCGTGGTACGGCCCGCGCCGCCCGCCCCGCCGACGCGCGTCGCACCGGTGACCCGGGCCGCCGTCCGGGCACCGGAGCGGCCCACCGTGCACGTCCACATCGGCCGGATCGACGTCCGGCTCGCCCCCGGCCAGCGCCCGGTCGCCGCCGCCGGGCCGCCGGTCCCGCCCGCCGCCCCGCCGCCCGCCGCCGAGCCGGGGCCGGCCCCCGAGCTGGAGGCCTACCTGCGCGACCCGGGAGGGCCACGATGAGCACCGCGTACGCCCTCGCCGCGGTCACCGCGGTGCTGCGCGGCCAGCTGATGGCCTACCTGCGCGCCACCGGCGCCTCCTCGGCCGTCGGCGGGGTGACCGTGTCCGCCGGCCCGCCCGACCGGGTGACCGTGGGCAACCAGGAGGGCAACCAGGTCAACCTGTTCCTGAACCGGGTCACCCGCAACCCGTCGTGGGCCAACCTCGGCCCGCCGCCGCGCGACGCGGCCGGCGACGACGTCGCCGCGCCGCCGCTCGGCGTGGACCTGCACTACGTCGCGAGCGTCTACGGCCACGACCCGCTGACCAGCGAGATCCTGCTCGGGCACCTGCTGGCGATGCTGCACGAGACGCCGGTGCTCACCCGCACGGCGATCCGCCGGTCCCTCGCGCCCGACCCGCCGGACCCGACCCTGCCCGCACCGGTCGCCGACTCCCGCCTCGCCGAGCAGTTCGAGCAGCTGCGGCTCACCACCACCAACAGCCCGGGCGGGGAGGAGACCTTCCGGCTCTGGTCGGCGTTCAGCGCGCCGTACCGGACCAGCGTCTTCTTCGACGTCTCGGTGGTGCTGATCGACCCGGTGCGCGGCGCGCGGGAACCGCTGCCGGTCCGCGCGGTCACCGCCGGCACCGTCGACGTCGCCGGACCCGAGGTCGACCAGGTGCGGGCGGACGGCCCGACCGGCACCCCGGTCACCGCCGGGGCGACGCTGGTGGTCACCGGCCGCAACCTGTCCGGCCGGGACACCCGGATCCGGATCGGCGCGGCCAGCGCCAGCCCGGCGTCCGCCACCGCCGGGGAGCTGCGGGTGCCGCTGGCCGCCTTCGACCGGCCGGTGCCGGCCGGGATCTCCGGACTGGTCGTCACGCACGCGGTCGACCTCGGCGACCCGCCCAGCCCCCGACCGGCGCTCAGCTCGGACGCGGTGCCGGTCACCTACCGTCCGCTGATCACCGTCGCGCCCGGCGACGTGGTGGTCGACTCCACCCGCACCGTCGACGGGGTGCCGCTGCGCACCGGCGCGGTCACCGTCACCGTCGACCCGCGCGTCGGCGCGACCCAGCAGGTGACCCTCTCGCTGACCGGCGGCACCGGCACCGTGCTGCCCGCACCGCCCGGCAACGGCGTCGCGCCGGGCGCCGACGGCACCGACCGGATCCGCTTCGGCTTCCGCGACCTGCCCGCCGGCACGTACCTGGCCCGGCTGCGGGTGGACGGGGTGGACAGCCCGCTGACCGCCGACCCCGCCGGCCGGTACACCGGACCGTCGGTGGTGCTGTGATGCCCGCCCCGCGCCCCGCCGCCCGCTGGCCCGCCCCGCCGGTCGCCGCCACCGCCGACGACGGGCTGCCCGCCGAGGTGGACCGGATCCGACTGCTGCTCAAGGGCGAACCGGCGGACCCGCCGCCGGCCGGCTGCCCTGCGCTGGACCGGATCGCCGCCGGCTTCGGGCTCAGCGGGTTCGAACGCGACGTCCTGGTCGCCGCGATCGCCGGGGAGCTCGGGCTGCTCGACCGTCCCCCCACCTTCGCCTGGTGCCTGGACACCCTGCCCGGCCCGCACTGGGACGCGCTGGCCGCCGACCGGCCGCTGCGCGCCGCCCGGCTGGTCGAGCTGGGTGACGGCCCGCTGCCGCACGCCCCGGTCCGTCCCGACGAGCGGATCCTGCACGAGGTGCGCGGCGCCGGCCGCCTCGACGAGCGGCTCCGGCCGTACCTGGCGGACCTGCCCGCCCCACCGGCCACCCTGCCGGCGAGCCGGCGACGGGCCGCGACCCAGCTGGCCGAGGCGTGGCAGGCCGGCCGCCGCGCGCTGCGGATCTGCGGGCCGGACCGGGCCGACCGGACCGACGTGGTCGCGCTGGCCGTCGCCACGGTGCGGCGTACCGGTCACCGGGTCTCCGCCGTCGACCTGCCCCGCGCCGTCACCGACCGGGACGCCTTCGCCCGGCTGTGGAACCGGGAGGTGGTACTGGCCGACCCGGTCCTGGTGGTCGAGCTGGCCGGCGACGAGCCGCCCGAGCTGCTGACCACCGTGGAGTACCTGCTGGCCCGGATCATCGGTGACGTCCTGGTCTCCACCCCACGGGCCGTGCCGCTGCACGGGGTCGGCGTCGGGCCGGTCGTGGACCGGCCGACCCGCGACGAGCAGCGGGAGCTGTGGCGGCTGGTGCTGCCCGGCCGCACCGGCGGACCGGCCGCCGCACTGGCCCGCGAGTTCGACCTGGCGCACAGCGACATCCTCGCCACCGCCGGACGGCCCGGCGCCGATCCGGTCACCGCCGCCCGCGACCTGGTCCGCGCCGGGGTACGCCGGGACCTCGACGGCCTCGCCGAGCGGATTGAAGTCCGGGCCGGCTGGGACGACCTGGTGCTGCCCGCGCCGGCGCGCGAGCAGCTGCGCCAGCTCACCGCCGCCGCCGCGGGCCGGGTGCTGCTCGCCGAGCGGGGGTTCGGGCAGCGCACCGCCCGAGGGCTTGGCGTCACCGCGCTGTTCGCCGGGCCCAGCGGCACCGGCAAGACCCTCGCCGCCGAGGTGGTGGCCGGCGCGCTCGGCCTGGACCTGCACCGCATCGACCTGGCCACCGTGGTGAGCAAGTGGATCGGGGAGACCGAGAAGCAGCTGCGCCGGATCTTCGACGCCGCCGAACGCGGCGGCACCGTGCTGCTCTTCGACGAGGCCGACGCGCTGTTCGGCCGGCGCTCGGAGGTGAAGGACAGCCACGACCGGTACGCCAACATCGAGGTGTCGTACCTGTTGCAACGGATGGAGCAGTACCGGGGCGTGGCGGTGCTGACCACCAACATGCGCACCGCGATCGACCCGGCGTTCCTGCGCCGGCTGCGGGTGGTGGTCCCGTTCGGACACCCCGGCCCGGCCGAGCGGGCCGACCTGTGGCGGCGGGCCTTCCCGCCCGGGCTGGCCACCGACGGCCTCGACCTGGCCCGGCTGGCCGAGCTGGACCTCACCGGCGGGGACATCCACACCATCGCCCTGCGCGCCGCGCTCGTCGCGTCCGGCGACGGCGCCCTGATCGGGATGCGACACGTCCTCGACGCGGTCGCCGCCGAGTACGCCAAGCACGACCGACCCGCGGACCCGGGGCTGTGGACATGAACATCGAGGTGGACGTCCGCGAGCTGGTCCTCACCGGGGTCGAGGTGCCCGACCGGGCCGCGCTCGCCGCCGCCGTGACCGTGGCACTGACCAGGCTGCTCACCGACCGGGGCCTGCCGAGGACCGCCCCCGCGCCCGGGCCGCTGCGCGCCCGCCCCGACGCCGACCTGCCGGCCGCCCTGGCCGAGGCGATCTGGGCCGGGCTGGGCCGCCCCGGACACCCGGAGCCGGGCCGATGACCGAGCGCGAGGCGGCGGTCCACGCCGCGCCGGCCCCGGACCGGGACGACGCCCCGGCGCGGGACGAGGCGCTGGCCGCGCTGACCAGTGACCTGGTCGGCCGGTGGGCTCCCGCGCTGGGCCTGCGGCCGGACGCCGTGCGGGTGCACCTCGGCGACGCCGGGCGCCGGG
The DNA here is from genome assembly GCF_052068075.1 of Micromonospora sp. L31. Lineage (NCBI taxonomy): Bacteria > Bacillati > Actinomycetota > Actinomycetes > Micromonosporales > Micromonosporaceae > Micromonospora > Micromonospora sp. L31. The sequence goes on along the minus strand of NZ_JBQHDC010000015.1, from coordinate 28,031 downwards.
CCGGCAACCACGGCGCCCGGGGCCTCTTCGCCGACGGCGCGCTCTACCTGGCCCCCGGCTTCGACCCGCGACGGGCCGCCGGGCGGGCCCTGCTGGCCCACGAACTCGGGCACCTGGCGCAGGCCAGCGCGGCGCCCGGGGCGTACCCGAACCGGACCGACCCGGAGGCCGAGGCCCGGCAGCTCGCCGAGGCGGCCGCGGCCGGCCGGCCGCTGTGGGCGCCGGCGGCGCGGCTGCCCACCGGCGCGGTCGCCGCCGACACCGGCGCCGTCAGCACCGCCCCGGCGCCCCCGGCCAGCACGGCGGCGGCGAGCGAGACCGAGACCGGGCTGCTGGAGTCGCAGCTCAGCGAGATCGTCGACCGGCGCTACCGCGCGGAACGGGCCCGGCTGATCGACCTGCTCGACGGGTTGTGGGTCTCCGGCGACGACGTGCGGGGCTGCCTGCGGGTGCTCGACACGATGCCCTTCCTGGTCGCCCGCAACCTGGTGCACAGCCTGCCCGCGAACCGCCGCACCGACCTGGCCCGCAACCTCGACGACGACCACCACCGGCTCTACCCGGGCGCCGCCCTCGCCGCGCTCGGCGGCCAGACGCCCTACCTGCTGCGGGTCCTGGAAGCCGGCAACGTGCACGGGCTGAGCACCGAGGGGCTCGGCCCGGTCGAGCGGCGCACGGCGCTGAACGTGGTGCGCGCGCTGCGCGACAGCGTCCTGCGGGAACTGCTCAACGGCGACCGCAAGGTCTTCTTCCACGCTCTGGTGGCCGAGCGGACGCCACGCGGCACCGACGCCGCCGCGCTGCGGGCGCAGCTCACCGCGCTGGGCGGGGTCGACGACGAGAGCCGGCGGCTGGACGGGGACGCCGACCTGCGGACGGTGTCGCGGCGGGCCGAGCGGCTGATCGGCGAGCACCGGGCCCCGGCGGCGCTGGACCTGCTCGCCGCGCTCGCCACCGCGCCGCCGACCGCCGGGGGCGCGGCCGCCACCGCGCCGAGCGGCGGCGCGGCTGGCGCGGGTACGGCCACCGCCGGCCCGCCGGAACCCGGTGCGCGGCTGCGCCACGTGGTACGCCGGCTCGACGAGGCCGGCCGGCTCGACGTGCTCCTCGACGACCTGCCGTGGGAGGAGAAGCGGATCGGCGCGACCCTCGGCCCCCGGCTGCTCGTCGTCCTGGCCGCCCGCGAGGAGCACCAGAACCTGACCCGGATCGAGGGGCTGCTGTCGTACGGGGTCTTCGACTGGGCGATCCGCGACCACGAGGCCCGCTTCGCGTACCTGCTGGTGCGCAGCCTGCCGCTGGCGGCGCAGGACCGGTGGCGGCGGCTGGAGCAGGGCCGGTGGTTCGCCCGGCTGGAGGAGAACATCCCCGCCGAGGACATCCTCGGCGGCCGGTACACCGGGGTGGGCAGCTTCGCCGAACCGCTCGACCCGGCCCGCCGCAGCGCCGGGCAGGTCGACGCCGGTCGGGTCGTCGAGGAGATCCACCGGGAGGTGCAGGCCGGGTTGGACGGGCCGCGGGCGGTCGCGCTGGTCCGCCGGCTGATCGGCCTCGACCAGCCGACCGGCGCGGTGACCGGCGCAGCGGCCGCCCGTGGCCGGGAGACGCTGCGCACCGCCGTCCACCGGCTCGACGCGCTGCGCGACCTGGACCGGATCCTCGACGCGCTGCCCGACGCCCACCTCACCCACGAGATGTGGCGGACCGAGGTGCTGGACCTGCTGGCCCTGCGGGACCCCGCCCACCTGGAACGGCAGGCCCGCCAGCTGCTCGCCGTGGGCTTGACCGACTGGGCGGTCAACCCGCGCGAGGCGTGGCTCGCCTTCCAGCTGGTGCGGAACCTGCCGGTGGCCGACCAGGCCCGGCTGGAGGCCGAGGACCCGGACCGCTGGGCCCGGATGCGCTCGGCGATGACCCCGGAGATGCGGGCCTCCCTGGCGGTCACCGCGATCTCCGGCCCGCGCCGGATCGAGGCCCGCGACCAGCTCCGCGACCGGCTGCGCGACGACCGGCTGTGGCGGGCGGACCGGGCCACCGAGCTGCGCTCGCTGATCGTCCAGCTGTACGCCCTCGACGACCGCCGCTGGGTGTTCCTGCGCTCCCGCGACGTCCGGGCCGACCAGGTCCCCGGCCTGCGGGAGCTGGTCGACCAGCTGCGGCTCTACCACGCCCGGTTGCGGCCCTCGTTCGAACCCGAGACGCTGCGCACCGACGACGCGCCCACCGTGGTCGGTGACCTGGCCCGGCTGGTCGCGGTCGGGCTGAAGCTGCTCTTCCTCAGCCGGACCGGGCTGAGCATGTTCACCCAGGAGGTCACCCTCCGCGAGTTCGACCTGCACGACGCGCAGTGGATCAGCGGCGACCTCGGCGGCGCCCGGCTGAGTGACACCGACCGCGCGCACACCAACCACCTGTCCGCGTCGGTCGACGCCCGGCAGGGCATCCTCCGCGTCCGGCTGCCCCGGCTGGAGCTCGACGGGTTCAACCGGACGTTCACCGGCAGCTCCCTGCGCACCGGCCGGGTCGTCCTCACCGGCCTGGACATCGTGGCCTCCTTCTCCGACCGGGGCTACGAGCGGCCGGTCGGCGCGCAGGCCGGAATGACCGGGCTGAGCGTCTCCGACGTGGTCTACGCCAGCGACTCGCTGCCGGGCGGCATCCTCGGGCTGACCCGCTTCGGCCTGTCCAGCCTGGCCTTCCGGGCCGGGGCGACCGGTCGGGAGGACGTCACCGAGCCCAGCCGGCGGGGCTGGATCGGTATCCCGCTGATCGACCCGCTGATCCACCTGCTGCACAACGTGATCTCCTTCTACGGCGGCCTGCCGTTCCTGTCGAAGATCAGCGACGCGTTGCTCGCCCCGTACACGGCCGGGGCGCCCTTCCTGGCCCGCCAGTTCGCCTCGCTGAGCGCCGGGGAGATCTTCACGCCGCTGGCCAACGCCACCATCGGCCTGCTCACCGACGGGGTGATGCGCCCGCCGCGCACGGTGGGGGAGCGGGCCACCGACGCGGTCGCCATGCTGCACTCGCTGCGGGTCAGCTTCGCCAGCGCCACCGCCGAGGGGCTCTCCTTCGCCGGGATGCAGCAGGTCGGCCGGATCGAGGTCGGCCGGACCCTGATCGGGCTGGGCAACAGCCTGCCGGCCCGGCTGCGCGCCGAGCAGGACTCGCTGCGCGAACGGCTCGGCCGGGCGACGGTCGCCGAACGGGCCGCGCTGCAGGACCGGCTGAGCCAGGTGACCCGGCAGCTGACCGAGCTGGAGCCGCTCGAGCGGGAGCTGCACCGGCTGGAGACCCGACACCGCTGGAACGCCGAGTCGCTGACCGAGCCCGAACGACGTCGCCTGGTCGCGCTCTCGGACCAGCTCCGCCAGACGGCGGGCGGCACCCTGGACATCGGCGGGATCCGGGTGACCGGGCTGACCGGCCGGGTCGAGGCCGCCGGTCTGGAGATCGACCCGATCCACGCCGAGGGCTCGGTGCCCTCCCGGTCGGGCGAGTACCTGCCCGACGACGAGCTGATCGCCCGGTTCCGCCGGGACCGCACCGCCCCGGACGCCGCCACCCTCGCCCGGGGCAGCACCGCGTCGGTCACCGCCGCCGGCGTACGACTGCTGCCCGGCGCGGACGGGCAGCCCGCGCTCCGGGTCACCGCCGCCGAGCTGCCCACCCGGGAGCAGGTCGCCGCCCAGCTCGCTGCGCTGCCCGACGAGCCGCAGTGGGCGGCGCGCCGCGCCGAGCTCACCCGCTGGCTGACCGACCTCGACCGGCTGCGCGTCCTGGCGGCCCGCCCCGCCGAGCCGGTGGACGCGGCGGGCCGGTACGTCCCGGGTCACCGCAGCGCGGCCGAGGAACGCGAGTTCCAGGAGCTGCGGGAACGGGCCCGGCGGTACTTCGGCCTGTCGGTCGGCGGGCTGACCGTCAGCGGGCTGAGCGCGGGCCTGGACCCGGCCACCCTGGGCGCCGAGATCCGGGTGGCCGAGGTGACCGCCACCGACGTCCGCAGCGGCGCGACCACCGTGGACCGGATCGAGGCCCACCGGCTGCGCGCTCGCGCCGACCTGGACGTCACCGGCGGCGGCCTGCTCCCCGCCGAGCTGAGCGGCCCGGCCACCGAGGCCGGCCTGCCCACCGGCCGGGCCGCCGTGGGTTTCGGCGTCGGCGACCTCACCGTCACCGGACTGTCCGGCCCGGGTACGACGGCCGGACGGATCGCCTTCACCGCGCCCGCCCGCGCCGACGGCAGCCCCGGCGAGGCGATCCACGGCCGGGTGGTGCCGCAGGGTGACGACCTGCGCCTGCCCGACCTGGTCGTGGAACGCACCGAGCTGACCGGGGTCACCATGCGGTCGGCGACCCGCAGCCTCTACTCCCGGGGCAGCACCCGGATCGGCCGGATGAGCCTCGACGTACTGGTCCGCACCGCGCCCGCCGCCACCGGCCGGCAGGTCCGGGGCGCGCTGATCCGCACCATGGTGATCGACCGGATCGACGCCGACCGGATCGGCATGGACGTCACCGACCCGGCGCCCGGCTACAGCGTGGAGGTCGTCTCCGGCGCGCTGGTCGGCGTCCGGGTGCAGGACCTGGAGCTGGACCTGTCCGGCGAGGAGCTGACCTACTCGGGCCGGCTGAGCATCGGCCAGCTTGACCAGCTCCGGTTCAGTGTGCTGTCCCGGGCGCTGGAGGGCGGCCCGACCACCATCACCGGCACGGTCGGTGGCCAGCCCGTCGGCCCGGCCGCCGCCGTCACGGTGGACCTGATCCGGGCCGGCGCGCACCGGGTCGACCCGGCCACCGGCCGGATCCTCAGCGACCCCACGGACAGCCAGCAGATCACCCTCAGCGGCGTCACCCTCGCCGACACCACCCTGCGCACCCCCGACGGCTCGGTCACCGTCCGCCGGGCCGGGCTGGGCGGCCGGATCGTCACCGAGCACGCCGGCGGGCTGCGGTTCGAGGACATCGGCCCGTCCCGGATCGAACTGTCCGGGATCGACTGGCGGGCCGGCGACGGCCGGATCGTCTCCCACGGCCCCACCGTGCTGGACGGTCTCACCGTCACCGGCCGCTGGGACAGCGCCCCGGAGCGGACCGGTCCCGACGGGCAGGTCCGGCCGCCCGGCGACGCCGAACTGCTCGTCGAGCGCCTGCACATCGACCGGATCACCAGCCGGGACCTGCGCTACCGCAGCGGGGTCCTGGACGTCGGCCTGGGCCGCCCGGTGCCCACCCCGGCCGGGCAGCCGGACCTGCCGCCGCTGGAGATCCTCGACGTGAACGTGCGCGGCCTGCGCTGGTCGCGGGCGGCGGGGCTGGTCGCCGGCCGGATCACCACCGGCGCCACCCGGCTGGAGATCGCCGGGCGGGTCGACGCGGCGCTGCGGGTCGACGCCGCGCTGTCGGCCGCCCAGATCACCCTGGCCTTCGGCCGGGGCGGCCACGTCGAGGCCCGGGTCACCGGCGCGGAAGGGCACCTGGGCACCGGCCCGAACCCCGGCGAGCACACCCAGCACGTCCAGTTCGAGGGACTGGACACCGGCCTGGTCAGCATCCGCCCGGACGGGATCGACATCGGCGCGAACGGCGGCCCGGGGCTGCGGCTGGCGACCGTGTCGGTGGACGCGCTCGACTGGCAGGGCCAGTCCCTCGGCCTGCGCATCCGGCCCGGCGAGGGCGCCATCACCCTGCTCGACATCCGCGCGCGGGCCCGGATCGACCTGCACCCGCCGGGCACGCCCGGCGGCCGGTTCCGCCGGCTGCTGCTGCGCGAGCTGGTGGTCGGGCAGACCCGGGCCAGCGGGCTCCTGGTCGACCTCGGCGACGGCACCACCATCCGGCTGGCCACCGACCAGGAGACGGTCCTCGGCGAGCTTCGGCTGCGCCCCACCCCGCCGCTGGACGGCTTCCTGGTCGAACCGACCCACACCGCGCAGGGCATGCGGATCATGGGCGGGCTGGACCTGGGCGCGATCAGCGCACCCCGGGTCGGCTTCGACATCGGCACCTTCCTCTCCGACGGCACCGCCGACTTCGGCGCGGCGGGGCTGACCGTCGACTTCCTCGACCACGGCGGCCTGCGACTCAACCTGCGCCAACCCACCCTCACCGCGATCCGGGCCCAGGTCACCGCCGACGCCCGACGGGAGCTGCGCCTGCTCGGCGCGCCCCACGACCGGCCGGAGTACGGGCTGCGGTTCACCTCCATCGGCTACGAGCAGGGCGGTGCCGGCCTAGGCCCGAGCGGGCCCCCGCCCGCCACCATCACCGCCACCGGTGGCGAGATCAGCGGCCTGACCTTCGTCGACCACGGCATCGGGTTGTACGTGTTCGTGCAGCGCGGCCTGCTCGGCGACCTCACCCACGAGATCACCTCCGGCGCGGGCGAGCTGCCCTCGCTGGACGTCCGCGACGCCACCTTCGCGCTCGACCTCGGCATGCTGCTGGGCGGCGGGCCGAGCCCGACCCCCGCCCCGACCACCAACCAGCAGCGCCGCCGCGAGATGGCCGCCGCCTGGGACGGGCTGCTGCGCATCCTGAACACGTACCACCTCAGCGAGGTCCTCGACAGCCTCAACGGCCGGCTGGACTTCGACGTGGTGCACTCCGGGTTCGTCTGGGGCGAGCGGACCTGGGAGGCCCGGCTGGCGTTCCACGACGGGGCGCTGGACTACCGGCGGATGACGGGCGCGCTGCCGTGGTGGACACCGGGGCGGTTCACCATGGAGGGCGAGGAACTCGTCTACCGGGTGACCCTGCCCGCCGTGGCGGACCCGTCCGGGCTCGGCCCGCAGGAGCCGAACACCGTCGACCTGCTGCGCTGGCGGCTGCCCACCGGCGAGGTCCGACCGGCCCGGGAAGAGCACCTGATCCGGTTGAACCGGCTGCTGCGGCCCACCCCGGAGTCCCGGGACGAACTGCTGCACACCATCGCCGACGTCCAGAGCGACCAACCGTCGCCGCCCGGACGGCTGGCGATCCGCAACATCGACGCCGATCTGTCGGTCAACAACCCTCGGGAGATCACCCTCCCGCTCGGCGGCGCCAACGAGATCGTCCTGGCCCCCGACGCCCTGCTCGGACTGCGGATCGGCGGCGGGATCAGCCGGGCGGCCGACGGCAGCGACCAGCCGGGGGCGCTGCGGCCCATCTCCCTGAGCAGCGCGACCGTCGCGCGGGTGAACCTGCTCTTCACCGGCCTGGGCCTGCAGACCGGCCAGATCCGGGTCACCGACCTGACCAACTGCTCGCTGACCTTCGACGGGCTCAACCCCCGGCAGTTGCAGGGGCGGATCACCCGGGCCGTCGCGGAGCGGATCCGCTGGCGCCGACCCTCGACAGGAGGCACCCCGTGACCAGTCCGCTCAGCCCCCGCCTGCTCCGCGCCGGCCTGGTGGTCCTCGACCCGGACAGCGGCCGGACCCGGCGGGTGATCACTCTGCAGTACAACCCGGACGCGCTGACCCGGGGCTTCCAGCTCAAGACCGGCGGCGCCGAGGGCGGCGCGAAGGGCGAGGCGCTGCGGATCACCGGACCGCCGGTGCAGACGCTCACCCTGGAGGCCGAACTGGACGCCGCCGACCAGCTCGCCGAGCCGCGGTCCAACGCCGACGCGGTGGAGCTCGGCCTGACCGCGCAGCTGGCCGCCCTGGAGTCGCTGGCCTATCCCAGCCTGACCGCAGTGCAGGACGCCGCGGCGCTGCTGGCCGCCGGAACCCTGGAGGTGGTGCCGCCACCGGCGCCGCTGGTGCTGCTGGCCTTCGGGCGGCGCCGGCTCTGGCCGGTACGGATCACCGAGCTGACCATCACCGAGGAGGCGTTCGACCCGATGCTGAACCCCATCCGCGCGAAGATCCGGCTGGGCCTGCGGGTGCTGACGGTCAACGACGTCGGCACCGCCGGCCGGGCCGGTGGCCTCGCCATGGCCGCCCACCAGCAGCTCGAACAGCTCGCCGGCCGGGCGCGCGGCGGCCGGCTGACCGACCTCGGAATCGACCGGCTGCCGTGACCGCGCCGCTGCCGCCCGAGACCGACCCGGCCCTGGTCGCCGCCCGCAGCCGGGTCGCCGAGACGCTGCTCGCCGCGACCGGCGGCAGCACCGCCGGCGTACCGGTGGGGGGCACGATCGCGCCGGAGAGCCGGTACGCCACGGTGGGCACCGCGGTGACCGTGGACCCGGACACCGGGCAGGAGGTCGTCCACCTGCGCCGCCGGTTCGTGCCGCCCGCCGACCGGCTCGCCACCGCCGGCTGGGAGCAGGTGGCCGACGGCGACCGGGTCGACCTGCTGGCCGCCCGTACGGTCGGCGACCCGACCGCGTTCTGGCAGCTCTGCGACGCCAACGGCGCCTTCGACCCGGCCGAGCTGGAGCAGCCGGGCCGGGTGGTCCGGGTCGCGCTGCCCGAGGGGTTCCCCGGAGCCGGCGATGCCTAGGGGAGTGCGGCTGCAACTGCTGGTCGGGCCGCTGACCTTCGGGCCCGCCCCGTACGAACTCGTCGAGGCGTTGCAGGAGGCGCAGGTGACCCAGAACGCCGGCCAGCGCTCCGGCTTCCAGCTGCGGTTCGCCCTCGGCCGAGGTTCGCTGGTGGAGCGGATGCTCGCCGACGGCAGCCTCGACCCGCCGACCCGGGTGCTGCTGGTCCTGCACCTGGACGGCCGCCCGCAGGTGCTCTCCGACGGCGTGGTGACCCGCCACGACGTGGCCCGCAGCAACGAGGCCGGCGCGTCGACGCTGACTCTGACCGGGGTCGACGTGAGCCAGATGATGGACCTGATCGACCTGTCGGGCCTGCCCATGCCGATGCCCGCCGAGGCCCGGGTGCTCACCCTGCTGGCGCCGTTCGCCGCGTACGGCGTGGTGCCGATGCTGGTGCCCAGCGTGCTGGTGTTCGCCCCGAACCCGATCCAGCGGGTCCCGGCCGTGCGCGGCACCACCTTCGCGTACGTGTCGCAGCTGGCCGACGAGGTCGGCTACACCTTCTACGTGGAGCCGGGTCCCACGCCCGGGATGAACACCGCGTACTGGGGGCCGGAGGTCCGGGCCGGGCGGGCACAGCCGGCGCTGACCGTCAACGCCGACGCCTTCTCCAACGTGGAGTCGCTGTCCTTCTCGTTCGACGGGGTGCAGAAGACCGTCTACCTGCTCACCGCGTTCCCGGAGCAGGTCCGGGTACCGATCCCGCTGCCGGTGCCGGACGTCAGCCCGCTGAACCCGCCGCTGGGCCGCAAGATCCCGATCCCGCTGTCGTACCGGCGGATGAACATCGGCCGGGCGGACCCGAGCCGTACCGACGACGCCACCGCCCGGATGGACGTGGTGCAGACCCTCGCCCGGGGCCTGGCCCGCGCCGCCCAGTCGGCGAACGTGATCACCGGCTCGGGCTCGCTGGACGTGCTGCGCTACGGCCGCCTGCTGCAGTGCCGCCGGCTGGTCGGGGTGCGCGGCGCCGGACGCGCCTACGACGGCGAGTACGCGGTGAAGAGCGTGACCACCACGGTCAAGGCCGGCGAGGTCAAGCAGCGGTTCAACCTCAGCCGCAACGCCCAGATCTCCACCTCGGGAAGGGTCGACGTATGACCAGGTACTACGGCAAGTATCGCGGCACGGTGGTCAACCACATCGACCCGTTGCAGCAGGGCCGGATCCAGGTGACCGTCCCCGACGTCACGCTCCCGCCGTCCACCTGGGCGATGCCCTGCTTCCCGCTGGCCGGCATCCAGTCCGGCATGTACGCGGTGCCGCTGCCCGGCACCGGGGTCTGGGTGGAGTTCGAGCAGGGCGACTCCGACCACCCCATCTGGACCGGCTGCTGGTACGGCTCGAAGGCGGAGATCCCCGCCCTGGTGTCCGCCGCCCCGCCGCCCACCCCGCCGATCGTGCTGCAGACCCCCGGGCAGGCCACGGTGATGGTCTCCGACGCCCCGGGGCCGGCGGGCGGCATCCTGCTCAAGACGCTCACCGGGGCGATGATCTCGATAAACGACACCGGAATCGTCATCTCCAACGGCAAGGGCGCCTCGATCACCCTGGTCGGGCCGACCGTGGCCGTCAACCAGACCGCGCTGACGGTGACCTGATGCCCGGCCCGCTGCTGCACGTCGGCGCCGTGCTCTCCTGCCCGCACGCCGGGCCGGTCACCCCGCAGACCGGCAACTCCCGGGTGCTGGTGGGCGGCCTGCCGGTGGTGACCGCCGCCGACGCGTACCCGGTGACCGGCTGCCCGTTCCAGGTGCCGGTCGGCGCGGGCACCAAACCCCAGCCCTGCGTCCGGATCCAGTGGACCACCCCGGCGGCGCGGGTGCTGGTCAACGGCCAGCCGGCGATGCTCGCCACCAGCGTCGGGCTGGGCGTGAGCGCCGAGGGCATCCCGCAGGGGCCACCGACGGTGGCCGGCTTCCAGATCAGGGCGGTGGCGTCGTGACCTACCCGGCCTTTCCCTGGCGTCCCGACAACCGGGGTCGCTCCGGGCTGGCGAGCCCGCAGCGGCACGTCGCCGACCTGGTCGAGGCGGTGCTGTTCACCTCGCCCGGCGAGCGGGTGAACCGGCCGGACTTCGGCGCCGGCCTGGGCCAGTTGCTCTTCGCCCCGGTCGACGAGGCGGTGGTCGGCGCGGCCGAGTTGCAGGCCCGCAGCGCGTTGCAGCGCTGGCTCGGCGACCTGATCGAGGTCGACGACGTCCGGGTCGACCTGGCGGAGGCCACGGTCCGGGTGCACGTCGGCTACCGGCTGCGCGCCACCGGCCGGCCGGCCGAGGTCGCCATCGTGAGGGGGAGCAGATGACCGTGCGGTGCACCGACGACGAGCGCCGGGCCGAGGTGGCCCGCCCGGGCAGCGGGTTCAACGGCATCGACTGGATCGAGGTGGACGCGGCCGACCAGAAGCTGCTGCGGGTGGGGTTCCTGCACCCGCTGCCGGGCCAGCCCGACGGGGTACCCACCGGCGCCGCGCTGGCCGCCGGCAACGTGATCGTCGAGGGCGGGGTGCGGATCACCGGCGTCCGGGTGGTCAGTGTCTCCGCCGCCGGCGCGGAGCTGACCGTCCGCGTGGACCGGGCCGGCGACTTCTCCCCGTACACGCTGCGGCTGGTGCGCTCCGCGGTGGACGACCGGGTGCCAGCCGGCTTCGACCCGGTGCTCGCCGAGGCGACGTTCTCCTTCAAGGCGAACTGCCCGAGCGACCTGGACCCGGCCCCGGCGGCCCCGGCCGGGCCGCCGCCCCGCCCGGCCGGCGCGCCGGCCAACTACCTCGCCAAGGACTACGCGGGGTTCCGGCGGTTGATGCTGGACCGGGTGGCGGCCCTGCCCGGCTGGGCGGAACGTAACCCGGCCGACCCGCTGATCACCGTGGTGGAGGCGCTGGCGCACGTCGCCGACCGGCTCTCGTACCGGCAGGACGCCGCCGGCACCGAGGCGTACCTGGGCACCGCCCGCAGCCGGATCTCGGTCCGCCGGCACGCCCGGCTGCTGGACTACGCCGTCCACGACGGCTGCGCCGCCCGCGCCTGGCTCAGCGTGCGGGTCACCGCCGGTTCGGACGCCGAGACCCAGGGCATCCCGGCGGGCACCCCGGTCCTGGCCGCCGACCGGGCCACCCCGGCGGTGCCGGCCGCCGACGCGGTGGCGCTGCTGGCCGGCGGCGCCACCGGGTTCGAGACGCTGACCGCGCTCACCCCGCGGGCCAGCCGCAACGAGATCGCCCTGCACGTGTGGGGCGGCCGGGACTGCTGCCTGCCCGCCGGCGCGGTCGGGGCGACCCTGCTCGACCAGCCGGCCACCGGCCTGGCCCCCGGCGACCTGCTGCTGCTGGAGGAGGTGGCCTCGCCGGAGACCGGGCGCCGGGCGGACGCCGACCCGACGCGGCGGCAGGTGGTCCGGCTGACCTCGGTACGCGCCGGCACCGACCCGGTCGCGCGGGTGAACGTGCTGGAGGTCGGGTGGAGCGCCGCCGACCGGCTGGCCTTCCCGCTCACCGTGACCGCCCCGGTGGCCGGCTCCGGCACCGACCACCTGGTCACCTGTGCGGTCGCCCGGGCCAACGTGGTGGCCGCCCAGCACGCCATCGGAGTACGCGGTCAGCTCCCGCCCGCCGAGGAGACCCGCTGGCGGCCGCTGCTGACCGCCGAGCCGGTGGCCGCGGCCACCCCGTTCCCGGCCGACACCCCGGCCAGCCAGGCGCTGACCCAGGACCCGCGCGCCGCGCTGCCGCTGATCCGGCTGGAGACCACCGAGGGCAGTTGGCGGCCCCGCCGGGACCTGCTCAACGCCGACCGGTTCGACCAGGGGTTCGTGCCCGAACGCGAGGGCGACGGCCGGGTCGTCCTGCGCTTCGGCGACGACGTGTCCGGTCGCCGCCCACCGGCCGGCACGGTGTTCGAGGTGACCTGGTGGCGCGGCGGCGGCGCGGCCGGCAACCTCGGCCACGACGCCCTGACCACCCTGGTCACGGAGCGCTCCGGCGTGCTGGCCGTGACCAACCCGCTGCCCGCTGTCGGCGGCACCGACCCGGAGGACACCGAGCACGCCCGCCAGCACGCCCCGGTCGCCTTCGGAACCCAGGAACGGGCGGTGACCACCGCCGACTGGGTGGCCGCGGCGCTGCGCCTGCCGGAGGTGGACAACGCCACCGCCCGGATCCGCTGGACCGGTTCCTGGTGGACGGTGTTCCTCACCCTCGACCTGCGCGGCGGGCAGCGGCTGGCCGGCGAGCCCGGGCTGGCCCGCCGGCTGGCCGGGCGGCTGGACCGGTTCCGGGTGGCCGGGTACGACCTGCAACTGCGCGACCCGGTCGACCTGCCGGTCGAGCTGCGGCTGTGGGTGTGCGTCACGCCCGGGGCGTTCCGCTCCGACGTGCGGCGGGCCCTGCTGGACCTCTTCTCCGACCGGGACCTGCCCGACGGGAGCCGGGGCTTCTTCCACCCGGACCGGTTCAGCTTCGGCACGCCGCTCTACCTCAGCCAGCTGCTCGCCGCCGCCGTCACCGTCCCGGGTGTGACCGACGTACGGGTCACCGAGCTGCACCCGGTCGGGGTGGCGCCCGGCGGCGAGCTGACCGCGCGGGTGCTGCGCGCGGGCGACACCGAGGTGATCCGCCTCGACAACGATCCCAGCGTGCCCGAGCACGGCATCCTGCACCTCGACCTGGTGGGTGGACTGTGACGACACGAGCGGGCCGTGGGCCCAACCCGCCCGGCCGGGCCGGCGTGAACTACCGGCTGGGCCGGCAGGCGGACTTCGCCGCCGACATGCTCGCCCGGCTCGGGGCCCGCCCCGAGCTGGCCGGGCTGACCACCCGCGAGGTCGACGACCCGGCCGTGGCCCTGCTGCACGCCTGGGCGACCACCCTGGACGTGCTCGCCTTCTATCAGCAGCGGATCGCCAACGAGGGCTTCCTCGGCACCGCCACCGAGCGCGGCTCGGTGCTGATGCTGGCCCGGGCCATCGGATACGAGCTGCGGCCCGGTGTCGCCGCGACGACCTGGTTGTCGTTCACCGTCACCGCCACCCCCGGCGCGCCGGACGGGGTGCCGATCCCGGCGGGCAGCCAGGCGCAGAGCGTGCCCGGCCCCGGCGAGCTGCCGCAGGTGTTCGAGACCGTCGAGCCGCTGGTCGCCCGGCCGGAGCTCAACGCGGTGGGGCTGCAGGTCACCGAGCCCCGGCCGCCCCGCCCCGGCGACGAGACCCTGACGCTGGCCGGCGCCGACACCGTCCTGCCGGCCGGCAGCGTGCTGCTGGTGCTCGGCCCGGACTGGTTCGACGTGCGGCGGGTCCGGGCCGCCACGGCGGTGCTGCCCGCGCCGCAGGCCGGCGGGGACGGCCGGCAGGCGGTGCCCGCGTACACGGTGGTGACGCTGGACGCGCCGCTGGCCGCGCAGGTCCTCCCGGTCGAGCTGCGCCCCCGGGTCACCGGGGTGCAGGTGCACCTGCTCGCGCAGCGGGCCGCGCTGTTCGGCTTCAACGCCCAGCCGTGGTCGGCGCTGCCGGTGGCGCTGCGGGTCGGCGAGCTGAACCCGGGCACCAGCAACCAGGTGCTGCCCGGCGCGTACGCCGCCCGCAAGGACAGCTGGGCGGACGCCCCGCTCGCCGCCGCGGACCGCAACCTGCACCTGGACCAGTCGTACCCGGCGATCCTGGCCGGCTCCTGGGTGGTGCTGGAGACCGCCGGGGCGGCGCAGGTGCGGTGGGTGAGCGCGGTGGCCGAGGTGCCGGTGGCGGACTTCGGCATCGCCGCCCGGACCACCCGGATCACCGTCACGGGCGGCGACTCGAACACGTTCTCCCGGCGGAGCACCACCGTGCTCGGCGACAGCCGGCAGCTCGCCGTGGCCCCGCGACCGGAGACCGCCCCGCTGGCGAAGGTGGCCACCCTGGAGCTGGCCCGCCCGACGCCCGGCCTGGCACCCGGCCGCCGGCTGGTGCTCACCGGCGTCGACCCGACCGGCGCGGCGGTCTCCGAGGTGGTCACCGTGCTGCGGGTGCGCGGCCCGGCCACGGTGGATCTCGACAGCACCATCGCCCACACCTACCGGCGCGACAGCGTCCGGGTGCTCGGCAACGTGGCGAAGGCGACGCACGGCGAGAGCCGGGCCGAGGTGCTCGGCGGCGGCGACGCCCGGCAGGCGTTCCAGCGGTTCACCCTCCGGCACGCGCCACTGACTCACGTACCCGCCGCCACCGCCAGCGGGGCGCGCACCACCCTGGCGGTCTGGGTGGACGGGGTCCGCTGGCAGGAGGTCCCCGCGCTGCTCGGCCAGGCTCCCACCGCCCGGGTCTACACCGTCCGCCGGGCCGACGACGGCACCGTCACCGTCACCTTCGGCGACGGCCGCACCGGCGCCCGGCTGCCCACCGGGCAGGACAACGTGGTGGCCACCTACCGGTCCGGCATCGGCCGGTCGGCCGACCTGGCGGCGGGGCGGCTGACCATTCCGCTGTCCCGCCCGCTGGGTCTGATGGAGGTCACCAACCCCGTCCCGGCGGCCGGCGCCGACGACCCGGAGAACGTGGACCGGGCACGGCGCAACGCGCCGCTGGCGGTGCGTACCCTCGGCCGGGTCGTCTCCCTCGACGACCACGCGGACTTCGCACGGGCCTTCGCCGGCGTCGGGAAGGCCCGCGCCGACCTGGTCTGGGACGGCGAGCGGCAGATCGTCCTGCTCACCGTCGCCGGGCCGGACGGCGCCGCGATCCCGGACGGCGCGCAGCTGCGCACGGACCTGCTCCGCGCGCTGGACGCCGCCCGGCAACCCGCCGTGCCGGTCCGGATCCTCGGCCACCGCCGCCGCCGGGTCGCGGTGACCGCCCGGCTGCTGGTCGCCCCCGGCCACCGCTTCGTCGCGGTCGCCGCCGCGGCCCGCGCGGCCCTGGTCGCCGGCCTGTCCTTCGCCGCCCGGGACTACGCCCAACCGGTACGCGCCAGCGAGGTGCAGGCCCTGCTGCACCGGGTGTCCGGGGTGGCCGGCGTGGTGCTGGAACTCCTGCACGACGCGGAGCTGCCCCCGGGCCGGGCGGACGTGATCGTGGCCGCGCCGGCCCGCCGCGCCGGCGACCTGTTGCTCCCCGCCGACCTGCTCACCGCGGACGCCGGCGACGTCACCCTGCTGGAGGCATCGTGAGGGCCGAGGAGATCTGGGGGCTGCTGCCCGCCGCGCTGCGCAGTGCGGACGAGGCCGCCGGGGGCGTGCTGCGCGCCCTGGTCGAGGTGATGGCCGAGCAGACCGCCCGGCTCGGCGCCGACGTCGACCAGCTCTCCGACGACTGGTTCGTGGAGACCTGCGCCGAGTGGGTGGTGCCCTACCTGGGCGAGCTGGTGGGCGCGGGCCGGCTGCACCCACTGCCCGACGCGGCCGCCTTCTCCGACCGGGCCCGGGTGGCCGACACCATCCGGTTCCGGCGCCGCAAGGGCACCGCCGCCGCGCTGGAGGAGCTGACCCGGGCGAACACCGGCTGGAGCACCGCCGCCGTCGAGTTCTTCGAGCGGCTGGTGATCACCCAGCACGTCAACCACCCGAAGACCGCGCCGGCCACCGCGGCGATCCGGGCCGCCGGGCCGCTGGAACTGGTCGGCGGGCCGTTCGAACCGGTCTGCCGCACGGTCGACGTGCGGGCGATGGGTGCCGGCCAGGGCCGCCCGAACATCCCCAACATCGGCATGTACGTGTGGCCGCTGCCGTCGTACCGGCTGGACCGGGCCACCGCCGCCCCGGCGGCGGACCCGCCGGACGGCCGGTGGTGGATCGAGCCGGTCGGGGTGGGGCGGCAGCTGACCGGGCCGACCGTGACCGAGCCGGACATCGACCACCGCGCCGACGAGGCGAACGTGCCCGGCCCGTTGCGCCGCCGCCCGCTGCGCGACGAGCTGGCCGCGCTGGGCTCCGCCGCGCCGCCCGCCCCGGAGGAGCTGCGCTGGTTCCGCGAGGACGATCCCTCCTTCGTGGTGTGGATCCAGCCGACCGCGGCGGACGAGTTGCGCGCCGTACCCCTGGAACACCTGCGGATCTGTGACCTGACCGGGTGGGAGCTGCCCACCGGCAGCCTGGTCCGGGTCGACCCGGTGCTCGGCCGGGTCACCGTCGCCGCCGGGCGGCCGGTGCACCGCCTGGCGCTCTCCTGGTGGTACGCGTTCAGCGCCGACGTCGGCGCCGGCCCGTACCCCCGCCGGGGCGACCTCGGCCCGGCCGGCGGCCCGGTGGACTGGCAGCTCGGGGTGAGCGCGACGGAGCCGCCCCGCGCGGGCGAGGTGGTCGCCTCGCTCGGCGAGGCCGTCACCGCCTGGCACGACTGGCAGGCGGCCCATCCCGGCACCGCCGGCCGGATCGTGCTGCTGGACAGCCACCGCTACGCCGAGACCGTCTCGGTGCGCGTCGGGCAGGGCAGCCGGCTCACCCTGCTGGCCGCCCAGTGGCCCCGGCCGCCGGACCGGCCCCGCCGGCAGACCGACCTGGACCCGGTCGGGGTACGGCCCTGCCTGCTGGGCGGCTTGGCGGTCACCGGCGCCGGCGCGGGGGACCGCCCCGGCGAACTGGTCGTCGACGGCCTGCTGGTGGCCGGCCCGGTGACGGTGGCCGCGCCGTCCGCCGGCGGCCCGGGGCTGGGACGGCTGGAGCTGCGGCACTGCACGGTCGGGCCCGGCGCGACCGGGCTGACCGTGGCGGCCGGCAACGAGCGGGTCGAGGTGGCGCTGCACCGGTGCGTCACCGGGTCGCTGGCCGTCGGCGACGGCCCGCTCACCGTCACCGACACCCTGGTGCACGGCGGGATCGGCGCCGCGGACGCCGAGGTCGAGCTGGCCGGGGTGACCGTGCTCGGCGCGACCGGCGCGCGGGTGCTGACCGCCACGGACTGCCTGCTCGACGGGGTGGTCACGGTGGCCCGCCGGCAGCAGGGGTACCTGCGGTTCAGCTACCTGCGGCCCGGCTCGGTCACCCCGCGCCGCTACCGCTGCCAGCCGGACCTGGCCGTGCAGGCCCGCCCCGGCGACCCGGACGTGGCCACCCGGGTCGGGCCGGCCTTCGCCAGCACCCGGTACGGGGACGCGACGTACGGCCGGCTCGCCGAGACCGCCGCCGCCGAGCTGCGCAGCGGCGCGGAGTCCGGTGCCGAGATGGGCGCGTTCCGACGCGCGCTCACCCCGCAACGCCTCAACAACCTGGCCCTCGCCCTGCGGGAGTACCTGCCGCTGGGGCGGGTGGCATCTCCCTTGCCCGTGCTGCCGACCGGAGGAACCACACCATGAAGGGCGACATCAGCCGCTCGACGTTCGACCAGCGGCGGCACGCGACGAGCGTGCGCAAACAGCAGGGCCGGGTGGACCTGGACGCGGACTGGAACGAGCAGCAGGACATCCAGGCGCACCTGCGGGCGACCGCGCTGACCGACCTGGTCGGCCCGGCCGGCGCGCCGCTGGCCAACGGGGCGTTCGCGCTGACCGGGGGCGGCGGCGACCTGAAGCTGTCGGCCGGCCGCTACTACCTCGACGGGGTGCTCTGCGAGAACGACGCGCAGGTGTCCGTCTTCGCCCAGCCCGACCTGCCGGCCGCCGGTCCGTTCGTGCGCAAGCTCGACGGCACCTGGCTGGCCGCCGGCGCCGCCGTCCCCGCCGGGGTCTACGTGGCCTGGCTCCAGGCCTGGTCGCAGCACGTCACCGCCATCGAGGACGCCAGCCTGCGCGAGGTGGCCCTGGGCGGCCCGGACACCGCTACCCGGCTGCGCACCGTCTGGCAGGTCCGGCTGGTGCAGGCCGGCCCGCCGAACACCCCGGTGGGGTGCGCCGACACCCCGCCCGGCTGGGCCGAGCTGACCGCCGGCTCCACCGGCACCCTCGCGGTCCGCGCCGATCCCACCGGCGCTCCGGGCGGCGACTGCGTCATCCCGACCGGTTCCCCGTACACCGGGCTGGACAACCAGTGCTACCGGGTCGAAATCCTCGCCGGCGGCGCTCCCGGCGCGGCGACCTACGTGTGGTCCCGGGACAACGGCTCCACGGTGGCGACCTGGGAGAGCATCGACGTCGACGTGCTGACGGTGAAGGTGCCTGGCCGCGACGGCAGCGCGGGCTTCGCCAACGGGTCCTGGGTGGAGCTGACCGACGACACCCGGGAGCAGAACGCGACGCCGGGCACGCTGGTGCAGGTCGACCGGGTGGAGGGCGACCGGATCGTGATCCGCCCGGCCACCGCCACCGGCAGCCTGAACCGCGCCGACTTTCCCCGGCGGCCCCGGGTGCGCCGCTGGGACGGCCGGGGCACCATCCCCACCGGCGGCGCCGAGCTGGACCTGGAACTCGGCATCAAGATCCGGTTCGGCGCGGCGGGCAGCTTCCGGACCGGGGACTGGTGGTCCTTCCCCGCCCGCTCGGCGGTGCACGACGTCCAGTGGCCGAGGACCGGCACGACGCCGCTGCCGCAGACCCCGCACGGCCCGCGCCGGGCCCACGGCCGGCTGGGCGTCCTCGGGTACGACGGCAGCCAGTGGAGCGTGCTGCGCGACTGCCGCCCGGTCTTCGCCCCGCTCACCGGTCAACTGACCCTGAGCCTGCTCGGCGGGGACGGCCAGGAGGCCGTGCCGGTGCCGAACAGCCCGGCGACGCTGGTGCCGCTCGGCCACGACCTGGTGGTGGGCGTCTCCACGGGCGGCCAACCGGTCGCCAAGGCCCGGGTGCGGTTCACCGTCACCATCGGCCAGGGGAAGCTGACCGCCGGCGCGACCACCGCGAGCACGGTCACCGTGGAGACCGGCATGGACGGCCGGGCCCGCTGCGCCTGGCAGCTCGACTCGGGCACCGCCACCCAGGAGGTCACCGCCCAGCTCCTCGACGAGGCGATGCAGCCGGCCCACCTGCCGCTCACCTTCACCGCAAGCCTCTCCCGCGCCGACCGGGTGTCGTACGACCCGACCGGGCGGCCGTCGCTGGCCGGGGCGACCACCGTGCAGGCCGCCATCAATCAGCTCGCCGCGGCCAGCACCGGCGGCTGGGCGACGCTGACGCTGCGGCCGGGCATCGACTGGGTGCAGGCGTTGAACACCCTGCCCGCCGGGGACGCGCTGATCTGCTTCGCGCCCGGGCTCTACACCAGCAACACCTCGGTGACCTTCAGCAACCGGGCGAACATCCGGCTGCTCGGCAGCGGGCCGGCGAGCCGGATCCAGGTGCAGGGCCACGAGTACGCGCTGCTCTTCGCCAACTGCGGCTCGGTGTCGGTGTCGCACCTGTTCGTGGAGACCCCGGGGCCGGCCGACAGTTCGGGGCGGCTCGGTCCGGTCAGCGCGATCAACTGCAAGGACGTGACCGTCGAGCACGTCCGGCTGGCCGGGGTGGCCGGCGCCGCGCCGCGCAGCACCTGCCTGACCGTGCGCAACGACCAGGGCACCCCGCCCGGCCGGGTCCGGGTGCTCGACTCGGACTTCCTGATCGGTCACGGTCAGCAGGGGGTGCTCCTGGTCAACCCGGACCACGCCGTCGTCACCCGGTGCCGGTTCAGCACCCCGCCCCGACCGCTCTCGCTGACCCTCCAGGAGCTGGTCAAGGACGAGAAGTTCCGCGGCGAGCTGGCCACCCAGCTGGTCGGCCGGCTGGCGCTGGACCGGGAGGACCGGCTGGAACGCGGCGACTTCAACACCGTGGTCCGGGTCGGGCAGTGGGGCGTGCGGATGAACTCGACGGTGCCGGAGAGCGAGTGGCGGACCCTGGCCGCCCTGCACCCGCCGACGCCGGAGGACCTTCGCTCGGACCAGAGCGCCGGGGCGTACCTGCACCGGCTGGCGGACCTGGCGGCTGCGGACCCGGGCCGGCTGCCCAGCTACAAGCGGCAGCTCACCTCGCTCAAGGGCCGCCTCGGCGACGCCGCCGGGCGGATCTTCGACACCGACGAGGGTCGCAAGGCGCTGCGGGACTACCTGGTCGGCGAGGGGGTCAACGTGCGCAGGGCCGACGACATCGCCCGGGACCGGCGGGACGTCGCCCTGCCGGCGCCCGGGGCCAGCCTGCGCTTCGACTCCGCCCTCGGGCAGGGCGCCTGGGAGGCGGCGCTGGCCGCGTCGCCGCCGTCGCGCCCGGTGCAGACGCCGTCGGCGGCGGCCAAGCACCTGCGCTCGGTCGCCGACCGGATCCTGCTGGAGCCGGCGTTCGGCGACCGGTACGCCGCCGGGTACCGCAAGGAACTGGCGGCCGCGGCCGAGGCGTCGATCGGGGCCTGCGGGGTGGTGATCGGCGGCGGCACGGCCGTCGGTGACGTGGAGGTCTCCGACTGCCGCTTCGACCAGGTGGCCGAGGGCGTCCACATCGGGGTGTCGTACCACCCCGGTCCGCCCATCCAGGGCCGGACGATCCGGGTGACCGGCAACGACATCCACCTGGTCAAGGCCTGGTGGCGGGGGGAGGGGACGATCCGCGGCATCAAGATCGGCAGCATGCGCAACGTCTTCGTCTCGAACAACCGGATCTCCGTCTCGGGCGGCACCGGCCTGGGGATCTGGGCTTTCGCGGCCGGGGGGCCGATCCTGGCCGTGCGGGACAACCTGGTGCAGAACTGCAACCCCGGCATCATGGTCAACCCGCTCTGGTCGGGCGCCCCGGCGAAGCGCCTCTGGTCGGTGACCGACAACGTGTCGATGGACGGCCTGATCCGGGTCGAGGGCGGAGCACGGAACGCGGGCAACGTGAGCTGAGCTGTCACATGGGTGACTGCGTGGGCTTCCGCGCCGTCCTACGCTTTCGGTGACTGCCACTTAGCACGGTTGCGGATTGCGGATGTGGTCTAGGGGTTCAAGTCCTCTGGTAGTCGCTCAACAAAGGCAAGGCGGGTCCTCACGGGCCCGCCTTGTCTGCGTGTGGGCCCGGTTCCCGCCGTGTAAAGAATTCTTGACACGCCTGCCCGGCAGGGCATACCGTTCGGGTGTCAAAAATTCTTTACACCCCCGGGAGGGTCCGTGGCCTTCGAGGAAAAACGCGCCTGGATGATGGCCGTGGTCGCGGTCGTCGCCTACGCCACGTACGCGGCCATCGTCCTCGGCCGCGCCGACGGCGTGCCCTTGCCCGACGTGTCGTACGCCGGGGCCCTGCTCTGGAGCATCGGCGGCGCCATCGTGGCGTCGATCCTCCTGCACATCGTCATCTCGATCGTCTCGCCCGAGGGCGCCAACCAGTCCGACCAGCGCGACCGGGAGATCCACCGCACCGGCGAGCACATCGGCCAGTCGTTCGTGGTCGTCGGCGGGGTCGCCGCGCTCGGCATGGCACTGGTCCGCTGGGACCACTTCTGGATCGCCAACGTCATCTACCTGTGCTTCGTGCTCTCCGCCGTGGTCGGCTCCACCGCCAAGATCGTCGCCTACCGGCGGGGCTTCCAGTCGTGGTGAGACCGACCCGGATCACCAACTCCATCCGCGCCCTGCGCGCCGCGCACGGCGACCTGACCCAGGCCGAACTGGCCCGCCGCGTCGGCGTGACCCGGCAGACCGTCATCGCCATCGAGCAGGGCCGCTACTCGCCGTCGCTGGAGATGGC
This sequence comes from Micromonospora sp. L31, assembly GCF_052068075.1. Lineage (NCBI taxonomy): Bacteria > Bacillati > Actinomycetota > Actinomycetes > Micromonosporales > Micromonosporaceae > Micromonospora > Micromonospora sp. L31. The sequence continues at coordinate 6,031 of NZ_JBQHDC010000015.1, read as the reverse complement.
CTTCCAGATCGCCGCCGTGTTCGACGTCCCCGTCACCGACGTGTTCCAGTACCCCCAGGAGGACTTGTGAAAGCCATCGTCCAGGACCGCTACGGCTCCGCAGACGTGTGGGAACTGCGGGACATCGACCCGCCGCGGGTCGGCGACGACGACGTGCTCGTCCGGGTCCACGCCGCCGGCGTCGACCCCGGCGTCTGGCACCTGATGACCGGCCTGCCGTACCCGGTCCGTCTCGGCTACGGGCTGCGCCGCCCCCGCCACCGCGTCCCCGGCATGGACCTCGCCGGCGTCGTCGAGGCCGTCGGCCGCCACGTCACCCGCTTCGCCCCCGGCGACGAGGTCTACGGCACCGGCGCCGGCAGCTACGCCGAGTACGCCCTCGCGCCGCAGCACAAGCTCGCCCGCAAGCCCGCCGCGCTCACCTTCGCCGAGGCCGCCGCCATCCCGGTCTCCGGCCAGACGGCGCTCACCGCCGTCCGGGACGCCGCGACGGTCCGCCCCGACCAGCGGGTGCTCGTCATCGGTGCCGGCGGCGGCGTCGGCTCGTACGCCGTGCAGCTCGCCACGGCGGCCGGCGCCCACGTCACCGGCGTCTGCGGACCCAGCAAATCCGACCTCGTGACGTCCCTCGGCGCGACCGACGTCATCGACCACACCCGAGAGGACATCACCGACCGGGGCGTGCGATACGACGTCATCGTCGACACCGCCGGCAACCGCACCCTGACCCACCTGCGCCGCGCCCTCACCCCGACCGGCACGCTGGTCCTCGTCGGCGGCGAGGCCGCCACCGGCAAGCTGCTGCAGGGCTTCGACCGGCAGCTGCGCGCGCTGCTGCTCTCCCCGCTGGTCGGCCAGCGGCTGATCCCCCTGGTGGCCAAGGAGAGCAGCGAGAACCTCGACGCCCTCACCGCGCTGGTCGACGCCGGCCGGCTCCGGCCCGTCCTCGACCGGAGCTGGCCGCTGGCCGAGGCGGCCGACGCGATCCGGCACCTGCGCGGCGGCCACGCCCGGGGCAAGAACGTCGTCCTGCCCTGACCGGCGCGACCGCCGGCGCGCCACCGCTCAACTGCTCGGGACCACCTCGGGCCGGTGCGCCGCCGGCGGCACGTACGGCTCGGGGGCCGGCCGCTCGGCCGCCGGCCGCACCGTCACCGGCGGTTCGACGGCCGGCTGCTCGGTCTCCGGCTCCTCCGGCGTCCCGTTCGCCGACCGCTCCCTGCCGGGACGGACGGCCAGCATCGGGTACTCGGCGGTCTCCCCGCCACCGGCCGCCGCCGCCATCACCGCGGCGGCCGCCAGGTCCGCGACCCGCTTCGCCTCCCGCTGCACCCGTGCCCGGACGTCCTTGGCGTGCCGCTCGACCGACTCGGCCGCCTGTCGCGCCTCCTCCAGCCGCCGGGTCTCGGCGGCCAGGCTGCGGCGGGTCTCCTCCAGCCGGCGCTGCGTCTGCACGAGGTCCCGCTCGGTGGTGTCGCCCTCCTGTTGGATCTCGGCGAGCTGCTGCCGGGCGGTCTCCAACTCCTCGCTCACCTGCGTCAGCGCCTGCTGCCGCTCCGCGATCTCCTCCTGCACCGCCGTGAGCTGCTCCTGCTGCGCCGCCATCTGCTCGTCGGCACGCTGGCGCACCTCGGTGGCGTACTGCTGCGCCTCGGCGATCAGCGCCTGCATCTGCTGTTCCGCGGCGCTGTGCTGGTTGGTCAGCTCCTGCTCGGCCGCCGCCCGGTGCTCGGCCAGCTCCTGCTCGGCGGCGGCCCGCCGCTCGGCGATCTCCTTCTCGGCGGTGGCCTGCCACTGGGCCAGCTCCTGCTGGCTCTGTGCCCGCGCCGCCTGGATCTCCTGCTGGATCTGGGTACGGGCCGCCTTGGTCAGCGCCTCCGCCGCCGTCCGGGTCTGGGTGATCTGCTTGGCGGTCTGTTCGCTGATCCGCTTCGCCTCCTGCTGGGCGCGCTCGTGCGCGGCCTCACCCTCCGCCCGCAGCTTCTCGGCCCGCTCGTGGATCTCGGCCAGCTCCCGCTCGGCCGCCGACCGGCGCTCCTCGTACACCCTGTCCTGCTCGGCCTGGCGCGCGGACAGTTCCTCGTCGAGGTCCCGCAGTGACTGGACGGTCCGCTCCCGCGCCTCGGTCAGCACCTTCTCGGCCTCGGCCTGCAGGCTGGTCGCCCGCTGCGTCGCCGTCTCGGTGATCACCCCGGCCTGCTTCTCGGCCAGCGCCAGGATCTGGTCCACCATTGGGCCCAGGTCGCGGAAGGACGCCCGGTCGACCTGGGCGGGGCGCTGCCGCAGCTCGGTCAGCTCCGCCTGGAGGCGCTGGATGTGCGTGGTGAGGCCGTGCACCTGGCTCGCCGCCTGGTCCCGCTCGGTCGACAGCGTCGCGAGCTGACCGTCGGTCTGCTCGATGTACCGGTCCACCTGCCGCTTGTCGTACCCGCGCAGGGCGGTCTCGAAATGCGGCCGTCCGGCCGCGTCGTCACGCAGCGCGAACGGCTCCTCGCCGTTGGACATGCCGCACCCTCCGTACTGTGTGAACGCCACGCGGATGGACGCCCACGGGCCATGATGTGGCGCAACGCTACCGTCGTCCGGCCCCGGACAATAGGCCCGCCCCGGTGATCGGGACGCGGTGAGGGGCCCCTGTTCCGCCGCTGGCCCCTTGGCGGCACGGCCTCCGGTGCGGGTGGCTCCCGCACCGGCAGTGCTGCGCCTCGGTCGGACCGTCGTCCGGTCGGCGACGGTGCTCGTCCTTTGGGTGGGGTGCGGGTTCGGCGGCCAGGTCAGGCTGGTGTTCGCCGAGGGGCCGCGATGATGGCGGAGCGGAGTCGGGCGAGGGCGTCGGTGCGCGCGCCGGTCAGTGACGGTTCCCTGGTCAGTCGGGCCGCGCGGAGGTCGACGTGCCGGGGCAGGCGGCCGAAGGCGGCGGTGACGGCGTCGAGGACCGCCGGACCCCACGGCCCGCCGAGGACGACCACCTGCGGGTCGGTGAGCGCGACGATGGCGGCGAGGACCCCGCTCACCGCCGCTCCGATCGCCTCCCGGGCGGCCGACGACGCGTCGGCCAGCTCGCGGAGCCGGTCGACGTCGATCGCCGTGCTGCCGGGCCGGCGCAGCCCCAGGTCACCGAACACCTCGATGAACCGGGTCGCCCGACCGTCCGGGCCGATGGTGATCAGGTGGGCGATCTCGCCGGCGAGGCCGGCGTGCCCCCGGCGTACCTGGCCGTCGCTGACCACCGCGCAGCCCAGTCCCTCGCCGAGGAAGAGGTACGCGAAGTCGGTCAGGTCGGCCGGTTCGATGTCGCGCTCGGCCTGTGCCGCCCAGTTGACGTCGTTGTCGACGACGACCGGCCCCTGGACCTGCGGCGCGAGCACGTCGACCGGGTCCAGTTCGCCGAGCAGGAACGGCGCGTCGGGGAGCCGGACCAGCCGGCCGGTGGTGCGCTGCACCGGGTCGGCGGCGCTGACGACCGCCAGTCGGGTGGCCCGTCCCGTGCTCCGCTGGGCCTGCGTGGCGGCGGTCCGCAGTGCGGCCGTGACCTGCTCGGGCCGGGCCGGGCGGCTGATCTCGTGGTGCGTCCGGGTCAGGGTGTCTCCGTAGGCGTCGACGCACTCGGCCACCACCCCGTCGGGCGCGATGCCGATCACCAGTGCGGTGCCGACCGTGTCGGCGAGCGCGTAGTACGAGCCGACGCGCCCCCGGCCGCGTCCGCCGGGGGTCCGTTCTCCCGTGTCCACGACCAGCCCCGCCTCGGTCAGCCGGCGCACGCTCTCGCCCACCGTCGGCTTGGACAGGCCGCTGCGGGCCGCCAGGTCGGCCCGGGTCAGGCGCCTGGCCTGCATCAACTCGCGGAGCACGTGCTCGTCGGTCAGCGAACGGAGCAGCTCCAGCGAGGGCTTGGCGGCGGTCACGCCACGATTCTAGTCAGGAGTCTTGCCTAGAAAGCGTCCCGCCGCCTACAGTCTTTTCAAAGAAGGAGCCTTAACTAGAAGGAGTCCTGCCGTGACCGCCCAACCCGCCCTCACCACCGCCCCGCTCCCGCCGCTGCCGCACTGGGAGTCGACCCCGACCGATCTGCCCGGCGCGATCCGGGAGATCAAGGCGGCGCTGCGCGCCCGCATCGAGGCCTCCGGCCGGACGGTCGAGGAGGTGTTCGCCGTCGTCGAGCAGCGGATCCAGGCGGAGGTCGACGAGATCGTCGCGGCGCGCGACCGCGGCGAGCCGGTCTGGCCGGTCATCGAGTACGCCGACATCGAGGCCGGCACGGTGTCGACCGCGACCCTGCGGGCGGTGCGCCGGCGGGGCTGCCTCGTCGTGCGCGGACACTTCGACCGGGAGCAGGCCCTCGGCTGGGACCGCGACATCGTCGACTACGTGGAGGGCAACCGGTTCTTCGACGCCTACCGCGGCCCCGGCGACGACTTCTTCGGCAGCGTGGGTTCCAAGCCCGAGATCTACCCGATCTACTGGTCGCCGGCGCAGATGCAGGCCCGCCAGAGCGACCGGATGGCCCGGGTGCAGGCGTTCCTCAACAGCCAGTGGAAGCACGAGTCCGAGGGCGTGCGGTGGTTCGACCCGGACCGCGACTCGCTCTACCCCGACCGGATCCGCCGCCGGCCGCCGGGCGCGGACTCCCAGGGCCTCGGCACCCACCTCGACCCCGGCACCCTCGACCTGTGGATGACCGAGGCGTACCAGCAGACCTTCCGCCACCTCTTCGACGGCACCGTCGAGCAGTACGACCCCTGGGACGCCGCCCACCGCACCGCCGGGGCGCAGTACCCCGGCACCACCATGTGCTCCGCCTTCCGCACCTTCCAGGGCTGGACCGCGCTGTCCGACATGGACCACGACCAGGGGGTGCTGCACACCGTGCCGATCCCCGGGGCCATGGCGTACCTGATGCTCCGGCCGCTCCTGGCCGACGTGCCCGAGGACGACATGTGCGGGGTGACGGTCAACCAGGTCTTCCCCGCCAACCAGACCTGGCACCCGCTGCTGATGCGGGCCCTCGTCGGCATCCCCGACGTCCGGGCCGGCGACTCCGTCTGGTGGCACTGCGACATGATCCACAGCGTGGCGCCGGTGCAGGACCAGCAGGGTTGGGGCAACGTCATGTACATCCCCGCCGCGCCCTGGTGCCCGCGCAACGAGGGCTACGCGGCCAGCGTCCGGGAGGCCTTCCACACCGGGTCCAGCCCCGCCGACTTTCCCGAGGAGCACTACGAGCGCAGCTGGCCCGACCGCTTTCCGGCCGAAAGCCTCAACAGCACCGGCCGACGGGGCCTCGGCCTCGACTGAGCCGTTGCCAGGTCGCAAGGGCAGGGCCTGGTTTCTGCCAGGACCGGCCGCCCGGGATCGGGGGGAGCAACGGAACCCGCTGACGGCGCCGATGTGACGGGGGACGCACGCCGCCAATTTGACGATCAACTCGCCGGGCGCGTAACTTTCTCTCTGCCAGCGCGGAACGGACGAAACAGGCGAAATGCCTGGGAGGCCGGAGCGTGGGAATGGTTCGGGGGTCGGCCGGGTTGTCATCCGGTACGGTCCTGGACCGGCTCCCCTGGGGCTTGCGAAGGCCGGTGGGGGTGCGGGAATGACTCCGGGGTCGGATGGGTTGAGTCCCATGTGAGCTTGGACCGGGCGGTGCCCCGGATCGGCCTGAGGGTCGATTTGGTGGGGCGGAGCCGACCGGGTATGGTTCATCGCCGGTAGGGAACCGGGCGAGCGTGCGGGAGACCGCAGCGGCCGGCCTGCTGAATTCCACGGAGACGAGCGGCGAGAGTCGGTCGACTTGTGGTGCCCGTAATTGTGGTGGAAGTGGTGTGGATCGCGACAGAGCGGTTTGACACGGCGGATATCGGCGGGTAGCGTAGTAAAAGTGCCCGGCGCGGAAAGCGGCGGTCAGGACAGAGTGAATATGCCCCGGGTCGGGGGTCCTCTTCGGGGGGTTTCCGGGCGGTGTGTGGTTGTTCTTTGAGAACTCAACAGGGTGCTTGAAAAGCCAGTGCCAATTATGATTTATACCCCGGACTGG
>NZ_JBQHDC010000014.1:0-126853 GCF_052068075.1 Micromonospora sp. L31 | reverse complement strand
AACCCGGAAGCTAAGCCCTCCAGCGCCGATGGTACTGCACTCGGGAGGGTGTGGGAGAGTAGGACACCGCCGGACAATCTTCCAGTCGAGGGCCGCCCCATCCGGGTCGGCCCTCGACTGCGTAGCGCCACTGATGGCGCAATGAGGAAGGATGTACCTGTGAGTTCAGAACCGCAGGGCGGAGATCGTCCGCGCCGTTACCAGGATCGCGCCGACCGCCCCGAAGGGCGAGGCGCCGGCCCGCGTCGGGACGACCGTCCCCCGTACCGGGGAGACCGAGACGACCGAGGCGGCCAGCGGGGCGGCTCCGGCGCCGACCGCGGCGGCCGTGACGGCGGTGGCTTCCGCGGCGGTGACCGTCGCGAGGGTGGCTTCCGCTCCGGTCCGCGCGAGGGTGGCTTCCGCCGCGACGGCGACGCGCCAAGCGGTGACCGTCGTGAGGGCGGCTTCCGCCGCGACGGCGAGGCGCCTCGTGAGGGTGGCTTCCGTGGCGGTGACCGTCGTGAGGGTGGCTTCCGCCGGGACGGCGAGGCGCCGCGCGGCGGTGACCGCCGTGAGGGTGGTGGCTTCCGCCGCGACGGCGAGGCGCCGCGCGGTGGCGGTTTCCGTGGTGGTGAGCGCCGCGAAGGCGGCTTCGCCGGCGGTGACCGTCGTGAGGGCGGCTTCCGTTCCGGTCCCCGTGAGGGTGGCTTCCGCCGTGACGGCGACACCCGGGGCGGCGAGCGCCGCGAGGGTGGCTTCCGCCGCGACGGCGAGGCCCCCCGTGGTGGCGGCTTCCGTGGCGGTGACCGTCGTGAGGGCGGCTTCCGTCGCGACGGCGACACCCGGGGCGGTGAGCGCCGTGAGGGTGGCTTCCGCCGCGACGGCGAGGCCCCCCGTGGTGGCGGCTTCCGTGACGGCGAGCGCCGTGAGGGCGGCTACCGTTCCGGTCCGCGCGAGGGCGGTTTCCGCCGCGAGGGCGAGGCGCCGCGCGGGGGTGGCTACCGTGGCGGCGAGCGCCGTGAGGGCGGCTTCGCCGGCGGTGACCGTGACCGTCGTGAGGGTGGTTTCCGCCGTGACGGCGACACCCGGGGCGGCGAGCGCCGCGAAGGTGGCTTCCGCCGGGACGGCGAGGCCCCCCGTGGTGGCGGCTTCCGCGGTGGCGAGCGCCGTGAGGGTGGCTTCCGCCGCGAGGGCGACACGCGGGGCGGCGAGCGCCGCGAGGGCGGTTTCCGCCGCGAGGGCGAGGCGCCGCGCGGCGGTGGCTACCGTGGCGGCGAGCGCCGTGAGGGCGGCTTCGCCGGCGGTGACCGTGACCGTCGTGAGGGTGGCTTCCGCCGTGAGGGCGACACCCGGGGCGGCGAGCGCCGCGAAGGTGGCTTCCGCCGGGACGGCGAGGCGCCCCGTGGTGGCGGTTTCCGTGGTGGCGAGCGCCGTGAGGGCGACACGCGAGGCGGGGAGCGGCGTGAGGGTGGCTTCCGCCGCGAGGGCGAGGCGCCCCGTGAGGGTGGCTTCCGTGGCGGTGACCGCCGTGAGGGCGGCTACCGTGGCGGTGACCGCCGTGAGGGCGGCTTCCGCCGCGAGGGCGAGGCGCCCCGTGAGGGTGGCTACCGTGGCGGCGAGCGCCGTGAGGGCGGCTACCGTGGCGGTGACCGCCGTGAGGGCGGCTACCGCGGTGGCGAGCGGCCCGAGCGTGGCGGCGAGCGCGGCGGCTACGGTGACCGGCCGCGTCGTGACGACCAGCGGGGCGTCGAGGACCGGCGCCGCGAGGGTGGCTTCGGCCCCGACCGTGGGCGGCAGGACGAGGTCGAGGGTGGTCGCGCGGTCGCGCCGGCGCTGCCGGACGAGATCTCCGCGACCGACCTCGACACGGCCGTCCGCGCCGAGCTGCTCTCGCTGAACAAGCCGGTGGCGGAGACCGTCGCCCGGCACCTGGTCGCGACCGGTCAGCTGATCGACGAGGACCCTGCCGAGGCGCTCGCCCACGCGATGGCGGCCCGCCGGCTGGCCTCGCGGATCTCCGCGGTGCGGGAGGCGGTCGGGCTGGCCGCGTACCACGCCGGGGAGTGGCAGACGGCCATCGCCGAGCTGCGGACGTACCACCGGATGACCGGGTTGCAGAGTCACCTGGCGGTGCTCGCCGACTGCGAGCGGGCGCTGGGGCGTCCGGAGCGGGCCATCGACCTGTTCCGGGGCGCCGACCGGGAGAAGCTCGACCAGGCCGTCGCCATCGAGCTGCTGATCGTGGCCGCCGGTGCCCGGGGTGACCTCGGGCAGAAGGATGCCGCGGTGGCCATGCTCCAGGTTCCCGAGCTGACCACCGACTCGACCGACCCGTGGACGGCCCGGCTGCGCTACGCCTACGCCGACGCGCTGCTGGCCGTCGGCCGGCGCGAGGAGGCACGCGAGTGGTTCTCCCGCGCCGCCGACGTGGACACGGACGGTGAGACCGACGCGGCGGAGCGGCTGCTCGAACTCGACGGCGTGCTGATCGAGGGCGACGAGGAGGATGAGCCGGCCGAGGAGATCGCCACCGGTCCGGGCGCGCCCGGCGCGGTGCCGGCGCAGCCGGACGTCGACCTCACCGCCGCCGGCGACCTCACCGACGAGGACCGTCGCGACGACGAGGACGACGACCGCGACGACGAGGACGACGACTTCGACGACGAGGACGACGACCGCGACGAGGACGACGACTTCGACGAGGACGACGAGGACGACGACGACCGCGACCAGGACGACGACCGTGACGCGGACGGGCTCACCGACGACGAGCTCACCGACGAGGCGGCCACGGCCGTCGCGGCCGAGCCGCGCGCGACCGTGAGCGACGCCGAGTCGACCGTGAGCGACGCGGTGCCGCCGGCCGGCGACGAGCCGGCCGGGCGGGGGTCGGAGTCGGACCAGCGATGACGGAGGTCGCCGGGGATCGGCTGGTCGACGGGTACACCCTGGTCGTGTTCGACCTGGACGGGGTGATCTACCTGATCGACCGGCCGATCCCCGGCGCCGTCGAGGCGGTCGGCCGGCTGCACGCCGCCGGCCGCGCGGTCGCGTACGCGACCAACAACGCCTCGCGCCGGTCGAGCGAGGTCGCCGACCTGCTCACCGGCATGGGCGTGCCGGCCGAGCCGCAGGAGGTGCTGACCTCCGCCGCGGCCGCCGCCGAGCTGCTCCGCGACCGGTTCCCCGCCGGGGCGCCGGTCCTGGTCGTCGGCGCGGAGGCGCTGCGCGCCGAGATCCGCGCCGCCGGGCTCACCCCGGTCGCCCGCGCCGACGAGTCGCCGGTCGCGGTCGTCCAGGGGTACGGCCCGCAGGTGGGCTGGGCGGACCTGGCCGAGGCGTCCGTCGCGATCCGTGCCGGGGCGACCTGGGTGGCCACCAACACCGACCGGACGCTGCCCAGCGGCCGTGGCCCGCTGCCCGGCAACGGCTCGCTGGTGGCCGCGCTGCGGCACGCCCTCGACCGGGAACCGGACGTGGTCGTCGGCAAGCCCGAGGCGGCCCTGTTCGCCACCGCCGCCCGCCGCGCCGGCGCGGGCCGGACGCTGGTCGTCGGCGACCGCCTCGACACCGACATCGAGGGTGCCCGCCGTGCCGGGCTGGACAGCCTGCTGGTGCTGACCGGCGTCAGCGACGTACCTGAACTGCTGGCGGCGCCCGAGTCGCGCCGGCCGACGTACGTGGCGATGAACCTGGCCGGGCTCTTCGACCCGGCGGCGGTGGCCCGGGTGCCGGGCGAGCCGGAGGCCGGCGGCTGGTCCGCCGCCCGGGTCGACGGCGGCCTGGAGCTGCGCGGCGCGGGACGGCCGCTGGACGCCCTCGTGGCGCTCTGCGCGGCGGCCTGGTTGGCGCCGGTGGACGCCGCGGACGTGCGCCCGGCGACGCCGGAGGCGCAACGCGCTCTCGCGGCGCTCGGCCTGTCGGCCTGACCGGCCCGGCCATCGCGGCCGGTGGGGGCGCCGCACCTGCCGTCAGAGCAGCTTGCGGAGCTTCATCAGGTCGAACGGGTTCGCCTTGATCGAGACTCGGCGGGAGGCGACCGCCTTGGTGATGTCGAGCTGACCGTGCACCAGAGCGACCAGGTCGTCGCTGCCGGTGATCAGGGCGATCTTGGCCTTGGGGTCGTCACCGTCGGCCAGGTCGACCAGCCGGCCGCCGGTGATCCGGCCGTGGAAGGCGGTGTCGAGGTCGGTGACGCGGCAGGCGAGCGTGCGGTCCAGGTCGATGCGCTGGCCCACCTCGGCGTGGCGCTCCAACCGGCTCGCCAGGTCGTGCAACGCCTGCCGGCACTCGTCCACGCTGGCCACATCGTCTCCTCACACCCGCCACGCCGTTCCTCGGCACCGTACCGCAATGGGTCGTCCGGGGCGCCCGGTAGCGTGAGACCCGCACACCCCGCCCCGCGGAAGGAAAACCGGCATGCAGGATGCGTGGCGCGCCTACCTCGAGCTGGCCATGGGCCTGACGGAGGCGCCCCGGAAGAAGGCCCAGGACGCCGCGCGGCGGCTGGTCGGCACGGGCGGCGCGACCGCCGCCCAGCTCCAGGCGCTCGCCGAGGAACTCGTCTCCACCGGCGCCGCCAACCGTCAGGCGCTGACCAAGCTGGTCCGCTTCGAGGTGGACCGGGCGCTCGGGGCGGTCGGTCTGGCCACCGCCGACGAGGTCGCCGAGCTGACCCGCCGGGTGCACGAGCTGGAGCGGCAGTTGCGCGAGGCCAAGGGCGTCCCGGGCGGGCCGCTGCCGGGCACGTCGCCGGTCGGCGTCACCCCGTCGGGTGTCGCCCCGACCGGCGCGGCAGGTCCGGCCACCGCCGGCGACGCGGCCGGCCCCGGCGGTGGCGCGGCCGCCGGCTCCACGGGTGCCGCCCCGCCGGTCCCCGCCCCGACCAAGGCGGTGGCGAAGAAGGCCGTGGCCAAGAAGGCCGTGGCCAAGAAGGCCATCGCCAAGAAGCCACCGGCGTCGGTGAGCACCACCACCGGCGACGGCGCGACGTCGCCGGCCCGGCCGGTGAAGAAGGCCGCCCCGCGCAAGCGGAGCACCGGAGGCGCGGAATGACGCCCGCTACCGGCCGGAGCGCCCGGTGAGCGCCCCGTTCCGCCCCGGGCCGCCGCCCGGCGCGCGTCCGGGGCCGCCACCGGGGGCGCGTCCCGGTCCGCCGCCCGGGCCCCGGCCGGGGCCGCCGCCGAGCGGGTACGAGGACGTCGAGGAGGCGCACCACCCGGCGGTCGACGCCGCCGTGCAGGCGATGATCAACGCCGAGGGGCTGCCCCCGGCCGACCAGATCGCCCAGTACGAGGCGGCGTACCAGACGCTGCGGGAGACCCTCGCCACCATCGACCAGGCCTGAACCGACCGGAGAACCACCCCATGGCACGTCGTACCCGCCTCGACGCCGAACTCGTCCGCCGCGGCCTGGCCCGTTCCCGGGAGCAGGCCGCCGCGCTGGTCGAGGCCGGCCGGGTCCAGCTGCGCGGGGTGCCGGCGCGCAAGGCCGCCGCGATGGTCGACCCGGCCGACCCGCTGCTGGTCACCGGCGAGGACCCCAGCTTTGAGTACGTCTCCCGGGGCGGGCACAAGTTGGCCGGTGCCCTCGCGGCGTTCGCACCGGGCGGGCTGACCGTCGCCGGGCGGCGCTGCCTCGACGCGGGTGCCTCCACCGGTGGCTTCACCGACGTGCTGCTGCGCGCCGACGCCGCCGAGGTCGTCGCGGTGGACGTCGGGTACGGCCAGCTCGCCTGGCCGCTGCGCACCGACGAGCGGGTGAAGGTCTTCGAGCGCACCAACGTCCGCACGCTGACCCCGGCGGTCATCGGCGGCGAGGTGGACCTGACCGTGGCCGACCTGTCGTTCATCTCGCTGCGCCTGGTGCTGCCGGCGCTGGCCGGCTGCACCCGCGCCGACGGCGACCTGGCGTTGATGGTCAAGCCACAGTTCGAGGTGGGCAAGGAGCGGGTGGGTGCCGGCGGCGTGGTCCGCGACCCGGCGCTGCGGGCCGAGGCGGTGCTCGACGTGGCCGCCGCCGCGGCCGGGCTCGGGCTGGGCCTGGCCGACGTGGCGGCCAGTCCACTTCCGGGACCCAGCGGCAACGTCGAGTTCTTCGTATGGTTACGCCGGGACGCCCCGGCGGCCGACCCCGAGCGGGTACGGGCCGTGGTGGCGGCGGGGCCCGAGGGCCCGGCCACCGCCGGCGATCTGCCGGCGGACCGGACCGGGGAGGTGACAGGGTGAGCGACGAGCGGAACCCGACGAGCGGGGGACGAGAGGCGGATCCGGTGGGCGACAGCGACGGGGTGAGTCCCGGCGGCACGCACGGGCGGGTGGCCCGGTGAGCCGCACCGCGCTGCTGGTGACGCACACCGGTCGGCGGCGCAGCACCGAACACGCCCGGGCCGTGGCCGCCGATCTCATCGCCGCCGGCTTCGAGGTGCGGGTGGTGGCCGAGGAGGCCGACGACCTCGACCTGCCTGGCGTGGTGCCGGTGACCGGGCCGGAGGCGGCCGAGGGCGCCGAGATCGTCTTCGCCCTCGGCGGGGACGGCACCTTCCTGCGCGCGGCCGAGCTGGCCCGCCCCGCCAAGGCGCCGCTGCTCGGCATCAACCTCGGCAAGGTCGGCTTCCTCGCCGAAGCCGAGATCAACGACCTCGACGTGGCGGTCCGCGACGTGGTCGGGCGCAACTACACCGTGGACGAACGGCTCACCCTCGACGTGACCGCCGAGTTCGACGGCGGCCCGACCATCGAGTCGTGGGCGCTCAACGAGATCAGCGTCGAGAAGGGCGAGCGGGCCCAGATGCTGGAGCTGCTCGTCGACGTCGACGGCCGCCCGCTGTCCCGGTACGGCTGCGACGGGGTGGTCTGCGCGACCCCCACCGGCTCCACCGCGTACGCGTTCTCCGGCGGCGGCCCGGTGGTCTGGCCCGAGGTGGAGGCCCTGCTGCTGGTGCCGATCAGCGCGCACGCGCTGTTCAGCCGCCCGCTGGTGACCGCGCCGACCTCCACGTTCTCGATCACCGTGGACCCGTTCACCACCCTCGCGGTGCTCTGCTGCGACGGCCGGCGGGTCTTCGACCTCCCGCCGGGCGCCCGGGTGACGGTGCGCCGCGGCGCGCTGCCGGTGCGCATCGTCCGGCTGCGGGCCCGGCCGTTCACCGACCGCCTGGTGGCCAAGTTCGGGCTGCCGGTGCAGGGCTGGCGCGGCAGCCGGCGCTGAGCACCCACCGGGCGGGGCGGCGCACGTACCCGCCGGCCCGTGCCGGCCATGCGTCGGACACGCGGCCGTGCGGTCGCCGTCGCCCCGTGTCCACCTGGCGACATGTCGCCGGTGCGGCGGGCCTTCCCTAGTGACCCAGCGATGATCTTCGGCGCAGACTCCGGAGCGCCGACCTCCCCGAGGCCGGCCTCGGAGTAGAGGAGTACATCGCATGCACCGGTCCCCACGCTGGCTCAGTGCCGGCGCGGTCGGCGCGTTGGTGGTCGGACTCACCGCACCGGCGTCCGCCGACCCGCCCGCCCGGCCCAGTGGCCCGAGTTCGGCCACGACCGCCACGAGCGGCGCGCCCGCCCGCATCACCCTGATCACCGGCGACCAGGTGGAGCTGGCTCCCGCCGCACCCGGTCGGGTCGCCGCCACCGTCCACCCCGGCCCCGGCCGGGACCGGATCACCTTCCACACCATCGAAGCCGACGGTGGGCTGCGGGTGCTGCCCAGCGACGTCGTGCCGTACCTCTCCGCCGGTGTGCTCGACGCCGAGCTTTTCGACGTGCAGGAACTGGTCGCCGACGGGTACGGCGACGCCGCTCAGGGCGCGTTGCCACTGATCGTGCGCTACCAGCAGCCGGCCGGCGGACGGGTCCGTCCGCTCGCCGGGGCCACCGCCGCCCGCCCGCTGGAGAGCATCAACGGCGCCGCGCTGAAGGTCGGCAAGAAGGAGCTCGGCGGGCTGTGGACGACGCTGCGCGGCACGCCGCAGGCGCGTACCGCGGCCGGTGCGCCGGTCCGGCTCGGCGCCGGCATCGACCGGGTCTGGCTGGACGGGCGGGTGCGCGCGGACCTGGAGCACAGCGTGCCGCAGATCGGCGCCCCGACGGCCTGGGCGGCCGGGCGGGACGGCGCCGGTGTCGAGGTCGCCGTGCTGGACACCGGGGTCGACGCGAACCACCCCGACCTGGCCGGGCGGATCGTCGAGGCGAAGGACTTCAGCGGCACCGGCAGCGCGCAGGACGGGCACGGCCATGGTACCCACGTGGCGTCCACCATCGCCGGCAGCGGCGCCGCCTCCGGCGGGCTGCGCAAGGGCGTGGCGCCGGGTGCGCGGCTGCTCGTCGGCAAGGTGCTCGACGACAACGGCACCGGATACGACTCGGGGATCATCGCGGGCATGGAGTGGGCCGCCCACTCCGGCGCCAAGGTCGTCAACATGAGCCTCGGCGGCGACGCCACCGACGGCACCGACCCGATGAGCCAGGCGGTCAACGACCTCACCGCCGAGACCGGCACCCTCTTCGTGATCGCCGCCGGCAATTCGGGCGCGGCGCAAACCGTCGGCTCGCCGGGCGCCGCGACCGCGGCGCTCACCGTCGGCGCGGTGGACCGCGACGACAATCTGGCCGGATTCTCCAGCCGCGGCCCCCGGCTCGGCGACAACGGCCTGAAGCCGGAGATCACCGCCCCGGGCGTCGGCATCGTCGCCGCCCGCGCCGCCGGCACCACCATGGGTACGCCGGTGGGCGACGCGTACACGCGGGCGTCCGGGACGTCGATGGCGACCCCGCACGTCGCCGGCGCGGTGGCGATCCTCTCCCAGGAACACCCGGACTGGACCGCCGGGAAGCTCAAGGACGCGCTGGTCAGCACGACGAAGGCGAACCCCGCGCTGACCGTCTTCGAGCAGGGCGGCGGCCGGGTTGACGTGGCCGGCGCGCTGAGCCAGCGGGTGTACGGCTCGGCCACTGCCGACTTCGGCCGGGTGAACACCGGCGGTGCGGCGGTGGAGCGGACCGTTACGTACACCAACGGCACGTCGTCCCCGCAGACCCTGCGGCTGGCCCTGGAGCTCCGCAACCTGGACCGCGGTGCGGCCGAGCCGGACGGGGTGTCGCTCGACGGCACGGAGGTGACCGTGCCGGCCGGCGGCAGCGTGAACGTCGCGCTGCACGCCGACCCGGCGAAGCTGGACCGGGGAGTGCACGGAGGGTGGCTGGTGGCCACCGGCCCGGACGGTGTCGCGGTACGCACGGCCGTCGGGCTGACCCTCAGTGGCCCGATCCACACCGTCACCCTGCGGGCGCTGGACATGGCCGGGCAGTCCGGCGTGGCGACGGTGTTCACCCTCTTCGGCGAACACCGCGAGTCGGACCAGCTCGGCTGGATCCCCGGCGAGGTGCAGGTGCAGGTCGAGGAGGGCCCGTACCTGCTCGAGGGGTTGATCCATCACGGCGCACCGCTGGACGAGCAGCTCACCCTGGTCACCGATCCCGAGCTCATGGTCGACCGGGACCTCACCGTGGTGCTCGACCCGCGCAAGGCCACGCCGGTGCGGATCGAGACGCCGAAGCCGACCGAGCAGCGGGCGGTGATCAGCTTCTTCGAGCACCGGATCTTCGGCAACGGCCGGCAGGTCGACCACGGAGTGATGGAGTTCAGCACGGTCCAGCAAGTGAACGTCACGCCCACCCGGCCGGTGAGTCAGGGCGAGTTCGAGTTCTCCTCGCGGTGGCAGCTGGTCGCTCCCATGGTGGACGCCAAGGTCAGCAACGTCTCCGGTCCGCTGGACATCAACCTGCTGCACCAGTCGCCGGCTCCCGACGGCCGGCGGAGGCTGCCGCTGGTGTGGGCGGGCGACGGCACCCCCGCCGAGCTGTCCCGAGCCGGGGTCCGAGGTGCGGCCGCGCTGGTCGCCAGCAGCCCCGAGGTTGTCGCGGAGGACCAGATCGTCGCCGATGCCGCCGCGGCGGGCGCCGCGATGGTGCTCATGGTCCGCCCGGCGGATTGGAGCGCGTGGACGGTCTGGGTTCCCGACGGGGACCGCCTGCCGATTCCGTCGATGGTGGTCGCGTACGACGACGGGCAGCGGATGATCGCGGCGGCAAAGGCCGGACGCGTGACGCTGGACCTGACGCTGACCCCGAACAGCCCCTACCTGTACGACGTGTGGCAGGTGTCGAAGGGGCGGATCCCGGACCGCATCGTGCACCAGGTGACCGCGGACAACACCGCCGAGGTGACCGCCCGCTACGCCGACACCGGCGGGTTCGACTGGGCCGGCGAGCAGCGGTTCGGCTGGCGGCCCTGGCAGGAGTACTCCTGGATGGACGAAAAGCGGTTGGTGCGTACCGGCACCATGCGGCAGGAGTTCGTCAGCGCCGGGGACAACTGGTGGCAGCAGCGGGTGCTGCACAAGCTCCCCTGGTCCTGGGGCCGGCTGACCGGGGGCTCCACGCAGCAGCCCCGGCAGTACGCCGCCGACGACCGGGTCACCGAAACCTGGCACGCGCCGGTGTCTCGGCCGGCCGTGCCGGCGGGTCCCGGGGTGGCGGTGCCCACGCGGACCGGGGACAACCTCGACCTGCGGGTGGCCGAGTTCGTCGACGCCGACGGCCACTACAGCCCGGCCGGGTTCAGCGAGGAGCAGGACACCGTCGAGCGCCGGCTGAGTCGGGACGGGCAGCAGATCGCCGACCTCTCCGGCGGCTGGGCACCGGTTCCGACCACCCCGGGTTCGGCCCGCTACCGGCTGGACGTCACCACGCGGCGGTCGTCGGACGAGTGGCGCTGGGCCACCCGGACCGAGACGGCCTGGGAGTTCACCTCGGCCCGCCCGGCCGGGGACAGTGCCCAGCCGCTGCCGCTGCTCCAGGTGGACTACCGGGTGCCGGCCGACCTGCGCGGCACGGTTGCCGGTGGGCGTCCGCACCAGCTGGAGCTGACGCTGCGCCAGCCGGCGGGCGTATCGGCCCCGAAGGGCACCAGCCTGCGGGTGGAGGTGTCGTTCGACTCCGGCGCGACCTGGCGGTCGGTGCCGGTGCACGGCACCGACACCCGGTACACCGCGTCGGTGCCGGCCGGCAAGGGAGCCGTGTCGCTGCGGGTGCACGCCGCCGACAGCGCCGGCAACGTCGTCGACCAGACCGTGATCGACGCGTACGGGCTGCGCTGAGCCGGGCGTCCGCGCGGGTCGACCCCCCCTCCCGCGCGGACGCCTCCGTCGGCCCGTCCGGCTGCCGCCAGAACACGGTGGGCAACCGGAGCGGCCGGCCAGTGGCCGCCGCCGGCACCGCCTTCGGGTGGCGGGACCGGCGGCGGCTCGGCCGGTGCGGGGCCGGCCGGCGGTCAGTGGCGGGGCGGCCGGCGGTTGGTGGTGGGGCCGGCGGGCGGTTCAGAGCCAGCCGCGCCGGGCGGCCTGGTAGGCCAGGCCGGGGCGGGTGTCCACCCCGGCGACCGTCATCAGGTCGGCGAGCCGGCGTTGCACGGTGCGCCGGCTCACCCCGAGCTGGGAGGCGATGGACTTGTCCGGCACCCCGGCCACGAAGAGCGAGAGCAGCCGGACCTCGTCGGCGTCCGGCAGGTAGCCGTCCGCGTCGCCGGCCGGCGTGGTGGCGGATCGCAGCGGAGTGGCCACCAGCCAGTGGCTCTCGAAGAGGGCGAGCAGCGCGTCGAGCAGTTGGCTGCGGCCGATCACCGCGGCGCTCGGCTCGCCGATGTCCCGGTCGGGCACCAGCGGGCAGATCGCCGTCCGGGCGTCCACGATGGCCAGCCGGACCGGCAGCCGGTCCAGCACCCGGGCCTGCTCGCCGGCGCGTACGCCCAGCTCCACGTCCGCCAGCCCGCCCGGTTCGAGGAGCATCTCCCGCTCGTAGATGGCCCGGTAGCGCACCCCGCGGGCCAGGGCGTCGAACTCCTCGACGTTCTCCGATCCGGGCATCGTCAGCGGGTTCGCCCGGCAGAACCAGAGCACCTCGCTGCGCGCCGAGTTCTGCACGTCGCGCAGCCGTTCCCGGAGCACCCCGGCGCCGGTGATCACCTCCACCAGGTGGTCGGCGTCGTGCCGGCGCAGGCCGGCCCGGTACTCCTCGGTGAGCCGGGTGACCGCCGCGCGGGCCGCCTCCAGTGCCTCCTGGCGGCGCAGCAACGCCTCGCCGAGCGCGACGTCGGGGGCCAGCGGCCGCAGCGGCCCGTCCGGGTCGGGACCGGTCGGCAGGACCAGCCCCTTGTCGCGCAGGGTCTCGAGCTGGGCGACGACCTCGGCGCGCGGGCGGCGCAGCCACCGGGCCAGCTCGTCGGCCCGCGCCACGGTGAGCTGCACCAGGCGGCGGTACAGCTCCTCCTCGTCCGGGGTCAGGCCGATCACGTCCAACACGGGGCTGAACTGTACGCACGACTCCCCCCGGCGTCGCCGGCTGGTCAAGTGTCGGGGGCCGCGTCTACTGTCGGTTGCTGTGCTGGAAGAGCTGCGCATCACCGGACTGGGCGTCATCGAGGACACCACGCTGCCGTTGACCGGCGGGATGAACGTCATCACCGGCGAGACCGGTGCCGGCAAGACCATGGTGGTGACCGGCCTCGGCCTGCTCTTCGGTGGCCGGGCCGACGCCGGGCGGGTCCGGGCCGAGCCGGGCCGGGCGGTGATCGAGGGGCGGCTGCGCCTCGGTGGCCGGCTCGCCGACGCGGTGCACGCCCGGATCGTCGACGCCGGCGGCGAGCCCGACGAGGACGGCTCGCTGCTGCTGAGCCGCACGGTCACCGTCGAGGGCCGGTCCCGGGCCCACCTGGGCGGGCGGAGCATGCCGGTGTCGATGCTCGGCGAGGTCGGCGAGCAGGTGGTGGCGGTGCACGGCCAGTCCGACCAGCTGCGCCTGCTGCGTCCCGCCGAGCAGCGCGCCGCGCTGGACCGGTTCGCCGGGCCGGAGCACGAGAAGCTGCTCGACGCGCTGCGCGAGGCGTACGGCCGGTGGCGGCACGTGGTGGACGACCTGGCCGACCGCCGGCGCAACGCCCGCGCCCGCAACCAGGAGGCCGACCTGCTGCGGCTGGGCCTCGACGAGATCACCCGGGTCGACCCGCAGCCCGGCGAGGACGACGAGCTGAAGGCCGAGGCGCAGCGGCTGGAGCACGCCGAGGGGCTGCGCACCGCGGCGCAGCTCGCCCACCAGTGCGTCGCCGGTGGCGCGGAGGCCGCCGACGAGACGCCCGACGCCACGGCGCTGCTGGGCACCGCCCGGCGCACCCTCGAGGCGCAGGCCGGCACCGACCCGGCCCTCGGCGAGCTGGCGGTCCGGCTGGAGGAGGCGGCCACCCTGGTCGCCGACGTCTCCGCCGAGCTGTCGACGTACCTGGCGGCGCTGGACGCGGACCCGGCCCGGTTGCAGGTCATCTATGAGCGGCGGGCCGCGCTGCGCGCGCTGACCCGCAAGTACGCCGACGACGTCGACGGGGTCATCGCCTGGGCCGAGCGGGCCGGCACCCGACTGTCCGACCTGGACAACTCCGACGAGCTGCTCGACGAGCTGGACCGCGAGGCCACCCGGCTCGCCGGCGAGGTGGCCGAGCTGGCCGGCCGGGTGTCCACGTCCCGCCACGAGGCGGCGACCCGCTTCGCCGAGCAGGTCACCGTCGAGCTGGCCGGGCTGGCCATGCCGCACGCCCGGATCGACGTGGCGGTGGTCTCCCGGCCGGTGGGCCGGGCCGAGCCGAGCCTCACGGTCAACGGCGTCGAGGCCGGCATCGGCCCGGATGGCGCCGACGAGGTCGAGTTGCGGCTGCTGGCCCACCCGGGCGCGCCCTCGCTGCCGCTGCAGCGCGGCGCCTCCGGCGGCGAGCTGTCCCGGGTGATGCTCGCCATCGAGGTGGTCTTCGCCGGCTCCGGTGGCCCGCCGACGCTGGTCTTCGACGAGGTGGACGCCGGCGTCGGCGGCCAGGCGGCGGTGGAGATCGGCCGCCGGCTGGCCCGGCTGGCCCGCAGCCACCAGGTGCTGGTGGTCACCCACCTGCCCCAGGTGGCCGCCTTCGCCGACCGGCACCTCGTGGTGGCGAAGGACACCGGGGGAGCGGTGACCACCAGTGGGGTCCGTGTGGTGGAGGACACCGAGCGGGCCCGGGAGCTGGCCCGGATGCTCGCGGGTTTGCCCGATTCCGACCTGGGTATCGCGCATGCGGAGGAACTCCTGGCGGTGGCGGCCAAGGAAAGGCGGCCCTGACCGTCGCTATTGTGAGCGCAAGCACACCGGCCTGCGCTCCGGTGTGCTTCCCTGGGTAGGCGGCCCTGCTCAGGCATGTCGCGACAGAAAAGCCTGCCTCACATGCCAGGATGGTCACGATGCGTCTACCCACGTTGCGCCGGACCCGGAACGCGGAACCGGGCTCAGTCCTCGGCACCGCACGTCTCGATCGTCGTACGAAACGGCTGGTCGGCCGGCTCCGCCCCGGTGACATCGCGGTGATCGACCACGTCGACCTGGACCGGGTGGCGGCCGACTCGCTGGTCGCCGTCGGCGTCGCCGCGGTGCTCAACGCCAAGCCGTCGGTCTCCGGGCGCTACCCCAACCTCGGCCCCGAGGTGCTGGTGGGCGCCGGCATCCCGCTCCTGGACGACCTGGGCGAGGGGGTGTTCGAGCGGATCCGCGAGGGCGACACCATCCGGATCGAGGGCAACACCGTCTACGTCGGCGACGAGCCGGTCGCCCACGGGGAGCTCCAGGACGCCGAGACGGTGGCCAAGGCGATGGCCGACGCCCGGGAGGGGCTGTCGGTCCAGCTCGAGGCGTTCGCCGCCAACACCATGGACTACCTGCGGCAGGAACGCGACCTGCTGCTCGACGGGGTGGGCGTACCGGACATCCAGACCCAGGTCCAGGGCCGGCACTGCCTGATCGTGGTCCGTGGCTACGACTACAAGGACGACCTGGACGTGCTGCGCCCGTACATCCGGGAGTTCAAGCCGGTGCTGATCGGCGTGGACGGCGGGGCGGACGCGCTGGTCGAGGCGGGGTACACCCCCGACATGATCATCGGCGACATGGACTCGGTCACCGACGACGTGCTGCGCTGCGGCGCCGAGGTGATCGTGCACGCCTACCCGGACGGGCGGGCGCCCGGCCTGGCCCGGGTCACCGGGCTCGGCGTGCCGGCGATCACCTTCCCCGCCGCCGCCACCAGCGAGGACCTCGCGATGCTGCTGGCCGACGAGAAGGGCGCCTCGCTGCTGGTCGCCGTCGGCACCCACGCCACGCTGGTGGAGTTCCTGGACAAGGGCCGCGGCGGCATGGCCTCGACCTTCCTCACCCGGCTCAAGGTCGGCGGCAAGCTGGTCGACGCCAAGGGCGTGAGCCGGCTCTACCGGCAGAGCATCTCGGGCTCGTCGCTGCTGCTGCTGGTCCTCTCGGCGGTCGCCGCGATGGCCTCCGCGGTGGCGGTCTCCACCGTCGGGAAGGCGTATTTGGGCGTGGTCTCGGAGTGGTGGGACAATTTCGTGTTCCAGCTCGGCCAGCTCTTCTAGCTCCCCGACCGATCAAGAGGCTGCAAGCGTGATCAACTTCCGGTACCACGTGGTGTCCCTGACCGCGGTCTTCCTGGCGTTGGCCATCGGCCTGGTGGTCGGCACGGCCGCCCTCAACGGCCCCGTGGCGGACTCGCTCAAGGAGAACGTCAACGCGCTGCGCAAGGACAACCAGCAGATGCGTCAGTCGGTCAACAACATGCAGAAGGAGCTGGAGCTCGAGGAGGACTTCGCCGCCCAACTGGCGCAGGTCGTCCTGCCGGGCAAGCTCACCGGCAAGCGGGTGCTGGTGCTGAGCCTGCCCACCGGCCGCGACCACACCGAGGGCGTGCTGAAGATGCTCGAACTCGGCGGGGCCGACGTGACCGGTCGGGTCGACCTGCAGGACAAGTTCATCAACCCGGACAACAACACCAACCTGATGGAGCTGGCGGTGACCGCCGCGCGGCCCACCGCGCCCGCCTCCGCGCTGCCCGGCAACGGCAACGGGGTGGAGACCTCCAGCGCCCTGCTGGCCAGCGTGCTGCTCGACCGGGCCCAGGGCACCCCCGCCGTCACCGACGCCGACCGCCGCGCGGTGCTGAACTCGTACGCCAACAACGGCTACCTGACCACCGAGCAGAAGGTCACCGGGTCGGCCGAGGCCGTCGTGCTGGTCAGCGGGCAGCCGTACGTGGACAAGGACTCCGCCAAGAAGGACGAGTCGGTGGTCAAGGTCGCCGAGCAGTTCGACCGGACCGGCTCGATCGTGGTCGGCGGCAACGGCTCGGCCGGCGGCAACCTGGTCGCGATCGTCCGGGGCGACCCGGTGCTCGCCCAGACCATCACCACCGTCGACAACGCCAACACCGTGCAGGGCCAGCTGGTCACCAGCCTCGCCCTGGTGCAGCAGCTCACCGAAAAGAAGGCCGGCCAGTACGGCGTCGGCGACAACGCCGCGTCCCTGCTGCCTAGACTGCCCCAGTGAGCGAACGACGTACCCCGGTGACCGGAGTCCACCCGAGCGTCGCATCCGGCAGGGCCGCGTGAACGGGCTGGGGCGGCTGCTGGCCGCCGCCGTCGGTGCCGCGACCGCCCGGTACGCGCTGCGCGAGATCCGTACCGCCCCGCCCGCCCCGGCGCTGGAGCGGACCAACTTCCGCGGCCGCACCGTCACCCTGGCGGCCGGCCCGGCCCTCGCGGTCGGCGCCGCGGGCGCCGGCGCGTTCGGTGCCACCAGCGTCCCCGCCGGCGCGGCGGCGCTGGTCGCCGGCCTCGGCGCCGGCGCGGTCGGGCTCTACGACGACGTGGTGGGCGGACGGCCCGAGCAGAAGACCGCGAAGGGCTTCACCGGCCACCTGGCCGCGCTGCGCGAGGGCCGGGTCACCGCCGGCACGATCAAGGTGCTCGGGGTGGGCGCCGCCGGGCTCGGCGCGGCCGTCCTGCTCGCCGCCGACCCCCGGGTCGCCGCCCAGCGCGCGGGGCAGCGCCCCCTCGCCCGCGCGGTCGACGTGCTCCTCGGCGCCGGGGTGGTGGCCGGCACCGCCAACCTGCTCAACCTGCTCGACCTGCGCCCCGGCCGGGCCCTCAAGTCCGGCCTGCTGCTCGGCGCCCCGCTGACCCGGGGCCCGCACGGCGGTATCGCCGCCGGAGCGGTCGGCGCGGCCGGCGGGTTGCTCGGCGAGGACCTCGACGAGCAGGTGATGGTCGGCGACAGCGGCGCCAACGCCCTCGGCGCGGTGCTCGGCGTGGCGCTGGCCGCCCGTACCGGGCCGGTCGGGCGGGCCGGGATCCTGGCCGTGCTCGCCGGGCTCACCGCGGCCAGCGAGAAGGTCAGCTTCACGACTGTCATCCAGCGCACCCCCGGCCTGCGCGAACTCGACGCCCTGGGTCGGCGATCCGGCTGACGTGACCAGACCGGCACCCCTCGCCGGCGCCGGCCGTGTGGCCGGAGCGGCCGCCCTCATCGCCGTCCTCACCGTGGTCAGCCGCCTGGCCGGCTTCGGTCGTACCGCCGTGTTCACCTGGACGCTGGCCCCGACCGACCTCGGCGGCGCGTACGTGGTGGCCAACGCCGTACCCAACTTCATCTTCGAGATCGTCGCCGGCGGGGCGCTGGCCAGCCTGGTCGTACCGCTGCTGGCCGGCGCGGTCGCGGCCGGCGACCGGCGGGCGGTGGCCGCCACCACCGGCGCGCTGCTGACCTGGACGGTCACCCTGCTGGTGCCCCTCGCGGTGCTGGTGGTGCTGGCCGCCGGGCCGATCGTCGGCCTGCTCGGCGACGGCCTCAGCGTCGCCCAGCAGCACAGCGGCGAGCGGATGCTGCGGCTGTTCGCGCCGCAACTGCCGCTCTACGGCATCGGCATCGTGCTGACCGGCGTGCTCCAGGCGCACCGGCGGTTCGCCTGGCCGGTGATCGCTCCGCTGCTCAGCAGCGCCACCGTGATCACGGTCTACCTCGCCTTCACCGCCGTCGAGGGGCGGCTGGCCACGGTCGCCGAGGTCAGTAGCGCGGGGGAGCTGATCCTGGCCGGTGGCACCACCGCCGGGGTGGTGGTGCTGTCGCTGTCGCTGCTGGTCCCGCTGCGCCGGCTCGACCTGCGGCTGCGCCCCGGGTACGGCTTCCCGGCCGACGCCCGGACCCGGGTCGGCGGGCTGGCGGTGGCCGGCGCGGTGACCGTCACCACCCAGCAGATCGCGCTGATCGTCAGCCTCAACCAGGTCACCTACGGCGCGGCGACCAACCCCGGGGTGTACAACCTCGCCCAGACCGTCTACCTGCTGCCCTGGGCGGTGCTCGCGGTGCCGCTGGCGGTCGCCGCATACCCGACGCTGGCCGCGGCCCGGGCCGCCGCCGACGAGGACGCCTACCGGCGGACCCTCGCCCCCGCCGTGCGCGGCGTGCTGATCTTCAGCAGCCTCGGCGCCGCCGCCCTGGTCGGCGTCGCGACGCCCATCGGGTACTTCTTCTTCCCGGCGCAGACCGCGCCGGCCGCCGCCGCCGCGATCGCCGGTTTCGCCCCCGGACTGCTCGGTTACGGACTCTTCGCGGTGCTCACCCGCGCCCTGTACGCCCGGGGCGAGACCCGGACGGCGACCTGGGCCACCGCGCTCGGCTGGCTGTCGGTGCCGGCCGCCGCGCTGGCGCTGGGGGCGGCGCTGCCGCTGCGCGACCGGGTGCTGGCGGTGACCCTGGCCAACTCGCTGGGGATGCTGCTCCTCGGCGGCCTGCTGCTGGCCGCGGTGGCCCGCTCGGCCGGCCGGGCGGCCCTGTCCGGCGCGGGCCGCGCCGCCACCGCCGGTGTGCTCGCCGCCGCGCTCGCCGCGCCCGCCGGCGCGCTCACCGCCCGGTGGCTCGCCGACGTCGCCGACGGCACCCCGACGACACCGGAGGCACTCGTTCAGGGCATGCTGTCCGGGGCCGTGGTGGGCGTGGTGTTCCTCGGCGTGGCCTACCTGGCCGACCGGCCGGACGTCCGGCCGCTGCTCGCCAGCGTGGGCCGCCGGCTGCGCCCGCGCCGGCGCGGCCCGGGGCCCGACCAGGCGCAGGAGGGCGGCCGGCCGGAACGGGATGACGGGAAGGAGACGGTGTCCCGGTGAGCGCGAGGAGTGAGCCGGGTCTGCGAGCCCCGCAGTCGCGAGCGGAAGATGTCGCGGTGAGCGCGAGGAGTGAGCCGGGTCTGCGAGCCCCGCAGTCGCGAGCGGAAGATGCCGCGGTGAGCGCGAGGAGTGAGCCGGGTCTGCGAGCCCCGCAGTCGCGAACGGAAGGTGAGCACCGATGACCGACGCTTCCTCGGCGCCGCGCTCGCAGGGCACGGTCGTCCTGCTGCTCGCCTCCAGCACCGGCGGGGTCGGGCAGCACGTCCGCTCGGTGGCCCGCGGCCTCACCGAGGCCGGCGTCCCCGTGCTGGTGTGCGGGCCCGCCGCCACCCAGGACCAGTGGGACTTCACCGCCGTCGGCGCGCGCTTCGCCCCGGTGGAGATCCCGGCCAGCCCCACCCCGGCCGACGCGCGGGCCGTGTCCGCGCTGCGCCGGACCCTGGCCGCCGAGACGGTACGGGTCGTGCACGCCCACGGGCTGCGCGCCGGTCTGGTCGCCACGCTCGCCCGGCCGGCCGCGCCGGTCGTGGTCACCTGGCACAACGCGGTGCTCGCCGGCGGGGTGCGCGGTCAGCTCTCCCGACTGGCCGAGCGGGTCGTGGCCCGCTCCGCCCGGGTCGCGCTCGGCGCCTCGGCCGATCTGGTCGAGCGGGCCGCCGCGCTGGGCGCCGCCGACGCCCGGCTCGCCCCGGTCGCCGCACCCACCCTGCCCGCCCCGCGCCGCCGGCGCGCCGCCGTACGCGCCGAGTTCGGCGTCGTACCGGGCCAGCCGCTGGTGCTCTCCGTCGGCCGGCTGCACCCGCAGAAGCGGTACGACGTGCTGGTCGACGCCGCGGCCCGCTGGCGTACCCGGACCCCACCGCCGGCCGTCGTGATCGCCGGCAGCGGTCCGGCGTACCTGCAACTGGCCGCCCGGATCTCCGCCGCCCGCGCGCCGGTGACCCTGCTCGGCCACCGCACCGACGTGGCGGACCTGCTCGCCGGCGCGGACCTGGCGGTGGTCACCAGCGACTGGGAGGCCCGGCAGTTGTTCGCGCAGGAGGCGCTACGGGCCGGCGTACCGCTGGTGGCGACCGCCGTGGGCGGCCTGCCGGAGCTGGTCGGCGACGCCGCGGTGCTGGTGCCGGCGGGAGACGTCGACGCGATCGACGCGGCGGTGCGCGCGCTGCTGGACGACGAGAGCCTCCGCGCCGACCTCGCCCGGCGCGGCGCCGCCCGCGCCGCGACCTGGCCGACCGAGGAGGACACCGTCGCCGCGCTGCTGGACCTCTACGCCGAGTTCGGTCCCGACGCCGCCGGGCCGGCCGCGCCCGGTGCGGACACCGGATCGACGGGACGCCGCTGATGCTGCGCAGACTCACCCCGGTCCTGCTCACCCTGCTGGTGGTGGTGCTCGGCGTGACCGCCCTGGCGGCCCGCCCGGAGACCGGCGCGCCCCGGCGCACCGCCGACTTCGTGGTGCTCGCCGGCGTGGCCGGGCTGCGCTGGGACGACGTCGACCCGCAGACCACCCCGACCCTGTGGCGGATGGCCCAGCAGGGCTCGATCGGCTCGCTGTCCACCCGCTCCGCGCACCGCCCCACCTGCCCGGTGGACGGGTGGCTCACCCTCGGCGCGGGCAGCTACGCGGCCTGGAACGGCAGCCGGCAGGAGGGCGCCTGCCCGCCGGTCGGCGTGACGATCGAGCAGCCGGACCGGATCGGCGCGAACCTGCCCGACCAGGAGAGCGTCGTCCTGCACAACCAGGAACGGCTGCCCTGGGGGGCGGTGCCCGGCTCGCTGTCGGAGTCGGTGCGCTGCTCGGTGGCGATCGGCCCCGGCGCCGCCGTCGCCGCCGCCCGTCCCTTCGGCCGGGTCGACCGGTACGCGCCGAAGCTGCCCGACGACCCCGCCGGCCTGCTCGGCTCCTGCGTGCTGAGCATCGTCGACCTGGGCACGGTGGCCGGCGACGACCCGGCGACCCGGGCCGCCGAGGCCCGCCGGGTCGACGCGGCGCTGGCCACGGTGCTCGCCGCCCGCCCGCCCCGCTCGCTGGTGATGGTGGCCGGGGTCTCCGACACCGAGACGCCGTCCCGGCTGCACGTGGCCGTCGCCGACGGCCCCGGCTGGGAGGGTGGCCTGCTCACCTCCGCCAGCACCGGCCGGGAGGGCTACCTGCAACTGGTCGACCTGGCCCCGACCGCGCTCGCCGCGCTCGGCCGGCCGATGCCCGAGCGGCTCTTCCTCGGCCGCCCGGCGATCCGCGTCGACGGCCGGCCGGACGACCTGGCCGCCGCGATCGCCGCCCCGGCGGACGCCGACCGGGAGGCCGGCGCCCAGCGCAGGGTGGCCGGCTGGTTCTTCGCCCTGCTCGCCCTGGCGCAGGTGGCGCTCTTCGTGACCGTGCTGCCGCTGCTGCGCCGGGCCCGCCGGCTCGCCGGCCCGCACAGCCCGCCGCCGGTCTCCCGCCGGGTGGTGGCGACCGTGGAGCTGCTGCTCATCGCCGTCGCGCTGGCGGTCCCGGCCGCGCTGCTCGCCGACGCGGTGCCCTGGTGGCGGGTGGACCACGCCGGCTGGTGGTTCGCGCTGGTGACCGTGGCCCTGATCGTCGCGGCCACCGCCCTGGTGCGCCTCGCACCCGGCCACGACCGCACCCTCGGCCCGCTCGGCGCGGTCGCCGGGCTGGCCACCCTGGTGGTCGGCGCGGACGTGCTCAGCGGCGCCCGGTTGCAGCTCAACGGCGTGGTCGGCTACTCGGCGCTGGAGGGCGGCCGGTTCTCCGGGCTCGGCACGGTGGGCCTCGGGGTGTTCCTCGCCGGCGCGCTGCTCAGCGCCGGTTGGCTCGCCCAGCGGTTCCGCCGGGCGTGGCGGCCGATGGTGGTGGTGACGGTCGGCGGGACGGCCGCGGTGGTGGTCGGCAGCCCGTACCTCGGCTCCGACCCGATCGGCGCGGTCGCCCTCACCGCCGGGGTGGCGGTCGCCGCGGCGATCTCCACCGGCGGCTGGCTCACCGTCAGCCGGCTGGTCTGGGCCACCATGGCGGGCCTGGCGCTGACCATCGGGTACGCCGTGGTGGACCTGCGCCGGCCGGCGGAGGAGCGGGGCAGCCTCGGCCGGTTCCTCGCCGCCCTGGGCGACGGCACCGGCGGGTTGACGGTGCACCGCTCCAGCACCGCGAACTTCGAGACCCTGGTGAACAGCCCGCTGACCCTGCTCGCCGTGGTCGGCGCCCTGCTGGTGTGGTTCGCCCTGCTCCAGCCCTGGGGCGGGCTGATGCGGCTGTTCGGCATCTACCCGGCGATCCGGGCGGCGATGGCCGGTACCGCCGTGGCGGCGGTGATCGGCGGGCTGCTCGGCGGCTCGGCCCTGGACGTGGCCGGGGCGGCCGCCGCGCTGGTGGTGCCGATGGCGGCGCTGGCCTCGCTGCGGGTGCTCGACCACTCCACCGACCGCACCCAGCCGGGCGCCGGCCGGCAGCGCGGCGACGGGCCGGCCGGCCCGCCCGCCGGGGACGCGCCGGACGGCGGACCGGGCGGGGGCAGCACCACCACGGCCGACGAGCACCCGCGCGCCGACCGCCCGCCGCCCGACGGCGGGGGCACCGACGACGCGGCCCCGGCCGACGACGCGGCCCCGGCCGGGGCCGAGGGCGGCTCCGGCGGCCGGAGTACGGCGGCCGGCGACACCGCCGGCACCGCCGACAGCGAGGCCGGGGACGAGACCGACACCGACAGCGAGGCCGGTGACGGCGACGGCGGCGGCGGCGATGGTGGTGTGCGGAGCGCGGGGGAGCGGGCGGCGGGGGCGAGCGGTGCCCGCGGGGCCGGCGTGCCCGCCGCGCGGGCCGGGGAGCCGGCCACCCCGACATCGACCGAGGTCACGACGGGTTGACCCGCTGCGGGCTCCGACGCGGGCCGGGGTGGGTGCGACGCCCGCCCCGGGCCGGAGAGGTGTTACCGTGGAATCCCGTGGATCGCGTGATCACTTTGCTGATCGGCACGGCGGTTCGCACGACCGCTACGGACGACACGGGAGCAGGCCTTGGCCCCTTCAGCACGGACGACCAGGCACATTTTCGTCACCGGGGGCGTCGCCTCCTCGCTGGGTAAGGGCCTCACCGCCTCCAGCCTCGGCAATCTGCTCACCGCGCGCGGGCTGCGTGTGGTGATGCAGAAGCTCGACCCGTACCTCAACGTCGACCCAGGGACGATGAACCCGTTCCAGCACGGTGAGGTCTTCATCACCGATGACGGCGCCGAGACCGACCTCGACGTCGGGCACTACGAGCGCTTCCTCGACCGGGACCTGTCCGGCAAGGCGAACGTCACCACCGGCCAGATCTACTCGGACGTGATCGCCAAGGAGCGGCGCGGCGAGTACCTGGGCGACACCGTCCAGGTGATCCCGCACATCACCAACGAGATCAAGTCCCGGATCCTCGGCATGGCCGACCCGGACGGCGACGGCCAGATCCCGGACGTGGTGATCACCGAGGTGGGCGGCACCGTCGGCGACATCGAGTCGCTGCCGTTCCTGGAGGCGATCCGCCAGGTGCGCCACGACCTGGGCCGGGACAACTGCTTCTACCTGCACGTCTCCCTGGTGCCGTACCTGGCGCCCTCGGGCGAGCTGAAGACGAAGCCGACCCAGCACTCGGTGGCCCAGCTGCGCAACATCGGCATCCAGCCCGACGCGATCGTGTTGCGCTGCGACCGGGAGATCCCGGAGAAGCTCAAGGAGAAGCTCTCGCTCTACTGCGACGTGGACCGGGAGGCGGTCGTCGCCGCCCCGGACGCGCCGAGCATCTACGACATCCCGAAGGTGCTGCACCGCGAGGGCCTCGACGCGTACGTGGTGCGCCGGCTCGGCCTCTCCTTCCGCGACGTCGACTGGGCCAGCTGGGACGACCTGCTGGACCGGGTGCACCAGCCGCACCACACGGTGACCGTCGCGGTGGTCGGCAAGTACGTCGACCTGCCCGACGCGTACCTGTCGGTGAGCGAGGCGATCCGGGCCGCCGGCTTCGGCCACCGGGCCCGGGTGCAGCTGCGCTGGGTGCCCAGCGACGACTGCGTCACCCCGGCCGGCGCTGCGGCGGCCCTGGCCGGCGCGGACGGCATCGTCATCCCGGGCGGCTTCGGAGTGCGCGGCATCGAAGGCAAGATCGGCACCGCCCGGTACGCCCGCGAGAACGGCATTCCGCTGCTCGGCCTCTGCCTCGGCCTGCAGTGCATGACCATCGAGGTGGCCCGTCACCTGGCCGGCCTGGACGGCGCCAACTCGCTGGAGTTCGACGAGGAGGCCAAGCACCCGGTCATCGCCACCATGGCCGACCAGGAGGACATCGTCGCCGGCAAGGGCGACCTGGGCGGCACCATGCGGCTCGGGGCGTACCCGGCGACGCTGGCCGAGGGCTCGCTCGTCGCCGAGGCGTACGGCAGCACCGAGGTCAGCGAGCGGCACCGGCACCGCTACGAGGTGAACAACGCCTACCGCGACCAGCTCACCAAGGCCGGCCTGCACATCTCCGGCACCTCGCCGGACGGCCGGCTGGTCGAGTTCATCGAGCTGGACCGCAGCCTGCACCCGTTCTTCGTGGCCACCCAGGCGCACCCGGAGGTGAAGAGCCGCCCGACCCGCCCGCACCCGCTCTTCGCGGCGTTCGTGAAGGCGGCCGTGGCGTACTCGGAGGCCGACCAGCTGCCCGTGGACCTGGACGCGATGGCGGAGGCCCCGACGGCGAAGAAGGCGTCCCGCAACGGCGCGACGGCGAAGGCGGCGTCCGCCTCGTGAGCGCCGTCGAGCACCGCTACGAGCTGCGCGACCGGCAGGAGCGCTTCCAGGGCCGGATCTTCTCGGTGGTCACCGACGAGGTGACCATGCCCGGCGGCGGCACCGCGAAGCGGGACTACGTCCGGCACGTCGGCGCGGTCGCCGTGGTGGCCCTCGACGACGCCGGCCAGGTGGTGCTCGTCCGGCAGTACCGGCAGCCGGTGGGGCGGCACCTCTGGGAGCTGCCCGCCGGGCTGATGGACGTCGACGGCGAGCCGCTGCCGGCGGCCGCCGCCCGCGAGCTCGCCGAGGAGGCCGACCTGACCGCCGGCACGCTCGACCTGCTGGTCGACGTGCACACCTCGCCGGGCTT
Organism: Micromonospora sp. L31; assembly: GCF_052068075.1. Lineage (NCBI taxonomy): Bacteria > Bacillati > Actinomycetota > Actinomycetes > Micromonosporales > Micromonosporaceae > Micromonospora > Micromonospora sp. L31. Next base: position 101,677 of record NZ_JBQHDC010000014.1, on the reverse strand, counting down.
CTCCGACGAGGTGGTCCGGGTCTTCCTCGCCCGCGACCTCGCCGACGTGCCGGCCGAGGCGCGGCACGAGCGCCGTGACGAGGAGGCCGACATCCAGATCGTCCGGCTCGACCTGGACGAGGCGGTCGGCATGGTGCTGGCCGGGGAGATCACCAACGGTCCGTGCGTGGCCGGGCTGCTGGCCGCCGCCCGGGCCCGCGACGCCGGCTGGTCGGTGCTGCGCCGGGCCGACGCCCCGCTGCCCCGCTGACGGGTACGCCCCGGAAGGGCCGCGCGGTTCGCCGCGCGGCCCTTCCGCGTCTCCGCCCCCACCTGCCGCTCTCTCCATCACGTCGCGCGCACCGGGCGCCTGCCGCACCGGTGCCTGCGTCGCGCTTTGCGGCGTGTCGCGGTATCCGACCGCCGGGACACCGCGACACGCCGCAAAGCGCGACGGCGGTGGTGGCCCTCGGTCGGCCCCTCGGATCGGCGGGGTCCGCGTCGGGGTGGCCCGTGCGCCGGGTGCCGGGGCGCGGACCGGCGGGCACCGAGCGCGGCGGCGTGGACACCCGGCGTGTCGCCTGCGGGTTCCGCCCGGCGGTAGCCGCCGCGCGGTGCGACGATGAGGGCGAACGCCGAGCGGGGGAGCGGGCCCGCACGCCTGACACATCGTCAGGCGGATCGGGCACCGGATGTCACTGTGCTGGGCCCCGGAGGGTGCTCCCGCGCCTAGACTGCCGCCGGCGGGACCGGTCGACCGCGCCGGCAATGGGGCCGGCACGGGGCCGAGCAGTCGGGGGTGAACTGCCCCGAAGAGAGGTGTCTGCATCGTGAAGGTCGGAATCCCACGCGAGGTCAAGAACCACGAGTACCGCGTGGCGATCACGCCGGCGGGCGTCAACGAGTTCACCCGCCACGGTCACGAGGTCTTCGTCGAGTCCGGCGCCGGTGTCGGGTCGACCATCAGCGACGACGAGTTCGCCGCGGCCGGCGCCAAGATCCTGGGCACCGCCGACGAGGTGTGGGACGCCGCGGAGCTGGTGCTCAAGGTCAAGGAGCCGATCGCGGAGGAGTACCACCGCATGCGCGAGGGGCAGGTGCTCTTCACCTACCTGCACCTGGCCGCCTCCAAGGAGTGCACCGACGCGCTGGTCGACCGGAAGGTCACCGGCATCGCGTACGAGACCGTCGAGATGCCCGACCGGTCGCTGCCGCTGCTCGCCCCGATGTCCGAGGTGGCCGGCCGGCTCGCCCCGCAGGTGGGCGCCTTCTACATGATGCGCACCGGCGGTGGCCGGGGCGTGCTCCCCGGCGGCGTCTCCGGCGTGTACGCGGCCAAGACCGTGGTCATCGGCGCCGGTGTCTCCGGCCTGAACGCCGCCGCGATCGCCCTGGGCCTGCAGTCCGAGGTGCTGCTGCTGGACAAGAACGTCGCCCGGCTGCGCCAGGCCGACGCCATCTACCGGGGCCACCTGCAGACCGTCGCCTCCAACGCGTACGAGATCGAGCGGGCCGTGGTCGACGCGGACCTGGTCATCGGCGCGGTCCTCGTCCCGGGCGCGAAGGCCCCGAAGCTGATCTCCAACGAGCTGGTCTCCCGGATGAAGCCGGGCAGCGTGCTCGTCGACATCGCCATCGACCAGGGCGGCTGCTTCGAGGACTCGCGTCCCACCACGCACGCCGACCCGGTCTACAAGGTGCACGAGTCGATCTTCTACTGCGTGGCGAACATGCCCGGCGCGGTGCCGAACACCAGCACCTACGCGCTGACCAACGTCACCCTGCCGTACGCGCTGGAGCTGGCCAACCAGGGCTGGCGCGAGGCGCTGCGCCGCGACCCGGCGCTGGCGCTGGGCCTGAACACCCACGACGGCCAGGTCGTCTACGGCCCGGTCGCCGAGGCGCACGGCATGCCGACCCTGCCGCTGGCCGAGGTGCTGGCCTGACCGCTGCACCGGACACCGCCGGCGCGGGCGTCACGCCCGCGCCGGCCCTGCGCCGTGCCGTCCGCGGCTACCTCGACCACCTGACCGTCGAGCGTGGCCTGTCGGCGAACACGCTCTCGTCGTACCGTCGGGACCTGGATCGGTACCTCGACACCCTGGCGGCCGCCGGGGTGTCGGACCTGGCCGCCGTCGGACCGGGGCAGGTGGAGGCGCACCTGGCCCGGCTGCGGGCCGGGGACGACGACCACCCGCCGCTGGCGGTCTCCTCGGCGGCCCGGGCGGCCTCCGCCGTGCGCGGGCTGCACCGCTTCGCGTTGCGCGAGGGGCTGGCCGGCGCCGACCCCAGCCGGGACGTCCGGCCGCCCACGCCGCCCCGCCGGCTACCCCGGGCGCTGCCGGTCGACGACGTGGTCCGGCTGCTGGAGACCGCCGGGGCGGTGACCGCCGCCGGCGACGGCGCCGCTCTCGCGCTGCGCGACCGGGCGCTGCTGGAGTTCCTCTACGGCACCGGCGCGCGGATCTCCGAGGCGGTCGGCGCGGCCGTCGACGACCTCGACGTCGACGAGGGCACCGCGCTGCTGCGCGGCAAGGGCGGGCGCACCCGGCTGGTCCCGATCGGCGGGTACGCCGTCGAGGCGCTGCGCGCCTGGCTGGTGCGGGCCCGGCCCGCGCTGGTCGCGGCCGGGCGGGGCACCCCGGCGGTCTTCGTCAACGCCCGCGGCGGCGCGCTGACCCGGCAGGGCGCCTGGACGATCCTGCGCCGCGCGGCCGAGCGCGCCGGGCTGCCGGTGGACGGGCCCAACGCGGTGTCCCCGCACACCCTGCGCCACTCGTACGCCACCCACCTGCTCGACGGCGGCGCCGACGTGCGGGTGGTGCAGGAACTGCTCGGCCACGCCTCGGTGACCACCACCCAGGTGTACACGTTGGTCACTGTGGAGCGGCTGCGCGAGGTGTACGCCACCGCGCATCCCCGCGCCCGCGGCTGACCGGGCGTCACGGGTCGGTCGGGCGGGACGTCCGACACGCCGGACCGGTACCGAACGCGCTGCTGGTGAGTGGCGTACAGTCGGCATCGGCGCGGACCTCCTGGGGCGACATCCGGGGTGCGCAGCGGCGCCGCGCAGGACGTCGGACGGCTCCGACGCCGGGTGGTCGTCGGGAGGGGGCAACGAGGACATGGCTGGCAACGGTGACCGTGCCGACGCCTGGACGTCGGAGCTCCGCGAGCAGCAGGCGTCGCTCGGCGCGGACCTGGGTCCGGCGGACCCGGCCGCCTACACGATGCGCAAGCCGATCCCCGAGCCGATGCCGACCGACCGGCACGGGCCGGCGCGGATCATCGCGATGGCCAACCAGAAGGGCGGCGTCGGGAAGACCACGACGACCATCAACCTGGGCGCCGCGCTCGCCGAGTACGGCCGCAAGGTGCTGCTGGTCGACTTCGACCCGCAGGGCGCGCTCTCGGTCGGCCTCGGGGTCAACCCGCACAACCTCGACCTGTCGGTCTACAACCTGCTCATGCAGGACGACGTCACCGCCGAGGACGTCCTGATCAAGACCGACGTCGCCGGGCTGCACCTGCTGCCCGCCAACATCGACCTCTCCGCCGCCGAGATCCAGCTGGTCAACGAGGTCGCCCGGGAGATGGCCCTGGCCCGGGTGCTGCGGACCGTCCGCAAGGAGTACGACTACATCCTGATCGACTGCCAGCCCTCGCTGGGCCTGCTGGCGATCAACGCGCTCACCGTGGCGCACGGCGTGCTCATCCCGCTGGAGTGCGAGTTCTTCAGCCTGCGCGGGGTGGCGCTGCTGCTCGACACCATCGACAAGGTGCGCGAGCGGCTCAACTTCGACCTGGAGCTCGAAGGCATCCTCGCCACCATGTACGACAGCCGCACCACCCACTGCCGGCAGGTGCTCCAGCGGGTGGTCGAGGCGTTCGGCGACAAGGTCTACCAGACGGTCATCACCAAGACGGTGAAGTTCCCCGAGTCCACGGTGGCCGGTGCGCCGATCACCACCCTCGACCCGGCCTCCTCCGGGGCGCGCAACTACCGGCAGCTGGCCCGTGAGGTGATCGCCGCCCAGGCCGACCGGTAGGTCGGGGTGCACCTTGCCGCCGGTGGACCCGGGGCGTGGACTACGGTCGTCCGGTGACCGCGCCACCCCTGGACCCGCCGACGACCCCGGAGCAGCCTCCCGTGCTGGCCGCCGAGGCCGCCGCCGAGGTGGCCACGGTCCCGGCCGGCGTGCCGCAGGCCGCGGAGAGCGCCGGCTTCACCGTCCGGCTGGCGAACTTCACCGGACCGTTCGACCTGCTGCTGCAACTCATCGGCAAGCACAAGCTCGACGTCACCGAGGTGGCCCTGCACAAGGTCACCGACGAGTTCATCGCGTACATCCGGGCGATGGGCGACCAGTGGGACCTGGACGAGGCGAGCGAGTTCCTGCTCATCGCGGCCACCCTGCTCGACCTGAAGGCGGCCCGGCTGCTGCCCGCCGCCGAGGTCGAGGACGAGGAGGACCTGGCCCTGCTTGAGGCGCGGGACCTGCTCTTCGCCCGGCTGTTGCAGTACAAGGCGTACAAGGAGGCGGCGGCGCACATCGCCGAGCTGGAGGCGGTGGGCGGCCGGCGCTACCCCCGAGCGGTCACCCTGGAGCCCCGGTACGCCGAGGCGCTGCCCGACCTGGTCCTCGGCATCGGTCCGGAGCGGCTGCTCAAGCTCGCGATCCGGGCGATGACCCCGAAGCCGACCCCCGAGGTCTCCATCGCGCACGTGCACATGGTGCGGGTCAGCGTCCGGGAGCACGCGGCGATCCTCACCGAGCGGCTGCGCCGCGCCGGCACCGCCACCTTCTCGCTGCTCTGCGCCGACTGCGAGATCACCCTGGAGGTGGTGGCCCGCTTCCTGGCGCTGCTGGAGCTGTACCGGGAGGGGCTGGTCTCCTTCGTGCAGGATCAGGCGCTGGAGGAGTTGACGGTGCGCTGGACCGGCCCCGCCGACGGCGACACCGAGCTGCACATCGACGAGTACGCCGGCTCGGCGGAAGCGGCGGAACCCGACGGCGCTGCGGCGGGCGCGCCGGTCGAGCCGACGGACGGGGACACCACGGGTACGACGGAGGAGCGAGCGGGATGAGCGACGAGGAGCGCCGGGACTCCCTGGCCGACCAGGCGGCCGCCTGGATCCCACCCTGGGAACGCCCCACCCCGCCCCGCGACGAGCCCGCCGAGCCGCCCGTCGGGGCGTCCGACGAGCCCGTCGAGGCGTCCGACGAGCCCAGCGCCGAGGCGTCCGATGAGCCCAGCGCCGAGGCGTCCGCGCGGGCCGCCGACCTCACCGAGGCTTCCGGACCGGCGGGCGACGCCGAGCCCACCGCCGCCTCCGCTCTGCCGGGCGACGCCGAGCCGCCTGCCGTCCCGGCGGCTCCGGAAGATGCCGAGCCGACCGCCGGCCCCGCGCCGGCGGGTGGCGCCGACGAGCCGGCGGGGGAGGGTGCGGCTGCCCGCGTACCCGGGAGACAGCCGGCGCCCCGGCGGCGGGCGACGCCCGCGCCGGAGCCGGCTCCGGTGCTGGACGACGCGGAGCTGCGCGGCGCGCTGGAGGCCATCCTGCTGGTGGTGGACGAGCCGGTCAGCGAGTTGACCCTGGCCCAGGTGCTGGAGCAGCCCGCCGAGCGGGTCGGCCCGATGCTGGACGAGATCGCCGCCGGCTACACCGCCGCCGGGCACGGTTTCGAACTGCGCCGGGCTGCCGGTGGCTGGCGTCTCTACACCCGCCCGGAATACGCGACCTACGTGGAACGGTTCGTACTGGACGGGCAGTCGGTACGGCTGACCCAGGCCGCGCTGGAGACGCTCGCGGTGATCGCCTACAAGCAGCCGGTCACCCGTTCGCGGATTTCGGCCATCCGGGGTGTGAACTGCGACGGGGTCATCCGTACGCTGGTCTCCCGCGGGCTGGTCGAGGAGTGCGGCACCGAACCGGACAGCGGGGCGTTCCTCTACCGGACCACCACGATGTTCCTGGAGAAGCTGGGGCTGAACTCGGTGGCCGACCTGCCCCCGCTCGCCCCGTTCCTCCCCGACGACGTAGAAGAGCTTGCCGATGCGACGCGATGACCGTGCCCCGAAGCCCGACGCCCCCGTGTACGAGGGGACCGAGCGCCTGCAGAAGGTGCTCGCCGCCGCCGGCGTGGGCTCCCGACGGGCCTGCGAGGACCTGATCTTCCGGCGCCGGGTGACCGTGAACGGCCGGGTCGCCCAGCTCGGCGACAAGGTCGACCCCGCCACCGCCGTGATCCACGTCGACGGCGAGCGCCTCCAGGCAAACAACCGCCTGGTCTACGTGGCGATGAACAAGCCGCGCGGGGTGGTTACCACCATGGCGGACGAGAAGGGACGCAACGAGCTCGCCGACTTCATCGGCAACCGGGTGGAGCAGCGGGTCTACCACGTCGGGCGGCTCGACGCGGACAGCGAGGGGCTGCTGCTGCTCACCAACGACGGCACCCTCGCCCACAAGCTCATGCACCCGTCGTACGAGGTGCTCAAGACCTACCTCGCCGAGGTGGCCGGGCCGATCCCGCGCAACCTGGGCAAGCGGCTGATGGCCGGGGTGGAGCTGGAGGACGGGCCGGTCAAGGTCGACTCGTTCAAGGTGGTGGACACCCTGGGCAAGACCGCCCAGGTGGAGCTCTCCCTGCACGAGGGGCGCAAGCACATCGTCCGGCGGTTGCTGGCCGAGGTGGGTCACCCGGTGTCCCGGCTGGTGCGTATCGCGATCGGGCCGATCCGCCTGGGTGACCTGCGTACCGGGCGGATCCGGCGGTTGACCAACGCCGAGGTCGCCGCCCTGTTCAAGGCCGTGGGTGACTGACCCGGCGAACCGGGTATCGGTGCCGGTAGGCTTCGTCGCGGCCGATGGGCCGGCGGGTGGCGCGGGTCGCCCCCGACGGTGGTGCGCGCGGCCGCCCGCGAGGCGCGGGCATGATTGACGATGGACATCCGCTCAACGGCGCCGGAGACACCGGCGACCCGCGAGGTACGGGCTATAGGAGGACAACGGTGGAGGAAAACGTACGGGCCGTGCGCTGCGTGGTCGCTGTGGACGGGCCGTCCGGTTCGGGTAAGTCCACCGTCTCGCGGCGGCTCGCCGCCGGCCTCGGTGCCCGCTACCTCGACACGGGGGCCATGTACCGGGCGATCACCTGGGCCGTGCTGCGCTCCGGGGTCGACCTGACCGACGTCCAGTCGGTGGCCAAGGTCGCCGGCGAGGTCGACCTGCGCATCGGCACCGACCCCCAGGGGTACGGCGTGACCGCCGACGGCGTGAACGTCGACAAGGAGATCCGTGGCCCCGAGGTGACCGCTGCGGTCTCCGCCGTGGCCGCCGTGCCGGCGGTGCGGGAACTGCTCGTCGCCCGGCAGCGCCAGATGATCACCAACGCCGGCCGGATCGTGGTCGAGGGCCGGGACATCGGCTCGGTGGTGGCCCCCGACGCCGACCTGAAGGTCTACCTGACCGCCTCCGAGGCGGCCCGCGCCCAGCGGCGCAGCGCCGAGGACGCGGTCGACGTCGTGGCGACCGCCGCCGACCTGGCCCGCCGGGACAAGCTCGACTCGACCCGCAAGGTCAACCCCCTGCAGCAGGCCCCGGACGCGGTGGTGCTGGACACCACCGAGCTGGGCATCGACGAGGTCGTCGCTCGACTGCGCGACCTCCTCACCGAACGGGGGGTGGCATGAGCGAGGACAACGGCGGCTGGGTGGAGCTGCGGGAGCCGGACCTCGACGTCGAGGAGCCGTCCGGTCCGCAGCCGGTGGTGGCCGTGGTCGGCCGCCCCAACGTGGGTAAGTCGACGCTGGTCAACCGGATCATCGGCCGCCGCCAGGCGGTCGTCGAGGACGTTCCCGGGGTCACCCGGGACCGGGTGCCCTACGACGCGCAGTGGAGCGGCCGGGCGTTCACCGTGGTGGACACCGGCGGTTGGGAGCCGGACGCCAAGGACCGGGCCGCGGCGATCGCCGCGCAGGCCGAGACGGCCGTGGCCACCGCCGACGTGGTGCTCTTCGTGGTCGACGCGATGGTCGGCTCGACCGATGTGGACGAGGCCGCGGTGAAGATGCTGCGGCGCAGCGCGAAGCCGGTCATCCTGGTGGCGAACAAGACCGACAACACCGCCATCGAGATGGAGGCGACCTCGCTCTGGTCGCTCGGCCTCGGTGAGCCGTACCCGGTCTCCGCGCTGCACGGTCGGGGTTCCGGCGAGCTGCTCGACGCCATCATGGAGGCCCTGCCCGAGGCACCGAAGATCATCGAGAACCGGCCCCGCGGCCCGCGCCGCGTGGCGCTCGTCGGCCGTCCCAACGTCGGCAAGTCCAGCCTGCTCAACCGGTTCTCCGGCGAGGAGCGGGCGGTGGTCGACGCGGTCGCCGGCACCACCGTCGACCCGGTCGACAGCCTGGTGGAGATCGGCGGCGAGACCTGGCAGTTGGTGGACACCGCGGGCCTGCGCAAGCGGGTCGGCAAGGCCAGCGGCACCGAGTACTACGCCAGCCTGCGGACCGCCGCGGCCATCGAGGCGGCCGAGGTGGCGGTGGTGCTGCTCGACGCCAGCGAGCCGATCAGCGAGCAGGACCAGCGGATCCTGTCCATGGTCACCGAGGCCGGGCGGGCCCTGGTCATCGCCTTCAACAAGTGGGACCTGGTCGACGCCGACCGCCGGTACTACCTGGACAAGGAGATCGACCGGGAGCTGCGCCGCATCCCCTGGGCGATCCGGCTGAACCTGTCCGCCCAGACCGGCCGCGCGGTGGACAAGCTCGCGCCGGCGCTGCGCAAGGCGCTGGCGAGCTGGGAGACCCGGGTGCCGACCGCGCAGCTCAACCAGTGGCTGACCGCGCTGGTCCAGGCCACCCCGCACCCGGTGCGCGGTGGTCGGGCGCCGAAGATCCTCTTCGCCACCCAGGCGGGGGTCGCGCCGCCGCGCTTCGTGCTCTTCACCACCGCGCCGCTGGACGCCGGCTACCAGCGCTTCGTCGAGCGCAAGCTGCGCGAGGAGTTCGGCTTCGAGGGCAGCCCGATCGAGATCTCGGTACGCCCGCGCAAGAAGCTCGGCCCCGGCGGCCGCGGCAAGGCGCACGGCTGACCCGTACCGCCCCGATCGCCGGGTGGAGCCTCGTTGCTCCACCCGGCGCTCTCTTTCCTAGGACGCTCTAGGGGGAGTGGCGTGGGACGCCGCGACGCGGGAGGGGCCTGTGCGCGTGGTGCGAAGATCCTGCGCTAAGCTGTACCGGCTGCCGCGGGGGAGACCACGCGGGGGCATCGGGACGTGGCGCAGCTTGGTAGCGCACTTGACTGGGGGTCAAGGGGTCGTCGGTTCGAATCCGGCCGTCCCGACAGCACGTAGAGGCCGCTAACCGGAGCGTATGCCCTGGTGAGCGGCCTCTGTTGGTTCTTGAACCAGACGTGGTGAGCGAACTAGACAACGCGGAGGTGGGGACCACTTGGGGACCGGCGAGCCTTCAGGTGAGCGCTCAGCGCCGTTCCCGCGTCCGTGATCGACCGGTGAGCGGGGTGCAGATATCGCGCTGCGAGAACTGCTTGCCGCGGCGCATGGGGCACTATGCGATAGCCGTGCCGGACGCACCACACCTACGTGATGAGCAGCGGTTTCACTCGCGCGCACAGGGCTGCGTCGGCTCGGAATTGCGGATGAGGCGTTCAGGCTGGGTCGAGCGAACTGAACTGGATGCCGGCGAGTCGCCACCCGTCGGGTAGTTCGATCCATACCTGACTCAGTCGGACTGTCAGTGTCATCGCTTCACCACGCCAGGTCGCCCGGCTGCGCTGGACGCAGCGCACGATCGCGGCGCGGTCGTAACGGCGTACGTCGAGTTCGGTTGTCGTCAGGGACAGGTACGCGAAGTCGGCGTGTCGGTCGATCCACTGCCGTTTGTCCAGCAGGTAGCCCCGTTCGCCGATGGACATGAAGTCATCCGCCAGCAGGGCGTTCAAGCGGTCGGTGTCGGCATGCAATTCGGCGTCGTCGAATGCCTGCTGGAGTTCGCGGATGTCTGTCACGTGAGGGTCCTGTCGCGGGTGGGTCGTCGACGGTCAGATTGCCGAGAAGCGCCGATGGCAGTGTGTTTCACATCGTGACGACGAGCTTGCCGGTCGTATGCCGGCGGACGAAGTCGACGCATGCTTGAGCGCCCTGGTCGAGGGCGTAGCGGCGGCCGATCGTGGCCGGTAGTTCTCCGCGGACCGCCAGTTCACCGACCTCCCGCATCCCGCCGAAGGTGCCGTCCATGTCCAGTACGAAATGCAGACCGACGTCGTCGCGGCCGATCCACTCCTGCTGCGGTACCGGGTAGGTGATTGTGAGGAGCCGTCCGCCTGGGCGGATGGCGTCAGCGACTCCGGCAAGGTGGTCACTCGGCAGGGTCAGGTTGAACGCGACATCGACGTCGGAGGGGTACTCGGATTCCGCGTACCCGATGGTCTCATCGGCGCCGAAAGCTCGCAGAATGGCGGCGTCAGTGGCGGTCGCCGTGGCGATCACCCGCGCCCTCGCGGCGGTCAGCAGCGGGATCACGGCGGTTCCGACGCCGCCGGTAGCGCCGATGACCAGGACGGTTTCGCCGGGCTGCACTCCGGCGGTGGCCATAAGTGCCCGTGCGGTCAGGCCGACGGTGGGCAGCGCGGCCGCCTGCTCGATGTCGAGGCCGGCCGGGCGATGCGCCAGGAACGGGGTATCGGCCTCGAAGACCGCGTACTCGGCCAGCGACCCGGTGCTCAGCGACGGCCGGGGCGCACCGGCCATCGCCCGCAGCGCCCGCGGCACAGCCTGACCGAAGATCTCGTCGCCCACCTGATAGGCCGTCACGCCAGCGCCAACCTCGCTGACCGTGCCGGCGAAGTCGTTGCCGGGCACGTGCGGAAACCCCAGCGGTACGACGTCGCGGAAATCCCCGCTGGGCAGCCGGACGTCCGCCGGGTTGATCGAGGCGGCGGCGATCCGGACCTGGATCTGCCCCGGCCCAGGCTGGGGCACCGGCACGTCCCCCACGGTGTATTGCTCGGGCGGCCCGTAGCCGGTCACGACAACTGCCTTCATGCGCTTCCTCCATAAACGGACCGGACGGTCATGTTATCGATCGCGAAGCTAGCAATAAACGGACCGTGCGGTCAACTTGTTAGGGTGGCAACGTGACCTCGACCCGCCCGTTGCGTGCCGACGCCGCCCGCAACCGACGGCTGCTACTGGCGGCCGCCGCCGATGAGTTCGCGGAGCGTGGCCTGGACGCCTCGGTCGCCGACATCGCCCGCCGGGCCGGTCTCGGCAAGGGCACCCTGTTCCGGCACTTCGCCACGAAGGATGACCTGCTCGCCGCGATCGTCCTCGACCGGATCGACGCGCTCAACGCAGTCGGCGAACAGTTGCTCGACGCGGCGGATCCGGGCGCCGCGCTGCTGGAGTTCCTCACCGTCGCCGCGGACCAACAACGGCAACGTGACCTGTCGTTCCTGCAGGAGGCCGGCGAGCTGAACGCGGACGTGATCAGGGCCCGCGAGCAGATGTTCCGCAATGTGCACAAGCTTGTCGATCGGGCTCGTGAGCACGGCGCCGTGCGGGCCGACGTCACCGGCGCCGACGTCATCCTGCTGATGTGCGCGCCCAACTACGTCACCAGCTACGTGCCGGACGCCTCGCCCGACCTGTGGCAGCGATACCTTGCCATCATCTTCGACGGCCTACGCCCGGAAGGCGCCCACCCGCTGCCCCACCCGCCGCCAGCCGCTCTTTGACGCCGCCAAACAGGGTTTGACCGCGGATGCCTGCAGAAAGTCTCTGGAGACTGTTCTCGGCTGAACCCTCGGCCGCTCCCGATCCACAACGTCATGGACATGTCCATACACAACATCGCTGCACGACAAATCCAGCTGATCGGCTGGCTCAAGATGAACGGGGAACTGGTCGTCTGGGAGCGCGGGCGGACGAACTTCGCCCTGCTGCAGCGGCGGGTCACCGCCGGCCGGGGGCTGCTGCGCGAGGCTCGTGAGCACCCGGCCTACTACGTCGCCTTCGACCTTTCTCGTTGCCGCCGACGGAGAGTCGGTGCTCGACGCACCGCTGGTCGAGCGTCGTGGCCGGTTGATGCGGCTTCTCGCGGGCGCCCCGCCGCAGCTGGCGGGTCACCCCGCAAAGCGCCGACGCCACCGAAGTCAGTGAGTGGCTGACCTGGTGCTCGCGGATCCCTTGACCCCTGCGGGTCCGGAGCCCAACGCTTCGACCATCGTCAACGCGCTGGTCAGGCCCGCATTGCCTCAGTCTGCCCGTGACATGATTGCGCCCATGGGGAAGCAGCAGGACGACGGCCACCGCGGGTCAGGTACCACCGCCCACCGTGCGAGCGGCGGCAGCGCCGACGCGCGGCTTGCCCTCGCGCAGGACCCCGCAACGCCACAGATGACCCTCTTCGACTTGGCGTCCGACCCGTCGGCCGTGGTCCGTAAGGCGGTCGCGGCCCGGACCGACGCACCCGCGCAGGCACTGCGACCGCTGACCCGGGACCATGATCGTCAGGTCCGGGAGGCGGTGGCGAGAAACCCCTCGACCTCGGTCGGCAATCTCTTGCGTCTCGTCAAGGACCCCGACCGGTGGGTCCGCTGGGCGGTCGCCAGCAACCCGGCTTGCGACGAATCGGTTCGCCGGGTGATGTCGGAGGCGCCCGACAAGGAGCTTCGTGGTCTCCTCGCGGAGATGCGGGAGTTGGAGCCCGAACTGGCCGCCAGGCTGATCGACGACGTCTCACCCGAGGTACGGGAACGACTCGCCACCCACACCCACGACCCCGACGTGATCACCGCCCTGATGGCCGATCGCACCGTACGCGTACGCAAGGGGGTCGCCCGCAACCCGCGGACCACCGCCGAGCAGCGCAGGGCGCTTGCCCAGGACCCCGTGGTCGACGTCCGTGCCGCGCTGGTCCGCGCGGTCCAGCTGGACGAGGCGGATCTGGAACGCCTGGTTCACGACCGTTCGGTGCAGGTCCGACTGGCAATGGCAACATCCGAGGTCATCCCGCCGCACATCCGGCAGGCCCTCGGCCGCGATCCCGACGATATGGTGGCCGGCGCGGCGCGAGATTTCCGCCCGGCGTCTGGCAACTCCCCGGTGATAAAGGCTCCACGCGTCGGTCACCGGCGCTCCGGGAGCGGCCCAGGTCGACCGGGCGGCGCCGCGCGCTAAGGCAGGCGGCAGGTCTGCCCCGGCCCATACAGGGCGGGCACCCGCGCCGGATCATCATTCTCGAGGATCAGCACGAGGATGCCCTGCCGCAAGACGGACGCAGGCGCACGCCCTCTCTTTTCTGGTCTCAGGGATACGGAAGGGCGCTCGCTCGGTGGGGATCGGCGCCGGCCGTGGTGGAGCGGTTGTCGCCGTGGTCGCCGTGCCAGTCGAGGACGAGCATGCAGGCGTCGTCGGGCAGGGCGGGTCCGGCGACGTCGAGGACGGCGTCGCCGAGTACGCGGACGACCTCCCTGGGGTGCAGGTCGGTGAGGCCCGGCAGCCGTGCGGGCAGGTCGAGGCGGGCGGCGCCGCGTTCCAGCATGCCGTCGGTGAGCAGGATGAGCCGATCGTCGGGGCGAAGCGGGACGTCGGTTGTGCGGTAGGTCCCCTGGCGCAGTACGCCGAACGGCGGATCGACCGGTAGCGCGAGGGGCTGGACGGTCCCGTCGCGCACCAGCAGTGGGGTGGGGTGGCCGGCGTTGACCATGGCCAGCACGCCGGTGCGCAGATCGAGTCGGCCGAGAAGTCCGGTGGCGAAGGTGAACCCCCCGGGCGGATTCTCGATCAGCGCCGAGTTTGCGGCCCGGGCCTGGTCGAGCAGGGTGTGACCGTGGCGGCGGGTGTGGCGCAGGCTGCCGACGCAGAGCGTTGCGGTCAGTGCGCTGTGCACGCCGTGGCCCACGGCGTCGGTGATGCTCAAGTGCAGCAGGTTGCGCGCGAGGCTGTAGTCGAAGGTGTCTCCGCCGATGCTGGCCGCCGGCTCCAGCCACGCCGAGAGGGTGAACGAGCCGGCCTCGCAGGTGAATGAGGAGGGCAGGAGCCGGCGCTGGATCTCTGCGGCAAGGGTGAACGGAGTGGTCCGCTGGCCCCATTCGAAAAGGTCGGTGTGCCGCCGGGCGGCGATCACCACGAACGCCAGCGCGTGCGCGGCCCGGGAGATCTCGGCCAGGGCCTCGTCGTCCGGCTTGACCGGCAAGGAGATCTCCAACAGTCCGATCGCCTCGCCCCGTTGCGTGACGGGCGCCATCACGACGTGATCATCTCCGCTCGGACGGACCTGCACGCGTTGGGAGCGCAGCGCCTGTTCCTGTGGCCCGCCGTCGAAAGGCAGCACGGTGGCGACGTCCTCGTCCTGCTGGCGTCTGCCGGGCCGGTTCCCGAAGGGAACGTCGTGGGCCAGCCGAACGAGAGCCCGGCCGCTCATGTCCGCGACGAGGAACGACACCCACAGCGCCCCGAGGTCGACGCCGATGCCTCGGGTCACCGCCTCCACCGCGTCGACCGGGGCGGCGTCCTCGACGGCGCGCAGCACGTTGCCCAGGTCCACGCCGCTCCACCGTTTCTTGTTCACGCGCCAGAGCATAGGCCGAGAGAGCCGACAAGCCGTCCACACAGGTTTCGTCGGCTCCGGGCCGGCGTCCGGGCTCAGCCCTCCCTGCTGCGCTGCCGTTCCTGCTCCCCGGCCAAGCGCTCGGAGCGACGGCGTGGACCTGTACCTGGATCGCGACTCGTTCCGGGAGGCGTTTGCCGCAGACGTCGATCCCGGGACGGCCACCGTGATGGCAGCGGCGCAGCGGCCGTGGAGCGGCGCCGCGGCGGCCACGCCGTCGGGCCCGCCGGCGTGGAAGTCCATCCCGTCGTGGTGCCTGCTCGGCACCGAGGACCGGGCCATCCCGCCTGCGGGGCAACGTTTCATGGCCGAGCGCGCGAAGGCGAGGATCGAGGAGGTGGCGGCCCCCCCCCGCCTCCATGGTTTCGCAGCCCGAGGTCGTGACGCGGTTGATCCTGAGCGCGGTGGAGGCGACCAGTCGCTAGCCGCCCACCCGGCGCTGGTGATCATGCGGATGCCTGGGTGGCCGCCGGTTCGATCCGCTCGACCCACTGTGCCCGCCAGGCCGGCGGCTCCCAGGGCTCTCCGAAGTAGATCCGCTCCCGGACGACCTTGCCGTCGCGGAACTCCATGATCCCGACGGCCATCATCGGCCGGTCGTCGTACCGGATGGTGTACTCGTTGACCCACAGATCCCCGCAGCCGACGGTCCGGTGCAGCTGGAACTCCTGCCGGTCGGGGTAGCTGGACCTGAGGGCGGTGATGTTGGCCTTGCCGCGGACGCGCTCGCCGCCCTGCGGCCACTCCAGCACCGCGTCGTCGGCGTAGATCTCGGAAGCGCGGGCGATGTCGTCGCCCGGCCCGCCGCCGGGGGCGCTGACGTTGGAGGCTTCGAAGTGGGCTTTGATCATCGCCCGCGCGACGGTCTCGTCCATGGCTCAACCTTCCGTCCGAACGGAGGTCTGCGTGTTGGCCTGCGCATCTGGAAGCTACCACCGGCCGGGAGCCACCCGGTGCCGTACCTGGCGGATTGAGGCTTCGTCGTGCAGCACGGCAGTCATCGAAGAGCGGCAGCGCGGCGTGCGAGGGAAGGTCAGCGGCACCGCCGTACGCTACCGACGCGCGGCCCCACCCGGCTGATCCGCACGGCGCCGGGTGGGGTGGCTGTCAGGGCCAGGTCCGGGCCTGGGCGTCGAAGACCTCCGGCGGGCTCTCCACCGGCAGGACGCAGACCAGGTGTCCGCCCGGCACCCGCAGGATGCGACAGTCCAGCCACCGGGCCACCTCGGTGGCGCCGAGGGCGAGCAGCCGTGCCGTCTCGGCCTCGACGTCGTCGGTCTCGAAGTCGAGGTGGAAGCGGGGCGCGTCGTCAACGGCCTGCACGGCGGTGACCAGCCCGGGCAGGGCGCCGTGCAGGCCGACGAACTGCGGGTGCTCCGGGTCCGCCTCGGCGGGGACGCCGAGGGCGGCCGACCAGAAGGCCGCCGCCCGGGCGGCCTCCGCGTGCGGGGCGTCGATCAGGACGGCGTAGACGCGGCTGCGATGCATGCCGCGCAAGGTAGTGCCTGTCGCCGGTCCGCGCATCCCGAGCGGAGCCGGGGCGGTCGGGGAGTGGCCCGGTGGGTGGACCACTCCCGTGGCGACCTCGCCTAGGCCGCGGCGGCGGCCGGGACCCAGAGTTCGTCGACGGCGCGCTCGGCCGCCGCGAGGCTCTCCTGGGCCAGCGGCACCAGGCCGGCCATGGCCGGGTTCACGCCGGCGAGGGTCAGCTCCGTCGTGATGAAGCGCGGCTGGAGGCCGGTCATCGCCAGGCCGTGCGGCAGCCACGGCTCGGCGTGGTCCCAGCCCTCGCGTGGCGTGCCGGGGGCGTACCCGCCGCCGCGCGTGGCCAGCACGATGAACTCACGGTCGCCCAGGAGGCCGGCCTGGCTCTCCGGGTCGTAGGCCAGGCCGGGCGCGATCAGGTGGTCGACCCACGCCTTGACGCTGCTGGGGGCGGCGAAGTTGTACAGCGGCAGCCCCAGCAGGACCGTGTCGGCCCGCCTCACCTCCTCGACCAGCTGCTCGGTCAGCGCCCAGGACTCCCGCTGGGCCGGGCTGTGCTGCTGCGGCGGTGTCATCCGCGCCAGGCCGCCGGCCTGATCCAGATGCGGCAGCGGATCGGCGCCCAGGTCCCGGTAGCGGACCGTGCCGTCGGGGTGCGCGGCGCGCCAGGCCCTGGCCGCGCGCTCGGTCAGCCGGCGGCTCACCGACCGGTCCCCCTGGATGCTGGAGTCGATGTGCAACAGGTGTGCCATTGATTTGCCCTCCATAATCTATTGGTGTCGTGCCAATCATTTGTAGCACGTGAGTCGTGGGCGGCGACGGTAGGCTTGGTCACATGCCTGCCGTACCGGTCGACCAGCCCGAGCGCCGCTCGGCGCCCCTGCTCGACCACCTCGCGCGGCGGATGCGGCTGCGTGCCGAGACGGTGCTGGCGCCGCTGGGGCTGCGGCCCCGGCACCTGGTCGCGCTCACGGTGCTGCGGGCGCAGGGCGGCAGCAGTCAGCAGGCCCTCGCCGGCACGCTGGAGATGGACGGCACGAACATCGTCGGGCTGCTCAACGAGCTGGAGGCGGAGCGCCTCATCGAACGGCGCCGGTCTCCCGAGGACCGCCGCCGGCACGTCGTCGAGCTCACCCCCGCCGGAGAGAAGCGCCTCGGGGAGGCTGAGTGCGCCCTCGCGGCGGTGGAGAACGAGGTGCTCGGCGCGCTGGACGCGCGGCAGCGCGAGACGCTCTACGAGCTGCTGGAGCGGGCGGTCGGTGGCGGTCCGGCGTCCTGCGCCGGGGCGGCGGAGGGCCCGTCGTGCTCGGCCGCAGGCGGGCCGGCCTGCTGACCGGTCAGGAGACTGCCGTACCGATTGACTTTCGATAGGTTGCGAGCGATAGTCGATGCATGTTCACTGAGCATCGAGCGGTGACCCCGCTCCGAGTCTTCCTCGTGCTGCTGTTCGGGATCCTGGTCATGTTCCAGACCTTCTCCCTGCCCGGACAGTTCGCGCACATGGCCCAGGAGTCCCCGGACCAGGCCCACCTCCGGTGGCCGCTGACTGCCGTCTCGGTGTTCTGGCTGCTGTGCATCCAGGTGGTGATCGTGTCCACCTGGAAGTTGCTCACCCTGGTCAAGAACGACCGCATCTTCAGTGACGCCGCCCTGGCGTGGGTGGACGCGATCGTCTGGGCGATCGTCGCCGCCTGGGTGGTGCTGCTGGGCGTGTTCCTCTACGTCGGCTTCAACGCCTCGGACCCCGGACTGCCGCTCCTGCTCTTCCTGATGTTGGTGGGCGTCGCCGTGCTGGGGCTCCTGATGGTGGTGATGCGGGCACTGCTGCGGCAGGCCACGACACTGCGCACCGACATGGAGGCGGTGATCTGATGCCCATCGTCGTCCGCATCGACGTCGAGCTCGCCAAACGCAAGATGAGCGTCGGCGAGTTCGCCGAACGCGTCGGGCTCACGCCGGCGAACGTGGCGGTGCTGAAGAACGGCCGCGCCAAAGCCGTCCGCTTCAGCACCCTGGAAGCCATGTGCCGGGTGCTCGACTGCCAGCCCGGTGACCTGCTCGAGTGGGTCGAGGACTGACCCGCCGCACCGCCTCCCAACCACCGAACACCTCGGCCACGTCGACCCGCTCACCGGCCGGATCCGCGACGGATCCGGCTCGGAAAGGAAACCCCATGAAGTACGTCCTCGCCCTCGTCGCCCTCCTCGCCGTCGCGGTCGGCGTCGCCGGCATCGTGTACGGGGAGGCCGATGACTCCCCGGGCCTCCAACTCCTGGGCGTCCTGCTCGTCCTCGGCGCCGTGGTGTTCGGCGTGCGGGCCGTCCGACGCGGCAGGTAGCAGAACCCACGGTGGCGTCGTCCCCCACCCGGCGGCGTCAGGTCCGGCCCTCGGCCCGGAGCCGGTCGGCCAGCTCACGGACCGCGGCGGCGAAGCGTTCGTCGGATTCGCACGGCCAGTGCCCCTGCACCGGGGGCGGGACGCTGTCGCTCGGGGGCGCCACCACGTCCTCTGGGTCCCGCAGTCGCCGGTCGACCCGGTCGCTCGGGCCGGCCCGGGTCGGTGGGTCACCGGGCCGGTGTGCGGCGAACATCCAGCCGCCGATGGGATCGGTCTCCCGCCACAGGTTCAGCCAGCGCCAGCCGACCCGCTCGCCCACCTCGTGCAGCACGTCCCGGCCCAGGTACGCGGGGAAGAGCCGGGCGTACAGGCGGTCGAGCGGGGACCCGTAGGTCAGCAGCGCGACCCGCCGGCGTACCTGCGGCGGCAGTTGCAGCACCGTGGCCGCCAGCAGCACCGAGCCGTGGCTGTGGCCGGTGAGCAGCACGCCGGTGTGCCGCTCCGCCAGGTAGCAGATCCGCTTCGCCAGCTCGGGTACGGCCCGTTCGGCGTAGCACGGCGGCGCGAAGGGGTGGGCCGCCCGGGGCCAGAACGTGCCCAGGTCCCACACCACGCCGACGTACCGGCGGAACTCCGCCGTCCGGTAGGCGAACAGTCCGCCCATCACCAGGGCGAGCACCAGCCCGAGGATGAGATAGCTGCCCACGGTCAGCCCGAAGTTCACGAATCCGGACGGCACCCCGAGCAGCCGTTCCGCCAACGGGCTCGGCTGCAGGCCGAACAATGCGAGCAGGCTCGTGGCCAGGCCGAGCGTGGCCAGGCAGGCGCACGCGACGGCCAGCGGGCCGAGCCACTCGGTGAACCGCGCCCGCGCGATCGTCTTCTCCACGCGTCGCATCCGGTCGGCGGCCTCCGGCGGGGCTGCCGGGAAGTCCCGGGCGACGATGGCCCCCGCCGCCCGTCGGCGACCCCGGCGGGAGAGCAGGGTCAGCCCGGCGGCGACCAGCACCGCCACGATCATGCTCAGGAAGAAGGTGAACAGCGCCCACTTGTAGGCCAGCGGCGGGGCCGCCAGATCCTCCGGACGTCCGGTGATCGCCCGCCGGTTGAGGAAGTACGCCGTCCGGTAGACCAGCTCGGCGGAGAACGCGCCGGCCAGGCCGACCGCGAAGGCCGCGATCACGGGTGCGCCGAGGCCGTGCAGCAGCGCGCGGCCGCCGTCCCGGCGGCCGCGCCAGGGGGCCAGCACGGCGAGGGCCGCCAGCAGGGCCATCTGCGCGAGGAAGGCCCAACCGACGATCCGGCCGTACCCCGGCAGCCCGGCCGCGAGCGGCCACGGGGTCCGGTCCAGTGCGACCACCCCGAGGGTCGCCACGGTCAGACCGCAGGCCACCGTGCGCAGCGCCACGGTCAACCGGTCGGTGGTGTGCGCCGTCGCCGGCTGTTCCAGCAGCTCGGGCGCGCAGAGCAGCGCCGCGCCGGCCGCCAGCACCAGCACGGCGAGGACGGCCAGGGCGACCGTCACGACCGAGGGGTGGCCGGCGCCGCGCGCGGCGAGCAGGGTCAGGTCGAGCACCGCGAACGCGACGGCGATGTGGATCGCCCGCAGCCGGCCCACCATCGGCATGGCGTCCCACTGGCCGACGGCGCTGAGCCGGTCGCCCTCGGGGTCGCCGGTCGGCACCCGGAAGCCCTCGTAGGAGCGGCCGGGCCGGGCGCCCAGCAGCCAGACCAGCCCGACCGCGGCGATCGGCACCACGGCCAGCACCGCCAGCCGCAGCCCGACCGGGTGCCCGCCGAGCCAGGACAGCCAGGCGCGGCCCATCAGGCAGCGGGACGAGCCCATGCACTTCCAGGCGATCAGGTCCAGGGCGACGCCGGCGGCGGACAGGGCGTACAGCACGGTGAGGTTGAGCGCGACGAGCCGGCACAGCACCTTGACGCCCGAGCCGGGCCCCCGCCGGGCCGGCCGCATCCAGATCGCCACGTTGCTCAGCATGAACGGGAGCAGGAAGACCAGGGACAGTGTCCGGGCGGCGGTGCCGGAGGGCAGGTCGCTCCACCGGTACGCCTCCAGCACCACGCCGCCCGGTCCGGTGCTGTCCGGGTAGCCCGGCCTCGGCCGGAAGAAGCCACCGCTGCGGTCGCCGGCCACCTGGTGGGCGTGCGGCCGGTCGAGCACCTGATCGGCACGGGCGCCCGAGACCCCGTGCACCCGCAGTTCGACGACATCGTCCGGCGCGTGCTGCTCTCCGGACGGCGGTGCGGTGTCGGTCATCGGCCTGCGACCCCCGGCGGCGCGGCCAGCAGTGCGGGACGGCTGCCGGACGGACGAGCCGCACCGGCGCCGGCTGGCGCGCAGGAGTACCCGCGCAGCGGGACGTCAACCAGGGCTTCGTCCCGTGCCCACCGGTGCCGCGGGGGTCCGGTGAACCGGGCATTGCCGCCGCTCACCGGCACTACCGTGGATGGTTGGTACGCCGGGGTCGCCCACGCCGGGGCCGGCGGGAGCGGGCGCGTCGCCGTCGGCGTGACGCGAGCGGCGAGCACCCCTGCTGTGCGCCGGGCTCGGCGCTGTCGGCGCTCCCGCAGCTCGTCCCGATGTCCCTGCCGTTCCCGGCGCTGGCGCCGGCCTACGAGAAGAGCAACGCCGTGAACGAACTGTTGGAGCAGGCCATCGCTGCGCACGGCGGGATGGACCGGTGGAACGAGCTGAGCTCGGTCAGCGCGCGGGTGCTCGGCGGCGGCGCGCTGTGGGGCCTCAAGGGCCAGGAGGGCGTGCTGGACGACGTGGTGACGCAGGCCGAGCTGCACCGCCAGGTCGCCCGCACCACCCCGTTCGGCCGGCCCGACCTGAGCAGCGTCGTCACCCCGGACCGCGTCGTGATCGAGACCGCGGCGGGGGAGGTGGCCGAGGAACGGTCCCGCCCGAGGGACTCCTTCGTGGGCCACGAGATCGCCACCGGCTGGGACCGCCTGCACCTGGCGTACTTCAACGGGTACGCGATGTGGAACTACCTGACGGAGCCGTTCCTGCTGGCGGGCCCCGGATTCCAGCTGGAGGAGCTGGCGCCCCACCACGAGGACGGCGAGGTATGGCGGGCCCTGCGGGTGGTGTTCCCGGACGAGGTGGCGACGCACAGCAGGGAGCAGACCTACTACGTCGACGCGGAGGGGCACATCCGGCGGCACGACTACGTGCCGGACGTCTTCGGCCCGGGTGCGCCCGTCGCCGCCAACTACAGCTTCGACCCCCGGCGGTACGACGGAATCCTCGTCCCGACCCGCCGCCTGGTCTACCTGCTCGACGCCGAGGGCCGCCCCGACAAGAACACGGTGATCGTCTCGATCGAGTTGCAGGACGTCCGGTTCCAGTGACCGCGCCGCCGTCGACGTAACGTCACGACCAGCGCAGCGCCGGGCCCGCTGCTGGTAGTGTGGGCGGCCGGTGATCGGATCAGGGAGACCAGACATGGCGGGTGACGACGACATCTCCGGGTGAGACCGGACGTGTTCGGCCACCGGCAGGCGCGCGGCAAGCGCCCCGCCGCCGGCAGGCCGTGCCCTCGTCAACCATCCCTGTTGCCCGCCCGGGCGGCTCCGGCACGCCCGCGTCACCGTTGAGGTCCCTCGCATGTCCGACGCGTACATCGTCTGCTCCAACCTCTCCTTCTCCTGGCCCGACGACACCCCCGTCTTCGAGGACCTGTCGTTCACCGTCGGCGGTGGTCGTACGGGTCTGGTCGCCCCCAACGGCGCCGGCAAGAGCACCCTGCTCAAGCTGATCGCCGGACAGTGCCGGCCCACCGGCGGGTCGGTGACCGTCGAGGGAGTGCTCGGCTACCTCCCGCAGAGCCTGCCGCTGGCCGGCGACCTGACCGTCTCCGAGGTGCTGGGGGTCGCCCCCGTGCTGCGGGCGCTGCACGCCATCGAGGCCGGCGACGCCAGCGAGGAGCACTTCACCACGATCGGCAACGACTGGGACGTCGAGGAGCGCACCCAGGCCCAGCTGGACCGGTTGGGGCTCGCCGGCGTCGCGCTCAGCCGCCGCCTGGACACCCTCAGCGGCGGGCAGGTGGTCTCGCTCGGCCTCGCCGCGCAGCTGCTGAAGCGGCCCGACGTCCTGCTGCTCGACGAACCCACCAACAACCTCGACCTCGACGCCCGGCGCATGCTCTACCACCTGCTCGACGACTGGCCCGGCTGCCTGCTGCTGGTCAGCCACGACCGCGCGCTGCTCGACCGGATGGACCGCATCCTCGAACTCGACCGGGGTGAGGTCCGCTCCTACGGCGGCAACTTCACCGCCTACCAGGAGGCCGTCCGGGCCGAGCAGGAGGTCGCCGAGCGCAACGTCCGCAACGCCGAGCAGGAGGTCAAGCGGGAGAAGCGGGAGATGCAGCAGGCCCGCGAGCGGGCCGAGCGGCGGGCCAGCAACGCCAGCCGCAACCTCAAGAGCGCCGGCCTGCCGAGGATCTTCGCCGGGACGATGAAGCGCGGCGCCCAGGAGTCGGCCGGCCGGGCCGGCGAGACCCACGCGGCCCGGGTCAGCCAGGCGCGGGCCCGGCTCGACGAGGCCGGCCGCGCCCTGCGCGACGAGCAGCGGATCGTGCTGGACCTGCCCGGCACCAACGTTCCCGCCGGGCGCACCGTCTTCCACGGCGAGCGGATGCAGGTCCGCTACGGCGACCGGGCGCTCTTCGCCGCCGACGGTGCCGACCTGGTGATCCGGGGCCCCGAGCGGATCGCGCTGACCGGGCCCAACGGCGCCGGCAAGTCCACCCTGCTGCGCCTGGTCCACGGTGACCTGGAGTCCGACGGCGGCCGGGTGCGGCGGGCCGACGGGCGGATCGCGTACCTGTCGCAGCGGCTGGACCTGCTGGACCTCGATCGCACGGTGGCAGAGAACCTGGCCGCGTTCGCGCCCGGGACGCCGGAGGCGGAGCGGATGAACCTGCTCGCCCGCTTCCTGTTCCGGGGCTCCCGCATCCACCTGCCGGTCGGGGTGCTCTCCGGCGGGGAGCGGCTGCGCGCCACCCTGGTCTGCGTGCTGTGCGCCGAGCCGGCACCCCAGCTGCTGCTGCTCGACGAGCCGACCAACAACCTTGACCTGGTCAGCGTCGCCCAGTTGGAGAGCGCGCTCGGCGCGTACCAGGGTGCCTTCGTGGTGGTCAGCCACGACCAGCGGTTCCTCGCCGAGATCGGGGTGAACCGCTGGCTGCGGCTCGCCGGGGGACAGCTACGGGAGACCGGCGCGCCCGAGCCCGACTGACGCCGCCGGGTTCACCAGGGGGCGGGCCGGCCGTCGCGGAAAAAGCCGCCGGCCGGGCCGTCGTCCGGCGGTATCGCCGGTCCGCCGCCCGCACTTTCCCGGCGGTGTGGAACCCGCAAATGGGGGAAGCCCGAGCCGTTACGTGGCGCGGGGGTGCGACGACGGCGGGAGGGACATGGGCGCCGGGACGTTCGTGGTGGCCGCTGGCACCAGTGGGCTGGGCCTGTCGGTGGCCCGCCTGCTGGCCGCCGACCGTCAGGTGACCGTCCTCGGCGACGTGCGGGACGAGGTCCACGCGCTGCCCGAGCAGGTCGCCACGCAGGCCGTACGGCTGCTGTTGGATCCCGGCGGCCGCTACGTTCCCGGTGAGCGCGTGCTGCGCGCGGACGGGCGGTGGTGACGACGGGAGGCGACCCCGCCGAGCGTCCGGTCTCGGCGTGGGCGCCGTTGCGGACGGCCGTCTACCGCAATCTGTGGCTGGCCCTGCTCGCCGCTAACGTCGGCACCTGGATGCAGAGCGTCGGCGCCCAGTGGCTGCTCATCGACGAGCCGAACGCCGCGACGCTGGTCGCCCTGGTGCAGACCGCCAGCCTGCTGCCGGTGCTGCTGCTGGCCCTGCCGGCCGGCGCGCTGGCCGACGCCTTCGACCGCCGGCACCTGCTGATCTGGGTGCAACTCTTCCTGGTCGTCGTGGCCGTGGCGCTCACCCTGCTCACCGCGACCGGCCGGATGCCGCCGGCGCTGCTGCTCACCCTCACCTTCGCGTTCGGGGTGGGACAGGCGCTCACCCTGCCGGCCTGGACGGCGGTGATCCCGGAGCTGGTGCCGCGGGAGCAGCTCCGGGCGGCCTCCGCGCTCGGCTCCATCAGCGTGAACGTGGCCCGGGCCGTTGGACCGGCCGTGGCCGGAGTGCTGATCGCGCGGACCGGTGTCGCGCCGGTCTTCGCCGTCAACGCGGTGGCGTTTCTGATCTTCGCGCTGGCCCTGACCCGATGGCGGCCCGGCAACACGCGCGCCGTCGAGGTGCCCGAGCGGTTCACGGCCGCGCTGCGCGCCGGCGGCCGGTACGTGCGGCACTCGCCGATCGTCCGCCGGCTGCTGCGGCGCGCGCTGGTCTTCCTGGTGCCGGGCAGCGCCCTCTGGGCGCTGCTGCCGCTGGTCGCCACCCGGCGGCTGGGCCTGGACTCCAGCGGGTACGGCCTGCTCCTGGCCGTCCTGGGGGTGGGCGCTGTCCTGGGCGGGCTGCTGCTGCCGTGGATCCGTACCCGGATGTCGGCCAACCAGTTCCTGCTGGTGGCCGGCGTGCTGTTCGCCGGGACCCTGCTGGTGGTCGGCTCGGTGCGGGTCGTCCCGGTGGTGCTCCTCGCCCTGCTGCCGGCCGGGCTGGCCTGGGTGACGGTACTGGTCAACGTCAACGCCGAGATGCAACTGTTCCTGCCCGGCTGGGTGCGCGCCCGGGGTCTGGCCGTGTACCAGGTCGTCTTCGCCGGCGGCCAGGCGGTGGGGGCGTTCGTCTGGGGCCTGGTGTCGGACATGGCGGGCCTGTCGACCGCCTTCGTCGCGGCGGGCGCGCTGATGCTGCTCGGCTCGGTGACCAGTCAGATCTGGCCGCTGCCGGAGCTGCGGGGCGTCGACGGGGACCCGGCCACCTACTGGCCCCGGCTGGAGTTGGCCCACGAGCCGGATCCCCGGGTGGGTCCGGTGCTGGTGCTGGTGACCTACACCGTCCGGCCCGAACGTGGACGGCAGTTCCTGGACGCGATGGAGCTGGTCCGGGGGTCGCGGCAGCGTACCGGGGCGATGCGGTGGGGATTGTTCCGGGAGGGCGAGGCCTCGGACCGATTCGTCGAGGTCTACCTGGTGCCGTCCTGGGACGAGCATCTGCGCCAGCACGGCGGCCGATTGACGGGTGCCGACCAGGCGGCGGAGGAGCGGGCCCGGGAACTCGCCGACGGCCCACCCGAGGTGCGTCACCTGCTGCCGGCCGCCGCCGGACGGACCGGCGCCGACGACCGGGAAGCGGCCTGAACGACCCAGCCTCATACAGGTGGGCGCAGGCGGGGCCGTACACGACAGCGGGCCGGCGGCCGGGACCCGGCCACCGACCCGCCCGTCGGGCGCCGGATCAGCCCGTACCCTGCCGGTGCACGCGCCCCTCGTGCGCGACCTTGGACCGGTCGTGGTC
The DNA here is from genome assembly GCF_052068075.1 of Micromonospora sp. L31. Taxonomy (NCBI): domain Bacteria; kingdom Bacillati; phylum Actinomycetota; class Actinomycetes; order Micromonosporales; family Micromonosporaceae; genus Micromonospora; species Micromonospora sp. L31. Next base: position 75,778 of record NZ_JBQHDC010000014.1, on the reverse strand, counting down.
GCGTTCGCTGCCGGACGGACCGGTCGCGGTCCGTTCGTGGCGGCGCTTGGGCGAGCGTTCGACCTCCGAGCCCTGTCGGCCGGGAGCGCCGCTGCCCGGGTGCCGCCGCCCTCGTGCCGATTCGCCGCCGGGGTCGTGTTTGTTCTCCTTGTGGCTACCCATGGGCTGCGCGTACCCGCTGAGGTCGGAGCTAGTCGCCCGCGGCGTCAGGGCTGGCACCCGCCGCGGGTGCGAAAGAACGCCTCGGTGCTCGTCCCAGTCGCGCAATGGCCGGCCCCGACGCCGATCAGGTACGCGGCCCCGGCCGGAAACTGGCGGTCGATTCGCCGATCGTCGGACTAGGCTGCGCCGGCGGATCTTGACCTGACGGGGGCGACATGTCCGGTGGCCGGATGCACGACGACGAGGTGCCGACGGACGCGGGGCGGTCTGTCGCCTGCTCGCCGCGCAGTTCCCGCGCTGGGCGGACCGGCCCGTCGAGGCGGTGCCCTCGGCCGGCACCAACAACGCGATCTACCGGCTCGGCGACGACCTGGCCGTGCGCCTGCCCCGCATCGCGGACGCGGTGGAGCAGGTCGAGTTCGAGTACGACTGGTTGCCGCGCCTCGCCCCGCACGTGCCGGTGCGGGTGCCGAAGCCGGTGGCCCTGGGCAAGCCGGGCGACGGGTATCCCTGGCCGTGGGCGGTCAACCGCTGGATCGACGGCGCGACCGCGACCGAGGCCGACGGCGGCCTGGCCGGCCTGGCCGCGGAACTGGGCGGGTTCGTCTCGGCCCTGCGCCGGGTCGACGCCACCGGCGCCCGGCCGGGTTACCGGAGCGGGCCGCTGCGGACCCGGGATGCCTACGTCCGGCAGTGGACGGCGGCGGCCCGTGGCCTCGTCGACACCGACGCGGTGCTCGCCGCCTGGGAGCAGGCGCTCGCCGTGCCCGAGTGGGACGGGCCGCCGGTCTGGACGCACGGGGACCTGCTTTCCGGCAACCTGCTGGTCGAGGGCGGGCGCCTGAGCGGTGTCATCGACTTCGGCGCGGCCGGCGCCGGCGACCCGGCGTGCGACGCGCTGCCGGCCTGGGTGCTGTTCAGCGCCGAGACCCGGGAGGTGTTCCGCACGGCGGCCGGCTTCGACGACGGGACGTGGGCCCGGGGACGTGGCTGGGCGCTGCCGTTCGTCAGTGCGCTGACCTACTACCGGGAGACGAACCCGGTGATGGCCGCCCTGGGCCGGCGGGCGGTCGAGGCGATGCTGGCCGACCTGGCGTGACAGGACCCGCGCCAGTGCGCCGAATGGTCGGCCGGCGCCCGGGAAAAGTGGTTGAAGCGCGCCCACCCGGCCGGCCTACCCTCGGCGGCGTGACCAACCGCCGCGGCCGCGAACCCGTCGACTCCTACCTGGTCTGCGCCACTCCCCGCACCGGCAGTTCGCTGCTGCTCGGGCTGCTCGCCTCCACCGGGGTCGCCGGCCGCCCGCAGGCGTACTTCCGGGTGCCGGACGAGCCGCTGTGGGTCGAGCGCTGGGGGATCACCCGCCGCCCCGACGGGAACGTCGACTACCGGGCGTACCTGGCGGCGGCGCTGGCGGCCGGGCGTACCGACAACGGCGTCTTCGGGGCGAAGCTGATGTGGGGGACGCTGGACGAGCTGGTCGACCGGCTGGCCACGGTGTACCCGGACCTCGCCGGCGCGGACCTGGCGCTGCTGGAACGCGCCTTCGGGCGTACCCGTTTCGTGTACCTGCGGCGCGACGACGTCGTCGCGCAGGCGGTGTCCTGGCTGCGCGCCGAACAGACCGGCACCTGGTACCTGGGCGGCGACGGCGAGATCAGCGGCCGCGACGGTGGCGGTGCGCCGACCTTCGACGCGGACGCCATCGGCCGGCTGGTCGAGGTGATCGGCCGGCACGACGCGGCGTGGCGGGCGTGGTTCGCCGCGTCCGGCGTCCGGCCGTACGTCGTGTCCTACGAGGACCTCGACGCGGACCTGGTCGGCGTCACCCACGCCGTCCTCGACTTCCTCGGGCTCGCGCTGCCCGCCGGGGCCGCCGTCGTACCCCGGCACCGGCGGCAGGCCGACCAGCTCAACCGGGAGTGGATCCGCCGCTACCGGGCGGTCTCGACGGGCGCCGGCACCCGCGTCGTCCGGCCGAGGTAGGTGACCGGGCCGGGCTCGGGCACCGGGATCGCGTGGAAGCCCAGCCGGTCGTAGAAGCCGCGCGCCCGCACGTTGGCGGTGACCATGCCGACGTGCAGCCCGGGCGCTCCGGCGCGGGCGGCGGCGCGCAGGAACGTCTCGACGAGCCGCCGGCCGTGACCCCGGCCCTGGTGCTCGGGCAGCAGGTCGATGTGCAGGTGGGCGGGGTAGCCGGCGAGTTCCGGCAGCAGCATCCGCTCCGGCCGGTGGTGCAGCGCGATCATCTCGTCGTCCAAGGTGGCCGGCGGGCGGGTCGGCACCGGGTACCGGTCGGCCAACCGGGGTATCCACTCCCGCCGGTAGGCCCGCACGAAGGCGGGCGTGTCCGCCGTGCCGATCACGTAGCCGACGACGACGTCGGAGTGCGTGAGCACGAACGCCAACTCCGGCTCCAGGTGCAGGTACGGCCCGGCGAAGAGGTCGGGCATCAGGTCGTCGCTGGCGTACCGGCCGCGGGCGTCGCCGCCGGCGTCGGCCGTGCGGACGCAGATGTCGTAGACCGCGTCGTGGTCGCGGTCCCGGTATTGGCGGATGGCGGTGGCGGTGCTGTCCATGCCGGGACGGTACGGGGTGGAACCGCGGGCCGGCCCGCCGGGCGGCGGGCCGGCCGGGGCGTCACCAGGCGTAGGTGACCGAGACGGTGGTGGCGGGGCAGTTGTTCGCCCAGCTGGTCAGGGCGCTCTTCTCGGCGCTGTCCACGGTGAGCCGCCAGCGGATCTTGGTGGCGACCCACTCCTTGACGTAGCGGCAGCGGGCCGAGGCGTACGGGGGCAGCCAGGTGGCCGGGTCCTGGTCGCCCTTGGCCTGGTTGACGTTGTCGGTGACGGCGGCCAGCGGGCGGCTGTCGCCCAGGTCGTTGGCGTACGCCTGGCGCCGGCTGGTGGTCCAGCTGCGCGCGCCGGAGTCCCAGGCCTCGGCGAGCGGCACCATGTGGTCGATGTCGAGGTCGCCGGTGAGGGTCCAGTACGCGTTGTCGTAGTAGGAGTACCAGCGCCCGCCGGACAGCGTGCAGCTCCCGCCGACCGTCGGCGCGGAGACGGCCTCGGCGATCAGCACCTCGTTGCGGGCGTGGCAGCCGTCGCCGTCGGCGTCGACCCAGTGGGGGAAGAGGTCGCGGTTGTAGCCGGTGCGGACTTCGGTGGCGACCGGAAGGCCGGCGACCGCGGTGGTCAGCGAGGCGGAGTAGCTGGCGGCCCAGGCGGGGTGGGCGAGGCCGAGGGTGGCGGCCAGGGCGGCGGCGAGGATGGTGGCCGTCGCGCGCAGGGTACGGGTCATGGTGCTCCGTCCAATGAGGGTGGGCGGGATCGCCTGCCGTACATATGGACAGAGAAGGCGGCCGATATCCAGATCAACTTTGTGAACGCTGGGCGACGCAGCGTCGCCGAACCGATGACAAGCTCGGCATGGCTGCCGGCCGTGCGCGGAAAGGCGCCCGTGGGGGACGCCACCCGATGCCGCTGCGAGCTGCCGGAGACCGGGCGGGCGCAACCACCCGGGCCGGCCGGCCGGCTCACTCCGCCGGCAGGAAGGCCAGCGCCAGGGTCAGCTCCAGCACCGTCGCCGGGTCGTTGAGGCGCTCGCCGTACAGCTCGCGCAGCTGACCCATCCGGTAGCGCACGGTCTGCGGGTGGACGAAGAGGTCCCCCGCGACGTCGTCGCGCCGGCCCTGGTGCAGCAGCCAGGAGCGCAGCGTCTCGGCCAGCCGCCGGGCGGTGGCCGGGGGCAGCGCCGACAGCGGTTGCAGCACCTGCGCGCGCAGGTCCGCCATAGCTTCCGGGTCGGTGCTGAGCACCAGCCGGGCCAGGTGCTGCTCGGTGTCCAGTGGCGCGCCGTCCGCCGGCCGGTCCAACCCGAGCGCCAGCGCCCGCAGCACCCGCTGGTACGACTCGGCGACCCGGGTCCACGGCCGGGCCGGCCCCACCACCGCCCGGTGCCCCTGCACCGCGCCGGTGAGCCGCCGCCGGCGCCCGCCGTGCACGTCGGGAACGAGCAGCACGGCGGACTCCTCGGCCAGCTCCACCCCGGGCAGGTCCTCGCCGCTCTCCAGGGTGTGCGGGCTGAGCATCGCGAGCACCCCGCGCAGGTTGCTGCGGGGCAGCACGGCGACGGTGAGAGTCTGCGGGGGCGGCCACTCCGCCCGCTCGGCGCTGCGGCGCAGCACCTCCTCGGGCTCGCCGGCGAGCAGCTGCTGGACCAGCCGTTCCAGGTAGCGCCGGTGCACCCGGCCGGCGCTTGCCAGCTCATCGGTGTGCCCGGCCACGCTGGCGGCGGAGAGCTCGTCGATGTAGGCGAACATCAGCTCGGCGAACTCGGCCACCCGCTCGGCGGAGAGGCCGTCGCGTACGGTGGTGGCGGAGACCTCCCGCCAGGCCACCCGGGCCCCCACCCGGTACGCGGCCAGCAGCGCGTCCATGCTCCGCCCCGACCGGGCCTCGCCGCTGCCCAGCGCGTACGCCGCTTCCAGCGCCCGGCTCAGCGGGGTGCTCGGGTCGGCGGCGTCGGCCCGCTCGATGAGCTGGAGGAACGTGCCCAGCGCGATGCGGACCGCGTTCTCGATCTTCTCGCGCATCTGCCCGGTGAGGGTGCCCGAGTAGCCGGGGACCTCGGCGGTGATCGCGGTGACCGTCCGCTCGGCCACCGCGGGGAGCTGGCCGCGCAGCCGGTCGGCCACCCGCTCGTCCAGCTCCAGGTGCGCCGCCCGGCGGCTGGTGGCCCCGGAAGGATCGGTCATGTTGTTCTCCCCGAACAAGAACCCGTGGTCAATTCACCTTAGCTGGCCAAGATGTTATGCGAACGGGCGACGACCCTGGACATATGACCACCACCGTCCCGCGTCCCCCGACGAGACTCTCCGTCCGGGACCGGCTCCTCCGGCTCGCCGAGACGGTCACCACCCCGCTGCTCCCCGAGGACTATCTCGACCTGGTCGCGCCGCTGCGCGCCGGGGCCGCGCTGCGCGGTCGCGTGGTCGCAATCGACGCCGAGACCCGTGACGCCGCCACCCTGACCATCCAGCCCGGCCGCGCCTGGCGCGGCCACACCGCCGGGCAGTACGTGCGCCTCGGCGTGGACGTCGACGGGGTACGGCAGTGGCGGGCGTACTCGGTCACCTCGGCTCCCGGGCGTCCCGACGGCCGGATCTGCGTCACCGTGAAGGCGATCCCCGACGGGAAGGTCAGCAACCACCTGGTCCGGCGCATCCGCCCGGGCGCCATCGTCCAGCTCGACCAGGCGCAGGGGGACTTCGTCCTGCCCGACCCCGCGCCGGCCCGGGTCCTCTTCCTCACCGCCGGCAGCGGCGTCACCCCGGTCATGGGCATGCTGCGCGCCGGCGCGCTCGGCCGGTCGGACGTCGTGGTCGCGCACTCCGCGCCCACCCCGGCCGACGTGGTCTTCGGCGCCGAGCTGCGGGCGCTCGCCGCGCAGGGCGCGATCCGGCTGGTCGAGCGGCACACCGACACCGACGGGCTGCTCGGCGTCGAGGAACTGGCCGGGCTGGTCCCCGACTGCATGGAGCGCGAGACCTGGGCCTGCGGCCCGGTCGGGATGCTCGACGCGGTGGAGGAGCACTGGCGGGCGGCCGGCGGGGCGCAGCGGCTGCACACCGAGCGGTTCCGGCCGACCGTGATCTCACCGGGGGAGGGCGGCACCGTCACCTTCACCCGGGCCGGTCTCAGCGTGCGGGCCGACGGCGCGACCCCCATCCTGGATGCCGGGGAGGCCGCCGGTGCGCTGATGCCGTCGGGCTGCCGGATGGGCATCTGCTACGGCTGCGTCCTCCCGCTGCGCCAGGGGGCGGTCCGCGACCTGCGCACCGGGGACATCACCACGGCCGTCCCCGGCGACGGCGTACTCATCCAGACCTGCGTGTCGGCGGCGGCCGGTACCTGCGACATCGATCTGTAGACAGGAGGCCGGACGTGACCGCGATCCAGAAGAAGCCGGACAACCCGATCGCCCACCTCAGTGCCGAGGACATCGAGATCCTGGGCAAGGAGCTCGACGCCATCCGGGACCGGGTGATCGCCGAGCGCGGCGAGTCCGACGCCCGGTACATCCGCAAGGTCATCAAGACCCAGCGGACGCTGGAGATCAGCAGCCGCGCGGTGCTGCTCTTCTCGCTCTTCCCGCCGGCGTGGGTGGTCGGCACCGCCGGCCTGGCGGTGGCCAAGATACTGGAGAACATGGAGATCGGCCACAACATCCTGCACGGCCAGTACGACTTCATGCGCGATCCGAAGATCCACTCCACCACCTGGGAGTGGGACCACGTCTCCCCGGCCGACCAGTGGAAGCACTCGCACAACCAGCTGCACCACACGTACACCAACGTGCTCGGCAAGGACAACGACCTCGGGTACGGGATCATGCGCGTCGACGAGGACCAGAAGTGGCACCCGATGCACCTCGGCCAGCCGCTGTGGAACTTCGTCAACGCCTGCTTCTTCGAGTACGGCATCGCCGCGTACGACCTGGAGCTCGGCCGCAACCTGCAGAAGGACCGGCGCAAGGCCCCGGAGTTCCGGGCCCGGGCCCGTGCCGTCGGCCGCAAGATCCGCCGTCAGGTGCTCAAGGACTACATCGTGCACCCGCTGCTGTCCGGCCCGTCCTTCCTCAGCACCCTGGCCGCCACCTTCACCGCGAACCTGATCCGCAACCTGTGGAGCCACTCGGTGATCATGTGCGGGCACTTCCCGAACGGCGTGGAGACCTTCGAGAAGACCAGCATCGAGGGCGAGACGCGCGGCGAGTGGTACCTGCGGCAGATGCTCGGTTCGGCCAACATCAGCGGCAGCCGGCTGATGCACATCATGACCGGCAACCTGTCGTTCCAGATCGAGCACCACCTCTTCCCCGACCTGCCGAGCAAGCGCTACCAGGAGATCGCCCCGCAGGTCCGGGCGCTCTTCGACCGGTACGGGCTGAAGTACACCACCGGCCCGCTACCCAAGCAGGTCGCCTCGGCCTGGTGGAAGGTCATCCGGCTGTCGCTGCCCAACCGGACCCCGGCCGCGCCGAAGCCGGCCGACGACCTGTCGACGCGTACCCTCGCCCCTTCGGGGGCCTGAGCACCCGCGACGGCGCCGCCGAACCACCCGGAATCGCGGTGGCCGGCGGCGCCGTCGTCGCGGTACGGTCGGGCCATGCAGATCAGGCGCACCACCGCCGCGGCCGCGCGAGCTTCCCGCTCGCCGGTTGCCGCCGCCTGATCACCTGACACGCCGGCGACCGGAAACGGTCCGCCGGCGTTCGCGCGTCTGCACCCCCGCGTCCGCGCGGCGGGCCGTACCGGTCGCACCCTCACCGGAAGGCCCGCGCCATGACACCCGAGCAGATCGTCCGCACCTTCGTCGACCACTTCCACCGGCGGGGCCACCGGTCCGCGCCGGAGAGCCCGCTGATCCCACCGCCGGGCGATCCGGTTCTCTTCACCACCTCCGGGATGCACCCGCTGACGCCCTACCTCGCGGGCCGTCCCCACCCGTCCGGCCGGCGCCTGGTCAACGTGCAGCGCTGCCTGCGCACCACCGACCTGGACGAGGTGGGCGACCCGACCCACCTGACCGTCTTCGACATGCTCGGCACCTGGTCGCTCGGCGACTACGGCATCGGGCCGAGCCTGCGCTGGGGCTACGAGCTGCTCACCGACGGCTTCGGCGTCGACCCGGGCCGGCTGCACGCCACCGTCTTCGGCGGCGACGACCAGGTCGGCCCCGACGAGACCGCGCTGGCGACGTGGACCGAGCTCGGCGTGCCGGTGGAGCTGACCCGCGCGGAGAACTGGTGGTCCAACGGCCCCACCGGGCCGTGCGGGCCGGACTCGGAGATCTTCGTCTGGACCGGCGACGGCCCGCCCACCGGCACCCCGGGCGGCGACGACCGGTGGATGGAGGTCTGGAACCACGTACGGATGCGCTACCACCGGCACGACGACGGCCGGCTGGAGCCGCTGCCACAGCCCAACATCGACACCGGGATGGGCCTGGAGCGGCTGGAGATGGTGCTGCGCGGCGGCCGGTCGGTCTTCGAGTGCGCCGGCCTGACCCCCTGGGTCGAGGCGGTCCGCGACCGGTGGCCGCTGGACGAGACGGCGCACCGGATCGCCTGCGACCACCTGCGCTCCGCGGTCGTGGTGCTCGGCGACGGCGTCCGGCCCGCCAACACCGGCCGGGGCTACGTGCTGCGCCGGCTGGTCCGGCGGGCGCTGACCACGCTGTGGCGCGACGATGAGTCCCGGACCCTCGCCGAGCTGCCCGATCAGCCGTACGTGGACACCCTGCGCCGGTTCCGCCAGCGCGGCGACGTCGGGCCGCTGCGCCAGGTGCTGGTCGACGAGGAACGGCGCTTCCGCGCCCTGCTGCGGCGGGGGCGGCCGGTGGTCGAGCGGTGCCGGTCCCGGGGGCCGCTGACCGACACCGACTACGCGTGGCTGCACGACACCCACGGACTGCCCCGCGAGCTGGTCGACGGGCCGCTCGGCGAGGCGGGCTGACCCGGGCGCGGACCCGACGGGATGGATTGCGGGCGCCGCCAGCTGGGTATCCGCTGTGGACCGCCGCCGGACGGCCGGCGGCGGTCCGCCCTCGGGGGAGGTGTCCGGTGACCGTCCGCGCCTCGGCGAGCGTGCTCGCCCTCCTGCTCACCCTGACCGGCTGCGGCGTGGCACGGGACCTCGCGACCGGCGACGCCGCGACCCCGTCCGGGCCGTCCGCGCCCGACGAGCTGCGCCAGGCGGCGCAGGCGTTGGACCGGGGCCCCTACAGCTTCCAGTTCCGCACGCCCACCACCATCGGCGCCGGCGCGGTCGACGGGCGCGACGGCTGGCTGCGGATCAGGGTGGTCGGCGGCGAGGTCGCCAAGGCCCGGGTGACCTTCGAGGTGCTGCACCGGGACGGCCAGCACCTGGTCCGCAGCAACCCGCTGACCGAGGACCGGTGGACCCGGCTGGACATGACGAAGGTGAATCCGGCACGGCGGGCCGCGCTGGTGCGGTTCGGCGACCCGGCCCACGCCGAGGACCTGCTCGCCGGGGTCGGCACCGCCGAGCGCAACGGCGAGCGTGGCTATCGGGGCACGTTGGACCTGACCCGGGCGACCGAACCGGGCGCCAGCCGCCTCATCGACGACGAGCACCTCCGGTCGCTCACTCCCGAGCAGACCGGGACGGTGCCGTTCGAGGCGACGGTGGACTCCCAACGGCGGCTGCTGGGCCTGCGTTTCACCCTGCCGGCCGCCGGGGGCCGACCGGAGCAGCCGTCCGAGATCAGCTACTCGGGGCACGGCTTCAAGCCGGACCTCGGCGCGCCGTTCGACGGAAAGATCGGCCCGGCGCCGGCGGAGGTCTACGAGTTCGTCAACAGCTGACCTCGTCCACCTCGATCATCTCGGTGGCGGGACCGGTGGCCTAGCCGAGCAGCAGGTACGTCGGCACCCCGACCAGCACGCCGGCCACGCCGCCGGCGAGCACCTGAGCGGCGGTGTGGTCACCCAGCCGCACCCGGGACCAGCCGATCAGGGCCACCAGGCCGAACGCCACCAGCAGCGCCGGCCCGAAGACGACCACCAGCACCCCGACCGCCCCGGCGGCGACGGCCGCGTGCGCGCTGAGCTTCCAGACCTGGTTGACCGCGGTGACCACGAGCAGCACCGCGAACATCACCACCACCATCGCCACCAGCGCCCGGGGCGCCCCGAGCAGCACCAGCGCCGCGATGCCCGCCAGCACCGACAGCAGGCCGCCGACCAGCGGCGCGCGCCGCTGCTCGCGTACCCCGATGTGGTGGTCGGTGAGCCGGCCGCGCCGAACCCCGAGCCAGATGATCCCGTACGGCACCACCGCGCTGAACAGCATCGCCAGCAGCGCCCAGCCGAGGCCGGTCAGCCAGGCCGGCGCGGTGGAGTGCAGCGCCACGACCACCGGCATCGCCGCCGCCCACACGGCCGGGGCGAACACCTCGGTGACGATCCGCGCGACGTTGGGGCCGGCGGGCGCGACGACCCTGGTCTCACTGGACACGCTGTTTCCTCTCGCTGTCGTCGGTGCCGGTCGCCGGGCCCAGCCCGGCCCGTAACCGGGCGACCTTCGGGGAACGGTAGGCCCTCGCCACCCGGACGAGCCAGGCGACCTGCTCCGCGGCCTCCCCGCCGTCGGCACCCCCGGCGGGCAGGTCGGGCAGCTCCTCGTGGTCGGCGGCCGGCGGCGCCCCGGCGGCCCGCGCCTCCAGCGCGGCGGCCAGCACGGTCGCCTCGGTGGCGGCGGCGAGCCGCGCACCGCTCCAGCCGGCCCGGCGGCCGGCCGCCTCGGCGGCGCGCAGCAGCGCGGCCGACATCCAGGGCCGCAGGGTGGCGTACCCGTCGAGGATCTCCACGGTGGCGCGGACCCGGCGCAGGTACGGGTCGCGCAGCACCGCCAGCAGCCCGGCAGGTCCGCGCGGCTCGGGCAGCAGCGCGATCTCCGGCAGCACCCGGTGCACCGCCGCCTGGAGCGGACGCAGCCGGTGATGGTCGACGACGGCCCCCAGCCGCGCGCCGAGCCGGTCGAGACCGACCAGCGGCCCCCAGGACGGCAGCGTCGAGCCGATCAGGATGAGCAGGATGGAGACGGTGAAGCTGAACACCACCACCGCGTCGGAGACGAGCGCGGAGCCGGGCCAGAGCGCGCCGGCGGCCACCGCGGTCAGCTTGCCCAGCACGTAGACCAGGCCCCAGGCCGCGCCCGCCACGATCAGTCGCAGGCCGAGGCGGAGCAGCGGCCGGCCGGCCTGCCGCGCGTACCGGTGGGCCAGGGCCACCACCTGGGTCATCGACCAACCCAGGTAGGCCAGGTAGACGTAGAGGAAGGGGGCGTCGAACGGGTCGCCGTAGTACCGGCCGCTGGCCACCCGCGGGTCGTCCAGGGCCGTCCGCGCCGGGGTCAGCGCGAAGAGCACCCCGATCGCGGCGATGCTGACCAGCAGCGCGACGGTACGGCGGCGGACCCGACGGCGGGTGCGCTCGTCGTCCCCGGTCATGTGCAGCAGGAAGGCCTGCGCGGCGGTGGCCGAGACCAGGGTGAGGCAGTTGGACAGCAGCCGGGCCAGGTCGAGCACGCCGAGCGCCCGGTCCAGGGCCGGCATGAACGGCTGGATGGTCAGCGACACCGTGATGCCGACCAGGGCCAGGCAGAGCGCCCGCAGCGGCCGGTAGCCCGGGTTGCGGGCCACGTCGCGCAGCTTGTAGAGGCTCATCACCCAGCAGATCAGCGTCACGCCGATCATCAGGTCACGGACGAGGCTGATCACGGGTGGCGGCGTCCTTCGAGGGCGGCGGCGAGCCGGTCGGCGAGGGCGATGTCGGCCGGGGCGGTGACCGGCATCTCCGACCAGCTCTCCGCGCGCTGCACGGCGAGGCTGCCGAAGATCTCCGCCCGCCGCTCCTGCGGCACGTCGTACGAACTGCGGGCCAGCGGCGCCGGCGCGGCGGCGGCCCGGTCCAGCTCGGACGCCGGGGAGGCGTCGTCGAAGAGGGCATGGCCGTACTCGTGCCCGATGATCAGGCGCTGGCGCACCGGGCTGGCGTTGGCGGCGTAGAAGATGTAGTCGGCGTGCTCGCCGGCCACCCAGAGCCCGTGCGGCGCCAGCGCGGGCAGCTCGCGCGGAATGAGGTGCACCGGCCGGCCGCGGCGCCGTTCCACCCGCTCGTGCAGCTCGCCGAAGGTGAAGCCGCCGGTCAGTCCGAGCGCGTCCAGGGCCTGCTCGGACTGGCGGCGCAACTGCCGGAGCTGGTCCTCGCCCGCCGCGCGTCGTCGCCGGATCATCGGGCCCGCGCCGGGTGCTGGGCGGACCCGTCCCGCAGTGCCGGCAGCCGGATCCAGCCACCGCCGGTGGCCCGCTCCGTCCTCACCTCGCCTCCGCCGGGCGCTCGCCTGAGCGGCGGGCGCGGGCCGCAGCCTCCAGGCGTTCCACCTGCTCGATCATGGCCACCACGGCGGCGTGGCCCTCGGGGGAGAGCCGGGCGTCGGCCAGCCGCATGGCCACCTGCTTGATGTGCGGGTTGGCCAGGGCGTGCGCGAGGTCGCGCCCACCGTCCACGTCGTCCGGACCGGGGGCGAAGAAGCGCGACGGCTGGCCGAAGAAGGCGGCGATGGCGTCCACCACCGACTGCCGCGGATCCGGCGCGCGCCCCTGCCGCAGGTTGCTCAGGTGGGTGTGCGAAATCCGGCAGCCGCGCCGGGTCAGCTCCTGGGCCACGTGCCGAACGCTGTACGGCCGGCCCTGCGGGTCGGTCACCGTCCGGAAGAGCCAGTCCAGGCGGGCGGCGAAGGAGTCGTCGTGCGGCTCGGTGACCTGGGGCAAGGGGACTCCTCCGCACACGCGCGATGACACCGGCCGGGACGGTGGCACCGACTGTTGACGCCGCTACCGCGAGTATGTATAGCATTACCACCCCTGGCACGGGGAGTGGACACTTTGGTGTGATCGTGGCACCGCCCAATGCCAGGGGCGTCCTGGCAGGTTCGACGGGAGCGCGCAGCCATGCGCCATCGGGGGTCCGTCGGAATCGCCACGGGACGCGGGCGGCCGGGCTCGGGCCCGGGCCGCCGCAGGGGTGCGGTACGCGGTGCCGCACCCCTGCCCACGACGTCCGCCTGGTGGCAGCCGAGGTGACCGGGTGTCAGACTTGCCGGCGGGGGACCCCAGCGGCGAGGGACGTGGACGCATGACGGGACACGGGTACGCACTCCGGCCGGACACCGAGACCGTGACGCTGCTCGGCGCCCGGGTGACCCTCGTCGACCCGGCCGCCCTGCTCGCGGCGGCCGCCGCCGGTCCCGTCGCGCTGCTGGCCGACGCCACCTTTCCCGACCCGGTGCGCCGGGTGCGGTTCACCGTGCGCGTCGAGGCGGGGGAGCACCGGTTCGACGCCTCGGTACGGGCCGGCGTGCCGGCCACGGCGGTGGGTCTGCTCGCGCTCGGCCTGGCCGGCCCGGCGGGGATGCTGCTGGCCCAGAAGCTGGCCGCCGGCGATCCCCGCGCCGACCGGGTGGCCGCCGCCGCCGGCCGGGTGGCCGCCGGGGCGTCCCGCCGGCTCGGGTTCCGCCCGCCCGCGCCCGCCGCGCCGCCACCCGACGCCGCCGGGGCGGCCGTGCTCGACCGCGCCCGCGAGCTGGGGCTGCGCCCCGAGATCAGCCACCACACCGAGCCCGGCGGGCGGCTGGTCACCGTGCGCGGCGCGACGCCCAGCGCCGACGTCACCCCGGCGCACCTGACGGCGATGGTCGCCCTGGTCCTCCAGGCCGTCCGCGAACTGGCCGGCGACACCCCCGAACCGGCGGTGCTGCGCGGCCGGGCGTACACCCTCGGGGTCCGGGGGGAGCCGGCCGGGACGCCGCCGGGCAGCGCGGCGGTGACCCTCGACCAGGTCGGCGGCCTCGACGAGGTGGTGGCCCGGTTCCGGGAGATCGCCGTGTCGTTCCGGCACCCTCAGGTGATGGCCCGCTGGGGCGCGCGCCGCCCGCAGGGCATCCTGCTGTACGGCCCGCCCGGCACCGGCAAGACCATGCTGGCCCGCGCGCTGGCCAACGAAATCGGCGCGGACTTTCGGGAGATCCGCACCCCGGAGATCCTCGACAAGTACCTCGGCGGCTCCGAGCGCAACATCAAGCAGATCTTCCGCGAGGCGCGCGGCTACCGGCAGCCCACGGTGATGCTCTTCGACGAGTTCGACAGCATCATCAGCTACGCCGGCGCGGGCGGGGACGCCGCCAGCCAGGCCGTCAACGCGGTCGCCGGCATCTTCAAGCAGGAGATGAACACCCTCATCGAGGAGAACCCGGACGTCATCGTGGTGGCCACCACGAACTTCCCGCACCGGGTCGACGCCTCGCTGACCCGCTCCGGGCGCTTCGACGTCAAGCTGGCCATCCCGGCGCCCGACGAGAGCGGCCGCGCCGAGATCATCGCCAAGATGGTCCGCGAGCTGATCGACCGGCACGAGCGCCCCGGCTTCCGGATGTTCGCCGACGACGTCGACCCGCGCGGGCTGGCCGCGCTCACCGCGGGACTCACCGGCGCGGACCTCCGCGAGGTGCTGCGCCGGGTGCAACTCGCCAAAGCGATGCGCGAGGCCACGGAAGGTGCGCCGGCCGGCCCGATCAGCCAGGATGACCTGCGTGACGCCATCGCCGGGCTGCGGCTCGGTTGAGGCGTACGACGGAAGGAGATCCGTGTCGTCCACCCTGCTGTCCCGTCGTGACCTGCGCTTCCTGCTCTACGAGTGGCTGGACGCGCCCAGGCTGACCGAGCGCCCCCGCTACGCGGAGCACTCCCGGGAGACCTTCGACGACGTGCTCGACCTGGCCGAACGGGTGGCCGCCGAGCACTTCGCCCCGCACAACCGGGCCGCGGACACCAGCGAACCCGTCGTCGACGGTGGGCGGGTGCGCATGATCCCCCAGGTCAAGGCCGCGCTGGAGGTCTTCGCCGGCACCGGACTGCTCGGCGCGAGCATGGACGAGAGCGTCGGCGGGCTGCAGCTGCCGCACGTCGTCTCCGCCGCCGCGTTCGGCTTCCTCCAGGCCGCGAACGTGAGCACCGCGGCGTACCCGTTCCTGACCCTGGGCAACGCCAACCTGCTGCTCGCCCACGGCAGCGCCGCCCAGGTCGACACCTTCGTCCGGCCGATGGTCGAGGGCCGCTTCTTCGGCACCATGTGCCTGTCGGAGCCGCAGGCCGGCAGCTCGCTGGCCGACATCACCACCCGGGCCGAACCACAGGACGACGGCAGCCACCGGCTCTTCGGCACCAAGATGTGGATCTCCGGGGGAGACCACGAACTCGCCGAGAACATCGTCCACCTGGTGCTCGCCCGGATCCCCGGCGGCCCGGCCGGGGTGAAGGGCATCTCGCTGTTCATCGTGCCGAAGGTGCTGGTCGGCCCCGACGGCACGCTCGGCGCCCGCAACGACGTGGTGCTGGTCGGCCTCAACCACAAGATGGGGTACCGGGGGACCACCAACACCCTGCTCAACTTCGGCGAGGGCGTGCACCGGCCGGACGGTCGCCCCGGGGCGGTCGGCTACCTGGTGGGGGAGCCCCACCAGGGCCTGGCCCAGATGTTCCACATGATGAACGAGGCGCGCATCGGCGTCGGGGCCGGCGCGACCGCGCTCGGCTACACCGGCTACCTGAAGTCCCTGGCGTACGCCCGCCAGCGCCCGCAGGGCCGGCCGCTCGCCGACAAGGATCCGACGGTGCCGCAGGTGCCGATCGTCGCGCACCCCGACGTGCGCCGGATGCTGCTGGCCCAGAAGAGCTACGTGGAGGGCGCCCTCGCGCTGGTGCTCTACTGCGGGCGGCTGCTGGACGAGGAGAAGACCGCCCCCGACCCGGCCGACCGGGCCCGGGCGCACCTGCTGCTGGACATGCTCACCCCGATCGCCAAGAGCTGGCCGTCGCAGTGGTGCCTGACCGCCAACGACCTGGCCATCCAGGTGCACGGCGGCTACGGCTACACCCGCGACTACGACGTCGAGCAGCACTGGCGGGACAACCGGCTCAACCCGATCCACGAGGGTACGCACGGCATCCAGGCGCTGGACCTGCTCGGGCGCAAAGCGACCATGGACGGCGGAGCGGGGCTGTCCCTGCTGCTGGAGACGATCTCCGCGACGGTGAGCCGGGCCTGGAAGGCCGACGGGGAGGCCGCCGAGCTGGCCGCCCAGCTCGGCGCCGCAGTCGACCGGATCGCCGGCACCACCCGCCGGCTGTGGGCCACCGGTGACCCCGCGCTCGCCCTGGCCAACGCCAGCCTCTACCTGGAGGCCGTCGGGCACGTGGTGGTCGCCTGGATGTGGCTGGAGCAGCTGCTCGCCGTCGACACCGCGACCGGCGCGGCGGCCGGCGGTACGGCGGCCGGCGGCGGCGACGCGGACGCCGCCTTCTACGCCGGCAAGCGGCAGGCGGCGCGGTACTTCTTCCGCTTCGAGCTGCCCCGCACCACCGCCCGGTTCGACCTGCTGGACGGCCTCGACCGGACCACTCTGGACATGCGCGACGAGTGGTTCTGAGCGGCAGCTGTCCGTGGCCCCGATGGACCCTCCCGAGGCGACCCCGTCGGGGCCGGTGGACCGCGACGCCCGGCTGGAGACGTTACGACGGTGGTGGCGACTGCCGGGGCCGGTGCGGGCCGAGGTCCGCCGGCTGAGCCGGGAGCGCCGGCACCATCCCGACGACGAGGTCGCCTGGACCGCCTGGCGCTGGGCGCAGGCGGTGCTGCCCCCGGGCGCGCCGGAACCGGGCCGGGCCCGCAACCTTCTCAGCGCCGCCGGCTTCTGGACGCGGCTCGTGGTCGAACTGCTCACCGGCACGGACCCGACCGACCCGCCGGCGCCACACTGGCTGGACCGGCGACGGGCCCGCCGCATCCTGCGCCTGGGGCCGCCCGTCCGCTGACGGCGCGTCCCTGGCCCGGCTCAGTCCTGCGCGAGCAGCCGCTCGCGAACCTCGCGGCGCAGGATCTTGCCGATCTGCGAACGGGGCAGCTCCTCGACGACAACCACCCGGCGCGGCACCTTGTACGCCGTCAGGTGCTGCCGGCAGGACGTGCGCAGGCTCTCCGGATCGGCCGTCCAGTCCTCGTGCAGCACCACCGCTGCGACGACCTCCTCGCCGCCGTGCTCGCCGGGCAGCCCCACCGCGGCGGCGTCGGCCACCCCGGGCACCCGGCGCAGCGCGTCCTCCACTTCGGACGGGTAGACGTTGAAGCCGCCGGTGATGATCAGTTCCTTGATCCGGTCGACCACGGTGACGAAGCCGTCCGGGTCCATCACCACCACGTCCCCGGTACGCAGCCAGCCGCCCGGCAGCAGCACCGCCGCGGTCTCCTCCGGGCGGTTCCAGTAGCCGGAGAACACCTGCGGGCCCCGGATCAGCAGCTCCCCTGCCTCGCCGGGGCCCCGGTCGACCGACGGGTCCTCGGGGTCGACGATGCGGACCTCGGTGGACGGGAACGGCACCCCGACGGTGCCCGGCCGGCGGGCGGGTGAGACCGGGTTGCCCAGCGCCACCGGGGAGGTCTCGGTCATGCCGTACCCCTCGACCAGCAGCCCGCCGGTGACCGACTCCCAGAGCTGGACCGTGGACGGCGGCAGGGCCATCGCGCCGGAGATGGCGTACCGGACGGAGGTGAGGTCGACGCCCCGCTCGCGGGCGGCGGTGGCCAGCTTCTCGTAGATCGGCGGGACGGCGGGCAGGAACGTCGGCGGGCGGCGGCGGACCGCGTCGAGCACCTGGTCGACGTCGAAGCGGGGCAGCAGCACCAGGGTGGCGCCGATGCTCACCGAGAAGGTCAGGCAGAGCGTCAGCCCGTACGCGTGGAACAGCGGCAGGACGGCGTACACCGTCTCCTCGCCGTCGCGCAGCCCCGGCACCCAGGCACGGCCCTGCGCCGCGTTGACGTGCAGGTTGCGGTGGGTCAGCACGGCGCCCTTCGGGATGCCGGTGGTGCCGCCGGTGTACTGCAGCAGCGCGGTGTCGTCCGGGCCGGGCGCGGGGTGCTCGGCGGCCAGCGGCGGCGCGGCGGCCAGCAGCGCGTCCCAGCTCAGCGTGCCCGGCGCCGCAGCGGTCATCGCCGCGCGGGCGGCCCGCGCCTTTGCCAGCGGCAGTCGCAGTGCCCAGCGCTTCGCCCTGGGCAGCGCGCGGGTGAGGTCCACCGCGACCACCGTCTCCACCGCGCCCGCGCCCCGCACCTGCGGCGCCGACTTGTCCCAGACCACGGCGACCCGGGCGCCGTGGTCGGCGAGCTGGTGGGCCAGCTCCTGCGGCGTGTAGAGCGGGTTGTGCTCGACCACCACCGCGCCGAGGCGCAGCGCGGCGTAGAAGGCGATGACGTGCTGCGGACAGTTCGGCAGCACCAGGGCCACCCGGTCGCCCGCGCCGACGCCGAGCCGGCGCAGCGCCTCCGCCGCCCGGGCCACCTGCGCGTCGAGTTCGGCGTAGGTGGTGGTGGACCCGAAGAAGTCCAGCGCGACCCGGGAACCGAACCGGCCGGCCGCCGCGCGCAGCAGGTCGACCAGGGACTCCTCCGACGGGGCGATGGTCGCCGGCACGTCCGGGGCGTAGCTGCGCAGCCAGGGCCGCTCGGTGGTCAGGTCCATCGGGTCTCCCCTCGCTGGGCACGACGGTCCGCCCGGTCGATCACGACGGGGCGCATCCGTGTTCAGCCTAACCTACCTACCAGTAACCTACGCCCCCGTAGGTATGGTTCCTCGGCGCTCGGCTCGGTTGCGGGTCCCGGTCGGGCCGCCGCCGACGGCGCGGGCGGGACACCCGCGCCGCCGACGGTCCGACCGGCGCCCGCCGGTCGGTCAGCAGCCGGTCCAGCGCACCGGCGTCACCCGGCCGTCGTTGCGGAAGCCGACCACCGTGCCGGTGTCCGAGATGGCCCGCGCGCCGACGCCGACCCCTGCTCCGCCCCCGGGCAGCAGGCGGGAGCCGCCGCCGCGGGCGATCCGGTCGCCGCCGACCACCGTCCCGCGCTTGTTGACGTCGGTCACCAACGGCAGCTCGTCGGCGAGTCGCGACCAGGAGCCGTCGCGCAGGTCCCAGCGCACCTTCACCTGGTTGCCGTCCCCGAGGTTGGCCCGACCGATCGCCCAGTGGCCCTGCGCCGCGTAGACGATGGTGGTGCGGGCCCCCGGCACGGTGAGGGTCCGGACGCGTCCGTCCGGGTATCGCACCCAGCCGGTCCACGCCGCGAAGTCGCCGGCGGTGCCGACGATGGTGCCGTCCTCGGTGATGCCCTGCGGCACGGCGTTGGCCGGAAGGTCGAGCACCTCGAACGTGCCGGGCCGGGCGGCCGGCCAGCGCAGCGGGAAGGGGTCGAAGGTGTCCGGGTCCACCCCCACACCGACGATGTCTCCCGTCCCGTTGATTGCCGTCGGCTCCGCGCCGCCGGGCGGCGACGGGAGGAGTTCGAGAGCGCCGTCGCGCAGGATCCACGGCCGGGTCCTGCCATCGGCCCAGCCGTTGCCGACCACCGTGCCGGCGGTGTTGACGTCCGCCACGGCGTCGGCGAGCGGCGACTCGATCGTGGTGAGCCGCCCGCGCTTCCAGAGCAGCAGCAGGAGCTGGTTGCTGTCCTCACCCCTCCGCAGGGCGGTGCCGGCGATGAACCGGCCGGTCCGGTCGATGGCCTGCGCGTCGGCGCGGTAGACGTCGGCGGGGTACGGCAGGGTGGACAGCTTGCAGGCGCTGGCGCTGGCGCTGGCCGTCCGCGGCGCGGCGGTCGCCGGTGCGGTGGCGACGCCGAGCGCGGCGGACAGCAGCCCGGCGGTGGCCGCCAGCATCCTGCGTCGAGCGAGGTGGGCCATCGGTATCTCCCCGTGGTCGGTCCGGGTGCTCCGGACGGTGTGACGGGAGAACCCTCGACGACCAGGTCGGGTTGCAATCTGTCCGATACCTGACAACCCGTTCGCGTTCCCGCCCGCGCCCGCGGCCGGCCCGGGCGTTCGCCTATCGGCGACCGGGGGAGTGCTGTCGCATCAGTTGCCGGCCCCGCACGAAGGCCAGCACGATCACCACCACCAGTGCGATCGCCCCGATGACGACCAGCCAGCGGACCGCCTCGAGGAGCAGCCCCAGCAGGACGAGCGCGCCGCCGACGATGCCGACGATCCAGAGCACGGTCCGCATGTTCGCCTCCCTGATCGACTGTCCGCGCGCCTTCCCCCTGGGCGGCCGGACATGCCGGACGGGTGCGGAAACGTCGGTCAGCGTCGGGCGACGTAGACGGTGTTGGCGCTCTCGCCGCCGGTCAACGGATTGGCGAAGCGGACGACGTGGGCCTGCGAGGTCGGGAACACCTCGGCCAGCACCCGGCCGAACTCCTCGTCCGGCGGGTCGTCCGACCAGAGGGCGAACACCCCGTCCGGGTGCAGCAGGTCGGCCAGCCGGCGCAGCCCGTCCGCCCGGTAGAAGGGGGCGTGGCTGGGGTGCAGGACGTGCCGCGGCGAGTGGTCCACGTCCAGCAGCACGGCGTGGAACCGGCGGTCCGGATCCGCCGGGTCGAGGCCGGTGCCGCCGGCGACGGCGGCGAAGAAGTCGGCCCGCACGAACCGGGTACGCGGGTCGGCCGCCAGCCCGGCGGCGAAGGGGAACAGCTGCCGGCGGTGCCAGTCGATGACGTCCTCGATCGCCTCGACCACCACCAGCGAGCGCACCCGGGGGTCCTCCAACGCGGTCCGCGCGGTGTACCCGAGGCCGAGGCCGCCGACCACCACGTCCAGGGCGTCCCCGGTCAGCGGGGCCAGGCCCAACCGGGCCAGCTCGATCTCCGCCACCGGGAAGAGGCTGGACATCAGGAACTCGTCGTCGAGCTTCACCTCGTACACGTCGACGTCGAGCGCCGGGTCACGGCGCCGACGCAGGCTGATCTCGCCGATCGGGGTCTCCCGCCAGGCCAGTTCCTCGAATCGCGCGCCCACCCGGCCTCCTCGCCGCCACCGTCCGTGCGGGATGCTACCGGTCGGGTCCGGCCCATCCCGCGACCCTGACCGGCCGGCGCGCTCTGCGGTGACCCCCACCCCGGCGGTCACGCCGCCCGGGTCGCCACCACCACCGTGTCGAGCGCGTCCACGGTGTCGCCGTCGACGGTCACCGGGCGGCGGGCCGTCTCCGCGCGCCGTACCCGCAGCCCGTCGAGACCGGCGGTCACCTCCTCCGGGGTGAGCAGGATCGTCGGCTCGCGCGGGCCGCCCACCCCGCCCTCCAGGTTGGCCCGGTCGTGCCCGACCACCACCACCGTGCCGCCGGGCCGCAGCGCGTCCCGCGCCCCGGCCAGCACCGTCGCCAGCGCGGCCGGGGGCAGATGCAGGTAGGCGACCAGCACCAGGTCGTACCGGCCGGGCTCGGGCGCGTCGGCGGTGACGTCCGCGACCCGCCAGTCCACCGGTACGCCCCGGCGCGCGGCCAGCTCCCGGCCGCGCGTCACCGCCACCGGTGAGAAGTCGACCGCGGTCACCCGCCAGCCCCGCCCGGCCAGCCAGACCGCGTTGCGCCCCTCCCCGGCGGCGAGGTCGAGCGCCCCACCCGGGGGCAGGTCGGCGGTCGCCTCCACCACGAAACGGTTCGGCTCGGCGGTCCACACCAGCTCCGTCGAGGCGGCGTACCGCGCGTCCCATTCACTGCTGTCCACCGTCCGGTTATACGCGACGCGGCAAGCGGGGGTGCGACATGCGGGCTGGCCGGCACGGCGCCCCTGGAGCCGTGACGACGCAGGGTCGCCGGGACATCGACGCAGCGCATATCCTGTCCGCCGACGACTCGCCGGAAGGGACGCCATGCCGTCGCGGCAGGACCAGCTCCACTCGTACCAGTTCACCGTGCAGCGGGCGGTCGCCGCGCTGGTGATGCGGGAGACCGACCCGGCGCGGTCGCCGTTCCGGCGGCTCGCCGGCGCCGGTCTGGCGAGCGTGCTGGTGGCCGCGATCGGGCTCGGCGGCTTCGCCCTCTACGGCCTCTTCGCCGGCGGTGGCAGCAAGTGGCGCGACCCGGGCGCGGTGATCGTCGAGAAGGAGTCCGGCGCCCGGTTCGTCTACCGGGACGGCAAGCTGCACCCGGTGCTCAACTACGCCTCCGCGCTGCTGATCATCGGCGCCGAGCGGTCCAGCACGGTGCTGGTCTCCCGCCGGTCCATCGAGGGGGTGCCCCGGGGCCTGCCGCTGGGCATCGCCGACGCGCCGGACTCGCTGCCCGCCCCCGGGCGGCTCTCGACCGCCGCGTGGACGGTCTGCTCGGTCGTGCCGGCCGAGACCGAGCGTCCGACGCCCCGCTCGGCGCTGCTCATCGGTCGGGAGGCCACCGGCGGGCGGCCGACCGGCGAGGAGGGGGTGCTGGTCCGGCATCCGGACGGCACGCTGCATCTCGTCTGGCGGGAGCGACGCTTCCTGCTGCGCGACACCAGCCGGGTGCTGGCGGCCCTGGCCGCCACCCGGGAGCGGGCGGTGCCGGTGGCGCCCGCCCTGCTCAACACGCTGCCCGCGGGCGCCGACCTGGCCCCGCCGGCCCTGCCCGAGCTGGGCCGGCCCGCCGCCCGGGTCGCCGGCGCCGCGGTCGGTGACGTCTACCTGGTCCGCAATTCCGGCGGCGGCCGGCAGTACGCGGTCGCCGAATCCGACGGCCTCGCCGGTATCACCGAGTTGCAGGCGGCCCTGCTGATGGCCCGCACCGGTCAGGGCGACCCGAAGCCGATCACCCTCGGCCGGTTCGCCGCCCTGCCCAAGCTGCCGGATCTGGTGCCCAGCGGCCCCACGGCCCCACCCGCGTCGCCGCCCCGGCTGGCCGGCGTGGACGGTGGCGCGCTCTGCGCGCGGGTCGGCGACGACGGCGAGGTCCGCGACGTCCGCGTCGGCGCCACCCTGCCCGACCTGACCGCCGTGGCCCGCACCGGCGCCGCCACCGGGCGGGGTGGGGTGCTCGCCGACCACGTGGTGGTCGAGCCCGGCCGGGGCGCGGTGGTGGAGTCCGTCGCCGCGCCCGGAGCGACCGGCGGCGCGGTCTCCGTCGTCACCGACCTGGGCCGGCGGTACGTGCTGGCCGGCACCGAGGTGCTGGGCATGCTCGGCTACCGCGACGTGCGGCCGGTCCGGCTGCCGGCCGGCCTGGTCAGCCTGGTGCCCGCCGGCAGCCCGCTCGACCCCGCCGCCGCGCGGGCGGTGGCCGCCCCCGCCTGAACCGGGCCTGGCGATGGTCGGGCCCGGGGCGCCCGCCGCGAGTGGGTCAGGGGGCGGGACGGCGGGCGGTCAGGGCGCAGGACGGCGGGCGGCGCAGGACGGCGGGCGGTCAGGGCGCGGGGCGGCGGAGCACGCTGACCGCGAAGTCGGCGTCGTCGCGCCACGGACGCAGGTCCCAGGTGGCGAAGCGGTGCTCGGGGCGCAGCCCGGCGGCGACCGCGTCGCCGTCGAAGTCCGCCAGCCGGTAGCCCCGGTCGGTGCCGAAGCCGACCAGCACCACGCCGTCGGGGCGCAGGTGCGCGGCGATCCGGGCCAGCACGTCCCGTTCGGTGCCCGGAGCGACGAACGCCATCACGTTGCCCGCCACCACGGCCGCGTCGAAGGGCTCCGGCTCGCCGGCCGCGGCCAGGTCCAGTGCGGCGAGGTCGCCGACCAGCCAGCGCGGGCCGGGATGGTCGGCCCGGGCGGCCTCGACCAGCGCCGGGTCGGCGTCCACCCCGACCACCCGGTGACCGCGGGCGGCCAGCGCGGCGCCGACCCGGCCGGTGCCGCAGCCGGCGTCCAGGATCCGCGAGCCGGGCGCGACCATGGCGTCCACCAGGCGCGCCTCGCCGGCGAGGTCGGCGCCCTCGGCGGCGAGCTTGCGGAACCGGTCGATGTACCACTGCGAGTGCCCGGGACCGGTCTCGGTCGCCCAGCGGGTCGGGTTGGTCATGCCGCCACGGTAACCGGCGCCCGGCGGGGCGGCCCGGCGGTCAGGGCAGCCGGGCGACGGTGACGAACTCGTTGTAGGTGAAGAGCTTGCCGAGCGCCCGGGGGAAGGGGAACGAGTACTGCCGCACCACGGTCATGCCGAGGTCGCGCGCGGCCTCGGCCGCCTCGGCGAACCCGACGAACCGGACGTGGCTGGCGTCGCTGGCATACCCGCGCTCCTGCGGGGTGATGAAGACGGCGGTGCCGCCGGAGCGGACGAACGGCAGGTACGAGGAGACCACCTCCAGCGCCTGGCCGGCGGGGAGGTGCTCCAGCAGGTGGGCGGCGAGCAGCGAGTCGAAGGCGTCCGGGCGGGCGTGCTCGGAGCGGAAGAACTCCTCGACCGTGTACGCCTCGTGCCCGGCGGCCCGGGCGTGCGCGATCGACGTGGCGTTGTGGTCGACCCCGACGGCGCCGTCGCCGAGGTTCGCGAGGTTGCGGCCGAGCCCGCAGCCCACGTCGAGGGTACGGCCCAGGCCGAGCCGCCGCAGGTTCCACCGGTACGGCGCCTGCACGTCGAGCAGCTGCTTCCAGCGCGCGCCACCCAGGCGTTGCAGCCGACGGGTGTAGTCCTCACCCTGGGTGCCCGTTGGAGCTTCCTGCCGTGCTCGACCCATCGCCGGCCCCTTTGCCTGTCGCGGATACGGATGCGGCGCTCGCGCACCTACCGGCGGCACGCGCAGGGCGTTCCACCGGCCTCCCCCGTACCCGCCGGGGCGGGTTTTCGAACGATGCTACGGACGACGTGGCCGTTCGGCACGATGATCTGGCAGGTGTTTCGAGGCGTGATCGCGGCGTCCACGGACGGTGACCGGAGGTCGGTCACCGTCCGTGGGCGGGTGGTCAGCCCTTCTCCGCGCCGGCGGTGAGACCCTCGGTGAGCAGCCGCTCACT
The DNA here is from genome assembly GCF_052068075.1 of Micromonospora sp. L31. Lineage (NCBI taxonomy): Bacteria > Bacillati > Actinomycetota > Actinomycetes > Micromonosporales > Micromonosporaceae > Micromonospora > Micromonospora sp. L31. The sequence goes on along the minus strand of NZ_JBQHDC010000014.1, from coordinate 51,234 downwards.
GGCGAAGAAGAGGATCACGATGGGCAGGGTGAGGATCACCGACCCGGCCATCAGCACGGTCTTGGGCACCTCGACGCCGTCGGCGAGCAGGGAGAGCCCCAGCGACACCGTCCACCGGTCGGGCTTGTCGACCAGGAAGAGCAGCGCGAAGAGGAACTCGTTCCAGGCGATCATGAAGTCGTAGAGCGCGACCGCCATGATCGACGGGGCGGCCAGGGGCAGGCTGATCCGGCGGATGATGCCGAGTCGGCCGGCCCCGTCGATCGCCGCGGACTCCTCCAGGCTGATCGGGATGGTCTCGAAGTAGTTCTTCAACATGTAGACCGAGACCGGCAGGGTCTGCGAGATGTAGACCAGCACCAGGCCGAACAGGGACCCGCGCAGCCCGGCCCGGGTGAAGACCACGAAGAGCGGGATGGCGATGACGATCGACGGGAACAGGTAGACGGCCAGGAACAGGACATTGACCTGCCGACGGCCGAAGAACCGCAACCGGGAGACGGCGTACGCGCCGGGGATCGCCACCAGCAGCGTCAGCAGCGTCGCGGCCAGGGCGACCAGGCCGCTGTTGCGGATGAAGGTGAGGAAACCCTGGCCGCCGTCCTCGGCGGCCTTCAACACCTCGGTGTACGTCGCCACGGTGAGCTCGCCCAGCGGCACCCACAGCGAGCCGGGGTCGAGCAGCAGCCGTTCGATGGGGCGTACCGAGAGCACCAGCATGTACCAGAACGGCAGCAGGGTGACCAGCAGGAACGCGGTGACCACCAGCCGGCGCAGCCAGCGCAGCGAGACGGTCTCGATCCGGTCGCGGTCCATCACGCCTCCCTGCGTCCGGCGAAGAAGCGCAGGTAGATCGCGACGAAGACGATCAGCACCACGGCCAGCACGACGGCCTGCGCCGCCGCCGCTCCGATGTCGGTCCGCGCGGTGAGGAACTGGTAGACCCGGACGCTGACCACCTCGGTGCCGGCGGAGCCGCCGGTGAGCAGGTAGACGTCGTCGAACTTGTTGAACGTCATGATGAACCGCAGCACGCCCAGCAGGGCGATCACCGGCATCAGCTGGGGCAGCAGGATGTGCCGGAACCGCTGGGTCGGGGTGGCGCCGTCCACCCGGGCGGCCTCCTCCAGCTCGCCGGGGACGGCCTGGAGCCGGGCCAGCAGGAACAGGAACGCGAACGGGAAGTAGCGCCACGCCTCGAACGCGATCACCGTGGCGAGGGCGGTCGAGTCCTGGGACAGGAAGGGGATCGGGGCGTCCCAGCCGAGGAAGCGCTGCCCCCAGTCGTTGACGATGCCGAGCTGGGGGTCGAGCATCACCTGCCAGACGAAGGCCACCGCGACCACCGGCGCCACGTACGGCAGCAGCATCGAGGCCCGGACCAGCGTCCGGCCCCGGAACGGCCGGCGGACCACCAGCGCGGCGACCAGGCCGAGCGCGATCGACCCGGCGGTGCCGCCGAGGCTGTAAAGCACCGTGGTCCACAGCGTGTCGGCGAAGCCCGGCGTATTCAGCACCCGGTCGAAGTTGCTCAGCGTCAGCTCACCGAAGAGCCCGGTCTTGCGCAGGGTGGCCAGGCGTACCCGCTGGAAGGCCAGCACCACCGTCCAGACGATCGGGATGCCGATCACCGCGACCACGACGAGCAGGGTCGGCGCAACCAGTGCGAGCCCGGCGCGCGACTCCCGGCGACGCAGCGTGAGCGGGCGTCGGCGGCCGGGGCCGGGCCGCTCCCGGGTGGGGGAGCGGCCGGCCTCCGGCGGAGCCGTCGTCAATTGACGCCCGCCTTGATCGCCTCCACGTCCTTCTTCGCCCGGGCGGCCGCCGCGCCGGCGTCGCTCTTGCCGCCGACGACGTCCGCGAGGGCCTTGGGTACGGGCAGTTCGCCCAGGATCGCGCCGACCAGCTTGCCCTGGCCCTGGGTCAGGCCCCAGCGCTGGAAGGTGTCCGGGCTCGTGCGCAGGCCGGTCAGCACCTCGGCGCCGTACACCTCGGAGAGTGGCTTCTTCGCGTCCACCCCGGCCTGGCTGGTGTTCCAGGCGGTGAGGAATTTCTCCTTGTCGTCGGCGGTGCCCTTGCGGACCGGGAAGCGCCCCTCCGGGGACATGCCGAACCAGCGCGGGTAGCCGTCGGAGAGCAGGTACTCCACGAAGGACTTCGCCGGGTCGGCGGCGGCCTCGTTCAGCACCGCCCAGGAGCTGATCTCGCCGTACTGGGCCGGCTCCGCGCCGTTCGGTCCCTTGATGGCGGTGACGAAGCCGCTGTTCTTCGCCAGCCAGCTCGGATCCTTCGCGCACTGGGGACAGGTCGGCTTGGCGTCGTTGCGCAGCCCGGCCAGCTCATCGAGGATGAACGGCGACCAGATCAGCATGGCGGCCTTGCCGGCGAAGTAGGTGGCCCGGGTGGTGTCCACGTCCTGCGCGCCCTTCACGGAGTGGTTGCGCATCAGGTCGCCGTAGAAGCGGAACGCCTCGACGCATTCGGGGGAGTCCAGCTTGACCGCGCCGGAGTCGTCGGTGAGCTGACAGTTGTTGGCCAGGGCCAGGTGCTCGAAGGTCTGCTGGGTGAAGACGTCGCCCGGGGCGGTGGCCGCCGTGATGCCGGCGACCCCGCCGGTGTTCAGCTTCGCCGCCGCGGCGGTGATCTTCTCGTACGTGTCGGGGGCGGGCAGGCCGGCGGCGTCGAAGAGGTCCTTGCGGTAGACCAGCAACTGCCCCCACCCGTCGCTGGGTACCGAGAGCTGCTTCCCGTCGTCGGAGGTCAGTTCCAGGGCCCGTGGCGAGAAGGTGTCCCGCCCCAGCTTGTCGACGATCTCCTTGTTGGCGTCGGGATGCAGCAGCTCGTTGCCGGCGAGGGTGCGGATGCCGGCGAGCGACACCGACCCGACGACGTCGGGCAGCTCCCCGGCGGCGGCGCTGGAGGCGATGAGAGAGGGGAACTGGTCCTCGTTGACGGTGACCAGATTGACCTTCACGCCGGTCTTGGCGGTGTAGTCGGCGATGATCGCCTTGGTGGCGGTGACCCGGTCGGCCACGTCCTCGAGGCTCCAGACGGTTATTTCGGAACTGTCGCTTTTAGACTCGTCGTCGCTGCAGGCCAGCAGGCTCGCCCCGGTTACTGCGAGGATCAGGGTGGCGGCCAGCATCCGCATCGGAGGGGATGACATCTGTGGCACTCCTCTCGAAGGGTACATGAGGGATTCAACGTGCTGGATTGATCAATCACAAGACATATAGCGATTTTTTGTTAAGATTGAGCCCGGTACGTCCCGGGAGTGGCACCATGGGCAACTGGGTTGTCTCGCTGGCCGGGCCGCGGCGCGTGAGCCTCGAGCCCTGCCCCACCGATCCGCTCGGCCCGGGCCAGGTCCGGGTCCGCACCTGCTATTCGGGCATCTCCGCCGGCACCGAGCTCACCCTGTTCCGGGGGAGCAATCCCCGGCTCAGCAAGGACTGGGACGACGCCAGCCGGATGTTCATCCCCCGGCAGACCCCCGTGCCGTACCCGCTGGTCGGCTTCGGCTACGAGGAGGTCGGCGAGATCGTCGAGGTCGCCGACGACGTGGCCGACCGACATCCGGGCCAGCTCGTCTGGGGCATCTGGGGGCACCGGGCCGAGGCCGTCCTGCCGGCCGGCGCGGTCAACCCGCTCGCCCCCGGGCTCAACCCGCTCGCCGCCGTCTTCGCCCGCCCCGGCGCCATCGCGCTGACGGCCGTCCTCGCCGGGGACCTGCACCTCGGCGACTGGGTCGGGATCTTCGGGCAGGGCGTCATCGGGCTGCTCGCCACCCGGCTGGCCAGCCTTTCCGGGGCCCGGGTGGTCGCCGTCGACCGGGTGCCCGCCCGGCTGGAACGGGCCGCCCGCCTCGGGGCCCGGCGCACCGTCGACGCCGGTGTCGACTCCGCCGCCGCGGTGCTGCGCGAGGCCACCGCCGGCCGGGGCGCGGACGTCTGCCTGGAGCTGTCCGGGGCGTACCCGGCGCTGCACGAGGCGATCCGCGCCACCACCCACGCCGGCCGCGTGGTGGCCGGCGGCTTCTACCAGGGCCAGGCCGACGGGCTGGGCCTCGGCGAGGAGTTCCACCACAACCGGATCCAGCTGGTGGCGGCCCAGGTCTCCGGGCCCGCCCCGGCGCCCGGCCTGGCCGGCCGGTGGTCCGGTACCCGCATCGCCCACACCTTCATGGACCTGGTGGCCGAGGGCAGCGTCGACCCGCTGCCGCTGGTGAGCCACGTCGTGGACGCCCGCGCGGTGGCCGACGCGCTCGCGTTGCTCGACCGCGGTGCCGGTGACGTCCTACAAGTCGTGCTGGAGTTCTGATGTCCATCCCGCTCGCCTGCCAGGAGCAACTGCTCCCGGGCACCAACCTGCCCCAGAAGTTCGCTCTCGCCACCGCCCTCGGCTACCAGGGCATCGAGCTGCGCGGCCGGGGCGACCTCGCCCTCGCCCGCCGGCTGCCGGAGCTGCGCCGGGCCCGCGCCGAGGGGGTGGTCATGCCCACCGTCTGCGTGGAGATGGACCACTTCATCGGCGACTTCGACCCGGCGCGCTCCCGCGACGCGGTCGCCAACCTGCGCTCCCAGCTCACCGTGATCGCCGAACTCGGCGGGATCGGCGCGATGACCCCCGCCGCCTGGGGGATGTTCTCCCGCCGGCTGCCCCCGTTCGAACCGCCCCGCCCGCCCGGCGGCGACCGGCAGGTGCTCGTCGACGCCCTGGGCGACCTCGGCGAGCACGCCCGCGCCGAGGGCGTCACCCTCTTCCTCGAACCGCTCAACCGGTACGAGGACCACATGGTCAACCGGCTGGACGAGGCGGTCGCGCTCTGCGCCGCCGTCGGCCTGCCCTCGGTGCGGGTGGTCGCCGACACCTTCCACATGAACATCGAGGAGGACGACGTGCACGCCGCCCTGCGCGCCGCCGCGCCGTACCTGGGGCACGTGCAGGTCAGCGACTCCAACCGGTTCCAGCCCGGCGCCGGGCACCTGGACTGGCCGGCGCTGCTGCGCACGCTGCGCGACATCGGCTACCCGGGCTGGCTGGCGTTGGAGTGCCGGCTGCGCGGCGACCCGGTCCGGGCACTGCAACAGGCGGCGACCGTGCTCCGGCACGCCCAGCCCCGGCAGGCGGCGGCGTGAGCACCGGCGCCGCCGGCCCGTCCGGCCTCGGCGCGCCCCCCGCCGACGACCCGGACGGCGGCCCCGCCCCGAGGGCCGGCGCGCCGGCCCGGCCGGCGCCCGCCGGGCACCTCGCCGACCTGCGCCGGCTGGCCATCGCCACCCTCGACGCCAACTGGGAGCACGACCACACGGTGCCCTCGCGCACCCTCTACCCGCACCAGTGGAGCTGGGACTCGGCGTTCATCGCGATCGGGCTGGCCCACGTCCGCCCCGACCGGGCCTGGCGGGAGCTGCGCACGCTGTTCGCCGCCCAGTGGGCCGACGGGCGGGTGCCGCACATCGTCTTCAACCCGGCGCTGCGGGTCGGCTCGTACTTCCCCGGGCCGGAGTTCTGGGGCTCCGCCGCCGCCGAGGGCGCTCCGGCCGCCGCCACCTCCGGCATCGTCCAGCCGCCGGTGCACGCCCAGGCGGCCTGGCTGGTGCACCGCCGCGCCCCGTCCGAGGCGTCGGCCCAGGCGCTGCGCCGGCTGTACCCGAGGCTGGTCGCCCAGCAGCGTTACCTCACCGGCCGGCGGGACGTCGGCGGGGCCGGGCTGGCGGCCATCGTGCACCCCTGGGAGTCCGGCCTGGACAACAGCCCGGCCTGGGACGCGCCGATGGCGGCGGTGCCGGCCGACGCCGCCGTCATGCGGGCGTACCGTCGGCACGACACCGCGCACGCCGACGCCGCGCACCGCCCCACGGACCTGGACTACGCGCGGTACGTCGCGATCGTCGCCTCCTACCGCGACCGTCGCTACACCGACCAGGCGCTGGCCGGGTGGCATCCGTTCCTGGTGGAGTGCCCGCTGTTCAACGCGGCGCTGGGCGCGGCGGAGCACGCCCTGGCTCGGATCGCCGCCGTGGTCGGGGCCGATCCCGGCCCGCACCGCGACCGCGCGGCCCGGATCACCGAGGCCGTGGTCCGCCGGCTCTACGACCCGGCCACCGGCACCTTCCACCCACGCGACCTGCGCACCGACCGGCTGGTCCCGGCCCGTACCGTGCTGGGGCTGATGCCGCTGATCCTGCCCGACCTGCCGGGGCGCCAGGTGCGGGCGGTGCTGACCGAGGCGTGCTCGGCGCGGTTCGGCCTGGCCCCGCGCATGCCGCGTCCGCTGCCCACCCACGACCGCACCGCGGCGGACTTCGAGCCGCTGCGCTACTGGCGAGGCCCCAGTTGGATGAACACCAACTGGCTGCTCTGGCGCGGGCTGCGGGCGCACCACCGACCGGACCTGGCCGCCGGGCTGCGCGAGTCGATGCTGGCGCTGGTCGCCACCGGCGGCTGTCACGAGTACTTCCACCCGGACACCGCGGCGGGGCTCGGCTCGGCGGCGTTCAGCTGGACGGCGTCGCTGCTGCTCGACACCCTCGCCGAGGGGTGAGCGGCATCCGAACCGGCCCGTCCGGTCGGCCTCCCGGCGCGAGCCGGTCGTCAGTCCAGTCGCCGCCAGTCCGGGCCGGCCGGGGGCCCGTCCGAGGTCAGCGCCGCCAGCATCACCGACTCGACCTGCTCGGGCGTGAGGTGTTCGCGGTGGCCCGCGCCGGGGACGTAGGCGGCCCAGGAGCGTCCCTCGGCGTCCGACATCACCACGGCCACCGGATCGCGGTGGTCGCTGACCGCGGCGACCGTCCCCCAGGGGCGGTGCACGAAGACCTGCTGCCCCAGGTCGGGATCGAGCTCGCGCAACCACCGCCGGACGGTCTCCCGGTCGCCGAGCTCCACCTGTTCGCCGGCGACCCGGAACAGTCCCGTGCTGGTCAGGAGTTCCGCCACGTTCTCCGGCGGCTTCCGCCGCCGCCACCGGTCGCGCCACCAGCCCACTCGCGCCCCTCCTTCCGGGAGCACCCCGTGCGCTCCGATTGCCCCGCCGGCCTCCGCCGCCAAACCCGACATGCCGGGGGACGCCGTCTACAGTGGGTTCCCGTCGCACCGGAGGACCGCCCGTGGAACCCATCGACAAGATCGCCTGGATCCGGATCGCGCATGGCCGGATCCTCAGCACCCGCTCCCGGGGAAAGGATGTCTGGTACCTGCCCGGCGGCAAGCGCGAGCCCGGCGAGACCGACCGGGAGACGCTCACCCGCGAGATCGCCGAGGAACTGGGTGTGGTGATCGACCCGGAGACGGCCGTGCACGTCGGCACGTTCACCGCCCAGGCGCACGGCCACCCGGCGGGCACGCTGGTGCGGATGACCTGCTACACCGCCGAACACCACGGCGACCCCCGGCCGGACCACGAGATCGAGGAGGTCGCCTGGCTCGGGTACGCCGACCGGGACCGGGTCTCCCCGGTCGACCGGATCATCTTCGACGACCTGCGCCGGCGGGCCCTGCTGGCCTGAGCGACCTTGCGGGTGCCGCGCCACGAGTTCGCGCCCGAGGCGGGCGGTTTCCCGCTCGTCCCGGGGGGCGCGAGCCGCGCCGGAACCGGTCGGGTGAGGCGGCCGTTTGCGGCCGGCCGGGACGGGTAACCGCGGTCGGATTCCCGACCCGGCGGGACGGCCGCCGAGGGTCGGATTTCCGACGGACGACCCGGGGACTCCGGGTCGGAGGTACAGCCGATCGGCGGAACGGGAGGAGGACCGGTGCGCTTTCCCCTCTTCGTCGACGCGGTCGCCCGGCGGGCAGAGTTGCCGCCGGAGCGGGCCGCCGCGATCGCCCGTGCCGTGCTGGTGACGGTGGCCGAGCGGGTCCAGGCCGGCGAGGTCGACGACCTGAGCGCCCAGCTCCCCGACGAGCTCAGCGCATACCTGGCCGGGCCGCCGCCGGAGACCACGCCGGGCGCGGCGGAGACCTTCGGACCGGTCGAGTTCCTGCGCCGGGTGGCCGATCGGGCCGGCGTCGAGCCGGCCACCGCCCAGGTCGGGGTCCGGGCGGTCTTCGCCACCCTGCGCGAGGCGGTCACGGTCGGCGAGTTCCAGGACCTGGTGGCGCAGTTGCCGAAAAGTTTCACCAGGGACGTCGATCCAGCGCCACCGCGGCCGTACGATGAGTGACGTCGCCGCCACTGCGCACCCCGCCTGAGCTGCCATAACGGGAGCCGACCGGGCGGAAGATTCCCGGCCTGCGGCCCCTTTCGCCGGAAATTTGCTCGCTGAAATTCCCTTAAGCTGAAACTCCTCTTCGCGCTAGGTGGATGATCGGCCGAATTTCCACGCCCGATCACCGAGGCGTCGTGGCCCCTTCGGGCTGACTCCGATCAATGGCCTGTTCCAGGAGTCATCGAGCCCTATTCTGGCTCCATTGTGAAGTCCTGGGGGGGATCATGATCACAATTGTCGATACCTGCGTGCCTGTCCACAGTGGAGTCGAGTCAGCTCCCTGAGATGGCACAACCAATGATCATCCAGCGTTTCGTGGACGTCGCTGCCGCCCATCCCGACCGGCCGGCGATCCTGGGCGAGACCCACGAGGTCGACTACGCCGAGCTGGCCGGCAGTGCCGGTGGCCACGCCGCCGCGCTCGTCGCCGCGGGCCTGCGCGCCGGCGACCGGGTCGCCCTGCTCACCGGGCACGGCGCGCCCACCGTCGCTGCCGTCCTCGGCGCCCTCGCCGCCGGCTGCGCGTACGTGCCGGTGGACCCGGGGTTCCCCGACGCGCGGCTGCGGCACCTGCTCGCCGCCGCCGAGGTGCGCGCCGTCGCCTGCGCCGCCGCGCACCGGGAACTGGCCGAGCGGCTGTGCGCCGACCGGCCCGGCACCCCCGTGATCGTCCTCGACGGGGTCGGGCGCGCCCCGCTGCGTCCCGTGCCGGTGCACCCGGACGCGCCGGCGTACGTGCTGTTCACCTCGGGCTCCACCGGCACGCCCAAGGCCGTCGCGCAGACCCACCGCAACCTGACGCACGTCGTGGACAACCAGATCCGCGACCTCGCCCTCGGCCCGGACGACCGGCTCAGCCTGCTCGCCTCGTTCAGCTTCGACGCCGCCATCCCCGACCTGTACCCGGCCCTGCTCACCGGCGCCGCCGTCGTCCCGGTGGACCTGCGCCGGCACGGCCTGGCCCACGCCGCCGACCAGCTGGTCCGACGCCGGGTGACCGTCTACCACTCCACCCCGACCGTCTACCGGTTCCTGCTCGACACCCTCGGCGCGCGCCGGCTCGACTCGGTGCGGGTGGTGCTGCTCGGCGGCGAGCAGGCCACCCACGCCGACGCCGCGCGCGGCCGGGACCGGTTCGCGTCGGACTGCGTCCTGGTCAACGGCTACGGCGCCACCGAGATGACCTTCGCCGCCCGGCACACGCTGCCGTTCGCCGAGGCCGACCCGACCGCCACCGGACCGCTGCCGATCGGCACCCCGTTGCCCGGGTACGAGCTGTCGCTGGACCGGGACACCGGCGAGATCGTGGTGCGCAGCCGGTACCTCGCCCCGGGCTACCTGGGGCAGGACAGCGACCGGTTCAGCCTCGGAGAAGACGGCGTCACCCGGGCGTACCGCACCGGGGACCTCGGGGCGCGGCTGCCCGGCGGCGAGCTGGTCTGCCTCGGCCGGCTCGACCGGCAGGTGAAGGTGCGCGGGTTCCGGGTCGAGCTGACCGAGATCGAGGCGGTCCTCGCCGCCCAGCCCGGCGTCGCCGCCGTCCGGGCCATCGCCCGCGACGGCGAGCTGCTGGCGTACGCGACGCCCGCCGGCGGGCCCCTCGACCCGGCGGCCCTGCGCGCCGCCCTCGCCCGGCGGCTGCCCGAGTACGCCCTGCCCCGCGCGGTGGTCGCGCTCGACGCCTTCCCGCTCACCGTCACCGGCAAGGTCGACGAGCGGGCGCTGCCCGACCCGCCCCGGGACGTCCCGGCCGGGCACGGGCCGACCACCGAGACCGAGCGGGCGGTGCACGACATCTGGTGCGCGGTGCTCGGCCGCGACGCCGTCGGCCGGCAGGAGAGCTTCTTCGACGCGGGCGGCCAGTCCCTGCTCCTCGGCCAGGTGCAGCAGCGCCTCGCCGAGCGGTTCGGGGTGGCGCTGCCGATGGTGCGGCTCTTCGCGCACCCCACCGTGGCGGCGCAGGCCCGGCTGCTCGACGCGGCGGCCATCGACGACCGGCCCGGCGCACCGGCCCCCGCGCCCAGCCTGCCCGCCCCGGCCGCACCGACCGTCGCCGCCCGCGAGTACACCGGCGACGAGATCGCCGTGGTCGGGCTCGCCGGGCGGTTCCCGGGCGCGCCCGACCTGGCCACCTTCTGGTGGAACCTCTGCGCCGGGGTCGACTCGATCCACGATCACAGCGACGCCGAGCTGGCCGCCCTGGGCATCGGGCCCGGCCTACGAGCCGACCCCCGGCACGTGCGGGCCGCCGGCCGGCTCGACGGCGTCGCCGACTTCGACGCCGAGTTCTTCGCCATGGGCGAGCAGGAGGCCGCCCGCACCGACCCGCAGCACCGGCTCTTCCTGGAGACCGCGTGGGAGGCGCTTGAGGACGCCGGGCACGACCCGACCCGCTTCCCCGGGCTGGTCGGGGTCTACTCGGCCACCTCCGCCAACCGGTACTTCCTGTTCCACCTGCTGGACAACCCGGCCGTCGTGGGCGACGTGGACCCGGACGACTGGGAGGCCCGGCTGATCGGCCGGCAGTTCACCGACCACCTGCCCGGCCAGGTCGCGTACCGGCTGGGGCTGACCGGGCCGGCGGTCGCCGTGCAGAGCGCCTGCTCCAGCTCGCTGGTCGCGGTCTGCCTGGCCGCGCAGAGCCTCGCCGACTACCAGTGCGACCTCGCCCTCGCCGGCGGCGTCAACGTCACCTGGCCCCGCTACCGGCACACCCCCGGCGGCCTCGCCTCACCCGACGGCCGCTGCCGCGCCTTCGACGAGGCCGCCGACGGGGCCGGCTTCGGCTCCGGGGTCGGGGTCGTCGCGCTGCGCCGCCTCGCCGACGCCCAGGCCGACGGCGACCGGATCTACGCGGTGCTGCCCGGCTGGGCGGTCACCAACGACGGGCCCGACCGGGCCGGCTTCGCCGTCCCCGGCCCCGCCGGGCAGGCCGCCGCCGTCGCGAACGCGCTCGCCGCGGCCGACGTCGCGCCCGGCGAGGTCCGCTTCATCGAGGCCCACGGCAGCGGTACGCCGCTCGGCGACGCCATCGAGGTCGCCGCGCTGCACGAGGTGTACGGCGGCGCCGCGCCCGCCGAGTCCTGCGCGCTCGGCTCGGTCAAGACCAACATCGGCCACCTCGACGCCGGCGCCGGCGTGGCCGGGCTGATCAAGACCGTGCTCGCCGTGCAGCACGGGGTGATCCCGCCGAACCTGCACTTCACCCGGCCGCACCCGGAGATCGACCTGGCCGGCGGCCCGTTCTACGTGCCGACCAAGGCGCGCGACTGGCCGCCGGGCCCGCGCCGGGTCGCCGGGGTCAGCTCGTTCGGCCTCGGCGGCACCAACGCGCACGTGGTGGTCGAGCAGCCCCCGCCGGTCGAGCCGGTCGAGGCGCCCGAGGGTGCCGCGTACCTGCTGCCGGTCTCGGCGCGTACCCCCGGGGCGTTGCGTGCGGCGCTCACCCGGCTGCGGGCCCACCTGGCCGGCGCGGCGCCGGCGCTGCCCGCGGTGGCCGCCACCCTGGCGCTGGGCCGGCGGGCCTTCGACTGCCGGGCGGCGGTGGTCGCCACCGACCCGGCCGGCGCGATCGCCGCGCTGGACGAGCTGCTCGACGCCGACACCCGGATCGCCGGCCCGGCCGGCCGGCTGCGGGACCTCGCCGCCGACTGGGTCGCCGGTGGCGACGTCGACTGGGCCGCGCTGCACCCCGGCGGGGGCGTCCGCCGCACCGGGCTGCCCGGCTACCCGTTCCAGCGCCGGCGGTACTGGATCGACCCTCCTCAGAAAGGCGCGCGGTGAACTGGTTCGTCTCGCCCGGAAGCCGACCCCAGGCGCCGGTGCAACTGTTCTGCCTGCCCTACGCCGGGGCCGGCGCGAGCGCCTTCCGGCGCTGGCCGGAGGGGATCGGCCCGGACGTCGAGGTGCTGGCGGTGCAGCTGCCCGGACGGGAGAACCGGATCAGCGAGGACCCCCGGTTCAACGTCGGCGAGGTCGCCGACGCCATCGCCGGTCGGGCCGACCGCCCGTACGCGATCTACGGCCACTCGATGGGCGGCCGGGTCGGCTTCGAGGTGGTCCGCGAGCTGCGCCGCACCGGCCGCCCGCTGCCGCTGCGGCTCTACGTGGGTGGCGCGCGGGCGCCGCACGTCACCGCCCCGAGCCTCTTCGACGGGCTGTCCCGGGTGGACGACGACGAGCTGCTGCGCCGCCTCGGCGCCGGCGGCGGGCTCCCCGCCGAGCTGCTGGAACATCCCGAGCTGGTGCAACTGCTGCTGCCGCTGCTGCGTGCCGACTTCGGCCGGGTGGACAGCTACCGGTACGTCCCCGGCGAGCCGCTGCCGGTGCCGCTCGTCGCGTTCAGCGGCCGGCACGACCGGGCGGTCAGCCGGGAACAGAGCGCCGCCTGGGCCGCGCACACCGCCGCCGGGTTCACCCTGCACGAGATCGACGGCGGGCACTTCTTCCTCACCGACCGGCTGCCCGAGCTGCTCGCCGCGATCCGCGCCGACCTGGCCGAGGCCGTCCGCCCCCGCGCCGCCCCCGCCGCGTCTGCCGATGCCGGCTCCGGCGGCGCCGGGTCCGACGTGGTCGCGTCCGACCCTGGCGGGTCGACCGGCTCGTCCCCCGCGCACCGGGTGCCCCTGGGGGAGACCGGCTGGTCGGTGTGGCGGGACGCGGTGCTGCGCAGCACCGGCTTCCCCGCCGACGGGCTGACCCTGCTCGCCGCGCCGCACGCCGCCGCGGCCGCCGACGACCTGCTGGCCACCGGGGCCGGCGCCGACCGGTTCGACAAGGAGTTCGACGAGGCCGTCCGGGCGGCGGCGCACCGGATCAGCGAGCTGGCCGGCCAGCCGCTGCTGCGCGAGGCGGTCACCTGGCAGAACCGCGGCGCGCTCGTCGCCCTGGACGGCCTGGCCCGCGGCGGCGGCGACGCGGCCCGCAACGTGCGTCGCCGCGACCGCGAGCGGGCCCTGCTCAAGTACTGGCAGCGGTACGCGGGCAAGAACGAGACGGTCGGCTTCTTCGGGCCGAGCTGCTGGGTCACCCTCGACCCGGAGCAGCCGGAGGTGGCCCGGATCAGCCAGGGGCCGGGGCTGACCCGAAGCCGCTGGGTCTGGTTCGAGTCCTGGGCGCTGTCCGCGTACGCCGACCGGATCGGCACGGACCTGGCGGTGCGCCGCTGGTGGCCGCCGATGCTCTGCCCGCACCTGAGCGTGCGCGGACGCAGCGTGCTGCGCCCCGGCCGGCCGCCGGTGCCGCTGTCCCCGGTGGAGGCGGCGGTGCTCGCCGCCGTCGACGGCCGCCGGCCGGCGTGCCACCTGGTGGCCGACCCGGCGCTCGGGCTGCGCCGACCGGAGGACGGCTACGCACTGCTGGACCGGCTGGTGGCCCGGGAGCTGATCACCTGGGACGCCGCCCTGCCGGTCAGCCCGGACGCCGAGCAGGTGCTCACCGCCCGCATCGATGGGATCGGCGACGAGCCGGCTCGGGCCGCCGCGCGGACCGGCTGGGACCGGCTGCGCGCGGCCCGCGACGAGGTCGCCGCCGCGGCCGGCGACCCGGACCGGCTCCGGGTCGCACTCGACGACCTCGACGCCACCTTCACCGCGCTGACCGGGGCCGCGTCCCGGCGACGGGAGGGCCAGATGTACGCCGGGCGGACCATCTGCTACGAGGACACCAGCCGCGACCTCGACGTCGTCTTCGGCGCGCCGCTGCTGGCCGACCTCGCCGCCCCGCTCGACGTGCTGCTGCGCGCCGCCCGCTGGATGGTCAACGCCCTGACCGAGGCGTACGGGGCGGTGTTCCGGGGGCTGTACGAGGAACTGCGCGCCGAGGCGGGGGACAACCCGGTCGCCCTGTCCGACCTCTGGTTCCTGGTCCAGGGCCTGTTCTGGGGCGGGGGCGAGCGCCCGGTCGACACCGTGGCCGCCGAGTTCGCGGCGCGCTGGGCCGGCCTGTTCGCGCTGGACACACTGCCCGCCGGCACCGACGAGGTCCGACTGCGGGCCGCCGACCTCGCCGGGCGAATCGACCAGGTCTTCCCCGGGCCCCGGCCGTCCTGGTCCAACGGGGTCATACACAGCCCCGACCTGCAGATCTGCGCCTCCGACGCCGATGCGCTGCGCCGGGGCGAATTCACCGTCGTCCTCGGCGAGCTGCACGCGGCCTGGTCGTCGTTCGACTGCGCGGTGTTCACCCCGTCGCACCCGGACGTGGAGCGGCTGCGCGCGGCGCTCGCCGAGGACCTGGGCGAGCGGCGGATCCGGCTGCTCTTCCCGAGCGAGTGGCCCCGGCGGACCAGCCGTACCGCCGAGTCGCTGACCGGTCCGACCGACCGGCACCTGGCGTTCCAGCCGGCCCCGGGCGCGGACCCGGCCCGGGTGCTGCCCACGGTGGACCTCACGGTGACCGACGAGAACGGCCGGCTGGTCGCCACCGCCCGCGACGGCCAGCGATGGCCGCTCACCGAGGTCTTCGCCGAGCTGCTCAGCGCGCATGCCGTCGACGGGTTCAAGCTGGTCGCGGCCGCGCCCTACACCCCCCGGATCACCCTGGACAAGATGGTGGTGGCCCGGCAGACCTGGCGGACCACGGTCGGGGAGAGCGGGCTCGCCGCGGTGACCGGAGAGCGCGACCGCTACCTCGCGGCACGGGCCTGGCGACGGCGGCTGGGCCTGCCGGAGCAGGTCTACGTCAAGCTCGGGACCGAGGTCAAGCCCTGCTTCGTGGACCTGAGCAGCCCCGCCTTCGTGACCATGTTCTGCGCCATGGTCCGGGCCGCCCGCATCGACGGTGGCGACGAGGTTTCCCTGCTGGTCAGCGAGATGCTGCCCACCCCCGACCAGGCGTGGGTGCCGGACGGCACCGGCCGCCGGTGCTTCAGCGAGCTGCGGCTGCAGATCGTGGACGCCCCCGAGAGCGAGGACCGTCGATGAGCCATCTGCTGCCGCTGGGCGACACCGGCTGGTCGGTGTGGCGGGACGTGGTCCTGCGCAGCGCCGGTTTCCCCGCCGACGGGTTGGACCGGTTCGCGGCGCCCGACGCGGCCGCCGCCGCGGACGGGCTGCTCGCCGGGGAGGTCGCCCCGGAGATCGTCGACAAGGCGCTGCGCGAGGCGTTCGCCGACTCCTCGGCGGTGGCCGGCGAACTGGCCGCCGACCCGCTGCTGCGCGAGGCGGTCACCTGGCAGAACCCGGACATGCTGATCGCGCTGGACGGCCTGTTGCGCACCGACCCGGCGGTCCGCAACGTGCGCCGCCGCAAGCGTGAGCTGAGCCTGCTGCGCTACTGGCAGCGCTACTGCGGCAAGGCCGAGACGATCGGCTTCTTCGGCCCGGTCTGCTGGGGCACCTTCGACCCGGACGACCCGCGTACCCGGCTGGCGCCCGGACCCGGACTGGTCACCCGCCGGCACGTCGGGTTCGAGGCCTGGGCGCTGATCGCGTACGCCGACCGGCTCGCCGACGACCTGGCGGTACGCCGCTGGTGGGCCCCGGCGCTGCAACCGCACCTGACCGTCCAGGGCCGGCAACTGCGCTGGCCGCTGCACCCGCCGATCCCGCTGTCGGCGGTGGAGGCCCGGCTGCTGGCGTCCTGCGACGGGCGCACCGCCGCCGTCGAGCTGGCCGAGCGGGCCCGCGCCGACGGCGACGTCCGCACCGTCGACGACGCGTACCTGCTGCTGGACCGGTTCGTCGAACGCGGCCAGCTGACCTGGGACGCCAACCTGCCGAACAGCCCGGACGCGGAACGGGTGCTCGGCGAGCGGATCGCGGCGATCGGCGAGGAGGCCGTGCGGGCGGCGGTGGCCGCCGACTTCGACCGGCTCCGCGCCGCCCGGGACGCGGTCGCGGCCGCCGCCGGCGACCCGGACCGGCTGGGCGCCGCGCTGGCCGCGCTCAACACCCGGTTCACCGCGGTCACCGGCCGCCCCGCCACCCGGCAGAGCGGCCAGATGTACGCCGGGCGCACCGTCTGCTACGAGGAGACCGCCCGCGACCTCGACGTCACCGTCGGCGCCACGGTGCTGGACGCGCTGGCCGCCCCGCTCGCCGTCATCCTCCAGGCGGCCCGCTGGCTCACCGCCGAGATCGGTGCCGGCTGCGAGGCGATCCTCGCCGACCTGCACGACGAGCTCGCCGCCGACGGTCCGGTCCGGCTGGCCGACATCTGGTCGCTGGCCCAGGGGATGCTGATCGCCCCGGACGGACCCGTCGCCCGCGCCGGGGTGGACTTCACCGAGCGGTGGGCTCAGCTGTTCGGGCTGCGGCACCTGCCGGCCGGCACCGTCGAGCTGCGGCTGCGCGCCGAGGACCTGGCCGGCCCGGTCCGCGCGCTCTTCGCCGCCGAACGGCCCGGCTGGCCGTCCGCCCGGATCCACAACCCCGACCTGCAGGTCAGCGCCGTCTCCGCCGAGGCGATCGACCGGGGTGAGTTCCTGCTCGTCCTCGGCGAGCTGCACCCGGCCACCGTCGCCTACGACAGCGCGGTGCTCACCCCGTTCCACCCCGACCCGGCGGCGCTGCGGGCGGCGCTCGACGCCGACCTCGGACCGGCCCGGATCCGGGTGCTCTACCCGGAGAGTTGGCCCCGGCTGACCACCCGCACCACATACGCCCTCACCGGCCCGGCGGACCGCCAGCTCGGCATCGACACCGCGCGCGGCGGCGATGTCGACCGGCTGGTCCCGGCCACCGCCGTCACCGTGGTCCGCGACGGCGACGGGCTGATCGCGGTATTCCCGGACGGGTCCCGCTGGCCGGTGATGGAGATCTTCGCCCACCTGCTCGGCTCGCTGCTGTTGGACGCCTTCAAGCTGCTGGACCCGGCCCCGCACACGCCCAGGATCACCATCGACCGGCTGGTGGTGGCCCGGCGCACCTGGCGGACCACCGTGGCCGGCAGCGGGCTGGCCGGGCACGGCGACGAGACCGCGCGCTACCTCGCGGCGCGCCGTTTCCGGGCGGCCCTCGGCCTGCCGGAGCGCGTCTTCGTCAAGGTCGGCACCGAGGTCAAGCCCTGCTACGTCGACCTGACCGGCCCGCTGTACGCCCAGTCGCTGTGCGCCATGGCCGACGCCGCCGCGAAGACCGGCCCGGACGTGGCGGTGGTGGTCACCGAGCTGCTGCCCACGCCGGCGGACGCCTGGGTGCCCGACGCCGCCGGGCGCGGACACGTCAGCGAGCTGCGCCTGCAGATCACCGATCCAGCCACCTACCGGGGAGAGCACGGGTGACCGACATCCTGTCCATCAGCGCCGTCGCCGGGCCGCAGCTGCCCTGGCCGGACGGGACGCTGGCCGACCTGATCGCCGCCCGGGCCGCGCGCTGTCCCGACGCGGTCGCGGTCCGCCAGTGGGACGACCGGCTCACCTATCGGGAGCTGGTCGGCCGGGCGGCCGGGGTGGCCGCCGCGCTGCGGGCCCACGGCGTGGGCCGGCAGACCCGGGTCGGGGTCTGCGGGCGGCGCCGGCCCCGGCTGGTCGTGGACGTGCTCGGGGTGCTCCTCGCCGGCGGCTGCTACGTGCCGCTGGAGCCGGACGGCCCCCGCGAGCGGCAGCGCGAAATCGTCGCCGACGCCGGGGTGTCGCTGCTGGTGGGCGACGCGGCGGCCGAGCTGGCCGACCTGCCGGGCGTCGAGGTGGTCGAGTCGGCCGCCCCGGCCCCGCTGGCGCCCTGCCCGGCCCGGCCCGGCGACCCGGCGTACGTGCTGTTCACCTCCGGCTCCACCGGCCGCCCCAAGGGGGTGCTGACCACCCACCGCAACGTGGTCGAGTTCGTCACCGGGTGCGCCACGATCAGCGGCGCCGACGCCGGGGTGCGCAGCCTCGGCATCGCCTCGCTCGGATTCGACGCGGCCACCATGGACCTCTTCCTGCCGCTGCTGCTCGGCGGCGCGGTGCAACTGCTCGGCGCCGACGACCGGGCCGACCCGGCCCGGCTCGCCCGGTTCATCGCCGCGCACGAGGTGAACTGGGGCTTCATCACCCCGACCGTGCTGTCCATGCTGGACCCGGCCGACGTGCCGGGCTGGCGTACCGTGCTCTGCGGCGGCGAGGCCGTCCCCGCCGAGCTGGCCGCCCGCTGGGCGCCGGGGCGGCGCTTCCTCAACGGGTACGGCCCCACCGAGACCACCGTGCTCGCGGTCACCGGCGAGCTGAGCGGCGCCGAGAGCGACCCGGTGCCGATCGGCTCGCCACTGCCCAACCACCGGGCGTACGTCGTCGACGCCGCGCTGCGGGCGGTGCCGCCGGGGGAGAGCGGCGAGCTGCTGATCGGTGGCCCCGGACTGGCCGACGGCTACCTCGACCGGCCGGGGCTGACCGCCGACCGGTTCGTCCCCGACCCGTTCTCCGGGCTGCCCGGCGAGCGGCTGTACCGCACCGGCGACCTGGTCCGCCAGGCGGCCGACGGGCGGATCGTCTACCTCGGACGCACCGACCGGCAGGTGAAGATCCGGGGCCAGCGCATCGAGCTGGGCGAGGTCGAGGCGGTGCTGGCCGGCGCCCCCGGCGTCGACCGGGTCGCGGTCGAGGCGGTGCCCGGGCCGGCCGGTACCGAGCTGGTCGCGGTCCTCACCCCGGCCGGCGCGCCCGGAGACGAGACGATCCGGGCCTACGCCCGGGCGCGGCTGACCGCGGCGATGCTGCCGGCCCGGCTGCTGCGCCGCGACGACCTGCCGGTCAGCCCGGTCACCGGCAAGCTGGACCGGCCGGCGTTGCGCGCCCTGGCCGTGGCCGCGCTGACCGCCGGACCCACCGCCGGGGAGCCGGCCGGTGCGGCCGACCCGGTGACGGCGACGGTGACCCGGATCTGGACCCGGCTGCTCGGCGGGACCCCCGGCCCGGACACCGACTTCCTCGCCGCCGGAGGCAACTCCATCGCCGCGATGCGGCTGGTCGCCGCGCTCCGCGCCGAGCTGGGCCGGCACATCGAGATCTCCGACGTGCTCGCCGGACGCACCCTCGGCGGCCTGGTCGCCCGGCTGCGCGCCGCCGCCCCGGCCGACACCGAGCCGCTGACCACCGGCAACCCGCCCACCCTGTCCCCACCGCAGCGCCGGCTCTGGTTCGTCGACCAGCTCGCCCCCTCCAGCGCCCCGTACAACATCGCCGTCGCGCACCGGCTGCGCGGCCCGCTGGACACCGCCGCGCTCGGCGCGGCGCTGCGGGCCGTCGCCGAGCGGCACGACGTGCTGCGCTGGCGGATCCCGCAGGCCGCCGGGGTGCCGTACGCGGTCTGCGCGGAACCCACCGACGTGGCCGTGCCGGTGGTCGACCTGACCGGCAGCGCCGACGCCGAGGCCGAGCTGGCCGGGATGCTCGCTGCCGGCGCGGCGCACGCCTTCGACCTGGCCACCGGGCCGCCCTGGCAGGTGACCGTCTACCGGCTCGGCGCCGACGCGCACGTGCTGGCGATGACCATGCACCACGCGGTCTTCGACGGCTGGTCCGAGGCGGTCCTCTACGATGACCTCGCCGCCGCGTACGCCCGGGCCGTCACCGGGGCCACCCCGACGTTGCCGCCGCCGGCCGCCACGTACGCCGACTACGCGGTGTGGCGGGCCGGGCGCGACGCCCGCCGGGGCGCGGCGGACCTGGCCTGGTGGGCCGAGCACCTGCGCGGCGTGCCCACCGTGCTGGAGCTGCCCCGCGACCGGCCCCGCCCGGCGGTGCAGACCTACGCCGGCGCCGAGGCCGCGGTGCGCCTCCCGGAGCCCGCCGACCGCGCGGTCCGTGCCCTGGCCGCCCGGCGCGGCACCACGGTCGCCGCGGTGCTGCTCGCCGGCTTCGGTGAGCTGCTGCGCCGGCTCACCGGCGGCGACGACCACGTGGTCGGGGCGATCGTCGCCGACCGCCGGCTGGCCGCCTTCGACGACGTGGTGGGCTTCTTCATCGACACCGTGCCGGTGCGGCTGCGCACCGGCGGGGCCACCTTCGCCGAGCTGGTCGACCGGTGCGCCGCCGAGCTGCACGAGGTCACCGCCCACCCGGGCGCGCCGTTGGAACGCCTCGTCGAGGCCCTCGGCGTCGGCCGGGACACCTCCCGCGCCCCGCTGGTGCAGGTGCTGTTCAACGTGCTCAACTTCGCCCCGCCCCGGCTGGCGCTGACCGGGCTGACCGCCGTGCCGGTCCCGGTGCCCAAGCCCGGCTCGCCCTTCGACATCACCGTCTACGTGGTGGAGTCCGACGGCCGCTTCGGCGTCGAGGTGGTCCACAACCCGGATCTGTTCGACGCGGACCGGATCGACGCGCTCCTGGCCGACCTGGCCGAGTTGGTCGGCGCGCTCGCCGCCGACCCGCACGCGCCGGCCGACGCGGTGGCCGCCGCGCTGCCCCGGCCCACCGTGCGCACGCCCCAGCTCGGCGCGATGACCGTGGCGGCCGCCGAGGCGCCGCGCATTTCGATGCCGGCCGGTCCGGGCGGGTTGACCGACACCGAGGAGCTGATCGCCGGCATCTGGCGGGAGGTGCTCGACACCGACCGGGTCGGGGTCACCGACAACTTCTTCGACATCGGCGGGCACTCCCTCGCCCTGGCCGCGGTGCACGCCCGGCTCACCGCCGCCACCGGCCGCTCGATCACCATGCTCGACCTGTTCCGCCACCCCACCGTCCGGGCGCTCGCCGCCAGCCTCGACGGCGCCGCCGACCGGCCGGAACTCGCCCGCGCCGCGCTGCGGGCCGCCGCCCGCCGCAGCCGCACCCGCCGCAACCCACCCCGCCGCCCCGGCGGCACCGCGCAATGAAGGACACGCAGATGGACAACCCGATGGCACCCGACCTCCCCGCCGACGACGGCATCGAGCCGATCGCGATCGTCGGGCTCGCCGCCCGGCTGCCCGGCGCGGCCGACGTCCGCCAGTTCTGGCGCAACCTGGTCGACGGCGTCGAGTCGGTCACCGAGCTGAGCCGGGAGGAGCAGCTGGCGCGGGGCGCCACCGTGGAGGAGGTCGACGACCCGGGGTGGGTCAACCGGGCGCCGCTGGTCGACGGGTACGACGAGTTCGACGCCGGGCTGTTCGGGATGACCGCCCGGGAGGCGGAGATCACCGACCCGCAGCACCGGCTGTTCCTGGAGAGCTGCCACACCGCGTTGCAGGACGCCGGCTACGACCCGGCCCGCTACGACGGCGCGGTCGGCGTGTACGCGGGTACCGGCGGCAACACCTACCTGCACCGGTACGTCCTGCGCAACAAGCGCGTCGGCGGCGGCCCGCACGGGGTGGTCTCCATCGCCACCGGCAACTCGCCCAACTACGTGGCCACCAACGTGTCGTACCGGCTGGACCTGCGCGGGCCGAGCCTGACCGTGCACACCGCCTGCTCCACCTCGCTGGTCGCGTTCCACCTGGCCTGCGAGGCGCTGCGCAACGGCGAGTGCGACATGGCGCTCGCCGGCGGGGTCAACGTCGAGCTGCCGCACGTCGGCTACCTGGGCATGGAGGGCTTCACCTCGCCGGACGGGCGGTGCCGGCCGTTCGACGCCGCCGCCAACGGCACGGTCTGGGGCAGCGGCGTCGGCGTCACCCTGCTCAAGCGCCTCTCCGACGCGATCGCCGACGGCGACGCGATCCGGGCCGTGGTGCTCGGCAACGCCATCAACAACGACGGCGCCGGCAAGGTCGGCTTCACCGCGCCCAGCATCGACGGGCAGATGGCGGCGGTCGCCCAGGCCGTCGGGATGGCCGGGATCGACCCGCGCAGCATCAGCTACGTCGAGGCGCACGGCACCGGCACCGCGATGGGCGACCCGATCGAGGTCGCCGCCCTCTCCGCCGTCTACACCCGGGACACCGACGACCGGGGCTGGTGCGGCATCGGCTCGGTGAAGTCCAACATCGGCCACCTCAGCCAGCCCTCCGGCATCGTCAGTGTGATCAAGACGGTGCTCGCGATGGAGCACGGCCTGATCCCGCCGAGCATCAACTTCGAGCGGCCGAACCCGGCGATCGACTTCGCCGACACCCCGTTCTACGTGGCGAACACGCTGACCAAGTGGGACACCGACGGCGGGCCGCGCCGGGCCGGGGTCAGCTCCTTCGGCATCGGCGGCACGAACGCCCACGTGGTGCTCCAGGAGGCGCCGGCGGCGTACCGGGCCGACCGGGAGGTCCGCCCGGCGCAGCTGCTGCACGTGTCGGCGAAGACCGCCACCGCCCTGGACACCGCCGTGCAGCGCCTCGCCGAGCACCTGGCGGGCGCCACCGACGGCGGGCCGCAGCTGCTCGCGGACGTGGCGCACACCCTGCGGGTGGGCCGGCAGGAGTACCCGCACCGGGTCGCCGTGGTCGCCGCCGACCTGCCGGACGCGGTTACCGCGCTGCGCACCCCGCGCCGCCGCCAGTCCGGCGTCGTCGACGGCCCCGCGCCGCGCGTGGGCCTGCTCTTCTCCGGGCAGGGCTCCCAGTACGCCGGGATGGGCGCGCAGCTCTACGCCGAGGAGCCGGCCTTCGCCGCCACCGTGGACGAGTGCGCCGAGCTGCTCCGCCCCGAGCTGGGGCTGGACGTCCGCGACCTGATCCTCGGCCGCGACCCGGAGGCGGGGGAGAAGCTCACCGAGACCCGCTACACCCAGCCGGCCCTCTTCGTCGTCGAGTACGCCCTCGCCACCCTCTGGCTGCGGGCCGGGGTGCGGCCCGCCGCGATGATCGGTCACTCGATCGGCGAGTACGTCGCCGCCACCGTCGCCGGGGTGCTGAGCCTGCCGGACGCGCTGCGGGTGGTCGCCGCGCGGGGACGGCTGATGCAGTCCCTGCCGGGCGGCTCGATGCTCGCCGTGGCGCTGGACGAGTCGGTGGTCGCGCAGCGCCTGCCCGAGGGGCTGGCCATCGCCACCGTCAACGGCCCGGGCACCTGCGTGGTGGCCGGCGAGAGCGACAAGGTCGCCGCGTTCGCCGAGACGATCAAGGGCAAGAGCAAGGCGCTGCGCACCTCCCACGCCTTCCACTCGCCGATGATGGAACCGATCCTGGCCGAGTTCACCGCCCTTATGGCGGGGGTGCCGCTGCGCCCACCGGCGATCCCGTTCCTCTCCAACGTCACCGGCACCTGGATCACCGCCGAGCAGGCCACCGACCCGGCGTACTGGGCCGCACACCTGCGCCGGCCGGTGCGCTTCGGCGACTGCGTGGCCGCGCTGCTCGCCGAGGGCACCTGGGCGTTGCTGGAGTGCGGCCCCGGCCGGCAGCTGGCCAACCTGGCCCGGATGCAGGTCGCCAAGGCCGGCCCGGCGCAGCGGGCGCTGACCCCGCTGGGCAGCCTGCCCGGCCCCGGCGAGCGCACCGGCGACCTGGCCACCCTGCTCACCAGCGCCGGCGCGCTCTGGTGCGCCGGCGTCGAGGTGCGGCTCGACGCCGATCCGGCCGCCCGCCGGGTGCCGCTGCCCACGTACCCATTCGAACGCCGCCGCTACTGGGTGGACCCGGACCCGGTGGACCAGGCGCCCGCGCCGGCGCAGCGCGGGCCGCGCCCGCTGCCGGAGTGGTTCGCCGTGCCGGTCTGGCGGCAGGCCGCCGCCGAGCCGCGGACCGCGCCGCTGGGTCGCTGCCTGGTGCTGGCCGACGGTCCGCGCGGCGATGCGCTGGTCGCGGCGCTGCGAGCCGCGGGCGCCACGCCCACCGTGGTACGCGCCGGCGAACGCTTCGCGGCGGTCGACGGCGGGTACCGGCTGCGGCCCGGCGCCCGCGAGGATCACGAGGCCCTGGTGGCGGCGCTCGCCGCCGACCCGCCGGAGCGGCTGGTGCACGCCTTCGCCCTCGACGGCGACCCGGCCGGCACCGACGTCGCCGCCGCCTGGGCCGCCCAGGACCGGGGCTTCTTCAGCGCGCTGCACCTGGTGCAGGCGCTCGCCGGGGCCGGGCTGACCGCCGACGAGAGCGCCCGCACCCTCGACCTGGTCACCGCCGGCATCGGGGACGTGACCGGCGCCGACCTGGTCCGCCCCGAGCACGCCACCCTGGCCGGGCTGGCCCGGGTGCTCCCGGCCGAGCTGCCGGGGCTGGCCGTCCGGCTGCTGGACGCCGACCCGGCCTCGTCCGACGTGGACGCGCTCGTCGCCGAGCTGCGCCGGCCGGTCGACCCGACCCGCCCGGAGCTGGCGCTGCGCGGGCCGCGCCGCTGGGTGACCGGCTACGAGCAGGTCACCGTCGACGCCGAGGGCGAGCCGGGCGCGCTGCGCGACGGCGGCCGGTACGTGATCACCGGCGGTCTGGGCGGCATCGGCGTCACGCTGGCCGAGGACTTCGCCCGGCGGGCCCGGGCGAAGCTGGTGCTGCTGGCCCGTTCCGGCCTGCCGCCGCGCGAGCGGTGGGACGACCACCTGGCCGTGCACGGCGGCGCGGACCGGGCGGGCCGGGCGATCGCGGCGATCCGCCGGATGGAGGCGGCCGGCGCGTCGGTGCTGGTGCTCGCCGCCGACGTCACCGACCCGGCCGACCTGCGCCGGGTCCGGGCGGCCGCCGAGGCGGAGTTCGGTGGGATCGACGGCATCGTGCACGCCGCCGGCCTGCCCGGCGGCGGCATGGCCGAGGTCAAGGAGCGGGCCGAGGCGGAGCGGGTGCTCGCGCCGAAGCTCGCCGGCACGCTCGCCCTCGCCGAGGTCTTCGGCGACCTGCCGCTGGACTTCGTGGTGCTCTGCTCCTCGATCACCGCGGTGGTCGGCGGCTTCGGCCAGGTCGACTACTGCGCGGCGAACAGCTTCCTCGACGCGTACGCCCGGGCCGGCGCGGGCTTCCGGGCGCCGGTGCTGTCGCAGAACTGGGGCGGCTGGGCCGAGGTGGGCATGGCCGTGGAGACCGACGCGCCGGCCGGCTTCCGGGCCGCCGGGCGGGACACCGTCACGCATCCGGTGGACCACCCGGTGCTCACCACGGCGGTGACCGGCCCGGACGGCGTGGTGCTGCACGGCCTGGTCTCCGCCGACACGCACTGGCTGCTGGACGAGCACCGCATCGGCGGCGTGCCGGTGGTGCCCGGCACCGCCCACCTGGAGTCGGTACGGGCGGCGGTGGCCGCCGGGCTGCCCGCCCCGGCCGGGGACGCGGCGGTGGAGCTGCGCGACGTGGTCTTCCTGGAGCCGTTCTCGGTGCCCGACGGCACGGTCGCGCAGTACCGGGTCGAGCTGACCCCCGCCGAGGACGGCGTGGACTTCGCGGTACGCAGCCTCGCCGCCGGGCAGCTGCGCACCCACGTCCGCGGCGCGGCCGGCTGGACCGACGAGCCGGCCCCGCCGGCGCGGGTGCCGGCGGTGACCGGCCGGCGGGTGGACGACGACGCCTCGTTCGGCCGGGGGCGCACCAGCATGCTGACCTTCGGGCCGCGGTGGGCCGCGCTGGCCGAGCACCACCTGGGCGAGGGGGAGGAGCTGGCCCGGATCACCGCGCCCGCCGCGGCGGTCGGCGACCTGCCCTCCTGGGGGCTGCACCCGGCGCTGCTGGACGTGGCCACCGCGTTCGGTCGGGGCCAGGGCAGCGGCACCTACCTGCCGCTGTCGTACGGGCGGATCGTGGTGCGCGGCGCCCTGCCGGCGCAGTTCCACAGCCACCTGCGGCACCGCGACAGCGCCACCGACGAGGTCGTCACCGCCGACCTGTCCCTGCGGGACGCCGACGGCCGGGAACTGGTCGCGATCAGCGACTTCGTGCTGCGCCGGGTCGACCAGGGCGCGGTGACCGGCGGGCTGACCACGGTGGGCGCACCGGCGCAGCCGCCCGCCCCGGAGCCGGGTGTGCCGACCGAGGACATCCGGCCGGTCGACGGGGCCGAGGCGTTCCGCCGCAGCCTCACCGCCGGGCTCGGCCGGCAGGTGGTGATCGCCACCCGGACCGTCGACGACATCCGCGACCGCGCCTCCCGGGTCACCACGGAAGGTCTGGAGACCGCCGACGAGCCGGCCCTCGCCGCCCCGGCCGGCGGCGGCGCCGCCTCCCCCGCGCCGGGTACCGAGCTGGAGATCACCATCGCCCAGGTCTGGAAGGACGGGCTGGGGGTGGCCGAGGTGGGCGTGGACGACGACTTCTTCGCCCTCGGCGGCAACTCCCTGGTCGCGGTCCAGCTCATCGCCGCGATGCGCAAGGCGACGGGGGTACGGCTGCCGATGCGCAGCCTCTTCGAGACCCCCACCGTCGCCGGCCTGGCCGCCCGGATCGAGGAGCTGCGCGCCAGCGCCGCGCCCGCCGACGAGCCCGCCCCGGCCACCATTCCCGCCATCCCGCGGCTGCCCCGCGACTGAGCGTCGAGAAACAGGAGTGACAGAGCAATGAGCGACACGATCGCCACGCTGCCGGTGGTCGTCGAGAACGACGGCACACCACTGACCGAGCTCATCGACAAGCGGCGGACGGAGCTGCGCGCCACGCTCGCCGCCCACGGCGGGCTGCTGTTCCGCGGCTTCGACGTCGGCGGGGTGGACGGCTTCGACCGGGTGGTCCGCGCGTTCTCCGGCGAGCCGCTGACCTACACCGAGCGGTCCTCACCCCGGCACGCCATCAAGGGCCGGGTCTACACCTCGACCGACTACCCACCGGACGAGGAGATCTTCCTGCACAACGAGAACTCGTACCAGGCGCGCTGGCCGTTGACGTTGTTCTTCTACTGCATCAGCCCGCCGGACACCCTCGGCGCCACCCCGCTCGCCGACGTCCGCCGGGTGTACGCCGAGATCGACCCGGCGGTCCGCGAGGAGTTCGTCCGGCGGCGCTGGATGCTGGTGCGCAACTTCCACGCCGACTTCGGCACCCGCTGGCAGGACGTGTTCGGCACCGACGACCGGGCCGAGGTCGAGGCGTACGCGGCGGCGAACCGGATCCGGCTGGAGTGGGTCGGCGCGGACGGGCTGCGCACCCGGGCGGTACGCGACGTGGTGCACCACCGGCCCGGCTCGGACACCCCGCGCTGGTTCAACCACGCCACCTTCTTCCACGTGAGCACCCTCCCGAAGGACTACCAGGCGGGGCTGCTGGACATGTTCGGCGCCGACGGGCTGCCGGCGAACACCTACTACGGCGACGGCGGCGAGATCCCCGCCGACGTCATGGACCACCTGCGGGCCGCGTACCGGGCCGCCAGCGTCCGCTTCGACTACCGGCGCGACGACGTGCTGGTGGTCGACAACATGACCGCCGCGCACGGCCGGGAGCCCTTCACCGGGGCCCGCCGGATCGCCGTGGCGATGGCCGAACCGCACACCCCCGAGAGCGCTGGAGAGCACTGATGGCCGACTCCCGATTCCTGGTCGTCCGCAACGACGAGGAGCAGTACTCGATCTGGCCGGCCGACCGGGAGCTGCCCGCCGGGTGGCACGACGCCGGCTTCGCCGGCACCCGCGAGGAGTGCCTGTCCCACGTCGACACCGTCTGGACCGACATGCGTCCCCGCTCCGTACGGGAGGTGCCGTCATGACGCGGGAGTGGACCTTCCCGGCCTCCTTCGCCCAGGAGCGGGTGTGGATGGCCAACCAGTTGGACACCGCCTCGCCGGTCTACAACGTCTCCACCCCGTGGCGCTTCCCGGCCGGCATCGACGCCGACACCGCCGGCGAGGTCGTCGGCCGGGTCGTCGCCCGGCACGAGGCGCTCCGCACCCACCTGCGGATGGACGACGGCGCCCTGGTGCAGGTGGTGCGCGAGCACGAGCCGGTCCGGCTGCCCACCGACGACCTGCGCGACCTGCCTGAGGCCGAGCGGGCCGCCCGCTACGCCGCCCTGCGTACCGAGCTGGCCCGCACCCCGATCCCGCTCGACGCCCCGCCGCTGTGGCGGGCCCGGCTGGTCCGCCTCGACGACGCCTGGACGCTGCTCTTCGTGGTGCACCACGCCGTCTTCGACAGCCACTCGGCGGTGCTGCTGGTGGCCGAACTGGCCGCGTTCAGCGAGGCCGCGCTGACCGGCGCGCCCGCCGCCGTGCCCGAGCTGCCCATCCAGTACGCCGACTTCGCGGTCTGGCAGCGCGACCAGCTCACCGGCGCGGAGCTGGACCGCCAGCTCGCCTTCTGGACCGGCCAGCTCGCCGGGGCGCCGCCGGTCACCGGCCTGCCGCTGGACCGCCCCCGCCCGGCCCAGCTCGGCTTCGTCGGCGACGAGGTGCGCTTCGCCCTGCCCGACGGGCTGCTCGACCGGGTCGGCCGGCTCGCCGCCGGGTCGGCGGCCACCCCGTACATGGTGCTGCTGGCCGGGTTCGCCGCCCTGCTGTCGCGGATCTCCGGCGACACCGACGTGGTGGTCGGCGTCTCCACCGCCGGCCGGGACACCGCCGAGCTGACCCCGCTGATCGGCATGTTCGTCAACCCGGTGGCGCTGCGCTGCGACGTCGGCGGCGACCCCAGCTTCACCGAGCTGCTCGGCCGGGTCCGGGCCGGCCTGGTGGACGCGATGGAGCACGGCCAGACCCCGTTCCAGCGGATCGTCGAGGCGGTCGCCCCGCAGCGCGACCCGGCCGTGCAGCCGATCTTCCAGACCGCGCTGAACTTCATCCCCGACTCCGGGCTGGACCCGGTGGAGCTGGGCACCACCAAGGACGACCTCGCCTTCGACGTCACCACCGGCGAGAGTCGCCTGGTCTACCGCACCGACCTGTTCGACCGGGGCACCGCCGAGGCGGTGGTCGCGCGGTACGTGCGGCTGCTCACCGCCGCCGTCGACGACCCGGGGCAGCCGGTCTCCGCGCTGCCGCTGCTCGACGACGCCGAGCGGGACCTCGTCCTGCGGGCCTGGAACGGCGAGGACGCCGCCCCGGCGTTCCGCTCGGTCATCGAGCGGGTCCAGCGGCAGGCCGCCGCCACCCCGGACGCGGTCGCCCTGGTCTGCGAGGGCGTCTCGCTCACCTACGCCGAGCTGAACGCCGCCGCCAACCGGCTCGCCCGGGTGCTGGTGGCCCGGGGCGCCGCCCCGGAGACCCGGGTGGCGCTCGCCCTGCCCCGCTCGCCCGAGCTGCTGGTCGCCGTCCTCGCCGTGCTCAAGTCCGGCGCCGCGTACGTCCCGGTGGACACCGGCTACCCGGCCGGCCGGATCGCGTACCTGCTCGCCGACGCGGAGCCGACGCTGGTGCTGGCCCTGCCGGAGACCGCCGTGCTGGTGCCCGCCGCCGCGCTGGTGCTCGACGGGGAGGTCGGCGCCGACCAGGCCGACGGCGACCTGACCGACGCCGACCGGGTCGCCCCGCTGCGCCCCGAGCATCCGGCGTACGTGCTCTACACCTCCGGCTCCACCGGCCGCCCGAAGGGCGTGGTGGTGGAGCACCGGGCCGTGGCCGCGTACCTGGCCTGGGCCCGGGACGCCTACCCGGGGCTGGCCGGCACCGCGCTGCTGCCCTCGCCGGTCTCGTTCGACCTCACCGTGACCGGCCTGCTCGGCCCGCTCACCGCCGGCGGCACCGTCCGGCTGGCCGGGATCGACTCGCCGCAGGCCCGGGTCGGCGGCCGGCCGAGCTTCCTCAAGGTCACCCCGAGCCACCTGCCGCTGCTCGACGCCGCGCTGTCGCCGACGACCGACCTGGTGATCGGCGGCGAGGCGCTCACCGGCGAGCAGTTGGCGGGCTGGCGGGCCGCGCACCCGGACGTGGCGGTCGTCAACGAGTACGGCCCGACCGAGGCGACCGTCGGCTGCGTCGCCGCCCGCGTCGCGCCCGGCCGGCCGCTGGATGCCGGACCGGTGCCGATCGGTCGGCCCACCGCCGGCGCGCGGGTCTACCTGCTCGACGCCGCGCTCCAGCCGGTGCCACCCGGCGTGGTCGGCGAGCTGTACGTCGCCGGGGACCAGGTGGCCCGGGGCTACCTGCGCCGGCCCGGCCGCACCGCCGAGCGCTTCCTGCCCTGCCCGTACGGCCCGCCCGGCCGGCGGATGTACCGCACCGGCGACCTGGCCCGCTGGCGCACCGACGGCACCCTGGACTACCTGGGCCGCCGCGACGACCAGGTCAAGGTGCGCGGCATGCGGATCGAGCTGGGCGAGATCGAGTCGGCGATGCTGGCCCACCCGCAGGTCCGCGAGGCCGCGGTGGCGGTGCGCACCGACTCGGGGGAGCCGGCCCTGGTCGGCTACCTGGTCGGCACCGCCGACGAGGCCGCCCTCGCCGCCGAGCTGGCCCGCGAGCTGCCGGCCCACCTGGTGCCGGCCGCGTTCGTCCGGCTCGACGCGCTGCCGCTGACCCCGAACGGCAAGCTGGACCGGGCCGCGCTGCCCGCGCCGCCGGCCACCGTGGCGCCCGACGGCTACGTCCCGCCGCGTACCGACGCCGAGACCCTGGTGGCCGAGGTGTACGCCGAGATCCTCCAGGTGGAGAAGGTCGGCGCGCTGGACGACTTCTTCGTCCTCGGCGGCAACTCGCTGCGCGGCATGCGGGCGATGGCCCGGATCCGCGCCGAGGTGGACGTCGACCTGCCGATGCGGGCGCTGTTCAGCAGCCCCGTCGTCGCCGACCTGGCCGCCCAGATCGAGCAGCGGATCGCCGCCGACCTGGACGACCTCTCCGAGACTGAGGTCGCCGCGTTGCTGGCGGCGGAGAAGGACAACCCGACATGACGGACCTGAAGGATCCCGCCCGGGAGGCCGCCCGGGCGGCGCTGATCGCCCAGCGGTTGCGCCGGCGGCAGGCCTCGCCCACCGCCCGGATCACGCCCCGCCCGGAGGGCGTCGAGGTGCCGCTGTCGTACGCCCAGGAGCGGGTCTGGTTCATGGACCAGCTCGCGCCGGGCGAGGCGGCGTACCACATCGCGGTGCCGCTGCGGGTGCGCGGCCCGCTGGACGTCACGGCGCTGCGCGCCGCCCTGGCCGGGCTGACCGCCCGGCACGAGTCGCTGCGTACCCGTTTCCCGGCCGACGCCGACGGCCGCCCCACGGTCGTCGTCGCCGACTCCGTCGAGGTGCCGCTGACCATCGTGGACGCCCCCGACGAGCGGGCCGCGCAGGCGCTGGTGGACGCCGCCGCGGCCGAGCCGTTCGACCTGGCGGCCGGGCCGCTGCTGCGCGCCCTGCTGATCCGGCTCGCTGACGACGATAATCCGGCCTCCGCGCCGCAAGACGGCACTCCGGACCGGATGAACGTCGCCGACGACCACGTGCTCTTCCTCGGCCAGCACCACATCGTCGGCGACGGCTGGTCGGTGGACGTGCTGCTGCGGGACCTGATCACCCACTACCGGGGCGGCGAGCTGCCCGCCCTGCCGGTGCAGTACGGCGACTTCGCCCACTGGGAGGCCCGGGAGCTGGCCGGGCCGCAGGCCCGGGGGCACCTGGACTGGTGGAAGGGGCGGCTGGCCGGGATCACCCCGCTGGAACTGCCGCTGGACCGGCCCCGCCCGGCTACCCAGACCTACCGGGGCGACTTCGTCGAGTTCCAGGTCGACCGGGCGGTCACCGACGGGCTCGCCGCGCTCACCCGCGCGTCGGGCGGGACCCTGTTCATGACCCTGCTCGCGGCGTACCAGGTGCTGCTGTCCCGGCACGCCGGGCAGGACGACTTCGCCGTCGGCGCCTCGGTCGCCGGCCGGTCCGCCCCGGAGCTGGAGGACGTCGTCGGCATGTTCATCAACATGCTGCCGATGCGCGCCGAGCTGGCCGGCGACCCGACCTTCACCGAGCTGCTGGAGCGCACCCGGCGGGCCGTGCTGGACGGCTTCGAGCACGCCGAGGTGCCGTTCGCGAAGGTGGTGCACGAGCTGGGGCTGTCCCGCGACGTCAGCCGGTCGCCGGTGTTCCAGGCCATGTTCGTCCTGCAGAACTACGAGATGGGCCGCTTCTCCGGCGTCTCGGACGCCGATGAGGTGAGCTTCCGCTGGACCCCGATGGAGCTGCGGGCCACCCGGTTCGACTTCGAGCTGCACGCCGTCGAGGTGCCCGACGGCATCTGGGGCAAGCTGGTCTTCAACACCGACCTGTTCACCCGCGACACCGTCGAGCGGATGGCGCGACGGTGGACCACCCTGCTGGCCGCGATCGTCGCCGCCCCGGACACCCCGGTCGCCGCCCTGGACCTGCTCCCGCCCGCCGAGCGGGCCCTGCTGGCGAGCTGGAACGACACCGCTGCCGACTTCCCGGCCACCCAGACGCTGCACGGGCCGATCGAGGAGCGCGCCGCCCGCACCCCGGACGCCGTCGCGGTCACCATCGAGGGCCGGTCGACCACGTACGCCGAGCTGAACGCCGCGGCCAACCGGGTCGCGCACCGGCTGCGCGCCGCCGGCGTCGGCCCGGAGACCCTGGTCGGCGTCTGCGCGGAGCGGTCGGTGGAGCTGGTCACCGGCCTGCTCGGGGTGCTCAAGGCCGGCGGCGCGTACCTGCCGCTGGACCCGGAGTACCCGGCGGACCGGCTGGCCTTCATGGTCGACGACGCCGCCGCGCCGGTGGTGCTGGTGCAGGAGCACCTGCGCGACGCGCTGCCGACCACCGACGCCACCGTGCTGGTTCTGAACGACCCCGGGACCTGGGCCGACCAGCCCGCCGACGACCCGACGCCGGCGGCGGGCCCGGAGCACCTGGCGTACGTCATCTACACCTCCGGCTCGACCGGCCGGCCCAAGGGCGTGCCGAACACCCACCGGGGCATCGTCAACCGGCTGGACTGGATGCAGCGGACCTACCGGATCGGCCCCGACGACGCGGTGCTGCAGAAGACCCCGGCCAGCTTCGACGTCTCGGTCTGGGAGTTCTTCTGGCCGCTGCGCGAGGGCGCCCGGCTGGTGCTGGCGAAGCCCGGCGGGCACAAGGACGCCGGCTACCTGCGCGACCTGCTGGTCGCCGAGCGGGTCACCACCGCGCACTTCGTCCCGTCGATGCTGACCGTCTTCCTCGCCGAGGAGGGTGTCGAGGCGGCGACGGCGCTGCGCCGGGTGATCTGCTCGGGTGAGGAGCTGCCGCCGGCCACGGCGGTCGACTTCACCGTCCGGCTGCCCGGGTGCGAGCTGCACAACCTGTACGGCCCGACCGAGGCGGCCATCGACGTCAGCGCCTGGCACTGCGACCCGGCGCTGCTGCCGGGCCTGACCACCGTCCCGATCGGCGCTCCGATCGCCAACCTGCGACTGCACGTGCTGGATCCGAACGGCAACCCCTGCCCGGTCGGGGTGGCCGGCGAGCTGCACATCGGCGGGGTGGGCCTGGCCCGCGGCTACCACCGCCGGCCCGCGCTCACCGCCGAGCGGTTCGTGCCGGACCCGTTCGCCGGTGAGCCGGGCGCTCGGCTCTACCGCACCGGCGACCTGGCCCGCTGGGTGACCGCCCCGGCCGGCGGGGTGATCGAGTTCCTGGGCCGGATCGACCACCAGGTGAAGCTGCGCGGCCTGCGGATCGAGCTGGGCGAGATCGAGAGCGCGCTGCGCGAGCAGCCGGCGGTGACCGAGGCGGCGGTGATCGTCCGCGAGGACACCCCCGGCGACAAGCGGCTCACCGCCTACCTGGTCGGCGCGGCCGAGCACGCCGCGCTGAAGGCGGCGCTGAAGGAGACCCTGCCCGAGTACATGGTGCCGGCCGCGTTCGTCACCCTGGACGGCCTGCCGCTGACGCCCAACGGCAAGCTGGACCGCCGGGCGCTGCCCGCGCCGGTGCTCACCCGCGAGGCGTCGGTCGCCCTGGTGGAGCCGCGCGACGACACCGAGCGGCTGCTCGCCGGCATCTGGTCGGAGGTGCTGGGCGTGGCCACGCTCGGCATCGACGACGACTTCTTCGACCTGGGCGGGCACTCCATGCTGGCCACCCAGGTGGTGGCGAAGATCCGCAAGGCGGAGCACGGCGGGCGCGCCGTCGGGGTGATGGACCTGTTCCAGCAGCGGACGATCCGCGACCTGGCCCGGTTCATCTCCGGCGGCGACGGCGGCGGGGACGGTCCCCGCCGGCTGCTCTACGAGCTGACCAGGCCGATCCCGGCGGCGCAGCGGGTGCTCAGCTACGTCTGCGTCCCGTACGGCGGCGGCAGCGCCATCGTCTACCAGCCCCTCGCCGACGCGCTGCCCGCCGGCCACGCCCTGTGGTCGCTGGCCATCCCCGGCCACGACGTCGGGCTCAGCGAGGACGGCCTGCCGTTCGACGAGCTGACCAGCCGGGTCGCCGAGGAGATCCTGGAACGCGTCGAGGGACCGATCGCCCTCTACGGCCACTGCGGCGTGGGCAGCGCGATCGTCGCCGAGGTGGCCCGCAAGGTGGAGGCCGCCGGCCGGGACCTGGAAGCGGTCTACATCGGCGCGATGTTCCCGTTCGCCCGCCCCCGGGGCGCCTTCGCCGCCCTGCGCAACCGGCTCGAACAGCTGCGCAGCAACCGGCACTACGCCAGCTGGCTCAAGTCGATGGGGGTGGACACCGACGAGCTGGACCCGGAACAGGCCGACCGGATCATCAGCAACATGCGGGCCGACTCGCGGGCCTCCGAGGAGTACTTCACCGGCCTGCTCGACCGGGGCGCGACGAAGCTGCGCGCGCCGATCATCTCGGTGGTCGGCTCGGAGGACCCGGTGACCGACTACCACGCCGAGCGGTACGCCGAGTGGCAGTTCCTCAGCGACACCCTCGGCCTGGTGGTGCTCGACCAGGCCGGGCACTTCTTCCTCAAGTACCGCGCCGAGGAGCTGGCGGAGATCCTCACCCGGGTCCACCCGGCGGTCACCGCCGGGGACGTCTCCACGCTGACCCCGCAGGCCAGGGGAGCCGACGCCGGCTGGGTGGTCGCCGCCCACCAGCGGGTGGGCGGGTCCGACGGGCCGGAGCCGGCCGTGGTGAAGCCCAGCATGGCCCGGTTCGTCGCGGTCACCGCCGGGCAGCTGGTCTCCACCACCGGCTCCGCGCTGACCGCGTTCGCGCTGCCGATCTGGCTGTTCACCCGCACCGGGTCGGTGGCCGACCTGGGAATGCTCTGGGCGCTGGCGCTGATCTGCGGCGTGCTGATGCTGCCGGTGGCCGGCGCGGTCACCGACCGGGTCAGCCGCCGCCGGATCATGATGGTCGCCAGCTGCACCGCCGGGTCGATCCAGTTGGTGCTCGCCGCGCTGCTCTGGACCGACAACCTGGTCCTCTGGCACATCTACGCCCTGGTCGCGTTGAGCCAGGTCGCCGGCTCGTTCCAGCGGATCGCGTTCCAGTCGGCGGTGCCGCAGCTGGTGCCGAAGCGCTACCTCGGGCACGCGATGGGCATCACCCAGCTCTCCAGCGGCTTCGCGATGCTGCTGATGCCCGTCTTCGCCGCCGGCCTGCTCGCCGCCATCGAACTCAAGGGCATCCTGCTCATCGACGTGGCGAGCTACCTGGTGGCGGTGCTGACCCTGGCCGTGGTGCGCTTCCCCGACCTGCTCGGCTGGCGACCCCGGGAGCGGCTGCTGGTGGCGATCGCCAACGGGCTGCGCTACTCCTGGCAGCACCGGGGCTTCCGGCTGATGCTCGGCTACTTCGCCCTGGGCAACATCTTCCTCGCCCCGGCGCTGGTGCTCACCACCCCGCTGGTGCTCTCCTTCGGCACCGCCACCCAGGTCGCGCAGGTGGCCCTGGCGGAGGCCTGCGGCGCGGTGGCCGGCGGCGTGCTGATGTCGCTGTGGGGCGGGCCCCGGCGCCGGCGGATGGTCGGCGTGCTGGTCGGCAACCTCGGCACCGCCGTCGGCTGCGTGCTGGTCGGCCTGGACGCCTCCGTGACGATGGTCTGCGTCGGCGCCTTCTGGCTGGCCATGGCGATGACCACCGCGCAGTCCATCTACGCGACCATCGTGCAGGTCAAGGTGCCGCAGCGCTTCCACGGCCGGGTGTTCAGCCTCAACCAGACCATCGCCTGGTCGACCCTGCCGATCGGGTTCGCGCTGCTCGCCCCGGCGGCGACCAGCCTCTTCGAGCCGATGCTCGCCCCGGGCGGGTCGCTGGCCGGATCGGTGGGCGCGGTGATCGGCACGGGGCCGGGCCGGGGCATCGGATTCGCGTACGTCTGCTTCGGGCTGGCCCTGGTCCTGATCACCCTGGGCGGGTTCGCCATCCGGATGCTGCGCCGCTTCGACGTCGAGGTGCCCGACTCGCTGCCCGACGACCTGATCGGTGCGCAGGAGCGGCAGCGGCGGCTCGCGGAGCGGGCGGCGGCGCAGGAACGGGAGCCGGTCGCGGCGTGACCCGGCGTGGGGCCCTCCACCGAGGAGGGCTCCACGCCGGGCGTGCCCGTCCCGGCCGGGTCAGAACTCCTCGGGCGGGTCCGCCAGGTCCGTCGCCGCCGGCTCCTCCGGCTCGGCCACCCAGGCGGAGAAGACCGGCACCCCGTGCCACGGCCCGCCATCGCGGTCGGTGGCCACCGCGACGACCGCGTACGGGTGGCCGAAGCGCAGCTCCGCGGTGCGGGCGACGCCCTCCGGGGCGAGGCTGGCCAGCGCGAAGGCGGCGGTCACGGCGGCCGCCTCGAAGCCGTACCGGCCGTAGCGGGCCATCGCCGCCTGGCGCGCCTCGAGCCGTGGGGTGGGCTCGCCGAGCAGCCCGCCCAGCGTGCGGACCACCGCGGGGAAGCCCAGCGCCGGGGCGGTCAGGTCGTGCTCGTCCCGCGCCGACCAGCAGGGCAGCACTGCCGTGTGCCGCTCCTCCCGGCCGTCCGGGGCGCGGGTGTGCACCCGCTTCTCCCGTACCGTCCACGCCGGACCGTCGCCGAGCGGCAGCGCGAACAGCGACCGGCGGCCGGCCGGCGTCGCCTCGTCGACCGCCGTGGCGGCCACCTCGTACGCGGCGGCGAGCACGTCGGCCGCGGGGGCCGAGGGGTCGGCGGCGACCGACACCACCACCAGGCCCGCGCCGTCGCGCTCGACGGCGGGCGCGGCGTGCACGGCGACGTCGCCGGCCGGTCCGGTCGCGGCGATCCAGGCCCGGTGGCCGCGCGCGGGAGTGCGGAGCACCCGGTCGAGCCGCCCCGCCCAGGCGCTGGCGCGGCCGAGCTGCCCGGCCGGGGCGAGGTCGAACGGGTCGGCCCAGGAGATCCGGGTGGCCAGGGCGCTGGCCAGCGCCAGCAGCACGTCCGGCGACCGGGTCAGCGGGAACCGGTCGATCAGCCCCAGGGTGTGCTCGCGGGCCCAGGCGTCCAGCCCCGGCTGGTCGGGCAGTGGCCCGGTCGCGGTGGTACGCGGCAGCGTGGCCCGCCACTCGGCCAGCCGCGCGGTGTCGTGGCCGGCCTGCTGCCAGACGGCGGTGGCGGACGGCACCAGCGGGTGGGGCCGGTCCACCAGGGCCCCGGCCAGCTCCGCCGCGGCGGGCGCGCTCACGCCCAGGACGTCCTCCAGCTCGTCCCGGTCGGCGCCGGTCGCGGCCGGCGCGGCCAGCGCCAGCAGCAGCCAGGCGCCGAGCGGTGAGGCGACGTGGTGCCGGTCGCCGGCGCCGGCGTGCAGCCGGGCGGCGTAGCGGGCCAGCGGGGTGTGCAGGGTCGTCGTCATGCCCCTACTGTGCCCATCCCCGGCCCGGTCGGCACCCCCGCTCAGGACCACAGCTCGAACGGCTCGTCGATCTCCTCGCCGGCGAGGAACCGGGGAAGCAGCGCGGGCAGCCGCCCCGGGTAGAAGCGTTCCGTGCTGCCGACCACCTCGTCGACCGTCCACCAGCGGAACCCGAAGTAGTCCTCCACCTCGTAGTCCAGCCGCTCGGCGCCGTCGACGTCCGGCCCGGCGGCGTCGAGCCGTACCGTCATCACCACCTCGTCCTGCAGGTGCCGGCGCTGCCGGTGGATGAAGCTGGCCCGCCGCCGCCAGGCCGGCGGGCCGAGCCGGGCGGCGGTGACCACGAAGCCGGTCTCCTCCCGCAGCTCCCGCACCGCGGTCTCGGCGTACGTCTCGCCGGGATCCATCCCGCCGCCCGGCAGCTCCCACCAGGTGCCGAGGCGGGGATGGTCCGGGTCGCGGGTGTGGAAGAGCAGGACCCGGTCCTGCGCGTCGCGCACCACCAGCCGGACGGCGGTGCGTTCGACGACCGGCAGGTCTCCCGGCAGTTCGATCATGTCTCTCCTTCGGGCGCGTCGACCGGTGGCAGGATGGCGGTCGTGGCGGAGGTCTTCGGCGAGGTCGCGGGCGACTACGACGACGCGCGGCCGGGCTACCCGCCCGCGCTCGCCGAGGCCATCCTCGCCTACCACGGGCGGGTGCCGCCCCGGCTGGTCGAGGTCGGCGCGGGTACCGGCCTGGCCACCGGGCTGCTGGCCCGGCTGGGCGCGCCGGTGACCTGCGTCGAGCCGGACCGACGGATGGCCGCGGTGCTGGCGGCCCGCCACCCGGGGGTCGAGGTCGTGGTGGCCCCCTTCGAGGAGTGGCCGCCGCCGCCCGGCGGGGTGCCCCTGCTGGCCTGCGCGATGGCCTGGCACTGGCTGGACCCGGCGACCCGGTGCCGGCGGGCGCACGACGCGCTCACCCCGGGCGGCACCCTGGCCCTCTTCGCCCACCGCTACGACTACGTCGACCCGGCCCGGGCGGCGGCGCTGCGGGCGGCGTTCGAGTCGGTGGACCCGGACCGGCAGCACGACCGCCCGGACGGCTGGTTCGGCGCGGAGATCGCCGCCAGTGGGCTCTTCGTCGAGGTCCGCACCGAGCGGTTCCGCCGTCCGGTGCCGCTGACCACGGCCGCCTACCAGCGCCTGGTCCGCACCTTCTCGCCGCAGCTGCGCCGCCCGCCGGAGCTGCGGGAGCGGGTGCTGGCGGCGGTCGGTGCGGCGGTGGACGGATTCGGCGGCACGGTGACGCTGGACCTGCGGACCACCCTGGTGCTGGCCCGCCGTCCGCGCTGACCCTCCCGGGCCGGCGCCGCACCGAGCTGCCGCCGCCGCGGTCGCGCCTCGCCCGGCTGTTCAGCTCGGCGTCGCGCCGATCGTGGCGGCCGGTCCGGCCGGCAGCGGATAGGGGCGCTCGTCGGGCAGCAGCGCCGCCGCGGCCCGGTCGTCGCCGGCGTCGAGCAGCGCCCGGATCTCCCGTGCCGTCGCGGTGACGTCGGTCAGCCCGACCACCCACTCGTCGACGTACCGGTCGGCGGCGGCGCGGGCGAGCCCGAGCTGGAGCGACCGGTACGACAGCGGGGCCAGCCGCAGCGACCGCTCCGGATCCCACTGCACCCGCACGTCGCTGCGCTTCAGCTCGCGGGCCCAGGCGGCCCGGTCGGCGTGCCGGGCCGGGTCGGGAGTGCTGGGGCAGGCCCGGCCGAGCGCCCACTCGAAGCCGGCGCGGGTCAGCTCGACCGCCAGCACCCGTTCCTGGCCCGGCTTGGTGGCCCAGCCGCAGCGGTACATCATCCACCGGAACGAGGGCTTGATCCAGGTCATCCGGCCGCGCCGGAACGGCGGGCAGAACCGGCCGGCGGACAGCGCCGCCGCCGCGATCTCCGGCGGGTACGCCTGGTAGACGGTCAGCGTCGTGTCGGTGAAGCGGGCCCGGATCTGCCGCTGGGGAACCTGCACGCTCCGATCCTCGCCACCCGCCCCCTGACCGGTCGAGCGGATTACCCCGCCGGCGGGCCGCGCGCCCGGGCGGCGGTGGGGTTAGGCTGCCGCCCGTGGCAGGTCTGTTGAGGAACGTCGTCGCCCGGCTCAATCGGGCGACCGGAGGTGCGGCCGCGCCGGCCGGTACCGCCGGCCGGATTCCGGCCCAGGTGGCCCGTCGCCGCCAGGTCGGCGTCCTGCAGCGCCGGGAGCTGACGTACGCCCCGGAGCTGGACGGCCGGGCCGACCCGGGTGAGATCGTCTGGACCTGGGTGGCGTACGAGGACGACCCCCGGCAGGGCAAGGACCGCCCGGTGCTGGTGGTCGGCCGGCACAGCCGCACGCTGTTCGGGCTGATGCTCTCCAGCCAGGGCGAGCGTGACGGCCAGCGGCACTGGCTGGCGCTCGGCCCGGGGGAGTGGGACCGTGACCGGCGCCCGAGCTGGGTCCGCCTCGACCGGGTGCTGACCATGCGCGAGGACAGCATCCGGCGCGAGGGCGCGGTGCTGGACCGGGGCCGCTTCGACCGGATCGGCCAGGCCCTGCGCGCCGGCTACGGCTGGCGCTGACGAGGCCGCTCGGCCGAGCCGATTTTGCGTGTTCGTCCTTGACAGGGCACCCCCGACGAGTACATTCAACCTATCGGTTTATAACCCAGGTGGTTGATTACAGTGACCTCACCAGATCAGGTCGGCGCCGTGTTCGCCGCCCTCGCGGATCCGACCCGCCGGGCCATCCTGGCCCGCCTGGCCGCCGGCGAGGCGACGGTCAACGAGGTGGCCGCGCCGTTCCCGATCTCGATGCAGGCGATTTCCAAGCACCTGAACGTGCTGGAGGCGGCGGGGCTGATCGTGCGCACCCGCGAGGCGCAGTGGCGGCGGTGCCGGATCGAGCCGGCGGCGTTGCGGCTCCTCGCCGAGTGGGTCGACCAGTACCGCCGGCTCTGGGACGACCGGTACGACACGTTGGACGGTTACCTGCGAGAGCTGAAGGAGAACAACCATGAACCCGACCGGTGACCTGACCGTCGCGCTGCCCACCGACCGCGAGGTGGTGCTCACCCGGGTCCTCGACGCGCCCCGCGACATGGTCTGGGCGGCGCACACCGACCCCGCGCACCTGGCGCGGTGGTGGGGTCGGGGCAACCCCCTCGACGTCGAGATCGACTTCCGGGTGGGCGGCCGGTACCGGTTCGTCGAGCACGCCCCGGACGGCAACTCCTACGCCTTCCGCGGCGAGTTCCTCGAGATCGCGGCCCCCGAGCGGATCGTGCAGACCTTCGAGTTCGAGGGCGCGCCCGGTCACGTGGCCGTGGAGACGCTCGTCTTCACCGAGCAGGACGGCCGCACGATGGTCTCCGGCACCACCCGCTTCGACACCGCCGCCGAGCGGGACGCGATGGTGGGCTCGGGCATGGAGGAGGGCGCGCGGCAGTCGTACCGGGCGCTGGAGGAGTACCTCGTCACGCTGGTCTGAGCGGCCCCGACGACGTCGGCCGGGTGCTCAGCATTCGGCCAGGCGCGGGCCGTCCAGGAGCTGTCGGGGGGACCGGCGGGCCGTCACGCCCTTCGCCCGGTACATCGCGGCGTCGGCGGCGCAGAGCGCCTCGGCGAGCTGGGTCGGGCCGCTGACCGGCGCCAGGCCGACCGAGGCGGTGACCCGTACGCTGCGCCCGCCCACCGGGATCGGCGCGGCCATCGCCTCGCAGAGCCGGCGGGTGGCGTGGTCGATCCAGCGGCGGTCGACCGACGGGCTGCTCAGCAGGCCGGCGAACTCGTCCCCGCCGAGCCGGGCGACCAGGTTGTCCCCGGCGAAGGCGGTGAGCCGCTGCGCGACGCTGACCAGCACCTGGTCCCCGGCGGCGTGCCCGTAGCGGTCGTTGACCTGCTTGAAGTCGTTGAGGTCGAGCACCACGGCGATCAGCGGCCGCCCGCCGGCGTCGGTGAGCAGCGCGGCGGCGATCCGGTAGAAGGCGCGCCGGTTGGGCAGACCGGTCAGCGGGTCGTGGCTGGCGGCGTGCCGCTCGGCGGCCAGCTCGGCCTGCAAATATTCGATCTCCGCCTCCGCCCGCAGCGCCCGGCGGCGCAGCTGCCACACCGAGACGAGCGCACCCGCCGCGGAGATGCCGGACGCGACGCTCAGCGGATCCGGCACGAGACCTCCCTCGCGGCGTCGGCGGACGGCCCGGGACGCCGGCCGGCGTGCGGTGCCCAGCCGTCGTTCTCCCAGGGGCTGCCCGGGTTGGGGGTAACCGAAAGTGAACGGTCGGGTACCGCACACGTGGGTTATCATGCTCGCTGTCCAATGCGGATGCAATAGCAGATGCACGTGCAGCACGGCATGATCCGGCGTCGCCGTCCTCCCCGCCGCGACACCCTCCACTTGCGACATCGGACGGCTCATCACCGCACAGAAAGACCCCTCATGCAGCAGCCCGAGAACGGCGTACCCGTCACCCAGCTCCCCGAGCTGCGGTGGCAGAAGAGTCGGCGGAGCAACCCCAGCGGCAACTGCGTCGAGCTGGCCGAACTCCCCGGCCGGACGGGCATCGCGGTCCGCAACTCCCGCCATCCCGAGGGTCCCGCGCTGATCTACACAGTGGACGAGATCACGGCGTTCGTCCTCGGCGCCCGTGACGGGGACTTCGACAACCTGATCGATCGATAGTCGGTCCCGCCGGCGGGACCATCTCGGCCGCGCGGAGGAGTTCGATCACCCACCGTCCATGGCATGCTTACACGTCGGTCGGGGGTGGGGCGCCCGGCCGGCGCAAGGCGAGCAGGTGGAGGGCGACGTGGCGATGGCGACCGCGGAAGGGGGTCCGGCAACCGGGCCCACCGTGCTGCGCATGCTGCTCGGCGCCCAGCTACGACGCCTGCGCGAGGCCAGCGGCGTCACCCGCGAGGGCGCCGGCTGGGAGATCCGGGCCTCCGAATCCAAGATCAGTCGGATGGAGCTGGGCCGGGTCGGCTTCAAGGAACGCGACGTCGCCGACCTGCTCACCCTCTACGGGGTCAGCGCCGCCGACGAGCGGGACGCGCTGCTCAAGCTCGCCCGCGACGCCAACAGCCCGGGCTGGTGGCACCGGTACGGCGACGTGCTGCCGAGCTGGTTCCAGGCGTACCTCGGCCTGGAGGCCGCCGCCTCGCTGATCCGCACCTACGAGGTGCAGTTCGTCCCCGGCCTGTTGCAGACCGCCGCGTACGCCCGCGCCGTCGTCCTGCTCGGCCACCGGAACGCCCCGGCCGAGGAGGTCGACCGGCGGGTGGAGCTGCGGCTGCGCCGACAGGAGCTGCTGCGCCGCGCCGCCCCGCCACAGGTGTGGGCGGTGGTCGACGAGGCCGCCCTGCGCCGCCCGATCGGCGGGCCGGCGGTGATGCGCGGCCAACTGGACGCCCTGATCGAGGCCACCCGGTCGCCGCACGTGCGGCTGCAGGTCATCCCGTTCGCCGCGGGCGGGCACGCCGCCGCTGGCGGGGCGTTCACCATCCTGCGGTTCGGCGACGACGACCTGCCCGACATCGTCTACATCGAGCAGCTCACCAGCGCCATCTACCTCGACAAGCGCGACGATCTCGACTACTACGCGGTGGCCATGGAGCGGCTCTGCGTCGAGGCGGCGCCGCCCGAGCGGACGCCGGAGATCCTGGCCCGGCTCCGCGACGAGCTCTACCCGGCGTGACCGTCGCCCGGGGCGACGCGGTGTCCGCGGCTGCCTCTACCATGATCCCGACCGGCGACAGTGGACGGAGGCCATCGCGCGCGATGGCGCAGAGTCATGGAGGCGACACGTGACCACCGAGGCCCCGGGTACCACCACGGACTCCGCCCACCCGAGCGACCGGATCGACACCTCGGTGGCGCACCCCGCCCGGCGCTACAACTACTGGCTCGGCGGCAAGGACAACTTCCAGGCCGACCGGGAATCCGGTGACGCCATCTCGGCCCGCTTCCCGACCATCCGCACCAGCGCCCTGGAGAACCGGCGCTTCCTCCAGCGGGCGGTGCGCCACCTCACCCGCGAGGCCGGGATCCGGCAGTTCCTCGACATCGGCACCGGCATTCCGACCGCCGACAACACCCACGAGGTCGCCCAGCGGCTCGCGCCGGAGTCCCGGGTGGTCTACGTCGACAACGACCCGATCGTGCTGGCCCACGCCCGGGCGCTGCTGACCAGCTCGCCCGAGGGCGCCACCGCCTACATCGACGCCGACCTGCGCGACCCGGAGAAGATCCTGCGCCACCCGGACCTGCTGCGCACCATCGACCTGTCCCAGCCGGTGGGGTTGATGCTGGTGGCGATCCTGCACTTCGTCCCGGACGCCGACGACCCGTACGCGGTGGTGCGCCGCCTGCTGGAGGCACTGCCGCCCGGCAGCTACCTCGCCGCGTCGCACGCCACCCACGAATACCTCCCCCCGGCCGTCGCCGCGGAGGCCAGGGCGGCGGCCCGGGGCGGCGGTCCGCACGGCCTGATCAACCTACGCACCCTCGACGAGTTCACCGGCTTCTTCAAGGGGCTGGAGCTGGTCGAGCCCGGCCTCTGCTCGGTGGCCGA
Source organism: Micromonospora sp. L31 (assembly GCF_052068075.1). Taxonomy (NCBI): domain Bacteria; kingdom Bacillati; phylum Actinomycetota; class Actinomycetes; order Micromonosporales; family Micromonosporaceae; genus Micromonospora; species Micromonospora sp. L31. The sequence goes on along the minus strand of NZ_JBQHDC010000014.1, from coordinate 7,100 downwards.
GTGGCGGGCCGAGGCCGAGCCGCAGCCGCGCCCCTCGGTGGCGGAGGTCAGCATGTACGGCGGGATCGCCCGCAAGCCCTGAGCCCGGTTTCCCGAGGAACGGCGTCGGCTGCGGCCGGCGCCGTTCGTCGTGTCGTGTCCGTTCTCCTTGACCGTTCCGAGTCGGTCCGGCTAGTCTCTGAATCGATCCAGACTGAATCGATCCAGAAGGGGGCCCGGGTGCGACCGACACTCCAGGACGTGGCCACGGCGGTCGGTGTGTCACGCAGCACCGTCTCCAACGCGTACTGCCGCCCCGACCAGCTCTCGGCGGCGCTGCGCACCCGGATCCTCGACACCGCCCGGCAGCTCGGCTACCCGGGCCCGAACCCGACGGCCCGCTCGCTGCGGCGGGGCTTCGCCGGCGCGATCGGCGTCCTGTTCACCTCGCAGCTGTCGTACGCCTTCACCGATCCGTTCGCCGTCCGGTTCCTGGCCGGTGTCGCCGCCGCAGCCGAACGGCACGGCACCAGCCTGCTGCTCGTGCCGCTGCCCACCGGGTCGACGCAGGCCAGGGCGGCCGTGGAGAACGCGGCGGTCGACGGATTCTGCGTCTACTGCGCCGCCGACGAGCACTGGGCCCTGGACGTGATCCGCGGTCGCGGGCTGCCCTTCGTCACCACCGCGCCCCCCGCCGACCGGTACGTCGGCATCGACGAGCGGGCCGCCGCCCGGTCCGTCGCCGACCACCTCGTCGGCCTGGGGCACCGCCGGGTGGCGCTGCTCGCCGACACCGTGCTGCCCGAGGCGCCACCGGGGCCGCTGCGGCTCGCCGGTGCCGACGCCGCACCGCATCCGACCACCCGGGGTCGCCTGGCCGGTTTCGCCGACGCCCTGGCCGCGGTCGGCGTCGACTGGCCCGACATCACACTGCTCAACGCCACCGGCAACAGCCGCGCCGCCGGGGCCGAGGCGGTGGCCGGCCGCTTCGCCGGCGACGATCCGCCGACGGCCGTGCTGGCCGCCTCCGACGTGCTCGCGCTCGGCGCCCTGGACGCCCTCGGGGAGCGGGCCGCCACGGTCTCGGTCACCGGCTTCGACGACGTCGCCGAAGCGGCCGCGGCCGGCCTCACCACCGTCCGGCAACCGGCCGAGGAAAAGGGCCGGATCGCCGCCGAACTGCTGCTCGACCCACCGGCCGACGACGCCGCCGGGCAGATCCTGCTCCCGACCGAGCTGGTCGTCCGCACCTCCACCCGCCCCGTACCGAGGAGTTGACCATGGAACAGCCGACCGGCTTCACCCTCGCCATCGACGCGGTCACCCGCCACGTCAACTCGGCCCGCCCCGACGCGCCGGTACGCCCCGAGCGGGCCCGCCGCCACCGCCTCGCGCCCGTCCGGCTCGCCGCCGCGCACGCGCTGCGCCGGCTCGCCGACCTCACGGAGCCGGCGCCCGCGCCCGCCCCGACCTGCCGCCCTTGACCGCCGGGGTGGCCGAGGCCACCCGGTAAGCACCCGGTAGGGTGCTTTTCCGGCCAGACGACGCCCAACCGGGCACCACGGTTGGTGTCCGGCCGGGCGGGCCGGGCAGACTGGAGCATCATGTCGTCGCTCACGCCCGCCACGCGCCTGCACGATCGGTACGTCCTGCGCGCGCCCATCGGCCTCGGCGGAATGTCCGAGGTATGGCGCGCCGACGACGAGGTGCTGCACCGCCCCGTCGCGGTCAAGGCCCTCGCCGCGCAGCTCGCCGCCGACCCGCAGCTGCGGGCCACCATCCAGCGGGAGGCGCGGGCCGCCGCCCGGCTCACCCACCCGCACGTCACCCAGGTCTACGACTACGGCGAGGCGACCCTGCCCGGCGGCGTGGTCGTGCCGTACCTGGTGATGGAGCTGGTCGAGGGGCGCAGCCTCGCCGACCGGCTCACCGCCGGCCCGCTGGCCTGGCCGGACGCGGTCCGCGTGGCCGGTCAGGTGGCGGCCGCGCTCGCCGCCGCGCACCGGATCGGCGTGGTGCACCGCGACGTCAAGCCGGCCAACGTCATGCTCACCGAGACCGGCGCCAAGGTCCTCGACTTCGGCATCGCCGCCCTTGCCGGGCCCCGGCACCCGCTCGCCGGTCAGACCGGCGAGCTGATGATGGGCACCCCCGCCTACTTCGCGCCGGAACGGCTCACGCCCGGCCCGCCGGACCCGGCCAGCGACGTGTACGCCCTCGGCGCGCTGCTCTACCGCACCCTCACCGGCCGGGCTCCGCTACCGGTGCAGACCTGGGAGGACGCCCTGGAGGTGCACGCGCGGCACACCCCGGTGCCGCCGCTGCGGATCCCCGGGCTGCCCGCCGACATCGCCGAGCTCACCATGGCCTGCCTGTCCGTCGACCCGGCCCGCCGGCCCACCGCCGCGCAGCTCGCCGCCCGGCTCGGCGCCGGCCGACCGGCCGAGCCGCCCACCGCGCTGCTGCCGACGGTGCCGACGCCCCCGCAGCCCACCCTCGTCGACCGGTCCGCCGCGGCGCCGCGGCCGCCCGCCGGCCGTCCCGCGCCTCCGGTCGCCGCTCCGCCGCGCCGCCCGAACCGGGCGCTGGGCGTGCTGGTCGCGGCCGGCGTCGCGCTGCTGCTCGGCCTGGTCGGCGTGCTCGTCCTCGACGACGGGCCCGACCACCGCACCCCGGCCGCGCCGATCACCGCGGTGGAGGACGAGCCCACCGTCGAGCCGACCCCGTCGGCCGAGCCGTCCACCGCCCCACCGTCGCGGGACGAACGGCCCGCGCCACGCACGGCGGGGCAGCTCGCCGACGAGTTCGCGGCCCTGCTCGACCGGGCGGAGGCCGCCGGCGACATCGACCCGGAGACCGCCGACGAGCTGCGCGACAAGCTCGGTGAACTGGAGGAGGGCAAGCCCAAGGACCGGCTCAAGCGGCTGCGCGAGCTGGCCGGCCGGCTCGCCGAGGCGGTCGAGCAGGACCGCATCGACGACGACACCGCGTCCGAGCTGCGCGACCTGCTGGCCGGCTGGCCGCGCTCGCGGAGCAACGACTGACCCGGCTCAGACCACCTCGACCGGGTCGCCGACCTCGACCCGACCCGCCCGCACCACCACCGCGTACGCACCGACGCACGGCTGCGGCCCGAGCCCCGGCAGCGGCACCACCCGGTTGAGTCGGGCGGCAGCGCGCAACCCGTCCGGGTCGGGCGGCAGCGGTCCGTGCGCCAGGGTGGGCACCGCGCAGCGCGGGGTGGGCGCCACCACCCCCAGCACCAGCTCGGTTCCGACGCGCAACTCCCGACCCACCCAGCCGTTCTCCACGAAGGCCGGGCCGGCGTCGACAACCAGGTTCGGCCGGTACCGCACCAGGTCGACCGGCCCGAGCGCGGCCAGGGTCGCCGTGGCGACCAGGTGCACCGGCGCGAAGTCGACCAGGCTGCCCGGCGGGGCCGCCCCACCGAGCCGGCTCTGCGTCGTCGGCGTCACCGCCGTCACCCCGGCCGACAGCACCGCGTCCGGGTCGGCCCGTTCCAGCACGGCGTCGTCCGGCACCGCCGCGGTCAGCCGTACCGCCCGGCCGAGCAGCCCGGAGAGGACGTCGGCCGCCCGGTCGTCCGCCGTGCTCAGCAGCGTGCCGTCGGGGAGGGTGAGGCGTACCGGATCGGGGGTGCCGCCGGCCGCGCGGACGGTGAGCAGGCCCCGCCACAGCCGTGGCTGCTTGGCGCTGGCCACCCGCCCGGTGGTCCGGTCCACGAGGGCGAGCCGGCGGTCCCCGGCCACGCCCCGCTCGTCGACCGTCGCGGCGGTCAGCGGCTCACCGAGCATCGACTTCACCGGGTAGCGCCAGAGCTGCCGGAGCCCGCCGGTCACCCGGGGGCCGTCCGCACCCGGGCCGCGGCCTGCGCGACCCGCCCCGGGTCGAGCGGCCCCGTACGCACGCGCAGGTTGATCGCCGGGTCCAGCAGCCGGACCGGCCCGGTCTCCGCCAGGAACGCCGTCAGCAGCTCGCCGGCAGGCGCGGCGAACGGCGAGGCCGGGTCGGTGACCACCTCCGCGATGATCAGCGCGGTCATCGCCAGATCCAGCTCCGGTGGGCCCTCGCGGGCGCTGCCCCAGTCGATGACCACCGGCCCGTCAGCGGTGACGATGACGTTCTGCGGATGCAGATCCAGGTGCAGGACCCGGGCGGCCGGATCGGGGGAGCGCCGCGCGCGCAGGGCGTGCAGCCGGTGGTGCAGGGTGGCCAGGATCCGGGCGCCGGAGCGGATGTCGGCGACGCCGGTGACGAGCGCCTCGGCCAGCGTCGGCCCGGCCAGCCGGGACATCTCCAGGTCGGGTCCGTCGGCCCGGAACACCTCAGGCACCGGGTAGCCCTGCCCGCGCAGGTACGCCATCAGCTCCGCCTCGGCGCGGACGTCGCCACCGTCGCGATTGCGGCGGATCACCCGGTCCGCGCCGAGGGCGTACACGTCGGCGTCCCGGCCGGAGGCGAGCGGCGTGGCGGCGGGCACCGGCCCACGGTAACCGGCGGCCCCCGTTCCGCGTGGCCCGCCCGCGCGGCCACACCGGTCCGGCCGGCCGCAGGCGCGGGGTCGACGGCCGACCGTGGTCAGTGGAGGGTGGCGCGGGCGACCTCGCCGGGCGCGGCGCCGGCGCGGACCACCGGCGTGCCGTCGGGCCGCCACACCCCGGAGCCGCCGGCGCTGCGCGGGTAGTGCCGGCCGGACGGCCCGGCGAAGCTGGCGGTCGCCACCCACACGCCGTGCTCGGCGGCGACCCGCCGGGCCCGCGCGTCCGGCACCGCCGCGTCCGCGGGCGCCTCCAGCACCCCGGCCAGGTACGCGTCGACGCCGAGCGCCACGGTCCGCGCCGCGTGCTCCACCACCCCGGTGTCCTTGCAGACGGCCAGGCCCAGCCGCCAGCCGTCCACCTCGACCACCGCCGGCTCCCGGCCCGCCACGAACCGCGCGGCCTCCGCCCCACCCAGAAACATCTTCCGGTACGCCACCCGCGCGCCGCCCCCGTCCACGGCCAGCACACCGATGTACGCCGCGCCGGCGTCGTCGGCGACCGGTGCCCCGGCCAACGCCAGCGTGCCCGTCGCCAGGCACGCCGCGACCAGCGGCGCCAGCCGGGGGTCGGCCGGGTCGAGCGGGGGAGCGTCCAGCTCGTACCCGGTCAGGGAGAGCTCGGGGAAGAGCACCACCCGGGCGTCGGCGGCGCGGACCAGCGCGGCGTGCGCCGCCACGTTGGCGGCGACGTCGTACGGGACGCAGTGGGGCTGGGCCACCGCGAGGGTGAGTGGCGTACGCACGGGTGGGCTCCCTTGCTGGATCGGCTCGGCGCGGGTGCCGGACGTGGTCGATGCGCGCGTCGGCTCGTAACTTTGGTCCATGATCCCTGGCTCTCTGGCGCTCAACCCCCGCGCGGTCGTGTCCACCTCCGAACCGTCCGCGGAAGGGCCGGTCGGCTATGTCACCGGACTGGTGGAGCGGCTCGGCGGCCCGGGCGCCGGGCTGGCCGTGGCGCTGGAGAACCTCTTCCCGCCGATCCCGAGCGAGGTCATCCTTCCGCTGGCCGGCTTTGCCGCCGCGCAGGGAAAGATCAGCCTCGTCGGGGCGATCCTGTGGACCACGCTCGGCTCGGTGGTCGGCGCGTGGGTGCTGTACCTGATCGGCGCCGCCCTGGGCCGTGACCGGATGCGCGCCATCGCGGCCCGGCTGCCGCTGGTCAAGCTCAGCGACGTCGACCGGACCGAGGCGTGGTTCCTCAAGCACGGGGTCAAGGCGGTGTTCTTCGGGCGGATGATCCCCATCTTCCGCAGCCTCATCTCCGTGCCGGCCGGGGTGGAACGGATGCCGGTCCGCACCTTCCTGCTGTACACGACCTTGGGCAGTCTGATCTGGAACACCACCTTCGTGCTGGCCGGCTACCTGCTAGGCGAGAACTGGCACGTGGTCGAGTCGTACGTCGGTTCGTTCCAGAAGCTGGTCATCGCCGCCTGCGTGGCCGCCGCGGTCTGGTTCGTCGTCACCCGCGTACGCCGTGCCCGCCAGGCCCGCAGCTCCGCCGTTTCGTCCCCCGACCCGTTCGACCCGGCGCCGTCAGCCGGGCCGGTGCAGGTCGGCGAGGTGAGCGGTCACCGGGGCACCGTCTACCGCGCCTCCTCCTGGCGCCCCGACGCCTGACCCCAGCCGACGGCCCCTTGCCCTGGACGGCGTTCCCGCGGCTCGCCAAGGCCCGCCCGTCGCGCCCGGTCTGGAGCGGTGCCCGCGGTTCGGACTCCAACGCGCGGTCTGCGGCGTGTCGCGAGTTCCCGCGCCCGCGGGAATCCGACGCGCGGTTTGCGGCGTGTCGCGGGTTCCCGCGCCCGCGTCACCGCGACACACCGCAAACGGTGCAGCCGAAAACGCGGCACTCATCGTGGCGCCCGGCGAAGGCCGGGAGGGGACGACTGGCGCCTGCACCACTCCAAGGGCCTATGCGCGGATTGTTCGATTCGGTGCGGGCGCGCCCAGCTGGCTGGCCAGGCGCTCATGCATGGACTGTCCGATTCTGGTGCCGGCTGGGGTGCCGTCCGATGTCCGGGTCTGGGCCGGCGAGTGGCGGGTCGTCCCGTGACCGGGGGCACCCTGGCGGTGGAATGGTGGCCGGGCCGGTGTCGTTACATCACCTGGACGATCGCAGCAGCACCCCGCTGGCCTGGCCCGATCAAGTGGGCCGCCCGGGGTGCCCGGCCCCGGAATGACGACGGGCCCCGGGTCGTTACATCACCTGGACGATCGCAGCAGCACCCCGCTGGCCTGGCCCGAACGCGTGGCCGGCCCCGGGATGCGGGCCGCCGGAATGATGGTGGGCCGCCGGTCGTTACACCTGGACCCGGCGCCGTGAGCCCCCGCTCGCGAAGCCAGCCGGGACGAGACTTTCCCCTTTGATCTTTGAGCGCCGTCGTGGTGCTTGCGCCCGCTCGACCCCCGTCGGGTCTGGGTGCCAACCCCCGAATGGAGCCACTCTGATGAACACGACCATTCTGCGTAAGAGCGTTCTGGGTATTGCTGGTCTGGCTTTCGCCGGTGGCGTCTTCGCCGGCCCGGTCACCGAGGCCCACGCCACCCCGGCCGCTGAGGCGAA
>NZ_JBQHDC010000013.1:0-137334 GCF_052068075.1 Micromonospora sp. L31 | reverse complement strand
CTCACGGCGCCGGGACCAGGTGTAACGACCGGCGGCCCACCATCATTCCGGCGGCCCGCATCCCGGGGCCGGCCACGGCCGGCGGGGGTGCTGCTGCGATCGTCCAGGTGATGTAACGACCCCGGCCCGGCCACCATTCCACCGCCGGGGTGCCCCCGGTCACGGGACGACCCGGACCAGCTAGCCCAGACCCGACATCCGGGCACGCACAGTGGCCGATAATCGGACATCCGGCACGCGGAGGCCCAACCGGAGCCCGACATCCGGGCACGCCGATCCCGCCGGAATCGGACAACCCGCCCACGGCCAGCGACCGGAACAGGACAGTCCCCGCTTGCCGCCTTTAGTTAGCCGCCGCCCTCAGTACGCCGGCTGCCTGCACTCCGGCAACCGGCGCCCGGCTGCCTCCCAGGGCGCACGCCGTTTGCGGCGTGTCGCGCGATCCCGCGCCCCCGTTCCCGCGACACACCGCAAATCGCGAAGAGGCGACAGCTCGGCGACGGGCTGGGGCGGGGCGGCCCGCGTACCCGGTCAGGGGTGGCCGGGGCGGCGCGGACCGTGCGGGTCAGGAGGTGCGGGCGCTGACCTTGGCCGCGCACTCGGCGACCACCGACCGGGCGTCGAGCCCGAGGCTCTCGATGGCGACCAGCGCGGTGAAGACCACGTCGGCGAGTTCGGCGGCGACGTCCTCGCGGGTGTGGGTGACCCCCTTGCGCGGGTTCTGGCCGAGCACGCCGATCCAGGCGCCGGCCGCCTCGCCGGCCTCCTCGGTGAGCTTGAGGATGCGGCAGGTCAACTCCGCCTGCCCGGTGCCGTTGGCGGCGTCCAGCCAGCCCCGCGAGGCCCGTACGGCGTTCCAGATCGACTCGTCCATCGGATCAGTGAACCGGACAGGGGTGACGATCCGTATCCGGGGACGGTCGGCGGGATGACGCCGGCCCGGTGGTGGCGACGAGGCCGCCAACTGGACCGGAAGGGACGTGCGGTGTGATGCCGGAGGCCGTCGAGTCGGTGTTCGCCAGTGTGGTCAGCCGGAACCCGGGCGAACCGGAGTTCCACCAGGCGGTACGGGAGGTGCTGGAGAGCATCGGCCCTGCCCTGGCCCGTCACCCCGAGTACGCGCGGGCGCGGATCATCGAGCGGATCTGCGAGCCGGAGCGGCAGGTCATCTTCCGGGTGCCGTGGGAGGACGACCACGGCCGGGTCCGGGTCAACCGGGGATTCCGGGTGGAGTTCAACAGCGCGCTCGGCCCGTTCAAGGGTGGCCTGCGCTTCCATCCGTCGGTCTACCTGGGAATCGTCAAGTTCCTCGGCTTCGAGCAGATCTTCAAGAACGCGCTGACCGGCCTGCCGATCGGCGGCGGCAAGGGTGGGGCGGACTTCGATCCGAAGGGCCGCTCGGACCGCGAGGTGATGCGCTTCTGTCAGAGCTTCATGACGGAGCTGTACCGGCACATCGGCGAGCAGACCGACGTGCCCGCCGGGGACATCGGGGTGGGCAGCCGGGAGATCGGCTACCTGTTCGGGCAGTACAAGCGGATCACCAACCGGTACGAGTCGGGGGTGCTGACCGGCAAGGGCCTGTCGTACGGGGGCGCGCAGGTACGCACCGAGGCGACCGGGTACGGCGCGGTGTTCTTCGCCGAGGAGATGCTCGCGCAGACCGGGGACAGCCTGGACGGCAAGCGGGTGGTCGTCTCCGGTTCGGGCAACGTGGCGACGTACGCGATCGAGAAGGTGCACCAGCTCGGCGGGACGGTGGTGGCCTGCTCCGACTCGGACGGCTACGTGCTGGACGAGAAGGGCATCGACCTGGAGCTGCTGCGGGAGCTGAAGGAGCAGCGCCGGGTCCGGCTGGACGACTACGTGCGGCACGTGCCGCACGCGGTGGCGGTCTCCGGCCGTACCGTCTGGGAGGTTCCCTGCGACCTGGCCCTGCCCTGCGCGACGCAGAACGAGATCGGCGGCGCGGAGGCCGCGGCGCTGGTCGCCGGCGGCTGCGTGGCGGTGGTCGAGGGGGCGAACATGCCGACCACCCCGGAGGCGGTGCGCATCCTCGGCCGGGCCGGGGTGAGGTTCGCCCCGGGCAAGGCGGCCAACGCCGGCGGCGTGGCGGTGAGTGCGCTGGAGATGCAGCAGAACGCCAGCCGGGACTCGTGGACGTTCGCCCAGTCGGAGCAGCGGTTGCGGGAGACCATGCGGGACATCCACGCCCGCTGCTGGGCCACCGCCGAGGAGTACGGCCTGCCGGGCGACTACGTGGCCGGCGCCAACATCAACGGCTTCCGCCGGGTCGCCGAGGCGATGCTCGCGCACGGCCTGGTCTGAGCCGATCCCCCGGACCGGGCGGTCAGTCCACATCGGCTGACCGTTCGGTCAGGAGGGCATTGACAGTATTCGACGGCGGGGCCTAGCTTCAGGGCGCTACCGGCCGGTAGGCACCGTCCCGCCTGGCCGCCCGCACACTGGGGCGGCACCGTCCCCGGGGGAGCATCGATGCTGTCCTCATCCACCCGACTCGTCCGCCGCCTGCTCGCCGCCGGCGCCACCCTCGCCCTGACCGTCGGGCTCGCCGGCGCGGCGCCCGCCGTCGCCGCCGACCGTGACGGCGACGGCTCCCAGCCACTGCCCGGCTACACCATCAGCAACCCGCCGCTCGCGCCGCTCGACGTGCGGGGCACCCCGTCGACCGTCCGGCAGGGCGTGCACCGGCACGCCGGCTACATCATCGAGATCCCGCCGGCGTGGAACGGCGAGCTGGTCATGTGGGCGCACGGCTACCGGGGCCAGACCACCGTGCTCTCCCCGGAGACCCCCAATTACGGCCTGCGGCAACGCCTGCTGGAGCAGGGGTACGCCTGGGCGGCGTCGTCGTACACCACCAACGGCTTCGACATCCGCTCCGGCGTGGTCAGCACCCGGGAGCTGGCCGACCTCTTCGCCGGGACCGTGCGACGGCCACACCGGACGTACCTGACCGGGGTGTCGATGGGGGGCTACATCATCGGCCGCTCGCTGGAGCAGTACCCCGGCTACTACGACGGGGCGCTGCCGATGTGCGGCGTCCTGGGCGACCACCAGCTGCTCGACTTCTTCCTCGACTACAACCTGGTCGCGCAGGCCCTCGCCGGGGTGCGCGCCTACCCCACGCCGCCGGACTACCTGACCAACGCGGTGCCGCGGATCCAGGTGGCCCTCGGCCTCGCCGGGCTCACCCCGACCGGGCCGGACACCACCAACGAGCGCGGCAAGCAGTTCCGGGAGATCGTCATCAACCGTTCCGGCGGCCCGCGTCCGGGCGCGGATCGGGCCTTCGCGGTCTGGAAGGACTTCCTCTTCGGGATCAGCACCACCAACGGTGGCGACTCCCCCGCCCAGCGACCGGGGCAGCTCGCCACCAACCTGCTCACCCGCTACACCCCGAACACGCCGGTGAACGTCAACGCCGCCGTCCAGCGGGTCGCGCCGGAGAACGTCCGGCAGCGGCTCTCCCCCACCCTGACCGAGGTGCCGCGGATCGCCGGGCGGCCCACCGCCCCGGTACTCAGCCTGCACGACCTGGGTGACCTGTTCGTGCCGTTCTCGATGGAGCAGGCGTACGCCCGCGACGCGGCGTGGCACGGCCGCAGCCGGCTGGTCGTGCAGCGGGCCATCCGGGCCAGCCAGCACTGCGAGTTCACCCCGGCCGAGGCCGGCGCCGCCTGGGACGACCTGGTGTCCTGGGTACGCACCGGCGCCCGCCCCGGCGGCGACGCGGTCACCGACCCGAAGGCGGTCGCGGCGGCGGACTTCGGCTGCCGGTTCAGCGACCGGGCCGCGTACGCCGCCGGCGTGGGCACCCGTCGGCTCTACTCCGCGTGCCCCTGACCGGACCCGGACACGCCGCTGGCCGGCACCCCGCTCGGGGTGCCGGCCAGCGTGTCGTTCACGTGGTTCAGCTGTTCCAGTGCTCGGCGACCAGGTCGGCAGCCTGCCGCTCCCACTGCGCGTAGTGGAACGGGTAGGCCGAGACCTGCACGGTCTGCGCGGCCTTGGTCAGCGGCATGTCCTGCCAACCGTCGACCTGCTTCAGACCCTTCAGGAACGCCATCGTCGAGTACTCCGGGTCGGTGATCTGCTCAACCGTGCCCCAACCGCTGGAGGGGCGCTGCTGGAACAGGCCCTGCGAGTCGTGGTCGTTGCGCTCACCCAGGTGACCCAGGTTCTCCAGCTTCGACTCCTGCAGCGACGTGGCGATCGCGACCACGGCGGCCCGCTCGTCCATGCCCGACTTCTTCGTCGCCGCGATGATCGCCTTGACGTTGGCGGTCTGCTCGTCGCCCAGGTCGATGCGGGACTGCTCGCCCTGCACGCCGTGCGGGATCAGCTTGCTCTTGTCCACGGCCGGCTTGTCCGCCCGCACCGCGACGGCGGCGGCCCGGGTGTCGACCGTGTCGGTGGTGCCGTGGTTCAGCGGACCGGCGGCGAGACCACCGGCGACAGCCAGACCAGCGATACCGAGAACGCTCTTACGCATCATCGTGTTCATGGAGTAGCTCCTTCGGGGGTTGGCGCCACGACTCGACGGGGGTCGAGCAGGGCGCAAGCACCACGACAGGGCGCTCAAAAGATCACAAGGGGGAAAGTCTCTGCCCGGCAGGTCATCGCGAGCGGGGGGGCTCGTGGCGCCGGGACCATGTGTAACGACCGGCGGCCCGCCATCATTCCGGGGCCCCGCATCCCGCGTCGGCCACCTCATCGGGCCAGGCCAGCGGGGTTCCTGCTGCGGTCGTACGGAGGATGTAACGACGCCGGCCCCGCCACCATTCCGTCGCCGAGGTGCCGCCGGTCACAGGACACCGCGCACGGTCGCCACCTGATACCGGACATCGCCCGTGAGCGGATCCGGACAGCCCGCACCTGACCGGACATCGCGGCCTGCGACGACCGAGGTCGCAGGCGACGCCCAACCGTCCGAACGCGCCCAGTGAGGGACAGGCGGCAGTGGCTTACCGCTCGTGCCGCCCGTGATGGCCCAGGCCCGTGGCCAGATTCTGCGAACCGCCCGTCGTCGGGGCCACCGGGGGACGCTCGGCCACGTCGGCACCCACCGCCGCGGCCGGCGATCCGTCGTCGGGCGGCTGCGGCGGCGAGATCCAGGTGACCAGCACCACCGAGATGATCATGAGGAGGAACCACGACGCGAGCTTCGTCGCCGAGACCGGTTGCCAACCGCCCAGCTGGCTGGGATACAGCCAGGCCTGCGACCAGGTGGCGATGTTCTCCGCGAGCCAGATGAAGACGGCGACGAGGAAGAAGGCCAGCAGGAGCGGCATGCGCCACCGGAACCGGAAGATGCGGAACTGCATGACACAGCGCCCGAACACCAGAGCGACGACGGCCATGAGCAGCCATCGCACGTCCCGGACGTAGTGGTTGGTGAAGAAGTTGGCATAGATCGCCGCAGCCACGACAGCCGTCACCCAGCGCCTCGGGTATCGCACGAAGCGCAGGTCGAACAGCCGGTTGACCCGGACCATGTAGGAGCCGACCGCGGCATACATGAAGCCGCTGAACAGCGGCACCGCCCCGAGCCGCAGAATGCCGTCGGGCGCGTAGGACCACGAGCCGACGTACGTCTTGAACAGCTCCATCGCCGTGCCGACGAGGTGGAACAGCAGCACCACCCGCAGTTCACGCAGGGTTTCCAGACGTCCGGCCACCATCGCGATCTGGATGACGACCGCGGCGAGGGTCAGGAAGTCGTTGCGGGCGAGCGGCGCGTCCTCCGGGTACCACAGATGCGCCGCGAAAATGACCGCCAGGATCGCCCCACCGAACACGCACGCCCAGGCCTGTTTGAGCCCGAAGACCGCGAACTCGGTCAGCCAGGCGGTCGGTCCGCGCCGGGGCAGTCGGGTGAGGATCGCGCGGAAGCGGGCATCGATCGCGCGCTCGGCCGTGGTCAGGGTGGCTGGTCCGGAAGGCGTACGCATCGCCGCGACGCTATCGTGCCGGCGCAGCTCAGCCGGCACCGGCGGGGTGCAGCGGAGGAATCACGCCGGGCACGGTCGGCCGGAGTCGCGGCGAACCCGGTGGAGCGGGCACCCGTCCCGCCACTACGGTGCGGGGATGCCGCTACACCCCGACCCCGGAGCATCCGCCGGGCACCTGCTGAGCACCGCCGACGGCACGCCGCTGGCCCGGCTGCGGCTGCGCGACGACGACGGTGAACGCGTGGCCGGGGAGGTGACACCGCTGCCGGGAGCGGACGTGCGGGTGCTCGCCGCCCAGGCGCGCCGGGATCTCGCCGGCGCGCGACTAAAAACGCCGGACGACGCCCTGGCCGCCGCGCTGGTCGCCGGGGGCCTGACGCTGCGCCGGGCCGCCACGGACATGCGGCACGACCTGACCGACGTACCGGAGCCGGTGCCGCTGCCGGGCGACGACGGGTCGCCGGACGCGCGGCCCTGACCGGGCGGCATGTGCACGTGAGCGCCGGAACACGTGCGGGCGCCCGCCGGAATCCTCCGACGGGCGCCCGTCCTCACTGTTCCGGGCCCTGCCCGGCGTACGGGATCAGCGTGGCGACCCCATGCCGAAGCGGTTGCGCCGGCGCCACACCAGGCTGCCCAGCATCAGGACCGCCCCGGCGCCGACGAGACCGCCGCCGACCTTGAGCGGGGTGCCCATGCTGTCACCGGTCACGGGGAGGTGCTTCCCGTCGTCCTTCCCGTCGTGCCTCCCGTCGTGCTTCTTCTTCGGCAGCACCTTGAGGAAGGCGCTGAACTTGCAGCCGGCCGCGGTGAAGGTGTAATTGCCGATTTCGGTCGGCCGGAAGGACACGGTGAACTGGCCCGCCGCGTTGGTCTGCGCGGTGAGGTGCCCCGGGGCTCGGCTCACGTCGATGTCGACCGTCTGGTTGGGACCGAAGCCGGTGCCCCTGAGCACCACGGTCTCGCCGATCTTGATCGTGGTCCGGTTCACCTTCAGGCAGCCCGGCTTCGGCACGTAGTCGTCGGGCGGTGGCTGGGGCGCGCCAAGGGCCGGCTGCGGCTGCGCCGCCCCCGCCGCGGTCGGCGCCAGCACGACGGCCAGGCCGGCCGTGAGCGCCATGATGATGCGGGATAGCCGCATGGTGGTCTCCTCCTACTGGTTGCAGCTTGGTGCGGAAACAACTTGGGTGGTCCATGGGGTGGCTGTGGGGGTGAGCCAGAGCTCGGGCGTACCGGCGGTGTTCCTGCCGGTCAGCAGGTCGACGTCGAGCGTCCGGGTGGCCCCGGGCGGGACCTCGACGTTCGCCACGCCCACCTGCCGGCGCCGCTCGGTGCCGCTGCCCAGGGCAGCGTCCGCCCCGTCGATCCGGGCGCCCACCACGGCACCGTCGGCGGGGCTGAAGACGTACACCAACGTGCGGATGGTGTACGGGTCGCCGGCCTTCCCAGCACCGAGCACCGACCTGTTCAGGCCGGACGTCGGCGCCGAGGAACGCAGGCTGAACCGCAGGCGCAGCTGACGGCGGCCCTCGCCCTGGCACTCACCGACGGTCAGTTGCGCCGTCGGCTTCAGGTAGTAGCCGAGCTTCGCGCCGCTGCCGTCGTTGAGGAACACCCCCACGCTGGGCACCGTCTCGTGCTCGGGCAGGATCCCGCTCACCCGGCTTTCGCCGAAGATGCGCTGTTCTCCTGACCGGGCACTCCAGAACAATATCCTTCTTTCCGCTATAGAGCGGTCAAAAGCGGACAAAACAGCCTTTGGGTTGACTTTCGCGGCAAGAAACGCGTCGAAGACGGCGGCGGCGGCCGCCGCGTAGTAGGCGTCCTGCTCCTTCAGGCCCATGCTCTGGTAGGTCTCGGAGAGCAACGTGCGGACGACCGTGTCGGCGGCGAGCTTCGGCCCGCCCGGCACCGCGACCGGGCCGGTCGCGGCCAGCAGGTACGACAGCGCCACCGGATCGACCGCCAACACACCGTCGACGGTGGTGCCGGTACGGAGCCGGACCATTTCCCGGTAGAGCTTCGCCGCGGTCGGGAAGTGCGGGGTCAGGTTGACGTCCGCCGGATAGATCGCGGGCAGGTCGGTGTAGAGCCGGCGCATCTCGTCCGGGAGCGTGGCGACCGGCGGATCGAACCGCCTCAGGTCCACCCCCGCGCTGCCCTGGGTGACGATCTCCACCCGACCGCCGTCGGCACGGATCACCGCGTACGCTCCCCACATGCCGCCGGTGGCGCGCAGCTCCGCCGGGTTCTGCGAGACGAGCAGGTAGGTGCGGGGCCCGTCTGCCCCGAGCAGCGCCGGGAGCACCTTCGCCCCCTGGTCGGCCGCTCCGGTCAGGCCGGCCAGCCGGTCGATCTCCGCCCGCAGGTCGGTCAGGGCCGTGCGTATTTGTCCGACCAGGTCGGTCGTCGGCACCGCGTCGAGGCGGGTCCGGGTCTCCCGGACGACGGTGTTCACGTCGGCCAACTCGGTCGAGACCGCCCGCAGCCGACCCACGTCCAGGCGCCCCTCTTTCGGCACCAGGGTGGCGAGATCGGTCCCCACCAGCGTGGGGAAGGCCCGCCTGGCGAGATCGTCGATGGCCACCGCGATCTGGCGCACCGCCCCGAGGTCGTCACCGGCGTACGGGGAGCGCTGCCCCAGCCACCAGCCCGGGTCACCGGTGGCGTCGCGGGCCGCCCCGGCCTGCTCCTGCAGTGCGGCGAGCGTGCGCTGCGCCCGGACGGCGTCCCCGCCGACGATCTGCGCGCTGAGCTCACGGGCCAGACCGGCGGCGTTGAGCAGGTGCGCCCGCGCCTGCCAAGCCCGGAACCCGACCCACCCGGCGCCCGTCAGGAGCAGGGATCCGACCACGAGTCCGGCGAGCGACGCTTGCCGGATTCGCGCCCTGGTCCGTCGTCGCAAGCGCCTCCGACTGCGACGCGACACACCGCTCTCGGTCACACCACTCTCCACTCAGAAACGGACAAAATTACGATTCGTCAATTTTCTAGCACGAACCACGCAGCTGGCCTGGCGATTTCACCGCTTTGGTGGCGTAAAAGATGTGGCGCGAGGATCGTTCGGGTGATCACCTGCGATGCCGCGCGACGGCCACCTGGTTCAGCATTTCCTCCACCCGGTCGACACCCGCCCGCAGCGACATCTCCCGCAGATACGTCTCTCGTCCCCGCCGCCCCATCTCGGAGCGGGCCGCGGACGGAATGGTCGAGGCAAGCCAGAACCGGTCGGCCAGCGTGGCCCAGTCCTCGGGCGGGCAGGACAGCCCCGCCCGCGCGCGCTCCACCAGCTCCACGGTGTCCCCGCCGGCGGAGGCGATCACCGGCGCCGCGCAGGCGAGCGCGGCCTGCAGCTTGCCGGGCACGGTGCCGCGCAGCTCGGGCAGGTCGCGGAGCATGACCAGCTGATAGTCGGCGGCCGCGTACAGCTCCGGCATGTCGACCGGCGACCGGCGCTCCACGAAGCGGACGTTCTCCGCCCGCAACTCGGCGGCGAGCCCCCGCACCCGCCGCTCCTCCGCGCCCGAGCCCACCAGCACCAGGTCCGTCCGACCGTCGAGCGCCGCCGCCGCCCGGACCGCCGTCTCGAGCCCCTGCCGTACCCCGATCGTGCCGGCGTGCATGACCACGCACCGGCCGTCGCGCCGGACGAACCCCTGCGCGGCGCGGCTGGGTCGTACCGGCTGGAAGATCTGCTCGTCGGTCCAGTTGAGCACCACCCGCACACGGTCGGCGTCGACCCCGTCCGCGAGCACCATGTCCCGCATGGACGGGGCCGTGACGGCCAGGGCGTCCGCCTCGCGCAGCACCCGACGCATGGTGCTGGCGGTCCGTCCCGGCCGGCGCTGCCGCTGCGCGCCGACCACGTCTTCCTCCAGCCAGAGGTCCTGCACGTGCAGGACGGTGGGCACCCGGCCGAGCATCCTCATCAGCGCGGCGGTGGCGAACGTCGTCGCCGGGAGCTGGAAGACGTACAGCACGTCAACGTCGGCCAGGTAGCGGCGTCCCACCATCGCCACGCTGCCCGCGAAGGAGAGATGACTGGCCATCCGGGCGCCCGTGGAGCCGTCGCCGCCGGCGTACCGTGGCACCCGTCGCACGGTCAGCCGCTCGCTGCGCGTCAGGTGCCCCCAGCGTTGCCGCCAGCCCGGATAGACGTGCCCGCCCGGATAGTCGGGGAAGCCGGTCAGCACCCGTACCTCGTGCCCGCGGGCGGCCAGTTCCTGGGCGAGGCTGCCCGGGATGAAGGCCGGTTCGGGTGGGAAGTGGTACGACAGGATGCCCACCCTCATCAGCGGGTCCCCCTCGGCGGTGAACTCGGCGGGGCGGCCGACCCGCTGCCGGAGCGGGTCGACAGGCCGCGGCGCGTCGTGCTGGCGGCCGCCGCCCGCGCCCGGGGACGGCGGCAACCCGCCGCCCCCGGCGCGGACGATCCCGGTGCTCCCAGCCACGGCCGGCCGGCCGTACGACCAGCGGTGGCGCTCATCGGCGCAGCCGGGTGAGTTCCTGCGTGCGATCGGTGACCCCGTCGACCCCGTGCGACTCGCCGTGGCGGGCCGCCGGTGCCCGGTCCGCGGGAACCTTGGTCTTGCCGGTGGTGGCGATCCGGTACGCCTCGTACTGGTAGGCGTCGGCCTTGGCCACCTTGGTCATGTTCAGCACGCAGCCGAGCAGGCGTACCGAGACCGCGTGTAGCGACTGGGCCGCCGCGGCGACCTGGCTCCGCGAGGTGCGCCCCTGCTGGGTGACGAGCAGCGCGCCGTCGGCCTGCACGGCGACCACCACGCCGTCGGTGACGGCCAGCAGCGGTGCGGTGTCGATGACCACGATGTCCGCCGACTCGCGCAGCGCGAGCAGCAGGTCCGCCATGGCCTTCGAGCCGAGCAGCTCGCTCGGGTTCGGCGGCGCCGAGCCGCTCGGCAGCACCAACAGCGACTTGTCGCCCCAGCGCTGCACCACGTCGCCGACCTGTACGTCGCCGACGAGCACGTCGGTCAGGCCGACGCCGCCGTCGAGGCCCAGGTAGTCGGCGACCTTCGGCCGGCGCAGGTCGGCGTCGACCAGCAGCACCCGCCAGCCCGCCTCGGCCAGCGCGATGGCCAGGTTGCAGGACATGGTCGTCTTGCCCTCGCCCTGCAGGGCGCTGGTGACCGCGATGACCCGGGCCGGCTCGTGCACGTCCACGAACCGCAGGTTCGTCCGCAGCTTGCGGACCGCCTCGGCGCGGCCGGAGGTCGCCGCATCGCCGACGATGAGCGGCGCCGCCTTCGCGCCGGCCTCGAACGGGATCTCGCCCAGCAGCGGGCTGCCGGTGACCCGTTGCAGCCCGGCGGCGTCGCGCAGCCGGACGTCGACCAGGCCGCGCAGCACGGCCAGCGCGGCGCCGAGCAGCAGACCGACCAGGCCGCCGACGATCAGGTTGCGGGTGGGCTGCGGCGAGACCGGGCTCGAACTCACCCGGGGACCACTGACCACCTCGATCTTGATGGGAGCGGCCCGCCCCTCGGCCGGCGTCTCGACCTTCTGCACCAGCTCCACGAACTTCGCCGCGAGCGTCTCGGTCACCCTCATCGCCCGGGTCTGATCCGTGTCGGTGACGGTGGCGCGCAACAGCACGGTGCCGGTCTCGGTGGAGGCGCGGAGGCGGCGCTGCACGTCGTCGGCGGTGAGGCCGACCTGCGTCTCGGCCACCACGCTCTGCGCCAGGCGGTCGCTGCGGAGCAGGTCGGCGTAGGACTTCACGCGCTGCTGAAGGAAGAGGCCGCCCTGGTAGGCGTCGGTGACGCCCTGGCTCGGCGTGGTGACGAAGAAGGTCACGGAGGCCACGTACCGGGGTGGCGTGCGGACCGTGATCAGCGCGGCCGAGCCGATCGCCACCATCAGCGTGACCAGGACGATCCACCAGTGGCGGCGGACCAGGCGCAGGTAGGTGCGTACGTCCATCACGCTCTCCGTTCCGCCGGGACAACTAGCCGGTGAAACTGCACGAAATCCCCCAATACTCCCCAAACGACATGACAGGATCTATTCGTCGCAAGCTTGCCGTGAAGTGACCAAACGAATGTAAGCGATCGAACATCCCCGGAGACCTTAATCCTCACAATCAGGCGATAAACGCAGAGGACACCAATGGACGATGCAGCCTCCTTAACCCGCACGAACATCCCGCGACGCGACTGGGTCACCCGACGTGCGAAGACCCTGTCTCTGCTAACGCTCGACACCGGCGCATGGTGCGCTGGATTTCTGGTGGCCGCCTGGGCCAGGTACGAATTCGGCCTGACCCCACAGCAGTGCGCCCTCGCGTTGGGCACCGCCGCCGTCTGCGCGGTGGTGCACGCCGCCATCGAGCAGGTGCGCTCCACCGCCCGTGGCCGCCACCCGATCGGCAGCATCGGCGAGGCCCGTGACCTGGCCCTGACCACCCTCCTTGCCGCCGCCGTGATGTTGGCCGCCCTGGTTACGCTCACCGAACGGCCGGTGCCGGCCAGCGTCCCGGTGACCGGCGGGGCGGTGGCCCTGCTGGTGATGGCCGGCGGGCGGGCCGGCTACCGGTGGCGGCGCGATCGCGACGACCGCCCGGTCCGGGGCGCGGAGCGGGCCCTGATCTACGGCGTCGACGCCGCGAGCGAACGCCTCGTACGGGTGCTGGTCGGCGACCCGGACGGCAGCTACCTGCCGGTCGGCCTGCTCGACGACGACCGCGAGCGACAGGGGCTGCGCCTGGAGGGACTCCGGGTGCTGGGCGGCCGCGAGCAGATCGAGCAGGCGGTACGCCGCACCGGGGCCACCACGATCATCTTCTCCATCGACGGCTCGGACGCCGAACTGATGCGCGACGTACGCCGCCGGACGTTGCAGGCGGGCGCCGCGTTCAAGGTGCTCCCCCCGGTGCGGGAGCTGCTGGACCGGCCGGTGCGGGCCACCGACGTCCGGGACCTGCAGCTCACCGACCTGCTGGGGCGGGCGCAGCGGGTGGCCGAGCTGATGATCGAGCGCAACGGCCTGGCCGGCCGACGGGTGCTGGTCACCGGAGCGGGCGGTTCGATCGGCTCGGAGCTGTGCCGGCAGATCGCCCGCTGCGAGCCGGGCGAGCTGATGATGCTGGACCGGGACGAGTCGGCCCTGCACGCGCTGCAGATGTCGCTGCACGGCCGGGCGCTGCTGGACGGGCCGGAACTCATCCTCGCCGACATCCGCGACGCCGACGGCATCGCCCGGATCGTCGCCGACCGGCAGCCGGACATCGTCTTCCACGCCGCCGCCCTCAAGCACCTGACGCTGCTGCAACGGCACCCGGGGGAGGCGGTCAAGACCAACGTCCGCGGCACCCTGAACGTGCTGGAGGCGTGCCGGGACGTGAGCCAGTTCGTCAACATCTCCACCGACAAGGCGGCCAACCCGGTCAGCGTGCTCGGCTACTCCAAGCGGATCACCGAGCGGCTGACCGCCCACTACGCCGAGCAGGTCGGCGGGGCGTTCCTCAGCGTGCGCTTCGGCAACGTGCTCAGCAGCCGCGGTTCGGTGCTGACCGCCTTCCAGGCGCAGGTCGAGGCGGGGTTGCCGATCACGGTCACCCATCCCGAGGTGACCCGCTACTTCATGACCGTGCAGGAGGCGGTGCAGCTGGTCCTCCAGGCGGCGACCATCGGGCGCGGCGGGGAGGCGCTGGTGCTCGACATGGGCGAGCCGGTGCGCATCGCCGACGTGGCGCGCCGGCTCGCCGCCGAGGCGGACCGCCCGACGGAGATCGTCTTCACCGGACTGCGCCCCGGCGAGAAGCTGCACGAGGACCTGTTCGGCGTCGACGAGGTCGACAGCCGGCCGCTGCACCCGCTCATCTCGCACGTGCGAGTGCCCTCGCTGAGCCCGGAGGAGGTCCACGGGCTCGACCCCTACGCCGACGCGGACGAGCTGATCAAGTGGATGGCGGCGTACTGCGAGGACCTGCCGGTGCGGTCCTCGATGCTGCCCTCACCCCGCTGACGAGGACGCCGCGGCGGCGGAGCCCGATGGGGCCCGCCGCCGCGGCGGCGTCAGGGACGTACGGCGAGGTCAGCGCCGCTCGCGGGCCCGCTCCCCGTCTTCGCCCTCGGTCTCCTCCAGCGCGTCGGCGAACGGCTCGGTCAGGTCGTCGCCCGGCACGGCGACCGCCTCGGCGCGGTCCTGCTCGTCGATCCGGCCACCCGGCGGCGGCTCGGGAGCGGTGGCGCCACCGGCGAAGCCGTACTCGTTGGGCTCGTCATGCCTGCTCATGGGGTTATCCTCCCGCTATGTTCGCTTTGCGTCCTGCCGCTCACGGTAGGCCGTGATCGTCTTACCCGCAGGGCGGCGGCGATAGTCGGTGCCGGGGCGGGCGGGCCGGCGGCGATCCCGGCCCAGAGGAGCTGGCGCAGCAGGATGATCGCCGCGGCGGTCGCCAGCGCGGTCCAACCACTGCCCACGGCGAGCCGGAGCAGGCCGGCGGCGACGAGCAGGTCCAGCAGCACCCGCAGCGCGGTACGCCAGGAACGGACGGTGAGCAGGACGACCACGCCGCTGCCCAGCGCGAGGGCGGTCGCCACGTCGGCGAGGCCCTCCCTCACGTCCGGCTCCCCTGCTCCGTCCCGGCCTCGCCGACCTGCCGCTGTTCCTGGGCGATCTCGCGGCGCAGGAAGAAGTTCAGCGCGGTCCGGATGGTGGCGATGGCCGCCAGCTGCCCGATCTGGTCGAACGTCGGTGACACGGCGGTACGCAGGATGTCCGCGGCGAGCTGGAACTCGAGGCCGAGCGTGAGGAACCGGCCGAGGGAGAGCCGGATCGGGGTGAAGACGGCGGCGCTGCGGTGTCGCAGTCCCTCAACCACGAACCGCAGCGCCGCCCAGAGCGCGCCGACGAAGATCACCACGGCTCCGGCGATCTCCACCAAGGTGACCGCGATGCGGTCGCCCTCGCGCAGGAACTCGTCCAGGTCCACCCGGGGGCGTTACCCGCCCCCGCCGGCGCTAGGCCGGGTCAGAGCTGGTCGACCGCCTCCAGGATCAGCCAGAGACCGCAGATGGCGAAGAGCACGGCGGCGCCGTACCGGATGGTCTTCTCCGGCAGGTGCCGGCCCAGCATCCGGCCGACCAGGATGGCCAGCGCGTCGGCGGCCACCATGCCCAGCGTCGAGCCGAGCCAGGTGCCGAACCAGCCGTACTTGGTGGCCAGCGTGATGGTGGCGAGCATCGTCTTGTCGCCCAGCTCGGCCAGGAAGAACGCGACACCGACCGCGATGACGGCCGACTTGCCGGTCTTCTCCGCCTTGCGCTTCTCCTCCTCGGTGAGCCTGTCGCCGCGCAGCGTCCAGACGCCGAAGCCGAGGAACGCCAGGCCGGCGATCAGCGAGATCCAGCCGGTGGGCAGGGCCGCGTTGAGCCCGTAGCCGATGGCCACCGAGGCCAGGTGGACGATCGCGGTGGCGATGGTGATGCCGATCAGCACCGGGACCGGCTTGAAGCGGGTGGCGAAGGTCAGCGCCATCAGCTGGGACTTGTCCCCCAGCTCGGCGACGAAGATGACACCGAAGCTGATCACCAGCGCGGCGAGAAAACCGTCCATGAGAACCTTCCCGATCATGCCGGGAGGAGGTACGGGGGCGCCCTCGACCCGGCTGCAACAGCCTGAGTCGAAGGTCTCGCCCGCCCCACCGGGGTGGGGCCGCGTGGCCGGATGCGGAACGCACCAGTGTGTCGACCACGACATTAGGGGCTACTCCCCTTCGCGCCCTCACCCTAGCCGATCACGCCGGCCGCCAGCCCGGACGGGTGCCCCAGGTCACCGCGCGCCGGGCCGCCCGGCCATGCGTTGCGCTGGTCCGAGGGTGGGGTATGGCCCGCCGTGCCCGGCTCCGGGCGGTCAGGCTTGATCCCTGCGCCGGGCACGGCGGGCCACACCCCCGTCGTGGGCAGCCTCCGCACGGCCCTCGCCGCCCTCGCGGCCCCGAACCCTCCGCCCAGCGTCCGCCGCCGCGCTCGGGCGTCGGCGCCGCGTGGAGTCTTCCACTCACCGTCACGCCTCGATCGACCGTCGCCTGATCGCCTCCGTTTGCGGCGTGGCGCGGTATCGCCGGGCTCGGACACCGCGACACGCCGCAAACGGGAGGCGATCACGGGCGCCCACCGCTCTGTGCGGGGCGGTGCCCTCCCGTCCACACCGGTCACCGGCGGTGGATCTGGGTATGCCGCCGGCCGGCGCCGAGGTCGCGCGGCGGGCCGGCGCGGCGGCCGCCGGTCAGTCGGCCCGGGCCAGGTTCACCCCGAACAGGCCGTCCGGGTCGGTCCAGAACTCGCGTACGGTGAAGCCGGCCGCCGCCAGCTCCCGGGCGATCCCCTCCGGCCGGAACTTCGCCGACACCTCCGTGCGCAGCTCCTCGCCCGCGGCGAAGTCCACCGTCAGGTCCAGCACTCGGACCCGCATCGCCCGCTGGGCCCGCAGCCGCATCTCGATCCACTCCCGGTCGGCGTCCCAGCGCGCCACGTGGGTGAAGGCCGCCGGGTCGAAGTCCGCGCCCAGCTCCCGGTTGACCACCCGCAGCACGTTGCGGTTGAACTCGGCGGTGACCCCGGCCGCGTCGTCGTACGCCGGCACGATCACCGCCGGGTCCTTGACCAGGTCGGTGCCGATCAGCAGCCAGTCGCCCGCCTCCAACGTCGCGCGCATCGCGGACAGGAACGCGGCCCGTTCGGGCGGCAGCAGGTTGCCGATGGTGCCGCCGAGGAAGACCACCAGCCGCCGCCCGCCGGTGGGCAGCCGGTCGAGCTGGCGGGTGAAGTCGCCGACGATGCCGCGTACCCGCAGACCCGGGTAGTCGGTGGCGATCTGCTCGGTGGACTGGCGCAGCGCGCTCACGGACACGTCCAGCGGCACGAAGGTGCCGAGCCCACCCCGGCGGGTGAAGGCGTCCAACAGCAGCCGGGTCTTCTCCGACGAACCGGAGCCCAGTTCGATCAGCGTCTTCGCGCCGGTCAGCTCGGCGATGTCGGTGGCCCGCTCGGCCAGCACGGCCCGCTCGGCCCGGGTCGGGTAGTACTCGGGCAGCCGGGTGATCTCCTCGAACAGCTCGCTGCCCCGGGCGTCGTAGAACCACTTCGGTGGCAGCCACTTCTCCTCGGCGGTCAGCCCGACCCGCACGTCCTCCCGCAGGCTGCGCCCCAGGTCCTGGTCTTCGAGGTAGATCTCCAACGGCTCCGCGCCCATGAGGTGTCCCTTCTCCTTCGGCGAACGTCCCTGTCTCCACCTGCGACCCTGCTGCGGCGTCACGCTCCCGCCAGGGCGCGCACGCGCACCGAGGTCGAGGTCGCCACCACCAGGTGCCGGTCCGGCAACGACCGCCAGCCCGGGTCGTCGTCGTGCGGCTCGGAGGCCAGCAGCACCGAGTCCGGCGTCGCGAGGACGGACATCGCGTGCCCCGCCACGGTGGCCACCATCGTCCGGCCGTCGGTGAGCAGCAGGTTCAGCCGCGACCCGGGCGCGGCCGCGGACACCTTCGCGACCGTCTCCGCGACCGCCTCCGCCGGGTCGGCGCCGGCCCGCAACCGGTGCCGGACCAGCGCCCAGAGCAGGGCGGAATCGGTCGGGGCGTCGAGGGTGAGCAGGTCACGGACGGGCAGGGTGTCGGCGAGCGGCACCAGCGCGTCGGGCCAGCCCCGCACGACACCGTTGTGGCTGAACAGCCACCGGCCCTCGGTGAACGGCGCGGCGGCGGACTCCTGCACCGGCATGCCGACGGTGCCGGAGCGGACGGCGGCCAGCACCGCGCCGGCGAGGGTCACCCCGGCCAGCGCCGGCAGCGTCACGTCGCTCCAGATGGGCTGGGCCCGCCGGTAGCGCACCGGATCGCCCTCGCCGGGGTACCACCCGACGCCGAAGCCGTCGGCGTTGACTGTCCCGCCGCCGCGCATGTCCCGGGGTGCCCAGGACTGCCGGACCAGCGAGTCCGGCGGGTCGTACAGCAGGGCGCGCAGGCTCAGCGGCGGCCCGAGGTAGGCCAGGTGCCGACACATCAGGCGGTGCCGCCGATCACCCGTGCGCCTCCTCGGGCCGGGCGTCGCGGGCGCAGCGGAAGCCGCTGAAGATCTGCCGCCGGATCGGGTAGTCCCAGTTGCGGAACGTGCCCCGGCAGGCCGCCCGGTCCGTGCCGAACGAGCCGCCGCGCAGCACCCGGTAGCCGTCGCCGAAGAACACCTCGGAGTACTCCCGGTACGGGAAGGCCGTGAACCCGGGGTGGCCCCGGAAGGTGCTCGACGTCCACTCCCAGACGTCGCCGATCAGCTGGTGCACGCCCAGCGGCGAGGCGCCCGCCGGGTAGGCGCCCACCGGCGCCGGCCACAGGTGCCGCTGCCCCAGGTTGGCGTGCCCGCCGGTCGGGTCCTCGTCGCCCCACGGGTACCGGCGGGAGCGGCCGGTGCCCGGGTCCCAGCGGGCCGCCTTCTCCCACTCCACCTCGGTGGGCAGCCGCCGCCCCGCCCAGGCCGCGAAGGCCTCCGCCTCGTACCAGCAGACGTGCACCACCGGCTCGTCGTCGCGGACCGGTGACCACCGCCCGAACCGCCGGTACGCCCAGCCGTCGCCGTCGCGCCGCCAGTGCATCGGCGCGGTCAGTCCCGCCTCGGTGCGGTGCCGCCAGCCGGGCCCGCTCCACCAGCGCGGGTCGTCGTACCCGCCGGCGGCGATGAACTCGCGGTACCGGCCGTTGGTGACCGGCGCCGCGTCGATGACGTACGCGGGCAGCTCGACGGTGTGCGCGGGGCGCTCGTTGTCCAGCGCCCACGGGTCGGTGGAGGTGCCCATGGTGAACGGGCCCGCCGGCACCAGCACCTCGTCGGCGACCGGCACCCGGGGCTCGGGCGGCGGGGGCGCGTCCAGGACCGCGGGCCCGGCGCGCAGCTGGTGGGTGGCGAGCATCGTCTCGTCGTGCTGCTGCTCGTGCTGCACGATCATCCCGAAGGCGAAGCCCTCGGCGACCAGCGGACGGTCGGTGAACCGGATGGCGTCCAGCAGGTCGAACACCTTGTCGCGGACCGTCGACACGTAGGCGCGCGCCTCGGCGGGAGGCAGCAGCGGCAGCGACGGGCGGTCCTTGCGGGGCTGCTTGAACGCGTCGTACAGGTCGTCGATGTCGTGGCGGACCGGCTCGCGGCCGCCGACGTCGCGCACCAGCCAGAGCTCCTCCTGGTTGCCCACGTGGGCCAGGTCCCAGACCAGCGGGGACATCAGCGGGGAGTGCTGGCGGGTCAGATCGTCGTCGTCCACCGCCTCGGTGAGCAGCGTCGTACGGGCCCGGGTGCGCTCCAGCTCCGCCGCGATCCGGCTGCGCAGCACCTCCGCCTGCGTGTCCGGCTGTTCTGTGGTGGTCACCGGTGCCCCCTCTCCGCGGCGGCCCGTCGCCGCCGGATTCCTCGGTTCGTCTCGTCGTGGGTGCCCGGCGGCAGGTCCAGCCGGGGCAGCGCCTCCAGCGCCAGGTCGAGCAGGGCGGCGGCCGCCGCGGCCAGCGGCGGGTCGGCCAGGCCGTACCGGGCCGCGGCGTGCCAGCGGTCGGCCACCGGCGCGGCGATCGCGCGGGCGGACCGCGCGGTGTCGGCGCGGTCGAGCAGCGCGGTCAGCACGGCGAGCGGGAGGATCCAGCCGGGACCGGGCTGGGCGTCCAGGTAGCGCACCTCCAGGTAGCCCCTCGGGCGGACCGGCGGGAACAGGGTGCTGACGTGGTATTCCAGGTCGTCGGTGGTCGGCGGGCGGGGCAGCGCCCCGTCGATCCAGTCGGCGAAGGTGATCCCCGGTGGCGGGGTCCAGTCCGGGCCGTCGTGGCGCAGGCAGAGCAGCGGCGCGGCCAGCGCGTACTCCGTCCAGGCGGCGACCGGGTCCTCGTCGGGCCGCCGCGGCGACCAGACCGGCCGGGTGCGGGCCGGGTCGATGCCCAGCCAGGCGGCCATCCGCGCGGACGCCCAGCCGGTCCGCCGGCCGGCGTGCCGGTCGGCGGTGGCGAACGCGGCCACCAGCGGCGGCCCGACCATGTGCACGGTGGCCCAGCGGGCGGCCAGCTCGGCCGGTTCGCCCGCGTCCAGGCAGACCTGAAGGCCGGCGGTGCTGTACATCATGGTCCGCCCGGCAGGGCCCCGGCGGTCGAAGACGCAGCGCATCGCGCGGTAGCGGGAGGTCTCGACCACCGGCTGCGGGACCCGCCACGGGTCGATGCCGCTGCGGCCGAGCACCAGCCCGGCGCGCTCCAGCAGCGCGCTCAGCTCGGCGATGTCGGCCTCGGTGGCCAGGATCAGCGCGGCGACCGACGGTCGGGGCGCGGTGGACACCTCCACCTGCCCGCCGGGCTCCACGGTCACGCTGCTTCCGTGCCGGAGCGGCTGGGCGGGGCTGGTGTGGTCCAGGGTGACGGGGCTGTGCCGCCCCAGCGCCGCCCGCAGCCGCTCCCGGTCAACCGGTCGGGCGGGGTCGGCGGCGTCGTGCACGGTCCATTCCAGTTCGACGCCGGTGAAGACCGGTGGCCCGGTCTTGAAGCAGATCCGGCCGAGGTGGGCCGCGGCGGCGGCCTTCTCGCCCAGCACGGTCGTCCGCTCGAGTTCCGGGGACGTCACCACGAAACGGTCTCCTCCCGACCGGGGACCCGGCGACACTGCCGGCGCGGGCGGCATCGACCGTCGCCGGCCGGCCGCCGCGTCTCACCATCTTCTGTCTAGCAGACGGAATCCGCGGCCCCGGGCGGGAAGAAATTTCTGTGAAGCCTTTTCGACTACTTCTTCCGACTTGGGCGGGCGTCCGGAGTGGGCGCCGCCGGGGCCGCGGGCGGGCCCGACGGCTTCGCCTCCGGCGATTCGTCCGCCTCCGGGGCCCGCTCCGGAAGCAGCTCCCGGCAGTACGCCTCGACCTTGCCCGCACCGCCGGCGGCGGCCACCAGATCGGCGAACGCGGAGCTCCGCAGCGCCTTCTCACGCTGCGCCGCCGGCTTCGCCAGGTACGCCCGGCACTGCCCCGCCAGCTTCCCCTCGGAGGCCGGCTTCCCGGAGGCGCCGGGCCGGCCGGAGGGGGACGCGGCGGAGGGGCCGGCACCCGGGGTGGGCGCGCCGGTCGTCGACCCGCCACCGGACGAGGACGGCGCCGCCGGACCGGAACCGGATCCGCCCGGCACGGAGGCGGACGGCCGGGGCGCCGGGTCGTCGCCGCGGTCGAGGGTCACCGCGGCGAAGGCGGCGCCGGCCGTGGCGGTGGCGGCGATGCCGGCCACCCAGGCGACCACGCCCGTGGTCACCCGTCGCCGGCGCCGGGACGGCGGCGCGGGCGACGGGGCGGACGCGCCCGCCGCGCGGGCGGCCCGGAACGCGGCCAGCGCGGCCTCCTCGCCGGCCAGCTCACCCGGGCGGGCCGGGGCGGCCGCGGCGGAGAGCAGCCGGGCGAGCGGGTCCTCGCCCGCGGGCGGCGCGTCGGCGGTCCGGGCGGCGTCGAGCAGCCGCTCGGCCTCGGCCCGGTCGGCGGGCCGCTCGGCGCCGTCGGAGCGGCGGAAGTTCATCCAGTTTCCCCTCACGTCATCCGTCCGCCGGCTCGGCGTGGGACGTGCTCGGCGTCTGCCGGCCCCGCCGCGGGTGGGGCCGGCCGGTCCGCTCGTCGCCGCCGGACGGTTGGGGCAGGTCCTGACGTTCCAGCAGCGCGGCGAGCCGGCGCAGGCCGCGGTGCGCGGCGGTGCGGACGGCACCCGAGCGGCGCCCGAGCACCCGGCCGGCGGTTTCGGCGTCCAGCCCGATCACCGCCCGCAGCAGCACCGCCTCGGCCTCCCGGGGCGGCAGCGTCGCGATCAGGGCCAGCGCGGCCTCCGTACCGATGGTCTCACCGGCCCGTTCGGCCGTGTCCGCGTCCCCGGCCAGCTCGCTCAAGGCCTGCACCGGCACCGGCAGCGAGGGACGGCGACGCTGGCGGCGCAGGTGGTCCATCGCCCGGTTCCGGGCGATCGTCACCGTCCAGGCGCGGAACTCCCCGCCGGTGAAGCTGGGCAGGTCCCGGGAGATCTGCAACCAGGTCTCCGAGGCGACGTCCTCGGCGTCAGCGCCGACGAGGGCGGTGAGGTACCGCAACAGGCCCGGCTGGAGGCTGCGGTACAGGAAGCGGAAGGCCTCCTCGTCGCCGGCCTGCGCCGCGGCCACCGCCTCGCTCAGCTCAACGGTCATGCGTCCGCCGCCCCCGCCGTGACCGGCAGGCCGTGCGTGACGCACCCCCGGTGCGGCAGCCGGACCCCCTCGCGCACCAACAGCCCCCCGCTGACCCCATCGCACCCTGCCGAGCGGCCGGGCGGCATGTCTGACACACGCCGCGACAATACGGCGGTCGGCCGAATGCCGCACCGGCACCATGGGCTGGCCCGAGTCGCGCTAACGGTAGGAGTCAATGGACGGGTGGACAAGTCACCGCCTGGCGGAGAAAGAGTGAGAAATATCTAGCTAACAATCGGCGAGTCCGCGTGACGGAAAACGACTGCGGGACGCCCCCGGCCAGGTCATCGCGGTCCGGGCGTCCCCGGTGGCCCCGTACGCCCGGCTTGCTGCCGCCGCCCGCGGCCATTGTGACAGTCCGTTCGGTTCTCGTCACCCCCCGTTCGCCGCGCCGTCGTGGCGCCGGTACCGGTGCCGCGCCGGTGCCGGACGCGACGGGGAGATCGCCATGAGTTCTTTTCTGCTCCTCTGGGTACGGTATTCGGGTGTTGTCATCGGAAGTCGTGCTCAGCGGTCGCTACCGCCTGGACGAACGTGTCGCCACCGGCGGCATGGGCGACGTCTGGCGTGCCACGGACCTGATCCTGGGCCGCCAGGTCGCGGTGAAGGTGCTGCTGCCGGCGCTGGTCTCCGACCCCGACTTCATCGCCCGGTTCCGCGCCGAGGCGCGGATCATGGCCGCCCTGCGCAACTCGGGCATCGTGCAGGTCTTCGACTGCGGCGAGGACCGCCTCGCCGACGGCGGGCGCGCCGACTACCTGGTCATGGAGTTCGTCGAGGGCGAGCCGCTGTCCCGGCGGATCGAGGCCGCCGGTCACCTGGACGTCGCCGAGACGATGTCGATCGTCGCGCAGGCCGCCCAGGCGCTGCACGCCGCGCACGCCGGCGGGATCGTGCACCGCGACGTGAAGCCGAGCAACCTGCTGGTGCAGGAGGACGGCACCGTGGTGCTGGTCGACTTCGGCGTCGCCCGCTCCACCAACGTCACCAGCATCACCAGCACCAACGCGGTGCCGGGGACGGCGCTCTACATGGCGCCGGAGCAGGCGTCCGGCCGTCCCGTCTCCGCCGCCACCGACATCTACGCGCTCGGCGCGGTCGCGTACTGCTGCCTCACCGGCGGGCCGCCGTTCACCGGCGACAACCCGCTCCAGGTCGCGGTGCGGCACCTGGACGACGAGCCGCCGGCGCTGCCGGAGGAGATCCCGGCGCCGGTGCACGCGCTGGTGTCGCGGGCGCTGGCCAAGGACCCGGCCGACCGGTTCGCCACCGGGGCCGAGATGGCCGCCGCGGCCCGGGCCGCGCTGAGCGACGGCACCGCGACGACCGCGTTCGTCCCCCCGGCGCTGCGTGGCGCGGCGGGCCCGGCGACCACCACCCGGGGCGAGGTGCCGGTGCTCCCGGCGGCGGCCACCGTGGCGCCGACGCGGGGCCGCGGTCGGCGCGGCTCGCTGGTCGGCGCGCTCGCGGCGGTGCTGGTGGCACTCACCGCGCTGGGCGCGGCGCTCGGCGCGGCCAAGGAGACCGGTGACGGGGCGACCAACATCAAGAGCACCTCGCCGGCCGTGGCGCCCAGCGAAGAGGGGGAACCGTCGGCGATCCCCGAGGAGACCACCACGGGTCAGCCGAGCCGGCCGAACCGCACCTGGAACCCGCGCAACCGGCCCTCGGCCACCGTCACGGTCACGCCGTCGCCGGGGCCGAGCGGATCGGCGGAGCCGCAGCCGACCTCGGTGCCGACAACCACGCCGGCCGGCCCGCCGACCACCACGGCACCGCCCGATCCGGTGCCGACCACCACGTCACCGCCCGATCCGGTGCCGACCACCACGGCGCCTCCGGACGGGAACCCGCCGCTGGCGGGCAGCTGACCGGATTCGGCACCGCCATCGCCATTAGTCGCAAAATCGGACTTTAAACCTCATACAGGCCCTAAGCTCCCGGACAGGAGTCACTTACTGCCACGGGAGCGAACGTGCGCGTTGAGAAGCTGGTCGTCATCGGTCAGGGGTACGTCGGTCTGCCACTGGCGATGCGTGCCGTCGAGGCGGGGCTGGACGTGGTCGGCCTCGACGTCGACGCCGACCGGGTCAAGCGGCTCGCCACCGGCGAGTCGTTCGTCGAGGACATCACCGCCGAACGGCTCGGCCGGGCGCTGGGCAGCGGCCGCTACCGGCCGAGCACGGAGTACACCGACGCCGAGGGCTTCGACATCTGTGTGATCACCGTCCCGACCCCGCTGCGCGACGGCGCTCCCGACCTCAGCTACGTCGAGCAGGCCGGCCACGGCATCGGCCCGTACGTCCGGGCCGGCTGCACGGTGGTCCTGGAGTCGACCACCTACCCCGGCACCACCGAGGACGTGCTCCGGCCGCTGCTGGAGTCGGCCAGCGGCCTGCGCAGCCCCGGCGACTTCCACCTCGGCTACAGCCCGGAGCGGATCGACCCGGGCAACCGCACCTGGCGGCTGGAGAACACCCCCAAGGTGGTCTCCGGCGTCGACGGCGCCTCGTTGCGCCGGGTCGACGACTTCTACCGGCAACTGGTGGAGCGGACCGTGCCGGTGGACTCGACCCGGGTCGCCGAGCTGACCAAGCTGATCGAGAACACCTTCCGGCAGGTCAACATCGCGCTGATCAACGAGCTGGCGATCGCCTCCCACCACCTGGGGATCGACGTCTGGCAGGCGATCGACGCCGCCTCCTCCAAGCCGTTCGGCTTCATGCCGTTCCGGCCCGGCCCGGGTGTGGGCGGGCACTGCCTGCCGATCGACCCGTGCTACCTGTCCTGGCAGGTGAAGCGGACGATGGGTCGGCAGTTCCGGTTCATCGAGCTGGCCGACGACATCAACCACCAGATGCCCGAGCACGTGGCCCAGCGGGTGATGGCCGGGCTGAACCGGGTGGGCCGCTCGGTCAACGGGGCCCGGCTGCTGCTGCTGGGCCTGGCGTACAAGAAGAACACCGGCGACATGCGCGACTCCCCCGCCGTGGACGTGGCCCGGCGGCTCAACGACCTCGGCGCCGACGTGCGCGCGGTCGAGCCGTACGCCGAGCCGCAGCACATCCCCGGCGGCGTGACCGTGGTCGACCTGACCGAGCGGGAGGTCGCCGAGGCCGACGCCGTGGTCGTGGTGACCGACCACGACAGCTTCGACTACGACCTGGTGGCCCGGCACGCCCGGTACGTCTTCGACACCCGGGACCGCTGTCGGGGCGCGGTGGTGGAGCGGCTCTGATCCGCGCGGCCGTGGCCGGTCCCGCCCGGGACCGGCCACCACCGGTTCACTCCGCGCCGAGCGCCTCGACCACCGGCCGGCCCAACGCCCGGCGGGCCGGCAGCACGGAGGCGAGCAGGGCGGCCAGCACCGCCACCGCGAGCATCAGCCCGAGCCGCCCCCAGGGCAGCACCAGGGTGAACTCCCCGCCGATCTTCGCCACGAAGGCCATCGCCCCGGCGCTGACCCCGGCGCCCAGCGCCATCCCGAGCACCGCCCCGACCAGCGCCATCAGCACCGCCTCGACGGCCAGCATGGCCCGCATCCGGCCCCGGGTGAGGCCGACCGCCCGCAGCACGGCGTTCTCCCGGGTCCGCTCCACCACCGAGAGGCTCAGCGTGTTCGCCACGCCGACCAGGGCGATCACCACCGCCAGGCCGAGCAGCGCGGTGACGAAGGCCAGCAGCATGTCGACCGTGCCGGTGAGCATCTTCTTGTAGGCGGCCTGGTCCATCAGGTTGACCGTCGGGTAACGCGCGACGACGGTCTCGACCGCCGCCCGGGCCCGCTCGGCGGAGACCCCGGCGGCGGGGTCCACCTCGGCGAGGAAGCCGCGCTGGGTCGGGAAGAGCCGGGCGAAGTCGGCGTCGACCATGTCGACCAGGTGTCCCTCGGCCACCCCGGGGGCGGCCTGGGCGGCCTCGTCGGCGGTCACCACCGCGGCCACCCGGAAGGACCGGCCGGCGAGCGTCACCGGGGCGCCGACGGTCCAGCCGCGCGCCTCGGCGAGCTGCCGGTGCACCAGCACCGCGCCCGGGCCGAGGTCGCCGTCGTCGCCGGCCACCGCGCCGGTCAGGGTACGGCCGACCAGCGCCGGATGCGCGGCGCGGATCTCCACCCCGTCGACGACCCGGCTGCGCCGCTCGTGCACCACCCCCAGCTCCGGCCGGGCGGCCAGCTCGTCGGCGAGGGCCGCCGGCAGGTCGCTGCCGACGCCGGTGACCAGGTAGTCGACGCCGATCTGGGCGTCCACGGCGCGTTCGATGCCGACCTTCACGCTGCCGGCGCCGACCACGAACGCCGACACCAGACCGATCCCGATCACCAGCGCGGTGGCGGTCGCCGAGACCCGGCGCGGATTGCGGACGGCGTTGGCCACGGCCAGCCCGGCGGTGGCGCCGAGAAGCAGCCGGGCGGGCGCGCCGAAGAGCCGGACCAGGGCGGGCACCAGCACCGGGCCGTAGAGCACGATGCCGAAGAAGGTCAGCATCCCGCCGAGGGCGACCAGCGCGATCTGGCCGACGGTGGCGGCCACCGCGAGCGCGGCGACCCCGGCGGCGAAGACCAGCGCGCCGATCGTCAGCCGGACCCGGCCGGCGCGGCGGGTCACCTGCACGGCGGCGTCGGTCAGCGCGGCCACCGGGGCGACCCGGGTGCCCTGCCAGGCGGGTACGCAGGCGGCGGCCACGGTGATCGCGGTGCCCAGCGCCACGCAGAGCAGCACCGTCGAGCGGGTCAGCATGACCTCGCCGGTGAACGGCAGGTCCAGCGTGGACAGCCCCGCCGCCAGGCCGGCGGCCAGGCCGGCGCCGGCCAGCACCCCCAGTGCCGAGGCGGTCAGCCCGAGCACCGCCGACTCCAGCAGGGTGGCCCGGAAGACCTGCCCCCGGGTGGCGCCGACCAGCCGGAGCAGGGCGGTACGCCGGGTCTGCTGGGCGAGCACGATGGCGAAGGTGTTGGCGATGACGAAGCCGGCCACCACCACCGCGACCCCGGCGAAGGTCAGCAGGATCATGCCGAACTGCTTGAGGTCGCGGACCGCGTCGTCGACCGCGTCGTCGAGGATCTGCTGACGGGACTTCACGGTGGCGCCGGTGGCGGCCACCCCGGCCAGCCGCTCGGCCACCGCCTCGCGGGACGTGCCCGGGGCGACGGCCACCATGATCCGGCCGTACCCCCGCTCCCCGGTCACCGCCAGGGCGTCGGCGCCCACCAGGCCGATGAACGGTCCGCCGACGTCGCGGGCGGTGCCGGCGACGTCGACGGCGCCGACCAGGGTGTACGCGCGGGCGGCCCCGGTGGAGCCGCCCACCTCGACCGGCGCGCCGAGGGCGAAGCCCTCCTCACGCACGGTGGACGCGTCGAGGACGACCTCGCCGGGGCGGTCCGGCAGCCGGCCGGCGGTCAGGTCGTACGAGCGCAGGGCCGGGTCGGTGGGGATCGAGGCGAGCACCCCGTAGCCGAGCACCGGGCGGCCGTCGGAGCCGACCACCCCACCGGAACCGGTCAGCTCCCCCTCGGCGGCGGCCACCCCGTCGACCGCGCGCACCCGGTCGACCAGGGCCGGCGGGAGGGGGTCCGTGCCGGCGTACACGCCGAGGTCGGTGTGCCGGTCGAAGGCGCCGGCCCGGTCGTACGCGCCGGCCCGCATGCCGTCGGTGAGCATCAGGGTGCCGGCGACGAAGGCCACGCCGAGCACGATCGCCAGGGAGGAGAGCAGCAGCCGCAGCGCGTCGGCGCGCAACGAGCGCAGGGTCAACCGGATCATCGCGGTCACCGCCCCCGCGCCGGGGCGACCGGGTCGAGGCCGGCGAGCGCGTCCAGGATCCGCTCGGCGGTCGGCGCGGCCAGTTCGCGGACCAGCCGGCCGTCGGAGAGGAAGACCACCCGGTCGGCGTACGCGGCGGCCACCGGATCGTGGGTCACCATGACCACGGTCTGGCCGAGGGTGTCCACGGCCTCCCGGAGCAGCCCCAGCACCTCGGCGCCCGAGCGGAAGTCCAGGTTGCCGGTCGGCTCGTCGGCGAAGACCACCCAGGGGCGGGTGACCAGCGCCCGGGCCACGGCCACCCGCTGCTGCTGCCCGCCGGAGAGTTCGGCCGGCCGGTGCCCGAGCCGGTCGGCCAGGCCGACCGCCGCCACCACCTGCCGCAGCCAGGCCGGATCCGCCCGCCGGCCCGCGATGGCCAGCGGCAGGAGGATGTTCTCCTCGGCGGTCAGCGCCGGCAGCAGGTTGAACTTCTGGAAGACGAAGCCGATCCGGTCCCGGCGCAGCAGGGTGAGCCGCTTGTCGTCGAGGCGGGCGGTCTCGGTGTCGCCGAGCCGGACGGTGCCCGCCGTGGGACTGTCGAGGCCGGCCAGGCAGTGCATCAGCGTCGACTTGCCCGAGCCGGACGGGCCCATGATGGCGGTCAACCGGCCGGCGGCGAAGTCGACGTCGACGCCGTCGAGGGCGACGACGCGGGCGGCGCCGCGCCCGTACTCCTTGCGCAGGCCGCGGGCGGTGACCGCGACACCGGTACGGGCCGGGACGGGTGGGGCGAGGGACATGCGGAGACTCCCCGTGCAGTCGGTGACCAGGACGTCTCCGACGCTATGGACCGCCGCCCGCGGTGGCGTCCGCCCGCACGGTCGAGGTCGGTACGCCCCGGGTCGCCCCCGACCGGGTGGACCCGTACGACCCAGGTCGTAGCGCCGGTCAGCCTCCCGGCGTGACCAGCCCGCTCTCGTACGCCAGCACCACCGCCTGGACCCGGTCGCGGAGCTGGAGCTTGGCCAGGATCCGCCCGACGTGGGTCTTCACGGTCGCCTCGGCGACGTGCACCCGGCCGGCGATCTCGGCGTTGGACAGTCCCTGCGCGACGAGCAGCAGGATCTCCCGCTCCCGGTCGGTGAGCTGGGCCAGCCGGGGGTCCTCGGAGGGCCCCGGACCCAACCGGTCGGCGAACCGGTCCAGCAGCCGGCGGGTGATCGACGGCGCGACCACCGAGTCACCGGCGGCGACCACCCGGATCGCGGCGAGCAGCTCCTCCGGGGGCACGTTCTTGAGCAGGAAGCCGCTCGCCCCGGCGCGCAGCGCGGCGAACGCGTCGGCCTCGGTGTCGAAGGTGGTGAGCACCAGCACCCGGGGCGGGCCAGCCGGGCGGTCCCGGCAGATCCGGCGGGTCGCCTCCACCCCGTCCATGGTGGGCATCCGGACGTCCATCACCACCACGTCCGCCTCGGTGCGGGCGAGCAGCCGCAGCGCGTCCGCGCCGTCAATGGCCTCGCCGACCACCTCCAGGTCCGGCTGGGAGTCCAGCACCATCCGGAACCCCGCGCGCACCAGCGCCTGGTCGTCCACGATCACCACGCGGACCGTCATGCCGCCACCTCCGTCCCGGCTGTCGACGGTAGCGGCAGCCGCGCCTCGACCCGCCAGCCCCCGGCCAGCCGGGGGCCGGCGACGAGGCTGCCGTCGTACACGCCGACCCGCTCGCGCATGCCGACCAGGCCGTGCCCGCCGGACGGCGCGGGACCGACCGGCGGCCGGCCGTGCCCGTCGTCGACCACCCGGACCACGACGGCGTCCGGGACGTGCTCCAGGGTGACCGTGACGCTCGCGCCGACCCCGGCGTGCTTGAGCGCGTTGGTCAGCGCCTCCTGCACCACCCGGTAGACGGTGAGGTCCAGGCCCGGGGGCAGCGCGGCCGGTTCGCCGGTGACCGTGTGCCGGACCCGCAGCCCGGCGTCGCGGAACCGGTCCAGCAGCGCGGGCAGTTCGGCGACCGCCGCCCGCCGGTGCTCCGGGTCGGCGGCGACGGCGTCGTCGTCCGGCGGCTCCGCCGTAGCCGGCGGCTCCGCCGGGCTGGGCTCCCGCAGGACGTCCACCAGCCGGCGCATCTCCTCCAGCGCCTGCCGGCCGGTGTCCGCGACCACCTTGACCGCGGCGCGGGCGGTCTCCGGGTCCTGGTCGAGCATGTACCGGGCCCCGTCGGCCTGGACGATCATCACGGCCATGCTGTGCGCCACCACGTCGTGCAGCTCGCGGGCGATCCGGGCCCGCTCCCCCGCCACCGCGGCGCGGGCCTCGGCCTCCCGCTCGCGCTCCAGCGTGGCGGCGCGCTCCTCCAGGCTGAGCACGTACAGGCGGCGGGTCCGCACGTTCAGGGCGGCGAGCCACACCCCGCCGGTGACCAGCGCGAAGTAGATGGCGGTGGCCCACCAGGCGGCGTTGCCGACGGTCTGCGAGGCGGCCAGCACCACCCCGATCGCCGCGACGATCCCGGCCAGCACGCCGTCGCGTAGCCGCTCGGCGTACTTCACGACGCTGTAGAGGGCGATCAGCACGCCTATGTCGTAGGCCAGCGGCCCCCAGCCGGCGATCACCTGCACCATGGCCAGCCCGGCCACCACGGCCGCCACGGCCGACGGGTGGACCCGACGCCACAGCAGGGCGACCGCCATGGCGCAACCGACCAGCGTGGCGGGCACGCCGCCGGGCTGGCTCACCACG
Source organism: Micromonospora sp. L31 (assembly GCF_052068075.1). NCBI lineage: Bacteria > Bacillati > Actinomycetota > Actinomycetes > Micromonosporales > Micromonosporaceae > Micromonospora > Micromonospora sp. L31. Next base: position 106,638 of record NZ_JBQHDC010000013.1, on the reverse strand, counting down.
GCGGCCACGGCCAGGAGCGCCACCACGCCGGAGACGAGGACGTCGAAGGCGAGCGAGCGCAGCGGGCGGCCGAAGACGGTGCGGTTCACGGTCACCCAGCGTACGGGGCAGGTCGCCGTCGATGCGCCCGCGGACGGCCGGTCGCGGCCGGGGTCGCCCGGCGCCGGAACGGGTCAGGCGGGTGGCCGGACCAGCTCGCGCATGCGGTCGATCTCGACGGACTGCTCGGTGGCGACGGAGTTGGCGAACTCGTCGAGCTGCTGGTCGACGCCGACCTTCAGCAGGTCGGTCGCCATGGTGACGGCACCCTGGTGGTGCGCGGTCATCAGCTGCACGAACAGCCGGTCGAAGTCGGCGCCCCGGGCGTCCGCGAGCCGCCGGATCGCCTCCGGCGACTGCATGCCGCGCATGGTGCCGTGGTCGTGGCCGGGCACCTCGGCCGGCAGGCCGCGGGCGCTCAACCAGCCGCGCATCATGCCGATCTCCGGCCGCTGCGCGCCCCTGATCCGGTCGGCCACCGCCCGGATCTGCGGGCTGGCGGCCCGGCCCTCGGCCAGCTCCGCCATCGCCAGGGCCTGCTCGTGGTGCGGGATCATCATCCGCACGAACCAGACGTCCAGGGAGTTGTAGCTGGGCGAGGCGGTGTCGCGGACCTCCGCGGCCGGGCGGGCGACGGCGGACTCGCCGGGGCGGCCGGGGACGATGACGGAGGGGCCGTCAGCCGGGGCCGGGGTCGGCGACGCGACTCCGGTCGATCCGACGGCCACCGGGGCGGGACGGTCGGTGGGCCGCAGCGCGAGCCCGAGCGCCACCAGCACCACGGCCGCGACTGTGACGACGAGCAGGGTCCGTCCACGTCGGGCGGTCATGCGACTCCCCCTCCGGTCGAGGTCGCAGCGATAGTATCCATTGACGACGACGCTTTCATGTGACGCAGATCACATCGACGCCCATCGCCGGAAGGTAAGGTGTCCACAATCATCAACCCCTGTCGAAGGGCTCTGCCGATGATCAGATTTTCCCTCCCCCGACGACGCCAGCTGAGGATCGTGAGCCTGGCTGCGGCCGGCCTCCTGGTGGCGAGCGTGGCCACCGCGCCGGCCGGCAACGCCGCCGTGACGCCCGACGCGGAGGCGGTCGCCACGGCCACCACCGCACAGGCCGCCACGGCCACCCCCACGCTCGGCGTGGACGAGATCTCCAGCAGCCCCAACCTGCGACAGATCGCCAACCTGCCGAAGCAGGCCCCGTTCAACACGTCGGCGGCCTTCAACAGCGACATGGCCTTCCAGGGCCGGTACGCCTTCGTCGGCAACTACGAGGGCTTCGTCATCTACGACATCGCCCGTCCCAGCGCACCGAAGATCGTGTCCCAGGTGCTCTGCCCGGGGTCGCAGAACGACATCTCGGTCTACGGCGACCTGCTCTTCCTCTCCACCGACCAGGGCCGCAGCAACGACTCCTGCACGAGTGAGCGCCTGACCGAGACCAAACCGGAGTCTTGGGAAGGCATCAAGGTCTTCGACATCAGCGACAAGGCCAACCCGCGCTACATCAAGGCGGTCGAGACCGACTGCGGCTCGCACACCCACACGCTGGTGCCGGCCAAGGACAAGAAGTCCGTCTACCTGTACGTCTCGTCGTACCGCCCCTTGGTGGAGCTGCCGGACTGCCAGCCCCCGCACGATTCCATCTCGATCGTCAAGGTGCCGCTGAAGAAGCCGACCGACGCGGCCGTGGTGGCCATGCCGAACCTCTTCCCGGACGGCGGGTACGAGGGCATCCCGGGTCAGAAGTCGGCGACCAGCGGCTGCCACGACATCACCGCGTACCCGTCGAAGGACATCGCCGCCGGCGCCTGCATGGGCGACGGCATCCTGATGGACATCTCGAACCGGGAGGCGCCCCGGGTCATCAACCGGGTGCGTGACACGGTGAACTTCGCCTTCTGGCACTCGGCGACGTTCAACAACGCCGGCACCAAGGTCGTCTTCACCGACGAGCTGGGCGGCGGCGGCGCGGCCACCTGCAACGAGGTCGTCGGGCCGAACCGTGGCGCGGACGCCATCTACGACATCACCGGTCGCGGCGACGCCCGGACGATGGTCTTCCGCAGCTACTACAAGATCCCGCGGGCCAACGCGGACACCGAGAACTGCGTGGCGCACAACGGCTCGCTGATCCCGGTGTTCGGCCGCGACATCATGGTCCAGGCGTGGTACCAGGGCGGCATCTCGGTCTGGGACTTCACCGACTCGACCAAGCCGAAGGAGATCGGGTTCTGGGAGCGCGGTCCGCTCTCGGCCACCCAGCTCACCACCGGTGGCGCCTGGTCGACGTACTACTACAACGGGCACATCTACTCCAGCGACATCCAGAAGGGCCTGGACGTGCTGGAGCTGAACGACTGGCGGACGTGGACGGCGAACCTGGTCCGGTTCCGCGAGCTGAACGTGCAGACCCAGGCCGGCTACCTGAGCTGGTAGGGCCACGTCGGAAGGGCCCGGTCCCCGTCGGGGGCCGGGCCCTTGCGCGTACGGCGGGTTCAGTCCATCGGCAGCTGGTAGCGCCGCTCCTTGCCCGTCGCGGTGACCAGGTGCACGTCGCCGCTGCGCAGCCCGTACGTCACCGACCAGCGGGTGTGGCCCTGCCGCACCTGGTCGAGGATCCGCAGCGCCGCCGGGGCGTCCACCCGGGCGCCGGAGCTCTCCAACGCGGCCGCGATGGCCCCGTACCGGCGGTCGGCGCGCCGCTCCTTCTCGGACACCCCGACCACCGGCACGTTGGTCAGCGCCTGCCAGCGGCCCTCGCCGCGCTGGACCCGCATCGTCCCGTCCACGAACTCGACCACGGCCGAGCGGCCGGTCGCGTCGGCGAGCAGGTAGTGCAGCGGCGGCCCGCCGTCGAAGTCCAGGTTGTACCGGCCGAAGACGGCCACCGCCTCGTCGACCGTGGCGGCCCGGTCGAGCACCAGTCGCAGGATGCGCACCGAGCCGACCGTGGGGCGGCCCGGCACCGGCGTGACCGTCGCGTGGTCGTCGGCGGCCAGGCCGACCGCGAGCCCGCGCTCGTTCATGCCGTCGAAGGGCAGCAGCGGCGCGTCCAGCAGCCGCCGGTCGCCGGTCGGATCGGCGCCGATCCCGAGGTACGACAGGTCCACCAGGGACACCGAGGCGTAGCCGTCCGGCGGGTCGGTACGCAGCACCATCGCCGGGTTGGCCGCCCAGTCGAAGTTGCGGGCGAACAGCGGCCGGGCCGGGTCGCCGCTGGCGGCGAAGAGCGAGCAGCCGAAGGGGCTCGCCTCGGGCTCCGCGTCGGTGCCGACCGTCGCGTCGTACCGGCCGACGTAGGTCATCTCGTACAACGGCAGTTTGTCGACCCGGCGCAGGCTGGCCAGGGTGCGCCCGACCTCGTCGGCGTCCTGCCGGGAAGCGGCCGGCACCCGGTCGCCGGCCGGCGCGGGCGGCGTGTCGTCGGTGCCGGCGCAGCCGGTGGTGGCGAGCAACAGGGCGAGCCCGGCGCCCAGGAGAGTCCTCCGCATATCTCCGGAACGCTATGGGAGACCCCGGGGGTTGTCCACCGACCGAAGGCGACACCGGTTTTCCGTTTCGGGCATCCGGGTACCTGGATCCGGACGGACGAGAGGAGAGCGCCCATGAAGCGCAACGAATACCACGTGGTGCCGAACGACGGCTCCTGGAAGGTGGAGCAGGGCAGCCGGAGCCTCGGCTCGTACGACACCAAGCACCGCGCGGTCGAGGAGGGCCGCAAGGTGGCGCACGCCAACGAGCCCAGCCAGCTCGTCGTGCACACCGCCGACGGGAAGATCGAGACCGAGTACACCTACAAGGACGATCCCTTCCCGCCCGCCGGCTGACCGGCGCGCTCCCTCCGGCGGCCTGCCGGAATCACCTGGGTCACAGGCGGTTCCGGTAGGCCGCCGTCGGCTGCCCGCCCGCGGCGCGACGACCGCTGCGAGTTCGGATACCGCGAGACGCCTGATCCACTCCGTTTGCGGCGTGTCGCGGTATCGCCGTTCTCCGACACCGCGACACGCCGCAAACGGAGACGATCACGGGCACGCTCGGCCGGGTCTCAGCCGACCGGCGCCCCGCGGGTGGGACGCGGCCCGACCAGCCGGCGGACCAGCGGGGCGGCGTTCCACCTCGCCGCCCCGACCAGGTCCCGGGCGTGCTCCAGCACGGTGTAGTCGGGTCGGGCCAGCCCGTCGGCGATGGCCCGGTCCAGGTCGTTGCCGCAGCGGGTGAGCACGCTGTCGAAGTCGCGGCGGACCGGCTCCAGCAGGTCGTAGCCGAACCGGCGGTGCAGCCGGGAGAAGAACGGCTTGTAGAGCCGGGCCCGCTCGTGCAGACCCGAGGAGTACGACATCGGGTTCTTCGGCCGCCGCCGGATGTAGTCGGGCAGCACGTCGGCGAACGCCCGCCGGACGATCCACTTCTCCTGCCCGTCGCGCATCTTGACCGCCAGCGGCAACCGCATCGCCAGCTCCACCACGCTGAGGTCGAGGAAGGGCACCCGGGCCTCCACCCCGTGGCCCATGCTGGCCCGGTCGACCCGCTGCAACTCCGTACGGCAGAGGTTGCGGATCTTGTGGAGGAAGAGCCGGCGGGCCCGGTCGGGGCCGACCTGGTGGTACATCGGGTAGCCGCCGAACAGCTCGTCGGAGCCGTCGCCGGTGAGCACCACCTTGATCCCCATCTCGTGCAGTCGCCGGAAGATCGGCACGGTGACCACCGCGTTGATGATGTCGCCGTACTCGGTCAGCTCGGAGATCCGGATCGCCTCCCGGACGTCGGCCAGCCGGATGTCGCGCGGGCGCAGCTGGACCACCTCGTGCGGCACACCGAGGTCGGCGGCGAGCCGCCGCGCGTACGCCACGTCGGGGCTGTCCGGCACCCCGACGGTCACCGCCACGCAGTCCGGGTGCAGCTCGCGGACGTGCAGCAGCGCCAGCGAGCTGTCCAGGCCGCCGGAGAGCACCACCCCGACGGTGAGGTCGGTGTCCACCCGCATCCGGATGCTGTCGCTGATCGCGGCCCGGACGAGCAGGGCGGCCTCGTCCGGGTCGTCCACCTCGGGCAGTCCCGCGCCGAGGGCGAGCAGGTCGAGGTACGCCGCCAGCTCCACCCGCCCGTCCGGGTCGGCCCAGCCGTGGTGCCCGGGCGGCACCTCGTCGACCGGGGCGCGCAGCCCGACCAGCGCCTTGACCTCCGAGGCGACGTGCAGGCAGCCGGGCGTGCGGGCCCAGTAGAGCGGCTTGACGCCGAGCGGGTCCCGGGCCAGGTAGACCCGGCCGGTGGCGCGTTCGGCGACGGCGAAGGCCCACTCGCCGCGCAGCCGGTGCACCGCCCGCTCACCCCAGCGCAGGAACGCGGCGAGCACCACCTCGGTGTCGCTCGTGGTGCGGAACGGGTGTCCGGCCCGGGTCAGCTCGGCGCGCAGCTCGTGGTGGTTGAAGACCTCGCCGTTGTAGCAGAGGACGTACCGGCCGTCGGCGGAGGTGAACGGCTGCACGGCCCGGTCCCGGTCGACGATGCGCAGCCGCCGTACGCCGGCGAGCAGGCCGGCCTCCTGCCGGGTCTCGGTGACCTCGCCCCGGGGGCTGAGGACGGCGAGCATCCGGCGGAAGATCGCCGGGTCGGCCTCGGGGCCGGCGCTGAGCGCGATGCCGCACATCGCCTCAGGCCCCCATCTCCGCCTCGTAGGCCGAGCGCAGCCGGGCGCGGGCGCCCGGTGCCAGGCACACGTGCCAGGCCTGCCCCTCGTCGACCACGTTGATCTCACCGGCGGCCTGCCGGGCGAGCAGGATCTCAGCGAGGGTGTCCCGGACGCCGAAGCGCGTGAACCAGGCCATCTCCACGTCCACCGCCCAGCCGAGGCAGTGCCCGCTGGGCACCATCGCGGCGTACCCGAGACGGCGCAGCTGGTACTGGTGCTCGGCGCTGCGCACCAGGCTGGTCACCCAGAGCGGCGGGGTGGCCGGCGGGGTGGCCCGGGCCAGCTCGCGGGCCAGGTCGTTGAGGAGCGCCACCACCTCGCGCCGGGTGCGCCGGAACTTCACCCCGGCGGTGCGCGGGGTGGCGTCCGGGCGGAGCTTGCGGCGCACCGCCCGTACGCCCCGGCCGAGCACGGTGGCCGGCTGCTCCTGGTAACGGAAGGCGAGCAGCCCACGCCGGCGCAGCCACTCCAGGTCGACCAGGTCCGGATGGGTGTCGACCTGGTCGTCGGTGAGGAAGGTGGTGGTGTCGCGCCACCACATCACGTCGATGCGGGAGAGCAGGTAGATCCGGACCAGCGCGGTGAGGTCGCTCGCCGACGTCCGCTCGTTGGGCTGGTACCGGGCGATCTCCAGCAGCAGTGTCTCGCGGGCGCCGATGAACCCCTGCGGGGTCGCGTCGAGCACCGCGGCGATCGCCGGCTCCCGCAACCGCTGGTCGAGGAGCACCTGGCGGGCCGCGCTGGACGTCGCGTCGGCGAGCGCCCCCACCTCCACCAGCAGCTCCGCCACGGCCTCGCGGTATGCGTCGAGGTCCGGCGGGGCGGTCGGCACCGCGCGGGCTCGGCCCAGCGCGGGCGACCGGCGCGCCGGGGCGGGCGAGGAGACGGACGGGCCGGGTTGGGGGCCGGAACTTCGGCTGGGCACGCGCATGGTCGGGTCCTCTCCCGGTACGACACGGTGCGGATGAACCTGAAACACACCGTAAGCACCCGGAACAGGGAAAGTGCGAGCAATCCTCCCATCCACCCCTAAGGGCGACGACCGGTCGCTGTCATCCGCTGCACGTCCGCGTACGACGGCAGCGCCGGATCCGGCTCCACCATCCCCGTCCGGACGGCGTCGGCGGTGCGGACCACGGCGGCCAGCGCCGCCCGGAACAGCAGCGAGCCGGTGCTGACCCGGGCCACCCCGAGGCGGCCGAGCGCCGCCGGCGACGGCCCGCCCGGCTGGGCCAGGACGTTCAGCGGCGCGTCGACCGCGTCCGCCAGCCGCCGGACGACGTCCGGGTCGCCGACTCCCGGGACGAAGACGCCGTCCGCCCCGGCCCGCCGGTAGGCTCGCGCCCGCGGCAGCGCCTGCTCCAGCGGGTCGGGCCGGCCGAGCCACCAGGCGTCGGTGCGGGCGTTGACGAAGAGCCCGGGCACCCGCGCGCGGACCGCCTCGATCTTCGCCACCACCAGGGCCGGATCGGCGAGGCTGCCGTCGGGCCGCCCGTCCTCCAGGTTGATCCCGACCACGCCGAGGGCCGCCAGCTCGGCGGCGTACCCGGCGACGGCCGACGGGTCGTCGCTGAAGCCGGCCTCGACGTCCACGGTCACCGGCACCGGCAACCGGACCAGCAGCTCGGCGAGGCGGAGGGTCTCCTCGGCGGTGGCCGCCAGCCCGTCCGGCCGGCCGGCGGCCACGGCCACGCCGAGGCTGGTGGTGCCCACCGCCGGATGGCCGGCGGCGGCCAGGGCGGCGCCGGAGGCGTGATCCCAGGCGTTGGGCAGCACCAGCGGCCGGCCGGGGCGGTGCAGGGCGCGGAAGGCGGCGTGGCGGTCGCTCACCGGGGCACCGCCGGGCGGGTGCGCGGGACGCGGGGTGCGTGCTCCGGTCGGGGCGCCGGGCCGGCCCGGCGTTCGCGCAGCACGTCCACCACCCCGGTGGCCAGGGCCAGCGCGTGCCGTTCACCCGGGCAGCCGTGCGGGCCGGCGCCGAAGGTCAGCACCGACCGGCCCGGCGCGAACCGGTCCGGCGCGGTGACCACCGCCGGGTCCCGGTTCGCCGCGTCGAAGCGCAGCACCAGCTCCGCGCCGGACGGGACCGGCTGCCCACCCACCCGGGCCGGGCGGGCGGCGATCCGGCGGGTGGCGCGTACCGGTGGGTCGAGGCGCAGCACCTCGGCCAGCAGCGCCGCGGTGGGCACCGACGGGGGCAACGCCGGGGCGTACCGGGCGGCGGCGCCGATCAATGCGGCGGTGGCGTCGCATGCCTGCACGAGCAGCCCGATCCGGTTGGCCAGCGCCTCGGGCGGCCCCGCCGGGGACATCGCCACCAGCGCCGCCACCGCGCGGTCCGCGCGGCGCACCGCGGCCGGCCCGGCGCCGGGCTGGTAGGCGGCGGCCACCACGGTCACCGCCGGCACCGCCGCCGCCGGATCGGCCAGGCCGAGCCGGGCCGCCAGCACCCGCAGCGGTACGCCCCGGGCCAGCCGCGCCGGCCCGGTGAGCGGGTCGCGGTCGAGTTCCTCGGCGGTCAGCCGGGCGGCGTCACGCCGCAGCCCGTCCGGCGCGCAGTCGGCGAGCGCGGCGACGGCGGCGGCCCGCCGGGCGGGATGCCGGTCCGGCCCGCTGAACCGGGCGACGGTGCCGCGCAGCCAGGCGAGGCTGCCGGGCGGTCCCGGCGCCGCCTCTGGCACCCGGAAGTCCGGATCGGTGAGCACACCACGCACGTCCGCGTGGCGGGTCACCGACCAGACGCCGCCGTCGAGGGTCGGCGGGCCGCAGGCCGGGGTGTCGGGTCCGGGCGGGATCAGGGGTATCGGGTCGCTCATCCGCCCGACGCTAGGGGCGGATCGCTTCGGCGCCGACCGAACTCTGCCGGCCTCGGCGCACTCCCCCAGCGGCCCTCCCGCGTTGCCCGGGTTGATCGAGGCGTCGGTCTGCACCGCGCTGCGGGGGCGGTGATGCCGGCCTCGTCCGGGTCAGGCGCGTCGGGGCTGCCCCGGTTCGCGTGCGACGACCGCGCGGGTCGGGCCGGCTGCGCCGGGTTGGGCGCGGCGACCGCGCGGCTCGGGCCGGCTGCGCTGGTCAGGCGCGTCCGCCGCCACCGTCGCGGCGGGGCGGCACCAGCTCGCCGGCGTCGATCCCCAGCACCTCGGGCAGCGCCGCGACGCCGGCCGGGGTCACCCGCACGCTGCGCCCGGTGCCGCGCGTCGTCCAGCCCAGTTCCGCGAAGCGGCGGCACAGCGCGGCGCCGAGCGCGCCGGCCAGGTGGGGACGGCGTTCCGTCCAGTCCAGGCAGTCCCGCACCAGGGGCCGCCGGCCGCCGCGCAGCGGCGCGACGCCGAGGTCGGCCAGCCAGTCCCGGCCGGTCGGGGTGACCGCGAGACCGTCCGCGCCGTCGAGCAGACCGCGGGTCAGCAGGGCGTCGCGCAGCCGGACGCCGAGCCGTCCGGCGAGGTGGTCGTAGCAGGTCCGGGCGTGGGCCAGGGCGGCGTCGGCGGTGGCCACACGCAGCGATCCGGCCGGGCGCGGCGCCGGCGACCCGTGCCCGGCCAGGTCCTCGATCAGCTGGGCCACGGCCGGGCCCGCCAGCCGCAGGTAGCGGTGCCGCCCCTGGCGCTCCTCCACCAACAGGCCGCCCCGGACCAGCCGGGTGAGGTGTTCGCTGGCGGTCGAGGGGGCCACCCCGGCACCGCGCGCCAGCTCGCCGGCCGTCCACGCCCGCCCGTCGAGCAGTGCCAGGCAGATGCTTGCCCGGGTGTCGTCGGCGAGCAGGGCGGCCAGGTCGGCGAGGCGGCGGCCGTCGGTGGGCGCAGCGGTCATCCGCCGATGGTGCCACGGCGACGGTTCGGTGGGCACCGACCCGTGCCGACACCTTTACATCGTTGTATTCATCGTTGTAGAACTGGACGGAATGACGCACCGACCACCATTCACCCCAACCGAGGCAGGTCTGATGGGTCAACTCCGCCGCGGCGGCGCGCTCGCCGCCGTACTCGGTCTGCTCCTGGCGGTCGCCTCCGCGCCCGCCACCGCCGGAGCCGACACCCCCGACCGCTACCGCAACCCGCTCTCCGCCGGGTTCGCCGACACCTTCGCCGACCCCGTCGTCGTCCGCGGCGACGACGGCTTCTGGTACGCCTACGGCACCACCGACCCGCTGCGCGAGGGCGAGAAGCGGTTCCACCGGGTGCCCACCGTTCGCTCCGCCGACCTGGTCGACTGGACCTACCTCGGCGACGCCTTCGGCCCCGACCAACGCCCGCCGTACGCCACGGCCGGCGCCGGCTTCTGGGCCCCCGACGTGCGCCGCGTCGGCGACCGGTGGGTCATGTACGTGACCGTCACCGACACCACCGTCTCCCCCGACGGCGGCGACTTCGCCGTCGGCGCGGCGACCGCCCCCACCCCGACCGGCCCCTGGACCTTCGCCGACCAGCCCGTGGTGGCGCCCCGTCCCGGCGGCGGCGGTGGCTGGCTCTGGACCATCGACCCGTCGCAGTTCACCGACGTCGACGGGAAGCACTACCTCTACTACGGCAGCTACTACGGCGGCATCTCGGTCACCGAGCTCTCCGCCGACGGGCTGCGCGCGGTCGGCGCGCCCACCCTGGTCGCCATCGACAACAAGTTCGAGGGCAGCTACGTGCTGCGCCACGACGGCTGGTACTACCTCTTCGCCTCCACCGCCAACTGCTGCGCCGGCCCGGCCACCGGCTACTCCGTCCAGGTGGGCCGCGCGACGAGCCCGCGCGGGCCGTTCGTCGACCGCGACGGCATCCCGCTGACCGCCTCCCGGGCCGGCGGCACGCCGGTGCTCACCCAGAACGGCAACCGCTGGATCGGCACCGGGCACAACGGGTTCCTCACCGACCTGTCCGGGCAGGACTGGATCGTCTACCACGCCATCGACCGGGCCGACCCGTACCTGGACGAGCCGTTCGGCATCAACGAGCGGCCGATGCTGATCGACCGCCTCGACTGGATCGACGGCTGGCCGCAGGTCAACGCCGGCGCCGGCCCGTCCGACGGCGACCGCCGGGCGCCGGTGACCACCGCCCGACTCGACGCCCGCTTCGACTCCCCGGCTCTGAGCGGCTGGACCGGCAGCGGCGCGTGGCGGGTCACCGACGGCCACCTCACCGGCACCGGCGCGCTGACCAGCCGCACGGTGACCGGCGGCGACCTGCGCGCGGAGGCCGACCTGCGGCTCACCGGCGCGGCGGCGGCCGGACTGACCGTCGGCCGGGTCGAGGTACGCCTCGACGCCGCCGCCGGTCGGCTCGTCGCCCGGGAGGCGGGCGGCGCGACGGCGAGCGTGCCCCTGCCCGCCGCTCTCGACCCCGCCGACCCGCACAACCTCGCCGTCGAGGTGCGCGGCCGGCAGCTCGTCGCCGAGCTGAGCCCGGCCCGGCTCGGTGACCAGCTCGCCGTGGTGTCGCTGCGGCTGACCCGGCCGACGGTCGGCCGGCTCACCGTCACCGCGACCGGCGGCGCGGCGGAGTTCGACAACGTCAGCGTCGCCAGGCTGCACCGGCCCGCCCCACGGGCGGTGCCGGAGCCCCGCGTCGGCGGGGTGCTGCCGGCGTACTCCGACGAGTTCGCCGACGGCCTCGACCCGGCCTGGCGGTGGGTCCGCGAGGATCCGGCGGCGACCGTCTCCGGTGGCGCGCTGCGTTGGCCGGTGCAGTCGGCGGACCTGACCGGCACCGGCAACACCGCCGGGGTGCTGCTGCGCGACGCGCCGACCGGCGACTACGTGGTCGAGACGAAGGTGACCCTCGACCTGGGCGAGGAGACGGTCCGCAACTACCAGCAGGCCGGCCTGGTCGCGTACGTCGACGACGACCGGTTCGCCCGGCTGGCCCAGGTGGCGATCTGGAACACCCGCCAGGTCGAGTACGGCTACGAGCTGCCCTTCGCCGGCCAGCCCGTCTACGGCGGGAACATCGTCGGCACCCCGGCCACCACCACCTGGCTGCGGCTGGCCCACCGGGTCGACCCGGCCACCGGCGAGCACGAGTTCCGGGCCGGCTCCAGCCGGGACGGGACGAGCTGGACGTGGGGCGGGGTGTGGACGTTCCCGGCGGACGCGACTCCACGGATCGGCCTGGTCGCGCACGGCGGCGCGGAGCCCCCGGTGACCGCCGTCTTCGACTACGTCCGCTTCCACGGATGAGTCCCCGGGCGGGTGCGCGCCGACGTCGCGCCGCACCCGCCCGGCCGGCCCTGCCCGGAGGCGGGCGCGCTTCGAGTCGGATTCGAGTCCGGTCTGGAATCCTGCATCGCGCCACAGCCGGTCCCGACTCGGCTAGAACGGAAGATGTCCACCGGCCCGTGGGCCCGGCCATCCGCGCCCGCGGCAGGCGTCGACCGGTGCCGTGATCCGGGGCGCGCCGACGCATCCGACCCGGCCGCCGCGACGGCTCGACATCCAGGACTCTCGAGGTGAACATGACGCAGGACTCCACCGGCACGATCCGGACGGCACCGACGCCCGACGAGGAACTCGTCGCGCTCCGGCGTGAGCTCCGGGCACTCACCGACCACCGCGAGATCTCCGAACTGGTGGCCCGGCTCGGCAGGTGGCTGGACGGCCGCTGCCTCGGCGACGCGGACGCGCTGTTCACGCCGGAAGCGGTCGCCGTGACGCCGGGCGGCACCGACGAGGGCCGTACCCGTCTGGTCGAGCAGGCGCAGCAGCACCACGCCCACTACCACCGACTCCAGCACTCGATGGCGCACCTGCTCGTCGAGCAGGACGGCGACCGGGCGTCGGGGCAGGCGAACCTGACCGCCGTCTTCGTCGAGAACGACCCGCCCGCCGTCCGGGTCCTCGCCGGCGACTACCGCTTCGGCTTCGTCCGCACCGCCGACGGCTGGCGGTTCTCCCGCCTCGAGATCCGACCCACGTGGATGTCGACCGCATCGCAGGTCGTGCTCATCCCCCAGCCCGCCGGGGCCTGACCGGTCAGGCCGCCTGGGCGACGGCACGTACGGCGCCGTCGCCCGGGCGGCACGGCCGCCCCGCCCGGGCTGAGTGCGTCGACGGGCGACCGGCACGTGGCCGGCTCAGAAGAGCTGGTCGTGCTCGACCTTGCGGGAGCGCAGCAGCAGACCGCCGTCCTCGCCGCGCACGATCACGTCCCGGACGACGCAGCTCGGCGCGATGTCCGGCTTACCACCCGGGCGCGTCGTGATCACCAGCGCGTAGCAGGTCGAGCTGATGCTCCCGTCGTCCTGCGGTTCGAGGTCGATCATGTTGAACCAGTGCCGGCGCTGCACCGGGTCGTTCTCGAACCGCTTGTGGAACTCGTGCAGGTCGGCGGCGATGCCGGCCCGGGTCCGGGCGGGTTCTCGTCCGGGCGTGTGACCGAACTCCGCGTCCTCGGTGAACGTCTCGGCGTAGGCCTCCAACTTGCGTTCGTCGAGCTGGCGCATCTGCCGCGCGTAGAACTGCTGGACCTCCGTGTACAGCTCGGTGAACGAGGTGGACGTCGGCATGGGTGACCTCCGGGATGGCTGGCCTGGACGGGGGCACCGGAGGGCGGGCCCCGGCGGCACCACGATGACCGTCCGGACTCGAATCCGGCTCGAAGGCCGGACGCGCAGTCCCCGGCCCGGCCGCGACACCCGGCTCTCCAGGCACCCTCGACCGGTGTTCGAGGACGGACGGTGATCCTCGGCGGCGTCACAGTCGGCCGTGCGGTGAAGGGAAGCCAATGTCGGAGCAGAGCCAGCGAGTGGCGATCGTGTCTGGGGCCACCAGCGGAATTGGGCTGGCGGTCGCCCGGTCGATCGCTCGCAGCGGGGCACACGTCTACATCTGTTCCCGCCGTGAGTCGGCGGTCGCGGACACCGTCAAGAGCCTCCAGTCGGAGGGGCTCGACGTCGACGGCCGTAGCTGCGACGTGCGGTCCGCGGAGGACGTCACGCGGTTCGTGGGCGCGGCGGTGGAGCGGTACGGGCCGATCGACGTCCTGGTCAACAACGCCGGACGCCCGGGCGGCGGCGCCACTGCCGAGATCGACGACGAGCTCTGGTTCGACGTCATCAACACCAACCTCAACAGCGTGTTCCTGATGACCAAGCAGGTCCTCACCACCGGCGGCATGTTGGCGCGGGGCCGGGGTCGCGTCATCAACATCGCCTCCACCGGCGGCAAGCAGGGTGTGGTCCACGCCGCCCCCTACTCGGCCTCGAAGCACGGCGTGGTGGGTTTCAGCAAGGCCCTCGGCCTGGAGCTGGCGAAGACCGGCATCACCGTGAACGCGGTGTGCCCCGGGTTCGTGGAGACCCCCATGGCCGAACGGGTGCGGGAGCACTACGCGGACATCTGGGGCGTCGACGAGGCCGAGACCCACGCCCGGATCACCGGACGGGTCCCGATCGGCCGCTACGTCGAGGTGGAGGAGGTCGCCGCAATGGTGTCGTACCTGATGAGCGACGGCGCCGCCGCGGTGACCGCGCAGGCGATGAACGTCTGCGGCGGGCTCGGCAACTACTGACAGGTCACGGGACACCGGCCGGACACGGATCGAGCAGCCGGACCCGGCACGGTTTCGAGGAGAGGCACCGTCATGACGAGTGACACCACCCGGGCGCCGCACCGGCCACCGGAAGAGACGCCCGACGACCACGACCCCCGGGCGATGCGGGACATCCAGGCCGCGCTGGAACTGGTCCGCAGCAGCACACTGGAACTGCTGACGGGTTTCGGCCGTACCCCGAGCGCCCTGCGCGTGCGAGCCGGCGGCGTGACGGTCGAGGCCGAATGGCCGGTGGAACCGGCGACCGCCCACGCCGCCACCAACGCTCCCGTGGCCGTGGCGGTGGCGGCTGGCAGTGGCTCCACACCCCTCGCCGTCGAGCCGGACGGCCACCAGGTCCGCTCACCGGCGGTCGGGATCCTGTTCCACGCGCCGTCACCCGGCGCCCCGCCGTTCGTCTCGGTGGGCGACACGGTGGCCCCGGGCCAGCAGCTGGCGATCGTGGAGGTGATGAAGCTGATGATCCCGGTCGAGTCCACGGTGCACGGCACAGTCAGCGCGGTGCTGCACGACAACGGCGAGCCGGTGGAGTACGACGACCCGCTCTTCCTCATCAACGTCACCGAGGGCTCCTGACCGGCCCGCTCCGCCCGGTCGTCGCCATCGCGGACGACCGGGCGGGGCCGGCTGGTCACCGGGAGGCCAGTCCGGCGAGCCGGCTGTCCTCCCCCTGCAGGACGGTCAGCTGCAAGCGTTGCACCTGGACGGTCGGCTCGACCCCGAGCTCACGGGCAAGGATGCCGCGCAGGTTCTGATATGCCTGCAACGCCTCCGCCCGGCGGCCCGACTCGTAGAGCACTTCGATCAACTGAGCGTGGAAGGACTCGTTGAGCGGATGGGCGGCGACGAGGGCACGCAGTTCCGCCACGAGCTCCAGATGGCGGCCGAGCCGGCGCTCCGCGGTGATCCGCAGGTGGGTCGCCTGGAGTCGCAGCTCGTCGAGGTGGGCGATGTGCGCGGCCAGCACCTCCCCGACCGCCAGACCGGCGAACGCCGGACCCCGCCAGAGGTCGAGTGCCGTGCGGAGTTCACGCAGCGCCGCCTCCGGCTCGTCGTCAACCAACAATTCACGCGCCCGTTGCACGAGTCGTTCGAAGACATTCACGTCCACGTCCTGCGCCGCGATCCGCATGGCATAACCGGGCGCCCTGGTCGACACCAGGTCCTGACCGAGCGGTGACAACTCGCGCGCCAACATCCGCCGGCCGTGGTAGATGTACGTCTGAAGGGTGGTGACCGCGCTGCGCGGCGGCTTCTCGCCCCACAATTCCCTAATGAGGGTGTCGACCGCCACCGCATCGGGGCACCGGGCGATCAGCAACGCCAGCACCTGCCCGGTCTTCGACGGGCTCACATCGATCGACCTGTCGTCATCCGTGATGATTTCCAGTGGGCCCAGAACGTTGAACCTCATAGGTACTCCCCCGTCGCTCACGGTGCTTCTGCCGTCGCTCTCGATAGACCGGAAGAACAGCCGGAAAGCGGTCTGATCCGCACCGCCCCCACGCCGGTGAGAAGTCGGGACGTGCGGCCGATCCCCCTTGTCACGGCCATGGCCACCCCCTCGGACCAGCAAAGTGGAGGTCCCTCCACTTCCCGCTACTGGGCGCCAGTTTACACATGCTCGCCACTCCTCAGGACCATCTGTTTCCCGATCACCGAGGGCCCGGCAGGGGACTGTTTCCGCAGGAAGAGGCGCGATTTCTCGGCCCCGGGCGGGGTGATTGCCTAACTGTGACGAAGCGCACTGTCACATCGATGTCTGTATCCATCAGATATCGCGTCCCGACATACGTAAAGAAGGGGAGGATTCGGACACCGGAATTCGCTTTCATCGTCAGCTATTCACCAGATCAACGAAGTGGTGACGGAAAGCCAACAGGACTCCCCCATTCGGGTGATCACATTGAACCTTCCGACGCTGTTTCGGAATTGACGTCGCGAATACCGTATTGATTGCGGCTCAGTGTTCCGACAGCACCCGATGCACACGGGACCGGGCGAGCATCCACGGGGGTGGAATTCGGCACTCGTTCTCGACCCGATCCGGGTCGACGGGCCGAAATCACGCGCGAACTCAGCGCCTCTTCCCGAACGGTCCGCCCGTCGCGATCTTCCGGTCCCGCCGGACACGTCCGCGCACCCGAGAATGCGAATGGGAAGGAACGGCATGGCACACATCAGCAGGAGAAGCCTGCTCAGCGGGACCGCCGCGGTCGCGGGTACCGCCGTGGCGGGTATGGCCACGGGAGCACCCGCGCAGGCCGCCACGACCACCACGACGCCCGCGCTGACGGTCACCCCGGGCGACCCGCGCTACCCCGACCTCGTCGTCGGCAACAACCAGCGGTGGGTCGCGACGCCCGACGCCGTACGGCTGGTCACCTCGTCGGCCCAGGTGCTGCAGGCGGTGCAGGAGGCGGTCGACGCCGGCAAGCGGGTCTCCGTGCGCAGCGGCGGGCACTGCTACGCGGACTTCGTCTACCACTCCGCCAGCAAGGTCGTCATCGACATGTCGGCGATGAACCGGATCTCCTACGACCAGAACCGCCAGGCCTTCGCGGTGGAGCCCGGGGCCCTGCTCATCGCCGTGTACGAGACGCTGCAGAAGGGCTGGAACGTCACCCTGCCCGCCGGCGTCTGCCCGACCGTGGGCATCGGCGGCCACGCCACCGGCGGCGGCTACGGACTGCTCTCCCGCAGCCACGGGGTGGTCGCCGACCACATCGAGGCGGTCGAGATGGTCGTCGTCGACGCGAACCGCATCGCCCGGCTCGTGGTCGCCTCCCGCGCCTCCACCGACCCGAACCGGGACCTGTGGTGGGCGTGCGCGGGCGGCGGAGGCGGCAACTTCGGCATCATCACCCGCTACTGGTTCCGCTCGCCGAACGCCTCCGGCACCATCCCCGGTCAGCAGCTGCCCCGTCCGCCGCGCGAGGTGCTCGTCAGCAACGTGCCGGTGCCCTGGGTGGCCCTCGACCAGGCCAGGTTCACCACCCTCGTGCGCAACTTCGGCACCTGGTACGCGCAGAACAGCGGCGCCACCTCCCCGTACACCGCGCTGTCCGGGGTGGCGTTCATCCCGCACCGGTCCGCCGGGGGCATGGGGCTGCTGACCCAGATCGACGCGGCCGTGCCCGACGCCGAGAAGCTGCTCGCCGACTACCTCGCCGCCGTCACCC
Source organism: Micromonospora sp. L31 (assembly GCF_052068075.1). Classification (NCBI taxonomy): domain Bacteria; kingdom Bacillati; phylum Actinomycetota; class Actinomycetes; order Micromonosporales; family Micromonosporaceae; genus Micromonospora; species Micromonospora sp. L31. Next base: position 89,180 of record NZ_JBQHDC010000013.1, on the reverse strand, counting down.
GGGACACCGGCATCACCGCCCCGTACCCGCCCCGGCGGCTGCGGTGGCTGGCGGCCACCCGGCTCATCGGCACCAGCAACCCGGCCACCATGCTGGACCCGACGATGCGCAGCGCGGTGAAGTCGGCGTACCTGCGCCGCAGCTTCACCGACACCCAGATCGCGGCCCTCTGGCGGAACCTGACCCGCCAGGACTACGCGAACCCCAACGCGACCCTCCAGCTCACCGGGGTCGCCGGCGGCAAGGTCAACACGGTGCCCACCACCGCCACCGCGTACCCGCACCGCAACTCGGCGTTCCTGGCCCTCTACGAGAACTTCTGGATCAACCCGGCGGAGGACGCCCAGCACGTGGGCTGGCTCCGCGACATCTACGGCCAGACGTTCGCCGCCACCGGCGGTTACCCGGTGCCGAACGACCAGACCGACGGTTGCTACATCAACTCGCCGGACATGGACATCCGCGACCCCGAGATCAACCGCTCCGGCGTACCGTGGTCGACCCTCTACTACAAGGAGAACTACCCCCGGTTGCAGCAGGTGAAGGCCCGCTGGGATCCGACGAACTTCTTCCGGCACTCGCAGTCGATCACGCTGCCCTGACGCGATCGGCGCCGGCCCCGAGCGGGGCCGGCGCCGAGAGCCGCGCCACGAGACGGCGGCGCCGGACCGGGTCCGGCGCCGCCGTTACCGTCGGTCCGTCAGCTGGTCGACAAGGGCCGTGGTGTGCGTGGCGGTCCGGAACCGGGGATCGTCGAGCACCTGACGCAGGAAGTCCACCGTGGTGTGCACGCGGGGCCCGGAGATGCGGAACTCGGCCAGGGACCGCAGCATGCGCGCGATGGCCTCGTCGCGGCGGGGTGCCCAGACCACCAGCTTGGCCAGGAGCGAGTCGTAGTTCGGCGGCACCTCGTAGCCGGCGTGCACATGGGAATCGACCCGGACGAACGGGCCGCCGGGTGGCACGAACTCCGTCACCAGGCCGGGCGCCGGGGCGAAGTCCCGCGCCGGGTCCTCCGCGTTGATCCGGCACTCGATCGCCACCCCGCGGGGCCGGACGTCGTCCTGCGTGAACGCGAGCGGCTCACCCGCGGCGATCTTGATCTGCTCCCGCACCAGGTCGATGCCGGTCACCATCTCCGTCACCGGGTGCTCCACCTGGATGCGGCAGTTGACCTCCATGAAGTAGTAGCTGCCGTCGGGGTCGACCAGGAACTCGAAGGTGCCGGCGCCGACGTAACCGGCCGCGAGCGCGCCGTCGACGGCGGACCTTCCCATCCGCTCGGTGAGGTCGACGGGCAGCTCCGGCGCCGGCGTCTCCTCCACCAGTTTCTGGTGGCGTCGCTGCACGGTGCAGTCCCGCTCCCCCAGGTGCACGGCGTGACCGTACCGGTCGCAGAGCACCTGGATCTCCACGTGCCGGGCGTCGCGGAGGTACTTCTCGACATACACCCGGCCGTCGCCGAAGAGCATCTGAGCCGTGGCCTGGGTCCTGCGGTACTCGTCGAGGAAGCTGTCCCGGTCGTGGACGACCTGCATGCCGCGGCCGCCACCGCCCGCGGCGGCCTTGACGATGACGGGGAATCCGATCGTCGCCGCCAGTTCCTCGGCCGCCTCGGGGCTCAGCGGGTGGACGCTCCCCGGCAGCAGCGGCAGGCCGGCGCGGGTCATCAGGGCCCGGGCCGAGGTCTTGTCGCCTAGCTCCGCCATCACGGAGGCGGGCGGACCGATCAGAGTGACGCCGAGCGATTCGCACGCGTCGGCGAAGTCCGGTGACTCGGAGAGGAACCCGTACCCGGGATGGATGGCGTCGGCGCCAGACTGCTCGGCGGCCTGGAGCACGGCGGCCGCGTTCAGGTAGCTGCGGGTGGGCGGCGCCGGACCGATCTGCACCGCCTGGTCGGCGAGCTGGACGACGGCCGAGTCACGGTCCCGGGTGGAGTGCACGGCGACCGTCGGGATCCCGAGCTCCCGGCAGCAACGGGCGATCCGCAGGGCGATCTCGCCCCGGTTGGCGATCAGGATCTTCTTGAACATGCTCAATGCACCTCTCCGCTGATCGTCAACAGCTCCGCCTCCACGGTCACGGCCGAACCGAACTGGCGGAAGCGGGCCCGCCGATCGGCGCCGAGCTGGTCGGGGGCGAGCGCGCCCAGCTCGTGCAGGCTCGCCCGCAGGGCTGCGCCGAGCAGCTCGGCCGCACGCAGCGGGTCCGCCCCCGTGCCGCCCTCCGGCTCGACCAGTACGCCGTCGACCACACCGAGGCGCAGCAGCTCCCGGGCGTCCAGCCCGAGCGCCGCGGCGGCACGCGGGGCCGCGGCGGGGTCCTTCCAGACGATCGCGGCGCAGCCCTCCGGGCTGATCACCGAGTAGACGCTGCTCGAGAACATCAGCACCCGGTTGGCCACCGCGAGGCCGAGCGCGCCACCGCTGCCACCCTCCCCGATGATCACCGTCACCACCGGCACCGACAGGAAGGCCATCAGGCGCAGGTTCTCGGCGATCGCCACCGCCTGGCCCTGCTCCTCGGCGTCCACTCCCGGATAGGCGCCGGGGGTGTCCACGAGCGTGACGATCGGCAGGTCCAGCTTCTCGGCCAGACGCATCAGCCGGGCCGCCTTCCGGTAGCCGGCCGGCACCGGCATGCCGAAGTTGCGGCGCATCAGCTCGGCCGGGTCGTGCCCCTTCTGCTGGCCGAGCACCAGCACCGGCCGGCCGTCCAGCCACGCGGTTCCACCCACCACCGCTGGACAGTCGCCGGAGATCCGGTCCCCGTGCAGCTCCTGGAAGTCGGTGAAGGCGAGGGACAGGTAGTCCAGCGTCGTCGGCCGGCTGAGGTCCCGCGCCTGGGAGACGTGCCGCCACGGGTCCGGCTCGGGCAGCGCACGGTGGTCACGGACGACCGGGTCCGCCGGCGCGGGGCCGCCGGAGCGTACGCCGGTGAAGGTGGCCGCGCGCAGCAGCCGGCCCAGTTCCTGGCGCAGTCGCCCCCGCTCGACGATCATGTCGATCATCCCGCGGGCCAGCAGGAACTCGGCCGTCTGGAACCCCTCGGGCAGGACCTGGCGGATGGTCTGCTCGATGACCCGGCGACCGGCGAAGCCCAGCCGGGCCCCCGGCTCGGCGACGATCACGTCGGCGAGCGTCGCGAAGGAGGCGGCCACCCCGCCGTACGTCGGGTCGGTGATCACCGAGACGGTCAGCACACCGGCCCGGTCCAGGGCGCCCAGCGCGGCGCTGGTCTTGGCCATCTGCATGAGCGACAGCGCCCCCTCCTGCATCCGCGCGCCGCCCGAGGCCGTCACGATGATCAGCGGCGTGTGCTCGGCCAGCGCCGTCTCGGCGGCGATGGTGATCAGCTCGCCGACGGCGCTGCCGAGGCTGCCGCCGAGGAAGCGGAAGTCCATCACCGCCATGATCGCCGGGACACCCTGCACCGTGGCCCGGGCGCAGAGCACCGCCTCGTTCAGTCCGGTACGGGCGCGGGCGTCGGCGAGCCGGTCGGCGTAGGGCACCCGGTCGACGAAGCGCAGCGGGTCACTGCTGGTCACCGTGACGGCCAGCGGCTCGTAGCGCCCCTCGTCGGCCAGCATCCCGAGCCGCTGCTCGGCGGTGAGCGGCAGGTGCAGGCCGCATTCGGGGCAGACCCGGTGGTTGCGGATCAGGCGCTTGCCGTAGACCGGGGTACGGCAACCCCGGCACAGCAGCCAGTCGGTGTCGGTGGAAACAGCTGTGGTGCGGGACATGGGTTCTCCTCGCGACGGAAGCCGATCGGCGGGCGCAGGGCTCAGATCTTGAACACCTGGTCCGCGTAGGCGCTGGCGGCGGGCGGAAACTGCAGCGCCACGTGACTGCTGGCGGTGTTGACGTCACGCCAGGCGCGCTGCATCGGGCTGCTGGTCGCGTGCCCGGACGTGCCGGCCGCCCGGAACAGCCGGTTGACCGCCTCGACGAGCAGGTCCATGGCGAGCGAGCAGTCCCGCAGGTTGCGGCTGGTCTCCAGCGGGGTGATGCCGGCGCCCTGGTCGGCGGCGGCGGCCGCCCGTTCCAGCAGCAGTTCCGCGGCGTCGATCTCGCCGGCGGTCCGGGCGAGGGTGACGTCCTGCTCGACGCGCCGGGGCGGCGCCGGGGCGGGCCCGGCGGCGGCGGAGCGGATCTTCTCGGCGACGTGTCCGGTCCAGGCCCGTTCCATCCCGCGCGCCGCGCCGAGCACGGGGGCGACGAACGACAGCCCGTTGACCGCCGGCAGCGGCACCACGTGACAGGGCTCGGTGGAGGCGGCCGCGGCGCCGGTGAACAGGTGCGCGCGGTCGAAGGACCTGGCGTCCGGGACGAGGACGTCCCGCACGACGACGGTGTTGCTCCCGGTCGCGGCCATCCCCACGTTGAACCAGGTGTCGGTGACTTCGTAGGCGGCGCGCGGCACGGCGAACACCCGCGCCGCCGGCGGGCCGTCGGAGGGGACCTGGCCGCAGAGCAGCGCCCAGTCCGCGAAACCCACGGCACTGATGTAGGCCCACCGCCCGGAGAGCCGCCAACCACCGGAGACCGGCTCGGCACGGCCGGTCGGGCTCAGCGACCCCACCACCACCGCGTCGGGACCGTCCGCCCACAACTCCGCCTGGCCCTCGGCCGGGAGCAGCCCGGCCATCCGGCCCAGGTTCGCCACCAGGGAGGCGCACCAGGCCGTCGCCGTGCAGGCCTCGCCGATCCGGACGACGGCGCGGGTCAGGTCGGTGAAGGTGCCGGCGTTGCCGCCGTGTCGGGTCGGCGCGAAGTGACGCGCGAAGCCGGCGTCGATCAGGGCGTGCACGACGTCCGGGTCGAGCCGGCGGTCGGCCTCGGACGCGGCGGCGCAGCGCGCCGCCACCGCGGCGAGGTCCGCCACCGCGGTGGGCGTGAGACGCGTGGCCGGTGAACTCTGCTCGCGCATGGTGGATGCCTCCTCGGTCCGGGCGGGACATCCGACGGCGCGGTCGGCGGGGGCGGTTGGTCCCGCCGCCGTGCCGTGTCCCGCTGGTGACCATCGCCGGGGCCGGTCGAAGACGACTCGACCCCGGCTGGAGCACCGACTACAGGCCCAGCCCCAGAAGGTCGTCGAGGCCGGCCTTTATCGCGTCGACCGCGAACCCGCGCTCCCGCCGCTGGAAGGTCAGGAACGTGGCGGAGAGGGGGGCCAGCAGCGCCGCGGCCACGAAGTGGGCGTCCACCCCGGGCCGGGCGAGGCCGAGCAGCGTGACCAGGTGGATGTGGTAGATGGTGTACGGGCCACTGGTGAACCGGGCCGTCGGCGAGCTGGTCTCGGCGGCGACCAGCAGTTCCCGCTGTGCCTCGACCCGGTCGACGAGCGCGTGCAGGAACGCGCGGACGCGCTCGGCGGGCGGGCCGCCGGGGCCCAGCGGCGGCGGGCCCTGCATGAAGGCGGACTGGAACTGCCGCTCCTCCTCGTCCAGCAGGGCGAAGATCAGCCCGGCCCGGTCACCGAACCGGCGGTAGACCGTGCCCACGCCCACCCCGGCCACCCGGGCCACCTCGTCGAGCGACAGGGCGGGGATGCCGGCCCGGGACACGATCCCCGCCGCCGCCGTCAGGATCTTGCGCCGGTTCCGCGCGGCGTCGGCGCGCTCGACCGGTCGACCGGCGATCGGCAGGCTGAGCGCCACGGGTGTCCGCTCGGCCGGAGGTTGCTCGGCCACCTTGGCCCCCTCCCTCGGTCGGCGCCGACCGGTGCCACCCGGGGCGCGGGTTGCTCCATTGTGCCGGTGCTGGGGGGGAAACCACCCGCAGGACCCGACCACGGCCGATCGGAGGACGTCCGATCGGGCGACGGACCGGACGACAGGACGAGGGTCGTTGCACGCACGCGCCACGACGGTTACTCTCGGCACAAACGGAGGGGGTTCCGCTTAGCTTCGCGTGCTCCCCGCCGTCCTCTCCCCTCGCGTCGACAGCGGAAGGACGCCCATGACCACGAAGGTCGCCGTCATCTACTACTCCTCCACCGGCAACGTGCACGCCCTCGCGCAGGCCCTCGCCGAGGGCGCCGTCAAGGCCGGTGCGGAGGTACGCCTCCGTCGGGTGCCGGAGCTGGCCCCGGACGCCGCGATCGACAGCAACCCGGCGTGGCGGGCACACCTCACCGCCACCGCCGACGTCGAGGTCGCCACCCACGACGACCTGCGCTGGGCGGACGCCTACGCCTTCGGCACCCCGACCCGTTACGGCAACGTCTCCGCGCAGCTCAAGCAGTTCCTCGACGGCACCGGTCAGCTCTGGGCCGCCGGTGAACTGTCCGGGAAGGCCGCGACGGCCTTCACCAGCGCGGGCAACATGCAGGGCGGCAACGAGTCGACCCTGCTCGCGCTCTACAACACGATGTACCACTGGGGCTGCCTGATCGTCCCGCCCGGCTACACCGACCCGAGCGTCTACGCCGCCCACGGCAACCCGTACGGCACGGGCCACGCCGGCGGCGGCGGCCTGCCGGGCGAGCAGGTGCTCGCCGCCGCCAACTACCAGGGGCACCGGCTGGCCACGGTCGGCGCCCGGCTGCTCGGCTCCGCCGTCTGACCCCGCCGCCCGCACGTCGCACGGATCACCGTCGACGGACCCCCCGGCATGAGGGAGCACCCATGACAGACGTGGCACCGGCCCGGTCCATCGCGGAGGTTCCGCCTGGCCGCCTCTTCCACGACGAGTTTCACGACGGATTCCGCACCACCGGGCCGGACGCGCGGTGGTTCCACACCACCGCCGGCCCGCACGTCGCCGACGACGGCACGGTGCACACCTCGGCCGAGGGGCTGCGGGTGGTCTCCGGAGGGCCCGACGGGCGCCCGGTCTTCACCCGCACCGTCGCCCAGGACACCACGCCGGGCGCGGTCCCCGGCGTCCTCGACCACGTCAAGTGGCTCGTCTACACGACCCACCGGACGGCGGACGGCACCCCGGGCTTCGAGGTACCGGCCGGACAGGTCCTCACCGGCACGGCCGTGGTGTCCGGACGCACCCACGGCACCACCGGGCACCCCTTCGGTGACCAGGTCACCGACCCGGAGGACGACCTCCGGCTCGCCTCGACCGGGATCAACGCCGTCGATCCGGAGACGTACGTCATCTTCGACTTCCTGCTGACCAACCGGCGGGTGTACGCCTTCTACGAACGCCTCCCGTTCGCCCGCGCCGAGCTGGGCCGCTACGCGGCGTTCTCGTACGGCGTGCCGGTGGCCGACCGGTCACCGGAGGACGAGCACGAGCTCGTCCTCTCGTACGACCGGGACGCGGGCGTCGCCCGCTGGCTCCTCGACGGGCGGGAGGTGTTCCGGGTCGACCGGATCGGTCACCACCTGCCCGGCCGGGAGCACCTGATGCTCGACCACGGCGGCACCGAGGCCCTGGTCGTGCCCCGTCAGCTGAACTTCGGCATGGGGATGCTCACCCTGCTCGACGGCGCCCTGCCCGGGCGCTCCCCCGTCGGCCTGGTCCGGCTGGTGGGTGACCCCGGCTTCTACGTCGATCCGGTGGCCGGCGAGCCGACCCCCCAGCGCTTCGTCGACGAGGCGAGCCGCCCGGGCAGTCGGCTCTTCGGTCAGGGGGCGGAGCTGTCGGTCCGTCGTTACACGGTGCAGCGCGGTCCGGCTCGATGACCGGGGCCGACACCGCCTCCCGGCCCGCGACGCCGGTCCCGGTGGGGAGGTTGGCGGGCGTGTGGCATCTCGTCTCCTACTTCGACCTGGACGACGAGGGACGCCGGTCGCCGGGCCCGCTGGGCGCGGCGCCGGCCGGTGTCCTCGTCTACACCGCTGACGGGCACATGTCGGTCAGCATGATGCGCACCGACCGTCGCCCCGCCGGTCCCCCGTCCGCGGTGGCCGGGCGGGACGAGACGTTCATGGGGTACGCCGGCAGCTGGCGGCTGGTGGGCGGCGAGATCCGCCACACCGTCCTGGTCAGCGCCCACCCGCACATGGTCGGCACCGAGCTCGTCCGCGAGGCGGCCCTGGAGGGCGAACTGCTCGTCCTGCACGGCACGTCGCTGATCTCGGGACGCGCGCAGCGACGCGTACTCACCTGGCGGCGCGCCGCGCCGCCGCACCCGCCCGCCCCGCCGGTGCGGGCGACAACCACCGGTGCCACCGGCACCTCGGAAGGAAGCCGATCGACATGAAGGCCCTCATCGCACAGTCCTACGGACCCGTCGACCAGCTCGTGGTCGCCGAGCTGCCGAAGCCCGACCCCGCACCGGGCCAGATCCTGATCCGGTTGCGGGCGGCGGCGCTCAACCCGCTCGACGTCAAGCTCGCCACCGGCGCCATGAAGGAATTCATGCCGGTCCAGCACCCGTTCGTGCTCGGCCTGGACGCGGCCGGAACCGTCGAGGCGGTCGGCGACGGGGTGACCCGTTTCCGCCCCGGCGACGAGGTGGTCGCCTTCACCCACCCGGTCGGCGGCGCCGTCGCGGAGTACGCGCTGGCGCTGGACGGGCCCGAGGTGGTGGCCCGACCGCAGGCGCTCAGCCCGGTCGCCGCCGCGGCGCTGCCGGTCGCCGCGATGACCGCGGCGAACATCCTCGAACTGGCCGATCCGGCACCGGATTCCACGATGCTCGTCGTCGGCGCCACCGGCGGGGTGGGTTCGTTCGTCGTGCAGCTCGCCGCGCAGGCCGGCGTCCGGGTGCTGGCCACCGCCCGGCCGGACGAGGTCGACTACGTCCGCGGTCTCGGCGCCGCGGAGGCGATCGACTACACCGCCGCGGACACCGTGGAGGAGACCCTCCGGGCGCAGCCCGGCGGGGTGGACGTCGTGGTCGACCTGATCAACGCCGGGCCGGGGCTCGCCGCCACGGCGGCGGCGGCCCGGCCGGGTGGGCGCCTGGTGTCGCCGGCCGGCGGCCCGCCCGCCTTCGAGCGGGACGTCACGGCCGTCTACGCGCACATCGAGGCGAGCGAGGGGCTGCTGCAGCGCCTCGTCGGCCGGGCGGCCGACGGCGGGCTCGCGGTGGAGGTCGGCGCGACCTACCCGTTCACCGAGGCGCAGCAGGCGGTGGCCGACTTCGTCGGCAAGCACACCCGGGGCAAGGTCGTCGTCACCTTCTGAGCGACCACGCACCCCACGCCGTCCACCGGCCCCACCCGGGTGCCGGTGGACGGCACTTCCGGAACCGACCCGAGAGGCGGTAGGACGTGTACGCCTTCGATCCCGAGCTGGCCGAGCCGGCCAGCCGGTTGCCGAGAGTCGACTACGCCGACCTCGGGACGGCGCGGGCGGCCGCCCGCGCCATCGCGGCCCACCAGCAGCCGTACCTGCCGGCGGCGCCGGTGCGGGTCACGGACACCCGGGCGCCCGGTCCCCCGGGCGCCCCCGACGTGCCCGTACGGCTCTACCGCCCCGCCGTCGCCGGGCCGGTCCCGGCGCTGCTCTACCTGCACTGGGGCGGCTTCGTCATCGGTGGCGTGGACGGCGTGCACCACACCTGTGTCCGGATCGCCGACCAGGTGGGGGCGCTCGTCGTCTCGGTCGACTACCGGCTGGCCCCGGAACACCCGTTCCCGGCCGCACTGGACGACTGTCACGCGGTACTGGAGTGGGTGGCCAAGGAGGCCACCGAGCTGGGTGTCGACGCCGACCGGATCGGCGTCGGCGGGGAGAGCGCCGGCGGCGGCCTCGCCGCCGCGCTCTGCCTGGCCGTACGCGACCGTGGCGGCCCGGCCCTGCGGCACCAGTGCCTGCTCTTCCCCGCCCTGGACGACCGGCTCGACACCGTGTCGGCGCGGGCCTTCACCGACACCCCGATGTGGGACCGGGCCAACGCCCTCGTGAGCTGGGGTCACTACCTGCGCGGGCGGGCCGGCGCGGCCGACGTGCCGGCGCTGGCCGCGCCCGCCCGAGCCACCGACCTGTCCGAACTTCCCCCGGCCTTCGTGGTGGCCTGCGAGTTCGACCCGCTGCGCGACGAGGCGATCGACTACGCGCACCGGCTCATCCAGGCGGGGGTCCGCACGGAGCTTCGTTACTACCCCGGCACCTTCCACGCCTCGATCGCGGTCGCCGAGGCGGCCGTCTCCCGGCGGATCCTCGCCGACCAGGTGGCCGCCCTCCGTGCGGGCCTGGCCGCCTGACCGCGACGCCCGGTCGGTCGTCCGGGCTTCCACCCCTCCCTCGGTCCCACCGGTCGCGCGCCGACCGGGGTTAGGAGCACATCCGTGACCACCGTGTCCAACGCCGGCGTCCAGATTGTCGGCGAGGAGCCGTACCGGATCGTCTGGGACGACTTCCGGGACGGGTTCCACTGCACCGGGCCGGACGCCCGGTGGAGCCTCTACGGTTTCGGCCCGCACGTCGGCGACGACGCGGAGGTCACCACCTCCGCCGACGGCCTGCGGGCGGTTTCCTCCGGCGTGCACCCGACCACCGCGGAGCCGGCCTTCGTCCGCACCCTCGGGCAGGAGGCGCAGCACGGGCCGGTGGTGCCCGGCGCGCTGGACCATGTCAAGTGGCTGGCCTACCCGCAGCACCTGGCCGGTACGGGCGTGCCGGGCTTCGACGCCGCACCGGGGCGGGTGCTGTCGTTCGAGACGTGGCTCTCGGGGCGCACCTACGGCACGTCCGGCCACCCCTTTGGTGACCAGGTCAGGGACCCCGAGGACGACCTGCGGCTGGCCTCCGTCGCGATGCCGGTCCTCGACCACGAGACCGCGATGGTCTTCGACTTCTTCCTCACCAACAAGCGGGTGTACGTGTTCTACGAGCGCCTGCCGCACGCGCGCGGTCAGCTCGGCGACTACGCCGCCTTCCTGCACACCGTGCCGGTGGCCGACCGGACCGTCGACGACGAGCACCACGCGGTGATCTCCTACGACCGGGCGGCCGGCACGGTGCGCTGGTTCCTCGACGGGGCGGAGGTCTTCTCCGTGGACCGCATCGGCCATCCCCTGCCGTCCCGCGAGCACCTGATGCTCGACCACGGCGGCGAACCGACAACCGTCGCCCCCCGGCAGCTCGCCGGAGGGATGGGCATGTTCACCATCCTCGACGGCGCGCTCCCGGGTCGCAGCGCCAGCGGACTGGTCCGACTCACCACCGCGGACGCCCACTACTTCGACCCGGTCGCCGGCGCGCCGCGTCCGCAGGCGTTCGTCGACGGGCGCAGCCTGCCCGGCAGCCGGCTGTTCGGCCAGGGCGCCGAACTGCGGCTGCGCCGCTACGTGATCTCCAGCCAGCCGTCACGACCGTGACGGTCACCGGAACCGAAGGGAAGACCCTGATGCAGAGCAGGACGCTCGGCGAGCGCCTCGTCACCTCCGCGCTCGGCCTCGGCTGCATGGGCATGAGCGAGTTCTACGGCGGCCGCGACGACGCCGAGTCGGTCGCCACCATCCGCCGGGCCCTGGACCTCGGCGTGACCATGCTGGACACCTCCGACATGTACGGACCGTTCACCAACGAGGAGCTGCTCGGGAAGGCCATCGCCGGGCGGCGGGACGAGGTGGTGGTGGCCACCAAGTTCGGGGTGGAGCGCCGCCCGGACGACGGCTACTTCGGGCTGAACAGCCGCCCCGAGTACGTGCGGCGGGCCTGCGACGCGTCGCTGCGCCGGCTGGGGGTCGACCACATCGACCTGTACTACCAGCACCGGGTGGACCCGACGGTGCCGGTCGAGGAGACCTGGGGGGCGCTGGCCGAGCTGGTGGCGGCGGGCAAGGTGCGGCACCTCGGAATCTCGGAGGCGCCGGCCGACGTGGTGCGCCGCGCCCACGCCGTGCACCCCGTCACCGCGGGCCAGTACGAGTACTCGCTGTTCAGCCGGGAGCCGGAGGCGGACCTGCTGCCGACGCTGCGAAAGTTGAACATCGGTCTGGTCGCGTACAGCCCGCTGGGCCGGGGCATGCTGACCGGGTCGATCGCGAGCCTCGACCAGCTCGAGCAGGACGACTACCGGCGCGGGACCCCGCGCTTCCAGGGCGACAACCTCGACCACAACCTCGCCCTGGTGGGCCGGGTGCGAAAGCTGGCCGCCGAGCGGGAGGTGACCCCGGGTCAGCTCGCGCTGGCCTGGGTGCTGGCGCAGGGGCCGGACGTCGTGCCGATCCCGGGCACCAAGCGCCGCCGGTACCTGGAGGAGAACGTCGCCGCCCTGGGCGTCCGGCTCTCCCCCGCCGACCTCGCCGCGATCGACGCGTCGGCCCCGCCCGGCGCAGCCGCCGGCGAGCGTTACCCGTCCCGCCCGCCGGTCGGTCACCGCTGACCCCGCGGCGGCGGCCGACCGGCCGCCGCCGCGCCGGGGCGGTCAGCGGATCAGGTACTCCGACGGGTCGAACCGGCGGGTGCGACGCCAGTACTCCTGGGCCGGGAAGGGCCAGTTCTGGGCGGAGCGCCCGGCCCGGTTGACGAACCAGCTGCTCACCTTCGACCAGCCCCAGGCCCGCAGCGCGTTGGCTTCGTCGACCCAGGCGTTGTGCCGCTCGAAGACCTCCGGCCGGACCTCCACGGCGCGGTGTCCGCCGGCGAGCAGCTGACGGACCGCGTCGACCAGGTAGGTCACGCCGCACTCGGAGAAGTAGATGATGCTGCCGCCCTGCCCCGACAGGTTGGTGTTCGGTCCGTAGAGGCTGAACAGGTTGGGAAACCCGGGCACGGTCAGACCGAGGTAGGCCCGGGCGTCGCCGTTCCACGTCTCGTGCAGGTCCCGACCGTCCCGGCCGGTGACCCGCATCGGGGCGAGGAACTGCGACGCCTGGAAGCCGGTGCCGTAGATGAGGACGTCGACGGAGTGCTCCGTGCCGTCCGCCGTGCGGACGCCCCGCGGCGTCAGCCGCTCGATCGGGTCGGTGACCAGGCGCACGTGGTCCTGCTTGAGCGTCGACAGCCAGGCGCCGTTGTCCCGCAGCACCCGCTTCGCGCCGACGGGGTAGCGGGGGATGACCCGGTCGCGCAGGTCCGGTCGGTCGGCGAGCTGGCCCTCCAGGTACGTCGCCAGGGTGGCCCGCAACTCCTCGTTGACCGCGGAGATCGCCCGCTCGGTGGGCGGGTAGTCCGGGTCGACGACCCAACCCTCCAGCACCCCGTGCAACCCCGGCGCCAGCAGCCAGAACCGTTGCCAGGCGGCGTAGTACGGCAGGTGCTCGTAGAGCCAGCGGGCGCCTTCGGGCACCGCGTGGTGGTAGTGCGGCGTGGGCCGCAACCATGGCGCGTTGCGCTGGAAGACGACCAGTTCCCGGGCCTGCGCGGCCACCTCGGGGATGAACTGGAAGGCGCTGGCGCCGGTGCCGATCACCGCGACCCGCTGACCGGTGAGGTCCACCGAGTGGTCCCAGCGCGCGGAGTGGAAGGCCGGGCCGGTGAAGTCGGTCCGCCCCGGAAGGTCGGGCACGTTCGGCCTGTTCAGTTGCCCCACTGCGGTGACCAGCACGGCGCATTCGGTGGTACGCGGACCGTCGGGGGTGTCGAGGTGGAGCCGCCAGCGGCCGGTCGCCTCGTCCCACTCGGCGCCGCGCACCTCGGTGTCGAACCGGATGCGCTCGTGCACCCCGGTCTGCTTCGCGAAGTCCCGGAAGTAGTCCAGCACCGCCTCGTGGGTGGCGAAGTGGTCCGTCCAGTCGAGCCGGGGCGCGAAGGAGTAGCTGTAGAGATGGCTCGGCACGTCGACCCGGCAACCGGGGTAGTGGTTCTCGAACCAGGTGCCGCCGACGTCGCTGTTCTTCTCGTAGATGGTGACCGGCACACCGACCTGGCTGAGCCGGTACGCGGCGAGCAGGCCGCTCATGCCGGCGCCGACGATGGCGACCTCGACGTCGTGCCCGGGTGACAGCTCGTCGCCGTGCCACTGCGGCGCCTTCGGGTCCTCCCCGGGCAGGACGACCTCCTGGGCGAGCAGGGGTAGCAGGTCGCTGGTGTCCCGGCCCATCGCCCAGCTGGTGATGTGCCGCAGGGCCGCCGGGTCGAGCGGCGGCACGGGGGCGCCGTCGCGCAGGCGGCGCAACGCCGCGAACGCCAGCTCCCGGGCATGCGCCTGCTGCTCGGCGGAGAACCCGCCCTGCGGCAGGAAGAGCCAGCCGTTGGGGCGCAGGTCGTCGCGGAGCACGGACAGGTCGCCGGTCAGGTGGGCCACGGTCATCAGCAGCGCGGGCGCCTCCCCGTCGCGCAGGTGGGCCCGCAACGTCTCGTCGTCGACGGTGACGGGTTTGATCGCCGAGGTGAACGTCATGGCAGGCGCCTTCCGGAAGAAAGTTCGGTGCGGATGAGGTCAGGGCCGGCTCGCCCCGTCGGCCGGACGGCCGGCGCCGGGCTCCGCCGGGTGCGGGCAGTCGCCGCCGCAGAGCGCGCGGAAGCCGCGGTCGAAGTAGACGACCGGCGACCCCTCGCCGGGGAGGAGGACCCGCTGGACACCGCCGACCAGGATCACGTGGTCCCCGGCCACGTGGCGGCTGTCGATGACGCACTCGACGGCGGCGAGCGCCTCGCGCAGCACGGTCGCCCCGCCGTCGGTGCGGACGAAGCCGCCGGCGCCGAACTTGTCCGGGCTCTTGCTGGCGAACCGCTTGGCCAGGTCCACGTGGTGGGCACGCAGGAAGCTCACCGCGAAGTGGCGGCTGCGCTGGAAGACGGGGAACGAGTTGGCCGACCGGTCCAGGCAGACCAGCACCAGGGGCGGGTCGAGGGACACCGAGCAGAACGAGCTCGCCGTGAAGCCGTACGGGGTGCCGTCCTCGTCGTGCGTGGTCACGATCGTCACCCCGGTCGGGAAGCGGGCCATCGCCTCCCGGTAGGCCGCCGGATCGACCGGGCGGACTCCGTTGTCGCTGATGGTGGAATCAGTTGAGCGCATCGGAATCTCCCGGTCGTCCGCAGAATGGAGGGGTCAGGAGGCGGGCCGCGACACGAAGTCGGTCAGCGAGACGGTGATCTCCTGCCGGTTGGCCCGGTACGACATGCAGTAGCTGGTCGGGTACCAACCGGCCTCCTTCCAGGCCGCGGGGAGCTTGAGCGGCCGGCAGGTCGGCTCCACCCGCCCGGCGGCGAGGTCCGCCAGCCAGGCCCTTGTGATCATCGGCTCGTAGAAGGTGATGTCACCGCCGTAGGCGCCGTACATGAAGGTGTGGGTGAACGGCTGGCCGTTGAACTCGGGGGCCGTCGGGTCACCGAGGTGGTTGCCCATGCCCGGCACCACGGCGTCGATGTCGAGGTAGTCGGCGGGCAGGTAGCGGGCCGGCACGGGCAGCCGCGCCTCGGCGTAGTCCGCGCAGTCGACGAGGTTCCCGCCACCGCACGGCCCGGTGCCGATGGCCGCCGTCTCCGCCCGGTCCTGAAGGTAGAAATGCAGGTCGAAGTGGGGGGTGCCGTAGATCTCGGCCGGGGCGTGCCCGCGCGGGTCCCAGTTCAGCATGGCCCACTGGAACGGGCCGCCGACCACGTCCCGGAAGCGCTGCGGCAGGTCGAGCAGGTACTCGTGCTCGTGGACGCACTCGGTGGCCGGGTCGGTCGTACCGTCGCCGTCGACGTCGTAGCAGTGCGCGCCGTCGGTCGGCTCGGTCGGCAGGCCGCCGAGCGCCCGACGGTCGAGGACGAAGCCGAGGCTCACCGGCCGGTCACCGGCGAGCTGGGAGTAGATCCGCACCGTCCCGTCGCCGAGCCGCTTCGGCGGGCCGTAGTCGGCGCACGGGCCGGGGTACGAGCGGGTGGCGCGGTAGAGCCGCTCGGCCGCGGCGGGCGGCAGCTTCACCGTCCGCTCCTTCTCCCGGCCGAGGACCAGGCAGACGTCCAGCGGAGTGTCCCCCTTCGCGCCGGACCGCTGCGGGCCGGCGACGAACGCGACCGGCACGGTCCGGGGGTCCAGTGGCGGCGGCGCGACCGTCGTCCGGGCCGGCTCCCCGACGGCGTGGTGGTGGTCGGCGCGGGCGGGCGCCGCCGCGGGGGCGGGGGACGATCCGCCGTCCGGCAGTTGGGCGGCGAGGGTGAGCAGACCGGCGACGGCTACGGCTGCCGCGAACACCCGGCGGGCGCGCGGCGCGGTTGTCATGGACACAGCGACCGTTCCTAACGTGAGGGGTGCGGGGTGGCGTGGGCGCCGGGTCAGGCCCGGCAGGTCGGCAACCGGCCGTCGTTGTAGGCGACCATCTCGCCGAAGATCGCGACGACGTCCAGCGGCCGGCCCGGCGGGCCACCGGCGATCTCGGCGTACGCGCGGTGCAGGTTGCCCACGATGCGCTCGCCGTCGAGCAGGTGGTCGAACGGCGCGAGGTCCGCCGACCGCGCGGCCGCCAACGGGGTGAGGCCCTCCGCGTGCGCCGTCGCGGCCAGGTCCCGGACCCAGCGCAGGTAGGCGATGTTGTCCTCGATGGCCTGCGGCCCCGTCACGGGCCCGTGTCCGCAGACCACGGTGCGTGGCTCCAGCTTTCGGAGCCGTTCGAGTGCGGTGAGCGCCCCGGAGACCGAGCCCATGAGGTTGAACGGGGCGGCCCCGGAAAGGACCACGTCCCCGGCGAACAGGACGCGCTCGTCGGGCAGCCACACCACCACGTCGTTGGTGGTGTGCGCCGGCCCGACGTGGACCAGCTCGGCGCGCCGGTCACCGACGTGCACGGTGAGCCGGTCGGCGAACGTCACCGCGGGCAGGGTGACCCGCACGTCGCCCCAGTCGACGTCGGGCCAGAGGCCGGTCAGGGCGAGCCCGGTGTCGGCCATCTCGGTACGGGCCAGTTCGTGCGCGACGACGGTGGCGCCCGGGCCGAAGACGTGGTTGCCGAAGTTGTGGTCGCCGTGGTGGTGGGTGTTGACCACCAGGCGTCCGGGTCCCCCACCGATCCCGTCGACGGCCGCCCGCAGGCGCCGGGCGCGTCGCTCGGTGGCCAGGGTGTCGATCACCAGGACACCGTCGGACCCGACGACGACGCCGGCGTTGCTGACGCACCAGCCGCCGGGCAGCTGGGTGTACGCGAAGACGCCGTCGGCCACCTCGGTCAGCGCGCCGTCCACGTCACCGGTCGCCGCAGCGGGGACCACCGAGGGAACGCTCACCGGGACACACCCGCCCCGGTGTGCGGGGCCGGCTGCTCCCGCGCGTACCGGCCGGCGTGCTCGAGCGTGGCCCGGCTGTTGCGGCCGAGCACGTCCCGCAGGTGGCGGCGGGCGTCCGCCGGGGTGCTGCCGGCGCCGAGGACGGCGTCGATCGCCGCCGGGTCGACCGCCACGCTGTGTCGGGCGTGGACCTCCGCGCCGCCCGGACCGTCGGCGAACTCCCACGACCCGGCGTGCCCGAGGAGCATTCCCGGCGGGACGACCTGCTTGTAGACGATCTGACCGGGCAGGCAGAGCCGGATCGAGCGGGTGGTGTGTGACCGGCCCTCGGCGGTCACCGTGTCCATCTCCATGTCCTGCACGTCCGGCTGCGGTTCGCTCAGCGACACCCGGCCGACGTGCGGCAGCCGCTGCGGCCACAGGTCGCTGCGCCGCACGAAGGCGTACACGTCGGCGGCGCTGACACCGGGCAGCACGACCCGGTCGGTGAAGGAGAAGACCAGGTCGTCCACCGGGTGCCCGAGTTCGGCGACGCGGGCCAGCGCGGCCAGTTCCCGGGCGCTGTTGGTGTCC
The DNA here is from genome assembly GCF_052068075.1 of Micromonospora sp. L31. NCBI lineage: Bacteria > Bacillati > Actinomycetota > Actinomycetes > Micromonosporales > Micromonosporaceae > Micromonospora > Micromonospora sp. L31. The sequence continues at coordinate 71,595 of NZ_JBQHDC010000013.1, read as the reverse complement.
AGTGCCTGGTTCATCCACGCCAGCTGCTCCTCGCCGCCGTCGACGGTGAACCGGTGGGTCAGCACGACCTCGGTCCGCCCGCCGCCTACCGGCCGGAACGTCCAGTCGCCGCCCATCGAGGTCAACAGCGCCTGGCTGCGCTCCTGCCGGAAGGTGACCCGCAGGCCGGCCGGATCGAGGTCGCGCCGGGACGCCCAGGTGTTCACCCGGCCGTTGACCTGCGCCCAGAGCTCGAACCGTTCGACACCCGGGGTGCGCTCCAGGTGCCGTACGTGCACGGTCGGCTCGAAGATCACGGGCCACCGGCGTACGTCGGCGACCAGCTCGTAAACCACCTCCGGGGGCGCGGCCACGACGTGGGTGTGGACGGTCCGGTGCGGCCGGGACGGGCTCATCGGCTCTCCGACGGCCGGGGTCATGACGTCCCGGCCGCGGCGCCGTTGACGAGGTCGACCAGCTCGCGGGGGGTACGCAGGTCGGCGATCCGCTCGTCGGGGATGCGCACCCCGTACTCCTGCTCGATCCGCGCGGCGGTCTCCATCAGCGCCAGCGAGTCGTACCCCAGCTCCTCGAATTCGACGCCGTCGATGTCGCCGTCGAAGGCCGCCGCGTCCGTCTCGCCGGCGCAGGCGACGAGGATGCGGCGCACGTCGTCGATGGTCATCGTGCTCATGGATGGCTCCTTTGTGGTCGGGGTGTGCGAAAGCGGGCCGGTCATCCGGCGGCGCGGACGACGACGGCGGAGTTGAACCCCCACCGGCCCCGGGCGAGCACGAGGGCGGTGGAGACCGGGGCCGGTCGGGGCTGGTCCAGGACCAGGTCGAGGGCGTACCGCTCGGGCACCTGGGTGGTGCCGGTGGTCGGCGGGATCACCCCGTCACGGATGGCGAGCAGGGCGGCGACCAGGTCGGTGGGGCCACCCCCGGCGTAGAGCCGGCCGAACATCGCCTTGGGCGCGGTCACCGGCACGCCGCGCGGGCCGAACAGACCGCTGATCGCCTCGGCCTCCACCCGGTCCAGCTCGGGCACGCCCGCGGCGTCGGCGAACACCACGTCGACGGCGTCCGGGGCGATCCCCGCGTCGGCGAGGGCGAGCTCGGCGGCTCGGCGCAGGGCGGGCGGGCGCGGCGACCCGGGGGGCGGGTCGAAGGTGGAGGCGTAGCCGGCGATCTCCCCGTACCGCTGCGGCACGCCGCGTTCGCGCGCCGCCGCGAGGTCCTCCAGCACCATGATCGCGCCGCCCTCGCCGGGAACGTAACCGGCGGCCCGCCCGTCGAAGGGCAGGTAGGCCCGGTCCGGTTCGGTGGCGGCGCTGACCCGGCCGCTGGACACCTGAGACGTCCAGCCCCACGGGTCGAGCGCCGAATCCACCCCGCCGGTGACCACGAGCGAGGTGCCGCGGCGTACGGTCCGCCGCGCGTGCCCCACCGCGTCGAGGCCACCGGCCTGCTCGGCCACCAGGGCGCTGCTCGGGCCGCGCATCCTGTTGCGGATGGAGATCTGACCGGTGTTCACCGCGTAGAACCAGGCGAACGACTCGTAGACGCTGACCGCCTGCGGTCCCTGCGACCAGAGCTTGTGGAACTCGCGGTGGGTGAACTCGAAGCCGCCGGAGGCGTTCGAGGTGACCACGCCCATGTCGTAGTCGGTCAGCGTGGCCGGGTCGACCTTCGCGTCCGCGATCGCCCAGTCGGCGGTGGCCAGGGCGAGCCGGGTGGAGACGTCGGTCTGCGGCAGCAGCCGGCTCGGCAGGTGCTCCTCCGGCCGGAAGTCGAGGATCTGCCCGGCCAGCGCGGCCGGATACGCGGCGACGTCGAAGCGGGTGATCCGGCTGATCCCGTTCCGGCCGGCGAGGACGTTGGCCCAGAATCGTTCGAGCCCCAGCCCGACCGGGGTCGCCACGCTCATGCCGGTGACCACCACCGTGCCCGTCATGCCCGCACCTCCGGCCGTCGCAGCACCATCGCACTCTGGAAACCGCCGAAACCGCTGCCGACCGTCAGCACGGTGTCGACGTCCTGTTCCCGGGCGACCAGCGGCACGTAGTCGAGGTCGCACTCCGGGTCGGCCTCGTGCAGGTTGGCCGTGGGCGGTACGACACCGTGCTCGATCGCCAGGAGCGAGGCGGCGATCTCGACGGAACCGATGGCGCCGAGCGAGTGCCCGACCATCGACTTGATCGAGCTGACCGGCACCTCGTACGCGTGCTGGCCGAGGCTGCGCTTGTAGGCGGCCGTCTCGTGCCGGTCGTTCTGCCGGGTGCCCGAGCCGTGCGCGTTGACGTAGTCGATCGCGGTGGGGTCCAGCCGCGACTCGTCCAGCGCCACCCGGATCGCCTCGGCCATCTCCCGGCCGTCGGCCTTGAGCCCCGTCATGTGGTACGCGTTGCACCGGGTGGCGTACCCGGAGACCTCGGCGTAGACGTGCGCGCCGCGGCGGCGGGCGCTCGCGTACTCCTCGAGCACGAACATCGCCGACCCCTCAGCGAGGACGAACCCGTTGCGAGAGCCGTCGAAGGGCCGGGACGCGTGCTCCGGGTCGTCGTTGCGGGAGGTGGTGGCCTTGATGGCGTCGAAGCAGGCCGCGACGATCGGCGTGACCGGCGCGTCCGAGGCGCCGGCCAGCATCACGTCCGCGCTGCCCTCCCGGATCAGCTGGACGGCGTGGCCCACCGAGTCCAGGCCGGAGGTGCAGCCGTTGGAGATCATCGCCACCGGCCCCTCGGCCGCCACCGTCCAGGCCACCTCCGCCGGCATGACACTGGGAATCAGGTAGTCGAACATGTGCGGCGAGACGTAGTCGGCGTCGACCTCCCACCGCCGTCCGCTGTCGGAGAGCACCAGGTACTCCCGCTCCAGGCTGGTGGCCGCGGCGACCGCGCTGCCCAGGCTCACCCCGACCCGGTGCGGGTCCAGCGCGCCGAAGTCCAGGCCGCTGTCGGCGACCGCCTCCCGGGCGCAGACCACGGCAAACTGCGACGCCCGGTCCATCCGCCGGACCTCACGGGGCGTCAGCCCCTCCCGGGCCGGGTCGAAGTCGGCCTCCCCGGCGACCTGGGACCGGTACGGCGACGGGTCGAAGAAGGAGATCCGCCGGGTCGCCGTCCGGCCCGCGGTCAACAGGTCCCAGAATTCCTTGGTGCCGTTGCCACCGGGGGCGCGTACGCCTATCCCGGTGATGACGACGCGCCGCGTCACCGGACACCGTCCGGGCACGTGCAGGCCCTCGAACTCAACATCGCAGTACGTCCCTCACTGCCGGTCGACTACTACCGCGTCCGTGTTCAGCCGCGATGACGAGGGACAGCGTGCGGGGGCGTACTTGAGGCCGGCTTGAAGATCGATGGGGGTCGGGGCGCCGGGCGGCGATGGCCCGGCGCCCCACCCGGTCGGTCAGTCGAAGGACGGGCCGAGGTCGCGGCTGCGCTTGAGCTCGTAGAAGCCGGACGTGCCGGCGACGAGGAGCACCCCGTCCCAGAGGCGACCGGCCGCCTCGCCGCGCGGCGCCGGCGTGACCACCGGGCCGAAGAACGCCACGGTCTCCCCGGCCACCGGGCCCGGGGCGTGGATGACCGGGGTGCCGACGTCCGTGCCGACCGGCTTCATCCCCGCGTCGTGGCTGGCCCGGACCGCGTCGTCGTGCGTGGTGCTCTCCGCCGCGGCGGCGAGGGCCGGGTCGAGGCCGGCGTCGGCCAGCGCCGCCCGGTTGAGCGCGTCGCCGAGCGGCTGCCCGCCCGGGTGGATCCGGGTGCCGAAGGCGGTGTAGAGGTCGCGGAGCACGCCCTGTCCGTGGGCCTGGGCGGCGGCGACGCAGATCCGCACCGGCCCCCAGGAGCGACGGCGCAGTTCGAAGTACTCGTCGGGTCGGTCCCGGTACGGCTCGGGCACGTCGTCGTTGCCCTCGTTGAGCACCGCGAGGCTCATCACGTTGAACCGGACGTCGACCGGGCGGACCCGCTCCACCTCCAGCAGCCAGCGGGAGGTCACCCATGCCCAGGGGCAGACCGGGTCGAACCACATGTCCACGGTTCCGCGGTCGTTCATGCTGATCCTTCCTGCACCGTCGCGGGCCCTTCAGCCCGTCCCTGTGGTGATCCTCCCCCGTCGGGTCGATCGGGCCGGACCCTCGCGGACCGCACGGCGGGTGACGTCGATCACCACGCTCGGTCATCGGCGACTGCGGGCCCGGCCCGCCGTCCGCGCCGTCGCCGAAGGGGTACGCGCACCGGCCGAGGGGCCGCCCGCCGGTCGGCGGGCGGTCGCCCGATGTCGGCTCAGCGCACCGTGCGGGCCGTCCGGCCACGGCGAAGCCGGCCGGGTCGGTGGGGTTGTCGAACGGGTGGCAGCGGGCGCCGCCGACGGGTCCAGGCCGGCGGGAGCGCCGGGGGCAACCACCGACCGGCGTCAGTTCGCCGGAGAGACCCTTCCCAGCGGGCTGACCGTCCGGCTGTCGCCGTCGTAGCTGCGAGCGGCCACGAACTCCCCCGCCGGCCGGTCGACGCAGGCCAGGGCCCGGGCCAGCCGCCGGTCGTTGTCGCGGAAGCGCAGCGCGAGACTCAGGTGGGGGATCCACCGCCCCGGGGCGTGCCACGGGTGCTGCCCGTCGGCGCCGACGAGCACGTCCCAGACGGCGGCGTGCAGGGCGGTCAGCTCGCGGGTGGGGCGGACCAGCCAGACCAGCGGGGCGCTGCCGTCGAGCACCTCGACCCGGTCGAGCCGGACCGGCAGGGGCAGCGCGGCGTCGAAGAGGTCGGCGAGGCGTTCGGCGGCGCCGGGCGGGAACGCGTCCACCGAGGCGATGGTCAGGTGCGGCCGGTTGGTGTGGTGGGTGTTGCGGGCCAGGCTGGGCAGTCCGGCGGCGGCGAGCCGGTCCCAGGCGGCACGCACCGTACCCTCCAGCGGTGGGGAGCAGAGCAGTTCGACCGTACGCACGCCCGCCAGGCTAGTGGGTGTGTGATCACCCGCGGCCGGGGAAACGGGGTGGGGTGGGCGTGCTGACGGAGACCGACGAACGACACCTGCGCCGCGCGATCGAGCTGGCCGGCACGGCCCGGGCGGCCGGGGACGGCCCGTTCGGGTCGCTACTGGTCGCCGCCGACGGGCGGGTGCTGGCCGAGGAGGTCAACACCGAGCGGACCGACGACGACATCACCGCGCACCCGGAGCTGAAGCTGGCCCGCTGGGCGGCCCGGCGGCTGGCCGCCGACGAGGCGGGCCCCGCCACGATGTACACCAGCTGCCAGCCGTGCGGGATGTGCGCCACCGCCATCGAACGCTCCGGGCTGGGCCGGGTGGTCTACGCGCTCAGCGCCGAGCAGCTGGCCGGGCTGCGACCGGCGGAGGCGGCGCCGCCGGTGGCGTACGCCGGGCCGGCGCTGTTCGACGAGGCGCGGGCGGCGGTCGCGGCCTAGAGCCAGCCGGCTTCGCGGGCGATCCGCACCGCCTCGGCCCGGTCCGCCGCGCCGAGCTTCTGCACGCTCGCGGACAGGTGGTTGCGGACCGTCCCGGCGGCCAGCCCGGTACGCCGGGCGATCACCGCGACCGGGGCGCCGTACTCGGCCAGCCGCAGCGTCTCCAGCTCCCGTGGGGTCAGCGGGCAGGGCGGCAGGGTGAGCGCGTCGGCGGCCAGCGCCGGGTCGACGTACCGGGAGCCGGCGTGGACCCGGCGGATCACGTCGGCGAGCGCGCCGCCCGGGGCGCCCTTGGGCAGGAAGCCGCGGGCCCCGGCGGTGAGCGCCTGCCGCAGGTGGCCGGGGCGGCCGTGGCCGGTGAGGATCACCACCGCGCACGAGGGCAGGGCGCGGCCCAGTTCCGCCGCCAGCTCGATCCCGCCCGGCGCCGGCATCTCCAGGTCGACCACGGCGACGTCCGGCCGGTGCGCCCGCGCCGCGTCGAGCGCGCTCCGCCCGTCGGCGGCCTGCGCCACCACCTCGAGGTCGTCCTCCAGGCCGAGCAGGGCGGCGAGGGCCTGCCGGATCAGCTCCTCGTCGTCGGCGAGCAGGACCCGGATCACGCGGTCACCGGCACGGTCGCCCGGAGGGTGAAGACGCCGCCCGCCCGGTCGGTACGCAGCCCGCCGCCGACCGCCGCCAGCCGCTCGGTCAGGCCGCGCAGCCCGTGGCTGTGCCGGTCCGGCCCGGCGTCCGCGCCGATTCCGTCGTTGCGCACCGTCATCGTGGCCACGTCGCCCTCCCGGGTGATCTCGATCCGGCACCAACCGGCCCGGCTGTGCCGCAGCACGTTGGTGCCCGCCTCGCGCAGCACCGCGGCCAGCTCGGCGGCGGCGCCCGCCGGCAGGTCGGCCGGCGGCGGCACGACGTCGCACCGCACCCCGCAGGAGCGCAGCACCTCGGCCACCGCGGCGAGCTGTTCGGCGAGGTCGACCGTTCGGTAGCCGTGCACCGCCGCGCGGACCCGGTGCAGCGCCGTGCCGGCGAGCCGCTGCACCTCGGCGGCCTCCCGGCCGGCCCGGCCGGCGTCGACCGGGGCGAGTCGGGCGGCCAGTTCGGCCTTGAGCGCGATGACCGTCAGGTCGTGCCCGAGCAGGTCGTGCACGTCCCGGGCGAAGCGCAGCCGCTCCTCGGCGGCGGCGAGCCGGGCCCGGGCCGCCTGCCCCTGCCGGGCTTCGACGAGCAGGTCCCAGAACCAGACCTGCACCCGGTTGACGGCGGCGGTCCCGCCGCCGACCAGGCCGGTGACGAGCAGCGCGGTGCCGAGCGCGCCGCCGGTCCAGGCGGCCACGCCGATCGCGACCGCCACGGTGGCCGCGGCGGCGGCCAGCGCGGCGGCCGGCCGCAGCAGCAGCGGCGTCATGCCGATCAGCGAGGCGCCGAGCCAGGCCCAGGTCGGCCAGGCGCCGGCCGCCACCGGGCCGACCAGCGGCACGCTGAGCGCCGCGACGACGGCGAACGCGACCTCGGACCGGCGGCGCCGCCGCTGGTGCAGCCAGGGGGTGACCGCCGCGTGCAGCACCGCGCCCTGCGCGAGGGCGAACGCGACCACGCCCACCGCGCCGCACGCCAGCCGGACCGGGTCGGGCTCGCGGGCCAGGCCGATCCCGGGCAGCAGCAGACTGGTCCAGAGGCTGGTGGCCAGCGACCCGAGGGTCACGACGCGGGCCCGGCGCAGCCGCCGGTCCGTCACCGCCGCGCCGACCGTCATGTCCGCCGATCCTAGGGCGTGTCTCCCGGATCTCGTCGAGCCGAGACGAGGCCCAGGCGGCGATCCGGCAAGGCGGCGGTTCGTTCGGATACCGGTGTCGTACCCGGACGAACCGCCAACGCCGCCGGGCGTCGCCTGGGTCCGTCACAGGCCGGCGAAGATCCAGGAGACAGGCCCTGGGGCGTCGCCGGCCCCGGCCACCCCTGCGGAACGTCACGGTCGGGCCGTGCGCCCCGCACGGGTTTTCCGTGCCGGTCGCGCCTGTCGCCCGAGCGCCAATCGGCGGCAGGGTCGAGGCATGTCCGAGACACTCGCCGTACCCTCGTCCCCGCCGACCCCCGCGGACCGCCCCGGCCGCCGCCTGCTGCGGCACCTGGCCGAGATGACCGTCGCCATGGTGCTCGGGATGCTGCTGCTCGGTCCGCTCTGGCGGACGGCCGGCGCGGCGCTGGGCCTCGCCGGCACGCTGGCCCGGCCCGAGGTCGCCGCCCTGGTGATGGCGACCGACATGTCGATCGGAATGGCCGCGTGGATGTGGCACCGGGGCCACCCGGCGCGCGCCACCGCCGAGATGGTCGCCGCCATGTACCTGCCGTTCCTGCTGCTCCTCGTGCCCTTCGCCGCCGGGCTGGTCGGCGCGGACGCGCTGATGCTCGGCGGGCACCTGCTCATGGTCCCGGCGATGGCGCTGGTGGCGGTGCGGCACCGGCACGAGCACCCGGCGCCGGGGCCCCGGCACCCGGTGGCCGCGGCGCTGGCGCGCCGCTGGCCGACCTGGCTGGCGCTGCTGATGACGGTCGACAACTGGGTCTCCCCCACGGTGCCGCCGCCGGTGCTGCTGCTCGTGCTGCCGGCCGGTTACCTGCTGATCGGCACCGCCCGCCGGCAGTGGCGCACCCCGGGCCTGCTGCCGGTGCAGCTGGCCGGCCTGGCCGGCTGGACCGCGCTGGCCGGGCTCGCGGCGGTCGCGGATGACGGCCCGGCGCGCTGGCTGGTGGCCGCCGGCTGGCTCGGGCACGCCGCCTGGGACGTCGCGCACCACCGGGCCGGGCGGGTGGTGCCGCGCGGGTACGCCGAATGGTGCGCCGTCCTCGACACGGTCGTCGGGGTCACCGTGGTGCTGACCATCCTTTGAGTGGCCCGCACGACGGTTGTGCCGGTCGCCGGAGCGGACCGGGGCCGGTGATGAAAAGCTTTGCCCATGAGTTCCGCACCCGCACCGACCGACCCGACCAACCCTGACAGCACCGACGAGGCGACCGCCTTCGCGGATCTCGGGCTGCGCGCCGAACTGCTCGGCGCGCTCTCGGCCCTCGGCTACGAGGAGCCGACCCCGATCCAGCGGGAGGCGATCCCGCCGCTGCTGGCCGGTCAGGACCTGCTCGGTCAGGCGGCGACCGGCACGGGCAAGACGGCCGCGTTCGCGCTGCCGCTGCTGCAGCGGATGCCGGACGGGCGCGGCGGCGGCGACCCGGTGTCGCTGGTGCTGGTGCCCACCCGGGAGCTGGCGGTGCAGGTGTCGGAGGCGTTCCACCGCTACGGCAAGGACCTGGGCACCCGGGTGCTGCCGATCTACGGCGGCCAGCCGATCGGCCGGCAGCTGCGGGCGCTGGACGCCGGCGTGGACGTGGTGGTGGCCACCCCGGGTCGGGCCCTGGACCACATCGCCCGGGGCACCCTGCGCCTGGGTGAGCTGGCCACGGTGGTGCTGGACGAGGCAGACGAGATGCTCGACATGGGCTTCGCCGAGGACATCGAGGCGATCCTGGAGCACGCCCCGGCGCAGCGGCAGACGGTGCTCTTCTCAGCCACCATGCCGTCCCGGATCGACGGGATGGCCCGCCAGCACCTGACCGACCCGGTACGCATCCAGATCGGAAGGGAGAAGCCGGTCGCCGGCGAGGCGCCCCGGGTGCGGCAGAGCGCGTACATCGTCGCCCGGGGGCACAAGCCGGCCGCGCTGGGCCGGGTGCTCGACGTGGAGTCCCCCACCGCGGCGATCGTCTTCTGCCGCAGCCGCGAGGAGGTGGACCGGCTCACCGAGACGATGAACGGCCGGGGCTACCGGGCCGAGGCGCTGCACGGCGGGATGAGCCAGGAGCAGCGCGACCGGGTGATGGGTCGACTGCGGTCGAGCACCGCCGACCTGCTGGTCGCCACCGACGTGGCCGCCCGCGGCCTGGACGTGGAGCAGCTCACCCACGTGGTCAACTACGACGTGCCGTCGGCGCCGGAGTCGTACGTGCACCGGATCGGCCGGGTGGGCCGGGCCGGGCGGGAGGGCGTGGCGATCACCCTCGCCGAGCCGCGCGAGCACCGGATGCTCAAGACCATCGAGCGGGTCACCGGGCAGCGGATCACCATCGACAAGATCCCGACGGTGGCCGACCTGCGCACCCGCCGGCTGGAGCTGACCCAGGCCGCGCTGCGCGAGTCGCTGCTCGAGGACGACCTGGACCCGTTCCGGGTGATCGTCGAGACGCTCAGCGACGAGTTCGACCTGATGGAGGTCGCGCTGGCGGCGGTGAAGCTGGCCCACGAGGCGGCCGGGCCGACCAGCGAGGACGAGGAGGAGATCCCGCAGGTCGCGGTCCGGGCCCCGCGGGAGGGCCGGCCGGAGACCGGGGGCCGGGGTGAGCGGCGTGGCGGCGCCCGGCCGCGCACCGGCGGCACCACGCAGGTCTTCATCGGGCTGGGCCGGCGCGCCGGCGTCCGGCCGCAGGACCTGGTGGGGGCGATCACCGGGGAGACCGGGCTGAACGGTCGGGACATCGGTTCGATCGAGATCGCGGACCGGTTCTCGCTGGTGGAGATCCCGGTCGGCGTCGCCGACGACGTGATCGCGGGCCTGCGCGGCAGCACCATCAAGGGCCGCAAGGCCACCGTACGGCGGGATCGGGACGGCGGCGAGGGCGGCGGCGAGCGCCGCTTCGACGGCGGTGACCGGCGCGAGCGCCGGGACTTCGGCGGCGAGCGCCGCGACCGGGACTTCGGCGGCGAGCGCCGCCGCGACCGGCCCTGAGGTACGCCGAGGCCCCCGGTCGGTCGGACCGGGGGCCTCGTCGTGTTCCGCCGCCTCGGGCGGCGCCGGTCAGGCGGCGGCGAGCGCCGGACCGGTGAGGGTGTCGGCGTCGGCCGGGCGCAGCGCCAGGGCGAGCACGTCGGCGACGTCAGCGAGGGTGTGCACGGTCAGCGCCTCGCGGACCTCGGTGGGCAGGTCGTCCAGGTCCGGCTCGTTGCGGGCCGGGATGATCACCTCGGTCAGGCCGGCCCGGTGGGCGGCGAGCAGCTTCTGCTTCACGCCGCCGATGGGCAGCACCCGGCCGGAGAGGGTCACCTCGCCGGTCATCCCGAACTCGGGCCGCACCGGCCGGCCGGTCACCAGGGACGCCAGCGCGGTGACCATGGTGATGCCGGCGCTGGGGCCGTCCTTGGGCACCGCGCCCGCCGGCACGTGCAGGTGGATCCGCCGCCCGGCGAGGGCGTTCGGGTCCAGCCCGTACCGGCGCCCATTGGAGCGCAGGTACGACCAGGCGATGTGCGCGGATTCCTTCATCACGTCGCCGAGCTGGCCGGTGAGGGTCAGCCCCGGCTCGCCCTCCATGCTGGTCGCCTCGATGAAGAGCACGTCCCCGCCGGCGCCGGTGACCGCCAGGCCGGTGGCCACGCCGGGCACCGCCGTGCGCTCGGCCGACTCCGGGGTGAACTTCGGCCGGCCCAGGTAGCGGGCCAGGTTGCCGGTGTCCACCCGGACCGGGGCCGGGTCGCCTGCCAGCTCGACGGCGACCTTGCGCAGGATCTTCGCCAGCGCGCGTTCGAGCTGCCGCACGCCGGCCTCGCGGGTGTGCTCCCCGGCGATCCGGGCGAGGGCCTCGTCGGCCACGGTGACCTCGTCGGCGGTCAGGCCGGCCCGCTCCCGCTGCCGGGGCAGCAGGTGGTCCCGGGCGATGGCCACCTTCTCGTCCTCGGTGTAGCCGTCCAGGGTGACCAGCTCCATCCGGTCCAGCAGCGGGCCGGGGATGGTCTCCACCACGTTGGCGGTGGCCAGGAAGAGCACGTCGGACAGGTCGAGGTCGACCTCCAGGTAGTGGTCCCGGAAGGTGTGGTTCTGCGCCGGGTCGAGCACCTCCAGCAGCGCGGCGGCGGGGTCGCCCGCGTAGCCGGCGGCCAGCTTGTCGACCTCGTCGAGGAGCACGACCGGGTTCATCGAGCCGGCCTCCCGCAGCGCGCGGACGATCCGGCCGGGCAGCGCGCCGACGTAGGTGCGCCGGTGACCGCGGATCTCGGCCTCGTCGCGGACGCCGCCGAGCGACACCCGGACGAAGTTGCGCCCGAGCGCCCGGGCGATCGACTCGCCGAGGCTGGTCTTGCCGACGCCGGGCGGGCCGGCGAGGGCGAGGACCGCGCCGGAGCCGCGACCGCCGACCACGCCGAGGTTGCGCTCGGCCCGCCGGTTGCGCACCGCCAGGTATTCCAGGATGCGGTCCTTCACGTCGGCCAGGCCGGCGTGGTCGGCGTCGAGCACGGCGCGGGCCGCGGCCAGGTCGGTGTTGTCCTGGGTACGCGTGGTCCACGGCATCTCCAGCACCGTGTCCAGCCAGGTACGGATCCAGCCCGCCTCCGGGGAGGCGTCACTGGCCCGTTCCAGCTTGCCGACCTCGCGCAGCGCCGCCTCGCGTACCTTCTCGGGCAGCTCGGCGGTCTCGACCCGGGCCCGGTAGTCGGCGGAGCCGTCGGGCTCGTCCTCGCCCAGCTCCTTGCGGATGGCGGCGAGCTGCTGGCGGAGCAGGAACTCCCGCTGGGACTTCTCCAGCCCCTCGCGGACGTCGCTGTTGATCCGCTCGGTGACCTCCTGCTCGGCGAGGTGGTCCTTCACCCAGCCGACGAGCAGTTCCAGCCGGGCGACGACGTCCGGGGCGGCGAGCAGTTCGGTCTTCTGCGCCAGGGTGAGCCAGGGCGCGTAGCCGGCCGCGTCGGCCAGCTCGGAGACGTCGGTCATCCGCTCCATGGCATCGATGACCTGCCAGGCGCCGCGCTGCTGGAGGACCGAGGTCATCAGCGCGCGGTACTCGCGGGCGAGTTCCCGGGCCCGGCCGGCCGGGGCGGGTTCGTCGAGTTCGGTCGCCTCGACCCAGAGGGCGGCGCCGGGTCCGGGCACGCCGGATCCGATCCGGGCCCGGGCGAGGCCGCGGATCACGGCGGCGGGCTCGCCGTCGGGCAGCCGGCCCACCTTCTCGATGGTGGCGATCGTGCCGACGGAGCCGTACTCGCCGTCGATGCGGGGCACAGCGAGAAGCTGCTTGTCGCCGGTGGCGCGGGCCGCGTCGACCGCGGCCTGGGTGGTCGGGTCGAGGGTCACCGGGATGACCATGCCGGGCAGCAGGACGGCGTCGGTCAGCGGAAGTACCGGAAGAGTTGCCATCGAACACCTGCTATCGCGTTGAGTTGAGCGTGTCAGGCTCAAGTCACAAAGCGTTCCCCTTGTTCCTGGGTGTGACCCAGGCCACCCCGCCGGGCGGGGCGGGACGGGAGCAGGTCGCGGGGTCGCCCACCGGCGAGGGCGACGGCCACCGGGACGGCGAGGCCGGTCAGCGCCAGTGCGGCGACGGTCGGGGCGGGCAGGCCGGACAGCAGCGCGACGGCGGTCAGGGCGAGGAGGACGGCGAGCTTGCGCCGGGCCGTGCGGACGGAGCGGGGTGACACGGTTGCCTCCTTCGTACGGCTGGTCGGGGCGGGTCGGCGCCCGCCTCGACCGGGTCAGAGCAGGACGAGCAGGGCGGCACCGACCGCCGCCGCGGGGATGGTGGTGGTCACGGTGGCCAACGCGGCCGAGTGCCGGCGCAGCGCGGCGAGCGGGATCAGCGCGTCCCCGTCCTGGCTGATGGCGTTCGCCACCAGGGTCGGCAGCGGCAGCCCGCCGCTGACGTAGAGCCCGGTGAAGACGATCTGGACGGCACACCCGGGGATCAGTCCGATGGCCGCGCCGACGAGCACGCCGAGCAGGCCGGTCAGCGCCAGTTGCGAGCCGTCGAACCCGGTGACGGTGGTGACCACCTGCCAGCCGAGATACGCCACGGCAACCCAGACGGTGACGAAGGACGCCTCGTGCGCGCTGTGCCGCAACGTCTCGCGCAGCGACTGCGGGTACGCCGTCTCCAGGCTGTCGTCGGCCAGCCGCCCCCGGCCGGCGGTGAAGATCAGCACCGCGACCAGCGTGCCGAGCACCCCCAGCGCCAGGTACGGGTCGACCCCGCCGAGCGCCCGGGTCAGCACGGTGGGGTCGACCATCTGGAACACCACCGGCACCGACACCGCGAACGCCGGCGTGGTCAGCCCCCAGAACGCCGTGGCCGGGTCGGGCCGGCGCCGCCCGTCGAGCAGCCCGGCCCGCCCGGCGACCGTGCCGCGGGATCGCGGACCGGCGGAGCCGCCCGGGCCCACCGACTGGGCCGGAACCGCGTCGACCGGCCCGGCCAGGGCCGAACCGACCGGGGCGGCCACGGCGGCGCTGGTGGCCGCGGCCGGCACGGCGCGGCCGACCACGGCGGGGACGGCGCCGGTGGCCGGCGTCCCGACGGCCGCGACCACGGCCGGGATGCCGGGGCGGGCGCGCCGGCGGGCCGGGTCGATGCCGAGCGCGTCGACGACGTACCCGGTGACCAGCCCCACCGCGAAGAGCAACATGTGGATCTTGAAGGCGAAGAGTGGATTCCAGGCCAGCACCACCCAGGACGAGTCCCCCATGGTGGCGGCCAGCGCGGCCACCACCGTGCCGAAGGAGACCTTGCCCCGGGCGTAGAGCGGCATCAGCACGATCGCGCCGCCGCAGCCGGGGCTGACCCCGAGCAGCGCGCCGACCAGCGGGCCGAGCCGGGGGCGGTGGGTCAGCCCGTCGGTGATCCGGTCCCCGTACCGCCAGCGCAGCCAGCCGAATAGCGCCACCATGACGGCGACGTACACACCCACCTGCATGAAGGCGTCCGCCAACGGACGCACGACGAGTTCGGTCACAGCGCACCTCCTGCGCGTACGGGTGCCGCCGGGCCGTCCCTGCGGGGACGGCCCGGCGCGGCGACCTCAGGTGAGCTTGCTCTTGACCTTGGTGGCAATGCCGCCGGCGACGCCCGGGTTGGTGCCGTACAGACGCGGGTCGCCCGGGGCCAGCACCGGCTCGGGGGCGTGGGCCCGCGGGCTGTGGTCGTAGCGGAACTCGCCCTTGCCGTCGGGCGTCGGCCCGGAGGCCCACCGCCCCTCGGCGGCGTCGTTGCCCGGCGAGAAGTCCAGGTAGGTGTAGCTGAACTGCTCGGTGAACTCCTTGGAGTCGGGGAAGGCGTCCGGGACCGGCATCTCCTCCAGCCCGTCCTCCTTGAGCTGCTCGATCGCCGCCATCCACATGTTCTGGTGCATGGTGTCCCGGGCCAGCAGGAAGCGCAGCATCTGCTTGACGCCCGGGTCGTCGGTCATGTGGAACAGCCGGGAGACCTGCAGCCGGCCCTGCGCCTCGGCGGTGACGTTGAGCTGGAAGTCGGCCATCAGGTTGCCGCTGGCGGTGATGAAGGCCGCGTTCCACGGCACGCCGTTGCTGTCCGTCGGCAGGGCGCCGCCGCCGCCGTGGATGAAGTGCGCCGGGTTCGACCCGCCGTAGATCGCCCCGACCATCGGGTTGTCGTCGGCCGCCTCCTGCAACGACAGGGGCGCGTTCTCCAGCAGCCGCGTGATCATCGTGGCGATCATCTCGACGTGGCCCATCTCCTCGGTGCCCACGTCCAACAGCAGGTCCTTGTACTTGCCGGGCAGCCGGCAGTTCCAGCCCTGGTAGAGGTACTGGTTGGCGACCGTCATCTCGCCCCACTTGCCGCCCAGGATCTCCTGGAGCCGGCGGGCGAACGCGGCGTCGGGGCCGTCCGGCTTGGCCTCGAACTGCAGGTCCTTGATGTGGCTGAACATTATTTTTCCTCCTCGGTGCGGTCGGGGTGACACCGAGCGGGGTTCCCGCCGCGCCGACCCGTCGGGGCCATCCGGCGGCCCCGGGGGGTCAACCCGGTCGGCGGCCGCCCCGGGGCAGCAGCACCTCCACCGCCACTCCGCGCGGACGCAGCCGGTGCGCCCGCACCGACCCGCCGTCGGCGGCGACCAGCTGGCGCGTGATCCACAGGCCGAGTCCGTGCATTCCGCCGCCGGGTGTGGGCCGGCGCAGCGCCTCGGCGAGACCGTCGGTCGACCGGCCCTGGTCGGTGACGAGGATGCTCAGCCCGGCCGGGCGCACTGCGGCGTAGAGCCCGACCCTCCCGTCGGCCGGTCCGTGCCGCAGCGCGTTCTGCACCAGGTTCACCAGCACCTGGCGGGTCCGCCGCGCCGGCACCGGAGATCCGCCGGCCCGGCGGGTGACCCGGGTACGCAGCCGGTGCGGCGGGACGAGGGCGGCCACCACGGGCAGGAGATCGGCCAGCGGCGCGTCCGGGTCCCGGCGGACGGCCGGGGCCAGCGCGCCTCCGCCGGCGGTGACCGCGCGCAGCAATCCGTCGAGGTGGGCGGCCTGTTGGCGGGCCAGCTCGCTGATCGCCCGGCGTTCCTCGGCGGCCAGCCGCCCGGTGTCCTCGGCGAGCGCCCGGGTGAGCGAGGCCAGCGAGCTGACCGGGGTGCGCAGCTCGTGGCAGAGCACCCGCAGCACCAGCCCCGGGTCGGCGGGTTCGCCGAACGATTCCCCCTGATCAGGGCTGGCGGGCCGGCCCCGCCGCACCAGCGTCCTGTTCCCGTGTCGCGCACGCATCCGCCCAACTCCCTCTTATCCCCACAAATCCGCATGATCCGTACCCGTTCGGGAAGGAAACAGGCATGCTCGACGCCCCCATCCGGCTGGTCGTCGTGGACGACCATCCGCTCTTCATCCGCGGCCTGGAGCTGCTGCTGCCCGCCAGCACCGACGGACGCGCCCGGGTCGTCGACTCCACCGGCGACGCCTCCGCCGCCGCCTCGCTGGTCGGTCGCACCCAGCCCGACCTCGCCCTGGTCGACCTGCACATGCCGCCACCCGGCGGGATCCGCGCGATCGCCGCCATCCGCCGCACCACCCCGCGGGTACGGGTGGTGGCGATGTCCGGCGGGGACGACCCGGCGCCCGCGCTGGAGGCGCTGCGCGCCGGGGCGGAGGGGTTCCTGCCCAAGAGCAGCGAGCCGGAGGAGCTGCTCCCCCCGATCCTGGCCGTCCTCGACGGCTGGGCGGTGCTGCCCGGCCCCCTGCTGCGTGGCCTGCTCCGGCCGGCCCGCAGCAGCTCGGGCGACCTGGACTCCGAGGAGCGGCGGCTGCTGCGCTCCATCGCGGCCGGTCGCAGCACCGTGGAAATCGCCGAGCAGTTGCACGTCTCGGAGCGGACGGTGAAACGGATGACCGCCGCGCTGCTGCGCAAGCTGCGGGTGTCCAGCCGCGCGGAGGCCGCCGCGCTGGCCGGACACGCCGGACTGCTCACCGACTGACGCCGCCCGCCATTGGCCGCGCGGATTTTCCACGATTGGCGCGACTCGTCAAATGAAAGCGACGCATATTGTTGCGGATTAGCCGGCCGATACGTCAAACTCTTGACCACACCCCGCCCGACACAGGGAGCAATGGCGATGGCAAGGAAAGTAATCACCGTTCTGACCGACGACCTGGACGGCGGAAAGGCCGACCGGACCGTCGAGTTCAGCCTGGACGGGGTGGCGTACACCATCGACCTCTCCGACGAGAACGCGGGGGTCCTGCGCAAGGCGCTCGACCCGTACATCAGCGCTGGCAGGCGAATGGGGCGGGGCAACGTGGACGCCGGTCGCCCGGTCCGCCGCCCGGCTCGCGCCGCGGTCTCGGGAATGGACCGCGAGCAGAACCGGGCCATCCGGGAATGGGCCGCCAAGAACGGCTACGAGATTTCCGAGCGGGGCCGCATCCCGGTCAACGTCGTGGAGGCGTGGAAGAACCGCTGACCGGCGTCGCCGGGGGCATCACGATCCGCCGCGCAGGGGTCACGCTGAGAAATCAGCGTGGCCCCTACGCTTTTCGCCGCGTTCACAATTTTCACCCGGTGGCGCTCCCCGGTCGGTGCGCGACGCCCGGTCACTCGCCGGTGACCCCGTCGAGCAACTGTCGGGCCACGTCGAGCTGACCCAGGTGCCGGGCGTACTCCTGAAGCAGGTGGAACAGGATCCGGCCCAGCGACGGCGCGTCCGCGGCGGCCTGGAACCGGCCGCCGAGCGCGGCCCGCCGCGACAGCGGCACCCCGGCGACGATCCGGCGGGTGTGCGCCACCTCCGCCCGGTACGCCCGCCACACCTGCTCCGTCGACAGGGCGTCCACCCGCCACTCGGCGTCGTCCTCGCCCGGCGGGCACGGGGCGACCTGCTCCGCGGCGAAGCCCCACCGGATCCAGCGCCGCTCCACCCAGCCCAGGTGCCGCACCAGCCCGAGCGGCGCCCAGCCGAGCCCGTCGACGGGACCGCGCAGCTGCTCCGCCGAGAGGCCGGCGGTCTTGCGGGCCAGCGCCTCCCGGTACCAGTCGAGATAGCCGACCAGCAGCTCCCGAGGGTCGTCGACCTGGTTGCCCGGGCCGTCGAGCAGGACCGGGAAACGGGTGTCCGACATCCACCGACCCTACGGCCGAGCCGGGCCCCTCGCCACGGTCCCGATCGGCCGGTGGACCGGGCCCGCCGGCAACCTGGCCGCCGGCCCGGCTCGGCGACGCCGGTGCACCGCGCTACGCGCCCCGGCTGCGGCGCTGGTCCGGGGATACGTCGCGGGCCGCCCGGATCTCTCCGGACGGCCCGCGACGGTGTCGTACGACAGGTCAGTCGACCTCGATCCGCACCACGTCGAAGGCGGGGGTCTGGTTGGCCCGCTCCATCATCGGCACCCGGTGCGAGCCGTCACCGGCCCAGACCGCGCACTGCGCCGTGCCCGACTGCGGCAGGCCCGGGATCTGGATGGTCACCTCGTCGGCCTGGCCACCGCCGCGACCGTCCTCGGTGGCGACGAAGAACGCCGGCACGTCCTGCGGGTTCGACGGCGCCTCATCGGTGCTCTGCAGCATCCGGCACGCGGTGTGGAAGTGACCGCGAGTCAGCCCCTGGCCGTTGAGGACCGAGCTCTCCAGGTAGTAGCCGCCCTGGCCGGCGGCGAGGAACCGGTCGCGGATCAGGTTCCGGGTGGAGACCTGCAGCGCGAACGGCTGGTTGCGCTGCACCTGCTCCGGGAACTCGGTGATCAGCAGGGACGGGTTGTTGGCGGCGGCGCCGACCTCACCGAAGGCCGTGCTGACGCACCGGTTACCGTTCTGGAAACCGTCGTGCGGCTGGAGGTCGCTGTTGGTGCAGTCCTTGGCCAGCACGCCGAGATTGTTTCCGCCGTTGTTGTTTCCGCCGCCGTTCTGACCACCGTTGTTCTGTCCGCCGTTCTGACCACCATTGGTCGGGGCGGCGGTCGGGGCGCCGGTCTGACCGCCATTGGCGCCGCCATTGTTGTTGTTCGCGGCGACGGTGCATTTCGCGAGCTGGTCCAGACCCTGCGGGCGCGGACCCA
The DNA here is from genome assembly GCF_052068075.1 of Micromonospora sp. L31. Lineage (NCBI taxonomy): Bacteria > Bacillati > Actinomycetota > Actinomycetes > Micromonosporales > Micromonosporaceae > Micromonospora > Micromonospora sp. L31. The sequence goes on along the minus strand of NZ_JBQHDC010000013.1, from coordinate 52,887 downwards.
CCCGGTCGATGGTGGTCGTGATCCGGTTCAACGTCGCGCGCCGCTTGTCCTCCAGCGGACGCAGGATGGCGTTGTTGATGAAGGTCTGCCCGTTGCGGCCCTCGGCGGCCAGCCGCCGGTCGGCCTCGGCGATCTGGGTCTGCAACAGCGCGAGGTTCCGGTCGACCTCGGCCCGGGCGCGGTCCGGGACGCGGGGAAGCTTGCCGGCGACGTCCGGGCAGACCACGCCGGAGGCGACGGTGGTCACCGGCGCGTTGCCGTCCTTGACGGCCTGGCACTCGGCGACGGACATCTGGCCGTCGCCCCAGTGGTTGCGCACCCAGCGCCCGTTCTGCCACGTCTGCGTGGTGCTGCCGCGACCGCTCGGCGAGGTGGCGCCGGGACTCGGCGCCACGCAGGCGGACGAGACGTTGCGGGTCGTCGTCCGCCGATTCTCCTGGGCCGACGAGATCTGGGTCACCGCGGCGATACCGCCGAAGACCGCGAGCGCGCCGACCGCCGCCAGCAGCCGCTTGCTCCGCGCGTTACCGGATGACCGGCGCGCCCCTGTGGACCTGCGCATCGAATTGCTCTCCTTCTCGATCCGGTACCTGACTCGTGACCCCGTCGGGCGAACGGAATTCGGGGTGGGACGCCCGTCGGATCACTGCGACGTTCCGGTCGCGCGTCGATGGCCGACGATGCCCTTTCCGCACCGTCCGCCGCGTCGGGTGGCGCGGCTGGGAAGAACTGTGTCCATTCCCGCTTAGGTACGGAGCGCCGCGGGCGATGGTTCAACGCGGATCGAGGAATTCGGAACGGGCCGGTGACGACGGCCCGATCGGGGTTCTGCGAAAGACGCGGAGTCACCGCGGGGCGACGCTGCGGTCGGATGGACGCTGCGGTCGGATGTCAGTCGACGCAGAGGTGGTCGAAGGCGAAGCCGCCAACCAGCTCGTCCCGGCGGGCGCGCAGCCCCCGGATCTCCCGCCGCAGCTCGGCCCGGTCCACCAGCGGCGGTTCGTCGGGCTCCAGCGCCCGCAGCCGCTCCCCGACCGCGACGGTGGCCAGATCCTCGGCCAGCCGGGCGGCGTCCACTCCGCACCAGAAGCGGTGCTCGCGAACGGTCACCCGCTCGACCAGGCAGCTACCGGGCCGCACCTCGACCCAGCTCCAGCCCTCGGCCGCCCCGTCCCGCCACCGCACGTGCAGCCCGCGCACGATGGGGTCGGCCAGCCGCCGGGACACGTAGGCGTCGACGGCGGCGGCGCGGGTCAGCGCCCCGAGGTCGTTGACCGGGCCGGTGCGGCCGTCGGGCAGCCGACCGACGATGTCGCGGAAGGCCACCGCGCTGTCGTACCCGTCGCCGTGCTGGCCGGCGGACGGGCCGGCGTACGCGCGGGCGTCGATGACGTACCCGACGATCCGCGGGCCGTGTGCGGCGGACCGCAACGTCGGCGACTCGATCCGCAGCACGGGCAGGTCGACCGCGGCGCAGACGGCGTCGCGCATCCGCTCGGCGCGCTGCCGGGCCGAGCCGGGCGGCGCCGGCGCGCCGAGCACGACGGCGAAGAGCGGCCGACCGGTGTCGGCGGCGCAGACCACGTGGTCGAACTCCTCGCGGGTCGCCGAACTCCACTGGTGCCCGGTGATGCCCTCCGGGCGCCGGGTCACCAGGTCGCCGAGCCGGCGACCGGCGTGCACCACCTGACCGGCCCGGACGGGCAGCGCGGCATCGTCGAGCGGCAGCGGCCGCAGCCGGGAACCGTCGTCGGTGGCGGTACGCGTCATGGTGGTGCCGGATCCTCACGTGGTCGGTCGACCGGCCGAGTCTAGGGCGTCGACCCTGCTCGTCGCCTCACCGGTGCGGTCGGATCCGGGCCCCGCCGGTCGGCGCCGGCGGCTCAGGCGGCCCCCATCACCAGGCCCTCGATGGTGTGCTTCTGCCGGATCGGGGTGAGTCGCTCCACCACCGGGCACGGCAGGTGGGCGCGGGCCAGCTCGGGCAGCCCGTCCCAGTACTCCCGGGTGACCGCCATGTCGTGCCGTTCGGCGTTGCCGGCGCCGGGGGCGTCCACGCCGAGCACCAGCACCGGCCGGGCCAGCGTCGAGACGTTCGGGGTGCCCCGGTGCACGGTCAGCGCCGAGCGGGCCGAGATGTCGCCGCGCCGCGGGTACTTGCGCACCGCCCGCTGCGCGTAGCGGGGGTAACGCTCCTTCGGCGGGAACATCCCGTGGTCGAAGTCGGCGCCGTCGTCCCACTGGGTGCCGGGGGCGATCTCGAACGGGCCCATCTCCTCGACCGTGTCCACGGTGGTCAGGTTGAACGCGAGCGAGGTGAGTCGCCGTTGGCGTCGGGTCTGCTCGGGCATCGGGAAGTCCCGGTGCCAGGGCTGCATGACGGCCCCCGGGAACGGGATGTCGAAGCCGAGCTCGACGATCTCGTAGTCGGGGCCGAGCACCGCGCGGCAGACCGCCACCACCCAGGGGTGGGTGACCAGGTCGGCGAAGCCGCGCAGCTGTTCGGGGTGGATCTCGACGTACCAGCGGTTCGGGCCGCGGCCGACCGCGCCGTCCGGACGGGAGCGGGCCTCCCGGAAGGCCGCGTCGATGTCCTCGCCGACCTGGTCGACCCAGTCGACGCCGAACCCGCCCCGGCAGGCGGTGATGCCGTCGCGGTAGAGGTCGCCGAGCGCCTCCACCGGGGTCTCGTCCTGGACGGTCGGGGTGGGGTGGGCGGTCATCGGTCCTCCTCGGGGTGCCGGACCACCCGAGTATTACAACGTTGTAGAAGAGCGGCAAGGGGGCCGGCCGGACGGGGCCGGCCCCCGCGGGGACGATGGGTCGGACCGGCGCGGTCCGTGCCGGGGAGGGAGGTACGCCGTGCGGGTGGTCTCGCTGGTGCCGTCGCTGACCGAGGCGGTGGCGGTGACCGTGCCGGAGGTGCTGGTCGGCGCGACCGACTGGTGCACGCACCCCGCCGGGCTCGACGTGGCGCGGGTGGGCGGCAGCAAGTACCCGGACCTGGACCGGGTGCTCGCCCTGCGCCCGGACCTGGTGCTGCTCAACGTGGAGGAGAACCGGCGTGCCGACGCCGACGCGCTGGTCGCGGCCGGGGTGCCGGTCCGGGTCACCTACCCGCGTACCGTGCCGCAGGCGCTGACCGAGCTGGCCGACCTGCTCGCCGCGCTCGGCGTGGCCGCCGAACCGGACTGGCTCGCCGCCGCCCGCCGCGCCTGGGCCACCCCGGCCACGCCGTCGCCGGTGCCGCGCCGGGCCGTCGTACCGGTGTGGCGCCGGCCCTGGGTGGTGCTCGGTGGCGACACCTTCGCCGGGGACGTGCTGCGCCGGCTCGGCGTGGCGAACCTGTACGCCGACGACGCCGAGCGGTACCCGCGCCCGGACCTCGACGCGCTGCGCGCCCGGGAACCCGACCTGGTCGTGCTCCCCGACGAGCCGTACGCGTTCACCGCCGCCGACGGCCCGGAGGCGTTCCCCGGCACGCCCTGCGCGCTGGTCTCCGGCCGCCACCTCACCTGGTACGGCCCGTCGCTGGCGGAGGCGCCCGGGCTGCTGGCCGCCCAGCTCGCCGACCCGGTGACCCACCCGGCCTAGACCCGGGCGGAGCCCCCGGGGGCGGCGGTTCAGGCGACCGGGGTGACCCGAGCCGGGGGCAGCTCGACCAGGACGGTGTCGTCCACGTCGTACCCGATGGTGTCGACCACCCGGACCACACCGCTGACCTGCCCGGCGAGCCGGACCGCGAGGTCGGCGGCGCTGCGCCGGTCGAGCCGGCCGTCCAGGGTCACCTCACCGTCGCGGACCCGCACGGTGACCAGTCCGTCCCGCACGGCGAGCACCCGCCGCAGCACCTCCTGCACGACGTCCGCGCGGATCTCCGCGTCGCTGCGCAGGTGCACCCGGAGCAGGTCGCCGCGGGTCACGATGCCGACCAGCCGGCCGAGGTCGTCGAGCACGGGCAGCCGCTTGACGACCTCCCGGTCCATCAGCCGGGCCGCGGCCGGCAACGGCGACTCCGGGTACGTGGTGACCGCCGGCGCCGTCATCAACTCCTTCGCCACCAGCGCGCCGGCCTTCTCCCGCGCCACCCGCCGGCGCCGGCCCTCGAAGACCCGGCGCTCGTCCGGGTTGCCCGCCCGCTCCACCTTGTGCAGCAGGTCGGCCTCGGACACCACGCCCAGCACCCGCCGGAACCCGTCCACCACCGGCACCGCGCTGATCCCCCGCCGGATCAGCACGTCCACGATGTCGCGGTACGGGGTCTCCTCCCCCACCGTCGCGACGTCCCGGGTCATCACGTCGCCCACCTGCCACGTCCTCATCACGACCTCCTCGGCTGGTCTGCATCCGCACGGTATGGCGGCGCCGACCAGCGGGGGCAGAGGCGGTGGACCGGGTCGGACGGGGGCCGAAGGTCCCGCCGTCGAGGCCGCGTTCGGGGTCCAAGGTCCCGGTCCGGGACGGCCCGACCGGCCCTGCCCGCGACCGCCGGGCGGCGGTGCAATGAATGTGCCACCGGAAAGCGCGGTGCCAGGCAGAGAAGGGACGTGGACACCATGACCGCGACGATCGAGCGGACCACCACCGCCACCACCATCGCTCCGGCGGCCGAGACCCCCCGTGAGCGCGCCGCCCGGTTCGTCTGGGCCGGCACCCGGATCGCCCTCGGCTGGATCTTCCTCTGGGCGTTCCTGGACAAGGCCTTCGGCCTCGGCCACGAGACCGAGGCGAAGAACGCCTGGATCAACGGCGGCAGCCCGACCAAGGGATTCCTCACCTTCGGCGCGGCCGGCCCGTTCCAGGGCATCTACCAGGACATCGCCGGCGCGACCTGGGCCGACTGGCTGTTCATGGCCGGTCTCGCCGGGATCGGCGTGGCGCTGCTGCTCGGCATCGGGATGCGACTGGCCGCCACGACCGGCGTGCTGCTGATGGTGCTGATGTGGACCGCCGTCCTGCCTCCCGAGAACAACCTCTTCATGGACGACCACCTGATCTACGCCGCGGTGCTCGCCGGTCTGGCCCTGGTGGGCGCGGGCAACACCCTCGGCCTCGGTCGGGTCTGGGCGAACCTCCCCGTCGTCCGGAGGTACGGCTGGCTGAAGTGACCGCACCGACCCGCAGGGGGCGCCACCGACCGGTGGCGCGCCCTGCGGCGTTTCCGGGCCGCCGTCGCACACGGCGCGCCGTCCGCGGGACTGCCGGGGATCGGTGGGTCGCGATCCGGCAGGATCGGAACCGACCGGACGATCGAGCCAGAACGGCAGGAGATCAGCAGATGAACATGCCCCAGGCAGGAAAGCCCGAGATCGGCCCGATCGAGGGCGCGCCCCCGGCCGACCTCGTCATCGAGGACATCACCGTGGGCGACGGCCCGGAAGCCCAGCCCGGCCAGCTCGCCAACGTCCACTACGTCGGGGTGTCCCACTCCACCGGGCGCGAGTTCGACGCGTCCTGGAACCGGGGCGAGGCGTTCGAGTTCCCGCTCGGCGGCGGCCAGGTCATCGCCGGCTGGGACCAGGGCGTGGTGGGCATGAAGGTCGGCGGCCGTCGCCGGCTGACCATCCCGCCGCATCTGGGCTACGGCAGCCGTGGCGCCGGCGGCGTCATCAAGCCGAACGAGACGCTGGTCTTCGTCGTCGACCTGCTCGGCGTCCGCTGACCGGAGGCGGGGTCGTCGGCGCCACGCCGGCGGCCCCGCGCCAACGGCTGCGGGTCGGTGCCGTGCTGGCGGCCCCGCACCATTGGGTGCAGGGCGGTGCCGTGCCGGCGACGGCGACGGCGCGCCTCAGGCGCAGGCGACCAGCTCGCCGCGGGGGCAGGGCGGAGTGGGCAGGCTCTGCACGACGGGGACGACCCGGTGCAGGCCGGTGGCCCGCAGCACCCGGGCGACCACCGGATCCGGGTCGGCCAACACCAGCTCGCCGCCCCGGGCCCGCACCCGCAGGTGCGCGGCGACCAGCGCGCGGACCCCGGCGGCGGAGAGCAGCCGGACACCGGAGAGGTCGACCCGCAGCACCGGACGCGCCGGCGCGGCCCACAGCGCGGCGCGCAGCACACCGACCGAGGCGACGTCGACCTCGCCGACCACTCGCACCCCGACCACGTCGTCACCCACGCTGAGCTGCACGTGGAGCCGGTCACCCCGCTGTCCCATACGGACGAATCTAGCCCCGGCCACCGACATTTCCGCCGTCCGACGGACCGAATCCGGGTACGCCCAGGGTCGCCCCCGGGGGAGTCCCCGATCCGTCTCAGGGACGATGCGCCGCCGGCGCGACACGCCCGGCGGGGGGACGGGACCGGGATCGGCGGGTGACAATGACCCGATGGTCGTCCCGCGCCAGCGCCCCCGCCCGCCCCGCCTGATCCGGCCCGTCCGCGAGCCGGCCACCGTCCCGCCCCCGCTGGCCGGGGTGTGGGCGGCCACCGACCGGCGGCTCGACGCGGTCGAGCTGCTGCCCCTGCCGCCCGGCGCGCACGGGCCGGAGGACGTGCTGGTGGACCCGGACGGGCGGGTGGTCAGCGGCGACGAGGACGGGCGGCTCTGGTGGTGGCCCGCCGACGCGCCCGCCGGCACCGCGCCCCGGCTGCTCGCCGAGACCGGCGGGCGGCCGCTCGGCATCGAGCTGGACCCGCGCGACGGCAGCCTGGTGGTCTGCGACGCGTACCGGGGGTTGCTGCGGGTCACCCCCGACGGCGCGGTGCACGAGCTGACCGGCAGCGCGCCGCCGGTGCACCTGGCCGACAACGCCACGGTGGCCCGCGACGGCACGGTCTACTTCACCGACTCCTCCGACCGGTACCCGCTCTCGCACTGGAAGCACGACCTGCTGGAACACCGCCCCAACGGGCGGGTGCTGGCCTACGACCCGCGCTCGGGGCGCACCGAGGTGGTGACCGACGGGCTCTACTTCCCCAACGGGATCGCGCTGACCCCGGACGAGTCGGCGCTGATGCTGGTGGAGACCAGCACCCACCGGCTGGTGCGGGTGGCCCTGCCCGACGGGGCGGTCACCGTGCTCACCGACCTGCCGGCGTACCCGGACAACCTCACGGCGGTCGGCGACGGGACGTACTGGATCGCGTTGCCCAGCCCCCGGCTGCCGGTCGTAGAGCGGCTGCTGCCGCACCCCCGGCTGCGCCAGCTGGTGGCGCTGCTGCCCGACGCGGTACGACCGCAGCCGCAGAAGTACGGGCTGGTCGCCCTCGTCGACGGCGAGGGGACGGTGCTGCGCACGCTGCACGGCCCCGACGGCGCCTACTGGATGATCACCGGGGTCCGGCAGCACGGCGACCGGCTCTGGCTGGGCAGCCTGGTCGGCACCGCCATCGCCCGCGTCGACCTCACCTGAGGTCCGCCTCACCCGGCCCGATTGTCGCCGGCCGTGCCGCCGCACACGGGGGCTCGGGAGCCCTTCGGGGAGGCCGTCCGAGCTGCCGGGTGCCCACCTCGACCGGGCACCGGCCCCGATCCTGCCCGGGCCGACGCACGAACGGCCCGCCGCGCGGCGGGCCGGTCGTACCCCGGTCGTTCCTCCCTCTGGTCTCAGCCGCCGCTGGCGGACGGCGCGGGTGCGGGCGACGATCCCCCCGCCACCGCCCCCGGGTGCCCCGGGCTCAGGGTGGGCGCCGGCTTCAGTCCGGGCGGCACGGGCAGCGCGCTGCCCTTGGCGAACTCGTCCCAGCTGACGTTCCAGGCGGTGAAGCCGTTGCCCTGGTCCAACTGCACCTCGGTGCCCTTGATGGTCACCAGGTCGCCGACCTTCGTGATGCCCATCAGCCAGTCCGCCGCCGTCACCGACACGTTGGTGCAGCCGTGCGAGACGTTGATGTTGCCCTGATCCCCCTCCGACCACGGCGCGGCGTGGATGAACTCGCCGCCCCAGGTGAGCCGCTGGGCGTCCTCCACGTCGACCACGTAAGGGTCGGCCGAACCCCGGGTGTCGAACGTGGTGAAGTCGTGCTTCTCCATGATCACCATCTTGCCGCTCGAGGTCGGGGTGCTCGGCTTGCCCATACTCACCGGGATCTTGCGGACCAGCTTGCCGTCCTGCAGGACCGACATCTGCTTGGTGGCGTTGTCGATCTCGAGGGCCACCTGTCGGCCGATCTTCGAGGTGGACCGGCGGTCGTCGTCACCGATGAACTCCTTGCCGATCGGGAGTCCCGCCAGTCCCGACCGCACGCTGATCTTCGTGCCGGGCTTCCAGAAATCCGGTGCCCGGTATTCGACCTGCTTGCCGTCCCCCATCCATGACCAGGTACCCGGCTGCGGCGGGTCGGTCTTCACGAACAATCGCCGTTGCACGGCCGCCCGAGCCTCTTTGGGAATTGGCGGATCGAATGCGACGGTCACCGGCATCGCGGTGCCGTACGTCTGATTTCCGGCGAAATACAACGTGCTCTGTATCGCCTGTCTGGTCGATTTGGGCGACGTGGTGAAGGTCGTCCGCCCGACGGCGGTCCGCCCCTTCTTCCCGGTGGCGGTCACCTCCGCGGTGTAGGTCCGGCCGTTCTCCAGCGGAGTGCTCGGCACCCAGCTCGACCCGTCCTCGCGCGGCTCCCCCGCGACCTGCTTCCCCTTGTCGTCGGTGAGCTTGACGCCGGTGACCTTCCCGTGGCTCACGCTCGTCCCGACCTCCGCGCTGACCGGGACGTCCTTCGCCCGGTCGGCGGGGGTCACGGTGACCGCGGGGTCCTGGGCCCTGCCCGGCCCCGAGCCGGTGGCCTCCTTCCGGTCCGCCGTGCATCCGCCGAGGATCAACGGTGTGGCTGCGATGGTCACCGCCAATAGCGTCAGTCGCCGCCTCACATCCATATTCAGCCCCCCGTTTCCATTTCCCTTGGCCACATTCTGTACGGCGCTTCTCGGGCCGCGGCGCACTTTCGCGAGAAATGCTCGGAAACGGCTGGGCTTTTGGTCGCCGGTGTGCTCGGCCGCGAATTCGCGGCCCGGCCGTCCCGGAACAGGAAGCCTGGGTGGTCCGCGTCCCCGGCGTACCGACTCGGGTCGTTCAGTCCCAGTCCTGGTCGCCGTGGTTGCGGTCCCACCGACCGCCGACCGGCGGGGTGTCCAACCGGGTGGCGCTCTCGGCGTTGCCGGCGAGGTCGTTGTCCTCGACCCGGCAGGCCACGCAACTGCCCCGCTCGGTGATCCACAGCCCGTGGGTCTGGGTGCTCGGGTCGTGGTTGTCCCAGACGCGGTTGCCCCGGATCGTCGCCGAGTCGAAGGCCGCGTTGATGGTGATCCCGGCCCGGGTACCGGGCGCGGCGGGCAGCTCGTACGCCGTCCCGGGCAGCGGGGTGTCACCGCTGTAGGCGTCCGGGCGTACCGGGGCGAGGGTGAGTTCGGAGGCGGTGTTGGCGGCCACCACGGCCACCCGCTCGCCCACCCGCAGCACCTTGCCCCGGTGCCCGTCCGACGGCCAGTTCGCCGAGCGGTCCACCAGCGCCTTGTCGCTGTACCGGACCGTCTCGCCGCCGCCGGCGCAGGCGCCGGCGCACTGCCGCCCGTTGTTGCGGATCCGGTTGTTGAGCAGCACCGTGTCGGTCATCGGTCGGTCGAGGCGGATCCCGTCCAGGCCGTTGCCCCAGAACTCGTTGCTCTCGATCACCACGTCCATCGCCGGGTCCTGGTAGCCCCGGCCCAGGTTGTGCTCGTGGTAGCCGTAGGCGCCGTTGCCGCTGACCCGGTTGCCCCGCACCGTGTACGGGCCGGGGGTGTTGCCCATGCTGATCCCGTCGCGGACGTTGCCGTCGATCACGCAGTCGGTCAGCAGCCCACCCCGGCCGGCCACCCCCGAGGTGCCGTTGGCCGAGACGTCGAAGCCCGCCTCCAGGTTGCCGGTCATCGTGCAGCCGGTGACGATCAGCCCGTCGGCGCCCCAGTCGGAGATGCCGAACCGGTTGCCCTGGCTGTGGCAGCCGACGATCCGGTAGCCGCGCGGCGGCGGCCAGTAGTCCTTCTGCAACTCCAGGAAGATGCCGTTGGTGCCGTTGCCCAGCGCGGTGCAGTTGGCGATGGTGAGCCGCTCGACGGTGCCCCAACCGCCGATGCCGATGCCGATGCCGGCCCCGCCCATCTCCTCGCCGTTGTCCAGCCGGCCGCAGCCGACGACCACCACGCCGTCGATGATGCCGTCCTGGCGGAAGTCGCAGCCGAGCCCGCTCGCCGCAGTGTGGTGGATGTAGAGGTTGCGGAACACCCCGCGCACCACGTACTGCAGGCCCAGCCCCTTGGCCAGGTAGTTGTACTCGGCCATGGCCACGCCGGAGCCGTCGATCTCGAAGTCGGCGAAGGTGCAGTCGGCGATGTGCCGGTCCCGGTCCGCGCCGTGCTGCAGGGTGGTCCAGAAGGCCAGCGGCGTCGGGTCCGACCGGTTGCCCTCGTTGCTGAGCAGGAACCGGGTCGCCGCCGAGCCGGCCCCGATCAGCGAGACCCCGCTGCGCCACACCGTGCCGGCGTCGCGGATCGAGTAGATCCCCGGCGGGCAGTAGATCACCCGGGCCCGCCCGTCGGCGGCGTACCCGTCGCCGAGCCGGTCCACCAGGGCGGCGAGCGCCGGCTGGTCGTTGGTCACCCCGTCGCCGGTCAGCCCGTACTCGTGCGCGTCGCACCACAACGGCGCACCGGCGACGGACGGGCGCCGGTCCCGCACGGTGACGGGCAGACCCTGGTACGGCACGGGTGCTCCTCTCGGCGGTCCGGTCGTTTCCCCGGCCGCCGATTTCCCGACCCACCGACCGGAAAACGCCGTGCCCACACCCCCGCCGCCCGCACCGTTGGGCCGACGAAGCGGACACCACGCCGTCCGGCGGCGGAGCCGGCCAGCGCGGCCGGCTCCGCCCGTACCGCTCAGACGTTGGCGACCAGCAGCGCCGGCTGCTCGACGCAGTCGGCGACGTGCCGCAGGAAGCCGCCCGCCACGCCACCGTCACAGACCCGGTGGTCGAAGGTGAGGCTGAGCTGGGTCACCTTGCGCACCGCGAGCTGCCCGTCGACCACCCAGGGCTTGTCCACGATCCGGCCCACCCCGAGCAGCGCCGCCTCCGGGTGGTTGATGATCGGCGTCGAGCCGTCCACGCCGAACACCCCGTAGTTGTTGAGGGTGAAGGTGCCGCCGGTCAGCCGGGCCGGCGGCAGCGTGCCGGCCCGGGCCGCGGCGGTGGTCTCCGCCAGCGCGGCGGCCAGCTCCCGGGTGGTGAGCCGCTGGGCGTCGCGCAGCACCGGGACGACCAGGCCCCGGTCGGTCTGCGCGGCGATGCCCAGGTGCACCCCGGCGGACTGGATGATCCGCTGCCCCTCGGTGTCGACGTGCGCGTTGAGCTGCGGGAACCGCCGCAGCCCGCTGAGGCAGATCCGGGCCAGCAGGGCCAGGATGCTCACCGGCGCGTCCGGGGTGGCGGCGTTGATGGCCGCCCGGGTCTCCAGCAACCCGGTGGCGTCCACGTCCACCCAGATGGTCACCTCGGGGATCTCCCGCCGGCTGCGGGAGAGCTTGTCGGCGATCACCTTGCGGATGCCGGTGAGCGGGATGATCACGTCCTGCCCCTCGGCCGGGGCGAGCCCGACGTGCGCGTCGGGCTGCTCCGGCACCGCCGCGAGCCGGCTGGCCGGCGCGGCGGCGGCCGCCTCCACGTCGGCGCGGCGGATCACGCCGCCGGTGCCGGTGCCGCGCACCGCGGCCAGGTCCACCCCGCGTTCCCTGGCCAGCCGACGCACGATCGGCGAGATGACCAGCGCCGCCGTCGGCGTCCGCCCGGCCGCGAGGTCGGTCGGTGCCGCGGCCGGCTCCGGCGTGTCCTTCCCCTCGGGGACGTCGGTCGCGCCGGCGGTGGGCTCGGGGGCCAGCGCCAACCGGGGACGGCGCCGACGCCGGCCGGCGCCGGCGTGCCCGGTGCCGTACCCGATCAGCACGTTGCCGGAGCCGGCGCGCTCCTCCTCGCGGTAGGTGGCGTGCCCGGCCGGCTCGCCGCCGCCGCCGTCGAGCGGCGCGATGGTGATCAGGGGTTGGCCGACCGGGCGCACCTCACCCGCCGCGCCGTGCAGGGCGACCACCCGGCCGGCGTACGGGCAGGGCACGTCGACGACCGCCTTGGCGGTCTCCACCTCGACCACGCTCTGGTCCACCGTGACCACGTCGCCCACGGCGACCCGCCACTCCACGATCTCGGCCTCGCTCAGCCCCTCGCCCAGGTCGGGCAGGAGGAAGACCTGCGTCCGCTCCACCGTGGTCACGCCGCACTCCCCTGGGGCAGCCAGCGCGGGTCGGGCTGGTCGTCCCACTGGAGGCGGGCCACCGTGTCCAGCACCCGGTCCACCGAGGGCAGGTGGGTGTGCTCCAGCATCGGCGCCGGGTACGGGATGTCCAGGCCGGACACCCGCAGCACCGGGGCGTGCAGGGCGTGGAAGCAGCGCTCCTGCACCCGGGCGGCGATCTCCGCGCCGACCCCGGCGAAGCCCTGCGCCTCCTGGATCACCACGCACCGGCCGGTCCGGCGGACCGAGGCGGCGATCGTCTCGTCGTCGAACGGCACGATGGTGCGCACGTCGACGACCTCCAGGTCCCAGCCCTCCTCGCGGGCGGCCTCGGCGGCCTCCAACGCGACCGGCACCGCCGGGCCGTACGCGACCAGGGTGGCGTCGGTGCCGGGCCGGCGCACGACCGCCCGGCCGAACGGCGCGGTGGTCGCGGGCAGTTCCGCCTCGGCGCTGGAGAAGTAGAGCTTCTTGGGCTCCATGAACACGACCGGGTCGGGGTCGTCGATCGCCTGGCGCAGCAGCGAGTACGCGTCCTCGACGGTGGCCGGGGTGACCACCTTCAGGCCCGGGGTGTGCGCGTAGTACGCCTCGGACGAGTCGCAGTGGTGCTCCACCCCGCCGATGCCGCCGGCGTAGGGCACCCGGATCACGATCGGCACGCTCAGCGCGCCGCGGGTGCGGTTGCGCAGCTTCGCCACGTGCGAGGCGATCTGCTCGAAGGCCGGGTACGCGAACGCGTCGAACTGCATCTCCACCACCGGGCGCAGCCCGGACATGGCCAGCCCGACGGCGAAGCCGACGATGCCGGCCTCGGCCAGCGGGGTGTCGAAGCAGCGCTTGTCGCCGAAGCGGGCCTGGAGCCCGTCGGTGATCCGGAAGACGCCGCCGAGCTGCCCGACGTCCTCGCCGAAGACGACCACCCGGTCGTCGTCGAGCATCGCGTCGGCGAGCGCGGCGTTGAGCGCCTTCGCCATGGTCATGGTGGCCATCAGGCGTCCCCCTCCTCGTCGCGGGCGGCGGCCAGCTCCGCGCGGACCTGCTCGCGCTGCTCGACCAGCTGCGGGGTCGGCTCGGCGTAGACGTGGTCGAAGAGGCTGAGCGGGTCGACCGTGGGCTGGGCGTTCATCCGGTCGCGCAGGCCGGCGGCGTACGCCTCGGCCTCCTCGGCGATCGCGGCCACCGCCGCGTCGTCGAGCGCGCCCCGGTTGCGCAGGTACGTCTCCAGCCGGGCCACCGGGTCGCGGTCGCGCCAGGCCTCGACCTCGTCGGCGTCGCGGTAGCGGGTGGCGTCGTCGGCGTTGGTGTGCGGCTCCATCCGGTAGGTGTGCGCCTCGACCAGGAACGGCCCGTGACCGGCCCGGGCGTGCGCCACCGCGCGGGTGAGCACCGCCAGCACCGCCACCGGGTCGTTGCCGTCGACCTGCTCGCTGGGCACGCCGTAGCCGACGCCCTTGTACGCCAGGCTCGGCGCGGCGGTCTGCCGGGACAGCGGCACGCTGATCGCGTACTTGTTGTTCTGCACGAAGTAGACGACCGGGGCCTTGAACACGGCGGCGAAGTTGACCCCCTCGTGGAAGTCACCCTCGCTTGTCGCGCCGTCGCCGATGAAGGCCAGCGCCACGGTGTCCCGGCCCTGGTACGACTCGCCGTAGGCCAGCCCGGCGGCGTGCACGCACTGGGTCGCCAGCGGGGTGCACTGCGGCGCGGTGTGCACCCGCGTCGGGTCGTACCCACAGTGCCAGTCGCCGCGCAGCAGGGTGAGCACCTCGACCGGGTCGATGCCGCGGCTGACCAGCGCCATCGACTCGCGGTAGGTGGGGAAGACCCAGTCGGTGTCGCGCACGGCGAGGGTCGCCCCGACCTGGCAGGCCTCCTGGCCGCGTGAGGACGGGTAGACGGCGAGCCGGCCCTGCTTGGTCAGGGCGGTGGCCTGGGTGTCGAAGCGGCGACCGACCACCATCCGGCGGTACATCTCGCGCAGCGCCTCGGCGGGCGGCTCGGGGTAGTCGGCGCGGGCGGGCAGCGGCGTACCGTTCGGGTCGAGCAGTCGGACCGGCTCGGCCTGCGGGAGCAGGCCGGCGGAGGGGTCGGGCGCGGCCGGGGTGGCCGGCCGGCGGGTGCGCGGGGATGCCCTGCGGACCGCCTGGGGTGTGGTCGTCACGGCGGGGACCTCCTGGACGTGTGGTGGCCTTATGCTCCTGCTGTCGGATGATTGACTCAAGATGCGCGGTGAACGTGGGATGAATGGCATCCCGAGGGGGCTGATGTGAGCCAGGAGACCAGTCCGGAGGCGGGCCTGCCCGGTGGAACGGGACGTTCGGCCGGTCCGCTGGACGAGGTGGACCGGCGCATCCTCGACGAGCTGGTCCGCGACGGCCGGCTCTCCGTCCGTACGCTGGCCGAACGCGTGCACGTCTCCCGCACCAACGCGTACGCCCGGGTGGAGCGGCTGCTGCGCGACGGCGTGATCACCGGGTTCCGGGCGCAGGTGGCGCCGGAGCCGGCCGGGCTGGGCACCTCGGCGTACATCGCCCTGACGATTGAGCAGAACACCTGGCGGGAGGTGTCGGCGGAGCTGGCCCGGGTGCGCTACGTCGAGCACGTGGCGCTGCTCAGCGGCGAACACGACGTGCTCGCGCTGGTCCGCGCGCCGGACAACGCCACCCTGCGGGACGTGGTGCTGGAGCGGGTGCAGGGCATCGCCGGGGTGCTGTCCACCCGCAGCTGGCTGGTCTTCGAGGAGTTCACCGGCGCCCAGAGCCCCTGGCAGTGACCCCTCAGCGCCCTGGGCGGTGACCCGTCAGCGCTCCGGCGGGGCCGCCAGCCCCTCCCGGTCGGCCAGCTCCAGCAGCGGCTCCAGCGAGAAGCGCCGCTCGTCCAGGCCGGCGTGCGGGTCGCCGCGCCCGGCGAACCGGGCCGGCATGCTCACCACGTCGAAGTCCTCGGGGCGAGCGTCGTCCAGCTCCGACCAGTCCAGCGGCGCGGAGACCAGCGCCGCCGGCGTCGGCCGGATCGAGTACGCCGAGGTCATGGTGTGGTCGCGGGCCATCTGGTTGTAGTCGACGAAGACCGGCCGGTCCCGCTGCTCGCGCCACCAGGTGGTGGTGACCAGGTCGGGGCGGCGACGCTGCATCTCCTGGCCCAGCGCCAGCACCGCGCGCCGGCACTCGCCGAAACTCCACCTCGGCTCGATCGACAGGTAGACGTGCAGGCCCCGCCCGCCGGTGGTCTTCGGGTAGCCCACCAGGCCCAGCTCGTCGAGGAAGGCACGGACCTCGTGCGCCACCGGCACCACCTGGTCGAAGCCGACGCCCGGCATCGGGTCGAGATCGATGCGGAGCTGGTCGGGGCGTTCCACGTCGGCCGCCGAGACCGGCCAGGGGTGGAACCGCAGCGTCCCCAGGTTGGCCGCCCAGATGACCACGGCCAGCTCGCTCGGCGCGACCTCGTCGGCCGTCCGCCCGCTGGGGAACGTGATGTGCGCGGTGCGGACCCACTCGGGCGCGCCGGCCGGCAGCCGCTTCTGGTAGAAGGCGTCGCCGCGGTTGTCCTGCCGGGTGGCGATCTTCGCGCCCTCGAAGACACCGCGCGGCCAGCGTTCCAGCATGGTCGGCCGGTCCCGCAGCGCGCGCAGGATGCCGTCGCCGACGGCGAGGAAGTAGCGCACCACGTCCAGCTTGGTCAGGCCTCGCTCCGGAAAGTAGGGCTTGTCCGGGCTGGAGACCCGGACCACCCGCTCCCCGACCCGGATCTCCTCCGCCGCCGTCGCCACGCTCACACCGTAACGGCAGCGGCCGACTCCCGCGCCCGGCTCACCGGCACCGCCCGCCGAGCCGGACGGCACGCGATGGCGGCCGGCCGTTCCGGGGGTCGCCGCCCCCGCCTAGGCTGCCGCCATGGCGACGTACCTCGACGTGCACCCGGACAACCCGCAACCACGAACGATCAGCCGGGTGGTGGACGTCGTCCGCGGCAACGGACTGATCGCCTACCCGACGGACTCGTGCTTCGCCCTCGGCTGCCAGCTGGGCAACCGGGAGGGCATCGACCGCATCCGGGACATCCGCCAGCTCGACAGCCGGCACCACTTCACCCTGGTGTGCCGGGACTTCGCGCAGCTCGGCCAGTTCGTCCAGATCAACAACGCCCTGTTCCGGTCGCTGAAGGCGGCGACCCCGGGCAGCTACACCTTCATCCTGCCGGCGACGAAGGAGGTGCCCCGCCGGTTGCTGCACCCGAAGAAGAAGACCGTGGGGGTCCGCATCCCCGATCACGTCGTGACGCAGGCGTTGCTGGCCGAGCTGGGCGAGCCGCTGGTGTCGAGCACCCTGCTGATGCCCGGCGACACCGAACCGATGACGCAGGGCTGGGAGATCAAGGAGCGGCTCGACCACGTGGTCGACGCGGTGATCGACTCCGGCGAGTGCGGCACCCTGCCCACGACGGTGATCGACTTCTCCGAGGGCGAAGCGGAGATCCTCCGCCGCGGCGCCGGCGACCCGTCCCGCTTCGAATAGGCCGTCGCGCGCCACTCGGTTTGCGGCGTGTGGCGGTGTCCGGGACTCGGAATACCGCCACCCGCCGCAAACGGTGCCGGGCGCGCCCGGCGGGGACTCAGGGTGTCTCGTCGTCCAACGACGGCAGCGGCAGCAGCTCGGCGGTGCTGCCGGCGCCCCGCTCGGAGTGCGCGGGTGGCGGCAGGTCGCCGCCCGGTGCCCGGCTGTGCAGCCGGCCCGCCCCGGCCGGCCCGGCGCGGCGGGAGACCTCGCAGGTCACCTGATGGATCGGCGCGGGCGCGGTGCCGAACCGCCCCGGTCCCCAACGCACCCAGATCGCGACGCGGCCGGCCGCCGCCTCCGCCAGAAGCTTGTCCCAGGTACGACGCCGGTCCGTGTGGTCGACCTCGATGACCACGGGCGGCCCGTCCGGCCGGGCACACGCGACGTCGAGTACCGACTGCTGACGGGACAGCGGCGGCGGTAGGGGCAGCACGCTCGGCGCCCGGCGATAGACCCGCCAGCCCTGGTCACCGGCCCAGGCGACCACGGAATCGATGATCCGCGCCGTCACCGCGTCCGTGGTCAGGTCGACGAAGGTGAGCCGGGCGAGGTCGCGCCCGAGTGACGCCGCCAGCCGTTCGCCGTCCGCCACGCCGTCCATGGGCGCAGGGTAGCGGCTCGCCGGGCCTCCGCCGTGACCGGCGGTCGCGGCCGGGCGTCCCGCCGGCCGTGCACCGCCGCGTCGGGCCCGTGGTGCCGACGCCGTGGCCGCGCCCACCGGCAGCCGGCCGGAGCGGTCAGACGATCAGCAGGATGCCCACCACGACGAGCGGAACCGAGACGAACAGGAAGATGCCGACCCCGGTGAGCACCCGCCCACCGCCGGCGTCCTCCCGCTCCGGCGCCAGCCCGAACGTCGACCGGGCGTCCAGCATGCCGATCCGGCTCAGGGTGAGGTCTCCGGTGACCGCCAGCAGGAGGCCGACCACCACCAGCGCGATGCCCAGCAGGTGGAGGAATTCGCCACCGCTGACCGCCACCCAGATCCCCACCCCGACCGCGGCGACCGCCACCGCGATCACGAAGAGCACCAGCGCCTCGCCCAGACCCTTGACCACTGTCATCCGGCGTCACCCTTCCCGTCGTGGTCGATCGATTGGCATCCTTCCCGGTCGATCGGCCCGCCGCTGCCCCGCAAGGCGGCGGCGGGCCGGTCGACAGCCGCCGTCAGGAGCGGTCCGGCAGCTGACGGTTGTCGGGCGGGGCGGCGCGGCCGTCCGACGGGGCGGCGGGAGCGGTGACCACGTCCGGCGCGACCGGGGCCGACGGCAGGGTGGCGCGGCCGGTGACGGGCAGGGTCAGCGTGCTGCCTCCCAGGTCCACCGAGACGGTGGCGTCCCGGTCGTCGGTCTCGGTGAAGCCCGGGTCGCTCTGGGCGAGGACGAGACCGAGCACGTGGCCGGCCGGCAGCACCGCGTCGTACGCCTTGAGCGGCAGGGTGACCGTGTACCAGCGGTCCGGGCGCAGCGGGCTGGTGAACCGCAGGGACCGGTGGTGCGCCGCGTCGAGCCAGCCGCGGGTGAGGACGCCGTGGTCGGTGACCGCGGTGATCTCGGCGGTGTCCCGGTAGCAGGCGTCGTCGGCCACGGTGGACTCCCCCCAGCACGACTCGGTGGCGAGCGTGCGGACCCCCTCGGAGCTGCGGTACTGGATCCGTTCCGCGGTGCCGTAGTCGACGAGCCGCGCGCTCAGCGCGGTGGTCGGCCGGTCGACCCTGATCCGCAGGCGCACCGACGGCGTCCCGGAGATCCGCAGCGGCGCGGTCAGCGCGCCGGAGAGGAACACCAGCCGTCCGGCGCGGGCGGTCGTTGGCTCGGTGACCACCTGCGGCTCGGTCAGCGACTCGTCGGTGTACGCCCGCACCACGCCCGGACGGGCGCCAGGACCGCCGAGCGTGCCGGTCGTGCCGTCGCCGGCGCCCAGGGCCACCGGGACGTTCCGGGTGCCCGGGGCCGGCCAGTCGCGCTGCTCGGTCCACACCCCGGGGGCGGTCTCCAGGGTGGCCCGGGGCTCCCGCATGACGCCGTTGGGCAGGCCCTGCAGCCAGTAGTCGAACCAGCGGTGCAGGGTGGCGACCCACTCGGCCCGGCGGACGTCGAACGGGTCCTCGTGCCCGGCCTGGTAGAGCCAGAGCCGGCGCGGCACCTGCCGGTCGGCGAGCGCGTCCCACCAGCGGGCGAACTGGCCGGTGGTGACATTCAGGTCGTTGACGCCGTGCGCGACCAGCACGCTCGCCCGGACCTGCTCGACCGAGCGGCGGTAGTCCCGCTCCGCCCAGTACGCGTTGTAGTCGCCGGTGTCCTCCGCGCTGTCGGCGCGCAGCCGGGCGAGCACGGCGGCGCACGCCGCGGCGGGCCGACCGTTGACCACCTGGTGCAGGTAGGCGGGATAGTCCGACGCCCGCAGCAGGCCCCGGTAACGCTGGTAGTCGTACCAACTGGAGATCGCGGAGATCGGCACGATGGTCTCCAGGCCCCGGACGCCGGTGGCCGCCACGCCGTTGGCGACCGAGCCGTCCCACGACTTGCCGATCATGCCGACCCGGCCGGTGCTCCACGACGCGGTGACCGGCTCGCCGTCCAGCGTGAAGCCGCGGGCCCGGCCGTTCAGCCAGTCCACCACCGCCTTCGCCCCGGCCACCTCGGCCCGGCCGCCGACGTCCTCGCAGCCGCTGGCGCGGGCGGTGCCGCTGAGGTCGACCGCGGCGAAGGCGTACCCGCGGGGGACGAACCAGTTGTCGTAGAAGAGCGGGGCCTTGGCGATCACGCCGTTCGCGTCGTACGTCTTGCGTTCGCTCTCGTTGCCCCGGCCACAGCAGTGGTAGTACGGCGAGGCGTCCATGATGACCGGCACCCGGACGCCGGCCTGCGCCGCCTCCCGGGGCCGGACCAGGTCGACCATGACCCGGTCCCGCACGCCGTCGCCGTCGGCGTCGGTCGGCGTCTCGACCTGGACGCTCTCCCGGACGGCGTCGGCGTAGGAGTAGACCGGCACGGTGTGGTCGCCGGCGAGGTGCGGTGGGGCGGCCGGCCGGCCGGGCGCGGCGTGGGTGGGGGCGGCGGGGGCGGCCGTGAGCAGCAGCGCCGTGAGGGTGGCGGCGGCCAGCGCCCGGCGGCGGGCAGGCGTCATCGTGGTCCTTCCGACGGGTACGGCAGGTCAAGCCATTCCACCCCATCGATATGGTTCCTGCCTAGTGTCCGGTGTCGACCCGGTCACCTTCAGCGACGCCGGAGGGTTGACCATCGACATCCGTCTTCGTAACGTTCGGCGGGACCGTCGACCCTCCCTCCACCGGCGAAGGGACCTCCGTGGCACGACGACGTACCCTCTCCCTGATCCTGGCCGCGACGCTGCTCTCCGGCGGCACCGTGGCCCTCTCCCCCACCAGCGCCGGCGCCGCACCGCCGCGTCCCGAGGACGAGTACCGGCCGGTGCGCGGGCCCTCCGCCCCCGCCGAGTACCGCTACCTGCAGAAGACCGTGCGCGGCGAGGCGCTGCCCCGGCACGCCTACGACACGGCGGCGAAGGCCGGGGCCCGGCTGCCCGCGGTCGGCGGGCGGTGGACCTCGGTCGGGCCGACCAACATCGGCGGCCGGATCACCTCGCTCGCGCTGGACCCGCACCGCCCCGACACCGTCTACGCCGCCGCCGCCAGCGGCGGGGTCTGGGTGAGCCGGGACGCCGGCAACCGCTTCGAGCCGGCCTGGCCGGACGGTTGGACCCAGGCGATGGGCGCGGTGGCGACCGGCCCGGACGGCACCCTGTACGCCGGCACCGGCGAGGCCAATCCGGGTGGTGGCAGCGTCACCTACGAGGGCACGGGCCTGTACGCCTCCCCCGACGGCGGCAAGACCTGGCGGTCGCTGGGGCTGCGCGACTCGGGCGCGATCGGCGCGATCACCGTCGACCCGGCCGACCCGAAGCGGATCTTCGTGGCCGCGGCCGGTTCGCTCTACAACGGCGGCGGCGACCGGGGCGTCTACCGCTCCACTGACGGCGGTGCGACCTGGCAGCGGATCCTCGCCGGGGCCAACGAGTTCACCGGCGCGACCGAGGTGCTGATCGACCCGCGCGACGCCGACCGGCTCTACGCCGTGCTCTGGGACCACCGCCGCACCCCGGACCTGCGCACCTACGGCGGCGTCGGCTCAGGGGTCTACCGCTCCCTCGACGGCGGGGCGACCTGGGCGCGCCTGGCGGGTGGGCTGCCGGCGGCCGGGCCGGAGGTGGGCCGGATCGGCCTGGGCCAGTCCGCCTCGGACCCGGACCGGCTCTACGCCATCGTCAACTCCACCGCCGGCCCGTTCGCCGGGTTCTACGGCAGCAGCGACGGCGGCGACGCCTGGACCCGACTCCCGGACACCCCGGAGCTGACCACCTCGCAGTCCACCTTCGGCTGGTGGTTCGGCAAGGTCTGGGTCGACCCGGACGAGCCGCAGCACGTGCACGTCGCGGGCGTGCCGCTGCTGACCACCAAGGACGGCGGGCGGACCTGGACGGCGGACAGCAGTTCCACCCACGTCGACCACCACGCCATGATCTGGGATCCGCGCCGTCCGCAGCGGGTCTACCTCGGCAACGACGGTGGGACGTACCGCTCGGACGCCAACGGGGACGGCGGCTGGGTGAAGGCCACCCACGAGCCGTACACCCAGTTCTACAGCGTGGCGATCACGCCGCAGGACGTCAGCCGGATCTCCGGCGGCACCCAGGACAACGGCTCGCTGCGCTCGTGGGGCGGCCCCGCCTTCAACGAGTATCTCGGCGGGGACGGCGAGGAGAACCTGATCAACCCGACCGACAAGGAGAACGTCTACGCCTGCTACCAGTACGGCAACTGTTTCTTCTCGACCGACGGCGGCGAGACGATGACGTACTTCGGCAACCGGGTCACCGCCGCCCGGCGCAACTGGTTCACCCCGGTGGTCTTCGACCCGCGCGACCCGGCGGTGATGTACTACGGCGCCAACGTGCTCAACCGGTCGACCGACGGCGGCCGGACCTGGACGGCGATCAGCGGCGACCTGACCGGTGGACCGGGCCGCGACCCGATCTACACCAACTACGGCACCATCACCACGGTCGCCCCGGCCGGGGACGGCCGGACCGTCTACGTCGGCACCGACGACGGGCGGGTCTGGGTGACCCGGGACCTGGGCGGCTCCTGGCAACTGCTGCTCTCCGGGCAGCCGTGGGTCACCCGCGTCGTGGTCGACCCACGGCGGGCCGACCGGGTGTACGTGACGCTGTCCGCGTACCGGTCGGGCTCCCAGCGGCCGTACGTGCTCGGCTCGCTCGACGGCGGCCGGCACTTCCACGACCTCAGCGGCACCCTGCCGAAGGCGCCGGTCAACGACCTGGCCATCGGCAAGGGGCTGACCCTCTACGTCGGCACCGACCAGGGCGTGTTCGTCAGCCCGACCGGCGGCGGGGTCTGGCTGCGCCAGGGCCGGGGCCTGCCGTTGGTCCCGGTCGACGACATCGAGTACGACGGCACCAACCACCGCCTCGTGGCGGGGACCTTCGGCCGGGGCATCTACGCCGTCCAGGTGCCCTGAGTGTCGCGGCTGCCGGGACCGGACGCGACGAGACTGCCGCGTCCGGCCCCCGGCAGCGCGGGTGTCAGCGCCCTTCCTGCTGCAAGCGCTGCATGAGCATCTGCTTGGCCTGGTCACCCGCCTTGCGGTTGTTCTCCTGAATCTTGCTGAACCAGGTGGCCAGTTCCGAATCGCCCCGCTGCTCCGCGTCCGCGATGTAGGTGTCCATCCGGTAGATGTTGTCCAGCGACATCTGCAGGACGTGGATCAGGTCGTAGTTCTTGTCCTTCAGCGGGCTCTTCTGTTCCTTCACCATGGTCGCCACGGCGTACCTCCCCCTGTCTCGGCTTCCGAACGCGCCAGCGCTTACCCGGCCTCGGCCCGTTCACGCCCGGGGCGCGGGTCGGGGGCTGCCGGCCGAGCCGGAACGGTTACCGGGCGGCCCGCTCGGGTACGGGTGGCCGCATGGCGGAACTGGCAGCCCTCTGGATCGTCCGGCACGGCGAGAGCACGGCGAACGTCGCCGCGACGGCCGCGGAGACGTCCGGCGCCGAGCTGATCGACCTGACCCACCGGGACGCCGACGTGCCGCTGTCGAACACCGGCGAGGAGCAGGCCCGGGCCACCGCCCGCTGGCTCGCCGGCCTGCCGGCCGAACGCCGGCCCGACGTGGCGGTGGTCTCGCCGTACCTGCGGGCGGTGCGCACGGCCGAGCTGGCGCTGGCCGGCACCGGCATCCCGGCCAGCCGGGACGAGCGGCTGCGCGACCGGGAACTGGGCATCCTCGACGGCCTGACCGGGCACGGCGTGCAGCGCCGCTTCCCCGAGGAGGCCATCCGCCGCCGCCGGCTCGGCAAGTTCTACTACCGCCCACCGGGCGGCGAGTCCTGGACCGACCTGGCGCTGCGGCTGCGGGCGCTCCTGGGCGACCTGCGCCGCGACCACGAGGGACAGCGGGTGCTGCTGTTCGGCCACGACGCGCTGGTCTTCATGCTCCGCTACCTGGTGGACGGGCTGACCGAGGCGGAGCTGATGGCGCTCACCCGGGAGCACGTGATCGCCAACTGCTCGGTGACCGGCTGGTCGGCCGACCCCGAGGGCCGCCTCGTCCTGGACACCTTCAACGACGTGACGCACCTGCGCCGGCAGGGCGCCCGACGGACCAGGGAGGACGAGGTCCATGCCGAACCGGTCTGAGACGCTGGTGATCACCCCGGCGCTGCTGCGCGACTGGGCGCTGCCGGTGCCCACCGGCGGCAAGGAGCACCGGGGCACCGTGCTGGTGGTCGGGGGTTCCCGCTTCACCCCCGGCGCGGTGCTGCTGGCCGGCGTGGCCGCGCTGCGCGCCGGCGCCGGGGTGCTTCAGCTGGCCGCCGCCGAGTCGACCGCCGCCGCGCTGAGCATCCAGGTGCCGGAGGCGCTGGTGATCGGCCTGGCCGAGACCGGGGACGGGGCGGTCGCCGGCGATCCGGGCGACCGGCTCGGCGAGCTGGTCGGGCAGGCCGACGTGGTGGCGCTCGGTCCCGGCCTCAACGACATCGACGAGACCCGGGCGCTGCTGCGCCTGGTCCTGGACGCCGCCGCGCCGGAGACGCCGCTGGTGCTGGACGCGTACGCGCTCGGCGCGCTCAGCCACCAGCCGGACCTGCTGGTCGGCGCGGGCCGGCCGGTGGTGCTCACCCCCAACGTGACCGAGGCGCGGCACCTGCTGGGCCGCGAGCCCGGTCACGACCTGGACGCCGAGGCGCGCGAGCTGGCCCGTCGGTACGACGCGGTGGTCTCGCTCTACGGCCACATCGCCACCCCCGCCGGCGAGTGCTGGCGGGAGGAGAGCGGCGACGCGGGCCTGGGCACCTCGGGCAGCGGCGACGTCCGCTCCGGGCTGCTGGCCGGGCTGCTGTCCCGCGGGGCGACGCCGGCGCAGGGCGCCTGCTGGGCCGCCTGGGCGCACGCGGTCAGCGGCCAGCGGCTGGTCCCCCGGTTCGGACGGATCGGCTTCCTCGCCCGCGAGCTGCTGGACGAAATCCCGCACACCCTGGCCACCGTATGACGGTCAGCGACCGACCGAACGGATGTGTGTAACGACACACTCCGCTCCTACGCTGTTGGTTCGGAAGCGGGCATCCCGCCCTCTTCCCGCCGGCCGCTCCCCACCAGGGGGCGCACCCGGCTGAAAACAGCCCCTGGGAGTCTGTGTGAAGAACCTTCGTCGCAAGACACTGGCTGCCGCGTCCGCCGTGACCCTCGGTGTCGGCCTCGCCGTCACCGGCGGGCTGGCCCCGGCGGCGGCCGCCGGCCCGGACACCACGTTCCTGGTCCTGGCCCCGCAGGGCGCCACCACCGGGAAGGCGGCGGCCCGCGTGGCCGCGGCCAACGGCACCGTGGTGGCCACGTACGACCAGATCGGCGTGCTCGTCGTCCGCTCGACCAACCCCGACTTCGTCACCGACGTGGCGGGCGCGGGCGTCGAGTCGGTGGCGTCCACCGCCGGCCTGGGCACCGCTCTCGAAGAGAGCGAGACCGTGGAGGTTTCCGCGGCCGAGGCGGCGAGCAGCACCGCCGACCCGACCGGGGAGCCCCTCTTCGGTCAGCAGTGGGACATGCCGATGATCGGCCTCCCGCAGGCCCACGCCGTCAACGCCGGAAGCGCCGACGTGGTGGTGGGCGTGCTGGACAGCGGCATCTCCTCCAGCCACGAGGATCTGAAGGACCAGATCGCCAAGGACAAGAGTGCGTCCTGCCTCGGCGGCACGGTGGACACGGCCGAGGCGGCCTGGAACCCGACGACCTCCGACCACGGCACCCACGTGGCCGGCACCATCGGCGCCGCCGTCAACCGCAAGGGCGTGGCCGGCATCGCGCCGGGCGTGAAGCTCGCCGCGGTGAAGGTGGTCAACGACGACGGCTACATCTTCCCGGAGGCCGCGGTCTGCGGGTTCATGTGGGCCGCCGAGCACGGCATGGAGCTGACCAACAACAGCTACTACATCGACCCGTGGGAGCTGAACTGCCGCAACGACGCACGCCAGCGTCCGGTGTGGCAGGCGGTCCAGCGGGCCATCCGTTACTCGCAGAGCAAGGGCGTGCTCAACGTGGCGTCCGCGGGTAACTCCAACTACGACCTCGCGCACAAGCTCGACGACTTCGGCAGCCCGAACAACGGGACGCCGGAGGAGCGCGAGGACCTCACCAACGCCTGCCTCGACCTGCCGGCCGAGGTGCCGGGTGTGGTGACCGTCTCGGCGGTCGGCCGGACCGGGGCGAAGAGCTTCTACTCCTCGTACGGCCAGGGTGTCATCGACGTGACGGCGCCGGGTGGCGACACCCGCTACCGCACGCAGGGTGTCACGCCGACCTCCACCGACGGGATTCTGTCGACCACCTTCAACACGGCGACGAAGACCAACGGCTACGGCTACAAGCAGGGCACCTCGATGTCCGGCCCGCACGCCACCGGCGTGGCGGCGCTGGCGGCGTCGGCGCACCCGGGCATGAGCCCGGGTCAGCTGGCGGCGTTCCTGGAGCGTACGTCGGTGGCGCAGTCCTGCCCGGAGGGCGTCTACAACCCGGCTCCGCTGCACCCGGCCGGCCCGCACGCCTACGACGCGACCTGCTCCGGCGGCGAGCGCAACGGCTTCTACGGCGCCGGCATGGTCAACGCGTACAACGCGGTGAAGTAGCAACACGGCACGACCAGTGATGGGGCCCGGCGGACACGCCGGGCCCCATCCGTTTTCGCAGCTCACCCTCGGGGTACCGGGGCAGACGTCAGTCGGAAACAAGGAGGTCTGCCGGTGTCCACCGATGCCATCGTCCTGCTCAAAGAGGACCACAAGGAGATGCGCCGACTCTTCAAGGAGTTCCAGAAGGCCGAGGAGGGTCCGGCCAGCAAGCGCCAGCAGCTGGTGAACCAGATCCTCGAAGCCCTGACGGTGCACACCTACCTGGAGAACGAGGTGATGTACCCGGAGGTCCGCAAGCTCCTGCCCGACCTGGAGGACGACATCCTCGAGTCGTACGAGGAGCACCACGTCGCCGACCTGCTCTGCGCGGAGCTGGCCGCGATGGACGCCTCCGACGAGCGCTTCGTCGCCAAGACCACGGTGCTGATCGAGAACGTCGAGCACCACGTCGAGGAGGAGGAGCAGGAGTGGTTCCCGAAGGTGCGCGAGGCCCTCGGCCGCAACCAGCTCCAGGAGATCGGTGAGCGGATGATCGCGATGCGCAAGGACGCGCCGCGTACCCCCACCGCCCCCAAGGCGATCAAGAAGGCCGTCGACGCGGTGACCGCCTGAGCGCTATCCCGCACGGGGTCCGGCCGTCGGCCGGGCCCCGGCGCGCGTCACCAGGCGGTCGGCGGCACCCCGTCCGGCGCCGGCAGGATCTGCCGCACCCGCCCCGGAGGTACGCCCCGGCGCCGCCACTCCCGGGGGTAGCCCACCGAGACCTCCTCGAAGCGGACCCCGTCGTGCCAGGTGGTCCGGGGGATGTGCAGGTGCCCGTAGACCACGGCGACGGCGTCGAAGCGGCGGTGCCAGTCGGCGGTGGCCTCGGTGCCGCACCACTGGGCGAAGATCGGGTAGCGCAGCACCCGGGTCGGTTCCCGCACCAGCGGCCAGTGGTTGACCAGCACGGTCGGCAGGGCCGGATCGCGGTCGGCGAGGCGGCGGGCGGTCTCGGCGACCCGGGCCGCGCACCACTCGTGGCGGCTCGGGTACGGGTCGGGGTGCAGCAGGAACTCGTCGGTGCAGACGATTCCCGTCCGGTACGCCTCGGCCAGGGCGGCCTCGCGGGTGTCGAAACCCTCCGGCCGCCAGCTGTAGTCGTAGAGCAGGAACAGCGGCGCCACCAGCACCGGCCCGCCCGGCCCCCGCCACACCGGGTACGGGTCCTCCGGGGTGAGCACGCCCAGCTCCCGGCACCGGCGTACCAGGTGCTGGTAGCGGGCCACGCCCCGCAGGGTGACCGGGTCGCCCCGCGGGGTCCAGAGCTCGTGGTTGCCCGGCGCCCACACCACCGTGTCGAACCGCTCGGCCAGCAGGCCCAGCGCCCACTCGACGTCGGCGGCGGTGTCGCCCACGTCCCCGGCGACGATCAGCCAGTCGCGGGGCGAGGACGGGCGCAACGCCTCGACCAGCGCCCGGTTCTCCGCGTACCCGACGTGCAGGTCGCTGATGGCGACCAGGCTGCCGCCGGCGTCCTCGGATGGCATCCGCCGATCGTACGCAGAGCGCGCCGCGGGCGTGGGGCCGCGCGGCGGCGGGCGCGTCAGTCCGCCGAGCCCGGCTCGGCCATCTTCCGGTGCTGCTCCTACTTGAGCCGGTCCACCCCGTCCGGCGAGGTCGGGCGGGCCCCGCCGGCGCGACCCGGTAGGATCGGCGCGGGCCGTGACTGGCGCGTGGGGATGGAGCACCATCGGGAAGCGGTCCCGTCATGAGGACGCACGCCGAGCGCCTGGGCCTTCCGCACGTCTGTAGGAGGTCGCATGTCGCTGAACGCCGAATCCACCGCATTCCGCAGCGCGCTCGAGGTGATCCGCGCCGTCGAGCCCCGGGTGGCCGACGCCATCGGCGCCGAGCTGGCCGACCAGCGCGAGTCGCTCAAGCTCATCGCCAGCGAGAACTACGCCTCCCCGGCCACCCTGCTGGCCATGGGCAACTGGTTCAGCGACAAGTACGCCGAGGGCACCGTCGGCCGCCGCTTCTACGCCGGCTGCCAGAACGTGGACACCGTCGAGGCGCTCGCCGCCGAGCACGCCCGGGAGCTGTTCGGCGCCGCGCACGCGTACGTGCAGCCGCACTCCGGCATCGACGCAAACCTGGTGGCGTTCTGGGCGATCCTGGCCGATCGGGTGGAGTCCCCGGCGTTGAAGAAGGCCCAGGTACGCCAGGTCAACGACCTCACCGAGGCGGACTGGTTCGCGCTGCGCCGCGAGCTGGGCAACCAGCGGATGCTCGGCATGTCGCTGGACGCCGGCGGCCACCTCACCCACGGCTTCCGGCCGAACATCTCCGGCAAGATGTTCGACCAGCGCAGCTACGGCACCGACCCGGCCACCGGCCTGATCGACTACGACCGGGTGGCCGAGGCGGCTCGGGAGTTCAAGCCGCTGATCCTGGTCGCCGGCTACTCGGCGTACCCGCGGAAGGTGAACTTCCGGATCATGCGGGAGATCGCCGACTCGGTCGGCGCCACCTTCATGGTCGACATGGCGCACTTCGCCGGCCTGGTCGCGGGCAAGGTCTTCACCGGCGACTTCGACCCGGTGCCGCACGCGCACATCGTCACCACCACCACCCACAAGTCGCTGCGCGGCCCGCGCGGCGGCATGGTCCTCTGCGGTCCGGAGCTGGCCGACCAGGTGGACCGGGGCTGCCCGATGGTGCTCGGCGGTCCGCTGCCGCACGTGATGGCAGCCAAGGCCGTCGCCCTGGCCGAGGCTCGCCGCCCCGACTTCACCGACTACGCCCAGCGCATCGTCGACAACGCCCAGGCGCTCGCCGAGGGCCTGGTGCGCCGGGGTACGAAGCTGGTCACCGGCGGCACCGACAACCACCTGGTGCTGCTCGACGTCTCCGGCTACGGCCTGACCGGCCGGCAGGCCGAGCAGGCGCTGCTGGACTCGGGCATCGTCACCAACCGCAACGCGGTCCCGCAGGACCCGAACGGCGCCTGGTACACCTCGGGCATCCGGATCGGCACCCCGGCGCTGACCACCCGGGGCCTCGGCGTCGCCGAGATGGACGCCACCGCCGAGCTGATCCACACCGTGCTCAGCCAGACGCAGGCCGGCAGCAACCCCGACGGC
The DNA here is from genome assembly GCF_052068075.1 of Micromonospora sp. L31. Taxonomy (NCBI): domain Bacteria; kingdom Bacillati; phylum Actinomycetota; class Actinomycetes; order Micromonosporales; family Micromonosporaceae; genus Micromonospora; species Micromonospora sp. L31. Next base: position 23,718 of record NZ_JBQHDC010000013.1, on the reverse strand, counting down.
ACCCCGTCGAAGGCCAAGTACGTCCTCGACCCGGCGCTGGCCGACAAGATCAGCAAGCAGGCCAACGAGCTGCTGACCGGCTTCCCCCTCTACCCCGCCGTCGACCTGGGCTGACCCCACCCTCACCCCCCGACGCCCCGCCCGGCCCCGCCCGGCGGGGCGTCGCCGTCCCTCCCCTTTCCCCCGCACCCCCGGTGATCAAGAAGTTTCGGTCACGGGAATGCGCTCTCCCCGACGCAAACCTCTTGATCACCGAGGTCGCCCGCGGGGTGCGCGGGCCGGGGCCGGGTCAGGGGGTGTGGTGGGCGCGGTTGCGGAGGGCGCGGAGGCGGTGCAGGACGTCGGTGCCGCCCCGGCCGAAGTGGTCGTGCAGGGCCCGGTACTCGGCGTACAGCTCGTCGTAGGCGGCGGCGCGGGCCGGGTCCGGGTGGAACGTCTCGCGGTGCGGCGCACCCATCGCCTCCGACGCGGTCGACACGTCCGGGTACGCCCCGCCGGCCACCGCCGCGTGGATGGCCGCGCCCAGCGCCGCCGGCTGCGCCGCGTCCAGCACGTGCAGCGGCCGGCCCAGCACGTCGGCGTAGATCCGCAGCAGCAGCCGGTTGGCGGTGAGGCCACCGGCGGCGGTCAGCTCGCGCACCGGCACCCCGGCGGCGGTGAACGCCTCGACCACGGTCCGCGCCCCGAAGGCGGTCGCCTCCAGCAGCGCCCGCCAGATCTCCTCTGGGCGGGTGGCCAGGGTCAGCCCGACCAGCACCCCGCTCAGCTCGTGGTCCATCAGCACCGAGCGGTTGCCGCTGTGCCAGTCCAGCGCGAGCAGACCGTGCCCGCCGACCGGCTGCTCGGCGGCGAGCGAGTCCAGCAGCTCGTACGGGCTGACGCCCCGCCGCCGCGCCTGTTCGGCGTACGACGCGGGCAGCGCCCGGTCGACGTACCAGGCGAAGATGTCGCCCACCCCGCTCTGCCCGGCCTCGTACCCCCAACTGCCGGCGCTCACCCCGCCGTCGACCACCCCGCACACGCCGGGCACCTCGTGGCAGTCGTCCGCGTTCATGATCAGGCAGGTGGAGGTGCCCAGCACCGCGAGCATCCGCCCGGGCGCGACGCAGCGGGCGGCCGCCGCGGTGACGTGCGCGTCGATGGCGCCGACCGCCACCGGCGTTCCCTCCGGCAGGCCGGTCCAGCCGGCCGCCTCGGCGGTGAGCGTCCCCGCCCGGGCGCCCAGCGCGGCCAGCGGCCCGTCGACCTTGGCCAGCAGCCCGGGCAGCGCCGGGTGCAGCGCGGCGAGGAACTCCGGGGACGGCTCGCGGCCGTCCTGGCGCAGCCCCTTGAAGCCGGCGGCGGAGACGTTGCGGGTTTCCCGCCCGCAGAGCCGCCACACGATCCAGTCGGCGGCCTCGATCCAGCGTTCCGCGGCGTCGAAGACCTCCGGGTCGGCCTCCAGCAGCTCCAGCGCCTTGGCCAGCTGCCACTCGGCCGAGACCCGGCCGCCGTAGCGGCCCAGCCAGGTCTCGCCGCGTTCCCGGGCGACGGCGTTGATCCGGTCGGCCTGGGACTGGGCGGCGTGGTGCTTCCACAGCTTGGGCCAGGCGTGCGGCCGGTCCCGCAGCCCGGGCAGCGTGCAGAGCGGGGTGCCGTCGGCGAGCGTCGGCAGCACGGTGCAGGAGGTGGCGTCCACGCCGATACCGACCACGTCGCGCGGGTCGACCCCGGCGGCGGCCAGCGCGGCGGGCACCGCGACGCGCAGCACGTCGAGGTGGTCCTCGGGGTCCTGCAGCGCCCAGTCCGGCGGCAGCGGGACGCCGGCGGGCAGCCGTTCGGTCAGCACTCCGTGCCGGTACGGGTGCACCGCGCTGCCCAGCTCGGCGCCGTCGTCGACGGCGACCACCACCGCCCGGCCGGACAGCGTGCCGAAGTCCACGCCGACGGCGTACCGCTGCCTCATCCTCGCCCTCCGTCCCCGCCGGCGGACCCTCCCGCGCCGGAAGGTCACGCTAGCAACAGGGCGGGATCAGGGGATCGGACGCTTCAGGTGGTAGCGGTGCACCTCGGTGCTGCCCTGCACGTTGTTCACGTCCTCGCCGGCGGAGACCAGCTCCCAGCCCTCCCGGCCGGCGCGGTTGAGGTGCGCGATCGCGGTGTCGCCGTACGCCGTGATGTCGGTGCGCGACCCGTCCGGGCCGTACCAGACGAACGAGACATGGAAATTGCGTCCCTGCCCCTGGTAGCGGCGGACCAGCAGGGCATACTCCCAAGCGACCATGGCGTCCATTATGGCCGCTCGATGGGGAGCCGACGGCCACCGGGGGTGGCGGATCGGCGACGGTGCGGTGTCATCCGGTGGGCAGCGGCGCGCGGTCGAGTTCGTCGGCCACCAGCGCGGCGAGCCGGTCCAGGCCGAGGTCGATCTGGTCCGGGGTGACCGCGCTGACCGACAGGCGCAGCGCGTTGACCGGCGCGCCGTCGTCGTAGAAGTGCGCCATCGGGGTCCACAGCACCCCGTAGCGCTCCGCCGAGCGGCGCAGCAGCGCGTCGTCGACCGGGAACGGCACGGTGACCACCGCGAAGAACCCGCCGGCCGGCGCGTTCCAGCGCACCGGCGAGGGGCCTGGGAACCGGCGGGCCAGGCCGGCGAGCAGGTGGCGCAGGTTGCGGGCGTACGCCGCCCGTTGGCGCAGGTTGGCGGTGACCAGCGAGCAGTCGTGTTCCAGCAGCGCCCCGCCGATGATCGCCTGGGCCAGCGGCGAGGTGTTCACGGTGACCATGCTCTTGATCTTGGCGAGCTGGTCGGCGAGGAGCCCGCCGGCGCCGTCGCGGCCGGCGACCCGCTGGTCGGCGACCACGTACCCGACCCGCGCGCCGGGCAGCACCGTCTTGGCGAACGAGCCGAGGTAGACCACCCGACGCCGGGTGTCCAGTGCCTTGAGGGTGGGCAGCCGGCCCTGCTCGCCGGCCGGGAAGAGGCCGTACGGGTTGTCCTCGATCAGCAGCAGCTCCTCCTCGGCGGCCAGGTCGAGCAGTCGCCGCCGATCCTCCAGGCTGACGCTGGCGCCGGAGGGGTTGGCGAAGTCCGGCATCACGTAGCAGGCCCGGGGCCGCAGTCCCTCGGCGCGGGCCCGGCGCACCTGGTCGCGCAGGTCGGCCAGGTCCACGCCGGCCGGGCCGCCGGCCACCGGCCGCACCGGCAGGTCCAGCAGGCGGGCCGCGCCGGTCAGCCCGACGTACGTCGGGGCCACCGCGAGCAGCACGTCCCGGGGCCCGGCGCGCAGCGCGCGCAGCACCAGGAACATCGCCTCCTGGCAGCCCACCGTGACGACGACCGCCTCGGGATCGACGTGGACGCCCTCGTCGACGGCGAGGTTGCGGGCGACCAGCTGATGGACGACGCCCTTGGTCCGGCCGTACTGGAACAAGGTGCGCCGCGCCTGCTCGGGGCCCTGCCCGAGGTCCTCGACGAGGTGCCGGCGGAACCGGTCCAGCCAGCGGCGCGGCGCGTCGTCGTCGAAGAACTCCTCGCACGGGCGGCCGGCGGCCAGCGACACCGCGTCCGGCCAGTGCTGGGCCACCTCGTTGAGGAAGTTCATCGAGGTCAACGCCGGGTCGTCGACAGCCGGGTGCAACGAGGCGAGGTCCAGGTCCACTGGTTCGTCCACGGCTCAACCTCCGGTCAGGGTACGCAGGTCGCGGGCCGCCGCCGGGTCGGCGCAGCCGGCGAGGGTGAGCGCGTCGCGCAGTTCGGTGGCGAGCAGCGCCAGCGCCGTCTCCGCGCCGGCCCGCCCGCCGGCCGCGAGGGCCCAGAGCATCGGCCGGCCCAGCAGCACCCCGGTCGCGCCGAGGGCGAGCGCGCGCAGCACGTCGGTGCCGCTGCGGACGCCGCTGTCCAGCAGCACCTCGGCGCGGCCGTCGACGGCGGCGACCACCTCGGGCAGCACGGTGGCGGTGGCGGGGGCGCCGTCGAGCTGCCGGCCGCCGTGGTTGGAGACCACCACGGCGTCCGCGCCGACCTGCACCGCCCGCACCGCGTCGCGCGGGTCGAGGATGCCCTTGACCAGCAGGGGCAGCGGGGTACGGTCCCGCAGCCAGTCGAGGTCGGCCCAGGTCAGCGCCGGGGCGAAGACCGCGCCGGTGTGCGCGGCGATCGCCGACACCCCGGGCGTGCCGGTGTGGGCGAGGTCGTCCCGGCCGCCGGGCAGGTTCGCGGCGGTGACGTCCGGCGGCAGCGCGAAGGCGTTGCGCACGTCGCGCCGCCGGCGGCCGAGCACCGGCACGTCGACGGTCACCATCAGCGCGGCGCAGCCGGCGGTGTGGGCCCGGTCCAGCAGGTCGGCGACCAGTCCCCGGTCGCGCAGCCAGTACAGCTGGAACCAGATTGGCCCGTCGCCGGCGGCGGTGACCTCCTCGATCGTGGTGCTGCTCAACGTGCTGAGCGCGTAGGGCACCCCGGCCGCGCCGGCGGCCGCCGCCAGCGCCGACTCGCCGTCGGGGTGCAGCAGCCGCTGGTACGCCATCGGCGCGACCGCCACCGGCATCGCCTGCTCCCGGCCCAGCAGCGTCGCCGCAGTGCGGGGATCGTCCACCCCGGTGAGCATCCGGGGCAGCACGGCGACCCGGTCGAGGGCGGCCCGGTTGGCGGCGAGGGTGGTCTCGGCGCCGCTGCCGCCGTCGACGTAGTCCCAGACACCCGGCGGCACCGCCGCCCGGGCCAGCTCGGCGAAGTCCCCCAGGCAGACCGGTGGTCGGTCGTCGGTGGGGCACGTCGGGGCGGGCCGGGGCGCCGGCAGGTCGGAGCGCACCGGGTCAGCCATCGGCCGGCCCACCCGTTCCCCGCGCGGCACCGGCGGCGAGGTCACGGGCCGACCCGCCGCCGGCGGCCGGGTCGGTGTCCGGCCGCGTGTCGTCGGTTGGCGATCCCGCGCCGGCCAGCGCGAAGCGGTCCCGCAGGAACGCGGCGGCCTCGTCCTGCGCCCGCCGGCCGGCGTCGAAGACGCCGGGCATCGCGAAGAACCCGTGGATCATCCCGCGATACCGGCTGAGCGTGACCGGCACGCCCGCCTCGCGCAGCCGCTCGGCGTACCGCTCCCCCTCCTGGCGCAGCGGGTCGTACTCGGCGGTGACGACCAGGGCCGGCGGAAGGCCGGTGAGGTCGGCGGCGAGCAGCGGGGAGGCGAGCGGGTCCGCCGCGTCGGCCGGGTCGGGCAGGTAGTGCCGCCGGTACCAGTCGACGGAGTGCCGGTTGAACAGCAGCGGGTCCTCGTCGCCGGCCGGGGCACGGTCGGCCCGCTGGTCGGTGTTCGGATAGACCAGCAGCTGCCCGGCGAGCCGGGGGCCGGTGGCGCGGGCCAGCAGGGTCACCGCCGCCGCCAGGTTGCCGCCGGCGCTGTCGCCGCCGACCACGAGGCGTTCCGGGTCCGCCCCGAACTCCTCGGCGTGGGCGGCGATCCACGCGGTCGCGGCGTGGCAGTCGTGCACCGCGGCGGGGAACGGATGCTCGGGGGCGAGCCGGTAGCCGACCGTGACGACCTGGCCGCCGGAGGCGTTGACCAGCCGGCGGCAGATGCCGTCGGCGGTGTCCACGCTGCCCAGCGTCCAGCCGCCGCCGAAGAAGTACAGCAGGGTGGGCAGCGGGCCGGCGCCGGCCGGCCGGTACACCCGTACCGGAAGGTCGCCGGCCGGGCCGGGAACGTGGGTGTCGCGTACCTCGTGGACCGGCTCGACGTCGCCGCCGCCGGCGCGGATCGCGGCGAGGTCGGCGGCGCGGGCCTCGGCGAGGGTCTGGGTGTACAGCGGCGGCGTGCCGGCCGCGGCCCGCGCGGCCCGGTACGCCACCACCTGGGGGTCGAGGGGCATGTCGTCTCCTATCCGCCGGTCGAGACGAAGAGCTTGTCGATGCCGCGCAGGAAGAGGCTCCCGCTGTAGGTCGGTGTCCGGGTGACCGTCAGCCGCGGGAAGCGGGCCAGCAGCCGGGGCAGGGCGAGCCGCCCCTCCAGCCGGGACACCGCGGCGCCGAGGCAGAAGTGCGGGCCGACGCCGAAGGCGAGCGAGGGCGGCCCGTCCCGGCGCGGGTCGAACCGGTCGGGGTCGGGGAAGCGGGCCGGGTCGCGGTTGGCGGCGGCGATCATCAGCAGGACGTTCTCGTCCCGCCGGACCGGTACGCCGCCGAGTTCGGTGTCGCGGGGCGCGGCCCGGGCCAGGAAGTGCACCGGGCACTCCAGCCGCAGCACCTCGTCCACGCAGCCCCGGGCGAGCGCGTCGTCGCCGGGCAGCGCCGCGACGACGTCGGGATGCGCGAGCAGCAGCGGCAGGCCGTTGCTGAACAGGTAGACGGTGGTCACGAAGCTGGCGTTGAAGAGCACGATCAGGTTGCTGATCAGCTCCTCCTCGGTCAGCGCCACGTCGCCGGCGTCCACCGCCTCGACCAGCCCGCTGATCAGGTCCTCGCTGGGCCGCGCGCGGCGGTGCGCGATCAGGTCCCGGTAGTAGTCGCGCAGCTCCTCGGCGGCCTGGTTGGCCTGGGCGAGGCGCTGCGGGGTCTTCCCGGCCACGTCCAGGAACTCGTCGATCCAGTCGACCCGCTGCCGGTACCAGGACAGGTCGGACTCGGGCAGGCCGATGAACTCGGCCATCACCAGCGCCGGCGCGGGGTACGCGAAGTCGGCCACGAAGTCCGTCTCGGTGCCGTCGGCGCCCGCCTCGGCCATCCGGTCCAGCAGCGTGTCGACGACCCGGACGATCACCGGTTCGAGGGCGCCCAGCCGGCGCGGGGTGAACGTCTTGGCGAAGACCGCGCGCATCCGGGTGTGGTCCGGCGGGTTGACGAACATCATCGAAGAGTTGAAGGTGCGCAGGATCTCCTGCTCCTGCCAGCCGGGCGGGGCCTGCTTGTACCACTGCGGGTCGCGCAGCACCTGGCTGACCAGGTCGTACCCGACGGCGACGGTGCTGATCGTGCTGTGCTCGGCGCGGCTCGGCACGGTGCTGATCGGACCGTGCCCGTGCAGGGCCGCGTACCACGGATAGGGGTTCTGCCGACCCTGCTCGCTGTAGAGGCCGGTCAGGATCTCGTCGACGTCCACGCTGCTGCTTCCTCCCCAGGATGGACGGTGGGGCGGCGGGTCACCCCGCCGCCCCACCGGTGTCACAGTCCGAGCAGTCGTAGCGGTACGGCGTCCGCCATCGCCTGGTTGCCGGCGTCGTTCGGGTGGATGTGGTCACCCGAGTCGTACGCGGGCAGCAGCCGGCCCGGCTGCGCCGGGTCGCGGAGCACCGCGTCGAAGTCGAGCACCCCGTCGAACTCGTGGGCGCCCGCACCGCGCAGCCAACTGTTGACCGCCTGCCGGGTGGCGTCCTTCTCGGGCGTCCACACCCCCGGGTTCCCGTGCCCCTCGTACGGGGTCAGGGTGGCCGCCAGGCTGCGCAGGCCGCGCGCCTTGACCTGCTGGTTGACCTGCCGCAGCGCGGCGATGATCTGCTCCGCGGAGTCGCCGGACATCCAGATGTCGTTGATGCCCAGGTGGGTGACGACGGTCTTCACCCCGGTCTGCGGGAAGACGTCCTCGTTGAGCCGGGCCAGGGCGTTCGGCCCCAGCTCGTTATAGCCGGGGAAGCCACCGGCGCCCGGCTCCGGGCCCTCGTGGTTGAGCCGGTTGCCGGCGAGGCTGAGATTGAGCACGCCGGGGGTGCGCACCTCGGGCCGGGCGTCGACGAGCCGGTCGGCGAGCAGGTCGGGCCAGCGCTTGTTGGCGTTGACCGTGCTGCCGTTGCCGTCGCCGATGGAGTCGCCGAGGACGACGATCGAGCCCGGGGTGTGCCGGCGCTCGACGTCCAGCCCGGAGAGGAACATCCAGCAGCAGTTGGGCCGGATGGTGAAGCCGGCGCCGTCGGCCGCGGTGGTCAGGTCGGTGGCGCCGATGAAGTTGGTGACCTTGGACTGGCCGTGGAAGGTGACCGGCCCGGTGAGCACCGGGAAGTGCAGGGTGACGACGAGGTCCTCCTGCTCCCGCACGGCGACGTCGAGCGGGTCGCTGAGCAGCTCGGCGCCCTTGTTGATGGTGGCCGAGGTGGCTCCGCCGAAGGTCAGCTCGCGCAGGGTGGCCGCGTCGATGTCGGACCGGTCGTCGGGGGTGCCGGTGTTCGGCCGGGCGACGGTGGCGTGGCCGACCTTGACTGCCTGGTCGCCGTAGAGGTTGGTCAGTCGCACGCGCAGCCGGTCGCCGCCGACGCTGGTGTGCACGATCATGCGGATGCTCTGGTTGTTGAGGCCGGTGTTGGTCAGGCCGACGGTGTTGCCGCGGGTGACCGCCGCGGCCCAGCTGCCCGCCCACTCGGCCCGCCCGTGCCGGGCGGTGTCGGTGTCGGTGTCGGACGGGCCGGCGCTGGCCACCACCGCCGGGGTGGCCACGACCAGCAGGGTGGCCGCGGAAGCTATGACGTGCCATCTCTTCGGGGTCGACATGGAACCTCCATCGTTGGCAGCCCGGAGTCGGCGTCCATGATCGGCACCGCCCGGACGATGGTCCAGAAACCTAGCCGCTGGCGCTGACGGGCGTCAATCAACCCGATCGACGTGATCAAATGTCCGGCGGGAGGCGCCGAACACCGTTCGGCTCTGTCCGGTCAGGACGTCCCGCCCCTAGGCTCGTAACCCGGCGGCGGTGCGGTCGCCATGCCGCGCACCCGTCGCGTCCCGGGCTCTGACCTGCCCGGATGCCATTGTCTGCCGGTCGCCGCGACGCGTCCCACCGGGCAGGTCGCGCCGGCCGCCACGCATCGACTGGGGGCTGTGCGATGACCGATCGACCGACCAGCTACGTGCACCAGGCGTTGGAGTTGTTCGCCGGTTTCGGCGACCGGGAGGCGCTGGTCGGCGACGGCCGGCGGCTCAGCTACACCGAGGTCGCCGACGAGGTGCGCGGGCTGGCCGGCGCGCTCGCCGCGCACGGCGTACGGCCCGGCGCGGCGGTGCTGGTGATGCTCGGCAACGCCGTCGAGGGGCCGCTGCTCCAGCTCGCGCTGCACCTGCTGGGCTGCCGGACGATGTGGATCGCCCCGGTCACCTCGCGCCGGGAGATCGACGAGTTCGTCCGGCTGGCCCGTCCCGACGTCTTCGTGCACGACGCCCGGGCCACCGATGGCCTCGGCGTCCAGATCGCCGCCTCGCTGCCCGGGGTGCCGGTGCTGCGCCTCGGCGCCGAGCTCACCCCCGGCGCCCCGGTCGAACTGCCCGACGCCGCACCCGCGCCGGAGTCGTTCCTGCAGACCAGCGGCACCACCGGCACGCCCAAGCTGGTGCACCACCGGGAGAGCTTCTACCGGCAGATCCTCGCCCTGGCCGCCGACTTCCGGGCCGCCGGGTTCCCGCTGCTGCGGCACCTGTCGCACTCGCCGATGTGGCTGGCCAGCGGGCAGATCACCACGCTGTTCAACCTCTTCACCGGTGGCGTGCTCTTCCTGCGCCAGCAGTGGGACCCGGTGGCGTTCATCGGCACCGTGGAGCAGGAGGGGATCAACTCCACCTTCGTCACCCCGCCGATGCTCTACCAGGTGCTCGACCACCCGGCCCTGGACGGCGCCGACTTCTCCGCCATGTTCATGTTCAACGTGGGCGCCGGGCCCGCCGCGCCGGCCCGGCTGCGGCAGGCGATCGCGCGCTTCGGCCCGGTCCTGCGCATCGTGTACGGCCTCAGCGAGGCCGTCGTGATCACCGCGCTGCCCGGCCTGACCGAGGACCCGGCCCACCCGGAGCGGCTGCGCTCCTGCGGCAAGCCGTACGGGGACGTGGCGATCGAGATCCGCGACGCCGACGGGCGGGTGCTGCCCCCGGGCGCCGACGGCGAGGTGTGGGTGCGCACCAACCTCAGCTTCGCCGGCTACCACGGCCAGCCGGAGCTGACCGCCGAGACGCTGGTCGACGGCTGGGTCCGGACCCGCGACATCGGCCACCTCGACGACGAGGGCTACCTCTACCTGGTCGACCGGTTGCAGGACCGGATCCTCACCCGGCAGCGCAGCTGGCCGATCTACTCCCGCCCGATCGAGGACGTCCTCGCCGGGCACCCCGAGGTACGCGCCGCCGCGGTGATCGGCGTACCCGACCCGGTCGCCGGCGAGCTGCCCCACGCGTACGTGGTGCGCGCGCCGCGGGCCACGGTGACCGGCGACGAGCTGATCGCGTTGGTGACCGCCGAGCTGAGCGAGACCTGGGCGCCCGGCGGGGTGGAGTTCCTCGACGCACTGCCGCTCAACCGCTCGGCCAAGGTGGACAAGCTGGCCCTGCGGGCCCGGCACGCCGCCACGCGGCCACCGGCGCCGGAGGCCACCGGAGCGGGGATCGGCAGCCCGGCGTGAAGCCGCGGCGGGAGCTGACCGTCCTGGTCGCCGCCGACCTGATCTCCAACCTGGGCAGCCGGATCTCGGTGGTGGCGATCCCCTGGCTGGTGCTGGAGACCACCGGCAGCCCGACGAAGATGGGCCTCGTCGCGGCGGCGGAGACCTTGCCGTACATGCTCTCCAGCGCGCTGGCCACGCCCTGGGCCGACCGGTTCGGGGTGCGCCGTACCTCGATCGTCGCGGACGCCGCGAGCGCGGTGGCGATGGCCGTGGTGGCGCTGGCGCCCTGGCTGGGGTTCGGCGCGCTGGTCGCGCTGGTCGCGGTCGCCGGCGGGCTGCGCGGCATCGGCGACCGGGTCAAGCACGTGATGTTCCGTCCGGCCGCGCAGCGCGCCGGGGTGCCGCTCATCCGGCTCACCTCGGCCTACGACGGGCTGGTGCGCGGGGTGACGCTCTTCGGCGCGGTGCTCGGCGGGCTGCTGATCGCCTGGGTCGGGGTGACGTGGGCGATCTGGATCGACGCGGCGACCTTCGCGGTCTGCGCGCTGCTGATCGGCGTCCTCGTGCACCCGCCGGCACCCACCGAGCCGGCGCCCCGGGAGCGCTACCTGCGGGCGCTGCGCGGCGGCTTCCGCTACCTGCGCACCGACCGGATGCTGCTGACGATGCTGGTGGTGGTCTCCGCGCTGAACATGTTCGCCAACGCCAGCGTGGCGGTCTACATCCCGCTCTGGGTGGCCGAGGTGTTCGGCGACCCGGCCGGCTTCGGCCTGGTGCTGGGGGTCTTCGCCGGCGGCGCGCTGCTGGGCAACGTGCTCTTCACCGCCGCCGGGCCGCGGCTGCCGCGGCAGCTGACCTTCGCGGTGGGCGCGGCGGCCAGCGGTACGCCCCGGCTGCTGGCGCTCGCGCTCAGCGACGAGCTGGTGGTGGTGCTCACCGTGACGTTCCTGTCCGGGATGGCGATCGCGACGGTGAACCCGCTGCTGGGCGCGGCGCTCTACGAGCGGGTCCCGGAGGCGTTGCAGACCCGGGTGATCGGCATCTCCGGCTCGCTGGCCTTCCTGGGGCTGCCCGTCGGCGCGCTGCTGGGCGGCTGGTCGGCGGCGGCGCTCGGGCTGATCCCGGCGCTGTGGGTGATGTCGGCGGCCTGCCTGGTGCTGACGGTGGCCCCGCTGCTGGTCGGCGGGCTGCGGCCGGGGGCCCGGGAACCTCGGCCGGCGGTGCCGCGCGGAGCCGGATCCGGGGCGGGCGTGCCGGCAAGGGAAGCCGCAGCGCCTCACGCTGAGTAGACGTTACATCTACTATCCGACAGTTTAAATGCTGCGATGGCCAATGTCGCCCGGCGCTGAGACCTGTCGATACTGCGTGAGCCCTCGTCCCACGTGTGCCGCCGAAGGGGTCTCGACCATGTGGCATCCTCCCCTCCCCGGGTTCCGCCTCCACGCTCTGACGAGCCGATGGACCAGGCTGCTGGCCGTCCTCGCGGTGCTCGCCCTCGTCACCTCCGGACTGTCCGCCTCGGTGGCGCGCCAAAGACCGGACCGCACCAGCACCCAGTCGGCGACCACGCCCGGCCCGGCCTGCGGCGAGAGCGCCGGCACCGCGGCGATGACCAACGTGGCGGCGACCCTGCCGGACTACCAGCAGGTGGTCGCGCCCGGGATCGCCGCCACCGTCTCGTACGGCGGGGCGAAGCTGGCCATCGGGCCGAAGGCGGTCCGGCTGCCGACCGGGATCGGCGTCACCGTCCTGCCGAAGGGGCTGACCCCGAAGCTGGACAGCGGCATGACCAACGTGACGGGCAAGACGAAGGGGGGTGGCTACCGGTTCACCCCCCACCCGCAGCAGTTCGCCGCCTCGATCCAGGTCACGCTGCCGTACGACCCGGCGCTGCTCACCGAGGAGTTCACCGCGCAGGACATCTACACGTACTTCTTCGACGACGTGCAGACCTGCTGGCAGGTCCTGGAGCGGGTGTCGGTGGACGAGGTCAACCACACCGTCACTTCGCTGACCGACCACTTCACCGACATGATCAACGCGACGGTGACGGTGCCGGAGCACCCGGAGGGCGTGCAGTTCAACCCCAACCAGATCAAGGGCATCCAGGCCGCCGACCCCGGCTCCGGGATCAACCTGATCGCCCCGCCGTCGGCGAACAACCAGGGCGAGAACCACCTGGCGTACCCGATCCAGGTGCCGCCGGGCCGGCAGGGACTGACCCCGCAGCTCGGGCTCTCCTACAGCTCCTCCTCCGGCAACGGCTGGACCGGCGTGGGCTGGGACCTCTCGGTGCCCAGCATCTCGGTGGACACCCGGTGGGGCGTGCCCCGGTACGCCGGCGCGACCGAGACCGAGACGTACCTGCTCAACGGCGAACAGCTCACCCCGGTGGCGCACCGGGGCGCGCCGGTGGCCCGCAGCGCCGAAAAGGTCTTCCACACCCGGATCGAGGGCAGCTTCGCGCGGATCGTCCGGCACGGCACGAACCCGAAGAACTACACCTGGGAGGTCACCGACAAGAACGGCATCCACTGGCACTACGGCGCGGTGGCGGGTGCCGACGGGCCGGCCACCGACGCCAGCCTGGCCGACGACGCGGGCAACGTCTTCCTCTGGTCGGTCCGCGAGGTGCGCGACCCGCGCGGCAACTTCATGCGCTACCACTACGCCAAGGTGGCCGACACCGGCCTGGCCGGCGGCAGCGTGCCCGGCCGCAACCTCTACGTCGACAAGATCACCTACACGGGCCAGGGCACCAGCGAGGGCCGGTACGCGGTCAGCTTCGACCGGGACCGCGAGCGGGGCGAGGCGCTGCGCGTCGACACCTCCATCGACGCCCGGGGCGGCTTCAAGCGGGTCACCGCGGACCTGCTCCGCGAGGTGAAGGTCACCCTCGACGACAGCCTGATCCGCCGCTACGAGTTCACCTACAAGCGGGGCGCGTTCGCCAAGACGCTGCTCGACGCGGTGATCCAGTACGACGCCGACGGCCACGAGTTCAACCGGCACCGGTTCAGCTACCACGACGACATCCGCGACTCCGCCGGGCAGTACCAGGCGTTCCGGGCGCAGCCGTGGACCTCGCCCGGTGACGGGCTCAGCAGCGCGGCGCTGAACCTCACCCCGGAGCAGGCCGGCAACGCCAGCGCGCTGAACGCCAACACCAACACCAGCGGCGGCGGCCACCTGTACGTCGGCGTGGGCAGCTCGCCGAGCAAGTCCGGCTCGGTCGGCGTGAAGGTCGGCTTCAGCCACGGCAGCGACAAGGGGCTGCTGGCGCTGGTGGACGTCGACGGCGACTCGCTGCCCGACAAGGTCTTCCGCGACGGCGGGTCGGTGAAGTACCGCAAGAACCTCTCCGGCCCCACCGGTGAGGCGACGTTCGCCGCCCAGGCGCAGCCGCTGAACCTGCCGGGGATCATGGGCGAGTCCAGCAACACGCTGACCCTGGGCGTGGAGGGCTACCTGGGCGCGGCCGCCGCGCAGCTCGACTACGTCAACTCGTTCGCCACCACCGAGCAGTACTTCAGCGACGTCAACGGCGACGGCATCCAGGACCTGGTCAACGGCGCCAGCGTGCTGTTCGGCCGGGTGGGCGCCAACGGCGTCCCGGTCTACGGGGTCAGCGGCGACACCCCCGTCCCGATCGGCCAGGGCGAGGTCGACGCGACCGGCCTGTTCGACTCGTTCAACGCCGACCGGGACCGGCTGACCGACTCGTTCCCGCTGCTGGACAGCGTCCGCCGCTGGGTGGCGCCGTACGACGGCACGGTCAAGGTCGAGGGCGCGGTGCAGCTGCCCCCCGGCACCGCCGCCGCGCGCGCCGAGTCGCGTACCGCCGACGGGGTCCGGGTCGCCGTGCAGAAGGAGGGCACGGAACTCTGGTCGGCCCGGATCGAGGCCGACGACGACGGCGCGAAGACGCCGACCGGCGTGGACGCGGTCACCGTGTCACGCGGCGACCGGCTCTACTTCCGGGTCGGCTCGGCCGCCGACGGCGGACTGGACGAGGTGACCTGGGACCCGAAGGTCAGCTACGTCGGCGTGGGCGACCCGCTGGACGCCAACGGCCTGCCGTCGTACCGCTTCCAGGCCTCGCGCGACTTCACCCTCGGCGGCCGGGCCGCCACGGTGAAGGTGCCGCTCACCGGCACCATGCACCTCTCCGGTGACCTGGTGAAGGCCGGCGCCACCTCCGACGACGTGACCGTGCTGATCACCCGCAACGGCACGCCGGTACTGGAGCAGACGCTGGCCGCCGGCACCACCGGCAGTGTGCCGGTCAACCTGGACCTGGACGTCCAGCAGGGACAGACGCTGCAGTGGCGGATCCGGGTCGACTCTCCGGTCGACGTGGACAAGCTGACCTGGACGCCGCGGGCCTACTACACCGCCGCGCCGGGGGTCGACCGGCTCACCGACGCCAACGGCAAGCCGTTCATCGACGTGCACCCGCCGTACACCCTCGACCTGTTCCCGGTCGACGGGCTGACCGCGCCGCAGTCGGCGTACACCGTCACCAGCGGCGGGACACTGAGCGTGGAGCCGACGTTGAGCTTCGCCTTCGGCGCCGAGCACCCCACCGCCCGGGTGGCGTTCACCGTCAAGCGCCGCGGCGAACTGGTGGCCAAGCGGTACTTCCAGGTCAACAACGGGGTGCTGACCTCGCCGGGGGCCTTCGACATCGCCGCCGACACCGGTGACGAGCTGTGGTTCGACTTCAGCACCACCGACCCGAAGCTGCGCGCGTTCCTCACCGGCCAGTCGGTCACCGTGGGCGGGTCGAGCGCGCCGAGCGCCTTCCACAGCGCGGCCGAGGAGGGCGCGTTCCCGCAGCCGTACCGGGGTTGGGGCGCGGTCGGCTACAACGGCAACAAGGACCGGGCGACCCAGCCGATCAACCAGGACGACCTGGTGGTCGACGAGCACTACGGCGACCAGCTCCCGGACAGCGTCGACCCGCAGGCGCAGAAGGACGACTTCGCCGCCGACCCCCGGGTCGACCCGCCGAAGGTCACCCCGTTCACCCCGTCGCCGCAGGACGGTCGGTGGGGCGCCGGTGAGCACTCCTGGATCGCCCGGAGCAGCGTCAGCAGCTCCCGGCTGGGCGTGGACTCGATCAACCTGCCCCGGCCGCAGGACTTCGCCGGGGCGACCGCGGTGCCCCGGCTGTCCCGGTCGCAGCAGGTCTCGCTGACCGGCAGCGTCGGCGGCGGCATCGGGTCGATCGGTGGCAGCCTGGCCACCGGCGACAGCACCGGGCAGGTCGACTTCCTCGACCTCAACGGCGACCAGTTCCCCGACGTGGTCGGGGCCGGCGCGGTGCAGTACACCGACCCGGACGGCGCGCTCGGCGACACCCGGGGCACGCTGCCCGACGGGGCGGTGCGGCGCAGCACCAACGTCTCCGGCAACGCCAGCGCCGGCAGCGCGGCCCGGACCATCTCCACCGGCCGCGGGTACGACAGCCCACCCGGCACCTCCGCGGCCACCAGCGCCCAGTCCGGCAACGACATGCCGCCGCTGGGCGTGGGCGGCAGCTTCGGCGGCACCCGCTCCGACGGGGCGTTCGACCTGCTCGACGTCAACGGCGACAGCCTGCCCGACCGGGTGTACGAGAACGGCAAGGTCGCGCTCAACCTCGGGTACGCCTTCGCCGCCGCCGAGCAGTGGCGCAACCCCGCCGGCCTGAACAAGGGCAGCGGCACCAACGCCGGGCTGAACATCGGCTTCAACACCGACTTCTACGGCTTCGCCGGTGGCGCCTCGTTCAGCCAGGGCCGGTCCTCCTCCGCCGGCACGCTCGCCGACATGAACGGCGACGGCCTGCTGGACCAGGTCCTCTCCGGCAGCCCGATCCGGGTCGGCTTCAACACCGGCAACGGGTTCGAGCCGCCGGTGCCGTTCCACGGCAGCCTCACCGACGTCAACGGCGACCGCAACGCCAAGCTGGGCGGCGGCGTCTACTTCACCTTCGGCATCTGCTTCACCGTGGTCTGCGTCGTGATCAACCCGGGCGCGGACATCGCCACCGGCGCCAGCCGTACCGAGCAGGCGCTGCGGGACATCAACGGTGACGGGTACGCCGACCACCTCTCCTCCACCCGGGACAACCAGCTCGTGGTGGCCGAGAACCGGACCGGCCGGACCAACCTGCTCGCCTCCGTCGACCGTCCGTTGGGCGGCCGGATGGAGTTCGACTACACCCGCGACGGCAACACCTACGGCCAGCCGCAGTCGCGTTGGGTGCTGGCGAAGGTCTCGGTGAACGACGGCCGGCCCGGTGACGGCCAGGACGTGCAGCTGGTCACCTACGACTACGACGGCGGCGTCTACGACCGACGGGAGCGGGAGTTCCGCGGCTACGGCACGGTGGTGGAGAAGCACCGCGACCACGCCAACGGCGACGCCGTGGGCCGCAGCGTCACCCGCACCTTCCGCACCGACAGCTTCTACACCAAGGGGCTGCTGGAGCAGGAGCTGACCGCCGACGGCGCCGGCAAGCCGTACCAGGAGACGGTGCAGACCTACACCGCCCGCAACGTCTCGTCGCCGGGTTCCCCGGCCGACCTGGCCAGCACCACCGCGACGCTGTTCCCGCAGAACTCCCGCACCGACGTGAGGTACCACGAGGGCGCGGCCAGCCCGGGCAAGACCACCTACGTCACCCGGGAGTACGACGACGTCGGCAACCTGACCCGGCAGTTCGACGCCGCCGACGCGGGTGCCGCCGACGACCTCGACGCGCGGATCGTCTACACCTCGCAGGATCCGGCCTGCCAGGCGGCGTACCTGGTCGGCATGCCGAAGCAGATCGACGTACGCGGCGACGGCACGCTGATGCGGCACCGCGAGTCGACGATCAACTGCACCACCGGCGATCTCACCCAGGTGCGGGTCGCCCTCGCCGACGGCACGACGGCCACCACCGACCTGGAGTACTTCGGCGACGGCAACCTGAAGTCGGTGACCGGCCCGGCCAACCAGGCCGGCCAGCGGTACCGGCTGGACTACACCTACGACGACGTGGTCGACACCCACGTCGAGTCGATCAGCGACAGCTTCGGCTACCGGTCGACGGCCACCCACAACCTGAAGTTCGGCCTGGTGGAGACCACCACCGACTTCAACAACCAGCAGATCCGCAACACCTACGACGCGGTCGGGCGGCTCGACCAGGTCTCCGGGCCGTACGAGATCCCGGAGAACCGCTTCACCATCGACTTCGAGTACCACCCGGAGGCGGCGTACCCGTACGCGGTCACCCGGCACGTGGACCGCGAGGCCGACGGCGGTGTCCGCGACGACACCATCGACACGATCACCTTCGTCGACGGCCTGAACCGCACCACCCAGACCAAGAAGGACGCCGCGGTGCCGGCCACCCCGGACGGCGCGCCTGAGGACGTGATGGTGGTCTCCGGGCGGGTGACGTACGACTTCCTGGGCCGGGCGGTGAAGAGCTGGTACCCGGTGACCGAGCCCAAGGGCGCCGGCAACCTCACCTTCAACCCCGCGTACGACCCGGTCACCCCGACCGAGGTGCGCTACGACGTGCTGGACCGGACCACCCGCACCACCTTCCCGGACGGCACCGCCACCACCATGGAGTACGGCTTCGGCCCGGACCGGGACGGGGTGACCCAGTTCGAGACGGTGGTCACCGACGCCAACGGCAAGTCCAAGCGCACCTACACCGACGCCCGGCAGATCACCACGGCGGTCAAGGAGTTCAACCCGGCCGGCGGCCAGCCGGTCATCTGGACCAGCTACCGCTACAACCCGATCGGTGAGCTGGTCGCCGCGACCGACGACAAGGGCAACGTCACCCGCTCGACGTACGACAACTTCGGCCGGCGTACGTCGCTGACCAGCCCCGACTCCGGCACCGTCACCTCCACCTTCGACCTGGCCAACAACCTGGTCCGCAAGGTCACCAGCAAGCTGGCGGCGGTGTCGAAGGCGATCGAGTACGACTACGACTACACCCGGCTCAAGGCGATCCGGTACCCGGTCTTCCCGGCGAACAACGTCAGCTACACCTACGGGGCTCCCGGGGCGCCGGAGAACGCGGCCAACCGGATCACCGACGTGGTCGACGGCGCCGGCAAGGTCAACCGCCGGTACGGCCCGCTCGGCGAGTTGGTCAAGGAGACCCGCACCACCCCCGCCCAGGGCAGCCACATCCAGACCTTCACCACCGAGTACCGGTACGACTCGTTCAACCGGATGCTCTCGATGACCTGGCCGGACGGGGAGAAGCTCTCCTACCACTACAACAGCGGCGGCCAGGTCGACTCGGCCCGGGGCGTCAAGGGCGAGTTCAGCTACGACTACCTGAAGCGGCTGGACTACGACAAGTTCGAGCAGCGGATCCTGCTGGACACCGGCAACGGCACCCGCACCCGCTACTCGTACAACACCGAGGACCGGCGGCTGAGCAACATCCAGGCGAAGCTCTCCAACGGCTACGTGTTCCACAACCTGGACTACAGCTACGACAACGTCGGCAACATCATGTCCATCGCCAACGACACGGTGGCCCCCAGCGGCCCCGAGGTCGGCATGCAGGTCGGCGGTCCCAGCAAGCAGAGCTACACCTACGACGACCTCTACCAGCTCACCCACGCGGAGGGCAGCTACCAGCCGCGTACCCCGCAGACCGACCGCTACCGGGTCGACCTGAAGTACGACAGCCTGCACAACATCACCAGCAAGAGCCAGACCCACGAGCTGGTCAGCAACGGCAACACGATCGTCGAGGGCAAGCTCAGCTACAACTACGGGTACGCCTACGGCAGCGCGAAGCCGCACGCGCCGACCAGCATCGGCATCTACACCTTCCAGTACGACGAGAACGGCAACCAGATCAGCCGGGAGCAGCAGCCCCGACCGCGCCGGCAGATGATCTGGGACGAGGAGAACCGCCTCGCCTGCAGCCACGAGAACGTGCAGAGCAAGACCCTGCCGCAGACCCCGGCGTCCTGCGACAACGCCGGCGGCACCCCGAACAGCGCCCGCTACTACTACGACGACCAGGGCAGCCGGGTGGTCAAGGACGGGGCGCAGTTCCACATCTACCCGAACCAGAACTACTCCACCCGGGGCAACCAGCAGTTCAAGCACGTCTACATCGGCCAGGACAAGCTCACCACCAAGCTGGTCGAGCCGGACTTCCGCCGCGAGGACCGGCAGTACTACTCGCACAGCGACCACCTCGGGTCGACCGGGTTCGTCACCGACGACCAGGGCGGCATGAGCGAGCACCTGCAGTACTTCCCCGGTGGCGAGACCTGGGTCAGCGAGCACTCCTCGCAGCCGGTGCCGCACCGGTACACCGGCAAGGAGTACGACCAGGAGACCAACCTCTACTACTACGGCGCCCGCTACTACGACCCGCGTACCCAGGTCTGGCAGACGCCCGACCCGGTGCTGGAGAACTACCTGGAGGGCACCCCGAACGGCGGCGTGTACGCGTCGATGAACCTGGCGCTCTACACGTACGCCTACAACAACCCGATACGCCTGGGTGATCCCGACGGCAGATTCCCCTGGAACAGGGTGCTCGGCGGGGTGAAACTCGTCGGCGGTGTCGCCGAGGCAGCCGCGGGCGTGGCACTCGGGGCCGCGACGAGCTGGACGGGTGTGGGCGCGGTCGCCGGTGGCGCGGTGGCGGTGCACGGTGTCGATGTCGCCATCAGCGGTGCCCGGCAGTTGTTCAGCGGCGAGGAGACCAGCTCCTTCACCAGTTCGGGCCTGCAGGCGGCCGGGGTCAGCAAGTCGAACGCCGAGCTGATCGACGCGGGAATCTCGATCGTCGGCAGCGCCGGCGCCAGCATGGCCACCTCGGCGATCAAGGGAGCGGCCACCGCGGCGCCGAAGGTGGCGGCGGCCGCCGCGGACGACGTCGCGGCCCGCGCGGTGCCCAGCACCGCGGAGAAGGTGGTGGAGACGGCCGCGAAGATCCCCTGTGTCGGCAACAGCTTCGCCGCCGGCACCCGGGTGGTGATGGCCGACGGCAGCACCAAGCCGATCGAGGACGTCCGCACCGGCGACCTGGTCCTCGCCGAGGACCCGGAGACCGGTGAGCGCGGACCCCGCGAGGTGACTCACCTGATCATCGGCCAGGGCGTGAAGCACCTGGTCGACGTCGAGGTCAACGGCGAGGTCATCACCGCCACCGACAAGCACCCGTTCTGGGTGGTGGGGGCCGGGGCCTGGGTCGACGCCGGTGAGCTCGCGCTCGGGGACGTCGTCCGGCTGGCCGACGGCCGCACCGCCATGGTGGACGGGCTCACGCCGTACACCCGGGTCGACCGGGTGCACAACCTGACCGTCGCGGGCATCCACACCTTCTACGTGGTGACCGGCGACGGCCGGGCGGCCGACGCGGTGCTCGTCCACAACTCGGGTCCGTGTTCGGTGAACGCGAAGGCCCTGGCGGGGAGCCTCACCGCGGCGAACGTGGTCCGCCCGGCGGAGACCGCCGCGCACCACATCGTGGCCAGCGGCGCCAAGGCGGCGGCACCGGCCCGGGCGCACCTGACCAGCCTCGGGGTGGGCATCAACGAGGCGGCGAACGGCGTCTACCTGCCCCGGTTCGTCAGCTCGGCCAACCCGCTCGGCGCGGCTGTGCACTCCACCACCCACAGTCCGGCCTACTACGCCGAGGTCAACCGGTTGATCCTGCAGACGAAGACCGCGGCCGAGGCACGCAACGTGCTGGCGTACATCGGTAAGCAGTTGGCGGCCGGGCCGTGGCCGTAGGCCGACCCGCCGACGCCCGGGCCCGCGCCGCCGGGCCCGGGCGGGCAGGATGACGGCATGACCCGACGACTGCCGATCGAAGCCGCCGAGGCCGCCTTCCGCGACCTCGGCGGCTTCGCCGCGCCGGACTCCACCGTCCCGCCGCCGGCCCGGCTGCTGGACGCCGTGCGACGCTTCGCCGCCGTCGAGTTCGAGGTGTCGACCGAACTGCCTGAGCAGGACGGCCTGCTGTTCCAGTACGCGACGGTCGGCGCGACCGGCGACGCCGCGTTCGTCCTGAGCGTCGTGCGCCAGTTCGAGGTGGTCGACGCCGACGGCGACCACGAGGGGTACGTCCAACTGCACGCCGAATACCGGTTCGGGCCGGACCCGGAGTGGACCGGGCACCACGAGGACTGGTGGTTCCGGGGCGGGCCGGAGCCGTTCGACGACTGGTTCGCCCGGATCTCGGCGCACCCGGTCTGGGGCCGCTTCACCCACTCGCCGCCGACCGAGTTCGAAATCTGGCAGGAAAGCGTCTGAACCATTGCCCGAACGCCCCGGGCCACCCTGACCACCACCCCGCCCCCGCTCTGTCGATCATGAAGTTGTCGCCCCGCCGCCTGGCGTGTCGTGGCCAACAACTTCATGATCAACGGGCGGGCGGGGGGCACCCTGCCAGGGCGCGTCGGCACCGTCTGGCAGGCTGGCCGGGTGGACGCAGACGAGGTGAGTGCGTTGCTGACGGAGTTCGCCGGGCACGGGCTGCGGGCCTGGGTGGCCGGCGGTTGGGCGGTGGACGCGGTGGTCGGCCGGCAGACCCGACCGCACAGCGATCTCGACCTCGCCGTCGACGCCGCCCAGCAGGCGGCGGTCCTCGCCCTGCTGCACCGGCTCGACTTCGCCGTGACCGTCGACTGGCTGCCGGTCCGCGCCGAGCTGACCGCGCCGGACGGCCGGCGGGTCGACCTGCACCCGGTGGCGTTCCGGCCGGACGGCAGCGGGGTCCAGGAGGGACTGGACGGCGCCAGCTTCGGCTACGCCGCGGACGGCTTCGCCGAGGGCACCATCGGCGGGCGGCCGGTGCCCTGCCTGTCGGTGGCCCAGCAGCTGCGCTTCCGGGAGGGCTACCCGCCGCGCGCCGTCGACCAGCACGACATCGCCCTGCTCCGGGCCGTCGTCGGCTGAGTCAGCCCACCGCCCCCTGGCGCTCGTCGCCGGTGTCGAAGAACCGGGTCAGGCACCACTGCCCGTCGGCATCCTCGTCCACCGGGCCAGTCTGCCACCGCGCCGCGACGCCCTCTGGCGGGGAGTCAGAGGTACGCCCCGCCCTCCTCGGTGACGCGGGCGACCAGCAGGCCGATCCGGACGGGGCCGGGCAGCCAGGTATCGACGCCGCCCACCTCGGCGCGCAGGTGCTCACCCTCGACCCGCGCGCCGCCATTCCAGGGTGCCGGCCAACTGGTGAACCGCCGCACCTCGAGCAGACCGTCGGCGGTCAGGCTCACCAGCGCCCCGGCGAGCGCCGGCACGGCCTCCTCGACCGTCGGGGACCTCGCCCCGTTGTCGAGCCAGGCGTCGGCGATCTCGGGCAGGGGCGCGTCGCCGTCGGACTCGTGCAGTACGAAGTACTCCACCTGGGTCAGGCCGGTCCGCTCCCTCATCCGTCCATTTTCTCCTGTTCGCCGCAGCACCCGCATTCGGCCCCAGCCCGGGCGGATCGTGAGGCTTCTGCACCTTGCGAGGCGGCTGGGACAGCCCTGCCCAGAGCTTCACCGAACTCCTCGTTCCAACCGGATGATCAGAAATACGCTCATGGCTCCCCTCTGTGTCAAGACAACGCTGGGAGCGGGGTTCTAAGCTGGGTCTCGGCGGGTCCGGGAGTGACTTCTCCGAAGAGCCGGCTTGGGGATGCGAGTTGGTCACGCTGGAGTCAGTTGTCGTTCCCCGGTGTCCTCCCGGGCCCGTCGCCGCGGCGGCCGCGGCGTCGTTGATCATTTGTCGGTAGACGATGTCGGACAGGCGTCTTTTCAGCGCGCGCATTGCCGGCGCGGGAGAGCCGGTGGCGTATCTGCTCGCCGGACGATGTGATAGGGGGCAAAGTGGACGCTCCGGAGGGCTCACCCGAACGCTGCGAATCACTCTTGCCGCTGGTCCTTCGCGTAACCGAGCGGGCGCGGTCCAGGCTTGATCAGGTGTGCACATCTGCCGCAGACCGAGCGGTTGAGGTCGCTGCTGGATCGCCGGGCGTCGCCGGCTCGTACGGGCGTCTGGCGGCCACCGTGGATGGCGCTGGCGATTGTCAGAGGCCCGTGGTCGTGGACGACGCTCGCCGCACCGGCACGTGCACGAGGAGTCCGACAGGCCGGCCCGACGTCGAGACCGTCCTGAGCATCGAGGTCCTGCCCCCGACGGCCCGCCGAGCGACAGTGCAGCGATAGCCTGCCGTCATGGCGAGCGCTGAACTGGATGAGTTGATCGTCGCGGACGCCGACGCGCTGCGCGCGTGGTTGTCGACCAACCACGCCACGTCGCCCGGTGTCTGGCTCGCCCTGACCAAAAAGGGCGGCACAGTCACGACGCTGACCTGGCAGCAGGCGGTCGACGAGGCCCTGTGCTTCGGCTGGATCGACGGGCAGGCCC
>NZ_JBQHDC010000012.1:0-156328 GCF_052068075.1 Micromonospora sp. L31 | reverse complement strand
AAACGCGGGGTTATCCACAGCCACGTCCCCAGGCTGGTCATCCTCGTTCACCCTCCGCACCGGGCGGCCGGCGGCCGGCCGCCGACCGGTCGCCGGCTCAGCGGCCGAGCCGGCGGCGGACCATCCCGACGACCTCGGTGATCTCGCCGATCCGCAGCACCATGGCCAGCCCGAGGTAGGTCGCGCCGATCACCGCGCCGCCGATCACCAGCTGGACCGCCGCCGCGAGCCAGCCCAGGTCGGCCGGGTCGCCGGGGAGCAGGTTGACCACCAGCAGGCCGACCAGCGCCGCACCGAGCGAAGCGACGATCACCTTGCCCATGGTGCGCATGATCCCGCCGAGCCCGATCCGGCCGACCCGCGGCCGCAGCAGCATCGCCGAGATGACCGCCGCCGCGACGTACGAGATCGCGTTGCCGAGCATCATGCCCGCCGCCGCGAAGGCGGGCGAGAAGACGACGAAGAGGCCCACCTGGAGCAGCACCCGCAGCGCCACCACCGGGATGTTGACCAGCGCCGGGGTGCGGGTGTCCGGCAGCGCGTAGAAGGCGAAGGTGAAGAGCTGGCTGACCGCGAAGGGCACGAGGCCCACGGCCGCGACCAGCAGCACGGTGGACGTGGCACGGGCGTTCTCGGCGTCGAAGGCGCCGTACTGGAAGACCACCCGGGAGATCGGGCCGGCCAGGACCGCGTAGCAGACCGCGATCGGGGCGAGCACTGCCGTCACCATCCGGGTGCCCCGGGACAGGTCGGCGGTGACGTCGCGGAAGCGCCCGTCCGCGGCGGCGGCGCTCATCCGCGGCATCAGCGCCGTGATGATCGAGACGGCGATGATGCCGTGCGCCATCATCAGCAGCAGGAAGACGTTGTTGTAGATCAGGATGCCGGCGCTGTCCTCGCCCGCCGCCCGGGTGAGCAGGTTGACCACCACGAAGAGGCCGAGCTGGTTGACCGCGACGTAGCAGAACATCCAGGCGCCGAGCTGGGCCAGCTCACGCAGCCCCAGCTCGCGGAAGTCGAACCGCCACTTCCACCGGAAGCCGACCTTGCGCAGCGCCGGCAGCAGCCCGGCGGCCTGCACCGCCACGCCGAGCAGGGTGCCGCCGCCGACCAGCAGGATCTGGCCCACGCCCAGGTCTCCGGGCTTCAGCGCCTCGGCCCCGTAGACCAGGATGTAGAGGCCGAAGACGCCGATGACCACCAGATTGTTGAGGATCGGCGCCCACATCGGGGCGGCGAAGTGGCCCCGGGTGTTCAGCACCGCGGCGACCAGCGCGCTGACGCCGGTGAAGAACAGCATCGGCAGCATCAGGTACGACAGGTTGGTGACGAGTTCCGTGTAGTCCCGGTCCTTGCCGCTGGCGTAGATGGCGGTCAGCACCGACGCCGACGTCACCGCGATCAGCGCGGCGGCGGCCAGCGTGATCACCGCCAGGCTGAGCAGCCGCTGCGCGTACGCCTCGCCCCGGTCGGCGTCGGTCTTGCTGCGGCGG
Organism: Micromonospora sp. L31; assembly: GCF_052068075.1. Taxonomy (NCBI): domain Bacteria; kingdom Bacillati; phylum Actinomycetota; class Actinomycetes; order Micromonosporales; family Micromonosporaceae; genus Micromonospora; species Micromonospora sp. L31. The sequence goes on along the minus strand of NZ_JBQHDC010000012.1, from coordinate 154,835 downwards.
ACCAGCACCGGGATCAGCACGCTGGTGAGCACGCCGCCGAGCAGGAACTCGTACACCTGGTTCGGCAGGAACTGGGCGGTGGTGTACGCGTTGCCGACCAGGTTGCCCAGCGCGGCGCCGATCATCAGGTTGCGGATGAAGCCCGTACCCCGACTGATCAGGCTGCCGACCGCCATCACCGCGCTGTTCGCCGCGGCGCTGGCTTCCCCCACCTGCTCCGGCGGCGGCGCGGTGGCCTCCACCGCCGGCTGGTTCAGCGGCTCGGCGGAGATGAAGGTCGCCTCGTCGGTCGGCGGGATCGCACCGTCCGGCGTGGCGTTCGCGCTGCGGTAGAGCCCGCCGCTCATCTCCTGCCTCCAAGGGGGTACGTCGGAGCCGGACGACCGGCCCGCACGCCCAAGACCTTAGTCAACGCCGCCCTCATACCCGCGCCCGGCGGATCAGATCCCGCCCCGGCCCGATAGGCTGGCGATCCCATGTCCGAAGCTGCCTCCGCACCCCACGCCGCCGACCGCCGCGAGCTCACCGCCGCGCAGCGCAACGCCGTCGCCGAACTGCTCCGCGTGTCCCCGGTCGCCGACGAGCTCGGTCGCCGCTTCGCGCGCGCCGGGCACGAGCTGCACCTGGTGGGCGGTTCCGTCCGCGACGCCCTGCTCGGCCGGCTCGGTGAGGACCTGGACTTCTGCACCGACGCCCATCCCGACCAGACGCTGCGGATCATCAAGGGCTGGGCCGAGTCGATCTGGGAGACCGGCCGCGAGTTCGGCACCATCGGGCTTCAGCGCGACGGGCTCCGGCTGGAAATCACCACCTTCCGCGCCGAGGCGTACGACCAGGTCAGCCGCAACCCGATCGTCGAGTACGGGACCAACCTCAGCGACGACCTGAAGCGGCGGGACTTCACCATCAACGCGATGGCGGTCAGCGTCCCGGACCACCGGTTCACCGACCCGCACGGCGGCTTGGACGACCTCGCGGCCAAGGTGATCCGTACCCCGGGCACGCCCCGGGAGTCCTTCGGCGACGACCCGCTGCGGATGCTGCGGGCGGCCCGCTTCGCCGCGCAGCTGTGCTTCGCCGTGCACCCCGACGTGCACGAGGCGATGACCCGGATGGCCGCCGACCTGGACCGGATCACCGCCGAGCGGATCCGGGACGAGTTCAGCAAGCTGCTCTGCGGCGCCGACCCGATCACCGGGCTGCGGCTGTTGGTCGACACCGGGCTGGCCGAGCGCTTCCTGCCCGAGCTGACCGGGCTCAAGCTGGAGATCGACGAGCACGCCCAGCACAAGGACGTCTACGAGCACACCCTCACCGTGGTCAGCAACGCGGTCTCGTACGAGACCGACGGCTGCGATTTCGTGCTCCGGATGGCCGCGCTCATGCACGACGTGGGCAAGCCGGCCACCAAGTCGGTCGGGCCGGACGGCCGGGTCAGCTTCCACCACCACGAGGTGGTCGGCGCCCGGCTGACCAAGGCCCGGATGAAGGCGCTGCGCTACCCCAAGGACGTCACCGCGCAGGTGGTCGCCCTGGTCGCCCTGCACCTGCGGTTCTACGGGTACGGCCGGGGCGAGTGGACCGACTCGGCGGTGCGCCGGTACGTCACCGACGCCGGTGACCTGCTGCCCCGCCTGCACAAGTTGACCCGCTCGGACTGCACCACCCGCAACCGCCGCAAGGCGGCCCAGCTCGCGGCGGACTACGACGCGCTGGAGGAGCGGATCGCCCGGATCGCCGCCGAGGAGGACCTCGCCCGGGTCCGCCCCGACCTCGACGGCAACGCGATCATGGAGCTGCTCGGCGTACCGCCGGGGCCGGTGGTCGGGCGGGCCTGGCAGTACCTCAAGGAGCTGCGCCTGGAGCGCGGCCCGCTGGAGCGCGACGAGGCCGAGGCGGAGCTGCTGCGCTGGGCCCGCGACCAGAGCTGACGCCGAGGGCGCCGTCCGGGTGGACGGCGCCCTCGTCAGCTGGTCAGCGGGTCTCGACCGCGCTGCCGTCGACCGCGGCCTTGCCGTTGCCCGCCGACGTCGAACCGCCGGCGGACGCCGAGCCGAGCCGGGCGAGCAGGCCGGGCAGGTCGATGCCGGTGAGGTCGGAGCCGAGCTGGAGGCCCTGCGCCACGTTGCCGGCCACCGACTTCGTCAGCGACGACGCGCCGTCGGTGGAGATGACGGTCATCTTGTCGATCGCGCCAATCGGCGCGCTGGCCGCCTCGACCACCTGCGGCAGCACCTTGACCAGCAGGTCCAGCACGGCCGCCTCGCCGTACGCGGCGAACGCCTCCGCCTTGCGGGCCATCGCGTCGGCCTCGGCCTGCCCCCTGGCCAGGATGGCCGCGGCCTCCGCCTGGCCCTCCCGCTCGACCGCCTCGGCGATCGCCGAACGCCGGCGCTGCTCCGCCTCACCCTCCTTGGCACCCTCGATCGCGTTCGCCTCGGCGAGCGCGGCCCGGCGGGCCCGCTCGCCCTCACCGGTCAGCCGGGACTGCTCGGCGGCGGCCTGGGCGGCGGCGATGACGGCCTGCCGCTGCGCGTCGGCGTTGAGCACCGCCGCGTTGCGGGCCGCCTCGGCCTCCTGCTCCACCTTGTAGCGGGCCGCGTCGGCCGGCTTGCGCACCTCGGTGTCGAGCTGGCGCTGCTTCAGCTCGGCGTTGCGCTCGGCCACCTTCTGCTGCTCGGAGAGGATTGCCTGGTCCCGCTCGGCCTGGGCCAGCGGGCCGGCCGCCGCGGACCGGGCCTTGGCCGCGTCGATCTCGGCCTGGATCGCGGCCTGCTTGAGCGACAGGTTCCGGTTGGCCTCGGCAATCGCCTCCTCGGCGAGTAGCCGCTCCTGCTCGGCCTGCTGCCGGGCGCGCGCCTCGGCGATGGCCGCGTCCTTGAGCACCCGGGCGGCCTCCGGCCGGCCCAGGTCCTGCAGGTAGGAACCCTCGGCGAGGATGTCCTGAAGCTGGAAGGTGTCCAGCACCAGACCCTGGTTGGTCATCGAGTGCTCGGCCTCCTCGGCCACCGCGCTGGCGAACGCCGCCCGGTCCCGGATGACCTCCTCGACGGTGAGCCGGCCGACGATCGAGCGCAGCGCGCCGGCCAGCACCTCGCGGGTGAAGTTGTCGATCTCGTCCTGCTGGTGCAGGAAGCGCTGGGCGGCGGCGCGGATGGCGTCCTCGGTGCCGCCGACCTTGACGATCGCCACACCGTGCAGGTCGGTGCGGATGCCCTGCTTGCTCACCGCGCCCCGGATGCCCACGTCGATGCGGCGGCTGGACAGGTCGAGCGACTGGAGCTTCTGCACCACCGGCAGCACAAAGACCGAGGCGCCGAGGACGACCTTCTGGCCGGACATGTCGGTGGAGCGGCCACCGTCGGCGGTCTGCGTGGTCCGGCCCTTGCGGCCGGTGACGATGAACGCCTCGTTGGGGCCGGCGACCTTGATCCGGGAGAGCACGAAGAGCACCAGGACGAGCGCCAGCAGGACCGCGCCGCCGACGGCGATGACAAGGGGCATGGGCAGTTCCGTCTCTGCGAAGGGGGGTGAGGAGGGGGTGGTCAGTAGGTCTCGACGTGGACGCTGGTTTCGCTCAGCGCCTGCACCACGAAGATCTGCGCGCCTACCGGGATCGGGTGGTCGGCACGGGCGTTGAGCTTCACCGGCTGGCCGGCGACGCGTACCCGGACCTCGCCGTAACCGACGGCGGGCACCGGGGTGACCACCAGGCCGAGCGCGCCGACCAGGTCGTCCCGGGTCGGGGTGGGGTCGGTCCGCATGTCCCGCGCCGCCCGGCTCAGCCGGGCCGCGAGCCAGGCGGTGGGCACGGCGGCGAGCGCGCCACCGGCCGCCGCCGCCGCGACCATCCCCGGGGTACGTCCGCCGACCAGCTCGTTGACGATCGCGGCGCCGAAGCCGAACGCGCCGAGGAAACCGGCGACCGCCTCGACCGAGACCGGGCCGTCGACATCGGCGTGACCGAAGTGGAGCAACTCGGCGCCGAGCAGGGAGAGTGCCAGCACGGCGACACCCGCCCCACCGATGATCAGAAAGATGAAGGTCCCCGTGGCCACGACCTGCACGGTATCGACGTCGTGCAACATTCCCGCCTGATTATTGCGGGGCCACGGAGACGTCCCGGTCGACCAGTTCCGGGGGCCGACGGCGGCTTCGTCTGCTCTCCCCAGAGTTGTCGCGACGAAGGCTGGTCGCCCGGCCGTCGTACCGGCGGGGAAGAATGGCGGCATGCGCTGGACCGTGCTCGACTCGCCGATCGGGGAGTTCTCCGTGGCCACCGACGACGAGGCGGTGTGCGGCGCGCACTTCGGCCGGGTGGAGTCGGCGGTCGACGAGCCCGGTGACGAGCTGGCCCGGCGGGCGGTGACGGAGCTGCGGGCGTACTTCGCCGGGGAGCTGACCGACTTCGGAGTGCCGGTGGCGGCGCGGCGCGGCTCCGAGTTCGAGCGGGCGGTCTGGCGGGAGATGACCCGCATCCCGTACGGGGAGACGCTCACCTACGGCGAGGTGGCCCGGCTGGTCGGCGACCCCGGCGCCGCCCGGGCGGTCGGGGTGGCCTGCAACCGCAACCCGGTCCCGGTGCTCGTGCCGTGCCACCGGATCGTCGGCGCGGGCGGCAAGCTGGTCGGCTTCGGTGGTGGGTTGCCGCGCAAGGTGCGGCTGTTGGAGCTGGAGGCCGGGGTCGCCCTGCGCCGCGCCTGGTCCTGAGCCTGAAAGATTGCGGCGCCCGACTGCAACCTGATCGTCCGATCAGGCGTTCCCCCGGCATAAGGCATCTCGATCACCGGTACGACCGAGGCGTCATCCACCACCACCACACGGGGGACACAGTCGTGAACAAGGACCAGGACAGCGCCATCGGCCGCCGCCATCTGCTGCGTCGGGCGGGCACTGTCGCCGCCGGCCTCGCCGGCACCGCCGCGGTGGGCGCGGCCGCCGCCGGCCCGGCCCAGGCCGCCCCGGGTCAACCGGTGCTCCAGGGGCGGGTCAACGAGGCGGGCACGCCCACCACCGTGCGCGGCGGCTCGGCCACCTCCGCCACCCTCCGCCTGGAGAACCCCACCATCACCGACATGGAGGGGGTCCAGGTCGCCAGCCCGGCCCTGCGGCTGACCCCGAACGGGGAGAGCATCAACCAGAAGTCCGAGATGGGCTCGATCGCGATGGATCGTTCCGGGACGATCTGGGCGGTCACCGGCGAGGGCCTGCCGCCCGAGGAGGGCAACTTCGTCGAGTACATCCGGACGGAGACGAACACCAACCAGCTGGTGCCGGTCGTGCCGCAGCGGGTGATCGACACCCGGACCGCCGCCGGTCGGGCCCGCATCGTGAACCCGGCCGGCAACCTGGACAGCTCGGGCCGGCTGCTGCGCGGCCGCACGATCCAGGTCAACCTGGATGAATTCGTCTACTCCGGTCAGGCCGTGTACGGCAACGTGACCGTCACCGGCGCGCTCGCCGCCGGGTTCCTGCAGCTTTACCCGCACTCGGCTCAGCGTCCGCCGGCGTTCTCGACGATCAACTTTCAGGCCGGCCAGACGCTGTCGAACTTCTTCCTGACCGGGATCAGCCCGGTGATCGACTACATCTCCGTGCACGCGCAGCAGACCACCCACGTGATCCTCGACGTGGTGGCGTTCGTCGTCGCGGCCGGCCGGGTCAACCCGGCGATCCTGCCCACCGACGACCAACTGGCGGCGGAGGACGGGCGGACGCAGCTGGCCCGGCGGACCAAGCCGTCCTGGGCCAAGTAGCCACCCCCGTACGCGACGAGGGCCGGGTCCGCGTGGACCCGGCCCTCGGCTGTTGTCAACGAGAGTCCGATTTGGAAGGATCGCCTGGCCATTCCTTCCTACCGATACGGGGATCTCGGTATGTCAGAAGCGCAGCACGAGCAGGACAGCATCGGCCGTCGGGGGCTGCTCCGCCGGGCCAGCACGGTCGCCGCCGGGGTGGCCGGCGTGGGCGTGGTGGGTGCCGCCGGCGCCACCCCGGCCCAGGCCGCCGCCGGGGACCCGGTGCTCCAGGGTGCGACCAACGTGGTCGACGCCGCCACCACCCTGCGGAACACCGGTGCCAGGGCGACCCTTCGGCTGCAGAACGTCCGGACCTACGACAGTGGCCCCGGCGGTGAGGTGTGGGCCGAACCGGCCCTGCAACTCATGCCGAGCGGGACCACCCTCTCCAACCTCGCCGAGGCCGGCTCGATCGGCATGGACGTCGAGGGCAACATCTGGATCGTCACCAGGTCCGGGAACGGCAGCAACGATCGGCACGTCGTCCACACCACCGCCAACAGCAACCGGATCGTGCCGCTCGTGCCGCAACGGGTGCTCGACACCCGGTACGCCAGCTCCCGCGGGCTGGTCCGCGAAACCGGATACCTCGACGCCAGCGGCCGGTTGCTGGCCGGTCGGTCGATCAGCCTCCGGTTGACCGATCACCTGTACTGCGCGGACGCGGTCTTCGGGACGCTGACCGTGGTGCAGCCGACGCTCGGCGGCTTCGCTCAGGTCTATCCATTCGGAACCACCCGGCCGACCGACTTCTCGTCGATCAACTTCGCCCCGAACCAGATCGTCTCCAACGCGTTCGTCTGCGGAATCGGTAGCGACCCGGAGGCGCGCAATGCCAGCGATCTGATCAGCATCTACACCAACCGGACCACGCACGTCATCCTCGACATCACCGCGGCTGTCGTCGGCGCGGGCCGGGTCAACCCCCGCTCCGCCCTGCCGGTCCGCGCGAATCGCATCGACGTCGGCGGCAAGGCGGCGTGGGAGAGCTGACGGTCGGCGGGTAGTGCGTTCGGAACACACCGAGGGCCGGGTCCGTTCGGACCCGGCCCTCGCCGTGTTGCTGGTCAGCGCGTCAGCGCTCGACCTCGCCCTTGATGAAGGACTCGACGGCGGCGTGCGCGTCGTGGTCGGCGTACTGCACCGGCGGGGACTTCATGAAGTACGACGAGGCGGACAGGATCGGGCCGCCGATCTTGCGGTCCAGGGCGATCTTCGCGGCGCGAACGGCGTCGATGATCACACCGGCGGAGTTCGGCGAGTCCCACACCTCGAGCTTGAGCTCGGCGTTGAGCGGCGTGTCACCGAAGGAGCGGCCCTCCAGGCGGATGTAGGCCCACTTACGGTCGTCGAGCCACGGCACGTGGTCCGACGGGCCGATGTGCACGTCGCTCTTGCTCATCTCGTGCGGGATCTGGGAGGTCACCGACTGGGTCTTCGAGATCTTCTTCGAGACCAGGCGGTTGCGCTCCAGCATGTTCATGAAGTCCATGTTCCCGCCGAAGTTGAGCTGGTACGTGCGCAGCAGCTCCACCCCGCGGTCCTCGAAGAGCTTCGCCAGCGCGCGGTGCACGATGGTGGCGCCGACCTGGCTCTTGATGTCGTCACCGACGATCGGCAGGCCCGCGTCCTCGAACTTCTTGGCCCACTCGGGGTCGGAGGCGATGAAGACCGGCAGGGCGTTGACGAACGCGCAACCGGCGTCGATCGCGGCCTGGGCGTAGAACTTGTCGGCCTGCTCCGAGCCCACCGGCAGGTAGGAGACGACCACGTCGACCTGCGCGTCCCGCAGCGCCTTGGCCACGTCGACCGGCTCGGCGTCGGACTCCTCGACGATCTCGCGGTAGTACTGGCCCAGGCCGTCGAAGGTCGGGCCGCGCTGCACGGTGACGCCGGTCGGCGGCACGTCGCACAGCTTGATGGTGTTGTTCTCGCTGGCCACAATCGCCTCGGCGAGGTCCATGCCCACCTTCTTGGCGTCCACGTCGAACGCCGCGACAAACTCCACGTCCGAGACGTGGTAGTCGCCGAAGGTGACGTGCATGAGACCCGGGACGCGGTCGTTCGGGTCGGCGTTCCGGTAGTACTCCACGCCCTGTACGAGGGACGAGGCGCAGTTACCCACACCGACGATGGCGACGCGGACGGAGCCCATAGCGTCTGCCTCCTTCTTCTTCATCACGGCCGCTCTTTCCTGGACTCTCCAGGCGGGGGCGGGCTGTTGTTGTCTCGTCGGCCGCCGGCCGTCCCGGGTTTCGGGACCGTCGGGGCACGGCCGGAGCGCTCGTTGGCGATGAGCTCCTCCAGCCAGCGGACCTCGCGCTCACAGGCGTCGAGCCCATGGCGTTGCAGTTCCAGGGTGTACGCGTCGAGGCGCTCGGCCGCCCGGCCCAGCACGTCACGAAGACCCTCGCGACGCTCCTCGATCGTGCGTCGGCGACCCTCCAGAATCCGGAGTCGGGTCGCCTGGTCGGTCCGGGCGAAGAACGCGAAGTGCACACCGAAGCCCGTGTCGTCGTAGGTCTCGGGCCCGGCCTGCGCGATCAGCTGGGCGAAGCGTTCCTTGCCCTCCGCGGTGATTTTGTAGACCACCCGACCTCGTCGGCTGGTCAGCGCGGGAACCTCCTCGGCGGACGCGGGTGTCTCGGCGGCCTCGGTGATCCAGCCCGCCGCCTGCAGCCGGCGCAGGGTCGGGTAGAGCGAGCCGTAGCTGATCGCCGCCCGGATGGCACCCAGCTTGGCGGTGAGCTCCTTGCGGAGCTCGTAGCCGTGCATCGGTGACTCCTGCAGGAGGCCGAGGATGGCGAGCTCGAGCACGGGCCATCCTTCCTACCCCGGGTGCAGGGACGTTAACCGCCTCGATGTATCGGACCGATACATCGCACGTTAGTACCTCACCAGCGATCAGGGCAAACCCCCGCTCCGGGATGTTTCTGTCACTCATCGTGACGGCGGTCGCCTCACCCGGCCGGACCGCGTACCCTTCACCGCATGCGTACGGCACGCCAGGTGGTGGACTACTCGCTCCAGAAGCGGGCGGTCCTGCGTGAGCTCCTCGCGGGCCGGGTCGGCACGTACGACGTCTGCGACGCCTCGCCGTACCTGAAGAACGCCGCCCGGTTCCACGGCGAGCCCACCGAGGAGCGCTGCCCGATCTGCCGGAGCGAGAACCTCACCCACGTCCACTACATTTACGGGGACGAACTCAAGCACTCCGCCGGCCAGGCGCGCACGTTGGCCGAGTTGCCCGCGCTGGCGATGACGCTGCGTGAGTTCCAGGTCTTCGTGGTGGAGGTGTGCCTCGGCTGTGACTGGAACCATCTCGTCGAGCAGTTCCTGCTCGGCCGGGACGGGCTGGCCGAGGGCGGGTCGGAGTCGGGTGCGGTGGGCGGCGTGACCGCCCCCGGGGCCATGTCGGCCCAGGAGCGAAGGCGAGAGGCGCAACGGTGAAGCTGGCTGGACCGGTCGCTACCGGTGCCGTCGACGACGGTCCCCCCGCCCGGCAGCTACCTGGCCCGATAGGTCCGAATAGTACGTATAAGACGGTCCCGCTCCGGTCCCACCAAGAGCGGGCGTCACGTGTGTCAACTCACGGCAACCCGGTGGTGGCGCCCCCGCGCCCCACCGCGACCGGCAGGGTGTGAGGAATGAACTCGTACGGCGATCCCAGTTCCCCGCGTGCGCGGGCCCAGGTACCGGGCTCGAACGGTGACCCCGGCGTGGCTCCGGCCGGCCGGGCCTCGCTCGGCGGCGCGCCCGCCGGTCGGGCCTCGGCGTCGGTGCCACCCCGCGCGACGGGAGCGTCCGGCGCGGCCTCGGTGGGCCGCGCGGGCGCGGGACGGGCCTCCGTGCCGGTCTCCCCGGCGCCCGGCGGGCGACCCGGCGCCGGACGCGCGTCCGTCCCGGTCTCCCCGGCGCCCGGCTCGGCCGGCCGCGCGTCGGTGGGCGTGGGCTCCGCCGGGCGGGCCAGCGTCGGAGCGGCGGCGGTCGGCGGTCGGGCGGCGGTGGCCCGCGCGGGCGTGGCGCCCGTCTCCGGCGGTGGCCCCGGCGGCCCGGGTGGTCCCCACGGCCCGGGACGCGGCGGCAGCGGCGGCGGACGCGGGCCCAGCGACCCGGACGCGGTGGCCCGGGCGAAGAAGCGCCGACGGATCAACATGCTGATCGCGGGCTTCGCGGTCTTCATCATGCTGGCCGGCATCGGCGTGATCGGGTTCACCTACTACTCGACCAGCGTGGTGCTGCCCAACCAGATCAACCTGCCGCTGGCCACCACGATCTACGCCAGCGACAACAAGACCCCCATCGCCAAGGTGGGCGAGCAGAACCGCACCTTCGTCTCGATCGGCCAGATCCCGCCGCACGTGCGGGACGCGGTCGCGGCGGCCGAGGACAAGAACTTCTACCGCCACTCCGGTGTGGACTACAAGGGCATCGCCCGGGCCGCCTGGAACAACCTCAGCGGCGGTGACAAGCAGGGCGCGTCGACGATCACCCAGCAGTACGCCCGCAACGCCTACGAGAACCTCCAGGACGACTCGTACGCCCGGAAGGTGAAGGAGGCGATCGTCGCCTCCAAGCTCAATGATCAGTTCACCAAGGAACAGATCATGGAGCACTACCTGAACACCATCTACTTCGGCCGCAACGCGTACGGCATCGAGGCGGCGGCGCAGGCCTACTTCGGCAAGTCCGTGTCGAGGGTCGACGTGGCCGAGGCCGCGGTGCTGGCGGCGCTGATCAAGCAGCCGGAGCCCACCGCGACCCACAAGGGGTACGACCCGGCCGTCAACCTGCCGGACGCCAAGGCTCGCTGGGACTACGTCATCGCCAACATGGTCAGCGAGGGCTGGGTCGACTCGCCGAACCACCCGCCGCGCCCCACCGCGTATCCCAGCAAGACGCTCCAGACGCCGAAGGAGTCGAGGGCCGGCCAGAAGTTCGGGGTCAACAACCCGATCGGCAACGTCGTCAACTACCTCGTGCCGGAGATGCGGGAGAAGAAGCTCTGCACCGACAACGAGGCCGAGGCGACGGATCGCAAGCCGCTCTGCTCGCTCATGCTGAAGCAGGGCGGGTACCGGATCCGGACCACCATCGACATGAAGGTGCAGAGGGCGATCATCGGCGCGGCCCAGCGCAGCACCAAGGGCTCGGAGCTGGAAGGCACCAAGAAGAACCTGATGGCGGCCGCGGTGTCGATCGACCCGCGCAACGGCCGGGTGCTCGGCTACTACGGCGGTGACGACGGCACGGGCACCGACTACGCCGGCAAGAACACCGACGCGAACGGCAACGTCACCGGTGGCCACTCGCCGGGGTCGAGCTTCAAGATCTACACCTTGGCCGCGGCGATCGACGCGGGCAAGGCCATCGACTCGCGCTGGAAGGGCAAGGCCTTCACCCCCGACGGCGTGAAGTTCCGGGTCAGCAACGCCGGCACCGACAACCCCAGCTGCGGTGACTCCTGCACCCTGCGGGAATCGACCTTGAAGTCGCTGAACGTGCCCTTCTACCACGTCAGCCTCGACATCGGGGCGGACAAGATCGTCGACATGGCCAAGCGGGCCGGCGTCAGCATGATGTGGCAGACCAACACCAGCCCGCCGAAGGGTCACGACCTCACCAAGGCGGACGCCAAGGAGCTGGCGCCCGACCCCTTCTACCACGTGGTCGCCTACGGTCAGTACCCGATCACCGTGCTCGACCACGCCAACGGCATCGCCACCTTCGCCAACAAGGGCGTCTACAACAAGGCCCACTTCCTGCTCTCCGCCGAGAAGCAGAACAAGGGCACCGGCAAGTGGGAGAAGCTCGGGGGCGAGCAGCTCAAGCCCCAGAAGCGGATCAACCCCGACGTGGTCGCCGACGTCACCAACGTGCTGGAGGACTACCCGGCCAAGGTCAACCACGTGCTGGACGGTGGCCGGAAGGCGACCGCCAAGACCGGTACGTGGGAGCTGAAGGAGGGCACCGACGAGAACGGTGACGCCTGGATGGTCGGCTACACCCCGCAGCTCGCCACCGCCGTCTGGGTGGGCAACAAGGGCAAGCGGGAAGCCATCAAGATGAAGGACGGCCGCAACATCAGCGGCTCCCTCATGCCCGGTGACATCTGGGAGCGGGTGATGGACGACTCGCTCAAGGGCGAGGAGAAGCTGGACTTCCCGCCGGCGGCGAACTTCGGCGACAAGGAAGCGGGCAACGGCACCCCGCCCCCGCCGCCGCCCCCCGTACCCGGGCAGCAGCCGCAGGACTGCGGTCCGCTCGGCCTGTTCTGCCCGCAGAACCCCAACGGCGGCGGCAACCAGAACCCGAACGATCCACGCGGACCGGGCGGCGACGGCGACGGCGACAACGACGGCAACGACGGCGGTGGCGGTGGCGGCATCCTGCCGACCCTGTCACCCCGCCGGGAGTAACCACCCGTGACACCGCCGACGGCGGCCGGACCTCAGGGTCCGGCCGCCGTCGCCGTTCGGCGGCGCGGCCGCGCGTCGATTTTCTTCAACGTCGCGCCACGGGAGGAGGACGAAGCCCCGGGGTGTACGGCAGGATGCCTCTTCATGAGCACCCAGTCGACGGCCGGCCTCGACGACGCCGGGACCAGCGACCACCCGTCCCGGTCGGACGGTTTCGTCCGTGGCGTCTCCGAGGTGATCGGCGGCCCGCTCGGCGACCACGCGGTCGCGCTGGACCGGCCCGCCGGTCGGGAACGACGCTTCTGGACCGCCACCCGGATCGTCCTCGCGCTGGCCTGCCTCACCCTGGCGCTGCACTGGGTGCAGAAGTCGCCCTGCCAGGACGGCGCCTGGCAGAACAACGTGCAGTACACCCGGCTCTGCTACACCGACGTGCTCGCCCTCTACTACGCCGAGGGGCTCAACGAGGGCAAGGTGCCCTACCGGGACCACCCGGTCGAGTACCCGGTGCTCACCGGCTACTTCATGGGCGCGCTCGGCCTGCCGGTGCACAGCCTCGGCGCCGACGATCCGCAGCTCAACCAGGGCCAGTGGTTCTACAACCTGAACGCGCTGACGCTCAGCGCGCTCGCGGTCGCCACCGTCGCGGTGATCCTCGCCCTGCGCCGCCGACGACCCTGGGACGCCGCGCTCTTCGCGCTGGCCCCGGCGCTGCTGCTCACCGCCACGGTCAACTGGGACTTCCTCGCCATCGGGCTGGCCGCCTTCGGCCTGGCCGCGTGGGCCCGGCGCCGACCGGCGCTCGCCGGGCTGCTGCTCGGCCTCGGCGGCGCCGCCAAGCTGTGGCCGCTGTTCCTGTTCTGGCCCATCCTGCTGCTCGCGCTGCGGGCCGCCCGGGTGCGCGCCGCGCTGACCGCCATCGGCACCGCGGCGGCGGCGCTGGTCGTGGTCAACCTGCCGGCCGCGATCCCGTACCACGACAACTGGAACCGCTTCTTCGAGCTGAACAGCACCCGACCCATCGACTGGGGCACGCTCTGGTACATCGGGCGGTACTTCGACGGCAAGGTGAACACCGGCGTGGCCGGCGACCAGGGGCCGTTCCAGTGGTTGAACACCCACATCCCGACGCTCAACACCCTGTCGTACGCCCTGTTCATCCTGGCCTGCCTGGGCGTGGCCGCGCTGGCGCTGCTGGCCCCCCGCCGGCCCCGACTGGCCCAGCTCGCCTTCCTGGTGGTCGCCGCGTTCCTGATCTTCAGCAAGGTCTGGTCGCAGCAGTTCGTGCTCTGGCTGCTGCCGCTGGCGGTGCTGGCCCGCCCCCGCTGGGGTGCCTTCCTCGCCTGGCAGCTCGCCGAGGTCTGCTACTTCGCCGCCTTCTACGGCGAGCTGCTCGGCGCGGCGACCAGCCGGCCGGTCTTCCCCGAGGGCGTGTTCGTGCTGGCCTCGACGCTCCGGCTGGGCACGGTCGTGCTGCTCTGCGTGCTGGTGATCCGGGACATCCTGCACCCCGAACGCGACGCGGTGCGGCGCACCTACGCCGACGATCCGGACGGCGGCCTCCTCGACGGCGCCCCCGACGCCCCCTGGCTGGCCGACCGCCACACCGCCGCCCGATCTCCGCAGCCTTCTTCGACCACCGTCCCCACCTGACGACGCGCAAGTCCAGGACGGCCTCGGTTAGTCAGGTTTTGCGGGGGAGCCCGACCGGCGCAGGGATCAAGCCTGACCGCCCGGAGCCGGTCGGGCTCCCCCGCAAAACCCCACCCGAGCCGCGCTCAGAGACGGAACACCACGGCGTCGCCGACCTCCTCGCGGGTGATGCCGAGCTGGTCGACCGGCGCGTTGACGGTGACCTCCCACGGGGTGCCGACGATCTGGTCGCGCAGCAGCACCACGTTTCGGACGCCGAGCGTGCGCAGGTAGTCGACGCTCGTCTGGTCGGGGAAGGCCAGCGTCACCCGGCGCACGTCGTCGAGCTGGGTGGGAGTGAAGCCACTGCCCCCGTTGACCAGGTCCGGGAAGGTGCTGGTGGACCAGAGCATCACCGGCTGGTCGAGGTTCTGGCTGCTCGGCAGCACCAGCATCGGGCCGTCCACGGTCCGCATCGCCACCGGCTGCTCCGGGACCACCGGGTGCGGAGTGACGTTCAACCCCTCCAGCAGGACCAGCAGCACCGGTACCACCGCGGCCACCCGCAGCCACGGCGACGGCCGGTACGGGGCACGCTCCGCGGCGATCTCGCCGACCCGGTCGGCGAAGGCGCTCACCGCGCCGGCCGCGAGCAGGCCGAGCAGCAGCGTCGTCCAGAGCATCATCCGCCCCGGGGTGCGCAGCCCGTTCCAGCCCGGGAGGTGCTCGAAGAGCAGGCCGTAGGTGAAGGTGCCGTCGAAGAACCGCGTGCCCATGGCCAGCACCATGGTGACCAGCACCCCGGCGAGCAGCAGCAGCCGCTGCCGCAGCTTCCAGACCGAGAAGAACAGGCCCCCCGCGGCCAGCGCGTAGAGCACGAAGCCGGGCAGCAGCGTCATCTCGGGGTGCCAGGGCAGCGTCGCGCGCGCCGCCTCGTGCAGCTCGCCCCAGACCCGGGACTCCGCCGGAGCGGTGAAGAAGCCCAGCGCCGGCGGCGAGTAGATCCCGATGTCGCCGAGCGTGCGGGCCGCGTTGGGGTGCAGCTCCGCGACCTTGAAGTAGGGGATGGCCAGCAGCGCGCCCACGCCGGCGAAGATCAGCCCGCCGACCAGGTCCGCGACGAACAGTCGGGTGCCGAACGGACGCTTCGCCGGCCGGAGGACCCAGCGCCGTAGGAACCAGGTCGTGGCCGCGACCAGCACGATGCCGGCCAGGACGTACGCGAACGGCAGGCCGATCCCGAAGCCCAGGCTGAGCTGCCAGGCCGCCACCAGCCACCCGGTGTACGTCCAGCCCTCGTGCCGCCGTTCCGGGCGGTAGCCGTACCGTAGCGACCAGCCGTGACCCCGGGCCAGCATGGCCAGCGCCAGCGGAATACCGCCGTTGGAGACGATGTGCAGGTGCCCCGCCTGGGCGAGCAGCCACGGGGCGTACGTGTAGCTGACCCCGGCCACCGCGGCCCCCGCGCGGCCCGCTCCCAGCTGCCGGGCCAGCGCGTACGCCCCGAGCGTGGCCAGCGCGTGGGCCAGCACGAACATGATGTTGTAGCGCAGCACGGCCGCCTCGGGACCGGTGCCGATCATGCCGGCCGGGGCGTAGCCGAGCAGCATGTCGGAGAAGGCGAAGCTCCACTGCTCCGGGAAGAACGTGTTGGAGTGGAACAACTGGGCCGGCTCGGTCCGCAGGGCGTGCCCCGACCAGGCCATCTGCCAGGCCTGCAGGCTCGGGTCCCAGTAGTCCTGCGGCAGCGTGTAGAGCGGGTAGCGCAGCGTCGGCCAGGTCATGCCGACGGCGAGGGCCAGCGCGGCCAGGGTGGCCAGCGTCCACTCGTGGACCAGGAGCCGACCGACAGTGCGTGCCGCGCGGCGGGAACGCCCCGGCACCGGGTCGGGCGCCGGAGCGAACGCCGACCAGCGGTCCCGCGGCTCTCCCTCGCCGTCCTTCTGCTCGTCGCCGTCGCTCCCCGCCTTGGCGTCGGTGGCGTCGCTCTTCCCGGCGTCGCCGGTGGTGGCCTTCGCGGTGTCCGTGGTCGCGGCCTTGGCGTCGGTGGCGCCGTCTTTTCCGCCGTTGTCGGTGGTGGCCTTGGCGGTGTCCGTGGTCGCGGGCTTCCCGTCGGTGGGGTCGTCCTTGTCGGTGTCGCCGGTGATGGTCTTCGCGGTGTCCGTGGTCGTGCGTTCCGCGTGGGCGGGGCCGCCCGTCCCTGAGGTTTTCGCGTCCGTGGTTGTCGACTCCGCGTCGGTGGCGTCGCCCGTTCCCGAGTTCTTCGCGGTGTCCGTGGTCGTGGACTTCGCGTCGGTGGCGTCGCCCGTACCCGGGGTCTTCGTGGTGGCCGTCGCGTCGGTGGCGCCGCCTTCACCAGTGGCGCCCGGGGGCGTGCTGCCCTGCTCGTCGGGCCGGTCGGTCTGCCCGGTCGGCTGGGCGCCGCCGGTCGCGTTCGTGGTCATCCGGGTCAGGCCCCCGTGCCGAGCTTGTCCCGCAGGAAGGCGATGTCCGCGCCCTGACCCGCGGCCCCGCCGGGCGTCTCCACGATCACCGGCGCGCCGGCGGCGCGGATCACCGCGACCACCAGGTCCGGGTCGATGGTGCCGCCGTCGAGGTTGTCGTGTCGGTCCTGCCCGGAGTTGAAGCCGCCCTTGGAGTTGTTGGCGTGGACCAGGTCGATCCGGCCGGTGATCGCCTTGACCCGGTCGACCAGGTCGAGCAGTTCCTCGCCGCCCGCGTACGCGTGGCAGGTGTCCAGGCAGAAGCCGACCTCGTGGTCGCCGATGGCGTCCCAGAGCCGGGCCAGCGCGTCGAGCCGTCGGGCGCAGGCGTTGTCGCCGCCGGCGGTGTTCTCGATCAGCACCGGCACCGGGAAGCCACCGGAGTCCGCCGCGTACGCGAAGGTCTTGCGCCAGTTGTCGAAGCCGACGGCGAGGTCGTCGCCGGCGTTGACGTGCCCGCCGTGCACGATCAGCCCCTTGGCGCCGATCTCCGCCGCCGCGGCCGCGTGCCCGAGCAGCAGCTTGCGGCTGGGAATCCGGATCCGGTTGTTCAGGGTGGCCACGTTGATCACGTACGGGGCGTGGACGTAGAGGTCCACCTCGGCGGCGCGCAGCCGGGCTGCGTCCTCGCGGGGTTTCGGGGCCTTCCAACCCTGCGGGTCGGAGAGGAAGAACTGCACCGCCTCGGCGGAACGGGCGGCCGCCTCCGCCAACGGGTCGGCCTGGTCGACGTGGGCTCCGATACGCATGCAGGCGAGCCTACGTCGCATCCCCGACGCCCGGGGTGACGGAGGCGGGGAGTCGGGGCACCGGATGCCGCCCGTTCGCGTCACCGTCGGGGCGGGCGTTCGTTTACCCGGGTGGGATCGATGCCGGGCTCTTCCGGCCCGTAGGGCCAGGCGCACCGCGGTCGATCCCGGTGCGGGGTCACCCCCGTCGTGCGGCCCGGCACGCCGGGGGCGGGACCCGCCCGACCCGGTCCACCGACCACCGACAGGAATCTCGGACTAATAGTTGCATTTCCACCAACTAGTGACGAGAGCCGTTGTACCGTCGGATAACAACAGGAAAGAGCTCCGCGGGGCGTCCTCGATCCAACCTCATCGGTGTGGTCGTTCCTCCCCAGGTCCCACCCAAGGAATGCGGACGGGACGCCCCGCGGTCCATGTGGACAGGGGTCCGCCACCGGCCTTCGGGCGTCGGGGCGGGCCCCTGTCGCCACGCCCGGCCGCCGGGTCCGACCTGCCCGGGCATGATCGTCCCGACCGGGTATCCTGGTCCGGTTGTCCGCGTCCGGCCGGGTTCCCCCGATCCCGGAAGCGGCAGCGACGCACGACCTCCTGCCACGGAAGGACCGTGGCCGCATAGCCCACAGGAGGTGAGCACGTCTTGCGTCATTACGAAGTCATGGTGATCCTCGACCCCAGCCTCGAGGAGCGCACCGTCGCCCCGTCGCTCGACACGTACCTGAACGTGATCCGGACCGCGGGTGGCTCGGTGGAGAAGACCGACGTGTGGGGCCGCCGGCGCCTCGCGTACGAGATCAACAAGAAGCCCGAGGGCATCTACGCCGTCATCGACCTCCAGGCGACGCCTGAGGCGGTGGCTGAGCTGGACCGTCAGCTGCGGCTCAACGAGTCCGTGCTGCGCACCAAGGTCATCCGGCCGGAGATGCGCTAAGCATTCAATCCCGGTTCGCCCGGATCAGCCTCATCGGCGCTGTCAGAGGGCTCTGAGAGCCTGTACGGCAGAGCAGATGAGTGCGCGAGGAGATGGTCATGGCAGGAGACACCACCATCACGGTCATCGGCAACCTGACCGATGACCCCGAGTTGCGGTTCACCCCGTCCGGTGCGGCGGTCGCCAAGTTCCGGGTCGCTTCGACGCCCCGGTTCATGGACAAGGCCTCCGGCGAGTGGAAGGACGGCGAGCCGCTCTTCCTGGCCTGCACCGTGTGGCGGCAGGCGGCGGAGCACGTCGCCGAGTCGCTCCAGCGGGGCGCCCGCGTGATCGTCTCGGGTCGGCTGCGTCAGCGGTCGTACGAGACCCGCGAGGGTGAGAAGCGCACCGTCATCGAGCTCGAGGTCGACGAGATCGGCCCGTCGCTGCGCTACGCCACGGCGAAGGTGCAGAAGATGTCGCGCTCGGGTGGCGGCGGCGGTGGCTTCGGTTCTGGTGGCGGTGGTGGCCAGGGTGGCGGCGGAGGCAACTTCGACGACCCCTGGGCTTCGGCCGCGCCGTCTCCGTCGCGCTCCGGTTCGGGCGGCAACTTCGACGAGGAGCCCCCGTTCTAATGGCGCCGAGCGCCCGCGATCGCAAACCAGGAGCACGAGCAATGGCCAAGGCTGCGGCACTTCGCAAGCCGAAGAAGAAGGTGAACCCGCTCGACAAGGACGGGATCACCTACATCGACTACAAGGACACCGCGCTGCTGCGGAAGTTCATCTCCGACCGCGGCAAGATCCGCGCTCGGCGGGTGACCGGCGTGACCTCGCAGCAGCAGCGGCAGATCGCCCGTGCGGTCAAGAACGCCCGTGAGATGGCGCTCCTGCCGTACACCGCCACGGCCCGCTGAGAGGAGGCACCGACATGAAGATCATCCTGACCCAGGAAGTTTCCGGTCTCGGTGCCCCCGGCGACATCGTCGAGGTCAAGAACGGCTACGGCCGTAACTACCTGCTGCCGCAGGGCTTCGCGATCAGCTGGACCAAGGGTGCGGAGAAGCAGGTCACGGTCATCAAGCGGGCCCGCTCGGCTCGCGAGATCCGCGACCTCGGCCACGCCAACGAGGTCAAGGACCAGCTCGAGGGTCTGAAGGTCAACCTGAAGGCCCGCGCCGGTGACGGCGGTCGGCTCTTCGGCTCGGTCACCCCGGCCGAGATCGTCGACGCCGTCAAGGCGGCCGGCGGCCCGACCCTCGACCGTCGTCGGCTGGAGCTGCCCGGTCACATCAAGTCGACCGGCTCCTACCCGGTGCGGATCAAGCTGCACCCCGAGGTGACCGCCAAGTTCGACCTCAACGTCGTTCAGGGCTGACACCCACCGCACGACGAAAGGGCCCACACCGGACTCCGGTGCGGGCCCTTTCGCATGTCCTCGAAACGGCGGGCTCAGCCGATCGGCTGACCGGTCACCGCGCTGATCATGACGGTCGACAGGCCCCCACCGACCACCGCTGCGGCCAGCGCCACCGTCGCCGACCGCCAGGTCGTGCCCACCCGGCGCAGCAGCCCCGCGACGACGAGGCTGCTCACCAGCGCCAGCCCGAAGCGCGGCGCCCCGGCCACCAGCGACGCGAAAGCGTGCGCCCGCGGCGAATCGCAGCCGCCGCCGCTGATGTCCGTCACGCACCCCGCCGGCGCCTGGCCGTCCAGGGTCAGCAGCCACCCGAAGACCAGCGCCGCCGGCGCCAGATAGCAGGCGGCGGTGTAGAGCAGCGGACGCAGCGGACCACCCGGATCCGGGTCCAGCAGGTCGTCCTCCAGTCGGCGGTTCCACACCCCGCCGCCGACCGAATCGATCCGGTCACGCCACGACGGCGCGGCGGCCGGCGCGGCCGGCGCCAGGCGACGACGGGGAGACGGGCGCGGCCTAGGTGCGGTGTAGGCGACCGCCGGCGACCGGGGCGCCGACGACGGTGGATCCATCCACCGCGGATCGTCCCCGGCCAGCCGCGTGCCCGACCAGAACCCGTCCGGCTGCTCCGGCCACGACCAACCCTCACCGGTCACCGGCTCCGCCGACCGCGGCGGCTCGGTACGGTCCCAGCGGCTGACGTCGGTGCGGTCCTCCCACCGGCTCGACTCCGCGTACCGGTCCCGCCGGGCCAGGTCGCCACGGTCCCACTGGCCGGTGTCGGTGAACCGGTCCCACTGGCCGGTGCTGTCACCCTGATCCCACCGGGTGGCCCCACCGGCGGCCTCCCAGCGGTCCTCGGGGCCCGAGCGCTGCCAGGCGTGCACCCCGGAGGCGTCCCACGGGTCCACCGCCGGCCGGTACTCCGGTTCCGGCTCCGCCGCCGGCTCGGTACGGCTCCACGGGTCGACCGCCGGGCGGGACCAGGCGTCGGCCGAGGCACGCCGGCTGCGCCGGGTCGGCCACTCCACCTCCCGCGCGGCCGGCTCCTCGTCGGACTCCTCGACACCCGACCAGATCACCTGGGGACGGCGCGAGGCCGACCGGCGCGGACGGGGCGTCGGCGCGGCACCGGAGACCGGCTCGTCCTCCATGGAGTCGGCGCGCCGGCTGCCGACGTACCCCTGCTCCTGCGGACGGTCGAAGGTCCACTCCCGGGTGTGGTCGGACTCCGCCGCGGCGCCGATCGCCCGGGGCTCGCCCCAGCTGCGCTCGCTGCGCCGCCCGCCCCCGGAGATCGGGCGGTCGTCGTACTCGTCGTCGTCCGGCGCGGCGTGCCGGCCCCGGCCGTCGGCGTGCGCGATGCCCGACTCCACGGCCCAGCGCGGCAGGTAGGCGTCGACCGGCTCCTGCTGGCCGCGCTCGACGGCCCGCCGTCGGCTGGGGGTGCGGTAGCCCTCGGCCGCGTACCGGTAGGGATCGGCCGGGACAGCATCGCCGAAGTCGTCCCACGGGGCGACCGGCTGACGCTCGCGCGGGCTGCCCTCCCCGCGCTCCCAGTCCCGGTAACTCACGGCCGGAGCGTGACCCTTCTCAACCGAAAGCGCAATCCGCTGTCCAGGTGTAGCCGTTCCCAGCAGATAGTACGGGAAATCCGAACCCAAAGCCTTACCGGAAAATACCCGTCCACAGGGTGGGGATGATGTTTCCGCAGGTCAGCGCCGATCGGCCCAGAATTCCCCACCGGTTTTCCACAACCTGTGCACACGCTGCGCACACGCTCGTCCACTCCATCCACAGGTTGTCCCGAGGCTCGTCCACCGGCCTGGTTGGGGTCTGACCTCGGGTTCCGTATCGTGGGGCACCGACCGGTCGCGCGATCGCCCCCGATCGACCGGCCGGGTCGATCGGAAGTTGTCGCACCCGGCCGGTAGAGCTGGTATCGACCCGACGCAGTGGAGGGGGATCCGTGTCGGTCACCGACGACATGCGGGCGGAGCCCCGAGCCGGCGGGCAGGCGTCCGCACCGGCGCAGCGCGACGGGCAGTTCGACAAGACCCCACCCCAGGACGTCGCCGCGGAGCAGTGCGTCATCGGCGGCATGCTGCTCTCCAAGGACGCCATCGCCGACGTCGTGGAGATCCTAAAGTCGAGCGACTTCTACCGGCCGGTGCACGCCACCATCTTCGACGCCATCCTGGACATTTACGGCCGGGGTGAGCCGGCCGACGGGATCACCGTCGCTGCCGCCCTGGCCGACTCCGGCGATCTCGCCCGGATCGGCGGCGCCCCCTATCTGCACACCTGCATGGCCGCAGTGCCGACAGCAGCGAACGCCGCGTACTACGCCCGGATCGTCGGCGAGCGCGCGGTGCTTCGTCGGCTGGTCGAGGCCGGCACGCGGATCGTGCAGCTCGGCTACGGCACCGCTGCTGGCGGTAGCCGAGACGTCGACGACGTGGTCGACCTCGCGCAGCAGGCGGTCTACGAGATCACCGAGCGCCGGGTCAGCGAGGACTTCGCGGTGCTGGCCGACATGCTCCAGCCGACGCTCGATGAGATCGAGGCGGTCGGGGCGCAGGGCGGGGTGATGACCGGCGTGCCGACCGGCTTCACCGACCTGGACCGGCTGCTCAACGGCCTGCACCCGGGGCAGCTCATCATCGTGGCCGGCCGGCCCGGTCTGGGCAAGGCGCTCGCTCTGGACACCCCGCTGCCGACCCCGGACGGCTGGACCACCATGGGCGAGGTCCAGGTCGGCGACCAGCTGATCGCCGCCGACGGGCGGCCGACCACGATCACCGCCGCCTTCGACGTCCGGTACGACCGTCCCTGCTACGAGGTCGAGTTCTCCGACGGCAGCGTCATCGTGGCCGACGCCGAGCACCTGTGGAAGACCACCACCCGGGCCAGCCGCCGTCAGCCCGAGCCGCGACTCCGGTCGCACTGGCCGCAGTCGTCCCTGGCGAAGGTCCATGCGGTGGAGGTGGCCGCCGGTGCCGAGCCTCGGCGACTGGTCACCCTCGCGCAGACCCTCGAACTCGTCGGCCCCGAGTTCAAGAACGTGCTGCACACCGTCGCGCGTGAGGTCGGCGTCAACGGCCGGGTCAGCCGACCGGTCACCCGGGCGGGCGACACACGGAACTGGACGGCTCCGGGCTACCCGGCCGGCCCGCTTTTGACCAGGCTGCGGGAGCGCGCCGAACGCCCAGTCAACGCCGGTGCCCGGGTCCGGCACGACGGTGTCGTCACCACCGCCGAGATCGCGGCGACGTTGCGTACCGGCGGGGACGGCCGGCTCAACCATGCCGTCGAGAACGCCGCTCCGTTGCAACTGCCGGAGCGGGAGCTGCCGATCCCGCCGTACACGCTCGGGGTCTGGCTGGGGGACGGGCACTCCGACGCGAGCCGCTTCACCACCGCCGATCCCGAAATGGTCGAGCACGTCGTGCGGGACGGCTTCGCGGTGCGCCCGAGCGGCCCGCTGGTCTACACCATCGTGCTCCCCGAGGTGCCCGCTCCGGCCGACCGGCGTTGCGTCGACTGCGGCTCGTCCACCCGGGCGCTGCGGGAGAATCCGTCGACGCGGCGGTGCGCCGAGTGCCACGGCCGGCACGGATCGTTCCGCGCGCTGCTCCGGGCTCTCGGGGTGTCGCCGGAGAAGCACATCCCGCAGGAATACCTGCGGGCGTCGGAGGCCCAGCGACGCGCCCTGCTCGCCGGCCTGATGGACACCGACGGGACGGTCGCCCCCAACGGCAACCTGCAGTACACCTCGACGTCGAAGCGGCTGGCGGAGGGCGTCCGCGAGCTGATCGTGAGCCTCGGATACCGCTGCACGGTCAACGAGAAACCGGTACGCGGCCGCAGCGCCGCGTCGTTCATCGGGTACACGCTGAACTTCTCCACGCCCGACACGGTCTTCCGGTTGGAGCGGAAGCGGTCCGCCCACGCCGCACGGCGCCGGACAGCGTCCGACGTCCGGACCACCTCCCGTTACATCGTGGACGTGCGGCCGGTGCCCAGCGTGCCGGTCCGCTGCGTGACGGTGGACAACCCGGAGCATCTGTACCTGGCGGGCAGGGCGATGATCCCGACGCACAACAGCACCGCCAGCATGGACTTCGCCCGAAACGCGGCCATCCGCGCCAACCAGGCGGCGGCGATCTTCTCGCTGGAAATGAGCAAGGTCGAGATCGTCATGCGACTGCTCTCGGCCGAGGCTCGGGTTCCGCTGCACGTGCTCCGCAGCGGCCAACTTTCCGACGACGACTGGACCAAGCTGGCCCGCTGCATGGGCGAGATCAGCGAGGCACCGCTCTTCGTCGACGACACGCCGAGCATGAACCTGATGGAGATCCGGGCGAAGGCGCGCCGGCTCAAGCAGAAGCACGACCTCAAGATGATCGTGGTCGACTATCTCCAGCTGATGACCTCACCGAAGCGGACCGAGAGCCGCCAGCAGGAGGTCGCGGACCTCTCCCGTGGCCTGAAGCTGTTGGCCAAGGAGGTCGAGTGCCCGGTGATCGCGGTGAGCCAGCTAAACCGTGGCCCCGAGCAGCGGACCGACAAACGACCCCAATTGTCTGATTTGCGCGAATCTGGGTCAATTGAGCAAGATGCGGACGTTGTCATCCTGCTGCACCGCGACGACTACTACGACAAGGAGTCGCCCCGCGCCGGCGAGGCGGACTTTATCGTCGCCAAGCACCGAAATGGGCCTACCGACAGCATCACCGTCGCCGCCCAGCTGCACCTCTCCCGCTTCGTCGACATGGCGATCGTCTGAGCGTCGCCCGACGACGACCGTCCGGCCAGCAGCCCGTCGAGTTCCTGCCCGCGAGCGGGCGAGCGGCCCGGTGACAACGCCCGCGCCGATACCGGGCTGGCGGCGGTTCAGCCGAGCAGCGGGAACCACCCGGCGGCCTCGCCCAGCTCTGCGCGGTCCCGGTTCGTGAGCGGCTCGCGGCCGGCGGCCTTGAGCAGGTACGCGGCGTCGTCCCAGTCGCTCGGGCGGACCGCGTCGTCGCTGAGCAGCCCGTCCACCGTGGTCACCGCGACGCGGCAGGCGAGCGGCCCGGGCGGCGGCGCGTCGGGCAGGTCGAGCACCAGGTCCAGGTGGTGGATGACGGCCTCGGTGGTCAGCGTGGCCAGGAAGTCGGGTACGCGCAGCACGTGCCCCTGGGTGCTGACGCAGCCGGCCGGGTCGGCGGCGGTGGCGGCGCGCACGGCGGCGGGGGCGGTGTCGGACCAGAGCCGGACCACCCCGCTGGGGCGGTCGAAGGCGGCGGCGGAGCGGCGGGCCCACCAGGCGTGCCGGGCGGCGGCGTCGCCGTCCCCGCCGGGCGGGAAGGAACGCCAGTAGCTGACGTCGTCCACGTCGGGCGGCCCGTCGGCGGGGCTGGCCAGGGCGACCAGGGCGCGCTGGGCGTCGCAGAGCAGGTGGAAGAGCAGGTCGGCGACGAGCCAGCCCCGGCAGCGGGTGGGTCGTTGCAGGTCGGCGTCGTCCCGCCCGGCGACCACGGCGGTGATCCCCTCGTACGCCTGAGCGAGCGCCTCGTGCTGCGCGATCGACGTCATGAGGGGGAGCCTGCCACGGGCCACCCGGATCGGCAGGGCGGAAGGGCCGGGGCGGGTGCCCCGGCCCCGGTGCCGGTCAGCCGAACATCTCGTCGAGGAAGCTCTTGTGCTTCTTGCGCTTGTAGTGCCCGTGGTAGCCGTGGTGCTGCTGCTGGTGCCCGCTGTGGCCGTACGCCGGCTGCGGCGGGTAGGCCGGCGCGTGCGGCGGCGGCGCGGCCGGGTAGCCCGGCTGGTGCGGGGGCGGCGGCGGAGGCGGGGCGTACCCGCCGGCGACGTGGCCGGGCTGAGCCGGGCCGTGGCCCGCGGGCTGCCCGGGTGCCGGGGCGGCGTGCTGCTGGTTCCAGTTCGCCTCGGCCTCGAACAGCTTCTCGAGTTCACCGCGGTCGAGGAAGATCCCCCGGCACTCGGTGCACTGGTCGATGACGACTCCGCTGCGCTCGTACTGGCGCATGTCTCCGTGACACTTGGGACAGGTGAGCTGCATCGCTCGACCGTACCCCGTCGGCGCGAGGTTCAGGCGGTGGCGATCAGCGCCTCGTTGACCTCGTCGTCGGAGACCTCGTGGAAGTCCTCGTAGTAGGCGCCGACCGCGCCGAACTCCGGCGGGCGCTGGGCGCAGATCACCTGGTCGGCCTCGGCGGCCAGCATCTCGTACGCCTCCTGGGAGCCGACCGGCACCGCGACGACGACCCGGCGGGCGCCGAGATGGCGGGCGACCTGGACGGCGGCCCGGGCCGTCGCGCCGGTGGCCAGCCCGTCGTCGACGATCACGGCGGTCCGGCCGGTGAGGTCCAGCGGTGGCCGGCCGGCTCGGTACCGGGCCTCCCGGCGTTCCAGTTCGGCCTGTTCCCGGCGCTGCACGTCGGCGACGTCGTCGGGGCCGAGCCGGGCGGCGACCACGTCGTTGAGCACCCGGACCCCGCCGGGGCCGAGTGCGCCGAAGGCGACCTCGGGCGCCCAGGGCATGCCGAGCTTGCGGACCACCAGGACGTCCAGGGGCGCGCCGAGCCGGTCGGCGATCACCCGGGCCACCGGCACACCGCCCCGGACCAGCCCCAGCACGATGACGTCGGGTTCTCCGACCAGGCCGGTCAGCCGTTCGGCGAGCTGTCGGCCGGCATCCTCACGATCGCGGTAGGTGCTGCTCATGTCTCAGGTCTACGCCCTGGGGAGGGCCGGTGTCGGCGACTCCGGCGAAACGGTGGTCGGCTGTCCGGCCAGCGCGGGTGCCCAGACGAGCAGGGCGAGCGGGTAGAGCAGGTAGCCGAAGCGGGTGGTGGGCATCAGCAGGATGGCCACCAGCAGGCCGTATCCGCAGATCAGCGCGGTGGCGGTGGCGGTGCCGGGTGGGCGGCGCAGCAGTCGGAAGGCGATCGCCACGCCGGCGGCGACGAGCAGCGTCGCGGCGATCACCCGGCCGCCGGGCAGCCCGGTCGCGATCAGGTGCCCGGGGAAGGGGGACTGGGCGGGGCTGGTCACCAGCCCGTGGCCGAGCGGGAACCGCAGCACGTTCTCCACCAGCGCGTCCCGGTCGACCAGTACCGCCGGCACCAGGGCGAGCACCGGCAGGCCGAGCGCGCCGACGGCGACCCGGAGCCCGGCCCGCCGGGTGGCGCCCCAGAAGATCAGGACCAGGGCGACCGGCCAGGCGAAGAGCTTCAACGCGCCGGCGAGCCCGACCGCCACGCCGGCCGCGCCGGGCCGGCCGGCGGCGGCGCACGCCAGCGCCAGCAGGCAGAGCGCGAGTACGGGCAGGTCGTCGCCGCCGGTGGCGAGGGTGAGGGCGCAGATCGGCAGCACGGTCGCGGCCTGTACGCCGCGCAGCACCGCCACCGGGTGGGGGCGGCCCGCCGAGGGGCGGCCGGCGGCGCGCAGCGCGACCACCGCGATGGCCAGCGCCAGCGCGGTGACCAGCGCGAACCACACCCGGGAGTCGGTCCACCAGGCGTCCACGCCGGCCCGGGGCAGCCCGAACAGCGCCATCCCCGGCTGGTACGGCGTGTAGCCGAGCAGCCGTTCGTCGGCGGGGAGCGCGGCGATCGCGTCGGGCCCCAGGTAGGGGGTGCCGTGCTCGGCGAGCCGGATGCCGGCGTGCTCGACGACCACCACCTCCTCCTGAGCCCGGTCGGTACGCCCCGACGCCCGCTGGATGCTCTGGATCACCAGCGGCAGCAGGGCGGTGGTCGCCCAGGTCAGCGCGGTGACCGCCGAGCGCGCCGGCACCCCGGCCAGCTCGGGGCGGCGGCCTCGGAGCAGGAGCTGACCGGCGACCAGCAGCGCGGCGAGCAGGTAGCCGACGGCGGCGACGCTCCCCCAGGCCCGGTGCGGTGACAGGGTGGAGGTGGCGGCGGTGACCGCGGCGAAGGCGGCGGAGACCGTGTAGAGGCCGAGGTCGAGGGCGAGGCCGCCGGCGGTGGAGTCCAGGGCGCGCCAGGTGCGGGAGGCGGCGGTCACGCCGGCAAGTGTGGCAGACCCGTCGGGCGGCTCCGGCCGGGCTGGCGGCGGCCGGGGGCGAGGCGGATGACCGCGCCGGTGTCGTGCAGCGGCGGGACCAGGGTGCCGGGCCGGCCGCCCGAGCCGCGTTGCAGGGCGGCGAGGAGACTGCCGGACGGCAGCGGACGGGCGAAGAGGTGGCCCTGGCCGGCGGCGCAGCCCAGCTCCCAGAGCGCCCGGCGCTGCGGCTCGCTCTCCACTCCCTCGGCGACCACGGTGAGGTCGAGGCTGCGGCCGAGGTCGAGGGTCGAGCGGATGACCGCGGCGGCCTCCGCCGAGCCCTCCATCGCGGTGACGAAGCTGCGGTCGATCTTCAGCTCGTGCACCGGGATGCGGGAGAGCAGGGAGAGCGAGGAGTAGCCGGTGCCGAAGTCGTCCAGCGCCAGCCGGACGCCGGAGTCGCGCAGCCGGCTGAGCACCCGGTCGACCACGTCGAGCTGGCTCAGTGTCAGCGTCTCGGTCAGCTCCAGGACCAGCCGGTCGGGCGGGAGGTCGTGGGCGCGCAGCCGGGCCAGCACCGCGCCGGGGAAGCGGGCGTCGAGCAGGCTGCGTGGGGAGACGTTGACCGAGACCGGCAGGTCGAAGCCGGCCGCCCGCCAGCTCACGGCGGCGAGCAGCGCCTGGTCGAGGATCGCCTCGGCGAACGCGGGGAGCAGGCCGGAGCGTTCCACCGCCTCCAGGAAGCGCAGTGGGTCGATCATGCCGTGGGTCGGGTGGTGCCACCGGGCCAGCGCCTCCGCGCCGGTGACCTCACCGCTGGCCAGGTCCACGATGGGCTGGAAGTTGACGGTGAACTCGTGGTCGGCCACCGCCCGGGGCAGCTCGCCGCCGAGGGTGAGCCGGCCGAGGTCGGCGGTGTCGCGGGTCGGCGCGTACGTGGAGACCCGCTGACCGGCCCGCTTGGCCTGGTACATCGCCACGTCTGCGCGGCGCAGCAGCTCCGGCATGCCGCCGCTGGCCGGGGCCACGGCGATGCCCCCGCTGGCCTCGACGCTGATCCGCATGCCGTCGACGTCCAACGGCTGGTGCAGGGCGCCGATCAGCGCCTCCGCCCGGTGCGCGGCGACCGCCGGGGCGGGCAGTCCGCGCAGCAGTACGGCGAACTCGTCGCCGCCGAGGCGGGCCACCAGGTCCTCGGCCTGGGCGGCGGCCCGCAACCGGTCGGCGACCTGCATCAGCACCTGGTCGCCGGCGGCGTGGCCGAGGGTGTCGTTGACCTCCTTGAAGTGGTTGAGGTCGATCAGCACCAGCGCGGTCACCCCCTCGGCGTGCCGGGTGCTGAGCTGCTCGGTGCCGCGCTCCAGCAGTTGCCGCCGGTTGGCCAGACCGGTCAGCGCGTCGTGGGTGGCGGCGTGCGCGTGTTCGGCGGCCACCCGGGCCAGTTCGGCGTACGCCTGGGCGTTGCGGACGGCGGTGCAGAGCGCCGAGGCGAAGGTGCGCAGCGTGTACTGCTCCCGCTCGGAGAGCTGGACCGGTCCCCGGAAGCGCAGCCGCAGCACCCCCACGTCGGCGCTGCCGTCGTGCCCCTCCAACGGTGCGGAGACGGCGGAGCCCTGGACGCTGCTCGGGTTCCCGGCGGGCCCGTCGTAACCGATGCCACCTCTGGTACCCCGGACCGCGCGGGCGCCGTCGCGCAGCTCTATCTCGACCTCGTCCGCGGAGAAGAGTTCGGCGGCCTGGGTGACGGCGGTGGTGAGGACCGTGTCCAGGTCGACGACGTTCAGCGCGTCCGTGGTGCGGGCGAGGCGCTGCCAGGCCTGCTGCTCGGTGCGGGCCTTGACCCGGTTGGAGTACAGCAGGTGGAGGCTGAGCATCAGGGGTGGCACGGCGATGAGTAGGCGGCTGTCGCCGCGCAGGATGAGGAACGTCCCGAGGACCACCACCAGTCGGCCCATCGCAAAGGCGAGCCGGAGTTCCCAATCCTCCCGGAACAGTTCCCGTACCCGTTCACCGGAGGCGATCGCGATGACCGGCAGTGCGACCAGCTCGTCCAGCAGTACGGCGGTCAGATAGGCGACGGACAGCGGCAGGATCGTGGCCAGCACGCTCTCTTCGCCCACCTGCCAGCCGCTCGCGTGCAGCACCGTGCCCGCCGCCGTCGCCACCAGCATGTTCTTTCCGACGCCGAAGGCGGCCCGGATGGCGGGGATTCGAGCGAGGGTGGTCACCAGGACGAGGGCGCAGCCCGTGGCGAGGACCACGGTCGAGGTCGGGGCCACGGTGAGGCCGATGACGATTGCCGTCTCGGTCCACGCGATGTCGTGGTTGTTGGCTCTGATCCGGATACGCACCTTGACGGTGAAGCCGGCGGCGACAAGCGAGATCAGGGCCAGCCAGGTGACGGGGCCGACCCTGGGTTCGTCGTTGGCGAGACGAACGGCCGACACGATGGTGGAGACGGCCGCCAAAAAGACGACGAGACCGACTAGCGGCAGCAGCCGCCGATCGGTCCCATCACTCCGTCGTTGTGGAGTCACCCATCGACCTCATTCAGTAACCGATGGTTATGCGCTCCGCAAGCTTACTGCTCTCGATCTGGTTGCAGGACTTTGCTCAGGTCCATTCGTGCGATGTCATCATGACCCCCAGCGCCGTTGTTCTCGTGCACCAATGGGGGGAGCTTAAGGGACGGTTGGCACTCTCCTGCACTGATGAATGTCGGTATGCGCGATATCAGCGAAGTCGGAGTGATTTGTAACGTTGTGTCCACGAGCTAAATGCGGAGCGCGTACGCCTCGTACGTAGTCTTGCGGCAAATACCCGAGCCTTCGCCGGTCGCTGGCGCAGCACTGCCGTTTGCGAACCACCTTCAGTCTGACCTTGCGCGCTTCCGATTCCATCGACGGATCGGACCAACTCCTGGCTGCTGCAGGGTGACATGGACGGTATGCCGATCATCCGGGCAGGCAATGGGATGTGCAGGACTTGCATCGTCCCACCCGGTCCACTCTCTCGTAGAGTGACCATTCGAGCACGTGGGGAGGAGTCATCGAGGATCTGGTGGAGATTCGAGTCCTGGGTAATCTTGAGGCGCTGATCAAGGGCGACCGAGTAAACCTGGGCACGCCCAAGCAGCGGACCGTACTTGCCCTGCTGGTCATGCGAACCGGGCGACTGGTGACTGTAGAGGATCTGGTCGACGAGTTGTGGCCCGACGGTCCACCCCCATCCGCCGTCGCCAACGTACGCAGTTACGCCGCCAGCCTCCGTCGGGCGTTCCGGGCCGCCGATAACGGAACCGATCTCCTTATCCGAGAGGGCGGTGGCTACAGGTTGGGCGTCGCCCCGGAGCGCATTGACCTCATGCGTGCGTCGACCGAGTTCCACCACGCTCGGGAAGCCGCCCGAGGTGGCGACCCTGATCTGGCGGTGGCAAGTCTCACCCGCGGGCTGGATCGGTGGCGGGGCGAACCATTCGCCGGACTACCGCTCGGTCCGGTGCTCGCCGCACGACGGACACAGGCCGAGGAGGAGCGCCTCGATGCCGTTGAGTTCCTGGCGGAACTGCATCTCGCCTCGGCCCGACCGGAGAGGGCCATCCCGCTGTTGCGTGAACTGGTGAGCATCCATCCGATCCGGGAACAGGCTCAGCTTCTCCTGGTACGGGCGCTACGGCAGTCCGGCGACGTGACCGGCGCCATGTCGGCCTACCTCAACGCCCGGCAGGCCCTGCTGGAGCACCTAGGCATCGAGCCGGGGCCGGAGCTGCAAGAACTCCATCGGGACCTGCGGAAACGGGAGCCGGTAAGTGCGTCGGATGGTTCAGGCGCGGTGCCCGCCGGGGATCGTCCGTCCGTCAGCTGGCTACCACGCGCCGTACCGGACTTCGTCGGTCGGGACGAGATGGTGGTTCGGATCCTGAAGGAGGTACCGCCTCCCGACGGGACCGATCCATCGATCCAGGTGATCGACGGCATGGCGGGCAGCGGCAAGACATCCCTCGCCGTCCACGTGGCTGCCCGGCTCGCGAATCGTTACCCGAACGGACAGCTCTTCACAGATCTGCGCGGGCATGCCGACGATACGCCCGTCACCCCGGCGGCGGCCCTGGTGACGCTGCTCCGTCAGCTCGGGGTGCCCGCCGGGCGGATACCGGCGGAGCTCCCCGAGCGGGTGGAGCTCTGGCGGCGTCAACTGGCCTCTCGGCGGGTCGTCGTAATCCTCGACAACGCCGCTGACAGTCGGCAGGTGGAACCCCTGCTGCCGGTCAGGGGGGACGTTCTCGTCATGATCACGACCCGCCGTAGGCTGCTGGCCTCGGGCGGCCGGCCACCGGTGTCGCTGCCTGTGCTGTCGGAGCAGGAATCCCTCATGCTGCTGACAGCGGTGGTGGGAGCTGAGCGCGTCAAAGCGGATCCCGCCGGGGCGGCGGAAGTCGCCCGACTTTGCGGGCACCTGCCGCTCGCCATTCGACTGGCCGGCACCCGGATGGCGCACCGGCCGTCCTGGCTCATGAAGGACATGGTGCGTCGGCTCACCGAACAGCCCCACCTCCTACCGCAGTTCAAGGCGGAGGACAGCACGGTGGTGGACGCTTTCGCGGCGTCTTACGAACCACTGGACGAGCGCGCAAAGAGGGTTTTCCGGACAATCGGCCTGCACTCCGGGGACCACCTCGATGTGGCGATGACCGCCGCATTGACAGATCTCCCGCTTCAAGAGGCGGCTGACGTGCTGGACGAGTTGGTGGACCGTCACCTGGTGGAGGAGGTCAGGAACGGTCGTTACCGACTCCACGACCTCATGCGCCGGTACTCCGTCCAGCTTGCTCTCCATACCGATCCCACGCCGAGGCGACGGGACGCGGTCGAGGGTCTGGTGGAACATATGGTGCACTCGGTCGCACGGGTGGTCGAGCCACTGGAATCCGGCAGACTGCGCGGTCAGCTCCGCCTCTCCGATCCGTCACGGCCGGACCTACTGTCGGTACGCCGACCGGGCGATCTTGAATGGATCGAGTCGCAGCGTCACAACATCGAGGCGCTGGTGCGCCTGGCCGGACAGCAGGGGCTCGACCACCTGTCATGGCGGTTGGCCCGATCCGGATGGCGGTTCTTCTACCTGCGTGGTTACTTCGATGACATTGCCGCCACTCATGGCGCGGGACTGGCAGCGGCTCGACGGCTGGGTGACCGCGCGGCGGTTGCCCTCATGCACAACTACCTGGCTTCGGCCTGCGTCCGCACGGGTTCCTACCGGGAGGCACGCGGTCACTTGGAGAAGGTCGTGGCGATCCGGGTGAGCCTGGGCGACAGAGACGGCACCAACCAGGCCCGGGTCAACCTCGGTGTGGTCTTCTGGCTGATGGGACACCTCACTGCCGCGCTCGACATCCACCTTGCGCTCCTGCGGGACAGCACGATGGACAGCATGTTCTTCCTGCCCAACGTGGGTCTGATCCTACGCTCACTGGGCAGGTACGACGACGCTATGGCGGTTCACCGGCTCAATCTGCAGATCGCACGACATCGACAAAACTACTTCCACATCTCCAACGCCCTCGGTCACCTGGGCGGGGTGCGGTATCGGCTGGGACAGGACCGGCAGGCTGAGCGGCTGCTGCGGGCGTCTTTGGCGCTGCGGGAGCGCACCGGCAACGGGTATGGCCGTGCCGAGACGTTGAACGATCTGGCTGGCACGTACCGGCACCTCGGCAGGATGGACGAGGCGCTGAGCCACCACGCCGCCGCCCTGGAGACGGCACGCGGTTCGGGCGAGCGTCAGGTGGAGGCCGAGGCACTCAATGAAATGGCGTGCACGCTTGCCGAACTCGGGCGGGTGAAGGAGGCGACCGAGACGCGGCGGCAAGCGCTGGCACTCGCGACCGCCATACGGCATCCGTACGAGCAGGGGCGGGCGCTCGCTGGCCTGGCCGACCATCTCGAGTCGACGAAACCTGCTGAGGCTCGGCGGTACCGGCAGCGGGCGTTGATGATCTTTGACCGGATGGGCGTGCCTGAGCGATTTGAGGTGCGCCGCCTTCTGGATCCCAAGGGCAGTGCGAGCATTGCTTGAGTTGCCCTGTCACTGCTTATCGGTTTCTTGTCGCCGCCCTCGATAACGTCCCGCACGTCGGTGAACGGGGGAGGTGCTGGCCGTGTCAGGACCAGACCGACGATGCCCCCGTGCGTCACGGTTTTCCCAGCGACGGTGACGGACGGGTAGGTGAGGGAGGAGTACGGCCAGGGCACCCGGCTGTGCTCCTCCCGAACTCGTGGTGCGTTCCGGTCGTACCCGGCGGATAGGCTGCGGTCGTGACCGATCCCGCGCAGCTCACCCACGTCGACCCGGCGGGCGCGGCCCGCATGGTCGACGTCTCCGCCAAGCCGGTCAGCGGCCGGCTCGCCGTGGCCGCCGGCCGGTTGCGCACCACCGCCGAGGTGGTCGACCTGCTCCGCCGCGACGGCCTGCCCAAGGGCGACGCGCTGGCGGTCGGTCGGCTCGCCGGCATCATGGGCGCCAAGCGCACCCCCGACCTGATCCCGCTCTGCCATCCGATCGCGCTGCACGGCGTGACGGTCGACCTGCGGCTCACCGGGGACACCGTCGAGATCACCGCCACCGCGCGGACCGCGGACCGGACGGGCGTGGAGATGGAGGCGCTGACCGCCGTGGCGGTGGCCGGGCTGGCCCTGGTCGACATGGTCAAGGCGGTCGACCCGGCCGCCTCCGTCGACGCGGTGCGGGTGCTCCGCAAGGAGGGCGGCAAGACCGGCGAGTGGGTCCGCCCGGAGGATCGGCCGTGATCCGGGCCCGGGTGGTGGTCGCCTCCAACCGGGCCGCCGCCGGCGTCTACGCCGACACCAGCGGCCCCCTGCTCGTCGCGGGCCTGCGTGAGCTGGGCTGCGCCGTCGACGAGCCGGTGGTGGTTCCCGACGGCGAGCCGGTGGGCGAGGCGTTGCGCAGCGCCCTGGCCGACGGGATCGACGTGGTGCTGACCAGCGGGGGCACCGGGATCACCCCCACCGACCGGACGCCCGACGTGACCCGCGCGCTGCTCGACTACGAGATCCCCGGCATCGCCGAGGCGATCCGGGCGCACAGCCGCGACCGGGTCCCCACCTCCGCGCTGTCGAGAGGGCTGGCCGGGGTGGCGGGCCGGATGCTCGTGGTCAACCTGCCCGGGTCGACCGGCGGCGCGCGGGACGGCCTCGCCGTGCTCGGCCCGATCCTCGTCCACGCCGTCGAGCAGCTGCGCGGCGGCGACCACTGACGCCCCGGTCCGGAGTCCACGGCGATAGGCTCGCCCGGTGAGCGCGCGGACGTGACGCGCGCACCGCAGTCGGTGAACGGAGGCCCCCGGTGAGCACGGAAACCGCCGCCGCCGCGGCACAGGTCGCGGCACCGCCGCCGGCCGGTTGGGAGGAGGCTCGCTCCCGGGTGTACGCGGTCGGCCTCGCCGCCGCGCTCCCCGCGGTCCGGCGGCCGCTGGCCGACACCGACGGGCACACCCTCGCCGAGCCGCTGACCACGCGGACCGACCTGCCCGCCTTCCCGACCTCCAGCGTCGACGGCTGGGCGGTGCGTGGCGAGGGCCCCTGGGACGTCGTCGGACGGGTGCTGGCGGGCAACACCCCGCCCCCGCTGACCGCCGACGGCACCACCGTCGAGATCGCCACCGGCGCGATGGTCCCCGAGGGCGCCACCGCCGTGCTCCGGATCGAGGAGTCGAGCCGTACCGCCGACGGACGGGTGACCGGCACGCCCCGGCCCCACCCGGAGTGGCGGGAGCCGGGCGAGGAGGCGTACGCGGGTGAGGAACTGCTCCCCGCCGGCACCCCGGTCGACCCGGCGCTGATCGGCCTGGCCGCCTCCTGCGGCCACGATCAGCTGGCGGTGCGCCGGCAGCCCCGGGCCGCGCTGCTGGTCTTCGGCGACGAGCTGCTGACCGCCGGCCCGCCCGGCGCCGGCCGGGTACGCGACGCGCTCGGCCCGGCCGTGCCGGCCTGGCTGCGCCGGTACGGCTGCCAGGTGCGCTCCTCCGACGTGGTCGGCCCGGTGGCGGACACCCTCCCCGCCCACGTGGCGGCGCTGCGGTCCGCGCTGGCCAACGCCGACCTGGTCTGCACCACCGGCGGGACGATGCACGGTCCGGTCGACCACCTGCATCCCACCCTGGAGGCGCTCGGCGCGGACTACGTGGTCAACACCGTGGCGGTCCGGCCGGGCTTCCCGATGCTGCTGGCCCGGCTCGCCGGCGCCGACGGACGGGTCCGCTTCGTCGCCGGGCTGCCGGGCAACCCGCAGTCCGCGATCGTCGCCCTGGTCTCGCTGGTCGCGCCGCTGCTCGCCGGGCTGACCGGCCGACCGATGCCGGTGCTGCCGCACGCCACGCTCGCCGAGCCGGTGCCCGGTCGGGGCGACTACACGCATCTGGCCCTGGTCCGCCTGGACCGGGCCGCCGGCACCGCCCACCCGGTGCGCCACGTCGGCTCGGCGATGCTGCGCGGGCTGGCCGGCGCCGACGGGTTCGCGGTGATCCGTCCGGGCACCACCGGCGAGGCCGGGGCGCGGGTGCCGGTCGTACCGCTGCCGCTGCTGCCCGGGGAGCGCTCGTGGTGACCGCCGACCCGACGGTGGCCGTCCTCGCGGTCACCGACCAGCCGCTCGACCTCGCCGCGCACGAGGCCGCGGTCGCCGACCGGCGGGCCGGCGCGGTGGTCTCCTTCCAGGGCGTGGTCCGCGACCACGACCACGGCCGTCGGGTCACCCTGCTGGAGTACGAGGGCCACCCGAGCGCCGCCGACGTGCTGCGCGAGGTCGCCGCCGAGATCGCCGCCGAACCCGAGGTGTACGCGGTCGCGGTGTCGCACCGGGTCGGCCGGCTGGAGATCGGCGACGTGGCACTGGTCGCCGCGGTCAGCACCGCGCACCGCGCTGCGGCCTTCGAGGCCTGCGCCCGTCTGGTCGACGAGGTCAAGGCGCGCCTGCCGATCTGGAAACGCCAGGTCTTCACCGACGGCACCGAGGAATGGGTCAACTGCCCCTGACCGCTCCGGCCCTCATGATCCGGGCCGGTGGCGGTCAGCGGCGGGCGGTGGTGGCGGTGCGGGCCAGGCGGTCGGTGTAGAAGGCCGGCTCGGCGCCGGGGCGCCAGGGCAGCGCGGCGACCAGCACGATCAGCGCCAGCGCGAGGGAGTTCTCCATCAGCGCGCCGAAGAGCCCGTCCTGGTAGTGCGACACCTCGGGAAGCTGGTGCTCGTACGGCCAGATGGGCGAGACGAGGAAGAGCAGGTAGAGCCCCGCCGCCGCGACGGCGTGCCGCAGGCCGGTCAGCGTCGGGTACCAGATCGGCGGGCGCAGCCCGTTAACCCCGGGCGGCCCCCCGTACGACGACGCCTGGCCGGCGCGCGCCGCCAGGCCCCGGCTCGCCTCGCGACGGCGTACGGCGGCGTCGGCGAGCACGACGATTGCCGGGATGACCCAGACCAGGTGGTGCGTCCAAGAGATCGGGCTGATCACGTTGGCGGTCAGCCCGACCAGGGTGAACGCGGTCAACTCGTCGCCGTCGGCCCGGGCGGTGGCGGCGCGGGAGAGCCCCACGGCCAGGATCAGCACCGAGAACGACAGCCAGAGCAGGCCGGGCGTCTCGATCGAGTCGTAGAGCCGGGCGAGCAGGCCGGCCAGCGACTGGTTGGGGGTCATGTCGGCCGCGCCGACCCGCTCGGTCTGCCAGAGCACGCCGCCGAAGTAGGCCCGTGACTCCGTACCGACCAGCGCGAACGTCCCCAGCGTCACGCCGATGGTGGTGCCGACGGCGGTGGCCGCCGTCCGCCACTGCCGGGTGATCAGCAGGTAGACGATGAAGAGCGCTGGGGTCAGCTTGACGGCGGTGGCCAGGCCGATGCCCATTCCGGCCCACGCCCCGCTGTAGAGGAAGCGCACGAACGGGCCGTCGGCCGGGCGGCCGTGGGTGCCCCGCCGGGACCGCCAGCGCAGCCCGATCAGGTCGGCCATGATCAGCCCGAAGAGCAGCACGTTGACCTGGCCGTACCCGAGGGTCTCCCGGACCGGTTCGATGGCGACGGACATCGACGTCGCGATGCCCACGGTGAACCAGAGCGGCCAGCCGAGCCGGTCCACGATCGGGCGCAGCAGCGCGGCCAGCACGAGAGCGAGGGCGGCGATGCTGCCCGCCGCGTTGATCCAGCCCGCCGCCTCGACCGGCAGGCGCGCCATCGGCAGCATCATCAGGCCGGCGAAGGGCGGGTAGGTGAAACCGAGGGTGGTGGTCGGCGCGATGAACTCGTACAGCTCGTGACCGCTCGCCCACCACACCACCGCGCCGTGGTAGATCTTCATGTCGAAGAAGTTGTACGGCCGCCCGAATGCACCGATGGCGAGCCATGCGGCATAGGCGACGGCGGCCACGATGCCGGTCCGTACGACTGTCCTACGATCGATCCCACGCGTTGCGCGACGGACTGGGGCGAGGCGGTCCAGCCGTCTACCGACGATCGCCGGCATGGCGTGGCCACCCCCGTACCAAGGTCGTCCTACCCGTCCAGGTCCGGTACGGAGCCTAGAACGGCGCCTCACGTTGATGCCTCCCGCGTTATGCGACCGTGTCCGATCCCACACATGTTTTTGACATTTCCACCGCGTTAACGGCAGTGGGGTGGTTCAGGTAATTCGCGGCCTTGCGGGGGGTGATGGCCGTATTGACGCAGGTCAGCCCGGAAGTCGCCGGGCCGTGGACGCGGAGAGGGCGGCGATCCGCGCTTCCCGACGGGCGGTACGCACCGCGCGGGTCACGGAACGTCGAGAGTGACCGATGCGATGACCGGCCCGCCAGCGCAGACCCGGCTTTCCCTCGGTGTCGGCGGCGGCGAGCAGCAGGCCGCCGAAGAGCCCGAGGTTCTTCAGGAAGTGGACCTGGTTGTTGTTGCGCGTCGCCGGGTCGTCGTTCTTCCAGAAGGGATGTCCGGCGATGGTGACCGGCACCAGCGTGCCGGCGAGCACGAGCGCGGCCGGCCGGGTGAACCTCCCGGTGGCCAGCATCAGGCCGGCGGCGAGCTGAACCGCCGAATTGGCGCGGACCAGTGTGGTGGTGTCGGTGGGAAGCTGCGGCGCGACGTTGGAGATCAACGGAGCGACCCGGTCGGTGAGCGGCTGGGCGGCCGGCACGAGGCGCTCGGGGTGCTGGAAGTTGCGGACCCCGCTGATCACGAAGATTCCGCTCAACATGACGCGGGCGAGGGAGCGCACGGGTTTCATGGATCAGTCATACCCCGTCGGGGCGTCCGCTACCCCGGCAACGGCCGATCCGGGACCTTCCGACATGGACGTGACGCCACGCCGATTCGAGCGACCGTTGCTGATGGACGTGCTCCGACCGGTAACGTCGCGCGGGTGACGACCCTGCGGCTGCGCCCCGAGGACCCGGCGGACATCGCCCCGGTCCGCATGGTGCTGGCCGCCGCCTTCGCCCGCCCGGACGCGGCGGTCCCCGGCGAGGTGGCGCTCGTCGACGAGTTGCGCGACAGCGACGCGTGGATCCCGGAGCTGGCGATGGTGGCCGAGTACGGCGGCGAGGTGGTCGGCTACGCCCTGCTCAGCCGGGTCTTCGTACAGTCCGACGACGTCCGCGCTCCGGCGTTGGCGCTCGGGCCGGTCGCGGTGGCCCCGCACCGGCAGCGGGTCGGGCACGGCACGGCGGCGGTGCAGGCCGGGCTGGACGCCGCGACCGAGCTGGGTGAGCGCCTGGTGGTGGTGCTCGGCGACCCCGCGTACTACCGGCGCTTCGGGTTCGTCCGGGCGGACCGAATGGGACTGACCAGCCCGTGGTCCGGTCTGGGGGAGCCGTGGCAGGCGCTGGCGCTGCCGCCGAGCACCAGCGGCGAGGGACCACCGCCGCGCGGTGAGGTGGTGTTCCCGGCCCCCTGGTCCCGCGTCTGACCGCCACCGGCGCCCGTCGACGTGACCGGTGGTGCGCCGGGTGCCGCCGCAGAAGCCGGCCCGGCCGGCGGTGGTCAGGCGGGTTGGGTGCGCAGGTAGCGGCCGAAGTGCGGGACGGTGAAGGCGACCGTGCCCCGCTCGCCGGAGTAGATCAGGCCCTTCTTGATCAGCGCGTCCCGGGCCGGGGAGAGGCTCGCCGGCTTGCGCCCGAGCGCCCGGGCGATCTCCGCGGTCGGCACGGCCGCGTCCATGTCGTCCCGGCCGCCGCCGTCGGCCTCCCCTTCCACCAGGGACAGCGTCGCCATCGCGCGCATGTACTCGCGCTCGGCCGGGGTGGCCCGCTCGAACCGGGAGCCGAAGAAGCCGACCGCCAGTTCGGCCTCCGCCTCGGGGGCGGCCACCCGCACGTCCGCCGCGGTGATCGGCGAGCGGGGCGCGTGGTCCCAGGTCGCCTTTCCGTACGCCTGGACGAAGTAGGGATAGCCGCCGGACTTCTCGTAGAGCAGGTCGAGGGCCTTCTGCTCGTACTCGACCTCCTCCCGCTCGGCCGGCGCGCAGAGCGCCTGGTCGGCGGCGATCCGGTCGAGCCGGTCGATCCGCTGGTAGCGGAACAGCCGTTCGGAGTAGGACTTGGCCGCGCTGAGCACGGCCGGCAGGTGCGGCAGGCCGGCGCCCACCACGATCAGCGGGGCGCCGAGCTGGGACAGCTCGTGGCAGGCGGCGCAGAGCGCGGAGACGTCCTCCGGGCCGAGGTCCTGCATCTCGTCGATGAAGACGGCGATCCCGGTGCCCACGTCGGCGGCCACCCCGGCCGCGTCGCTGAGCAGCTCGACCAGGTCGATCTCGATGTCGCCGGAGTCGGCCCGGCCGCTGCTCGCCGGCACGTCGATGCCGGGCTGCCAGCGGTCGCGCAGCTTGGGGGCGGCGGCACCGCGCCCGGCGGGTGCGGAGCGCTGGGCGAACGCCTTGAGCACGCCGAGGAAGGCGTCGATCCGGTCCGGGGCCCGGTGCCGGGGGGCCAGCTCACGGACGGCCATGTGCAGCGCGGCGGCCACCGGCCGGCGCAGTGACTGGTCCGGCCGGGCCTCGATCTTGCCGGTGCCCCAGAGATGGTTGATCGCCTGCGAGCGGAGGGTGTTCAGCAGCACCGTCTTGCCGACGCCGCGCAGCCCGGTGAGCATCAGGCTGCGCTCGGGGCGGCCCCGGGCGATGCGTTCCAGGACCACGTCGAAGACGTCCAGCTCCCGGCCCCGGCCGGCGAGCTCGGGCGGACGCTGGCCGGCGCCGGGGGCGTACGGGTTGCGGACCGGATCCACGCATCGCAGAGTATCGGGCCGTCTAGCCGGGGGACTAGAGATGCATAGACGGCGCTACCGGCGTGTCTGCGCGCCTCGACAGCAATCTTGCCCTGTCTAGCATGGACGCTAGACAGGGCAAGATTGACCTACTAGGAGTGTTTCCGCAGGCAGAGCACGTAGTCGAAGAGGTCGACCGGGTTGTCGTGCACGTAGTTGACCGTCGACCTCGGCGAGAGGGTTCGGCACCGCTGCCCGTCCGTGGTCGCCGGGATTCGCAGCAGCACCTCGAACGTGTCCGGGCCGCAGGGCACCTCGCGCAGCTCGGCCTCCTCGTCCGTGCCGTCGTTGACCACGCAGTCGCCCACCGCCACGTCGATCCCCTCCGCGGACTCGGCGGTGCTCGGGTCGGTGCCCGGCTCCTCCGGCGCCGCCGCCGACGGTTCCGCCGAGGTGACCACCGTCGGCGACGGCTCGTCGGCGCTGGTCGCCCGCCACACCGCGAAGCCGGTCAGCCCGAGGCAGGGGCAGAGCAGCAGGACCGCGACCAGCCCGATGACCAGGGCGATCCGGCCGCCGTTGCGCCGGGGCGGGGGCGCCGGCGGCAGCGCGTACCCCGCGGGTGGTGGCGCGTGGAACTGCGGGACGGGCCCGGCCGGCGGGAACGGCCCCGGCGGGGGGTACCCGCCGCCCGGGGCGGGGGGTGGCGGTCCGACAGGGCCGGAGGTGGGTCGCTGGTACGGGTCGTCCGGCTGACCGGGTGGTCCGAAGGATGCCATGTCTTCCCCAGGGGTGGGATCAGCGCTGCTTCAGGCAGAGGACGAAGTCGAGGGTGTCCAGTTCGCTGTCGAAGAAGTACCAGTTGGTGTAGCCGGTGACGTTGGCGCACTTGGCCTCGGCGTCCTTCTCACCGCTGGTCTCGCCGTCGAAACGCCGCAGCACCTCGTACGTCTTCGGGGCGCAGTCGCTGATCAGCAGCTTGGGCTTGCCGCCCGCCGGACCCTCGTTGCGCACGCACTGCCCCGCCTTCACGAAGCGCGGATCGGCGGACGAGGCCGGCGCGGGGGTGGTCGGCGCCGGTTCGCCCGGGCCGGGCAGCGCCGCGCTCGGCGCCGTGGAGGCGGTGGGCGCGGCGTTCGACGCCGGTTCGTCGTCCCGGCCGGCCAGGTACCACAGCGTGGCGGCACCGGCGAGGACGAGCACCGCCAGCACGGCCAGCACCGCGATCAGCGGACCCCGACCCCGCTTCGGCTGCGGCGGCGTCGGATCGCCGAGGTACGCGCTGGGGCCGGCCGACCGGTACGGCCCGGTGGACGGGTGGACCTCGGTGGCCGCCCACCCGGGCTGCGGGTACGGCTGCTGGGCGTGCGGCTCGCCCCACGCGGGCGGGCCGTGCGGATCCGGTGCGGCGCCGTACGCGTCGTCCGGGCGTCGCCCGCCCCAAGGCTCCGGGGCGCCGCCACCCGGTGGCCCATAGTTCGCCATGCACGCCTCCTGCGTACTCGCTGCTGAGAGGCCGGACACCCGTGCGGGACACCGACGCCGTGGTCACCGTAGCGTGGCCCACCGATGAGCTCACCTCCCGCGATTGCGACACCCACCCGGCCCGGCCTGATCTGGACGGCGCTGCTGCTGGTCTACGTCCTGTGGGGCTCCACCTACCTCGGCATCCGGATCGCCGTGGAGTCCATGCCGCCGCTCGCCTCGGCCGCCCTCCGGTTCGCCACCGCCGGGCTGGTGCTCGCCGTCGTCCTGCGGGTGCGACGCGGCCCGGGGGCGTTGCGGGTCGACCGGCGTCAGCTCGCCTCCGCCGCCCTGGTCGGGGTGCTGCTGCTGGCCGGCGGCAACGGCCTGGTGGTGCTCGCCGAGGCGGGTCCGCCCGGGGTGGCCGTGCCGTCGGGCATCGCCGCGCTGCTGGTGGCCACCGTCCCGCTGCTGGTGGTGCTGCTGCGCACCGCCACCGGCGACCGACCGCGCGGCTGGACCTTCGCCGGAGTGACGCTCGGCTTCCTCGGCCTGGTGCTGCTGGTGCTGCCCACCGGCGGCACGGGCGCGGTGCCGCTGGCCGGCGCGCTCACCGTGGTCGCCGCGGCCACCTCCTGGTCGGTCGGCTCGTTCCTGTCCGGTCGGCTGGCCATGCCCGGCGACCCGTTCGTCGCCACCGTGTACGAGATGTTCGCCGGCGCGGCGGCGCTCGCCGTGGTCGCCCTGGCCCGGGGCGAGCTGCATGACTTCTCGCCGAGCGAGGTGACGGGCCGGTCCTGGGCGGCGCTGGCGTACCTGATGGTGGCCGGCTCGCTGGTGGCCTTCACCGCGTACGTCTGGCTGCTGCACCACGCGCCCATCTCACTGGTCGCCACGTACGCCTACGTCAACCCGGCCGTCGCGGTCGGGCTCGGCGCGCTGCTGGTCGCCGAGCCGATCACCGCGCAGGTGCTGCTGGGCGGCGCGGTGATCGTGGCCGGCGTGGCGCTGGTGGTGAGCACGGAGCGACCCCGGCGGCCGGCGGCGGAGCCCGCCGACGGGGCAGCCGCGGAACCGGCGCACCGGTAACGTCCCGGCCCGTGTCCGTCGGGCTGCTGACCGTCGCCGCGCTCTGCGGCGGCCTCGTCGGTGCGGCGGCGCCGACGTTCGCCGGCTGGTTCACCACGGACCGGTCCGCCACCGGCCGGTGGACGGTCGGCTGGGCGGTCGTCGGTGCGCTGGTGTTCGCCGGGCTGGCCGCCGCGCTCGGGCCGGACCCGGCGCTGCCGGCGTACCTGTTGGTGGCGGCCTTCGGTGTGGTGCTGGCGGTGGTCGACCTGGCCTGCCTGCGGCTGCCCGATCCGCTGGTCGGCGCGGCCGCCCTCGGCGGCGGCGCCGGCCTCGGGGTGGCCGCGCTCGCCGCCGGCACGCCGGGCCGCCTGGCGGTCGCCCTCGCCGGGGCCGCACTCTCCTTCTCCGGGTACGTCCTGCTGGCGCTGCTGCCCGGTGCCCGGCTCGGCTTCGGCGACGTCAAGCTCGCCGCCGCCCTCGGCCTGCCGCTGGGCTGGCTGGGCTGGCCGACCCTGGGCTACGGGCTGCTCCTGCCGCACCTGCTGAACGGCGTGCTGGTGCTGGCCCTGCTGGCCGCCCGCCGGGTGCGCCGGGACACCGCCCTGCCGTTCGGCCCGGCGCTGCTCGCCGGGGCCTGGCTGGCCGTGCTCCTCGCCTGACCCGGCCGCCCTGCTCGCCGGCCCGGCGGGCAGTCAGATCAGGCGGAGCTGGCGGTCCTTCGGTCGGCGGGGCTCGGTCTCGCCGAAGCGCTCGAAGAGCCCGGCGTCGATCACGTCGAGGAACGGCGACGGCCGGCACTCCCGCTCCGACCCGTGCCGGACCCGGCGGGCGGCGTGGCTGACGTAGAGCCGGTCCTGGGCGCGGGTCAGGCCGACGAAGAAGAGCCGCCGCTCCTCGGCGACCGCGTCGTCGTCCGGCTCGGTGCCGGG
Source organism: Micromonospora sp. L31 (assembly GCF_052068075.1). Lineage (NCBI taxonomy): Bacteria > Bacillati > Actinomycetota > Actinomycetes > Micromonosporales > Micromonosporaceae > Micromonospora > Micromonospora sp. L31. Next base: position 110,698 of record NZ_JBQHDC010000012.1, on the reverse strand, counting down.
CCAGCGCAGCGGCAGCAGCCCGTCCTCGGCCCCGACCAGGAAGACCACCGGGAACTCCAGCCCCTTGGCGGCGTGCAGGGTGAGCAGGGTGACCGCCTCGGCGCGCGGGTCGAGCGCGTCCACCTCCGCGCCGGTGGCGAGCTGGGACAGGAACAGCCCGAGGTCGTCGCCGCAGCGGCGGGCCAGCGGGGTGAGCAGGTCGACCGCCGTACGGACGTCCTCGGGGCGCACCGCGGCGGCGGCGCCGTCCAGCGTCGGCACGGCGAAGCGCTCCGCCAGCACCTGGCCCGCCAGCCGGACGCGGGCCGGCAACGAACCGTCCAGCCCGTCGGCGTGCCGCAGCTCCCGGGCGATGGCGGTCACCCCGGGCCGGTCCCGCAGCCGGTCGTGCGAGCGCTTCTGCACCGGGATGTTCGCCCGGGCGAGGGCGTCGACGATCGGGGCGGCCTGCGCGTCGGTGCGGTAGAGCACCGCGATGTCCGAGAAGGAGAGCGTGGTCGACCGGCCGTCGATCCGACCCGAGTCCAGCGACCGGTGGGACAGGCCGCCGACCAGCTCGTCGATGGTGCGTACCAGGAAATCGGCCTCGTCGGCGACGGAGGCCGCCGGGTAGCGGCCGACCAGCGGGGCCTCCGGGTCGAGTCGCGCCGGGTCGAGCCGGCGGCCCCGCACCAGCGACGACGGCGCGATGGCCTGCACGGCGGCGGCCAGGATCGGTGCAGACGAGCGGTAGTTGCGGTTCAGCCGGACCAGCCGGGCGTCGGTGAAGTCCTGCGAGAAGCGCAGGAAGTAGCCCACGTCCGCGCCCCGGAACGAGTAGATCGCCTGGTCCGGGTCGCCGATCGCGCAGAGGTTGCCGTCGGCGGGGCTGAGCAGGCGCAGCAGCTCGTACTGGACCGCGTCGACGTCCTGGTACTCGTCGACGAAGATCCACCGCCAGCGTTCGCGGTAGTCGCGCACCAGCTTCTTGTCGGCCTTCAGCAGCGCGACCGGCAGGGTCAGCAGCTCGTCCAGGTCGACCAGGTCCTGCTTGCGCAGCAGCGCGGTGTAGCGGTCCGGGTCGTCGCCGGCCTCGGCGCGGGCGGCCGCCCGGTCGGCGTCGTCGGCGATCCGGAAGTCCGCCGGCAGCCCGGCGGCGGCCGCGTTCTCCCGCAGGATGGCCAGCCCGAGCGAGTGGAACGTGCCGACGGTGACGTCCTCGGCAACCGGGCCGAGCAGCCCGTCGAGGCGGTGCCGCAGCTCCTCGGCGGCCCGCCGGGTGAAGGTGATCGCCAGGCACTGCTCGGGGAAGACGTTCAGCTCCGCGCAGAGGTACGCGATCCGGTGGGTGAGCGTCCGGGTCTTGCCGGTACCGGGGCCGGCCACGATCAGCAGCGGGCCACCCGGCGCGGACGCGGCCACCCGCTGCATCGCGTCCAACCGGTCGAGCAGGCCGGTGCCGACCTCCTCCATGCCGGCGAGCATCGGCTCGAACGGCTCGTGCGGCGAGGGCGCCGGCGCGATCGGCGGGGGAGGCGGCGGCGCGGCCTTCCGCTTCGGCTCGGCCTTCGGCGCCGCCGGGCGGCGGGCCTTCGCCCCCGCCGCCGGCTCCGCGGGCCGTCGCTGCGCCGGCACGGGTACGTCGAAGAGCGTCTCCGCCTGCGCTCCCGTCGCCTTCGCGCCCAGCTCGGCGGGGTCGAAGAGGGTGATCACGCCGTACTCGCCGTCGTAGCCGGGCACCCGGCGGACGTCGCCGCGGCGCAGCCGGCCGATCCCCTCGGCCAGCAACTCGCCGCCGACCCGCCCGATCTCGTCCAGCGGGGTACGGGTGAGGATCTCCAGCTCCGGGCCGAGCGCGGCGACCAGCTCGTGGAGTTTCCCCTCGACCTTCTTGCTCCGCGCACCCACCTTGTTGATCTCGCCGAGGATCTCGGCCAGCGGCACCAGGTGGGTGACCTCGCGGGCGTGCGCGGGGCGGTGCCCCGCCGGCCGGTCGGCCAGCTCCTCGACCCGGCTCAGCACGCCGACGGTCAACGGCTTGCCGCACTCCGGGCAGCGCCCGCCGGCCTGCCGGGTCCGCCCGGGCGACCAGTTGACGCCGCAGAGCCGGTGCCCGTCCGCGTGGTACTTCCCCTCCTCTGGGAAGAACTCGATCGTCCCGGCCAGCCCGTCGCCGGTGCGCAGCGCCTCGCGGATAGCGAAGTAGTCGCGGTCGGCGGAGAAGACCGTCGCCTCCCGGGCCAGCGCCGGCGGGGAGTGCGCGTCGGAGTTCGAGACGAGCTGGTAGCCGTCCAGGCTGCCGACCCGCCAGTTCATCTCCGGGTCGGACGAGAGGCCGGTCTCCACCGCGAAGACGTGCTCGGCCAGGTCGGCGTAGCAGTCGGCGATCGCGTCGAAGCCGGACTTCGAGCCGAGCGCGGAGAACCAGGGCGTCCAGATGTGCGCCGGGACCAGGTAGCCGTCGCCGCTGGCCTCCAGGGTGATCTCCAGCAGGTCCCGGGAATCCAGGCCGAGGATCGGCCGGCCGTCTGAGCCGAGGTTGCCGATCCGGCCCAGGGCCGTGTTGAACCGCGCCACCGCGTCCAGGTCGGGCAGATAGATCAGGTGGTGGACCTTGCGGGTCCGGTCGTCCCGCTTGTAGATCGTGGAGATCTCCACGCTGAGCATGAACCGGACCGGGTCGGTCTCCGCCTCGCTGGCCAGCCGGGGCGGCAGCCGGCGGGCGATGTCCCGCTCCGCCTCCGGGGCGAGCCGGTAGAGCCCGGGCTCGGCCGGGTGCAGCGTCTCGCGCAGGTGGTCGTACCAGGCGGGGTGGGTGAAGTCCCCGGTGCCGAGCACGCCGATGCCCTTGCGCCGGGCCCACCAGCCGAGGTTGGGCAGGGTGAGATCGCGGCTGCACGCGCGCGAGTACTTCGAGTGGATGTGCAGGTCCGCGACGAACGGCGGGACGCCACCGGGGGGTGCGGCGCTGAACGGAGGCACGCCGCATCCTGTCACGGCCGGTCCATCACCCGCCCGCCGCCACGCGTACGGGTGACCTGAGCAATCCGGTGCTGGACTCCGCCGCCCGGTCGCGCTATGGGGCGCGCAGCTCCACCAGGGTGATCTGCGGCGGGGCGCCGACCCGCACCGGCGGGCCCCAGAAACCGGCGCCGTTGGTGACGTACACCTTCGTGCCGTCCACCTCGCCGAGCCCGGAGACGACCGGCTGCTGGAGCTTGACGGCCAGGTTGAACGGCACGATCTGGCCGCCGTGGGTGTGTCCGGAGAGCTGGAGGTCGACGCCGAACTTCGCCGCCTCGTGCGCGGCGACCGGCTGGTGGGCCAGCAGCACGACCGGGCGGCTCGGGTCGCGGTCGCCGAGCGCGGCCGCGAAGTCGGCGGGCGCGGCCAGGCCGGTGCCGGCGGCGGTCACGTCGTTGACGCCGGCCACGTCCAGCACGCCACCCCGGGCGCGGATCTCCTGCCGCTGGTTCTGCAACACCCGCAGGCCGAGCCGGTCCACCTCCTGGACCCACTCCTCCACCCCGGAGTAGTACTCGTGGTTGCCGGTGACGAAGAAGTTGCCGTAGCGGGACCGCAGGCCGCGCAGCGGCGCCGCGGCCTCGCCCAGCTCGGCGACCGAGCCGTCGACCAGGTCGCCGACGACCGCGACGAGGTCGGCGTCGAGGCGGTTGATCGCGGCGACGATCCGTTCGGTGTGCTCCCGCCCGCGCAGCGGGCCGAGGTGGATGTCGGAGACGGTGGCGATCCGCAGCCCGTCCATGCTGCGCGGCAGCTTCGCCAGCGGGATCCGGACCCGGTCCAGCTCGGGCGGGCCCGTCGCCACCCGGACGCCGTAGCCGGTGACGCCGGCCGCGGTGAGCCCGGCGAAGATCGCCGCGCCCCGGGCCAGCAGCAGCCGGCGCGAGGCGTCGTGGTCGGGCTGGTCCACGGCGTCGACGGCCGGCGGGTCGGCGGTGCCGGCCGCGCCGACCAGCACCGGCTCGGGCGCGGCGGCGGTCGACTCGGCGACCGCCGACCGGCGGCGCAGCACCAGTCGGGCGACCGCCATCGGCACTTCCAGCACCAGCAGCAGGACCAGCAGGTAGAACATCACCGCCAGCCAGAGGTAGCCCGGCCAGGCCAGCCAGAACGCCCCGACCGCCCGGGTGCCGGCCATCGTCGCCGGTACGAGCAGCGCCAGCAGCAGCGCGGCCACCGCGCCGATCCGCCGCCCCCGTCCGGGACGGGTGGTGTCCTTGACCAGCCGCTTCCACAGGTAGAAGTGGATCAGGCCGATGATCAGGGCCAGGGTGGCCAGGAACGCCAGAGTCGCCAACATGCCAGCCCTTTCTCAGCCGCCCGCGAAGGGGGGCAGCACGTCGATCGTGACCCCGGCCGGCAACGGCGTCCCACGATCATGACAGCGCACCCCGTCGACCAGGAAACTCGCCACCTCCAGCACGGCGGCCAGCCCTGGCCCGTGCCGCTCGGCGAGTTCACCGACCAGTTCGTCCAGCGAACGGCCGGCGGATGCGCTCTCCTCGGTGCGGCCGGCGGCGGCCCGGGCCCCGGCGAAGTAGCGGACGGTGAGATCCACGGCTCAGCCTCCGATCGCGGACATCGGCCGGGCCGGTTGCAGGAAGGTGGGGTCGTCGATGCCGTGCCCGGCGCGCTTGCCCCGCATGGCCACCTGCCAGCGGCGGGCCAGCTCCGCGTCGTCCGCCCCGCCGCGCAGCGCGCCGCGCAGGTCGGACTCCTCGGTGGCGAAGAGGCAGGCCCGGATCTGGCCGTCGGCGGTGAGCCGGGTCCGGTCGCAGTCGCCGCAGAACGGCCGGGTGACGCTGGCGATCACGCCGACCCGGGCCGGTCCGCCGCCGACCAGCCAGGTCTCGGCGGGGGCCGCGCCCCGCTCGGCCGAGTCGGGCGTCAGGGCGAACGCGCCGGCCAGCGAGGCCAGGATCTCGTCGGCGGTGACCATGGTGGCCCGGTCCCAGCCGTGCTGGGCGTCCAGCGGCATCTGCTCGATGAACCGCAGCTCGTAGCCGTGGTCGAGGGCGAACCGCAGCAGCGCCGGGGCCTCGTCGTCGTTGACGCCCCGCATCAGCACCGAATTGACCTTGACCGGGGTGAGCCCGGCGGCGGCGGCGCCGGCCAGCCCGGCGAGCACGTCGGCCAGCCGGTCACGCCGGGTCAGCCGGCTGAACCGGTCGCGGTCCAGGGTGTCCAACGACACGTTCACCCGGTCCAGCCCGGCCGCGCGCAGGGTGGGGGCGAGCCGGTCCAGGCCGATGCCGTTGGTGGTGAGGGAGATCCGGGGGCGGGGGGTCAGCGCGGCCACCTCGGTGACGATGCCGGCCAGCCCCGGCCGGATCAGCGGCTCGCCGCCGGTGAAGCGGACCTCGGTCACCCCGAGCCGTTCCACGGCGACCCGGACCAATCGGACGATCTCGTCGTCGCCGAGCAGCTGCGGCCCGGCCAGCCAAGGCAGACCCTCCGCCGGCATGCAGTACGTGCAGCGCAGGTTGCACTTGTCGGTCAGCGAGACCCGCAGGTCCCGGGCGACACGGCCGTACCGGTCGGCGAGGACGCCCTCGGCGGGCGGGGCGACGGTCACCCGTCGACCGTAGCGCGGCCGGTCCCGCCCAGCGCTGCTCGGGCGGCCCCGATTACCGCATCCCGGTACGCCGCGCCGAAGACGGCGGTGTGCACCAGCAGCAGGTGGAGCTGGTGCAGCGGCAGTCGGTCCCGCCAGCCGTCGGCCAGCGGCCACTCCTCCCGGTAGGCGCCGACGATCCGGTCGAGGTGCGGCGCGCCGCCGAAGAGGGCCAGTTGGGCCAGGTCGGTCTCCCGGTGCCCGCCGTGCGCGGCCGGGTCGACCAGCCAGGCCCGGTCGTCCACGCCCCAGAGCACGTTCCCCGGCCACAGGTCGCCGTGCAGCCGGGCCGGCGGCTCGTCGCCGCCGACCTCGCCGATCCGGGCGACAACCTGCTCCACCAGCGCGGCGTCCGCCCCGGTGAGCGCGCCGCCGTCCACCGACAGCGCCAGGTACGGCAGCAGCCGACGCCGGGCGAACCAGTCCGGCCAGGGCCCCTCGTCGGGGGTGTTGTCCTGCGGCAGCGGGCCGATGAAGCCGGGCCAGTCGGCGCCGAAGGCGGACGCCCCGGCCCGGTGCATCCCGGCCAGTTCCCGGCCGAACCGTTCGGCCGCCTCCGGGGACGGCTCGCCCGGCTCCACCCAGTCCAGCGCCAGCAGCTCCGGCAGCGCCGCCACCACCTCCGGTACGGCCACCGTGCCCGCCGCGCGCAGCCAACGCAGCCCGGCCGCCTCGCTGGCGAAGAAGCCCTCGGGCACCGGTTGGTCGGCCCGCTCCGGCCAGCTCTTGGCGAAGACGGAGTGACCGTCGTCCAGGGTGAGCCGGGAGGCGGCGCAGACGTCCCCGCCGGAGACCGGCGTCTCCCGGATCCGCTGGTGGGTCAGGAACGTCGGCAGGTGCTCCGGGTGCGCCCGCAGGTACGCCAGGTCCATCAGCGCAAGGTAGCCGCTCCCTGCCGCAACCGGGGGATTCCGAAGCCTGGCAAATCAATGACCTGTGGGAACACTCTCCGTGTCTGTGGACAACCCGCGTGTCGTCCACAGGGCCTGTCGGACGCGTCCCCCGGGTCGCAGGCTGCCGGCATGACCGCGACCGACCGCCCCCGGCTCACCGTCCGCTCGCCCGCCGACCTGCTCGCCGCCGTGCCGTACCTGCTCGGTTTCCATCCCGCCGACAGCGTCGTCGTGGTGGCGATGCGCGCCCAGCGGGTCGTCTTCGCCGCCCGTGCCGACCTGCCCGACCGTGGCACCGACCCCCGGCTGCCCGCCGACCACCTCGGCGGCGTCCTCGGCCGGCAGGACGCCGACGCCGCCACCGTCATCGGGTACGGCCCGGCCGACCGGGTCACCCCGACCGTCGACGCGGTACGCGCCGCACTGACCACGGCCGGCCTGACCGTGCTCGACGCGATGCGGGTGACCGACGGCCGGTACTGGTCGTACCTGTGCGCGGAGGCGGCCTGCTGTCCGCCCGACGGCACCCCGTACGACCCGGGCAGCAGCGAGGTCAGCGCCGCCGCGGTCTACGCCGGTCAGGTGGCGCTGCCCGACCGGGCCGCTCTCACCGCCCAGGTGGCCGCCGCCGACGGGCAGGACCGGGCGGCGATGCGGCAGGCCGGCGTCCGGGCCGAGCGGCGGCTGCTCACCCTGCTGGAGGAGGCGCCCGCCGCCGACCTGCTCGGCGGTCGCTCCATCCGGGCGGCCGGCGTCGCCGCCGTGCGGGACGCCCGGCGGGCGCACCGCCAGGGCGAGCGGCTCACCGACGACGAGGTGGCCTGGCTCAGCCTGCTCCTGACCCACCTCCCGGTGCGCGACCACGCCTGGGAACGCACCGACGGGCGGGAGGAGGACATCGACCTCTGGGGCGACGTGCTGCGCCGCGCCGAGGAGGAGCTGATCGCGGCGCCGGCGAGCCTGCTGGCCTTCGCCGCCTGGCGAGCCGGCCAGGGCGCCCTGGCCGCGGTCGCGTTGGAGCGGGCGCTGGCAGTCCACCCCGACTACTCCCTGGCCCAGCTCCTCGACGACCTGCTCCGCCGCGGCGTACCCCCGGCCGAGCTGGACGGCTGGCCGGCCGTCGGAGAGCCGGGCGTGGTCCGGCGGCGTCCCCGCCGGCGACGACACGTGCGGCGGGGCCTCGGATGAGGGTCGTGCGGGAAATTCTGCCGGCGGGCGGCTCAGTCGACCAGCATCCGGTGCCCGCCGGCGTAGACGTTCATCGTCCGGCCGCGCAGGAAGCCGACCAGCGTCATCCCGGCCTCCTCCGCCAGGTCGGCGGCGAGCGAGCTGGGCGCGGAGACCGCCGCGAGCAGCGGTACGCCGGCCATCCACGCCTTCTGGGTCAGCTCGAAGCTGGCCCGACCGGAGACCAGCAGCAGGTGCCCGGCCAGCGGGAGACGACGTTCCCGCACCGCCCAGCCGACCACCTTGTCCACCGCGTTGTGCCGGCCGACGTCCTCCCGCAGCACCACCGGCTCGCCCTCGGCGGTGAACAGCCCCGCCGCGTGCAGGCCGCCGGTGCGGTCGAAGGCCCGCTGGGCCGCCCGCAACCGGTCGGGCAGCGCGGCGAGCACCTCGGCCCGGACGGTGAGCGGATCGTCCACCACCGGGTACGGCGACCGGGTCCGCACCGCCTCGATGCTGGCCTTGCCGCAGACCCCGCACGAGCTGGTGGTGTAGAAGTTCCGGGACGGGTCGGTGGTGGGCTCCGGCACGCCCGGGGCGAGCACCACGTCCACCACGTTGTACGTGTTCGGGGTCTCCGCCCCGGCGCAGAGCTGGGCGGTGAGCACGTCCTCGGTCGACCGGATCAGCCCCTCGGTGAGCAGGAAGCCGATCGCCAGGTCGATGTCGTCGCCGGGGGTACGCATGGTGACCGCCAGCGGCCGGCGTCGACCGGGACCGGCCGGGCCGACCCGGATCTCCAGCGGCTCCTCCACCGAGAGGGTGTCCGGCCGGCGTACCGGGGCGCGTCCGTCGGCCACCGCGTCGAGGTCGATGCGGAGCACACTCCGCCGGTCAGTCGCCCGTCCCATCCCGCCATCCTCCCCCGCCCGCCGAGCGACCCGCACCACGACGCCGGCCGGCCGGCGGGCCCGCCGATCCAGTTCGCTGGTGGGGTAGGGCGCACGGGCCGACGACCCGCACCAGGACGCCGGCCGGCGTGCGGGCCCGCCGATCCCGCGACGTCGGCGGCGGAGGGCGGACGACGACGCCGGCCGGGCGGACGGGTCGGCGCGAGGCTACGGTGGCCCGGTGACGGCGTACGCGGCGGTGGTGCTCGCAGGCGGGGCGGCGCGCCGGATGGGCGGTCGGGACAAGCCGGCGCTGCCGGTCGGCGGAACGCCGATGCGGGAGCGGGTGCTGGCGGCCGTCGCCGACGCGGCCCCGCGGATCCTGGTCGGGCCGGCCGACGCGGTCCCCGGCGACGTGCTGGTGACCCGAGAGCGACCGCCGGGCGGTGGCCCGGTGGCGGCGACCGCAGCCGGGCTCGCACTGCTGCCCCCCGACACGACCACCGTCGCCCTGCTCGCCGCCGACCTGCCGCTGCTCACCCGGGAGGCGGTCGGCGTGCTGCTGCGCACGCTGCACCCGGAGCCCGACGGGGCGCCGCCGCGCGGTCACGGGGACGACGGGCCGGACGGGGTCTGCCTCCTCGACGACCGGGGCCGGCGGCAGCCGCTGTGCGGTGTGTGGCGGGCGGCGGCGTTGCGGGACGCGCTGGCCCGCCTCGTCGGGCGTCGGGGCGGTACGCCCGACGGCGCCTCGATGCGGGAGTTGCTCGCCGAGCTGAGGGTGCGTGACCTGCCGTGGTCCGGCAGCGGCCCGCCGCCGTGGTTCGACTGCGACACTGACTCGGACGTACGCCGGGCTGAGGAGTGGACGCGATGACGGTGATGGACGACTGGCTGACGGCGGCCTGCGCCGAGCTGGGGCTCGACCCGGCCGAGGTCCCGGTGCCGACGGTGCTCGACCTGGCCAGGGACGTCGCCCACCAGGTGCTGCGGCCGGGCGCGCCGGTGAGCGCGTACCTGCTCGGGGTGGCGGTCGGGCGCGGCGCCGACCCGGCGGGCGCCGCCGCGCGGCTGAGCGCCCTGGCCGCGACCTGGCCGGTGGAGCTGGGCGGCGACCGCCCCGACTGAGTCGCACCCGCCGCGTTGTCCGATCCCGGTCGCGGTGGATTCGACACCGGGTGGGCCTGGGTAGGGTGACCTTGACGGACGGAGGCGATCATGACGGCAGACCACCCCTCGAAGCCGACCGGTGATCAGCCCGGCAGCTCGCCGGAGCAGCACGAGTCGGTCCTGCTGGACGAGCCGAGCACGGCCGACCTGCGGGCCAAGGTGACCGAGGCGTGGCGGGAGTTCGCCCGCGCCCTGGCCGAGCGGCTGCGCGCGCTGCCCACCGGGGCGCACGTCGAGCTGACCCTCGACCCGACCGCCTCCGGCACCGGCAACGCCATCTACTCGATCAGCGTGGACGTGGGCGACGGGGGGCGGGTCTCCGCACGGGCGGTCGGCAACGCCACCCTGCCGCAGGGCTACCGGCTGGACCGGGCCGCCGTCGCGGACATGATCGCGCTGGGCTGGTCGCCGCCGGGCGTGCTGGAGGGCTCCCGGGACCAGTTCGGCCTGGAGGGCTCGACCGCCGACGCCAGCAAGGTGGCCGCGCTGCTCTCCCGCACCCTGCGCGACGTCTACGGCGCCCCGCACCCGGCCTTCCTCGTCTACCTCGTGCACGACGCCGAGGGGGAGCCGCTGCCGGCCGAACCGCTCGGCACCGCGCGCAGCGAGTTCGGCCCGGACCGCGACGTCGAGGCGGACCTCGACGAGGCGCTGGCCGCCGCCGCGAGCGCGCAGAAGAGCGAAGAGGGCGAGGACGTGCTCGCGCTGGAGGAGCGGGTCCGCACCGTCGTGTCGACCATGCTCAAGTCGAAGTCCGACCAGCTCCAGGTGGACTCGGACGGCGACATCAACATCCGGGCCGGCTCGGCGATGGTGTTCGTCCGGGTACGCGACAACCCGCCGCTGGTCGACGTCTTCTCGCCGGTGCTCACCGAGGTGGAGCCGACCGAGCGCCTCTACGTGAAGCTCTCCGAGCTGACCAACCGGATGCCGATCGGCCGGCTCTACTGCGCCGACGACACCGTCTGGGCCTCCATCCCGGTCTTCGGCCGCAACTTCCAGGCCACCCACCTGATGCTCGCGGTGCAGGTGATGACCGGGCTGGCCGACGAGCTGGACGACCGGCTGCACGGCGAGTTCGGCGGCAAGCGGTTCTTCGGCGAGGGTGACAAGCCGAGCCGGCCGGCGGACTCCGAGCACCGGACGGGCATGTACCTCTGACTTCCGGCGGCGCCCGCTCGCCCCGTGCGCCGACTCGTCAGCCGACGTCGAGCAGGGTCTTGCCGACGGTGGCCCGCGACTGCATCGCGGCGTGCGCCTCGGCGGCCCGCTCCAACGGGAACCGCTGCCCGATCAGCGGGCGCAGCCGCCCGGCCGCGCCCTCGGCCAGCGCCCGCCCGGTGAGCGCGCGCAGCTCGTCCGGGCCGGCGGTCGGTCGCAGCAGCGTCACCCCGCGCGCCGTGGCGGTCTCCGCCGGCACGTCGGTCCAGCTGCCGGAGGCGAGCCCGAAGCTGAGCATCCGACCGCCGGGGTCGAGCAGGTCGAACGCCGCACTGCCAACGTCGCCGCCGACGCCGTCGAAGACGACGTCCACCCCACCGGTCGCGGCGCGTACCCGGTCGGCCCAGTCGGGCTCCCGGTAGTCGATCACGACGTCGGCGCCCGCCGCCCGGACCAGTTCCGTCTTGCGGGGGCCGCCGGCCAGGCCCACCACCCGTGCTCCCGCCCGCGCGGCGAGCTGGACCAGCAGGCCGCCCACCCCACCGGCGGCGGCCTCGACCAGTACCCGTTCCCCTGCCTTGGGGGCTGCCGAGTCGGCCAGCAGCAGCGCGGTGCGGCCGTCGGCGAGCAGCGCCACCGCGTCGTCCAGCGCCAGCGCGTCGGGCACCTCGACCGGCGCGGCCCGGTCCACGACGACCCGTTCGGCGTACCCGCCGGAGCCGCCGGTGCCGCTGACCACCCGTCGGCCGACCAGCCCGGGGTCCACGTCCGGGCCCACCGCGCCGATCACGCCGCCGACCCCGTTGCCGGGGATCACCGGCAACGGGCCGCGGAACGGCCCGAAACCGGTGGCCCGGAACATCGTCTCGACGAAGGTGAGGTTGACGTGGGCCACCTCGATCAGCACCTGCCCCGGCCCGGGCGTCGGGTCGGACGCCGTTCCCGGCACCAGCACCTCCGGCCCGCCGAACTCCCGCAGCCACACCGCCCGCACGATCCCCCCTCACGCCGCCCGTCCGGCCCAGTCGACGACATGAAGTGGGGTTGAGGTCAAGCGCGGGTCAGCCGGTGGACGGCCCGACGCCGGGGGACTCGACCAGGCGGGAGAGCACGATGGTGCTCCGGGTGGAGGTCACGAACGACTCCGCCCGCAGCCGCTCCAGCGCCTCCTCCAGGTGGGCGATGTCGGCGGCCCGCAGGTGCACCAGGGCGTCCGCCTCGCCCGAGACGGTGTACGCCCCGACCACCTCCGGGTGCCGCCGGGCGGCCACCCCGATCTGCGCGGGGGTGGTCCGGCCGGCGCAGAAGAGCTCGACGAAGGCCTCCGTGGTCCAGCCGACGGCGGCCGGGTCGACCACCGCCGTGAAGCCCCGGATCACCCCGGCGGAGCGGAGCCGGTCGACGCGTCTCTTCACCGCCGGAGCGGAGAGTGACACCCGGGTGCCGATGTCGGCGTACGACGCGCGAGCGTCCGCCACGAGCAACGCAATGATTCGCTGGTCGACCGCGTCTATCTGCAACGTTCCGCCTTCAGAAAGCAAGAGTTCTGGCTGTTACCAAAGTTCTACGCTACCTACTCTTGGTCACCGTGAACCAGCAGCGAGTGCCGCGAAAGCGGACATATCTCATGTGCTCGCCCGAGCATTTCGCCGTCGAGTACGCCATCAACCCGTGGATGGACGTCACCACCGCGGTCGACGCGGAGCTGGCGGTCAAGCAGTGGGACCGTCTGCGGGAAACGCTGGTCGGCCTCGGCCACGACGTGCACCTGCTCACCCCCGAGGCCGGGCTGCCGGACATGGTCTTCGCCGCCAACGGTGCCTTCGTGGTGGACGGGACGGTCTACGGCGCCCAGTTCAAGCACGAGCAGCGGACCGCCGAGGCCGCCGCGCACCGGGCGTTCTACGAGTCGCAGGGCTGGCGGTTCATCGCGCCGAGCGAGACCAACGAGGGCGAGGGTGACTTCGCGTACCTGCCGGAGGCGCACGGCGGGCTGGTCCTCGCCGGCCACGGCTTCCGCACCGAGCTGCCGGCGCACGCCGAGGCGCAGGAGGCGCTTGGCCGGCCGGTGGTGTCGCTGCGCCTGATCGACCCGCGCTTCTACCACCTCGACGTGGCGCTGGCCTCGATCGACGACGAGAACATCGTCTACTTCCCGGGCGCCTTCTCGGCGGCCAGCCAGAAGGTGCTCACCCAGCTCTTCCCCGACGCCGTGATCGCGGACGACGAGGATGCGATGACCTTCGGCCTGAACCTGGTCAGCGACGGGCTCAACGTCGTGCTCAACAGCGAGGCGACCCGGCTGGCCGGCAAGCTCAAGGCGGCCGGCTACCACCCGGTGCCGGTCGAGCTGGCCGAGCTGAAGAAGGGCGGCGGCAGCGTGAAGTGCTGCATCGCCGAGCTGCGTCACTGACGCCACCACGGCGTACGCCGAGGGCCGGCCTCCCCCCGGGGAGACCGGCCCTCAGTGCGTACGGGGCCCCGCGCTCAGCCGAGCGTGGCGATCTCGTTGAGCATGACGTTGGACAGCAGCCGGCCGTCGAACTGCACGGTGCGCAGGTACCACCGCTGCTGCGGCGTGCGGGGCTGGTTGAACTGCCACACCCCGCGCGGGCTGTCGATCTGGCCCACCTTGCCGAGGGCCAGGTTGACCTGCTGCGGGGTCGGGTTCGCCCCGGCGATCCGGATCGCCCCGTCGAGCACCTGGGCGGCGTCGTACGAGGCCATCGCGTAGGTGCTGGGCGAGACGTTGAACGTCTTGCGGTACGCGGAGGCGAAGATCCGGTTGGCGTTGTTGTTCAGGTCGGCCGAGTAGTTCGACACGGTCTGGATCGGGCCGGGCAGCAGCCGTTCCTCCTTGTCCAGCAGCACCCCGCGTACCTCGTTGAGCACGCTGCCCTCGGTGAGGAAGCCGGGCGCGTAGATCGGCCCGGTGTAGGCCGGGCGGTGCCGGCGCAGCTGCTTGATGAACTGGATGGCCGCGGTGCCGGAGAAGTGGCAGAAGATCGCGGTGGGCCTGCGGTTGAGCGCCTGCCGGATGTCGTAGGCGTACGTGCTCTCGCCCGGGTTGGCGGTGGGGTTCGTCCAGACCGGCTCGCCGGCGATCCGCGGATCGTCGACGCCGAAGCCCTGGCGGAAGCCCTGCACGACGTCGAGGCTGGCGCCGCCCTCCGGCGCGATGATCAACACCCGGCTGCCGGCCGGCAGCCGCTGCTTGAGGTACGCCCCGAGCGCCCGGCCCGGCTCGTCCAGCACGTACGAGGTGCGCCAGATGTAGACCACGCTCTGCAGGCTGACCGGCGAGGCGTTCGACCCGATCAGCGGCACCCGGGCCTTCTCCACGATGTCCCGGATGCCGGACATCACCGTCGGGTTGACCACCCCGGTGAGAGCGAGCACGCCCTGCTTGAGCAGGCCGTTGACGGCGTCCTGACCGGTTTCGGCCCTGTCGCCCTCGTCGGCCTTCACCAGGGTCACCGGGTGCCCGCCGAGGCGCTGGCCGTGGGTGGCCAGGTAGAGCTCGAAGCCGTTGACGAGGTCCTCGCCGATGGTCTTGCCCGAGCCACTTTCGGGGGCGACGAGACCGATCTTGATCGGCGAGCCGGTCGCGACCGGCTCAGCCTCGTCGTCCGTGCCGCAGCCGGCGACCAGCCCGGTGGTACCGAGCGCGGCCAGCAGCTGCAGGGCGCGCCTGCGGTTCATCTGCGACACCAAAATCCTTCCGGAGCGTTGCGGGGCGTCACCGCCCCCTCGGCGTTCTACCTGGTTGACGACGCTGCGTCAATGGCTAGTGATCTTTGTGCAGCGACTGCAACGCGGCTCTGACGCGCGGCCAGGCGGCCGACTCCGGGTCGATGAGCCCGAAGTGCTCGCATTCCGGCAGTTCAACGAGGCTCACATCGGCCCCCGCCGCCTTGGCCGCAGCCGCGTAACCCCGGCTGATCGTTACCGGCACCTGCAGGTCCTGGACCCCGTGGAGGATCACGGTACGTGTCCGAAGCGGCACCAACTCCCGTGGATCGGCCGCCGCGTACCGGTCCGGGTGCTCCGTCGGGCCGCCGCCGAGCAGCGCGGCCACCGCCCCGCCGTCCAGGTCCAGCCGGTACGCCTCGGCGAGGTCGGCGACCGGGGCCAGCGCCAGCACCCCCCGTACGGTGGCCGGGGCGTGCGCCGCCGCGTAGAGCGCGAGGTGCCCACCGGCCGAGTGCCCGAGCAGCAGCGGTGGCCCGGCGGCCACCCGGCCCGGCAGGGCGCGGGCGGCCAGCGCGGGCAGCGCCGCCACCCCGGCCAGCACGTCGGTGAGGGTGCCCGGCCAGCCCCCGCCCGGCTGCCCGGTCCGCCGGTACTCCAGCTGCGCCACCGGCCAGCCCAGCGCCGCCAGCGCGGTGGCCAGCGGGCCGGTGTGGGTCCGGTCGTACTCGGCGCGCCAGAAGCCACCGTGCAGCACCGCGACCAGCGGTCGGGCCCGGCCGTCCCCGGCGGGGCGGCGCAGGTCGACGATCTGCTCGGGGTGGTCGCCGTAGGCGAGGGTCTCATCGGGGGGCGGAGCGGGCCGGGTGAGCACGGCGCGCGGGTCGGCGGGCATGTCGGCGACGGTAGCGCGACCGCCACCGGCCGGGGGGCGTGACCGGTCCCACCGCGTGTGGCTCGCGGGCGTGGGTAAAGATGGGTGCCATGACCGACGCGCACTCCGCTGGACAGAACGACGAGCCGGGCACCGAGGACACCGGGCACTCGGGCACCGTGGTGGTGATCGGGCCGGACGGGCGCCCGGTCGGCACCGTGCAGACCGACGAGCAGGCGGGCGAGGACCCGACCCGCCTGGTCGAGCAGCCGGCCAAGGTGATGCGGATCGGCAGCATGATCAAGCAGCTGCTGGAGGAGGTCAAGTCGGCCCCGCTGGACGACGCCAGCCGGCACCGGATGCGGGAGATCCACGAGCGGTCGATCGTCGAGCTCAAGGAGGGCCTCGCCCCCGAGCTGCGCGAGGAGCTGGAGCGGATCTCGCTGCCCTTCACCGAGGAGAAGGCGCCCAGCGAGGGCGAGCTGCGCATCGCCCACGCCCAGCTCGTCGGCTGGCTGGAGGGGTTGTTCCACGGCATCCAGGCCGCGCTGGTCGCCCAGCAGATGGCCGCCCGGGTGCAGCTGGAGCAGATGCGTTCCGGCCGGCAGGCGCTGCCGAGCGGTCCCGGCGGGATGGTGCCGGGCATGCCGGGCATCGGCCAGCCGCAGGGTGGCGAGGGGCATCCCACCGGCCAGTACCTCTGACCGGCCGGTCCGCTCAGCCCACCCCGAAGACCTTCTCCAGGTACGCCGCCACGCCGTCGGCGGAGTTCGCTCCGGTCACCTCGTCGGCGATCTCCAGGACGGCGGGGTGTGCGTTGGCCACCGCCACCGCCCGACCGGCCCAGGTCAGCATCGGCAGGTCGTTGGGCATGTCGCCGAACGCGAGCACGTCGCGTTCGTGGATGCCGAGGCGGGCGGCGTACCAGGCCAGCCCGGCCGCCTTGGTCACCCCGGCGGCGGAGATCTCCACCAGCCCGCTGTACGACGAGTGCGTCGCCTCGGCCAGCCCCTGCAGCGCCCCGGCCACCACCCGGACGAAGACGTCCGGGTCCTGCTCCCCGGCCCGGGCCAGCAGCTTCACCGCCGGTACGGAGTGCAGCTCCTCGGGCGACTCGACGGCCCGGATGGCGTCGTGGTCGGCGTCCCAGCGCAGCGGGTAGTGCGCCTCGTGCCGCATCTGCCGGCTGTCGACGATCTCCACCGCGAAGCTCACCTCGGGCACCGCGGCGCGCAGCCGGCGGGCCACCTCGGCGAGGAGTTCCGGGGCGAGCGGGTCGGCCCGCAGCACCTCGTCGGCGACCGGGTCGTACACCACGGCGCCGTTGGCGCAGATCGCCGGCAGCGGGGCGGCGAGCTGGTCGTACACGAGCTGGAGCCAGCGGATCGGGCGGCCGGTGACCAGCACGACCGGCGTGCCCTGCGCGCAGATCCGCTCCAGCACCGTCGCGGTACGCGCGCTGAGCGTCCGGTCGTCGCCGAGCAGCGTGCCGTCGATGTCGGTCGCGACCAGTCGGGGTGTCTCTCCCATCACCGGGAGAGTAGCCGGTCCAGGTAGACCGCGACCCCGTCGTCGTCGTTGCGCAGGGTGATCTCGTCCGCGGCGGCGCGGACTGCGGGGTGCGCGTTGGAGACGGCCACCCGGCCCCAGCCGGCCCAGGAGAACATCGGCAGGTCGTTGGGCATGTCCCCGAAGACCAGCACCTCCGCCGGGTCGACGCCGAGCCGTTCGGCCACCACGCTGAGCCCGGTGGCCTTGTCCACCCCCGGCGGGCAGATTTCGACGAAGCCCAGCCCGGCCTGGGTGAGCGTGGCCACCTGCGGCGGGACGATCCGGCGGGCGGTGGCCAGCAGCTCGTCCACGTGGTGGTCGGCGGTCCGGACGAACGCCTTGATCACGTCACAGGAGAGGCACTCGGCGCGGCTGCGCGCCTCGAACCGGTCCTGGTACGGCCAGCTCGGGTGGTAGTCGCCCCAGAGCGGCGCGTCCTGCTCGGCGGACGCCTCGACCATCACGGTCAGCGGCCCGACCTCGGCCTCCAGGTCGGCCAGCAGTCCGGCCAGCACCTCACCGGGCAGCCGCTCGTCGCGCAGCACCACCGGGCCGGCCGGGTCGCTCTGGTCCACCACGCAGCCGCCGCCGGCCATCACCAGGAAGTCGGCGGCGCGGATGTCGTTGCGGGTGAGTTCCTTGAGCCGGGGGCCGCGACCGGTCGCGCCGACCACCGGGATGCCGGCGGCCCGCACCCGGTCGAGCACCTGGTGGGTGTACGCGGAGACGGTCTCGTCGCTACGGACGAGCGTCCCGTCCAGATCGGTGGCGATCAGCTTGGGCAGGCCCGGGCGGATCATGGTTCCTCCTTCGCCCGCCGCCGTCGCAGCCAGCCGTTTCGGTCATCGGTGCCTCGACCCGGAGTGACGGCGGGCAGCAACCGTACCTCGCGGTACCGGCCCCGACCACGGCGTTCCGGCGAATCCGGCGCCAACGCCCGGTGACGCCCGGGCCCCGTCCCGGTGGGCGCCGCCGCACCGGTGCGGCCCGGTCGGGACGGCCGGTCAGCCGGCCGACTCCCGACGGGCGAACGGCACGGTCGGCGTGACGGTGAGGTCGGCCGGGCCGTCGTCCTCCACGCGGCCGGGCCGGCGGTAGTCGACCGGCTCCGCCTCCGGGTCGGTGTCCTCCTCCGACCGCTCGGCCGGCTGCCGGCCGGCGAGCTGGAGCGCGGCCCCGGCCAGCGCGGTCGCCACGAAGGCCATCACCAGGCCCCGCCCGTAGTCCACCCGGAAGCCGTCCTCGGACGAGTAGAACAGGGCCCGCTGTCCGGAGTCGTCCAGCGAGAAGGCGGTCGCCGTCAGCAGCGCCAGCAGCGCGCCGGCCACGGCCAGACCGGCCAGCCGCGCCTCCCGCCGGACGGCCGGGCCGCCGCGCAGGGCCAGCGCCGTCACGGCGGCGAGCAGCAGCAGCCCCACCAGGTACGCGACCCCGAAGCCGTCGACCTCGGCCACCCCGCCGGGCACCCGGACGGTGACGTTGCCCTCCGGGCCCCCGTTGGGCAGCGTCATCACCAGCCACTCGCCGACCAGGGAGGCCATCGCCGCGACCGCGCCGAGGACGGCCAGCACCAGGGGCAGCCGGCGGTCCCGGCCGAGCCCGCCGAGGGCCCGGCCCCACCTTCCGGCCGGGGCGGGGGACGGCGAGCCCCACTCGACGACGGCCGTGCCGTCGGAGCGGTCCTCCTGGCGCGGGACGGGGAGATCCTGGGACATCGGCCACCTTCCGCCGTCGCGGGCCTGAACCGCATCATGACACGCCGGGCGGCGCCGGTCGGGGCACGACGTGGCGGCGGTGGGTACGCCGGGTCGGTCGCCCGACGGTGCGGTTTCGGTTAGCGTCGGGTGCATGCCTATCCGTACCGCTTCCGCACGTTGGCAGGGCAACCTCACCGAGGGTTCCGGGACCGTCCGCACCGGCAAGGGCGGACTCCAGGGGAACTACTCCTTCAAGTCGCGTTTCGAGGAGGGCGAGGGGACGAACCCCGAGGAGCTCATCGGCGCCGCGCACGCCGGCTGCTTCTCGATGGCGCTCTCCAAGCAGCTCGCCGACGCGGGCGCCACCGACTCGTCGGTGGACACCACTGCCAAGGTCCACTTCGACAAGACCGACGCGGGCATGTCCGTGACCCGGATCGACCTGGAGACCGTCGGCCAGGTGCCGGGCATGGACGAGGCGCAGTTCACCAAGCTGGCCGAGGCGGCCAAGGAGAACTGCCCGATCTCGCGGCTGCTCTCCCCGGGCGCGCAGATCAGCCTCTCCGCCCGCCTGGCCTCCTGACCCCGACCGGTCGTACGCGACGGAAAGGGTGCCGGACCGGCACCCTTTCCGTGGCTCCGCGCGGATCTTGACCGGGCGGGTCGCCCGGCGTCGGGGACAATGGACGGCGTGGCGGTCGAGATGAGCCGGGAACGCTTCGAGGAGCTGGTCGGGGAAGCCCTCGACGAGGTGCCCGAGGAGCTGCTCGGGCTGATGAGCAACGTGGTGATCCTGGTCGAGGACGACCCGCCGCCCGGCGAGGACCTGCTCGGCCTCTACGAGGGGCACGCGCTCACCAGCCGGGGATGGGACTACACCGGCGTGCTGCCGGACCGGATCCTCATCTACCGCCGCCCGATCCTGCGCATCTGCGACAGCGAGGACGACGTGGTCGACGAGGTGGCGGTGACCGTGGTCCACGAGATCGCCCACCACTTCGGCATCGACGACGACCGGTTGCACGCCCTGGGCTGGGGCTGACGGTCCTGCTCGGCGGCCCCGCTCGGCCGATGCGACCGGTTGCGCTGGTCACCTACCCTCCGGTGAGACACACCCCGAACCAGGAGGAAACCGATGCGCAGCGCGCTGTTCTCCGCGGAGAACCTCGAGAAGGAGTCCGCCCAGCCCGGCATGCGGCTGCAGAACTCCAAGATGCTGAAGATCGAGCTGAACGGCGAGGCCATGGCCCGGGTCGGCTCGATGGTCGCCTACCAGGGGCAGGTGCAGTTCCAGGCGCTCGGCTCCGGTGGCATCGGCAAGTTCATCAAGCAGCGGCTGACCGGTGAGGGTGTGCCGCTGATGAAGCTCAGCGGCCAGGGTGACGTCTTCCTCGCCGAGCTGGCCAAGGACGTGCACATCATCGACCTGGAGCCGGGCGACGCCCTCTCCATCAACGGCTCCAGCGTGCTGGCCTTCGACTCGACCCTGTCGTACGACATCAAGATGGTCGGCGGCGCCGGCATGGCCTCGTCGTCCGGCCTGTTCAACTGCGTCTTCAGCGGCCACGGCCGGATCGCCATCACCACCAAGGGCACCCCGGTGGTGCTCAACGTCGACGCCCCCACCTACGTCGACCCGCAGGCCGCCGTCTGCTGGTCGGCCAACCTGCAGACCGGCTACCACCGGGCCGAGCAGCTCGGCCTGGGCACGCTGCTCGGCCGCAGCACCGGCGAGGCGTTCACGATGAGCTTCGCCGGTCAGGGCTTCGTGGTGGTGCAGCCCTCCGAGGAGCCGCCGGTCATGGGCAGCGGCACCCAGCAGCAGCAGCAGGGTGGCCTGCTCGGCGGCCTGCTCAGCTGACGGGTCGGCGGGGTGCCCGGTCCGGGTGCCCCGCCGGGTCAGCTCAGCTCGCCGGCCCGCAGCCGGGCCAGCCAGGCCGCCGCGTCGGCGTAGTCGGCGTCGGAGAGCCCGGCGGGCGCCGGGACCGGCCGCTCGGCCGTCCCGTCGACCCAGCGGTGCCGGGGGTACGACCCGAGGAAGCGCACGTCGGCGCAGACCCGCCGCAGCCCCTGCAACGCCTCGCCCATCCGTACGTCGGCCACGTGCCCGGTGCAGTCGAGGAAGAAGACGTACCGGCCCAGCGCCTCGCCCGTCGGGCGGGACTCGATCCGGGTCAGGTTGACCCCGCGTACGGCCAGCTCCATCAGCACCGACAGCAGGGCACCCACCCGGTCGTGGGCGATGTAGACGGCGAGCGAGGTGACGTCGTCCCCGGTGGGGGGCGGCGGCGGGCCGGGGCGGGACACCAGCGCGAAGCGGGTCACCGCGTCGGGATGATCGGCGATCTTGTCGGCGAGCACGGCCAGCCGGTGCCGGGTGGCCCCGATCGGGGCGCAGATCGCCGCGTCGTAGTCACCGGCGGCCGCGCCGGCCGCCGCCGCGCCGTTGGAGAGCACGTCGACCACCGTCGCGTCGGGCAGGTGGTTCCGCAGCCAGTTCCGGCACTGGGTGGAGGCCTGCGGATGGGCCGCCACGCTGCGGACCGCGCCGAGTGTGGTGCCGGGGCGGGCGCCGAGCACGAACTCGACCGGCAGGATCACCTCCCGGGTGATTACCACCGGGTCCCCCTCGGCCAGCTCGTCCAGGGTCACCCCGACCGCGCCGCCGATCGAGTTCTCCAGCGGCACCAGGGCCGCGTCGGCGTCCCCCGCCCGGACGCTCTCCAGCGCCTCGCCGACGCTGCGCGCCGGCGTACGGCTGCCGTGCTCGGCGGCGGGCACGGTGCGCAGCGCCTGCTCGGCGAAGGTGCCCTCGGGTCCGAGGTAGACGTAACGGGTCGGTGGTGTACCGGGCATGTCGCCCAGCCTACGCACCGGGTACCGCCCCCGTGCCGGCGTCGCAGGCCAACGTCCGGATGCCGGGCGGCGCGACCGTCCGCACCTCGATCGAGCAGACGTCGGTCCCGGCGGTGACCAGGCGTAACGCGGCGGACTCGGTACGGGTGACCACCTGGAGTTCCTCGTGCCCGGTCACGGCCAGCACGGTGTACTGCCAGTCGGCCGCGCAGAGCGGCCCCTGGGTGGCGCGCACCGACACGCCCCGGGGGAGCACCCGGCCGCGCAGCAGCCCCACCACCCGGTCGGCGGAGGGCCGGCCGGCGCAGGCGACGGCGACCAGGCCGGGCGTGGGGCTGGGCGTCGGCGGGAGCGTCGGCGCGATGCCCAGCGGCGGGGTCACCGGCGGGGCGGCGGTCGGCGCCGCGGGGGTGACGAGCGCCGGCCGGGAGCTGGTGACCGGCGCGGGGGCGGGCTCCGGCGGGGCGCCGCAGGCGGCGAGCGGCACGACGGCGAGCAGTACGCCGGCGACGGCCAGCCGGCGGGGTGGGGTGCGGTGCGGTGCGTCAGGCGGCACGGACCGGTCCTCGGGGGGATCGAGCCTCGGGTGGGCATCGGGTCGGGACGGCCGGGGGTGGCCGAGCCCATCGTAGGAGGATCCGGCGGCGCGGTGAAGGTCAGCGCAGCACCCGGTGCCCGGCCCGTTCCAGCGCGCCGGTCGCCTCGCCGAGGCGTACCGCCGGGACCAGCACGTGGTCGGTGTCGTAGGTGGAGAACGCGACCACGCTGACCCGGGCCTCGGCGAGCGGGTCGACCAGGGCGGCGAGGGTGCCGGTGAGCGCGAGGCCGACCGGCCCGACCACGCGCAGGCACCGCCAGTCGGTCTCGACGTCCGCCTGCGCGGGCGCCCGGCCGGCGGGGCAGATGACCGAGATCCCGTCGGCCGTCCAGCTCACCGTGACCACGTCCGCGACGCCCGGCTCGGCCCACAGGGCGGGGGGCAGGGAGGTGCCGGCGGCCAGCCGGCACACGGCGTACTCCCCCGGGAGCAGGGCGACATCGAGCATGAGGGCACCTTACGGCGTCGGTGCCGGCCCGCCCCAGCATCGCGGCGTGCGGCGCCCGCCACACCTCGGACGCAGGTCAGATTTCGGAGAAGGGCGCAGGTCAGATCTCGGAGAAGAAGGTGAGTGAGCCGGCGACCGAGCCGTCGGTGAGCACCGGGGTGGAGATGGCGTCGACGGTGGCGTCGGGCACGTCCTCGCCGGCGGGCTGGACCCGGAGCAGGCCCCGGGCCAGCCGGCCGGAGTGCAGGGCGAGCAGCGGCGGGATCTTGTCGGTCTCCTGCTCGGTCAGCTCGCCCCGGGCGGCGGTGAAGTCGAGCAGCCGCAGGCCGCCCTCCAGCAGCGGCAGGCCCACCACGTCCTCCGGTGCGCCCAGGCACAGCAGGTCGCAGCCGGCGGACGAGATCGCCACGACCCGGGTGTCCGCGTCGATCAGCAGGCAGGGCTCCTCGGCGTGGGAGACCATGGCCGACCACTGCCCGACGTTGTCGCACCCCGGCTCTGTCGGTGTCCGCGACGCCGGCGCGAACACTTCGGAGAGCGAGAGTTCGACGTGGGCCACCGAGCCTCCTATGTACACCGACGGTCTGTCCACGCTAGCCGGTCGCCGCGACGGTCGCTGTACCGCGCTGCTGTCACCGGCCGCCGGTGACGATCGGATGCCCGGAACGACCGGGCGGCCGGCAACGGCGCGGACCTTGGGTGACCTCGGTGAACACCGGGTGCCGTGGCGTCGTCGGTGACGTTACCGGCGGGCGGCCGGCTTGTCAGCGGCCGTTCGGCCCTCGTCGTACCACCGGTAGTCGGCGGCGGGACGGTACGTGCCGTTGAGCCACGTCTGCGGCTGCTGCGCGACCCGGGACAGCTTCTCGGCGGTGGCCGGGCTGATCCGGTTGCCTCCGGCGACGAGGAGCCGGTCCAGCTCCCGGTGGGTCGCCATGAGGCAGTCCTTGGGCAGGCCGTAGACGCTGATGACGCCGGAGCCGACGAAGGTCAGCACCGGCGTCACCGGGATCGGCAGCCCGACCGCGTCGGAGAGGGCCTTGCTCGCCCGCTTGGCGTCGCGCCGCGCCTCGGCCACGTACGGCGGCCGCTTGCCGTTGATCTGGACGACGTCCCCGGCGACCAGCACCCGGGCGCGCCCGTGGTCGGCGATGCTCACCGCGAAGAGCCCGCTCGGGCCGATGGCGAGGAAACCGGCCCGGTCGTCCTGGCCGCGGTCGAGCAGCACGTCGGCGACGTCCGTACGCGGCCACTCGATGACGTGCCAGGCGGGGCCCAGGTGGTCGAGCTGACCGAGCGCGCGCGCCCCGGCGGCCTCCAGCCGGCGCGCGCCGCGCTCCGCCCGACGGCGGCGGGCCCACTCCAACGGGGTCGGGCGGGCCGGCTCCAGCGCCGACGGCGCCTCGGTCCGGGGGTGCGGCACCGCCACGGGCGGCAGTGCCCGGGTGGGTACGGCTCGACGAGCGGGAAAGACAGTCATCGCGACCTCCGGCAAAAGGTCCCTCGAAGTTATGTCCTCACTACCCTACGTTGCCATCCCCCGGGTACGGCAAGTTGGAGCGCCGGAATGAGTGCGGATGAATGCCATATTCATCCACACTTCTCTCCCGAACGCCCTTCGCACCTGCCCTACGCTGCGAGGGTGACCCACTACGTGGACAGCGAGGTCGGTCGGCTCGGCACGGTGCTGCTGCACCGCCCCGGGCCCGAGCTGGCCCGGCTCACCCCCCGCAACAACGACTCGTTGCTCTTCGACGCTATCCCATGGGTGGGACGGGCGCAGGAGGAGCACGACGCCTTCGCGGCGGCGTTGCGCGGGCGCGGCGTGGAGGTGCTCTACCTCGCCACCCTGCTGGCCGAGACCCTGGCCGTCCCCGACGCGCGCGCCGAGCTGACCGAGGTGGTGCTCCGCTCGCCCCGACTCGGCGAGACGCTGCGCCGCCGCGTCGCCGACCACCTCGCCTACCTCGATCCGGCGGCGCTGGCCGACGTGTTCATCGCCGGGCTCGCCCACGAGGAGGTGCGGATCAGCCCGGAACGCCCCGGCGGGCTGGTGTGGACGCTGATGGACCGGCACGACTTCGTCATCGACCCGCTGCCCAACCTGCTCTTCACGCGCGACTCGTCACTGTGGATCGGTGACCGGGTCGGGGTCACCAGCCTCGCCATGCCGGCCCGCCGGCGGGAGTCCACCCTGACCGACGCGATCTACCGCCACCACCCACGCTTCGTCGGCACCCAGGCCGTCTACCACCCCGAGCTGGAGCACCTGGAGGGCGGCGACGTGCTGCTGCTCGCCCCCGGCGTGCTCGCGGTCGGGGTGGGTGAGCGGACCACCCCGGCCGGCGCGGAGCGGCTGGCCCGGCAGGTCTTCGCCGCCGGGCTGGCGCACACCATCCTGGTGGTGCCGATCGCCCAGGAACGCGCCACCATGCACCTCGACACGGTCTGCACGATGGTCGACGCCGACGCGGTGCTGATGTACCCGAACATCGCCAGCAGCCTGTCGGCGTACACGGTGATCGCCGGGCCGGACGGGGAGCCGCGGGTGGACGGCCCCGCGCCGTTCCTGCGCGCCGCCGCCGACGCGATGGACCTCGACCAGCTCCGGGTGATCGACACCGGGCTGGATCCGGTCACCGCCGAACGCGAGCAGTGGGACGACGGCAACAACACCCTCGCCCTGGCGCCCCGGCTCTGCGTCGGCTACGAGCGCAACACCGAGACCAACGCCCAGCTCGAACGGGCCGGCATCGAGGTCATCCCGATCGCCGGTTCCGAGCTGGGCTCGGGTCGGGGCGGCCCGCGCTGCATGTCCTGCCCGCTGGTCCGCGAGCCACTACGACGGCCCTGACCCCGCTTCCGGGCCGGTCGCGGGCCCGGAAGCGGCCGGTCGGGCGTGGGTCAGCGCAGGGTGAGCTGGCGGCCGAGCAGCCCCTGGCGGGCCCGCCGCCCGGCGGCGTCCAGCGGCTCCTTCTCCTCCAGCATCTCGGCGTACCGCTCGGCGAAGGCGCTCGCCGGCGCCTCCCAGTCGGCGGCCGGGACGTCCTCGGGCAGGTCCCAGACCGGCACCAGCCGGCCGTGCGCGCGGAACATGCCGGCGAAGCGGGTGCCCTCGCCCAGGGTGAGGGTGCCGGCGGCGGAGAGCCGGGACAACGCGTCCAGCGCGGTGTCCTCGTCCTCCGGCAGCACCCAGCGCACGTGCGCCTTCTCCGGCACCTGGCACCAGTAGGCGGCCCGGCCGGCGGCGAGCCGTACGGTCGGGTAGATCGCGGCGTTCGCCCGCTCCAGCGACGCCTGCACCGACGGGTCGTCGGCCGCGCCCGGGTCCAGCCAGAAGTCGAAGCCGTCGTGCATGGTGATCTCCAGCGGGCCGTCCACCAGGACGTCCTGCAGGCGTGGGCCCGGACCCGGCAGCGGCGGCACGGTCACCTGGCCGCCCGGCTCGGTGCGCAGCGCGCAGAGCAGCGCCTCGGCCAGGTCGCGGGAGACGTCACCGGACTGCTGGTGGCGCTGCAACCCGATGAAGACCCGCCCGTCCGGCTTGGTCATCGCCGGGGCGGCCATCGGCAGCACGGTGGCGAGCGTGACCGGGCGCTCGCCGTACTCCTCGACCAGTTCCGGGGTGAGCCGCAGCGGCGCGGAGGCGGCCGGCACCAGCTCGCGCAGGGCGATCCACTCCGGCTCGTCCACCAGTCCCTCGAAGGGACGGGGGACGAAGATGTCGCGGACCTTCTCCCGGCGGGGGGTCGCTTCGACGGCGCGCTGGTTCTTTCGACGCTTGCTCACGGCGAGACAGCCTAGAGGCCCGGCCGGGACGGTGTGGGGAGGACCCGCCCCCGGGGCCGGCTCAACCGGCGACGACCAGGTCCGGTCGGGCCGAGCCGGTCGGGTCGAACTCGGCCCAGACGCTCTGGCCCAGGCCGTCCCGCTCGACTCCCCAGCGGCTGGCCAGGCCGGCGACGATGTGCAGGCCACGGCCGTCGACCGCGTCCGGGCTGGCCGCCCGCATCCGCGGGCCGGCCGGCGCGCCACCGTCGGTCACCCGGATCGACACGGTCGGGCCGCCCGGCGTGGGCCGCAGCCGCCAGGCCACCCGGACCACCCCGCCGGGCAGCGGGTCGGCGTGCCGGACGGCGTTGCCCACCAGCTCGGCCAGGACCGCCACCAGGTCGGCCAGCAGGACCGGGGCTACGACCTCGGCGAGTTCGTCGGCGAGCCGGTGCCGGGCCAGCCGCGCTCCGGTGGCGTGGTGGGGAACCACCACGCACCACGAACGTTCGACCGCGTGCGTCGACACCCTCGCTCCTTCTCGCCCCGTCCCCCGGTGCCCCGCGCAGGTCATCCCCGGGGCAGCCGCACCTCTGCGACGGTACCGCCACCGTTCCTCGGCCGGAGGGATACCCATCCATTCTGCTGTTCAACGATCCGGCGGACGAGATAGAGGCCGAGCCCGGCGCCGGGATAGCCCCGGCGGTCCCCGGACTCGCCCTGCCAGAACCGGTCGAAGGCGCGCTCCACGTGCTCGGGCCGGATGCCGATGCCCCGGTCGCTGACCCGGAACAGCACGGTCTGCCCGTCGGTGCCGGCGGTGACCTCGATCGGCGACTCCGGCGGCGAGTACTTGGCGGCGTTGGTGCCCAGCTCGGTCAGGACGGTGGCCATGCTGTGCCGGTCGCCGAGCGCCTTGGGCAGGCCGGCCGGCAGGTCGAGGACGAGCCGGTGACGCAGGTCGGCGGGGAGGTCCGGCACGGTGGCGCGCAGCGCCTCTCCGAGGTCGAACGGCACGGCCGGCTCACCGCCGGGCCGGCCGTCGATGGCCGAGGAGAGCAGGCGGTCGATCAGCCGGGCCAGTTCGTTGGCGCGCTGCCCGATGATCCGGGCCGCCTGCCGGCGGTCGGTGTCGGTCAGCGACTCCCAGTGGTCGGTGAGGGTGTCCGCGTACCCCTTGATCACGGTGACCGGGGTGCGCAGCTCGTGGCTGGTCACCGCGACGAAGAGGTCGCGCTCGGAGTCGCGGCGCTGCTGGTCGGTGATGTCGCGGAAGGTGACCACCCGCTGGGTGCCGGGCCCGGCCAGCTCCCCGGAGGTGATCCGCAGCCAGCGTCCGTCCGGCATCTGGTGGTCGAGCACCTGGCCGGACGGGGGGAGCGGGAAGGGCAGCGGCCGGTTCAGCGCCTCGGCGGAGGAGCGGCCGGTCACCTGGGCGGCGGCCGGGTTCCAGAGCCGCACGTGCCCCTCCCGGTCGACCACGGCCAGACCGTCGGCGAGCGCCGCGACCACCGGGCCGTCGCCGTGCACCGGCAGGCCGCTCTGGTCGCCGTACATGTGGGCGATGCAGGCGGCCACGTAGCCCAGCACGGCCTGCCCCTCCGGGTCGGCGGCGTCCTCGCCGTCGGCGTAGAGGGCGTGCAGGCTGCCGACGGTCAGCCCGCCGATCTCGGCGCGGGCCCCGATCATCCGGCGCAGCCCGCGGGCGGCCAGCTCCCCGGCGAGCTGCCCGGGGAGGTGGTCCACCCGGACCTGCCGGACCCGGGGGCCGGCGAGCAGGCAGACGGTCACCGGGTCGGACGCGGGCAGCGGGCGGCCGATCATCCACTTGGCGTTGCCGCTGGCCGCGATGACCCGGCCGCCGGTCGGGGCGAACTCGACGAAGGCCACGCTGGCCGCGCCCACCGCCGAGCGGGCCACCCGGAGCAGCTGGGTGAGGACGGGCAGGCCCGCGTCTCCGGAATTGATCATCTCGATCACCGCGCTGTGGCCGGTGATCAGGGCGGCGAGATCGGTACGCTCCGGCATGTCCCGAGTGTGCCCCCTCGGGCGGAGTTCGGGCAGCCCCGTCCGGTGGGCCTCACCGGCCCAGCCGGGCCAGCGTCCGCGCCGGTCGGTCGGTGATCACCCCGTCCACCCCGGCGGCCAGCACCAGCTCCAGGTCGTCCGGCTCGTTGACGGTCCAGACGTACACCTGATTGCCGGCGGCCCGCAGGGCGGGCACCAGCTGCGGGCGGGCCCGGACCAGGCCGATGCCGGGCCCGGCGATCCCGGCGCCGAACGGCAGCCGGCCGAGTCGCAGCCAGCGCGGCAGCACCTCCAGCAGCAGCACCGTGGGCAGCGCCGGGGCCAGCTCCCGGACCCGGCGTACGGCCAGCGGGGAGAAGGACATCACGGTGACCCGTACCGGGTCGTCCGGGCCGGGTTCGGCGAGCCCGTACCGGCGCAGCAGCGCGACCAGCCGGCGCTCGACGTCGCCGCCGTAGCGGGACGGGT
This sequence comes from Micromonospora sp. L31, assembly GCF_052068075.1. Classification (NCBI taxonomy): domain Bacteria; kingdom Bacillati; phylum Actinomycetota; class Actinomycetes; order Micromonosporales; family Micromonosporaceae; genus Micromonospora; species Micromonospora sp. L31. The sequence goes on along the minus strand of NZ_JBQHDC010000012.1, from coordinate 81,819 downwards.
GCTTCGTCTCCACCAGCAGCCGGACCGGCCGGCCGGCGGCCAGTACGGCCTCCAGCAGCCGTTCCAGCGTGAGCAGCCGGGTGTGCGACTCGTCCAGCACCTCGTCGCCGTCGGCCGGTACGCAGCCCGGATGCCAGGAGCCGAAGTCGAGCAGCTCCAGCTCGGCGAGGGTACGGGCGCTGACCAGCCCGCGTCCGTTGCTGGTCCGGTCCAGCCGGCGGTCGTGCACGCAGACCAGGTGCCCGTCGCGGGTGAGCCGGACGTCGCACTCCAGCCCGTCGGCGCCCTCGTCGAGGGCACGCAGGTACGCCGCGAGGGTGTGCTCGGGCAGGTCGGCCGACGCGCCGCGGTGCGCGAAGACCAGCGGATCGCCCATGGCGCCGGCTCTCAGATGACCCGGCCGGGCTGCCCGTCCCCGCCGACCACCGGCCGGCCGACGGCCTCCCACTGGCGCATCCCGCCGTCGGCGTTGCGCACCTGCTCCCATCCGTTGTTGAGCAGGTAGCCGACGACCTGGGCGGAGCGCCCGCCGGAACGGCAGATCACCGCGACGTCCCGGTCGGTGGGCACCTCGGCCAGCCGGGCCGGCAGTTCCATCATCGGCAGGTGGTGGGCGCCGGGGGCGTGGCCCGCCACCCACTCGTCGTCCTCGCGGACGTCCAGCAGGTAGGTCTCGTCGTCGATCTCGGTCACGGGAACGCTGGGTACCTGGGATCCGAACACGGGTAGCAGCCTAGATCCTCACCGGCGGCATCGGCACGGGCCCGGCCGGTACGCCGGCTCACAACCGGGTGACCCAGCGCGGGTTGGCCGCCGCCCAGCCCGGCACCCGCTCGCCGCGTACGGCGTCGAAGAGGCCGTTGCCGCCGTTGTCGAGCACCACGTAGGAGATCCCGTCGATGGTCTCCGGGTACGACGGCACCTGCACCCCGCTCAGCGCGTCCGACGGCAGCGACCCCAGGGCCACCATCAGGTCCTCGACCCGGACGCCGTTGGTGTCCAGGGTCAGCGAGCCGCCCACCGCCCGCAGCACCCGGTCCAGCTTCAGCGGGTCGCCGCGCAGGTTCGTCTCCCCGGCCCGCTCCAGCACCGCCCGCAGCATCTGCTGCTGGTGCCGCTGCCGGTCGTAGTCGCCGCCGGGCAGGTCGTAGCGCTGCCGCACGTAGTCCAGCGCCCGGGCGCCGTCCATCTGCTCGCAGCCGGGGGTGAAGAGGGTGCCGGTGTGGATCGACCGGACCTCGGTGTCGACGCACATGCGGATCCCGCCGAGCAGGTCGATGACCCGCTTGAAGCCGGCGAAGTCGACCAGCGCCGCCCCGTCGAAGCGGATGCCGGTGAGCCGGGTGAGGGTGGAGGAGAGCAACTGGGCGCCGCCCGGGCCGCCGCCGCCGTGCTCGTACGCGGCGTTGATCTTGTCTTGCCCGCCGCCGTAGCCGTTGCCGCCGGGCGGGATGGCCACCAGCAGGTCGCGCGGGACGGAGACCAGGTAGCCCTGCCGCAGGCCGGGCGGGACGTGCACGATGAGGATGGTGTCGGAGCGCTGGTCCGGCCCGTCGGTCGCACCCCGTCGGTCGGTGCCGACGAGCAGGTAGTTCAGCCCTTCGGAGAGGTCGGTGCGGGGTTGCCGGGCGTCCCGGGCGAGCAGTTGCTCCCGGGTGATGGTGCGCTCGTACCGCGCGGTGAGTGCCTTGATGCCGACCACGGCGACGACGGCGACCAGCACCAGGGCGAGTCCGAGCCGGAGCAGGACCCTCGGCCAACGGGTGGCCCGGCGGCCGGGTGGCGGTCCGTCCAGCCCTCGGTCGGACCTCGCTGACCTGGCCGTGACGCCCTCCCCGTGGCCGTTACGTGAGACATGCTCACTTCAGGCTACGGGTCAGTCACTGCGCTCGGGGCTGGTTTCGCCGTGACTGCCGGCCGGTCATCGGGGTTAGCTGCGGGTGGAGAGGACCGCCGGGTTGGCGTACACGAATTCGCCCAGCTTGTCGTGCTTGACCGCCTGGAACATCTCCAGCGTCTGCGGGCTGAGCGCCTCACGGTTGTTGGCGTTGCCGTTGAACTTGCCGCCGTTGGTGCGCAGCATCGTCAACTCGTTGGCGCTGACCCCGCGCAGGGTGTAGATGAAGTTGGCGACCGATGCTTCACCGACGTCGAGGATGAAGGCCTTGCCCGCCGCCCGGATCAGCTGGTTGACCTTGACCGGGTTGGTCAGCATGCCCTTCTCGGTGGCCTTGCGGGCCATCGCCTTGATGAGCTGCTGCTGGTTCTGCTGCCGGTCGTAGTCGCCGCCGGGCAGGCCGTAGCGCTGCCGGGAGTAGTCCAGCGCCTCGAGGCCGGACATCTCGCGGCAGCCCTTCTTGTAGACCACCGGGGTCATCGGCCGGCCGGTCTTCTTGGCGTCCGCCTTCCACATGTGCTTGCCGTCGACCATCACCGTGTGGATCGACTGCACCTCGTGCTTGACGCAGATCCGGACGCTGCCCAGGGTGTCGATGACGCTCTTGAATCCGCCGAAGTTGATGATCGCGGCGCCGTCGAAGCTGATCCCGGTCATGTTCTTGATGGTCTGGGCCATCAGTTGGGCGCCGCCCTCCCAGCCGCCGCCGTTGCGGGCGCCGGCCTGGAACGCCGCGTTGATCTTGTCGGTGCCACCGGCGTAGCCGCTCTTCTTGAAGGCGGGAATCTGCGCCTCGGTGTCCCGGGGGATCGAGATCATGTACGCCTGGTCGTGGCTGGCCGGGATGTGCAGCACGATGATGCTGTCCGCCCGGACGTCGTCGGCGGCCCAGCGCTCGCGGGCGTCCACGCCCAGCAGCAGCATGTCGATCGGGCCATCCAGGTCGGCGCCGCCCTCGGCGTCGGTCTTGCCCGCCCCGCCCAGCAGGTTCTTCTGGGAGATGTTGCCGGTCGCCTGGCTGATCAGCGCCTTGCTGCCGACGATGGCGACGCCGCTGGTCATCATCAGCACGGCGCCGAAGATCACCGTCAGGCGGGCCCAGAGCGGGTCCTTGCGCTTGGTGCGCTTCCTGGCGCCGCCGGTGCGCTGACCGCCCCGACCGCCCTGGGACGGGATCGTCGACGGCCGTGCGTACGGGTCGGAATCCTGCGACGTCGGGCGGGGGCTGGTCTGAACCGGCATGCGTGCTCCAGCTCGATTGGTCGGGGGGCGGGACCACTCTACGTACCGCTTCCCGTCAAGGCGAGATCGTCAGGCGCTCAATTCCTGGATATCCCGGCACTTCCGGCGGCAATTCAACCGAACGGATGAGTCAATACGTCTGGTCGGTGGTTGGCGGCCGATGATGGAACCAGACGTGAGCGCACCTCTGATGACGTCCGTCGAAATGTGCCGGCAACACCGGCCGCCCGGGTCAGTTGCCCTTGGTGTCCGGGTCCTGGTTGGCCGCCACCCAGGCCGCCATCGTGTCCGCCGACATCGCCTTGTACATCGCCAGCGCCTTCGTCCGGTCGGAGACCACCACCGACTCGCCGTTGATCGTGTCGCTGCCCGTGTTCGGGCTGGTGATGAAGGTCAGGTTCTCGCCGCGCAGGCTGCGGAACTGCACACCCATGTCGACCAGCGAGAAGCCGTTGTCGACGGTCACCGCGTCGGTGACCGACTGGAGGAAGGCGTTCAGCTTCTTCGGATTGGCCAGCGTGCCCGTGCTCGCCGCCTTGTCCATCAGCGCGCGCAGGAACTCCTGCTGGTGGCGCATCCGGGCGAAGTCGCCCTCCGGGAACTGCTTGCGCTGCCGGATCCAGTCCAGTGCCGTGGCGCCGTCCATGTGCATGGTGCCCTTGGTGAACTTCCGGTACGGCTTGTGGATCGAGGTGATGCTCCGCTCCACCTTGAGGTCCACCCCGCCGAGCGCGTCGGTGACCTCCTTGAAGCCGCCGAAGTCGATCGCCATCACGTGGTCGATCCGGACGTCGCTGAAGCACTCCACCGTGCGGACCGCCAGCGGAAGGCCGCCGAACGCGAACGCCGCGTTGATCTTCGCGCGCCGCCCGGAGTCGCACTCCGCGCCGGCACTCTCCGGGATCGGCACGTACAGGTCACGCGGGATGGAGACCAGGTAGGCCGACTTGTGGTCGGCGGGGATGTGCATGACGATGATCGTGTCGGCCCGCCACTGGCTCTGCTTGTCCACCGGCGCGTCCGGGTCGCGCGAGTCCGAGCCCACCAGCAGGATGTTCAGCGCGCCGTTCACCGCCTTGGCAGGCCGCCCGCCGGTGATCTCCGAGAACGGGTCCGTGCGGGCCAGGTCCTTGTCGAGGTTGTCGGTGTAGACCCACGCCCCCAGGCCGCCGAGCAGCGCCAGCACCAGCACCGCCACGCCGGCCACCAGGCCGATCCGTCCCCAGCGCGGGCGGGGGCCACGCCGGCCGGGGCCACCCGGACCGCCCGGCCCCGGCGGCGTGCCGGGTCCGCCCGGGCCGCCGGGCCCGCCGGAGCGGGGGCGCTCCTCGTCGTACGACGGGTACCACTGCGTCTCGGACGGCCGGGCGCGCCCGGCGGCCCGGTCGGGACCGGGGACCGCGGCGCGTCCGGCGCTCCGGTGCGTGTACGGAAGCGGGACGCCGGCTGACGATGTGGCGGACATGCGATTCAGCGTACGTATGCCGGTCGAGCGTTGCCCGAAGGCGAACGCCGCGTCGCGTCCCGCGTGCCGGGCGGAGCGCTACCCTAGCCGCGCCCGGAAGTGGTCGATCGTGCGTCGCAGTCCGTCTTCGGGCGCCACGGTGGGTTCGTATCCCAGCAGCTCCCGGGCGAGGGTGAGATCAGGTCGCCGCATCTCCGGATCGTCCGCGCTGCGGGTGATGTACGTCACCTCGGAGCTGCTTCCGCAGAGTGACACGATCGTCTCGGCGAGTTGCCGCATGCTCATCTCGTGCTCGGTGCCGCAGTTGATCGGCCCGGTCTCGGTCGAGTCGAGCAGCAGCAGGATGCCGCGCACCAGATCGTCGACGTAGCAGATCGAGCGGGTCTGGTTGCCGGTGCCGTGCACGGTGATCGGCTCGCCGCGCAGCGCCTGGGAGATGAAGGTGGGGATGGCCCGGCCGTCGTCGGGGCGCATCCGCGGGCCGTACGTGTTGAAGATCCGGACGATCGCCGCGTCCAGCCCCTTGCTCCGGTGGTACGCCATGGTGGCCGCTTCGGAGAAGCGCTTCGCCTCGTCGTAGACGGCGCGCACCCCGATCGGGTTGACGTTGCCCCAGTACGTCTCGCGCTGCGGGTGCTCCTTCGGATCCCCGTACGCCTCGGAGGTGGAGGCCATCAGGAACCGGGCGCCGTCGGCGAGCGCGCGCTCCAGCAGGTGCAGGGTGCCCGCCGAGCCGACCCGGAGGATCTCCACCGGCAGCTTCTCGAAGTCGGTCGGGCTGGCCGGGGAGGCCATGTGCAGGACGGCGTCGAACCGCTCGGCCAGCGCCGGGTGGGGCGGCAGCCCGTCGGAGATGTCCGCCTCGACCAGGGCGAAGGACGGGTTGTCCAGCAGGTGCGCGACGTTGTCCTTCGAACCGGTGACGAAGTTGTCCAGCGCGACGACCTGGCAGCCGCGCCCGACGAGGGCGTCGACCAGGTGGGACGGCACGAAACCGGCGCCGCCGGTGACCAGGACGCGATGACCGCTGCCGAAACGCGGGGCTACCTTCATGCCGGCCAGCCTACTAAGGGTGCCCCCCGGATACGGCGCGGCATGCGGTAAGGGGCCCCGGCGTGGCACGCGCGCCGGGGCCCCTTCCGGTGGTGGACGTCAGTGCGCTCCCGCGCCGGTCAGCGCCCGCACCTCCAGCTCCGCGTACTTCTCCTCGTCGCGCTCCTTCGAGATCACCGTGCCGATCCAGCCACACAGGAAGCCGAACGGGATCGAGAGGATGCCCGGGTTGGACAGCGGGAACCACTGCCAGTCCTGGTCCGGGAACATCGAGGTCGGTGCCCCGGAGACCACCGGTGAGAAGAACACCAGGAACACGGCGGCCAGCAGTCCGCCGTAGATGGCCCAGACCGCCCCCGAGGTGTTGAACCGCTTCCAGAAGAGGCTGTAGAGGATCGCCGGCAGGTTGCCCGAAGCGGCCACCGCGAAGGCCAGCGCCACCAGGAAGGCCACGTTCAGGCTCTGCGCGAAGATCGAGAGCACGATCGAGACCGCGCCGATGACCAGGGCGGAGACGCGGGCGACGGTTACCTCCTGCCGTTCGGAGGCTTGGCCGTTCTTCAGCACGTTGGCGTAGAAGTCGTGCGCCAGGCTGGAGGAGGAGGCCAGGGTCAGACCGGCGACCACGGCCAGGATCGTGGCGAAGGCGACTGCCGCGATGATCGCCAGCAGGGTGGCCCCGCCGAGATCGCCACCGAGGAAGTCGATGCCGAGCGCCTCGGCGAGCTGTGGCGCCGCCGTGTTGCCCGCCTTGTCCTGGGCGGTGATCGCCTCGCTGCCGACCAGCGCCGCGGCGCCGAAGCCGAGCGCCAGGGTGAGCAGGTAGAAGGTGCCGATGATGCCGATCGCCCACAGCACGCTCTTGCGGGCCGCCTTGGCGGTCGGGACGGTGTAGAAGCGGATCAGGATGTGCGGCAGGCCGGCCGTGCCGAGCACCAGCGCGATGCCGAGCGAGAGCAGGTCGATCTTGTTGTAGAACGTCTGGGTCGAATTGCCGGCCACCTCGACGCCGTAGCGCAGCCCGGGTTCGAGGAAGGCGCTGCCCTTGCCGGAGGAGGCGGCGGCGTCACCGAGCAGCGACGACAGGTTGAACTTGTACTTCGCCAGCACCAGCAACGTCATCACCAGCGCGCCGCCCATCAGCAGGAACGCCTTGACGATCTGCACGTAGGTGGTGCCCTTCATGCCACCAACCGTGACGTAGATGATCATCAGGGCGCCGACCATGATGATGGTGGCGACCTTGGCGGTGTCCGCGTTCATGCCGAGGAAGGTCGTCCCCGGCTTGATGCCGAGCAGCAGCGCGACCAGCGCGCCCGCGCCCACCATCTGGGCCAGCAGGTAGAAGATCGACACGGTGATGGTGGAGACGGCCGCGGCGGTACGCACCGGACGCTGCCGCATCCGGAAGGCCAGCACGTCGGCCATCGTGTACCGGCCGGAGTTGCGCAGCAGTTCGGCCACCAGCAACAGGGCCACCAGCCAGGCGACCAGGAAGCCGATCGAGTAGAGGAAGCCGTCGTAGCCGTAGAGGGCGATGATGCCGGCGATGCCGAGGAACGACGCGGCCGACATGTAGTCGCCGCCGATCGCCATGCCGTTCTGGAAGCCGGAGAAGGATCGGCCGCCGGCGTAGAAGTCGGTGGCGGTCTTGGTCTGCCGGCTGGCCCAGATGGTGATGGCCAGGGTCACCGCCACGAAGACCAGGAAGAGCGTGATGGTGAGGTTGCGGGCGGTGGTGCTGCCCGCCTCAGCCGCGAGGACCGTGTTCATGGGTCACCTCCCCGATCTCGGCGCGGATCCGGTCGGCGACCGGGTCGATCTTCCGGTCGGCGTACCGGGAGTAGAGCCAGGCGATCAGGAAGGTGGAGAGGAACTGGAGCAGGCCGAAGACGAGGGCGACGTTGATGTTGCTGCCGAAGAGCTTCGTGCCCATGAAGCCCCGCGCGTAGGCGGAGAGGATGACGTAGAGCGCGTACCACAGGAAGAACGCGACGGTCATCGGGAAGACGAAGCCGCGCAACGCGCGACGCAACCCGGCGAACTCGTCCGACCGTTGTACGGCGAGATACCGCTCCGCCGCCGACTCGGCGGGCGCGGACGCGGGTGTGTCCGTGGACATCTGTGGATCACCACCTTCACAGGCCTGGGGAGTTTCGCGCACCGTAGAGAGCGCGCTCCCATCCAGGGAAGGCCGAGATCGGGGCCGGTCGGCGGCTGCGCCGAACGGTCTGCGGGTTGCGCCGAGTGACGCAGGTCACTCCGATGAGCGGTAGGTCGGGCGGGCGCTCGCCGGGCCACCACGAGCTGGTCGGTGGGCCGCCAGGTGCTGGCGCCGGGCCGTCAGGTCAGCTCGTGGTACCGGCCCCGGTAGTGCAGCAGCGGCATGGTCTCCTCGGTCAGGTCGACCGCCTCGATGGTGGCCTCGACCAGCAGACCCCAGCCGTACTCCCGGGCGTCGTCGAGCCGGCAGCCGGCCCACCCGCCGGCGTCGCTGGGGACCGGGCCGTAGGGGGTGTCGAGCCACGATCCGGTGGCGAAGAGCCCGCCCGGGGAGGGGAAGAGCCCGGCGAACCGGTCGGCGAGCTGCCGGTGCGGCGGCCCCAACGGCGCCACCGCGAACCGGCCGGCCCCCTCCACCGCCGCCCACAGGTCCGACTCCGCGTCGATCAGCCCGAGCAGCCGGTCCGGCTCACCCTCGGCGACCAGGGTGGACGAGACGGTCAGCCCCGCCGGGCCGGGCGCCGTCCAGAGGGTCACCGGCGCCGCCAGCCGACCCCGCAACCGGCGTACGGGCGAGCGCTGCCCGGCGGGCACCGCGAACGGATCGGTGTGGTGGATCTCGGCACCCGGCTCATGATTCACGTGAAACATTGTGCCGCCCCGGGCCCGCGCCCAGCCAAGGAAGCGCTCGTGCAGGTCGGTCGGTCGGGCCTGCGGGTGGAGTCGGGCGAGCTGATCGGCGGCCTCGGCCATCAGCCCGCCCAGGTACACCAGCAGCGCCGTCCGGTCGTGCCGGTACTCGACCAGCAGGACGAGTCGGGCCGGCTGACACGGCCAGTGCGCGCCGCAGGCCCGGCACCGCCAGAGCGGCCGCATCGGCAGATGCGGCACCCGCCTGCTCACCGCCGTTCCCCTCTGCCGGTCGGCACGGCGATAGCCGACGCGGCGATGATCCGCGCGCTGGCGGTCCGCGCGGCGACGGTCCGCGCACTGGCGCTACGCCGGGCGGGTTCCGGCGTGTCGGCGGCTGGAGGCGCTTGCCGCAACGAGCGTGATGACTCAGAGGCATATTTATGACTCAGAGGCATCACGCTCAGGGTCGTGTCCGCCTTCCCGGCGCGACACGCCCGGGCGGTGGTCACCACCGTCCGCCGTTCGCCCGCCAGGTCTGCGCCGGGGTCAGCCAGCCTGCGCGGCCCGGTCGCGGCAGGGCGACCGTCGGCGCGGTCGCCCACGCCGGCGGCTGGTTCGGCCGGCCCACCGACCCCTGCGGCGCGGTCGCGCCCGGCACGCCGGTCGCCGGTGCCACCTTCTTCCTCCGGTACGGCCACAGCGCGGCGTTCCTGCGGCGGATGAACCCGAACATCGCTGACTTCCTCCCGGTCTCGGGGGTCGCCCCGGTCGGGGGATTGACCGGGGCGACCCGACGCAGGACCGGCCGCCGGGTCGACGCCTCCACCGGCCGGGCCGCGTGTTCTCCACCCTGGACGGCGGGCCGGTCGCAGGGGAGGATGCCAGGGCTTACTACGCAGCGGGGTCACGTACTTACCGGAGAGGTAAGGATGAACGTCGAGATGTGGGTCAGGGCGTTGAAGGCCGCCCGAGCGGGTGCCGAGGTGTCCCAGGAGGGGCTGGCCGCCACGATCAAGTGGAGTCCGTCGACTGTGGCGGCGATCGAGACCGGCCGCCGCCGGCCGACCATGGAGTTCGCCGTCGCCGCCGACCAGGCCCTCGGCACCGGCGGCCTCCTCGCCGAACTACTCAAGGTGGCCGACCAGGAGCGGGGGCCGTCCTGGTTCGCGCCCTGGCGAGGCTACGAACAGCAGGCCACTCGACTGCGTGCTTTCGAAGCCTGCCTGGTGCCCGGCCTGCTCCAAACCGAGAAGTATGCGCACGCGGTCATCTCGGCCGGTGGGCTGCACGCGCCAGCGATGGTGGACGAGTTGGTGGCGGTGCGAATGGAGCGGCAGCAACTGCTGCACCGCGACGAGCCACCGCACTGCGTCTTTCTGCTCGATGAGTCGGCGCTGCACCGTCCGGTTGGTGGGCCTGCCGTGCTCGATGAGCAACTCGGTCGACTCCTGGGTGTGGCCGACCTGCCGTTCCTCCGGCTGCACGTTATTCCGCTGAGCGTCGGGGAGCACGTCGGGCTCGGCGGTGGGTTCGTGCTTGCTGAGCTGCCGGACGGCGACAGGGCCCTCTACCTGGAGAATGCCGCTCGGGGACACGTCATGGACGACCCTGAAATGATCGGCTTGATCGATCGCAAGTGGGATAGCCTGCTCGGCGAAGCACTGTCCACAGGCGCCTCGCTGGATTTGATCCGGAAGCTGAAGGTGACGCCATGACGATGATCAAGCCGCACTGGCGCACCTCCAGCCGATCGACGGACTCTGGCGGTAACTGCGTCGAGGTGGCGGACAACCTGCCTGGCGTGGTGCTGGTGAGGGACAGCAAGGACCGCTCCGGCCCGACCCTCACCTTCGCTCCCGACGCCTGGCGGTCATTCGTCGCGCAGACGCCTTCCGCTCCGCCGACCGATCGAGGTCCGGCCCTGCCCGCATGATCCGCCGGGCCCGACCTCTGCCGGGCCCGACCTCTGCCCGGCCCGGACGAGGCAGGGCGCTCTGCAGGCCCTTTCGAACTGATGTTGTGAACGAATCAAACCCGTCGGGCCCGGAGCCTGAGTCGTTGACGACATCAGCTCGAAAGGACCTCCGACCACCGTCCGCCGTCGGGCTCGCGCGAACCGCGCGGCCGACCCGGGACCGGTGATCACCGACACGGTGGCGCGGTCGCGCGGGGCCAGCGAGTCGCTGGCCGGCGCCGTGGTCGGTGCGTACTCGTCCGCAGGGCCGCGATCTTGTCGGAATCGGGGCCCTCGCCCGGACGGCCTATCGTGCCGGGCATGGCCTTCGTGACGCCGCCGCAGCTCGCCCAGTCCCGGTCCGTCGGTGCCGACTCGATCCTGCGCGGCGAGGTCGACCTCCGCGCCTACCCGTTCCGGCACCTGGCCGTCTCGGCCCGGCCCGGGTTCATGGGCAACAGCGTCACCCAGCTCATGGAGGCCGTCGAGCACCTGTCGAACTACGGCTGGGAACTGGTCAACGTCGCCTCGGTCACCGGCAGCCACTTCCTCTTCGCCTTCATGCGCCGGGTCTGACCCGCGCTCGATCCACCCGGTTTGCGGCGTGTCGGGCTGTCCGGCCCGTTGGACACCCCGACACGCCGCAAACGGGGGTGGTGCGCCCGAGGCGGGGGCGCTCAGGTCGTACCCCCGTCGGCCGGATCGTCGGTGGCGAGCGAGCGGCGGGCGGCGGCCAGTACCTCCGGGTCCGCGCAGCCGGCGGCGTAGCCGGCGATCCGGCGGCGGATGTCCCGGGTGAGCAGCCAGACGCCGACGCGGTCGGCGACCGGCCGCAGGAACGCCGGGCGGCACCGGAAGCTGTACCGCCAGGTAGCGACGGTGTGGCCGGGCTCCGCAGCGGGTGCGAACCGCCAGCCGCCGGCGAACATCTCGAAGAACCACGGGCCGCGCACCATCTTCATGCCGACGTTCGTCGGCGGCGCGAACGAGACGTACTCGCTGACCATGACCAGGCCGTGGCGGGAGCGGGTGAAGGTCCGCACCCCCTTGCCGGGGCGGGTCGCCCCGTCGGTGAAGTGCTGCTCCCGGACGAACGGGTCCCACCGGTAGCGCACCGGCGCGGTGGTCTGCGACACCGCGAAGGCCAGCTCGGGCGGGACCGGGACGGTCGCCACCGCCTCGACGACCGGCATCAGCGGCGCGGGGTGACGGTGGCCAGCAGCTCCGGCATCCGCCGGTCCAGCACGTCCCCGGCCAGGTACGAGCCGAGCAGTGCCGCCCCCAGCCCGTACGCCGCGCCGAGGGGCAGGGCCAGCCAGAGCCAGGCGTCCCCGAGCAGCGCCGCGGCCACCACCATCGGTACCGCGGCGGCCGCCGAGGCGACCATGGACAGCAGGGTGAGGAAACTCTTCGCCACCCCCGCCCCGGTGTTCATCGCGAACGGGTTGCTCGTCTCCGGCAGCGAGTACGCCCCGAGCACCGACACGAACCCGTTGATCGCCAACCCGGCCCCGTACGCGGCGAGCAGCGCCCCGCCGGCCACCCCGATCCAGCCGGGTTCGCCCAGCACCAGCGCGATCACCACCGACACCACGCCCAGCATCGGCGCCACGTACACCGAGAAGGCCGTCATCCGGGCGCGCAGCTCCAGCCGACCGGGCACCCCGGCCACCACGTTCGCCGCGTACGCGCTGCCGTCGAAGCCGAACTGGTTGGCCAGGGTGACCGAGGCGAGCACCCCGACGAAGAGCATCGACAGGCTGAGCAGGACCGGCGACGAGTTGCCGGCGGTGAGGTCCGGGCCGTCCTCGGCGGCGAACTGCGGGCCGCCGAGGTTCACCATCACCGGCACGAAGACCCCGACCACCGCGACGGTGATCAGGTTGGCCCGGCGCCGGGCGTCCCGCCACCAGTAGCGCGCCTCCCGGGCGACCAGCGCGCCGAACCGGTCCCGGCGCGTCCAGGCCAGCGCCCGGGGGAAGAGTTGCGCGACGGCCCCGCCCGCCGGCCCGCGCCGGCCCTTGGCGGGAGCGGCGCTGGCCGCGCCGACCATCGCCGACTCCAGCGACCGCGACCACCACAGCAGCAGCAGGCCGATGGTCACCGCCGTGATCAGCAACTTCACCGGTACGGCCCAGGCCCGCCCCTCGGCCACATCCACGCCGACCGTCCAGGGCGCGCCGAACGGGGTCCAGCCCACCACCTCGGCCACCCCGGCCAGCCGGTCCCAGTCGGCCTCCCGCACCGCCGCCAGCACCGCGATCTGCAACGGCCCGAGCAGGGCGGCGACCACCGCGAGCAGCACGGCGGCCAGGTCGCGTACCCGGCGGGACCGCAGCATGGTGGCGAACGCGCTGGTCAGCGCGCGGCTGGCGGCGACGCAGAGCAGCAGCCCCGCGACCACCCCGACGGCCGCGACCAGCCCGGCCGCCCAGCCGCCCAGCGCGGCGGCGGTGACCACCAGCCCGGAGACGGCGAGCAGCACCGCGAGCACCGGGACGCTGACCAGCGCCGCCGCGAACAGCCCGGCGACCAGGGTGCGGCGGGGCAGCGGCAGCAGCGCGAACCGGGCCGGGTCCAGGGTCTCGTCCACGCCGAAGAAGACCAGCGGCAGCAGCAGCCAGCCGAGCACCAGCAGCCCACCGCCGAACGCGGCGGTCATCAGCGCGTACCGCGGCTCGCCGGCGAAGCCCGGCGCGGCCAGCGCCAGGAAACCGCCGGCGGCGAACCAGAGGCCGACCAGGACGCCGATCACGAACATCGCGATCCGCCAGCCCTGGCCCCGGAAGTTGTTGCCCATCACCCGCAGCTTGAGCCGGACGAAGTGCCGGGCGGAGACCCGCCGGACCGGTTCGGCCGGGACGGTCACCGCGACAGCCACGACAGTTCCTCACCGGTCGCGGTGCGGCCACCGACCACCTCGACGAAGACCTCCTCCAGGGACCGGTCCCCGCGCACCTCGTCCAGGGTGCCGACCCGCTTGATGGTGCCCTCGGCGAGGATCGCCACGTGCGAGCAGAGCCGCTCGACGACCTCCATGACGTGGCTGGAGAAGACCACCGTGCCGCCGCCGGAGACGTACCGCTGGAGGATGTCGCGGATCAGCGCGGCGGAGACCGGGTCGACCGCCTCGAACGGCTCGTCCAGCACCAGGACCCGGGGGCCGTGCAGCAGCGCGCAGGCCAGGCCGATCTTCTTCTTCATGCCGGCCGAGTAGTCGACCACCAGGGTCCGGCCGGCGTCGGTGAGCGCCAGCACGTCCAGCAGCTCGGCGGCCCGCTGGTCGACCACCGCCGGGTCCATCCCGCGCAGCAGACCGTGGTACGCCAGCAGCTCCGCCCCGGTGAGCCGGTCGAAGAGCCGTACGCCGTCCGGCATGACGCCGAGCAGCCGCTTCCCGCCTACCGGGTCGGCCCACACGTCGTGCCCGAGCACCCAGGCCCGGCCGTGGTCGGGGCGCAGCAGACCGACCGCCATCGACAGCGTGGTGGTCTTGCCGGCGCCGTTCGGGCCGAGCAGACCGTAGAAGGAGCCGGCCGGGACGGCCAGGTCGACGCCCGCCACCGCGACCTTGCCGTCGAACTGCTTCGCCAGGCCGCGCAGCGCGAGCGCGGGGTGCCCACCAGTCATGCGTCCGACCGTATCCGGGCCGGACCAGCCGAAGCTCCGGCCGCAGGATGATCGCGCGTCCTCCCCGGGACGTACCCGTCCCTAGCCCATACCACCGCCACGGCCGGGGGTCACAGCCGTAGCGCCTCGGGGGCGTGCAGTCGGAGCATGGTGGCCCCGACGTCGGCCGGGGCCCGCCGGCGGGTCGCCATCGAGACGGCGACCATCACGGTGAAGGCGAGCGGCACCGTCCAGGCGGCCGGCTGCGCGATGAGCGTGGCCGGCCAGCCGGACAGCGGTGGCCCGAGCACGGTGACCAGGACCGCCGCCACGGCCGCCCCGCCACCGACCAGCACCCCGGCCGCCGCCCCCAGATCGGTCAGCCCGCGCCACCAGATGCCGAGCACCAGCAGCGGACAGAAGCTGGAGGCGGCGACCGCGAAGGCCAGCCCGACCACCTGGGAGACGTCCAGCCCGGAGACGTTGAGCGCGAGCACCGCCGGCACCCCGCCGGCGATCACCGTGGCCAGCCGGAAGCCGCGTACCGAGCCGCGCCCGAGCACGTCGGTGGAGATCACTCCGGCGACGCTGGTGAGCAGCCCCGACGAGGTGGAGAGAAAGGCCGCGAACGCGCCCGCCGCGACCAGCGCGGCGAGCAGCCGGCCGGTGGTCCCGTCGCCGAGCGCGGCCCCGGGCAGCAGCACCACCACCGCGTCGGTCTGCCCGGTGACCAGCAGTTGTGGCGTGTATATCCGGCCGAGCACGCCGTAGATGGTGGGCAGCAGGTAGAAGACGCCGACCAGGGCGAGCACGACCAGCGTGGTGCGCCGGGCGGCTGCGCCGTCGGGGTTGGTGTAGAAGCGGACCAGCACGTGCGGCAATCCCATGGTGCCCAGGAACGTGGCCAGGATCAGCGAGTACGTGGCGAAGAGGCCGCGGTCGTCGTCCCCGGCGGTGTCCGGCAGCAGCCAGTCGGCCGCGTCGGTGGCCACTCCGGACACCTCGGGCACCGGGTCGCCGGCGGCGAAGTCGAGGCGGTCGCCGGGGCGTACCTGGAGGGTCGTGCCGTCGGCGAAGGTGAGCGCCGCGCGGTGCTCGACCACGACGGTGGTCGCGGTCCGGAACGCCGGCCCGTCGGGCGGGGTCACCGCGGGCCGGGCGTCGGCCTGCCACTGCAACGCCAGGAAGATCGCCGGTACGGCCAGCGCGGTCAGCTTCAACCAGTACTGGAAGGCCTGGACGAAGGTGATCGCCCGCATCCCGCCGAACGCCACGTTCGTGGTCACCACGACGGCGACCAGCAGCGCACCCACCGGGTACGGCGAGCCGGCGACCGTGGCCAGGGTCAGCCCGGCGCCCTGCAACTGCGGCACCAGGTAGAGCCAGCCGATGAAGATCACGAACACGGTGGCCAGGGTGCGCAACCGGCGCGAGCCGAGCCGTAGTTCGCAGAAGTCGGGCAGCGTGAAGGCGCCGGAGCGACGCAGCGGCGCGGCGACGAAGAGCAGCAGGGCGAGGTAGCCGGCGGCGAAGCCGACCGGGTACCAGAGCACGTCGACGCCGTACTTGAGGATCAACCCGGCCACGCCGAGGAAGCTGGCGGCCGACAGGTATTCCCCGCCGATCGCGGCGGCGTTCCAGGTCGGACTCACCGCGCGGGAGGCGACCAGGAAGTCGGAGGTGGTGCGGGCCAGCCGCAGCCCGTAGAAGCCGATGCCGAGGGTGACCAGGGTGACCGCCACGATGGCCGGGACGACGTAGCCGTTGCCCATCTCAGCGCTCCGGCCGCTGGACCAGGTCGGTGAAGTCCTGCTCGTTGCGTTCCGCCAGCCGCACGTACGCCCAGCCCACCGCGATCAGGAACGGGAACGAGGCGAGCCCGAGCAGCAGCCAGGGCAGGTTGACGCCGAAGACGGTGACCCGGCCGACGGCCGGCGCGATCGCGAACAGCCAGGGCAGGCCGCCGAGCCCGATCAGCACGACCAGGCTCATCCGCAGCGCGAGCGCCAGCTGCGCCCGGACCAGGCCGCGGACCAGCGCCTCGCCGACCCGGGTCTGCTGGGCGAGTTCGACGCGGGTGCGTTCGGCCCGGCTGTCCCGGCGGGACACCTCTGCCAGCACGATGCGCGCCCGCCCGGGTGGCTGTGGCGCCCGGGGGGCCGGTACCGGATCGTCGGCAGCGGTCACCTGGGCAGTCTCGCCTGCTCAGCGCGGATGTCAAGGGTGTCCACCGGGGTTGTGGACAACCTGTGGAGAACGCTTCACCCCTGTGGACAACTCACGAGTTGAACATTAATACGGCATTAAGTTCCCGCGCGTTCACCCTTTGTGTTGTGGCGAGGTATGTCCTTGCCGGTAATGACCGCGCCCCCTACGCTGGGGCAGCAATTCCCTGTTTCCTCTTCATCCACGGGGTTTCTATGCGCAAATTCCGCACTCTGCTCGGCGCGACTCTCGCCGGGGCATGTGCACTGGCCGTGGTGCCGGGTACGGCATCCGCGGCTCCCGCCGCCGCGCCTCAGCAGGCGACGGCGGATCTCGCCGACACCACCGGGGCCTACTACGAGGTCTCCCCGGCCCGTCTGATGGACACCCGCGAGGGCCTCGGCGCGCCGAAGGCGAAGATCGGCCCGCTGGCCAAGGTCGACCTCCAGGTCGCCGGCCGGGGTGGCGTACCGGCCGCCGGCGTCGGCGCCGTCGTGCTGAACGTGACCATCACCGGCCCGACGATGGACAGCTTCGTCACCGCCTACCCGGCGGGCGAGACCCGGCCCGACGCCTCGTCGGTCAACTTCGCCAAGGGCTGGCTGGGCTCCAACAACGTCACGGTGAAGCTCGGCGCGGGCGGCAAGGTCTCCGTCTACAACCGCAACGGCTACACCGACGTGGTGGTCGACGTGGTCGGCTACTACGCCAAGGACAACTCGATGACCAACCGCAACGGTGGTCAGTACGAGTGGTACGAGCCCGAACGCGCCTTCGACACCCGCACCGACCCGGAGGGCAAGCCGCCGGCCGGCACCACCCTCGAGTACGCGCTGGACTTCGGGCCGGAGCGCAACCCGCACATGCGGACCCTGGTCACCAACCTCACCGCGGTGGCGCCGGCGAGTGCCGGCTTCCTCACCGCGTGGTCGGGTGCCACCGCCAAGCCGACCGCGTCCACGGTGAACTACGGTGCCGGCCGCAACGTGCCGAACACCGCGTTCATCCAGACCACCCCGTGCACCGGTGCCGAGCCGTTCCAGTGGTGCACCGTGGGCTCGCGGAAGTTCAAGATCTTCACCTCGGCCTCCGCGCACGTCCTGGTCGACGTGGTCGGCGCGGTCGACGACGGCTTCGCGCCGTATGGCATGCGTTTCGCGCCGAAGAGCCCGACCCGGATCGTGGACACCCGCACCAACCTGGGCATCGTCGGTGCCATCCCCGCCGGGGGGACCCGTCGCGCCGTGGTGCCGGGCTACACCCCGGAGACCGGCGTGGCGGTCATGAACGTGACCGCGGTGAAGCCGACCAACAACACGGTCATCACCGTGTGGCCGGCCGACATCCCGGAAATCCCGAAGCCGAGCACCAGCAACCTGAACCCGTACGCCAACCAGGTCGTCTCCAACGCGGTGCTGAGCATCGTCGAGCCGAACGGGGCGTACAAGGTGCACAACCTGAGCGGCAGCACCCACCTGGTGGCCGACATGGTGGGTACGTTCTACTACCCGGCCGCTCCGGCGGCCACGCTCTCCGGTGACGCCGGCAAGAGCAAGCCTCAGTTCGTGGGCGCCTCCCACCGCTGAGCACCCGCACCACCGAAGGGCGCCCCGGCCGACGGCCGGGGCGCCCTTCCCCGCTTCCGGCGGGTTCGGGCGCCGGCCCGTCCAGCCCGCGGTGGCGCCGACGAGGAACACCGTCATCACCGTCTGGCCGGCCGACACCGACCTGGCCAAGCCGGGCGTGAGCAACCTCAACCCGGCCGCCGGGCAGGTCGTCTCCAACGCGGTGCTGGGCGGGATCGGTCCGCAGGACGCCTTCAACGTCCACAACCTCACCGGCAGCGTCAACCTGGTCGCCGACGTGGTCGGACGGTTCTACCTCTACTCGGGCACCGCGGGCACGACCAGCGTGGCCGGCCGGCAGCCGCTCACCGTACGCGGCACCGGCGTACCGGGCTGACGTTCGTCGGGTGAAGGGCGTCCCGGCGGTGGCCGGGGCGCCCTTCCGCGTGTCCGCCGAACAGCCGGTTCCGGCCGGATGTGGCCCACCACCTTGCCATCCGCCGAGCACGACTTCTAACCTGGGCCGATCTTTCCCCCTCTCGTACATCTCGGGGTCTCCATGCGTATGTTCCGCGCCCTGCTCGGCGTCGTCGTCGCCGTGGCAGGTGTGGTGTCGGGGGTGCCGGAAGCGGCGAACGCCGCTCCGACGGCGCCCTTCACGGTCTTCACCGCCGATGTCGGCGACACGGGCGGCTTCCCCATCCGCGACTCCGGCGTCTGGGACGCCGGCAACTCGCAGATGTCCATGAACGCGTACGCGGGCGACGGGTTCTCGGTCTACGCCACCTGGGCCGGGGGGTTGGAGTACGTCGACGCGAGCATGCGTCCGCCGAGCGGCCAGTCCTGGAGGGCGGGACAGACTTACCCGACCCTTCCCTTGTCTGACGCCGAGAACGGCATGTTGAACATCTCGTCCAGCGGGCGAGGGTGCAGCGACAGTTACGGCTCGATCACCGTCAGGCAAGTGGGCCGCGACCCGGCCACCCAGGCAGTGATCTCCTTCGCGGCGTCCTACGAGTTCCACTGTGAACGCAAGCCCGAGGCGCTCCGGGGCGAGATCCGATGGAACTCGAATCTGGACTATCTGGCCGCCGTGCCGAACGTGAGCTTCCTCGAGTTCGGCACCACCGTCGAGGTCGGGGCCACTCCGGTCACCCGTACGGTCAGCTTCACCTCCAAGGGCAGCGCGTCCGAGGTCTTCGGCCAGGCGAGCCTGGGCGGCGCCGATCCGGCACAGTTCGCGATCACCGGCGACACCTGCTCCGGCCGGACCATCGCGCCGGGCGGCACCTGCACGATGACCGTGGCGACCCGCGCGAGCCGCAGCGGTGAGATCTATGGCAACCTCGTGCTGCCGGACAACAGCAGCTACGGCCAGCGCCTCCTGCCGCTGCGCTACTGGGCCTTCGAGGGCGTGACGGGCATGTACTACCCGTTGGCCCCGCAGCGGCTGATGGACACCCGGTCCGGGCTGGGCGCACCGAAGGCGAAGATCGGCGCCGGCCAGACCGTCGAACTGGATGTCGCCGGTCGAGGTGGGGTGCCCGCCGACGGAGTCGGCTCGGTGGTGCTCAACGTGACGGTGACCGGCCCGACGGCGAGCAGTTTCCTCGCCGTCTACCCCGCCGGGGAGAGCCGACCGAACGCCTCATCGATCAACTTCCCGGCCGGCTGGCTGGGCTCCAACAACGTCACCGTGAAGGTCGGCGCGGCCGGTCGGGTCGCCGTCTACAACCGCAGCGGCTCGACCGATGTGGTCGTCGACGTGATGGGCTTCTACGCCGGCGCCCAGTCGGTGCGAAACCAGGCCGGGGTGGGTGGCCAGTACGGCTCGGTCAACCCGACCCGGCTCTACGACTCGCGCACCGACGGCGGCGCCATCCCGGCCGGGAGTGCGACCGAGATCTGGGCCGACTTCGGCCCGGACCTGAACGGGCACGTCCGGGGCCTGGTCCTGAACGTCACCGCGGTCGCTCCGGCGAGGTCGGGATTCCTGAGCGTCTGGTCGGGTGACGGCCCGGTGCCGACCTCCTCGACGGTCAACTACGGTGCCGGCAAGATCGTGCCGAACCTGACCATCGTCAAGACGAGGCTCTGCACCGACTGTGGCACGCCGACCGCCGTGCCGTCCTTCGCGGTCTTCACGTCGCAGTCCTCGAACGTGGTGGTCGACCTGGTCGGTGTGATGGACGACGGCAAGGTGCCGGACGGGCTGCGCTTCCGGTCGCTGAGCCCGACCCGCATCCTGGACAGCCGTACCGGGCTCGGCACCGCCGGTGCGCTGGGCGCGAACGTGACCCGGAAGATCACCGCGCCGTCCAGGGTGGTCGCCGCGGACACCGAGGCGTTGGTGACCAACGTGACCGCCGTGTCCCCGACCAACAACACCGTGATCACCGTGTGGCCGGCCGACCTGGGCCTGCCCAAGCCGACGGCGAGCAACCTCAACCCGGCCGCCGGGCAGATCGTGTCCAACGCCGTGTTCACCGGGATCGGTCCGCAGGACGCGTTCAACGCGCACAACCTCTCGGGCAGCACGCACCTGGTCGCCGACCTGGTGGGCACCTTCTGGCTCTACCCGGGCACGGCGAGCGACCCGGCGGCGGCCAAGGTCGCCGTAACCCCGCGTTTCGCGCTCCTGGAATCGGGGAGCCGCGCCGGCACGACCGGCTGACTCCCGCCACCCTTCGACAGGGCGTCCCGGCTCGGCCGGGGCGCCCTGTCGGCGTGTCGGGAACCTCCGCCCCGCCCGGAGTGGGACAGGTGGAGCAGGGCCGGTCCCGGTTATGCCTGGCTCTACGGTCGGGACGACATGTCCGCGCTCGGCGCGGACCACGTGCTTCGCACCGCCGATGGCGCGACCTGGACCCGTTTCCCGCTCCCCATGTGACCGGGCCGGGAAAGGCCCCGCAGGGCGGCGCCGGCAGGCATTCCCTGCCGGCGCCGCGCAGTCACTCCAGGCCGACCCGTTCGGGCCGGGCGGTGGCGGAGCCGAGCCAGGTGTGCGGGTTGCCGTACCAGCACCAGCCCAGCTTCGGCGCGCCCTGGCTGATCCAGAGCGCCGGCACCCGCTTGTCCCCACAGCGCGACCCGACCAGCGAGAAGCACCGGTTGCTGGCCAGCGCGGCGGGGAAGTGGGTGATGAAGGCGATCCCCTCGTCGATGGTGAGCGGCAGCCGGTCCTGAGCGGTCATGCCCTCCATCGCGGCGGCCGGGGCCAGGTTGCGGAACTCCTCGCCCCGATCGACGTCGAAGAGCAGGTACGCCGGCCCGGCCGGTGCCTCCAACTCCTTGATCGGGTCGAACCTGGGCAGGTCGTCGAGGGGGAAGTTCCGGTCGAGGAAGCCGGGCTTGCGCTTACCGGCCAGCGTGGTGAGCGCCAGCCGGTCGGGCACCGGGACCAGGTCGCGGGTGGTCACCAGCAGGAACGGCACCCGAGCCTCGGTCGGGGCGGGCAGCCCGGCCGCGCCGCTGACCGCGGCATCCCGCAGCGGGGTGACCAGGTCGCGGAACGCGGTTTCGGTGAGCCCGGCGAGCTCCGGGTAGCCCAGGCGGATCAGCCCGTCGAGCTGGCGGTCGAACTCGGTGGCGGGGTCGAACATTGGCACGGTTGGCCTCCCGTTGTCGTAGGGCCTACCGTACAGTGTACGGCCTCCCGGGATTATTCCCGCTCAGCGATTCCAATCCTGCTTGGCCGCCCGCACCAGCTTGTCCTTCAGCTCCCGGGTGTGCCGCCGGCTCACCGGCAGCTCCGTCCCGTCGATCACCACCACGTAGCCCGAGTTGACCAGGCGCAGCTCGGCGATCAGCTTCAGCTGCACCAGGTGCGACCGGTGGATCCGGACGAACCCGGCGTCCGCCCAGCGCTCGGCGAGCGTCGCCAGCGACACCCGGACCAGGTGCGAGCCGTCGGCGGTGTGCAGCCGGGCGTAGTCGCCCTGCGCCTCCACCCAGCGCACCGCCGACCGGGGCAGCATCCGCGTCGTCCCGGCCAGCTCGATCGGAATGGTCGGGTCCTCCTCGGCCCGGGCCAGGGCCGCCGGGTGCGACGGCACCACCCGGGAGCCGATCACCCGGCGCAGCGACTCGGCCAGCCGGTCGGCGCGTACCGGCTTGCGGACGTAGTCGGTGGCCCCGAGGTCGAAGGCGTCCACCGCGCCGTCGTCGTACGCGGTGACGAAGACGATCGCCGGCGGCCGGGCGAACCGGCGCAGCACCCGGGCCAGTTCCATCCCGTCCAGGCCGGGCATCCGGATGTCCAGGAAGACCACGTCCACGTCGGCGTCGCGGAGCACCCGCAGCGCCTCGGTCGCGTCGCCCGCCGTGTGCAGCCGGGCCACCCGGGGATCGGCCCGCAGGTGGTACGCCAGCTCGTCCAGCGCCGGCGGCTCGTCGTCGACCGCCAGCACCCGCAGGAACCCCGCCGTCGGGTTCACGGTCACGATCCCGCCCGTACGCCGGGATGGAACTTCGGCACCCGCAGGCTCACCTTCGTACCCGAGCCGGGACCGGTCTCGACGACCAGACCGAACCGGTCCCCGAAGACCGACCGGAGCCGCTCGTCGACGTTGGAGAGGCCGACGTGCTGGCCGGTGTCGTCGGTCGGATCGCTGCCGGCGCGGGCCAGCTCCGCGATCCCCGCGGTCAGCGTGGCCGGATCCATGCCCACTCCGTCGTCCTCCACCGTGATGTGACACTCGGCGCCCGCGTCCCGGGCCTCGATGCTCACCATGCCGGTGCCGGGCTTGCGGGACAACCCGTGCCGCACGGCGTTCTCCACCAGCGGCTGGAGGCAGAGGAACGGCAGCGTCACCGGCAGCACCTCCGGGGCGATCTGCAACCGCACCTGCAACCGGTCGCCGAACCGGGCCCGCTCGATGGTCAGGTAGCGGTCGATCGAGCGCAGCTCCTCGGCCAGCGTGGTGAACTCGCCGTGCGCCCGGAACGAGTACCGGGTGAACTCGGCGAACTCCAGGATCAGCTCCCGGGCCCGCTCCGGGTCGGTGCGGACGAACGAGCCGATCGCGGTCAGCGCGTTGTAGATGAAGTGCGGGCTGATCTGGGCGCGCAGCGCCCGGATCTCCGCCCGGGCCAGCCGCTCCCGGGACGAGTCCAGCTCGGCCAGGGCGAGCTGGTTGCCGGCCCAGTGCGCGGTCTCCAGGGTGGCCTGCACCAGCCCGGGCGCGGGTGGGGCGTCGGCGACCGCCACCAGCGCCCCGACCACCCGGCCCTGCGCGCTCAGCGGCGCCAGCACCGCCCCGCGTACCGGGCAGTCGACCCGGTCGCAGTGCAGCTCCGACTCGCCGAGCACCGTCGACCGGCCCGCCTCCACCGTCCGCCGGGCCGCCGCGAGCAGCTGGTCGCCGTGGTGGCCGCCGCGCCCGTCGAGGGCGAGCAGCGCCTCGGAGTCGGTGAGCGCCAGCCCGACCGCCCCCACCAGGGTCCGCAGGTGACGTACGGCCTTCGCCGCGCCGGCCGGGGTCAGGCCGGTACGCAGCGGTTCGGCGGCCAGGCCGGCGGTGTGCAGCACCTCGTAGGTGGCCCGCTGGGTGGCGGTGGCGATGCCCCGCCGGCCGCGCAGCCGCAGCACCGCCCAGAGCGCGGCGGCCAGCGCCGTGACCAGCGAGACGACGCCGACGACGGCGGAGAGGTTGCCATCCACGCAGCGATCCTTGCCGCTGCCGGCCGCCACGCCAAGCCCTGGCCGGGCGTCTCCGGCGGCCGAGCGGCTAGTGCGGTGTCCACAAACGTTGGCCGGGTGGTGTGGGGTGCGAGAGTGTCGTAGGGGTGGTGTTGGCTTTGGTGTATGCCTCGTCGTCGTGATCCGTGCGGTCCTCGGGTGGTGTATCGCACTGCTCGAGTGGGGTTGCGGGTGACGGTGGGGCAGCGGCGGCGGTGTTTCGGGTTGCTGCGTTCGGCCGGTGACGTGTGGGCGTGCCTGTTGGAAATCAACGGGTGGCGGCGTCGCCGCGGGGACGCCCCGCTGGTGGGCTATCAGGAGTTGTGCCGGGAGTTGGCGGCGTCGGGTCCGGGCACGTTCGCCGAGTTGGACAGCACGGGTGCGAGGTCGGTGCTGCGCCGGTTCTCCGACGCGTGGTTCGCAGCGGCGAAACGCCGCAACAGCGGTGACGTGTCGGCGCGGTTCCCGCGGCGGCGGCGTGGGCTGGTGCCGGTGCGCTGGTATCACGGCACCTTCACGGTGGACGAGCGCGGGGTGCGTATCCCGGTGGCGAAGGGCAGCCCGTCGTTGTGGGTGCGGTTGGCCCGGGATCTGCCGTACCCGCCCGAGCAGGTCCGGTCGGTCACGCTGCTGTGTGAGGGTGGCCGGTTGTTCCTGGACGTTACCGCCGAGGTGCCGGTCGCCACCTACCCGCCGGGTGAGGGGCCGGACCCGGGTCGGGTGGCGGGGGTAGACCTCGGTGTGATTCACCCGTATGCGGTGGCCGGCCCGGACGGGGAGGGGCTGTTGGTGTCGGGGCGGGCGATTCGCGCCGAGCATCGCATGCACCTGGCCGACAGCAAAGCCCGCGGCCGCGCGGTCGCCCGCCGCGCCCCGAAGCCGGGTCAGCGGGGGTCGCGGCGGTGGCGCAAGTATCGCCGCCGGACCCGTCTGGTGCAGGGCCGGCACCGGCGTCGGGTCCGTCAGGCCCAGCACGAAGCCGCCGCCACGGTCGTGTCCTGGGCGGTCCGCCAGCGGGTGGGCGTGCTGCACGTCGGGGACCCCCGCGGCGTGCTCGAGGTACCGGCGGGGCGGCGGCACAACCTGCGGCTGCGGCAATGGCAGGTCGGCCGGCTCATGCAGGTCCTGACCGACAAGGCCACCCTGGCCGGTATCACCGTCCACCTCGTGGATGAACGTGGCACTTCCTCCACCTGCCCCGCCTGCCGGCGGCGGATACCCAAACCGCGTGGGCGGAGCCTGTCCTGCCCGCACTGCCAGCTCACCGGGCACCGCGACCTGGTCGCGGCCGCCATCATCGCCACCCGCATCCCGGGCGGCGGACCCACCACCCCCACAGCCGCAGTTGTGCTGCCCGGGGTGCTCACGCACCGTCGAGCCGGACGGCACTTGCCCGGTGCCGGCCGGTCCCGGCGTGACCCCCGCCGCCCAGCCCCGGTGGCGGGAGGATCAGTTGGCCCGCGGAGGCCCGCCCCACCATCCGGTGGGGAGTCGCTCGCCCGAAAGGCGAGGATCCACAACCCTCACCGGACACCGGGTGAACGTTCGTGGACACCGCACTAGTACGCGCCCTTGCGGGCCAGTACCACGCCCACTGTCCGCCACAGGATGCTCAGGTCGTACGCCAGCGACCAGTTGTCGACGTAGTAGAGGTCCAGTCGGACCGCCTCGTCCCAGGAGAGGTCGGAGCGGCCGGAGACCTGCCACAGCCCGGTCATGCCCGGCCGGACCAGCAGCCGGCGCCGCACGTCACCCAGGAAGTCGCCGTCGTCGGCGGGCAGCGGACGCGGCCCGACCAGCGACATCTCCCCCCACAGCACGTTGATCAACTGGGGCAGCTCGTCCAGCGAGGAGGCGCGCAGGAAGCGGCCCACCGCGAAGACCCGGGGGTCCTGCTTCATCTTGAACAGCATGCCGTCGGTCTCGTTCTGGTCGACCAGGCCGGCCAGCCGATCCTCGGCGTCGACGTACATGGTCCGGAACTTCCAGACCCGGAAGGTGCGGCCCTCGTGGCCGACCCGGGGCTGCCGGAAGAAGACCGGCCCGGGGTCGGAGATCCGGATCGCCAGGGCGATGGCCGCGAAGAGCGGGGCGAGCAGCAGCAGGCCCAGCCCGGCGGCGACCCGGTCCATCAGGCTCTTCATCAGCAGCGCCGGGCCCGACAGGGTCGGCTCCTCGACGTGCAGCAGCGGCAGGCCCTCGATCGGGCGGATGTGCACCCGGGGGCCGGCGATGTCGGTCAGCTGCGGGGCGACCACCAGGTCGACGCCGGAGCCCTCCAACTGCCAGGCCAGCCGGCGCAGCTCACCCGGCTCGGCGCTGGCCGAGCCGCAGACCGCGATCGTGTCGCCGCCGACCTCGCGGACCAGGGCGAGGACGTCCCGGCCGGCGTACACCGGAACCGGGGTCTCGATGCCCCGGGCGGCGGCGTACCCGTCGGTGATGTGGATGGCGACCGGCACCAGGCCGGCGCCCGGGTTGCGGGTGACCGCCGTGTAGACCTCCAGCGCCTCCGGGAGCGTGCCCACCAGCACCATCCGGTGCCCGGCGTGACCGGCCCGGCGACGGACCATGTGCAGCAGGAAGCGGGCGGTCAGCCGGCCCACCAGGACCAGCGTCAACGCCCCGAGCAGGGCGAAACCGACCGTGTAGCGGGAAAGGTCGGTCTTGGTGGCGAACGCGATGAAGGAGACCGTCGCGGCGACCGCCACCCCACCCCGGATGACCCGCTTGAACTCGTCGGGGCCCAGGCCGAGATAGCGCCGGTCGTAGGCGCGGTTGCCCCAGAGGATGACCACCCAGCCGAGCGGCAGCAGCAGGAACGCCACCGTGTAGAACCAGGTGGGGTCCTCCTGGGCGTTGTAGAAACCCGCCCGCGCCTGGCCGAACGCCTCCTGGGCCATCCAGTCGGCCAGCATCACGGCGGCGAAGTCGAGCAGCAGCAGGGCGATGGTGTACGGGCGGTGCCAGCGCGACACCCGGCGACGGGCCCTCGCCCACCCCGACCGGGGGACGCCGTTGTGCGACGGCGGTGTCGGCGGCTGGATCTCGAAGCTGTCGACGTGCCGCACGAGTTTGCTCCGGCCTGTGTTGGTTACCGGGCGCTGGAGGCTTGTCGTCACCTCACCCATGTCCTCCCGCATGACACGCGCCGCTCACTCGCGGTGAGGGGCGCGGGTCGCCCACCGTTCCAGTCTCCCACGCTGCCAGTGGGCCGGACGCTGACCCGAAGGACATTGCGCCTGGCGTTGCCAGCAGGGATCCGGCCGGCTCCACGTCAGTTTTCGAAGCCGGGGACCGAGCCACTATACCGATGGATGGCGGCCCCGGTAGAGGCGCGGACGGGCAGCTTCCACGCGCCCGGGACGATTCCTCTCCGTAATCGCCGAGTGTCATCACTCACCGTACGAGCCGGGACAACCGACGGTCAGCGAGGGGCTTTCCGCCGGTCTGACAGGTCGGGCAGTACTGGAGGCTCGAATCGGCGAAGGACACCTCCCGCACCGTGTCGCCACAGACCGGACAGGGCAGGCCGGTCCGGGCGTGCACCTTCAGACCGGAGCGCTTCTCGCCCTTCAGCTCCGCCGCCCGCTGACCCAGCGAGCGGCGGACCGCGTCGCCGAGCACCGCCCGGGTCGCCGCGTGCAGCGCGGCCAGCTGGTCGTCGGTGAGCCGGTCGGTGATCGCGAACGGCGAGAGCTTCGCCGCGTGCAGGATCTCGTCGGAGTACGCGTTGCCGACCCCGGAGAGCACCGCCTGGTCGGTCAGCACCCCCTTGACCTGGCCCCGCCGGCTGCGCAGCCGCTCGGCGAAGGTGGGCAGGTCGGCACCGAGCGCGTCCGGCCCCAGCTTCGCCACCCCGGGCACCTGCGCCGGATCGGTCACCAGGTACACGGCCAGCTTCTTCTGGGTGCCCGCCTCGGTCAGGTCGAAGCCGGAGCCGTCGTCGAGGCGGACCCGCAGGGCGACCGGGCCCTTGCCGGGGCGCAGCGGGGTGGTGGACGGGAACGCCTCCCGGTAGTGCAGCCAGCCCGCCCGGGCCAGGTGCACCACCAGGTGCAGGCCGCCGTCGACCACCACGTCGAGGAACTTGCCGTGCCGGCGGGCGTCCACCACCGCCCGGCCCGACAGCGCCGAGGGCGCCGGGTCGTACGTCTTCAGGGCGCTGATCGCGGCGACCTCGACCCGGTCGACCCGCCGCCCCACCGCGCGCTCACGCAGGTAACCCGCGAGCGCCTCCACCTCCGGTAGTTCGGGCACGTTCCAACGGTAGCCTTCTTTCCCGTGAGCGCGAGGAACGAGCTTGCGAGTCCGCCGCGAGTGCGAGGAGCGAGCGTTGCGCGCCCCGCAGTCGTGAGCAGAGAGCGGCACAGTCGCGAACGAAAGGCGAGGTCCGTGAGAATCGTGGTGGCGCACAACCGGTACCGGGAAGCCCAGCCCTCCGGCGAGAACACGATCGTCGACTCGGAGATCGCCCAGCTGACCGACGCCGGTGTCGAGGTGCTGCCGTTCATCCGCAGCTCGGACGAGATCCCGTCGATGTCGAAGGCGGCCAAGGCCCTGCTGCCGATCTCCCCGATCTGGGCCCCGCGCGCCCAGGAGGACCTGTCCCGGCTGCTCACCACGCACCGCCCCGACGTGCTGCACCTGCACAACCCGTACCCGCTGATCTCGCCCTGGGTGGTGCGGACCGCGCACCGGCACGGCGTGCCGGTGGTGCAGACGGTGCACAACTACCGGCAGGTCTGCTCCTCCGGCATCTACTTCCGGGACGGGATGATCTGCCAGGACTGCAAGGGCCGGGCGCTCGGCGTGCCGGCGGTCGTGCACCGCTGCTACCGCAACTCCCGCGCGCAGAGCGCCCTGATGGCGACCACCCTGGCCGTGCACCGCGGCACCTGGCGCTCGGTCGACCGGTTCATCGCGCTGACCTCGGCGATCGCCGACCACCTGCGGGACTACGGCATCCCGGACGAGCGGATCGTGGTCAAGCCCAACTCCGTGCCCGACCCGGGCCGGCCGGCCCCGCTCGGCGACGGGTTCCTCTACATGGCCCGGCTCACCCCGGAGAAGGGCCTCGACCTGCTGCTGGAGGCGTGGCGCCGGCACCCGGTGGGCACGCTGGGCACGCTGCGCGTCGCCGGCGACGGGGAGCTGCGACCGTTGGTCGAGGCGGCCGCCGCGGAGCGCGCCGACGTGGTCTACCTGGGCCAGCTCGACCGGGCCGGGGTACGCGCCGCGGTCGAGGCGAGCGCGGTGGTGATCGCCGCGTCGATGTGGCACGACGTCCTGCCGACCGTGATCATCGAGGCGCTGGCCAGCGGGCGGCCGGTGCTCGGCACCGCGCTCGGCGGCATCCCGTACCTGGTCGGGGCGGACGGTCCCCGGGAGCCGGCCGGCACCGGGTCGGCGGAGATCGCCTCCGCGGTCCCCGGCGGGGGCGTCGCGCCGCTGCCCGCCGGCGTGGTGACCGGCACCGCCGGCTGGGTGGTCCCGCCGGAGCCGACCGCGATGGCCGCCGCCCTCCCGCTCGCCCGGGCCGGCGCCGGCGCCCTGTCCCAGCCGGCCCGGCTCCGCTACGAGCAGACCTTCCACCCCGACGTCGTCACCAAGCGCCTCCTAGACATCTACGCCTCCATCACCCGCCCCTGACCCCACCCGCCCCTCGCCGGCTTTTCGCGTGCACTTTCGGAGAACGCGTGGCTATTCCGGCTCGGATAGCCACGTTTTCTCCGAAAGTGCGGCCAGGGAAGGCGGCGAGGAGGCGGGGGCGGGGCGGGTGGGGGTGAGGGGGTCAGCGGAGGGAGGCGCGGGCGGAGAAGGCGATGCTGGCCAGGAGGAAGCCGCCGTTGACGATCGTGAAGGCGATGATCACCCAGTAGGTGAGGGCCGGGGCGAGCATCAGGACCAGCGCGGCCACGAAGATCACCGCGCCGTAGTCGCGGACCAGCTTCATCAGGCGTACCGGCAGCGAGGTCGAGGTGACCATGCTGGCGGCGTTCGGGCCGGCCTGCATCACCGAGGTCACCAGGTTGACCATCCAGGTGCCGGCGAAGACCGCGACCAGCCAGGTCGGCGTCTCCGGCCGCTGCGCCACGGCGGTCGCCGCCAGGGCGGCCACCAGCGCGATCTGGGCGGCCACGTCGCAGAGCACGTCCACCCGGGCGCCCGCCGCGCTGCCCTGCCCGGTCACCCGGGCCAGCTGACCGTCGGCGCAGTCCAGCGAGTACGCGACCTGCCAGCCGACCAGCGCGACCAGCCCGACCACCCAGGCGGGTACGTCGCCGGCGGCGACTCGGTCGGCGAGTGCCACCACGGCCACGGAGGTGGCCAGCCCGAGCACCAGGTTGGCGATGGTCAGCGCCGTCGGCCGCAGCCCGAGGCGCTGGGCGACCAGCGCGAAGACCGCGCCGAGCCACTGGCTGAGCGACTCGCTGAACAGGCCGCCGCCCCGGTTGACCCGGTGGAAGTCGGCAACGGTGGGACGGGGCTCAGCCACAGTGGTCGCGGATTGCACCGGCGTAGTCTGCCAGCCGCTCCCGCGTCTCGGTAGGCGCCATCGCCAGGTGTTCGAGGATGGTGTACCGGTCCGGCCGGGTGGCCGGCGCGAACTGCACCGCCTCGACGAACTGGTCGTCGGTCAGCCCCACCTCGGCGGGGAGCCGGGGCAGTTGGTGCCGGGCCAGGCAGGCCGACATCTCGGTGAAGCGCCGCCGGTCGCCGCGCAGCCAGGTGCAGAACAGTGCCCCGAGGCCGGCCAGCTCACCGTGCGAGGCGGTGCCGGGGAAGAGCGCGTCGACGGCGTGCATGATCTCGTGGCAGCCACCGCTGGCCGGCCGGCTGGTGCCGCAGACCGCCATCGCCAGGCCGCTGGAGATCAGGGCCTCGGCGAGCACGGTGACGAAGGCGTCGTCGGCCATGTCGCCCGGGTGGTTGAGTACCGCCTCGGCGCCCATCCGGGCCAGCGAGGCGGCCAGGCCGTCGACCGGCTCGCCCCGGACCTGCCGGGCCAGCTCCCAGTCGGCCAGCGCGCTGATGTTGCTCACCGCATCGCCGATGCCCGCCCGGTTGTGCCGTTCCGGGCCGCTCTCCACGAAGTCCAGGTCGACGATGACCGCGATCGGGATGTGTACGCCGTAGGAGCCCTTGATCCCCTCGCTGACCAGGCTGGCGACCGGGGAGGCGATCCCGTCGTTGGCCAGGCTGGTGGCCACGGTGACCATGGGAAGTCCGCGCCGGGTGGCGGCGTACTTGGCGACGTCTATCGTCTTGCCGCCACCGATGCCGACCACCGCGTCGTACGAGCGGGCACGGAGCTTGCTGCCCAGGTCGTCGGCGGAGTCGAGCGTGCCACCGGCGACGGTGAACACGTCGGCCGACCGCAGTGACGGCCGGATCAGCTCGGCGATCTGCTCGCCCTGCCCCGGCCCCACCACCACGGCCACGTCGCCGCCGGCGGAGATCCGCCCGTCGGCGAGGATCGCGGCGAGGTCGGCCACCGCCCCGCGCCGCACGTCGATGTGCAGCGGGGTCAGCACCGTACGAGCTAGTAGCGGCACGCGATCTCCCGCGCCCGGGCCAGGTCGGCGTGGTTGTCGACCTCGACCCAGGAGACGTCGCCGATCGGCGCCGCGCGCACCTCGCCGCCCCGGTCGGCGAACTCCTGGTAGCCGTCCTCGTAGTAGAGGTCGGGGTCACGCCGCCAGGTCGCCTCCAGCGCGTCGGCGAGGGGGCCGGCCACCTGCGGCTCGATCAGCGTCGCGCCGATGTACTCCCCGTACGCCTCGCCCGGGTCCATGATCTTGGTGATCCGGGTGAGCTGGCCGGCGGCGTCGAAGGTGGTCTTCATCTCCTCCTCGGCCAGCGCCTTGATGTTGTCGATCGCCAGCAGGATGCCCGGCCCGCGCTCGGCGAGCAGGGTCTTCTCCACGCTCACCGGGTGCACGGTGTCGCCGTTGACCAGCAGCACGCCCCGGGCGAAGTGCTCGCGCGCCAGCCAGAGCGAGTACGCGTTGTTCCATTCCTCGGCCTTGTCGTTGTGCACGAGGGTGAGCCGGACGCCGTAGCGCTCCTCCAGCGCCGCCTGGCGCTGGACGACCGCGTCGGCGGCGTACCCGACCACGATCACGATCTCGGTGAGCCCGACCTCGGCGAGGTTGCGCAGCGCGATGTCCAGGATGGTGATCTCACCGTCCACCGGCACCAGCGCCTTGGGCAGGGTGTCGGTGTACGGGCGCAGTCGGCGCCCCGCACCGGCCGCGAGCACCATCCCGATCATGCGGGGTCCTCCCTCGTACGACTCCAGGTCACCGTGGAGGATAGCCCCGCGTGACGGTGGGGCTGCCGCCAACCGGGGCCAGAGGGGCTGTCAGCCGGGCAGGGCGGCCAGGTCGGCCAGCACCGCGAGCCGCTCCTCGGCGGTGAGCGCCGCGTACGGGCCGGCGGCGCGGCGGTCGGTCTCCAGCTCGATCGCCCGGCGTTCCGGCCCCGCCGGCAGCTCGCTGATGCTCGACGGGGTGTGCCCGGCGGCGGTCCACGCGGCGGCGTGCGCGTCGGCCCGGTGGTAACGCAGCGTGCCGAGCCGGTTCAGCAGGAGCACCCCGGGCGGCGTGCCGTCCGGCTCGTACGGCGGGGCCATGGTGGCGAACGCGGGGGTCGGCTCGGCGTCGGGCTCCCCGGCGAGCAGCAGCGCGTACGCCAGCAGCCGGCCGAACGCCTCGACCAGCCGCAGCACCCGGTCGTCGTGCCCGGCCCACAGCTCCTCGGTGACCTCGCCGTGCACCTGGTAGATCTCGGTGAGGAAGTCGGTGCCCCGCTCGGTGGCGGCGAAGCCGCCGTCCGGCCGGCGGACGATCATCCCGTGCGCCACCTGTTTGTCCAGGGCCCGCTGGCAGGTGGCCGGATCCCGGTAGCGGGTGACGGCGGCGAAGCCCGCCCCGTCGACCGTGCCGCCCGGCGCGGCGAGCCGGGTGCGGAACTCGACCAGGAAGCCGGTGGCGGCGGGACCGCCGTACCGCTGGCTCAGCTCGGCGCCGCCGCCGTCGCGGCCGGCGAGCATGCCGGCGACGAAGGTCCGGTCGATTACCGGGGCGACCAGCCCGGCGAACCGGTGCGGCGCCAGCTCGACGTCGGAGTTCACCGACCGATCGACCGCAGCGCGGCGACGGCGGTCTCGCCCGGTTCCAGATGGCCGCCGCCGATGTCCCAGGCATTGGGAAAAAGGCTCCGCTCGGGAGATCGGCGCTGAAGGAGGAGGCGGCCGTCGTCGTCCACGATCAGCGCGCCGGCGCAGCGGAGAGGCTCGGTGGGCACGTGCCGACAGTAGCGAGCGGGCGTCGGTCGCGCCGATGCCCGGTCTTGTCCCGGTCTGCCACCTGGGCCCACCATGTGGGTACCGGGTGCCGCCGTCCCAAAGGGGTGATGCGTGATGCAGGTTCGGGAAGCTATGTCCAACGAGGTGCTCATGGTGGGTCCGGAGCACACGCTCCGGCAGGCCGCCCAGATGATGTCGGCCCGCCGGGTCGGCTCGGCGGTGGTGATCGACCCCGACTCCGAAGGGGTCGGGATCATGACGGAACGGGACGTGCTCAACGCGATCGGGGCCGGGCTGGACTGCGACGTGGAACGCACCAGGGCGCACGTGAGCTGGGACGTCGTCTACGCCGGTCCGGATTGGACGGTGGAGGAGGCGGCCGCGGCGATGGCCCGGGGCGGCTTCCGCCACCTGGTGGTGTTCGACGGCCGGGAGGTGGCCGGGGTGATCTCCGTGCGCGACCTCATGCGGGTCTGGTCGCAGCAGCGGCTCACCGTGGGTTGAGTCCCGGCCGGGGGTCGTCCGCACCTGTCGCGGCGGCCCCTGACCGGCCCGAACTCCCCCGTCGACGAGAGTCCCGCTCACGTCCGTCGGTCGATCATCTGCCCGCATGTTGAACTTGGCGTGTATGCCGGTCGGACCGGCCGGGACAGGCCCTAGGCTCGTGCGCATGACCGCCGAGCAGCTGATCTCGTTCGCCCGTGGAGCTCCCTCGCTGGACATCGTCGATGTCGAGGGTCTCAAGGCAGCCGCCGTCCGTGCCTTCGACGCCGACCCCGCCGGAATCACGGCGTACGGCACCTCCGTCGGGTACCCACCCCTGCGGAAGTGGATCGCCGAGAAGCACGGCGTCGAGGCGGATCAGGTACTGATCACCAACGGCTCGCTCCAGGCGGACGCGTTCCTCTTCGACCACCTGGTCCGCCGCGGTGACGCGGTGGTCGTGGAGCGTCCCACGTACGACCGGACCCTGCTCAACCTCCAGCGGATGGGCGGCGAGATCCACGGCGTCTCGATCCAGCCGGACGGCCTCGACACCGCCGAGCTGCGCAAGCTGCTGGAGTCCGGGGTGCGGCCCCGGCTGGCGCACGTCATCCCGAACTACCAGAACCCGGCCGGCGTGACGCTCTCCCTGGAGAAGCGCCGCGAGCTGCTCGACCTGGCCGTCGAGTACGAGTTCACGATCTTCGAGGACGACCCGTACGCCGACATCCGGTTCCGGGGCGAGGCGCTGCCGTCGATGCTCTCGCTGGACACCCGCAACGTGGTGGTGCACGCCTCCAGCTTCACCAAGACGGTCTGCCCGGGCGTCCGGGTCGGCTACCTGGTCGGGTCGGCGGACCTGATCGCCGACATCGCCAAGAAGGCGACCAGCCTCTACATCTCGCCCGGGATGGTCTCCGAGGCGATCGTGCACCAGTTCTGCGTCTCGGGCGAGATCGAGCGGTCGATCGAGACCGTGTCGACCGCCCTCGGCGAGCGGGCCCGGGTGCTCGCCGAGTCGCTGCGCCGGCACCTCCCCGAGGCCAGCTTCGTCGAGCCGGACGGCGGCTACTTCCTCTGGGTGGAGTTCCCGGCGGACGTGGACGTGGCCCGGCTCGCCCCGGCCGCCGCCGAGCGCGGCGTCGCCGTGGTCAAGGGCAGCGACTTCATGGTCGACGGCGGGCAGCACGCGCTCCGGCTGGCCTTTTCCGCCGTCACCGCGGACCGGATCGACGAGGGCGTCCGCCGGCTGGCGGAGGCCGTGGCCGCCGTCCGGGGCTGAATATCTGTCGGGTTTCCGACAATCTGGCGATGCCGGCCGGCCCGGGGCACCCCTCGGGCCGGCCGGCGGCTCACAATGCTGCGAGCGTCGCTCACCTGCCCACGCGCGGCCGGGTCACCGGTCGCGCCGCCCGTACGCGCGACGCCGCCCAGCATCACCCCCCGCCCCCACCGGCGCCGGGTGGGCCGCGTCGCCCCCTCACCCCCCTGAACGCGGCGCGCCCACCCGGCGCCACCCCTTCGTGATCTTGCGCCGGTGGCGGCGGATTCCGTCCGATCGGGCGTATTGGCAGCACACCCGCGTGATCACGAAGTCGCCGGCGGGCCGGCCGGCGCGGGGCAGCGCGGCCGGCGGAGGCGTAGCCTGCAAGCCGCAGCAGCGTGGGGAGGGGGACGCCATGACGGACCGGGTCCAGCGGGAGCGGTCGACGAACCAGCACACCGGGCGGGTGCTCAGCCCCCGCGCCTGGACGGCGCCGGTCCGGGCGATGTCCCGCATCCTCAACGCCGACGGTTCCCCCCGCATCCCGGCCCCGGCCGGGCCCGGGCGCAGCGGCGTGGTCGACTGCGGCCTCTACGTCGACGGGGAACGCCAGCCCGGCCAGTGGCACTACGCCGACGCGCTGGAGGCGGCCCGCGGGGAGCGCAACGCCTTCGTCTGGCTCGGCCTGCACGAGCCGGAGCTGGCCGAGATGACCGCCATCGCGGAGACGTACGGCCTGCACGAGCTGGCGGTCGAGGACGCGGTCAAGGCCCAGCAGCGCC
Organism: Micromonospora sp. L31; assembly: GCF_052068075.1. Classification (NCBI taxonomy): domain Bacteria; kingdom Bacillati; phylum Actinomycetota; class Actinomycetes; order Micromonosporales; family Micromonosporaceae; genus Micromonospora; species Micromonospora sp. L31. Next base: position 46,451 of record NZ_JBQHDC010000012.1, on the reverse strand, counting down.
CCAAGCTGGAGCGCTTCGGCGAGGTCACCTTCCTGGTGTTGCGCACGGCCCGCTACTGCGAGCACGCGGAGCTGACCGAGAACTCCGAGGTGGTCGAGACCGGCCAGGTGATGCTCTTCATCGGGCCGAACTTCCTGATCAGCGTCCGGCACGGCGACGCCTGCCGGCTCGCCCCGGTCCGCGCCGACCTGGAGGCCAAGCGGGACCTGCTGCTGCACGGCCCGTGGGCCGTGGCGTACGCGGTCACCGACCGGGTGGTGGACCTCTACCTGGAGGTGGCCGACCAGCTGGAGGACGACCTGGACGTGCTGGAGGCCGACGTCTTCGACCGGCAGAGCAGCGGCCGGATCCAGCGGATCTACCAGATGAAGCGGGAGCTGGTGGAGTTCAAGCGGGCGGTGATCCCGTTGCAGCGGCCGTTGCTGACCCTCACCGCGCAGGTCAACCGGGAGGTGCCGCAGGAGGTGCGGCGCTACTTCCGGGACGTGCAGGACCACCTCAGCCGCACCGTCGAGCAGGTCAACTCCTACGACGACCTGCTCAACTCCATCCTCCAGGCGCGACTGGCGCAGGTCACCGTCGACCAGAACAACGACATGCGCAAGATCGCCGCCTGGGCCGCCATCGCCGCGGTCTGGACCGCGTTCGCCGGGGTCTACGGGATGAACTTCGAGAACATGCCCGAGCTGAAGTGGACGTACGGCTATCCGGGCGTGCTGGCCCTGATGCTCGCCATCTCGCTGGCGCTGTACCGCTGGTTCCGCCGTAACGGCTGGCTCTGACCCGCACGCCGACGGCGGCCGGTCCGGGCCGGCGGGCGCGCGACCGACCCCGGACACGCCGGCGGCGCGGGAGTCGCCTCCCGCGCCGCCAGCGATCCGCCTGGTCAGCGACGGCTGCTGGACTTCGCGCCGTTCTTGCCGATCGCCTTGCTGAGGTCGTCCGCCGGCCGGCCGGAGACGTCCGTGGCGCCCTCGGCGACCGAGGGGACCTTGTCGTTGGCGTGGATCACCGGCTGGGTGCCGGGGGTGGTGGTCGAGGCGCTGTCGGCACCGGCCACCGCCGAGCTGCCCGCGCCGGTGGGGCCACCGGCCGTGCCGGCGCCGCTGGACATCGTGGACGAGTCGGTCACCTTGCCTCCGTTCGCCGACGGGGTCTCGACGACCAGGGTGTCCACCTCGTCGCGGACGGTCTCCACGCCCTGCGTCGGGTCGTACTCCGCCCACTCCTGCTGCTCGCGGCGGCGGCGCATGGCCATCGCGCCGGCCACGCCGGCGACCGCGCCGGCGGCCAGCAGGCCGGTCATCATCGACCCGCTCTTCTTCTGCTTCTTCTTCGCGGCCTTCAGGTTCCTGGCCTTGGCCTTCCTGCTCATCGCCGGCTGCGTGGCGGCGGCCTTCCGGCCGGTGAGGGCCTTGCCCGCCGTCTGCGCCTGGGCGTTCCGGACCGCCAGGGCCAGCGGCGCGAGCGCCGCGACCGTCGACGCGAAACCGCTGGACGCCCGGTCGCGCGCGATGACGGCCCGCGGCCCGACCGTGGCGCCGGCACCCTTCGCCGCGTACGTGGCGGCCTGCCTCAGGTGACCGATGCCCTGGTTCAGCTCAGCCTTCGCGAGCTGCCCCTGGGTCTTGCGCCGCCCGATTCCAAACACGGTCCCACCTCCTGGGAGTTGTTCCTTCGTCATCCTCCACCTTCGGATGCCTCCGCACTGCCAGATCGGGCACATGGGAGGATCCGCATGGAACTGACCAACGAGTGAGGAGTACCCGTGGCCGAGGCTGTCTACGCCACCTTGCACACCAACGCTGGCTCGATCCGGCTGGAGCTCTTCCCCAACCACGCTCCGAAGACCGTCCGCAACTTCGTCGACCTGGCGGAGGGCAACAAGGAATACACCGACCCGCGCACGGGTCAGCCGGGCAGCGGGCCGTACTACGACGGCACCATCTCGCACCGGGTGATCAGCGGCTTCATGGTCCAGATGGGCGACCCGACCGGCACCGGCCGTGGTGGCCCGGGTTACAAGTTCGGCGACGAGTTCCACCCGGAGCTGCGCTTCGACCGGCCGTACCTGCTGGCGATGGCGAACGCCGGGCCGGGCACCAACGGCTCGCAGTTCTTCATCACGGTGTCGCCGACCCCGCACCTGAACAACCGGCACACCATCTTCGGCCAGGTCGCCGACGAGCAGTCGGCGAAGGTCGTGGACGCGATCGCGAACACCCCGACCGGCCCGAGCGACCGGCCGCTGCAGGACGTCGTGATCGAGCGGGTCGAGATCGAGCGCACCCCGGCCTGATCGCCCTGGCGAGGTACCTTTGCACGCATGACTGATCGCCCCGGGCCGGCCGGCGACGCCACCGGCGGGCCGGTGCCGACCACTCCGGTCTGCTACCGCCACTCCGACCGGGAGACGTACGTCCGCTGCACCCGCTGCGACCGGCCGATCTGTCCGGAGTGCATGCGGGAGGCCTCCGTCGGCCACCAGTGCCCGGAGTGCGTGAACGAGGGACGCCGCAGCGTGCGGCCGGCGCGTACCGCCTTCGGTGGCGGTGCCGCCGGCCGCCGCGGCCTCGTCACCCGCACCCTGATCGCGTTGAACGTGCTGGCCATGGTGCTGTCGATCCTCAGCGACCGGGGCGGCGACTCGATGGTCGGCGGCTCCGGCCTGGGCGGGCTGCTCGGCGGGGGCACGCCGTTGACCGAGTGGGGCGCGGTGCTGAGCTACGCCTCCTACGTCCCGTTCGGGGAGCCGCACGGCGTGGCGGCCGGCGAGTGGTACCGCCTGGTCACCGCGATGTTCCTGCACTACGGCCTGGTGCACCTGCTGCTGAACATGTGGGCGCTCTGGGTGCTCGGCCGGGACCTGGAGGCCCTGCTCGGGCCGCTGCGCTTCCTCGGGCTCTACCTGGTCGCCGGCCTCGGCGGCAACGTCGCGGCCTACCTGTTCAGCGAACCGAACGCGGCGTCGGCCGGCGCGTCCACCGCGATCTTCGGGCTCTTCGCCGCGGTCTTCGTGATCATGCGGCGGCTGGGCCGGGACACCTCGGCGATCGTGCCGGTCCTGGTGATCAACCTGATCTTCACCTTCACCGTGCCGAACATCTCCATCCCGGGCCACATCGGCGGCCTGGTCACCGGCGCGGCGATGGGTTGGGTGCTGGCGTACGCGCCGCGCATGCGCCGATCGGTCTTCCAGGCCGGCGGCACGGCGGTCGTCCTGGTGGCGCTGCTCGGCCTGGTGATCGTCCGCACCGCGATGCTGACCGGCTGAGCCGCTGCCCGATGCTCGTCGGCTGAGCCGCTGCTCAGTGGCGAGCGGCGGCCCGGACCGACCGGAGCGTCTCGGCCACCTCGTCGGGCGGGGCGCCGAGGTCGTACCGGCCGAAGATGTGCAGCGACTCCCCGGCGTCGATCTCCAGGGTCTCGGTGGACAGCCCGAGCCGGGACCGCCGGTCCACCGTGATCGCCTCGACGGCCGGCCAGGGCAGGTGCCGCCGGCCGGCGTACCCGTGGATGACGGTGACCCCGGCCGGGTCGGCGGCGAGGCGGACCGGGGCGAGCAGGTCGCGCAGCGCCCAGCCGACCAGGCCGGCGGCGACCGCGACGGTCAGCACGGCCTGGACCCGGTCACCGTCGGCGAGCAGCAGGCCGAGCGCGACCAGCAGCACCGCGCCGACCAGCTTCACCACCGGCAGGGCCGGCGGCACCCGCCACTGGTGGGACGGGGACGATGGAGGTTGCACGGGTCCAGCATGCCAGCCGGACGGGGCCACTGTCGGGGGCGGACGACACCGGCTCCCGGAGGACGTAGTATCGACGGCAGCCAGGTTACCGGGGAGTAGATATGAGTGACGCAGTCATTGTCGGCGCGGTACGCACCCCGGTGGGGCGGCGCAAGGGCAGCCTGTCCGCCGTGCATCCGGTCGACCTCTCGGCGCACGTGCTGCGCGCCCTCGCCGAGCGCACCGGCATCGAGCCCGGCCAGGTCGACGACGTGGTCTGGGGCTGCGTGTCCCAGGTCGGCGAGCAGTCCTGGAACATCGCCCGCAACGGCGTGCTCGCCGCCGGCTGGCCCGAGTCGGTCCCCGGCACCACCGTGGACCGGCAGTGCGGGTCCAGCCAGCAGGCGCTGCACTTCGCCGCCGCGGCGGTCGCCTCCGGCCAGGCCGACCTGGTGGTCGCCGGTGGCGTCGAGTCGATGACCCGGGTGCCGATGGGCTCCAGCGTCGCCGGCGGGATGCCCTTCAGCGACCAGCTCCGCGACCGCTACCGGGGTGTCGAGGGCTTCGCCGCCGACGAGCCGCTGCCGTTCAACCAGGGCGTGGGCGCCGAGCTGATCGCCGCGCGCTGGCGCTTCTCCCGTACCCAGCTCGACGAGTTCGCGCTGGCCAGCCACGAGAAGGCGGCCGCCGCGCAGGACGCCGGCGCGTTCGACCCCGAGCTGGCCCCGGTGGCGCTCGCCGACGGCGGCAAGTTCGCCGCCGACGAGGGCATCCGCCGGGACACCTCACTGGAGAAGCTCGGCGAGCTGAAGACCCCGTTCCGCGCCGACGGCGTGGTCACCGCCGGGTCCGCGTCGCAGATCTCCGACGGCGCGGCCGCGCTCGCCGTCACCACCAGCGAGTGGGCCAGCCGGCACGGCCTGCGACCGCTGGCCCGCATCCACACCGCCGTGGTCGCCGCCGACGACCCGGTCACCATGCTCACCGCGCCGATCCCGGCCACCGCGAAGGCGCTGCGCCGCGCGGGGCTGGGCATCGAGGAGATCGGGGTGTACGAGGTGAACGAGGCGTTCGCCCCGGTGCCGCTGGCCTGGCTGGCCGAGACCGAGGCGGACCCGGACCGGCTCAACCCGCGCGGTGGCGCGATCGCCCTCGGTCACCCGCTCGGTGCCAGCGGCGCCCGGATCATGACCACCATGCTCCAGCACATGCGCGACAACGGCATCCGGTACGGCCTGCAGACCATGTGCGAGGGCGGCGGCATGGCCAACGCCACCATCGTCGAGCTGCTCTGACGGCCACGACCACGACGGGTCCTCGCCGGGGCGGGCGGAATACGCGTGACTCCGCCACCGGCGACGGCCTAGATTTCGCGGCGTGACCGAGACCTCGACGCCGCGGACCGACTGGGCCGACCCGCACTGGCAGGCGACCGTCCTGGAGTGGGTGGCCGACCGGCTCGACCGGAGCGGTCGTCGGGTGACCGGGCCCGTCGAACCCCGGATGCGGCCCTGGTCGCTGGTCTGGCGGGTGCCCACCGACAGCGGGGACGTCTGGTTCAAGGCCAACAACCCGGGCACCCGGCACGAGGCGGGGCTCGTGGCCGAGCTGGCCCGGCTGACCCCGGACCGGGTGCTCCACCCGATCGCCGTGGACACCGGGCGCGGCTGGTCCCTGCTGCCCGACGGCGGCCCGAGCCTGCGGGACACGCTCGCCGCCGCGCCGGACCTGTCCCGCTGGGAGCGGCTGCTGCCCGGGTACGCGGCGCTCCAGCTCACCGTCGCGCCGCACGCGCAGCGGCTGCTCGCCCTCGGGGTGCCCGACCACCGGCCGGCGGGGCTGCCGGAACGGTTCGAGGTGCTGCTGGACGACGAGGAGGCGCTGCTGCTCGGCGCGGAGAACGGGATGGACCCGGAACTGCACCAGCGGCTGCGGGCGTACCGGGGGGAGTTCGGGGCGCTCTGCGGGCGGCTGGCGGACTTCGGGGTGCCGGCGAGCATCCAGCACGACGACCTGCACGACGGCAACGTCTTCGTCGCCGCCGACGGGTACCGCTTCTTCGACTGGGGGGACGCCTCCGTCGCCCACCCCTTCGGCACGCTGCTGGTGACGCTGCGCTCCGTGGCGTACGCCGGCGAACTGTCCGCCGACGACCCGGCGCTGCTGCGGCTGCGGGACGCGTACCTGGAGGCGTGGACCGACCGGTACGACCGGGCGGCGCTGCGCGAGGCCGCCGAGCTGGCGATGCGGGTGACCACGGTCAGCCGGGCGCTGTCCTGGCAGCGCGCCCTGGTCACCCCCGACCCGGCCCGCGCCGAGTACGCCGAGGCGGTGCCCGGTTGGCTCGGGGAGCTCTTCGCGCCGCTGCCGGTCTGACCGTCCGCTGCCCGGCGCGCGGGACTGATATCCCGGCAGGCTCCGGAATGGACGCCGACGGGGTGGACAGCACGCCGTGGGCCAGGCAGGATTCCCCCCGGTCGGTGTTGAGCGCGTGTCCACGCCCGCTCCGCCGTCCGACGACCTTCACCAGAACGGGGAATCCGTGACGATCACCTCCGCTCCGACGGGCCTACGCCGTGCCGCCCGCCGGATGCTCACCGCCGCCGTGGCCGGGATGCTTCTCGCGACCGCGGCGGTCGCCGCACCGAGCGAGCCGGCGCAGGCCGCCGGCTACACCGGACCGCACCCGGGCACCTTCACCGGGCTGGGCTTCGACGCCTGCACCGTGCCGTCGGACGCGCAGATGACCGCCTGGCTGCAGTCGCCGTACCGGGCGGTCGGCGTCTACATCGGCGGGGTCAACCGGGGCTGCACCCAGCCCAACCTGACCCGGGAGTGGGTGGCGAGCCAGCAGGCGAAGGGTTGGCGGCTCTTCCCGCTCTACGTCGGCCTCCAGGCGCCCTGCACGACCTACCTGCGGCGGATCGACCCGGCGCAGGCGGCGGCCCAGGGTCGGGCGGCGGCCGACGACGCGGCGACGAACGCCCGCAACCTCGGCATCGTCCTGCAGAGCACCATCATCCTGGACATCGAGTACTACAACGCGGGCGACGCCGCCTGCTCGGCCGCGGTGCTCTCGTTCAGCAGCGCGTGGAGCGCCCGCCTGCACGACCACGGCTACCTCTCCGGTCTCTACACCAGCAGCGGCGGGGGCGGTCTCCAGGACCACGTGGCCGCCTACGGGAAGCCGGGACACGTGTCTCCCGACCTGCTGGACTTCGCCAACTGGGACGGCGTGAAGACGGTGTCCCACCCCACCATCCCGGCGACGTACTGGGTGAAGCGGCGGATGAAGCAGTACCAGGGCGACCACGACGAGACGTGGGGCGGCGTCACGATCAACATCGACAGCAACTACCTCGACCTGGAGCTGCCGCCGACGCGGTACCGGTCCGGTGTGGTGAGGCCGACCCGCTGACCCGAGCCCTCCCAGCGTCCGACGACCCTCACCAGAACGGGGAACCCGTGACGATCACCTCCGCTCCGTCGGGTCTGCGGCGGGCCGCCCACCGGCTGCTGACCGCCGCCGTGGCCGGGATGCTCCTCGCCACCGCCGGGATCGCCGCCACCGACCGCCCGGCTCGGGCCGCCGGCTACACCGGGCCGCACCCGGGCACCTTCACCGGGCTGGGCTTCGACACCTGCGCCGCGCCCACCGGCGCCCAGATGACGGCCTGGCTGCAGTCGCCGTACCGGGCGATCGGGATCTACATCGGCGGGGTCAACCGGGGCTGCGCGCAGGCCAACCTCACCAGGGAGTGGGTGGCCAACCAGCAGGCCAAGGGCTGGCGGTTCTTCCCGCTCTACGTCGGCCTCCAGGCACCGTGCTCGACGTACCAGCGGAAGATCGACCCGGCGCAGGCAGCGGCGCAGGGGCGGGCGGCGGCCGACGACGCCGTGACCAGGGCCCGGGGCCTCGGCCTCCCGGTGCAGAGCACGATCATCCTGGACATGGAGCGCTACCCCTCGGGCGACGCCGCCTGCTCGACCGCGGTCCTGAAGTTCACCAGCGCGTGGACCGCCCGCCTGCACGACCACGGCTACCTGTCCGGCCTCTACACCAATACCCGGTCCGCCGGTCTCCAGGACCACGTCGGCGCCTACTCCCAGCCCGGTCACATCCGACCGGACGTGGTGGACTTCGCCAACTGGGACGGCGTGCAGACGACGTCGGACCCGGCCATCCCGGCGAACTACTGGGTGCCGAAGCGGCGGATGAAGCAGTACCAGGGCGACCACCACGAGACCTGGGGCGGCGTCCGGCTCAACATCGACAGCAACTACCTCGACCTCGAGGTGCCGATGACCCGCTACCGGTCGGCGACGGTGACGCCGACCCGGCCCAGTTCCCGCGCCGCCGGGTTCGGTCCGTTCCGTATGACCCGCTCGACCCGCTGACCCGAGCCGCTCTCGCGTCTGTCGCTCCGATGACGGACAGGCGGTGCGACAGGGGGTCGTGGAACTTCCAAAAGTCGGCAGTGACCCACATCACCCCAGGTCACGGCTCGTTGGGCAGGTCATGGACGTCTTCTCCCGAACGTTCCTCCCGGCCGCCGCCGAGACCGGCCTGGCGGTCCAGACCGTGAGCCGGCACATGCCGATCTTCCGGCAGTGCGTGGGCTCCGGCGACGCCACCATCCTGGTCGCCCGGTGCGGTCGCCCCGACCGGCCGGTGGCCGGCGAATACCTTCTCCTGCTCACCCACCGCCGGATGGTGGTCACCCAGCAGACCCGGGTGCTGCACCGGCTCCGCCTGCACCTCAACACCGAGCTGCGCGAGCTGAGCAACGTCACCTGGAGCCCGGACCCGCGCTCCCAGTCGGTCGACCTGGCCGCCACCGCGATCGACGGCGTCCGTGAGCGGTTCGTCATCCACACCCAGCACCCGAAGCAGGTGTGGCAGCTCGACACGCTGCTCAACCACGCGTTCCGTACCCGGCTGCGCACGCCGAAGGAGCGGGTCGTCGCCACCATCGGCGAGGCGCCCGCCACCGCCGGTGGTCCGGCGCTGCGGCCCGTACCGGCCCGCTGACCGCATCCTTACCTGACCCGAACACGGCCGTACGTCGCCGGTGACCGCCCGTCGGTCATCATGGGCCGGTGACCGTCGACGCCCCGCAGCGCGGACTCGTCCTCGTGGTGGAGGACGAGCCGGCCATCGCCGACCTGGTCCGGCTCTACCTGGTCCGGGACGGCTTCGGCGTGCACCTGGAGCGGGACGGCACGGCCGGCCTGGCCGCCGCCCGCCGGCTGCGCCCGGTGGCCTGCGTACTCGACATCACGCTGCCCGGCCTGGCCGGCACGGAGATCTGCCGCCGGCTGCGCGAGGCCGGCGACTGGACGCCGGTCATCTTCCTCACCGCCCGCGACGACGAGGTCGACCGGATCGTGGGGCTGGAACTCGGCGCGGACGACTACGTCACCAAGCCGTTCAGTCCCCGCGAACTCGTCGCCCGGGTCCGCGCGGTGTTGCGCCGCACGGCCGGCGTGCCCGAGGGGGTGGAGCGCGCCCGGACGGTCGGCGCGGTCACCCTCGACCCGGCCCGCCGCACGGTCACCGCCGGCGGCGCCCCGGTCCAGCTCACCTCCACCGAGTTCGACCTGCTCGCCCACCTGATGGCCCGACCGGGCCGGGTCTTCACCCGGGAGGAACTGCTGGCCGGGGTCTGGGGGTACGCGGCGCACGCCGGTACCCGCACCGTCGACGTGCACGTGGCGCAGGTTCGGGCCAAGCTCGGCGCGGCCAGTGTGATCCGCACCCACCGCGGCGTCGGGTACGCGGCCGATGGCTGACCCCGGCCGACCGCGCCCCGACCGGCCGCACGAGCCCACCGTGGCGCTGCCGGTGCTCGGGCCCCGGCCCGCCCCCGCGCCCCGGCGTCGCCGGATCACCGACACCCTCACCGCCCGCGCGGTCCTGGTCACCTGCGCGGTGGCGCTGGTCTCCGTGCTGGTCACCGCCCTGGTCGCGGTCCCCCTCGCGGTACGCGGCGCGGAGCGCCGCGACCAGGCGGCGCTCGCCGCGCAGGCCCGCCTCGCCGCCGACGTGCTGCGGGTACGCCCGGTGCGGCAGCGGGACGCCGCCGGCGACCGGCTGATCCGCCAGCTCCGCCAGCAGGAGATCGAGGTGTACGTCGTGCGCGCCGGCACGGTCGACCGCCCCGGGCTGCCCAGGCAGGTGGTGAACCGGATCTCCGCCGGCAAGGACGTCTCCGGTCGCCGGCTGGTCGACGGCCGGCGCGCCCTGGTGGAGGGGCGGGCCCTGCCCGACGGGGACGGCGTGGTGCTGACCCGGGCCACGACCAGCGGCCCCTGGCGGGAAGTGCTGCGCAGTCTCTGGCTGCCGCTGCTCGCCGGGCTCGCCGCCGGGGTCGCCGCCGGACTGCTCCTCGCCCGCCGGCTGGCCCGGCCGATCCGGCACGCCGCCGACGCCGCCGCCCGGCTGCGCGCCGGCGACCGGGCGGTACGCGTACCGGTGGAGCCGCCGGACGAGGTGGCCGACCTGGCGTACGCGCTGAACGGGCTGGCCGCCGCGCTGGCCACCAGCGAGGGACGGCAACGGGAGTTCCTGCTCTCCGTCTCGCACGAGCTGCGCACCCCGTTGACCGCGATCCGGGGCTGGGCCGAGGCGCTGGCCGACGGGGTGATCGGCGCGGACGAGGCGCCGGGCACCGGGCGGACCATGCTGGCCGAGGCGGAGCACCTGGACCGGCTGGTCAGCGATCTGCTGGCGCTGGCCCGGCTGGAGGCGGCGGACTTCCCGCTGGAACCGGTCCCGGTCGACCTCACCCGGCTGGCCGCCGACGCCGAGCGCACCTGGTCGGACCGGTGCGCGGCGGTCGGCGTGCCGTTCCGGCTGGAGGCGCCGGACACGCCGGTGCCCGCGTACACCGATCCGGGACGGATCCGGCAGGTGGTGGACGGGCTGCTGGAGAACGCGCTGCGGGTCGTACCCCCGGGGGCGCCGGTGGTGCTCGCGGTCCGGCCGGCGGGCGCGGACCCGGCGGCCGGCGGGGTGGTGGAGGTCCGCGACGGCGGGCCCGGCTTCACCGACGACGACCTGGCGGTGGCCTTCGAGCGCGGGGCGCTGCACCAGCGCTACCGGGGGGTGCGCAAGGTGGGCAGCGGACTCGGGCTGGCGCTCGCCGCCGGCCTGGTCCGCCGGCTGGGCGGCGAGATCGCCGCCGGGCACGCCGCCGAGGGCGGGGCGGCGTTCACCGTCCGGCTGCCCGCCCATCCTTACCTGACCCGAACATCGGCCTGACGCGGCGCCCATCGGGCCGCGCGACGCTGAGAGCACCACGGACGAGAGGGAGTGTCATGGCACGTCAGGGATTCGCCGTCGCCACCACGTCGCTGCTCGCGGCGGTCGCGCTGGGCCTCACCGGCTGCGGCCCGGCCCAGGTCGCCGACGGTACGGCGCAGCAGGCCGCGGTCGACGTCGCCGCGGCGATGGGCGTGGAGGGACAGGCGCTCGCCGCCATGGGCTTCGACCCGACCGAGCTGGAGCTGGTGGCCGCTCCCGCGCCGTCGGCCTCCGGATCGGCCGAGGCGGAGGCCGGCCCGAAGGGCAAGCGCGGTGAGCGGGCCGAGGAGTGGCGCAAGCGTCGCGAGGCCCGGGTGCTGCTGCGGAAGAACACCCTGCACGGCGAGGCCGTCGTGCAGACCAAGGACGGCGGCACCAAGACCGTCGTGGTGCAGCGCGGCGAGGTCACCGCGGTCGACGGTGACTCGGTGACCGTGAAGTCCACCGACGGCTTCACCCTGACCTGGACGTTCGGCGACAAGCTGCGGGTGATCGAGCGGCGTACGACGATCCAGTCGAGCGACGTCAAGGTCGGCACGAGGATCGGGGTGGCCGGCGCCAAGGACGGCGACGCCACCGTCGCCCGCCTGATCGTGGTGCCGTTCAAGCAGCAGTAGTTCGGGCGACCCGGGACGGAGCCGGCGCGGACCACCGCGCCGGCTCCGCGCGGTCAGTAGACCCGGGACCCGATGAAGTCGTCGTGCCCGTACCCGACCGGGTTGGCGAACGACCGGGACTCGAAGGACCACTGCTGCCGGCTGCTGGTGGAGCAGCCGGCCAGCCGCAGCCGCGGGGTGCCCAGCCATGGGTTGTCGAACGCCACGCAGAGGTTGGTCGCGCCGGCCGGCTTGAGCTGGTTGCCGGCGAAGACGAACTTCTGGTTGGCACCACCGTGACAGTCGTAAATGTTGATTGCCGTGCCGGCGGTCAGGGAGCCGCCCGCCACGTCGAGGCAGCGGTCGTGCGACAGCTCCGAGTGCAGCGACCGGCGGGCCGGGTCGTACCAGAAGCCCTGGTTACGGCCACCGTGGCAGCCGTACGACTGCTGGACGGTGCCGTTGCGTGAGTCGTATCCCCTGCCGTCCACGCAGGTGCCGGTGGCGGCGTTGCGCAACTGCTTGAACTCCAGCAGCCCTGGCTGGAGCAGGCCGGTGCCGGTGCTGGCCGGGTCGACGCAGGTGGCCCGCTGGAGGCCTGCGTTCCAGAACTGGGTGATGCACTGGGCGAACATGCCGTGCCCGCGGATGTTGGGGTGGAACGACTGCCGGGCGGCGTTCTCGTCCCAGATCCCCACCTCGATGTAGAGGCCGCGGACCGAGGTGTTGTCGGTGCAGACCTCGTGGCCGTGGAAGAGCCGGCTGGCGTCGAGGTAGCGGGTGCCGGTGTTGATGGCCGCCGCCCGCAGCGCCGACTCGAACAGCGGCACCGCCTTGTTCCGCGCGAACGCGGCGTCGGCCAGGTAGAGCAGGCAGCCGCCCGCGTACCAGCCGGGGAAGTTGGGGTTGTCCTCCACGTCCGGGCTGCCCGGGCTCGGGTACGACATCAGCACCAGCTCGTAGTCCGACCCCAGGTAGCCGGCGTCGGTCATGGTCCGCCGGATGTCGGTGAGCGCGTCCTCGACGGCCCGCCGGCTGCCGTCGGTGCGGATGGTCCACTGGTCGGTGTAGGTCGGGTAGCAGGGGCCCTGGAAGAAGACCCGGCGGATGGTGCAGTCGGTGGCCACCGGACCGAACTGGATGGTGCCGTCGCCGTTCGCGCCGACCACCACCCAGATCAACCTGACGTGCGTGTTGCGCGCCTTGATGGCCAGGTAGTCACCCTGGTTGAGCTCGTTGTGCTGGGTGGGCCCGCCCCGGATCAGGTTCCACGGGGTGGCGCCGGAGCAGGCGATGTTGTACTTCTCGTCGGCGGCTATGCCGGTGCGGAACACCGCCTGGTCGTACGAGCGGTCGCACCAGTTGCCGTTCTGGTGGGTGCCGGGCACGTAGTTGCCGACCCCCTCGCCGGAGATCTCGCTGTCGCCCATGGTGACCAGGGCGGTGCGGCGCTGCTCCAGCGGCCGGATCGCCGGTGCACCGTAGAGCGCGGTGGCCTCGGCGGCGCGGATCGCTTCGAGGTTCGTCGGGAGTGGCTGGACGGTCGGGCGGTCGGCGGCGGCTGCGGGGGAGGCCGGCCCGAGGAGCAGGGGCAGGACGAGGGCGGCGGCGGAGACGACGGCGAGTGCCCACCGTCGGATCCCCGGTGCGCGCCTGGTGGGGGTGCCAAGCATCGACGCACTCCTTTCGGCTCGATCGCGGGATGTCGATCGAGTTACCGGACGGTAACGTGGGCGATGCATGGATGTGAATATGTCTCGGAAAGGTTTCCGCCATCTGCGCGGCGCGTCCCCGACCGCCGGACCACTCGCCTCCGCCACGACTTGCGGCGTGTCGCGGTGTCCCGGCCGTCGGACACCGCAACACGCCGCAAAGCGCGCCGGCGGACGTGGTCGGGCGGCGCGGCGGTGGGCGGGGCGGTCGGGTGGGGTGGGGCGGTCAGCGGCCGGGCGGCCGGGCGTAGCCGACGTAGTCGCGGAACTCCAGCGTCCAGCCCGCCGGCACCAGCTTGGCGCACGCCGTACGGCTGCCGGTGCAGACGATCGCGTCCACCGAGGCCGGGTCGGCCGGCGGCCGCTCCGGCAGCACCGACTGCAACGCCACCAGCTCCGGCGAGCGGCCCTCCACGTCGCGGAGCAGCAGCCACCAGGGGTACTCCCAGTTGTCGTTCTGCTGCACCAGGCCGATCCGGCGGGCGTCGCTCGCCCGTACCGCCGCCGCGGCCCAGCGGAACTCCTCGGCCCACTGCGGCCGGCGCAGGAAGCGGGTGTCCCACTCGGAGGTGGTGAAGACCGAGCCGGCGCCGACCAACCGGCGCGGGAAGCCGTACGACAGGGCCAGCACGCCGGCCAGCGCGGAGGCGGCCAGCATGCTCACCACCAGCCCGGCCGCGACCGACCGCCGCCCGGAGTCGAGCCGGTGCCGCAGCAGCGCGTCCAGCCAGAGCCCGGCCAGCGGCACGGCGGCCACCAGCGCGTAGAGCAGCAGCCGGTTTCCCCAGGGCTGCCACTTGATCGTCGCGGTGTGCAGCCCGACGGCCACCACCACCGCGACCGCGTACGCCCGCAGGGCCGCCGGCCCGGTCGGGCTGATCCGGGCCGGCCGGGCCAGCGCGAACAGCGCCCCCAGCAGCGCCAGCGTGCCGGCCAGCGGGAACGCCACCCGGTCCTCGTCCGGGTACCAGGCCGGCACCGGGAACACCTCCCGGCCGAAGGTGATCGCGCGGTCCTGCGGGTCGACGCCGATCGCCCGCGAGCCGTCCGCGATCGCCCCGGCCGTGCCGGCGCGCAGCGGCGCGAGCGGGGTGTCGAACGCGGTGTGACCAATCCGCAGCGCGTTGACCAGGATCGACGCCGGGTCGTGCCGTTCCATCGGGATGGACTCGCGGAGCCGGGGCGGGCCGAGCGGGTGACCGAACTCGACGGTCACCCGGGCCAGGAACGGGCCCACCACCGCCGCGGCCACCAACAGCACCAGCAGCGATCCGGCGACCGTCCGCACCACCCCGGCGCCGCCACGCCCCTCCCCGGCAGACCCCGAACCGGCCGACGCCGAGCCCGTCGGCGTCGAGCCCGCCAAGCCCGAGCCCGCCGGCACCGGGCTGGTCGACGCCGAGCCCGCGCCGCCGGTCTCCGAGACTGGAACCACCTCCGTCGACGCCGGGCGGAACGCCAGCCGGAGCTGGGCGACTCCCCAGAGCACCAGCAGCGGTCCGACCGCGAGCAGGCCGCTGGTCTTGGTCAGCGCGGTCAGGCCGGTGGCCGCGCCGAGCGCCAGCAGGCTCCCGACGTCCGCGCGCCGACGCAGTCCGTCCAGCGCCAGCGTCCCGGCGCAGCCGGCCCAGGCGGCGGCCACCAGGTCGGTCTGGGTGCTGGTCGCCTGGAGCGCCACCATCGGCGTGGTGGCCAGCAGGAACGCGGTGAGCAGCTGGGCCCGCCGTCCGCCGCCGAGCTGCGCGACGACCCGGGTCGCCACCACCAGGCAGCCCAACGCGGCGGCCCACTGCACCAGGTTGTGCAGCGCGTCACCACCGGTCAGCAGGCGCAGGTGCAGCAGCAGGTACTCCGCGCCCGGCGGAATGGTCACCTGCCGGTGGATCGCGGTGGGCCAGAAGTCCAGGCTGCCCTGGGCGACCCAGTGCTCCACCTTGGGCAGGTGGTAGGTCTGCGAGTCGAAGTTGTTGGGCTCGGCCAGCAGTGCGACGAGCAGCTCCACCAGCACCAGCCCGCCGACCGTGCCGGCCAGCAGCCGCTCGCCCCGGCTCGCCGTACCCCGGAAGTGGGCCAGCCGGGCCCGGACGCCGGCCAGGGCCGACGCCAGGCCGCCCGGCCCGGACGCCGGGGGCGGGACAGCGTCGGGCGGGCCGGCGGGGGAGTCGGGCGTGGCGGCCGGGCCGGCGCCGGACGCCGGGGCGCCGGTCGCCGCCCCGACGAGCGTCCCGGCCCGGGTGGCGGGCGCCACCGCGGCGGACGCCACGGCCGCGCGACGCTGCCACGGGCGGGCCGCCGCCACGGTGGCGGCGAGGAAGAGCAGCCAGGCCACGGCGACGGCCGGCAGGGTCAGCGCGCGCAGCGCGCCCAGCAGTTCCACGGTGAGTACGGCGAAGACGCCGGTCAGCAGCGCGGCGCGGACCACGGCCAGGCGCAGCGGGGCGACCGCGTCCGGGCGGCGGCTCCACAGCACCGAGGTGAGCACCACGAACGCGGCGACGGGCGCCACTACGACCATCCAGCCGGCTGCCGACATGGGCGGAAGTTAACACCATGCTCCTGAAGGGTGGGGTGCCCCCTGGCCGTGGTGGCGGCCTCCCTGGCGCTGAGCAGCCAGGCTAGGCTAGGGCCGACTTATTGTCGCCACCGTGGAGATCCCCGTGAAGCTCTCGATCCTCATGCCGGTCTACAACGAGGAAGAACGCATCGCGGATGCCCTCAAGCAGGCATTGGCGGTCGATTACCCGTGCGAGATCGAGCTGGTCGTGGTCGACGACGGCAGCCGGGACGGCACCGGTGAGATCCTCGGCCGGGCCGACGACGCCCGGCTGCGGGTCATCACCCACCAGCGCAACGCGGGCAAGGGCGCGGCCATCAGGACGGCCGTGGACAGCGCCGAGGGTGAGTACATGGTCATCCTCGACGCCGACCTGGAGTACGACCCGCAGGACATCCCGCGCCTGCTCGACCCGGTGCTCGACGGCCGTGCCACGGTGGTCTACGGCAATCGCACCTTCGGCAGCCACAGCGCCTACAGCTTCTGGTACGTGATGGGCAACAAGGGCGTCACGATGGCCGCCAACGTGCTGTTCAACTCCTACATCGGCGACCTGGAGACCTGCTTCAAGCTGATGCCGGTCGAGCTCTACCGCTCCCTCGACGTCCGGTCCCGCGGCTTCGGGATGGAGGCGGAGGTGACCGGCAAGCTGCTGCGCCGCCGCATCCGCCCGTACGAGGTGCCGATCAGCTACCGGGCGCGCGGTCGCGAGGAGGGCAAGAAGATCACCTGGAAGGACGGCGTCGAGGCGCTCTGGATCCTCGGCCGAGAGCGCACCCGCCGCCGTCCCGCCGGCTCAGCCCCGCGCTGACGCCGTCCGCAGGAAACCGTCGACCGACCGGCGCAGACCGTCGGCGTCCAGCCCGTGCCAGCGGGTGTGGTCCTCCGCCGTGCCGTAGCGCCGCAGGTCCGACCGGGCCACGCCGAGGCTGAGCAGCCGGTGCGGGCGGTCGGCCAGTGCCTCCGACACCACCCGGGCCGAGGTGCCGGCCAGGTAGGGCTCGACCAGGATCACCTCCGCGCCGGCCAGCTCCCGCAGGCCGGCGGTGTCGAACGGCCGCGGCCGGTGGGTGTAGGCCACCGTCACCGGCAGGTCGGCCACCGCCGCGAGCGCCGCGTCCAGCACCGGCCCGACAGCCACCAGCAGCGCGGCGCCGGCCCCGGCGTCCCGCAGCACCCGCAGCGCACCGTCCCCGCCGTACGGGCGGCTGTTGCGCTGCGTCGACAGCCGCAGGTACGCCGAGTCCTGCCCGCACACCACGTCGCGCAGCAGCCCCGGCACCTCGTCCGGGTGGCCGGGCACGTGCACGGTCCAGCCGTTCAGCGTGTCGAGCAGGCTGACGTCCGCCGGGCTGAGGTGCGTCCGGCCCGCCGCCGCCCGGTCGTACGACGCCCCGACGCTGACCAGCACCGCGCCCACCCCCTGGTGGTCGAGGTCCAGTTTGATCTGCTCGTACGCCCGCTCGACGAGGAACGGGGCGTAGCTGTGCACGATCGGGCGTTGCCCGGTCAGCGCCAGTCCGCCGGCCACCCCCACCATCAACTGTTCCCGGATGCCGACGTTGAGCACCCGGTCGGGGTACCGGCGGGCGGCCGGGGCGAACGCGGCGGCCGAGATGTCCGCCAGCACGATGGTGGTACGCGGATCCGCCAGCAGTTCGGTCGCGCTGGCGACGAAGGTCTCCCGCATGCTCTCACTCCCCGTTCTCGACGACCGCGACGACGAGGTGCGGCCGGTGCTTCTCGTGCCCGGTGAGGGCGGCGTGCAGGGCGTCGTGGTCGCGTCCGTCGACGGTGGCGGCGGTCCAGCCGTTGACGGTGAACCGGCTGGCCACCCCGCCCGGCCAGCCGTGGCTGGCGGAGTGGTTGTCCAGCACGATCGCGGTCAGGTTGGCCAGCCCGGTCGCCCCGGCGTACGCGATCGCCTCGTGGTTGGAACCCTCGTCCAGCTCGGCGTCGCCGAGCAGGACGTACACCCGGGGATCGGTGCGACCCTGGGCGCGCAGCCCCAGCGCGGTGCCCACGCCCAGCCCGAGGCCGTGGCCGAGCGAGCCGGAACCGATCTCCACGCCGGGCACCAGCAGCCGGTCCGGGTGGTCGCCGAGGCGGCTGTCCGGGCCGCCCTGGTCGTCCAGCCAGTCGGCCGGGACGAAGCCCTTCGCGGCGAGCACCGCGTAGTAGCCGGCGACGGCGTGCCCCTTGGAGAGCAGGAAGCGGTCCCGATCCGGGTCGTCCACGGTCTGCGGGGTGATCCGCAGGATCCGGTCGTACAGCACCCAGAGCACGTCGACGGTCGAGTACACGTTGGGGCCGAACTCGCGGCCGGCGCGCAGCCGCTCCAGCGGTGCGGCGACCGGACCCGGTACGGGTGGGGCGGTGGCGGTCGTGGTGGTCATGCGGCTAGCCTGCAAGTTGAAGTCAACTTCAACTCAAGGCGACTGATGCACGAATCACTCACCATCGGGCAGCTCTCCACCCGCAGCGGCGTGGCCCCGTCCGCGCTGCGCTACTACGAACGGCTCGGCCTGATCCGCGCCGAACGCACCGGCGGCAACCAGCGCCGGTACCCGCGCACCGAGCTGCGCCGGGTGGCGTTCGTCCGGATCGCCCAGCAGGTCGGCATCTCGCTGGAGGAGATCCGCGAGGCGCTCGACTCGCTGCCCGCCTCCCGTAACCCCACCCCCGACGACTGGGCCGCCCTGTCCCGGGTCTGGCGGGAGCGGTTGGACGAGAAGATCCGGCTGCTCGGCAAGCTCCGCGACGACCTGGATGGCTGCATCGGCTGCGGCTGCCTGTCGTTGCAGCGCTGCAGCCTCTACAACCCGGGCGACTCGCTCGCGGGCGAGGGGCCGGGCGCCCGGCTGGTGCTGCCGCGACCGGGGAGTGGTGCCGTCACGGCGCCGTGAGCAGCACCTTGCCCACGTGGTCGCTCGACTCGACCAGCCGGTGCGCCTGCGCCGCCTCGGTCATCGGCAGCCGCCGGTCCACGATCGGCCGGATCCTGCCGGCCTCCACCAGCGGCCAGACCTGCTCGCGGACGCCCCGCACGATCTCCGCCTTGTCGTCCAGCGGGCGGGAGCGTAGCGCGGTCGCGGCCACCGAGGCCCGCTTGGCCAGCAGCGCACCCAGGTCCAGCTCGGCCTTGCGGCCGCCCTGCATGCCGATCACCACCAGCCGACCGCCGTCGGCCAGCGCCGCCACGTTCCGGCCCAGGTAGGAGGCGCCCATGATGTCGAGAATGACGTCCGCGCCGCGGCCGTCGGTGGCCCGGCGAAGCTCCGCCACGAAGTCCTGCTCCCGGTAGTCGATCGTGTGCGCGGCGCCCAGCTCCCGCAGCCGGTCGTGCTTGGCCGCGCGGGCGGTCACCGCCACGGTCGCGCCGAGCGCCACCCCGAGCTGGACGGCGAAGGTGCCGATCCCGCTGCCACCGCCGTGCACCAGCAGCGTCTCGCCCTTGCCGAGCCGGGCCAGCCGCACCACGTTCGACCAGACCGTGCAGGCCACCTCCGGCAGCGCCGCCGCGTCGACCAGGTCCACCCCGGCCGGCACCGGCAGCAGTTGCCCGGCCGGCACCGCCACCCGCTCCGCGTACCCGCCGCCGGCCAGCAGCGCGCAGACCTCCTGGCCGACCTCCCACCCGGTCACGCCCGGACCGACCGCGCCGACCACCCCCGAGCACTCCAAACCGGGGTACGCGGGCGCGCCCGGCGGCGGCGGGTAGTGGCCCTGCCGTTGCAGCAGGTCGGCCCGGTTCACCGCGCTGGCCCGCACGTCGACGACCACCTCACCCGGGCCGGGCTCCGGGTCGGGCACCTCCGCCCAGACGAGTGCCTCGGGTCCGCCGGGTTCCGGAATCGTGATCGCGTGCATGGCCCAGTCTTACCCGATCCGCCCCTCGCCGGACGCTCGGGCCCGGATCTCGTCCACCGTCCGCGCCGAGCGGGACGGTTGTCGGGCCAGCTCCAGCCACTGTGGACGCGGTCGGCCGCCGCGATCGCGCTGATCAGGACGATCGTCGGTGTCTCTCACATCGGGGCATTCTCGCAATAGGGGTGGGAGGCCCGTTCCCGCGTGCGGCGTCCGTGGCAGACTAGGAACCGGCCGTACACCCGAGGGTGACGGTCCGGGAGGGTTCGCCTAGTGGCCGATGGCGCTGGTCTTGAAAACCGGTAGGGCGGCAACGTCCTCGTGGGTTCGAATCCCACACCCTCCGCCCGCCGGAACAGCAGAAACCCCCCTGAACAGCGCAGACGCCGGTCAGGGGGCTGCGGGCGCGGCCGCTCGGCCCGATCGAGCATGATTGTCGCCGTGCGCTACCTGATCTCTCACCCCGACGCATTGGCCGAGCTTGGCGATCTGGACGTCGCGCTGTACGACGGCACTCAACCCGTGCCCGAGAAGCTGGACGACGTCGAGTTCTACGCGGTTCCGTACGGGGTTGTTGATCCGCGCTTCTGCGAGCCGATCGCCCGGATGCCCCGGCTCAAAGTGGTGCAGACCGTGACCGCCGGCTACGACCATGTCCTGCCGTACCTGCGGCCCGGCCTGACTCTGGCCAACGGCCGAGGCGTGCACGACGCGGCCACCGCCGAGCTGGCCGTGGCGCTCACCCTTGCCGCCCTACGCCGGCTGCCGGACTTCGTCCGGGCGGGGGGCGAGGGCCGCTGGGCCTCGGGTTGGTCGACCGGGCTGGCTGACGCCCGGGTGCTGATCGTCGGGTACGGCTCGATCGGCGCCGCGATCGAGCGCCGGCTCGCTGGGTTCGAGGTGGACATCAGCCGGGTGGCCCGGAACGCCCGCCCCGGCGTACGGCCGGTTTCCGAACTTCCGGAGCTGTTGCCACGAGCGGACGTCGTCATCCTGGCCACGCCGCTGACCCCGGAGACCGAGGGCCTGGTGAGCAAGGATTTCCTCGCCAGGATGGCCGACGGCGCCCTGCTGGTGAACGTGTCACGGGGGCGGGTGGTGGACACCGAGGCGCTGCTCGCCGAGCTTGGCGCGGGCCGGCTGCACGCTGCCCTGGACGTCACCGAACCCGAGCCGCTGCCCGCCGACCACCCGCTGTGGTCCGCACCGAACGTCCTGATCAGCCCGCACGTCGGCGGCCTGACCGCCGCGTTGGCGCCCCGGGCCCGCCGGCTGCTGGTCGACCAGGTCCGGCGGTACGCGGCGGGCGAGCCGCTCGCGAATGTGGTTGTCGGGCCGTAACTCCGTGTGCCGCACTTCGTGTCGCAGGGTGGGTGCGATCTGGACGTGGCGTGGCTTTCGGTTCGTTCGGACGCGGCGGCGGGGTAAGAAGGGCGGAGGACATCACGCGCACCGGAAGGACCCCCGATGACCCTGGAACGACCGATCGCCCCGGACCCGTACGAGCTGCTGCCGACCGTCTCGTCGTTCAACCTGACCAGTGACGACGTGCACAACGGCGAGCCGATGGACGCGCGGTACGCGCACGGCAGCGCCGGCGGCGAGAACGTCTCCCCGCACCTGGCCTGGTCGGACTTCCCGGCCGAGACGAAGAGCTTCGTGGTGACCTGCTTCGACCCGGACGCCCCGACCGGCAGCGGCTTCTGGCACTGGGTGCTGGTGAACCTGCCGGCGTCGGTGACCGAGCTGCCCACCGGGGCGAAGGAGGCCGACCTCGGCGGCGCGTTCAGCGTCCGCAACGACTACGGCGACACCGGCTACGGCGGCGCCGCCCCGCCGCCCGGGGACCGGCCGCACCGGTACGTCTTCGCGGTGCACGCGCTGGACGTCGAGCGCCTCGACGTCGGCCCCACCGCCAGCCCCGCCTACGTCGGCTTCAACCTGGCCTTCCACACCCTGGCCCGGGCGGTCATCCGCCCGACGTACCAGATCAAGGAGTGACCCGCGCGGGCCGTGCGCGCGCCTGAAACCGGACCTGGTGGCCTCCCCCTGACCGTGGGAGGCCACCACCGTCCGCGGTCCCGGCCGGCGAGCCGACCCCCACGAGGCCGGACGGCGTCCGGCGGGACGGGTCAGTCAGGGACGCGGGCGACGGCGAACACGGACTGGCCGAACGGGGGCCGGATCCGCTGCTCGGCGGCCTTGGTCGCCGGCAGTACCAGGGTGTCGTAGACCTTGACCATCGGGCCCTCCTTCGGCATCAGCCGGAAGACCTTGGTGGCCATGAAGTACCCGATCAGGCCGAGCGCGTTGGCGTAGTGGATGGTCTCGACCGTCAGCCCCGCCTCGGTCATGGCCGCCGCCAGGGTCTTCTTCGTGTAGCGGCGCACGTGCCCGGTGGCGATGTCGGCGGGGCTCATCGCGAACTGGAAGGCCGGCACAATGATGATCACCGCGCCGCCGGGCCGGACCAGGTCGCGCATGCTGCGCAGCGCGCCGACGTGGTCCTCGATGTGCTCCAGCACGTTGTACGAGACGGCCGCGCTGTAGTCGCCGCGCTCGGGGTGCGGCAGCAGCATCTGCCGTACCTCGATGGTGGGCTCGTCGACCAGCCGCTCCTTGAGCTGGACCAGCCGGTCCGGGTCGGCCTCGGTGGCGGTGAAGCGGGGGACGTGCTGCGACCACTCGAGCGCGTAGTCGCCGAGGCCGCTGCCGATCTCGATGGGGTTGTCGCCGAGGTGGGGCACGGCCAGCTCGACGAACCAGCTCCGGTGGTTGACCGCCGTCGCGAGGCCCTCCAGGACCTCGGACTGGACGCGCTGATCCCCAGTGATTTCTGCCATGCGTCGATTCCTCACGATATGACTCGACCCGCGCCTGGACCGACAGAGTGAATCATCCGCGTCAGCGGCGGAGGAAACGGGGCACCGTGGTGGCCGAAATGCGGTCGGGTTTGGGCACGTGATCGGGGGTCGGCGAACCCGGCACATAGTACGCAGTCCTCCGAAACATGTCACGTCAGCGCGATAAGCCAACTACGCTCCGAATTGTCATGACTACTCCCGATTCGGACCCCGAGGTCGAGCGACCGGGCGTCGGGGACGCCGAGGTCGGCGACGACCACGGCGTACGGTGGCGGGAGGGCTGGCGGCGGGACGTCGCCGCGGTGCTCAGCTTCGTGCTGCTGGCACTCTGGGTAACCCTGCGACTCTGGACACGCCCCGGCGGTGGGCTGCGGGACAACCGGTCCGACCAGTCGCAGTTCGAGTGGATGATGGCCCACGGTGCCCGGGTCGTGACCGAATTCGCCTACCCGTTCGCTTCCGACCAGATGAACGTGCCCGACGGTGTGAACCTGATGGCCAATACCTCCGTATTGTCCATTTCAATACCAATGACGCCGGTCACGGTTCTCTTCGGACCGCAGTGGTCTTTTCTGCTCTTTCTCACCCTGGGAATGGCCGCCACCGGGACCGCCTGGTACTTCTTCCTCTCCCGGGTGGTGACCCGGTCCCGGGGCCCGGCGTGGCTGGGCGCCGCGTTCTGCGCGTTCGCCCCGGCGATGGTGTCGCACGCCAACGCCCACCCGAACATCGTGTCGCAGTTCGTCGTCCCACTGATCGCCTGGCGGACCCTGCGGCTCGCCGAGGCCGGCCGGTGGCTGCGCAACGGCCTCCTGCTCGGCCTGCTGATCGTCTGGCAGGCCTTCCTCAACCTCGAGATCCTGTTGATGACCGCGATCGCGCTGGGCGTGGTGGTGGCCGCGCTCGCCATCGGCCGGCCCGAGCTGCGCCGCGGCACGCGCACCTTCCTGGCCGGGCTCGGGGTCGCCGCCGTCCTGTCCGTCGTGCTGCTGGCGTACCCGCTCTACGTGCAGCTCTTCGGCCCCGGCTCGTACCACGGGCTGTCCCGGCTGATCCGGGGCTACCGCACCGACCTGGCCGCCTTCGTGGCGTACTCGCGCGAGTCGCTGGCCGGTGACGTCCGCTCCGCCAGGCCGCTCGCCAAGAACGCGACCGAGGAGAACGCCTTCTTCGGCTGGCCGCTGGTGGTCCTCACCGTCGCCCTGGTCTGGTGGTTGCGGCGCAGCGCACTGGTGCTGGGCCTGGCGGTCCTCGCCGTGCTCTTCGCGGTGCTCTCGCTCGGCCGGGAGATCCAGCTCAATGGCCGGGACACCGGCGTGCCCGCCCCGTGGGCGCTGCTGGAGGACCTGCCGCTGCTGCACTCCGTGGTGCCCACCCGCTGGTCGCTGGCGGTCACGCCGGTCATCGGGGTGCTGCTCGCGCTCGGCGCGGAACACGCCCGCCAGCTGGCCCGCCGGTACCCGGGCACGCGGACCCAGATCCGGTTCGCCACCGTCACCGTCCTGGCCATGGCCCTGCTGCCGAACGTGCCCACCCCGCTGCCCGTCACCCGGCTCGACCCGACCCCGGCGTTCGTCACCTCCGGCGCGTGGCGCCCGTACGTCGCCGGCGAACGCAGCATCGTCACCCTGCCGCTGCCCGACAACACCTACGCGGACCCGCTGCGCTGGTCGTCCCGGACCCGGCTGGAGATGCCGATCGCCCGTGGCTACTTCCTCGCGCCGGACACCCGGCCGTCGGCGCCCGAGCCGGACGTCGCCCTCTTCACCGCGCCGTTCCGCCGGACCAGCAACTTCTTCGGTCACGTCGCCCGGACCGGGGTGATCCCGCCGATCACCCGGCAGGACCGGGCCGCGGCGGTGGACGACCTGCGCTACTGGCGGGCCGGGGCGGTGGTCCTCGGCCTGCACCGCAACGCCGACGCGCTGCGCTGGGCGATGACCGAGCTGACCGGGATCACCCCCACCTTCACCGGTGGGGTGTGGCTTTGGGACGTGCGGCCGCTGACGGGGTAGGCGCGGTCAGGACGGGCGGACGCAGCAGCCCTGGCAGATCTTGGGCTTCGGCAGGGTGAAGGCCAGGCAGCAGGTCCGGCGCTGCACCGTCGGCTCGCCGGTCGGACCGGGCACCAGCTCCACCAGGTCGGCCAGGTCGAGCGCGTCGAGCAGGGTGGAGATGCTGCGGACCGAGGAGCCGGGGAGGGTGTCGGCCGCGCGCAGGATGCCGTGGGCGATGCCGGAGGCGACCGAGCCGAGCAGCGTACGGGTGCCGACCCGGACCTCCGTCTGGATCGCGGCGATCATCGGGGCGAGGTGGGCGTCGAGCAGCGAGGCGCGGAGCACGCGGAGCAGCTCCGCCTCGTCGGCGACCACCCGCACCTCGGGGTGGCCGGCGAGCGCCAGTGGGTCGTTCGGCAGCACGGCGACCGCGGTCGAGCCGCGCAGGCCCATGGTGAGCAACTGGTGGTGGTCCTCGAAGTGGATCAGCACGTCGGCCGGGTCGAGCAGCGGCACCCGGCGCGCCGAGGCCCAGCCGAGCACCACCGGCAGGGCCGTCCAGTAGCTGTAGGACTTCCAGGCCAGCGCGGCGCAGGCGTGCGGGGTGCCACCCCAGCGGCGGGACGCCGCGGCGAGGAACTCGGGGAGGCGGGTGCCGTCGATCAGGCCGGTCGCCGGGCTCCAGCCGGCCTCGTCGACGACCAGCAGGCCCGGCGCGAGGCCGGGCAGGTCGTCGGTGCCGAACATGGCTCGGAGGGTGGTGGTCACCGGGGCGAGCGGCGGGGCGAGCTCGCACCCTGGCATCACCGCTGTCACCTGGTCCGTCCCCTTGTCCGAAGTGCCGTCCGTCCAGCTAAGGCTAGCCTAACCACAGCCTTCCGGATAAGGGAAGCCTCACCAAAGGTGGACCGAGAGGCCCGGGTCACTCCGTCGACGGCGCTGGCGACGAACCGCCCGGGCTCCGCGTACTACCCGGTGCGTGAAGGTGGAAACGCGCGTGGTGTCAAGCCAAATGTCGGCAAAGTGCCAGTTCAGGTGCGGCCGGGGTGGTCGAACGTGAAGACTTGTCGTCCCGGCCGTGAGGAAGCTGATGACGACCTCCCCCCTGGAGCGGGCCGCCGAGTCCTTCGCCGCGGAACTCGCCCGGCACCGGACGGGGCGAGGACTCTCCAAGAAGCAACTCGCCACGCTCATGGGCTTCGACCCGTCCTACGTCAGCCACGTCGAGGGGCGCCGGCACCGGCCCACCGAGGACTTCGCCCGCCGCGCCGAGGCCGTCCTCGACGCCAGCGGCGCGATCTGGCAACGCTTCCGGGAGTACGACCAGCTCCGCCAGGCCCGCCCCGTACCGGCGCACCGCGAGCTGCCACCGCCCGGGCAGTGGCTGCCCCCCGGCACCGGCCTGGTCGTCGAGCGCGAGACCGCCACCCTCACCCACACCGACGAGGGCTACCACTGCGTGGTGCGCCGCCAGCTGCACAACGTCGGCACCGAGCCGGTGACCCGCCACCTCGTCCGGGTCGCCGTCGACCGCTACCCCGACGACCCCGGCCGCTCCAACCGGCACCACCGGGAGCACCCGCTCACCTTCGCCGAGCTGCGGCTGCGGGCGTACCGGGACGACGGTGGCAGCCGCGAGCCGATGCACTGGCGGGCCAAGCACGACCGGGACGCGTACAAGGAGATCTGGCTGCTCTTCGAGAACGGTGACGGGTCGTTCCCGCTGCAC
Source organism: Micromonospora sp. L31 (assembly GCF_052068075.1). Classification (NCBI taxonomy): domain Bacteria; kingdom Bacillati; phylum Actinomycetota; class Actinomycetes; order Micromonosporales; family Micromonosporaceae; genus Micromonospora; species Micromonospora sp. L31. Next base: position 20,101 of record NZ_JBQHDC010000012.1, on the reverse strand, counting down.
CCGGGTGAACGGGTCGAGATCGAGTACGCGTACCACGTCGGCCGGGAGAAGTGGGGCCCCTGGTTCCAGCGCGCCGTCCGCCTGCCCACCCGGCACCTGGCCGTCCGGCTGGACCTGCCGGTGGCGCTCGACCCCCGGGTCTGGGGGGTGGAGACCTCCCTCTCCGCCGACGAGGGCCCGCTGCGTACCCCGATCCGCCGGCACGACCGCGGTGACCGCGCGATCTTCGACTGGGCGACCGACGACCCGCCGCTCAACTCCCGCTACCGCCTCCAGTGGCGGTTCCGGAGCGAACCGGCCGACGCGGAACGGGCCACGGCGGCCGGTCGGGCCGGCGACCGGCTGCGCGCCCTCGGTGTGCTGCCCCACGACGCCGACCTGCTGCGCCGGCCCGCCCGACCGTTCGACCTGCCCGGCGACGAGACCGCCGCCCGGGAGGTGGTCGACCGGCTCACCGCGCTGCTGACCCGGGTCGACGAGCTGCACCCGTTCAGCGCCGGCCTGGGGCTGGCCGCCCCGCAGGTCGGGATGGACGCGGCGGCGGCCGTGGTCCGCCCCGCCGACCGGTCCGCCGAGCCGGTGGTGCTGCTCAACCCCCGGGTGGTCGACGCCAGCCCCGACACCGACGAGCAGTACGAGGGCTGCCTCTCCTTCGCCGACCACCGCGGTCTGGTGCCCCGGCCGCTGCGCATCGACGTGGAGCACGCCCGCTGGGACGGCAGCCGGATCATCACCTCGTTCGCGTACGGGATGGCCCGGCTGGTGGCGCACGAGGTCGACCACCTCCAGGGGCGGCTCTACACCGACCGGATGGCGCCGGGCGTGCCGCTGGTGCCGGTCGAGGAATACCGGGAGACCGGCCCCTGACAAGCGCCCGGGGGCACGTGCGGGACGCCGTCAGGGGCCGGACGGGGACCGGGTCGCGTGCCCCAGGGGGCGGGGGCACGCGACCCGGTTTTTTCGGGGGGAGGAAAGTCGTTACAGGTTGCCGAAGGTGTCGTACCGGATATTCGGCGGCGGCACCTCGTCCTCCGCGAGCGCCCGCAGGGTGGCCCGGACCATCGGGGCCGAGCCGGAGACGTAGCAGTCGTGCGTCGTCCACGGGCCGTACCGGGTGACCACGTCGGAGATCTCCCCGTGCTCGCCGTCGAAGTCCGGGTCGTCACTGCACGCCGGCGTCACCGACAGCCACGGGTGCGCGGCCACCAGCTCCTCCAGGCCCGCCAGGCCGTACAGGTCGTCGGCGTGCCGGGCGCCGTAGAACACGTGCACCCAGCGGGTCCGGTTCCAGCTGGTCAGCTCCTCCACCAGCGCCTTCACCGGGGCCAGGCCGACCCCGCCGGCCACGCAGAGGATGTCCCGGGTCGACTCGCGGTCCAGCGTCATCGAGCCCATCGGCGCGGCCAGCCGGAGCAGCTCGCCCGGTCTGGTCCGGCGGACCAGCGCGCCGGAGAGCCAGCCCGCCCCGGCCGGCGTACGGATGTGGAACTCCAGCACGTTGTCGTCGTTCGGGGCGTTCGCCACCGAGTACGTCCGCCACACCCGCGGGAGGTGCCGGGGCGCCTCGATGCTGACGTACTGCCCGGCCTTCCAGCGCAGCGGATGCTGGAGGGCGCGGACGGTCAGCACCGCCGTGTCCGGCCCGTGCCGCTCGTGGGTCAGCACCTCGCCGTGCCAGAACGGGGGATCGTCGTCCGCCGCCGCGCCAGCCTGCATCTTCTCGCTGATCGCCGCGTACGCGTCCCGCCAGGCCTGGTCGTACTCCAGGTTCCAGCCGTCGCCGGCGGTGCTGCGCAGCGCGTCCAGCAGCGCGACGCCCATCGTCTCGTAGTGCGCGGCGGTCGCGTGGTACTTGCGGTGGTCGCGGCCGAGCGAGCGCAGGTACTCGTCGAAGCTCTCCGGGTCGTCCACCACCTGGGTGGCGGTGACGATGGCTTCCACCAGCCGGTCGCGCTGGGCGGCCATCTGCACCGGGAAGAGCTTGCGCAGGTCCGGGTCGAGGAGGAACAGCCGGGCGTAGAAGTGACCTATCAGCCGGTCCCGGTCCTCCTCGACCAGGATCCAGCTCTCCTTCAGTAGCCGTGCGAAGTTGTCCACGGGACGCGCTCCTCCTCCTGACGGCGGATCGGGCCCGCATAGAATGTCCACGCAGTGTGCGCACCGGTCGCACAGGCTGTGCGACCGGTGCCGCCGGCCCCGGCGGTACGGCAGAGTGGTGCGGTGACCGTCGACGAGCTCATCCGCCCGGTGACCCGCCGGGTTCTGGGCACCGAGACCCTGCTGGTGCTCGGTCTCTCCCTCGGCCAGTCGGCCGTGTACGCGCTGGTATTGATCATCGAGAAGCTGGCCGCCGACGGACCGCTGTCGAAGCAGACCGCCGCGCTCAACACCTCGCAGTCGGCCCGGCCGTGGCTGGACCTGACGTACCAGCTCCTCGGCATCGCCTTCGCGCTGCTGCCGGTGCTGCTCGCCGTACACCTACTGGCACGGGACCCCGGCGACCCGGCGCGGACGCTCGGGGTGGACCTGCGCCGACCCGGATCCGACCTGGCCCGGGGCGCCGGCCTGGCGGCGCTGATCGGCCTGCCCGGCCTGGCGCTGTTCTGGGCGGCCGCGCAGCTCGGGATCAACGCCACCCTGGTCCCCGCCGGCCTGCCCGACCTGTGGTGGGCGGTGCCGGTGCTGATCCTCGCCGCCGTCCAGAACGCCGTGCTGGAGGAGGTGATCGTGGTCGGCTACCTGGTGACCAGGCTGCGCCAGCTCCAGTGGCGGCTCGCCGCCATCATCGCGGCGAGCGCGCTGCTGCGCGGCTCCTACCACCTCTACCAGGGCTTCGGCGCGTTCGTCGGCAACGCGATCATGGGCGTCGTGTTCAGCCTCTTCTACCTGCGCACCCGGCGGGTGATGCCGCTGATCGTGGCGCACACCCTGCTCGACGTGATCGCCTTCGTCGGCTACGCGTCGCTGCCCAGGGAGTGGTTCAGCTGGCTCTGACCGGCCGGTAGGCGGCCACCGCGCGGGCCGCCAGCCGCTCGGCCGCGGCCGCGTCACCCGCCGCCGCAGCGAGCACCGCCGCCCCCGGCAGCAGCCGGGACGCCAGCCGCAGCACCGCCCAACCGCCCGCCTGCGCGGCCAACGGCGCCGCCAACCGCCAGGCGGCCTCCGCCGCGCGCGGCCACCGCCGGTCCCCCGGCCCGTCCACCGCCCGCGCCGCCGCCAGCGCGGTACGCGCGCTCGCCGCGTCCGGGTGCACCTGGGTCAGCACCAGCAGCTCCACCGCCCGCTCCGCGTCCAGCGGGTCCCGGCCGTACGCCGCCGCCACGTGCAGCACCAGGCCGGCCTGACTCCAGAGCACCGCCGCCAGCTCCGCCACCGGCGCGAACAGCCCGGCCACCGCCGCCGCCGCGCCACCGGCCCCGGCCACCCGCACGAACCGCCGGCTGGCCAGCCGGGCCAGCCCGTCCGGTCCGGCATCCGGGTACGTCGCCCGCAGCCGCTGCGCCCAGTCGTGGGCGCGCGGCCCGATCCCCGCCACGGCGGCCAGGGCGAGCAGTTCCGGTGCGAAGCCGGGATGCTCCAGCAGCCGGCTCCGGATCTCCGCCAGGTCCAGTTCCCGGGTACGCACCGGAGCCGCCGGCTGCTGCTCGGTCCTGATCCCGAGGTCAGGTGCCGGCCGGGCCGTGCCGGGTCCGGGCGCGCCGGTGTCGGCGGTCGGTGCGGGGGCGTCCGGCGTGGTTTCGATCTGCTCGACCGTCGTCGGGGCTGGCCCGGGCGTCGCCTTCTTCGGTGTGGCCTTCTTCGGTGGGGTCGCCTTCTTGGGCGTGGCCGTCTTTCTCGGCGCGGCGGCGCGGCTCTCGCCCGAGGCGGTCGTCCGGCTCCGGGGTCGCGTGGCGGCTCGGCTCTGTTCGGGGACGGTCGCCTGGCTGTGGTTCTCCGCCGCCATCGAGCTCTCGCCCGGGGTGCTGGTGTCGCTCTCGCCGGGCGCGCTCGGCGGGCTCTCGTCCGGCATGGTCGGGTGGCTCTCGCCTGAGGTGCTGGTGGCGCTCTCGCCTCCGGTGCCCGTGCGGCCCTCGCCCGGTGTGCCCGTGCGGGAGGTGGTTTCCCTGCGCGGGGTGGCCTTCCTCGGGGTCTTTCGCCTCGTGGGCGAGGCAGGGCTCTTCGGCTGTGCGTCGTCGGGCTCTGCCGCCGAGATTGGGGGCAACGTGCCGGAACTCACCGGACCGGTCGGCTCGGCCGCGCCCGGGGTGACCGGGGCAACAGTCGTCTGTCGCCCCGGGGGTGCCTGTCGGGCTGTCGAGGTGCTCCGCTTCCGGGCGCGGTCCGCCGCTGGTGTGTCGGCGGTCACCTGCCGGGCGATCTCCTGCTCACCTGCCCCGTCGGCCGCCGTGCCGCCGCTGGGGCTCGCACCGGCTCCCTCTCGACCGGTAGGTACGTCGGCCGGGTCGGTCCCGCCGGGCTCGGTCGGGGTGCCGGCGCTACCCGATGCCTTCCTTGCGGGCCGTGGCTGGCGGGGCAGCGGCTGATCGGGAGTGGGTGGCCGGAACAGGACCGCGGGCGCGGCCTTCGCTGGACGGCGCTTCCCCGGCGCGGCGTCCGTACCCTCGTCCTGGCCCGGTCCGGCCGCCTTCGGTGGGGCCGGGGGTGGGGTGAAGGTGGCCTTCGGAGAGCGCCGGCGGGCCCCCTCGGCGGGCTCGCGGCGGGGCGGATCGCTCGGCGTCTGCTCCTGCATGTCGATGGAGCGTAGTCGCGAATGTGACGACGCACACGGTGAAAACACCTCGCTGCGGTAGTCGCTTTGCCCCCGGTGGGGGCGGACCTGTATCCTCGGGCGCGGTGGTCTGCAGGGGCCACCAGGGAGACTTCGCCTAGTCTGGTCTATGGCGCCGCACTGCTAATGCGGTTGGGGTTTTAAAGCCCCTCCCGGGTTCGAATCCCGGAGTCTCCGCGCGGAAGCCGGGTGTGTAGACTGGCCAAGCACCGAGCGCCCGTAGCTCAACGGATAGAGCATCTGACTACGGATCAGAAGGTTAGGGGTTCGAGTCCCTTCGGGCGCACAGCAGGTCAAGGGCCGGTTTCCCATCACGGGACACCGGCCCTTGATCTTTCTGACCCCCACGGCTGACCCCTACGCCTACGCGTCGAAGAGGAAGCCGAGCCGGTCCACAGCGTCCTGCTGTACACGCCGCGTGGCCTCCACGTAGATCGACTTGGTGACGGTCGGGGAGCTGTGCCCGAGCACGTCCTGAATCCGTTCGAGCGGCACGCCCTGGTCGTAAAGCAGCGTCGCGCACGAATGGCGCAGGTCATGCGCACGAAATGCGCCGGACTCCCGCCTGCTCGCACAACTGGTCGAAGTGCCGATTGATGTTGCGAGGCTCGATCGGAGTGCCGATCTTCGTGGTGAACAGCAATCCATGCTCCTGCCAGCGGTCCCCGGCCGCCTCCCGCTCCGTCCGTTGCAGCGCCCGATGACCGCGCAGCACGTCGACCAGACTGAGCGGCAGAACCACGGCCCGCTCCGAGCCGTCCGTCTTCACCGGCCCGAACCGGAGCTCACCGCCGGTGCGTTGCAGCGACTGCCGAACGCGGAGCACGTTGTCGACCAGGTCCACGTCGACCCATCGCAGCGCCAGCGCCTCACCGCGGCGAAGCCCAAGGGCCAAGGCGACCGAGTAGAGCGCGTACCACCGGTCATCCCGCGCCGCCTTCAAGAACCGCTTGGCCTCGTCAGCCGTCCATGGCGTGAACTTCGGCCGGTACCGGTGCGAGATCCGCAGGGCCTTCGCTCCCTCAGACAAGCTTTTCGTGAAGGAATCGCGCTCAGCGCTTCGTCTCGTACCTGGTCAGGATCACGCCGCCGGGAAACGTCCGCGTCTCCACCAGGTTCAGGTTCACCCAGCCGTCCAGCGCACTGAAGAACGGTGTGCCGCCGCCCACGAGGGCCGGATGGGTGACGATCTCGTACTCGTCGATCAGCCCGGCCCGCATGACCGCCCCGGCGAGCGTTGCGCCACCGACCCTCATCGGCCCGCCGTCCTCGGCCTTGAGCCGGGTGATCTCGGCGATCGCGTCGCCGGTGACCAGGCGAGTGTTCCAGTCGACCTTGTCGATCGTTGAGGAGAACACCACCTTCGGCGTGTCCCGCCAGTTCCGCGCGAACTCGATCTGCGCCGGGGTGACGCCCGGCTGCTGGTCGCCGGTCGGCCAGTAGGCGCTCATGGTCTCCCACAGTTGGCGCCCATACAGAAACAGGCTGATCACCCGCTCCTGATCGAGCCACCACTGGAACAGCTCATCGCTCGGCCCGCTCCAGCCGAGGTCGTCGCCGGGCGCGGAAATGTAGCCGTCCAGGGTCAGGTTCATGCCGTAGATCAGTTTCCGCATAGCGCCATGCCTTCCGTCAGTCGGTCTCGGAAGACTAGACCAGTCGAGCGGAGGAAACTGATCGGTGCGCAATCTGTTCATACGGACCGGCTCCTGACCCTCGCTCAAGACTTCCAAGCCGCTCGTCCCGTACACCTTGGTTCGTGCCATTAGCGTGCCATTAGGGCGGGTAAACCACGGTCACCCGCGGGCATTGGTCGAGGCATTTACACGCGGCGAAGATGCCTTCATGATGGCTTCGCTCGATTTCCCAAGCTGCCAGTTTCTGACCCCAGCCTGACCCCAGCACGACGCCCACAGCCGCCACCGGATGAACGCCGGCCACGAGCCAGCGGGCAGGCGAGGCGGGTAGCAGCGGATGCGGAACGCTCCTACGGATCAGAAGGTTAGGGGTTCGAGTCCCTTCGGGCGCACCGAGCAGGAAGAAGCCCTCGACCAGCCGAACGGCAGGGTTGACGGCTTCTTCGTGTCCGCCAGGCTTCGAGTGGGCGTGGGAGCCAGGCTGGGAGCCACCGGGTGCCTCACTGCCCGAACAGCGCACGGGACATGGCCGCCGCAGCAGGTTCTGGCAGACACTCGGGTATCTGCCCATGCCCGACGTGCTGTGTACCAAGCCCATGGGCGATACGTCGAGACAGCCGCTCGGGTAGCCACACGTCTCTCCGGACCAGGGACAGCGGAAGTGGTCCGGCCGTCCGGCCGGACCCCTCTCCATCGACAGCCCAGAAGACGGTCTAGGAACGGATTCCCTGAGTGGTGACGAAGTAGGGGTCGACGCTCACCTGGATCTGCAGATCGACCTGGAACCGCCGTTCCCAGGCGACGGCAGCGCGTCCCGTAGGGGTCACCGCGACTGTCGGATCGACACCGATCCCCACGATCACCTCCGTGGTGCCGAAGGTGCCCGACCGGGTCACGCGACGTGCCTCCACGCTGCCGACCGAGTTGTTGAGGCCCTTCCCCTGCCAGACCACGATGCCGTCACCGTCGTCGTCGACGCGCACCGAGTGCAGACGGCCCCAGGTCGACAGCAGCACCGGCTGCCCCACCGTTTGCGCCGGACTGATGGCCACGGAGTACAGGTGCCCGGTGGAGAACAGGTCCCAGGTCAGCAGCATGTCGCCGTCGAGGTCGCCGGCGACCGAGTGGTTCACCACGTCCGTGTGCAGTGCGGGGGTGAGCCGACGGACGTTGCCGACGGTCCCGTCGCGGGCCACCCAGCGACCCCAGACCGACGTGCTCTGACCCTGGTCGCTCCAGTGGCGCCAGGTCACGAGTGCGTCGCCGTCCCGGTCCACCGTCACCTTGGCCGTGAAGTGACGGTCGATCGGCGAGAGGGGCGCGGACACGGTCTTGAGCTCACTGATGGTCCCGTCAGCGCTGAGCGTGCGGGCCTGCACGACGTTGTCGTTGGCCCAGGCGAGGACGGCGTCGCCTTCGCGGTCGTACGCCACCGCCGGCGCTTCCGCATCTGCCGGAGTCGACGCCAGCACGACGGCGGGCGACAGCGACCCGCTGCTGCTGTACCGACGCATCATCGGAAGGACCCTGCCGTCGTCGTGCCACTCGGCCCAGGTCACCACGGCGTCGCCGTCGGAGTCGATGGCCACGTTGGTGCCGTGGGCCTGCACCCCGCCCGCCGAGACCGTGATGAGCGGTCCGAGGGTGCCACTCTTGGCGATTCTCCGCGCATAGATGCTGTTGTCGACGCCGTTGTACGCGCGCCACGCCACGATCGCGTCGCCGTCGTCATCGAGCGCGACCTGTGGGCTGTGCGGGGCCTGGCCGGCCGGGGAGAGGGTGGTCGTGGTGCCCCATCGGCCGTTGTAGCTGCGGGATTTGAACTCGACGTACCGCGGGTGCGGATAGGTGTGGGATTCACGCACCCAGACGAAGAGCGCGTCGCCCTGCCGGTCGTAGGTCTGTTGCTGATCGTAGGAGTCGTACCCCGCCGGTGATATGGAAAGGGGTTGGCTGAATGCGGCCGAGGCGGGGGCCGGTACCGAGACGACGCCGGCGAGTGAGAGCGCGAGCGCGATGATCGCGACGGACTGTCGCGTCCTTGGGCGGGCCATCGTTGAGGGCCTCCGAACGGTCCGAGGTTACGCGGTGACTTCCGGTTGTCTGATTGGTCGACGCCGACCATGAATCGCGCGGGTCAATTCCCCGCCGCCGCCGGCGCGACCCGTCGGAGCATAGTGGATGCCGCGGAGAAGTGTTGTCCCTACGTTATTGCGGAGCGGATACCGGGCACCTCGAGCGCCAACAACCACCAATTCCTGCCGTCACCTCTGCCGCCGAAAGCCCAGTGTCGATGACATTCGGCAAACCGGCATCACCCACCCGGAGCCGGCCCGGGTCAGGCCACGCTGGTCCGTACGCCGGGGACCTGTTGGCGCCCCTGCTTGGCCGTGTACATCGCGGCGTCCGCCCGCTGGATCAACTGCTCACCGTTCTCGGCGCGGTCGTTGCAGACCATGCCGATGCTCGCTCCGATCACGACCGGTTCACCGTCGACCGCGAACGGCTCGCGGAAGGCCGTCTCGATGCGCAGGCACAGCTCCGTCGCGTCGTAGCGCTCCATGTCGACACAGATGACGACGAACTCGTCGCCGCCGAATCGGCTCACCGTGTCGCCCGGGCGCAGGCAACGGCCCAGCCGCTCGGCCACCTGGATCAGTAGTTGATCGCCGCCGGTGTGGCCGTACCGGTCGTTCACGGCCTTGAACCCGTCCAGATCACAGAAGAGCACGACCACCGGGCGACCGACCGCGAGCGCGGCGTCCAACCGGTTGGCGAACTCGTGACGGTTCGGCAGGTTGGTGACGGGGTCGAAGCTCGCCTGGTACCGGAGGACCCGCATCCGCTCCGACCACACGCCCCAGATCCGGAGCATGACCAGCGGGGTCACCGCGGCCGTACTGACGGCCAGCAGGGCCGTGTCGACGTCCCGGCCGGACAGCTCACTGGCAGCGCCCACGGCGGGCATGGCGCACAGCGCGAGCCCGAGGAAGACCAGCCGCCCCTTGCTCAGGTCGTCCTTCGGCGCCGGACCGGGCTGGAGCAGGCGTACCACCGACCGGGCGAGCCCGCACAACCCCACCGCCGTGTAGCCGGCCAGGTAGATCATGTCGGTGTACGCGGGTCGCGAACCGGATCCCGGTACGACCACCAGCGCGACGGTGATCACCCCGGCCAGCGAGAAGCCCATCGCCGCGACCAGGAACCACAGCGCAGAAATGAACTCCCTGGCCGTGAGCAGCAGCCGGGTCAGGCAACCGAAGATGCCGGTCAGCATGAAGACCGTCACGCACGTCGCGATCTGCGACACCTGCGCGGCGGCGACCTCCCGCAGCTGCGGCAGGAGCAGGAAACTCCAGATCACACCGCCGACCGCCATCGCCACGATGGTGCTGTCGATCAACCCGCCGACGTCGTCACGACCGCGCCGCGCGACGATCGTGATCGCACCGGAGAACATGAAGACCTGGGCCAGCGCCGCGAAGATTCCCGCGATCGTGCCGTCGCCGCTCGGCAGCCCCATCGCGAAGACGTACCAGTACCAGGCCACGTTGCCGGCGTTGAAGCTGACCAGCGCGGCGAGTAGGAACCAGATGGGCTTGCGGCTGTCGGCGGGTGTCCGGTTCAGCCCGACCACGACGGCGGGGACCGTCGCGAACGACAGGACGAGGTAGTCGACCATCCGCTGTGCGTCGGACAGGTACGGATAGACCGCGATGCCGGTCAGGCAGAGCGTCAGGTAGGCGAGGCTCAGGCCGAGACCGCCCGGCACCGAGTGCAGGCCGCGATACCGGCCCATCGGGCGCGCTTCCCAGTCGACTCCGTCGAACACGCTCACGGCCAACACGGTAAGGCGGTGATCGACAGCCGCCAACCACCGGTTTCGCTACATCGACGCGAGCCCACCCCTCGCCACATGAACCGTCCACCTCCACCGTCCCGGCCAGCGGGATTGACGGATGGCGGCCCCGCATCCGGCGGGATACGGTGCGCGGGACGGACGGTGCGAGCGGATCGCCGTCGATGCGCCGGCCGCTCCCGGCCCGTACGGTGAGGACGAGGTGACGGGTTCCACCGATGACAGCCGCCCCGGGTGGGACGCGCTGCCCGACCGGGACGACGCCCTGAACCCCGCGGGCCTGTGTCCGCGCTGTGACCGGTCGACGACCGACTACGTCTGCCTGCACTGCGCCGCCGAGCACGACTTCCGGGGTGCCTCGCTGGTCCGCCGGTTCGTCGACGTTGCCGACCGGTACTCCGAGGAACCGGCGCCGTCCCCCGCTCCCGAGCCGTACGACGAGCCGACGCCGGTCGTGCACCCGCCCGCTTCGGCGCTGACCTGGCCGCGGGCGACGGAGGCCGGGCCGACCCCGGCCCAGGCAGGCGGTGCGCGGCGAGGGGCACCGGCTGTCCGTACCTGTCACCCGCTCGATCCCACCGGACGGGGACCACGGGGCATGCTCGCGGCCGTGGCGATCGCCGTCGGGGCGATCCTGCTCGCCACGGTGGTCGGGATCGTGGGCGCCGTGGTGACCGGCCCGGGCCAAGGGGCAAGCCCGGGCGTGAAGGCGACTCCGAGCCGTTAGGCCCGGCCCGGGGTCGACCCACGGGAAATCGACCTGCGACGGTGCGCCCGGCCGGGGCAGAATCGCGGCGCATGAGAGACAGACCGGCCGGGACGCCGGCGGGCCGTACGGCGAATCCGCCCGCAAGCTGCTGTCCGCCCACGCCGGGCACGTCGAAGGGTTGCTCGCCGAGTTCGACCGGCGCGTCGAGCGGGTACGCGCCACCGAGGCGGACTGGGTGCTCACGCACGGCGAACTCCATCCCGGCAACGTCATGCGGACACCCGACGGACTGCGGCTCATCGACTGGGACACCGTGCGGATCGCCCCGGCCGAACGGGATCTGTGGATGCTCACCGGCGCCCTCGCCCGGATGGTGGGCGAGGACCCGGTCGGCGACGACGAGGAGATCCTCGCGCGCTACCCGCGGGCAACCGGCCGGAACCTCACGCCGGCTGTTCTCGACCTCTACCCACTGTGGTGGAAGCTCGCCGACATCGCCGTCTACGTCGGCGAGTTGCGCCGACCGCACGGCACCGGCGAGGACATCACCGCGTCCCTGACGTACCTGACCGGGCATCTCGAATCGAGGCCGGACTGACCCGCGGTCCGGCGACGGCCGCGCGCCCGCGTGCCAGGCTCGGGTGGGCAGGTAGCGCTGATGCCCACGGCGGGCAAGCCGCCGAGCCGTCGGTGGCAGGATGGGGCGCCATGCAGCGCTTTCGATCCTCAGACGGCACGGAACTGGCCTACCGGCGCGTCGGTTCCGGTCCACCGCTGGTCTGCGTCCCCGGCGGGCCGGGCCAGGTGGTCGAATACCTGGCCGAGCTGGGGGGCTTGAGCGCGACCAGGACGTTGATCCTGCTCGACAACCGGGGGACGGGCGCGTCGGAGGTTCCGGCCGATCCGGCGAGCTACCGCGTCGACCGGCTGGTGGACGACGTCGAGGCGCTGCGCCGCCACCTGGCACTCGACCTGATGGACCTGCTCGGGCACTCCGCCAGCGGCGGCATCTGCCTGCTCTACGCGGACCGGCACCCGCAGCGGCTGGACCACCTCGTCCTGGTGGCGCCGTCACTGCGGGTGGTGGACATCCAGTCGGACCTCGCCGTGGCCGACGTCCTCGCGAAGCGGGCGCACGAACCCTGGTACGCCGAGGCGGTGGCCGCGCTGCACGCCGACGCCAGCACCGAAGAGGAGCAGCAGCGCTACCGCTGGCTCGCCGCCCCCTTGCTGTACGGCCGGTGGGACGCGGCGGCCCGGGCGCAGGCGTCCGCCGAGCCGGCCCAGTTCTCTGCGCCCGCCACCGACGGCTTCTACGCCGGCTTCACCCCGGACCCGGCGCTGCCCGCCCGGCTGGCCACCCTGCCGGCGCCGACCCTGCTGGTGGCCGGCGAGTACGACATCTGGCCGACGGTCACGGCAGTGCGGGAGCTGGCCCGCCTGTTCGCCCGCGCCGAGGTGCTGGTGCAGCCGAGGGCGGGGCACTTTCCCTGGGTCGACGACCCGACCGCCTTCGCCTCGTCGGTGGAGGGTTTCCTGTCGGCCGACCGATGAGCGGGTGAACCGCCGGCCGGTCCGCGTGCCACGGACCGGCCGGCGCGCCGCAGGGGATCAGCTCACCGGCGCGATTTCCCGGCTGATCTGCATCGTCATGTCGATGACCTGCCACAGCACCTCCGGCGCCGGCGCGCCGTCCTCGGTGGACACCGTCTTCGTGACTCCGTTGCGGTAGGTCACGGTGACGGTGTAGTGGAACCGGTCGGCGCCCGGACCCGCCGGGTACGCCGGCGAGAGGCGGCGGAATTCGCGGGTGCTGGCCGTGGCCAGCAGATCAGCGGTGTAGATGTGCACCGTGCCGGCGGAAACCGGGTACTGCTCGTTGACCCCGGCGAATCCGCCGGTGCGGGCGACGGTCACCTGGTAGGCGTCGTTCCAGGCGGCCCGGGCCGGCGCGGCGGCCGCGAGCGTGCCGGCTCCGGCCCCGGTGAGCAGCGCGAACGCCGTGATGATCCGGCCGATGGCGCGCAGCATGGCAGACATGGCTGAACCCCTTTCCTCGTGGGAATGGTGGAACGCGGCGGATCCGGGAATCAGCGGTCGCGATGCCCGGACCGGGCCGCCGGTTGTTGTCGGCCGGCTCGTTCGCCCGTTCCTTGTCGCGACATTTCTAGCACCGGCGCGACAACCGATCCATGGGCCGTAAGTCCCAAGCGGACAGTGCGACCGGTGCAATTTGTTGCGATTGTGTCAGCCCATTTAAAGAATTCATTTCCCGGCTTTTTCCGCCGGTTAGGCTGCCCGCCCGGTCACCGCCCCGACGGGTGGGCCGAGAGCCAGTCCGGGTGCCGCTCCCGCAGCTCGTCCCGGCCCTCCCGGGTGGGCAGCAGCACGTCCGCCCCGCCGTCGTACGGCGCGTAGAGCCAGCTCAGGTCCGGCGGCGCGATGATCACGTGGTCGACCTCGTCGTCGGCGACCCGGCGCAGCAGGTCGTCGAGGCGTCCCGGCCGCCAGTCGACCCGGCTGGCGTACGCGTGGCCGAAGCAGAGTTCGGGCTCCAGATCCGGCCAGGAGAAGACCGACCAGCACTCCGCCTCGGGCAGCAGCTCGGCCAGGACCGGCTGCCGGCGGCCGGGTGTCGGGGTGCCCAGCACCTCTACGGTGATCACCACCAGGTCGGTGGCGCCCAGCTCGGCCAGCACCGTGTCGTGCCGGTGCAGGATGGTCGCGTACTCCTCGTCGGTGTCGGCGTACCGCTTCGAGCCGGGCAGCGAGTGGAAGCGGACCGAGCGGTCCGGCTCCACCGGCAGGGAACGGAAGATCGGCGGGAGCTGGGGCCAGCGCGCCTCCCAGGCGGCCCGCAGCTCCCCGCCGCCGCCCTGCGGCCAGCAGCGGACCTCGCCCTTCGGCACGTCCTGCCGCCCGGACGCCGCCACCTCGCGCAGCGTCCGCACGTACGGGTCGTCGGTCGGCTCGTCCGGGTCGGCGTCGAAGACCGCCACCAGGTCCTCGCCGTCGTCACCCCACGACCAGCCGTACACCTCGCGCCAGACCGCCAGGTTGGGGTGCGGCACGTCGGTGCACGCCTCGGCCGGCGCCAGCAGGGCGATCGCCGTGCCGAGCTGCTCCTGGGTCACCCGGACCGAGCCCGTGCCGCCGTGCCAGCCGACGACGGTGGCCAGCACGGCGGCGGGCAGCACGTTCCCGGCGCCGTTGACCCGCAGGAAGCAGATGTCCTCCGGGGAGCGCGGATACGCCAGGTCCACCGACGGGAAGCCGATGCCGTGCAGCACCGGCCGTCGCCAGCGCAGCTCACCTTCGAACCGGTCCCGCGCCGCGCCGATCTCCGCCAGCGTCGCCCATCGCTGCGTCACGGCCGGATCATGGCAGACCCGGCCGTGACCACGCGCCCGCCGTGCTGCGTCACATCCGTTCGACGGTCCGGATGCCGAGCAGGTGCAGCCCCTGCCGCAGTGTCCGGGCGGTGAGGTCGGCGAGCACCAGCCGGCTCTCCCGCAGCTCGCCGGAGGCGCGCAGCACCGGGCAGCGCTCGTAGAAGGCGCTGAACGTGCTGGCCAGCCGGTGCAGGTAGCCGGCCAGGTGGTGGAACTCCAGACTCCGCTCCACCTCGGCGACCACCCCGGCGAAGCCGAGCAGCTCGAACGCCAGCGCCCGCTCCGCCGGTTCGGTGAGCAGGACCGCCGCGTCCGGCCGCGCGTCCGTCCCGGCCCGCCGGAAGACCGACCGGATCCGCGAGTACGCGTACTGGAGGTAGGGCGCGGTGTTGCCGTCCAGGGAGAGCATCCGCTCCCAGTCCAGCACGTAGTCCCGGGCCCGGTCGGTGGCCAGGTCGGCGTACTTGATCGCGCCGACGCCGACGGCCCGGCCGATCTCGGCGGCGGCCTCGGCGTCCAGCTCGGGGTTCTTGGCCCGGGCCAGCTCGGTGGCCCGGACGACCGCCTCCTCCAGCAGCCCGACCAGCTTCACCGAGCCGCCGGCCCGGCTGCGCAGCATCCGCCCGTCGGAGCCGAGGATCGAGCCGAAGCCGAGGTGCACGGCCCGGGTCGGCGGGCGCAGCCACCCGGCGGCCTCGGCGACGGCGAAGAGCATCGCGAAGTGCTGCCGTTGCGGCAGGCCGACGACGTAGAGCAGCCGGGTCGCGCCGAGGTCGTCGGTCCGGTGCCGCAGCGCCGCCAGGTCGGTGGCCGGGTAGCCGTAACCGCCGTCGCCCTTGCGCACGATCAGCGGCAACGGCTCGCCGTCCCGGCCGGTGAACCCGGGCGGGAAGACGCAGTCCGCGCCGTCGCTGGGGCGCAGCAGCCCGAGCCGGTCCAGCTCGTCGACGACCCCGCCCAGCCGGTCGTTGTACGCG
The DNA here is from genome assembly GCF_052068075.1 of Micromonospora sp. L31. Taxonomy (NCBI): domain Bacteria; kingdom Bacillati; phylum Actinomycetota; class Actinomycetes; order Micromonosporales; family Micromonosporaceae; genus Micromonospora; species Micromonospora sp. L31. Next base: position 4,759 of record NZ_JBQHDC010000012.1, on the reverse strand, counting down.
CTCTCGCCCCGGAAGTCGTCCCGGGTCAGCGTCACGTCGAGCAGCTCGTACACGGTCAGGAAGTACCGCTCGGACTGCTCCACCAGCAGCCGCCACAGCCGCAGCGTCCGCTCGTCGCCGCCCTGCAACGCGACCACCCGCTGCCGCGACCGCTCCCGGAACGCCTCGTCGGCGTCGAACTTCACCCGGGCCGCCTTGTAGAACGAGTCGAGGTCGCCCATCGACAGCTCCTGCGTCGCCTCGGCCTCGCCCAGGTCGACCAGGTGCTCGATCAGCATCCCGAACGGGGTGCCCCAGTCCCCCAGGTGGTTGACCCGCACCACCCGGTGCCCGAGCCAGTCGAGCAGCCGGACCGCGGCGTCGCCGATGACCGTGGAGCGCAGGTGCCCCACGTGCATCTCCTTGGCCACGTTCGGCGCCGAGTAGTCGACCACCACGGTCTCCGGCGCGGGCGCCACCGGCACGCCGAGCCGGTCGTCGCCGGCCAGCCCGGAGACCAGCGCGGCCAGCGTCCGGTCGGCCACCGTCAGGTTGAGGAAGCCCGGCCCGGAGACCTCGGCGGTCGCGCAGACGTCGTCCAGCTCCGCCTGGTCCAGCACCGCGGCGGCGATGTCGCGCGGTGGGCGTCCGAGCCGCCGGGCCAGCGCCAGCGCGGCGTCGGACTGGAAGTCCGCGCGCGGGGAGCGCCGCACCAGGGGGTCGACCGGGCCGCCGGCCACGGTCGCGAACGCCGGCGCCAGCCGGTCGGTGAGCAGCCTTTCAAGATCCATGGGTACGCCGATCTCGCTCGGATCCGCGCGGTCACGCGGATCTGGACACGGGAGAATGTGGGCGGACCGAGGACGAACGGCGATGACCGGCGGCTCGATCCGCCGGTCGCAGGGAAAAGGTCAGCGCGGGCGGGCGACGGATCGCCGGCGTCGCTCCGCACCGACCTGGACGTCACAGGACGGTCCGGTGGTGTGGGCAGGCGCGCTGGTCATGCCGGAGAGCCTAGCGGGCCGGCCGGCGACGCGTACACCGCGTTCCCCGGCCGGCCCGGTGGCCGTACCGTCGCCGTCAGGCAGTGGCGGCGGCCTTGCGGGCGCGCTCGGCCCGGCGCCGCACCTGCTGGTACGCCCCGGTCAGCCCCATCGCCCGGCGGACCTCGACCACGGTCCGGCGGACCTGCTCACGGGTCCGCTCGGTGCCGTCGACGATCAGCTGGTCGACCAGGCCGGCATCAGCCTCGATCCGGGCGCGACGCTCCCGGATCGGGTCGAGGAACCGGTTCAGCGCCGCCGCCAGGGCCTCCTTGACCTCGACGTCGCCGACCCGACCGGCCCGGTAGCGGTCCTTGAGCTCCCCCACCGCCGCGCGGTCCGGGTTGAACACGTCGTGGTACGCGAAGACCGGGTTGCCCTCGACGGTGCCCGGCACGTCGGCGCGGACCCGGTTCGGGTCGGTGTACATGGCCATCACCTTGCGGCGCACGGTCGCCGCGTCGTCGGCGATCGCGATGGCGTTTCCCCTGCTCTTGCTCATCTTTCCCTGACCGTCGGTGCCGACCAGGGTGGGCGTGTCGGAGGCGATCATCTCCGGTACCGGGAAGACCTCGCCGTACAGGTGGTTGAAGCGGCGGGCGATCTCGCGGGTCACCTCGACGTGCGCCGCGTTGTCCTTGCCGACCGGCACCACCTGCGCCTTCATGCAGAGGATGTCGGCGGCCTGGAGGACGGGATAACCCAGCAGCCCGTACGGGATTTCCGCCCGGCCGGCGTCCCGGGCCATCTCCCGCACCGACGGCACCCGTTCCAGGCGCGGCACGGTCACCAGGTTCTGGAACAGCGTGTTCAGGTCCCCGACCTCGGGGATGGCGGACTGGAGGTAGAACGTGGCCCGGGTCGGGTCGACCCCGCACGCCAGGACGTCGGTGACCATCTCCCGGGCGTTACGGGACACCTGGGCGATGTCCTCGCGGCGGTGGCGGGTGGTCAGCATGTGCAGGTCGGCGATGATGAAGTAGCTCTCGTACCGCCGGTGCAGCGCCACCCGGTTGGCGATGCTGCCGACGTAGTGACCGAGGTGCAGCCGCCCGGTGGGGCGGTCCCCGGTGAGCATCCGTGCAACGGACATGGTGATGGGCCTTTCGTGCCGAGGATTGACGGGACGCGCACGCGCGCGATCGACCCGGGGCGTGGTCGCCTGAGGGTCGGTGGGGTCGGCTCGTCAGAGCACGAACCGCCATCGCGCGCCGGCGCGGAACCGCAACCCACCGGCACGAAGCACGTCGAGGATCCGCTCCCGGCCGTCGCCGGGGCCGCTCGGAAAGGACGGCAGGAGGTCACGCGGGAGGCCGTCGACGGCCTCCGGCGCGAGGATGACCGGCCGGACCATGCGTCCACGGTAACCGCACCGACGCGGATCGTGGGGCCCGGCCGATCGGGTCAGCCCCTGCGGTAGCTCTCCTCGTAGTAGCTGCCCACCCGGCGGCGGTAGTCCGGCTCGCCGAACGCGTCCGGGTCGAAGGCCGGCGACTCCTTGACCTGCTCCCGGGTGCGGTCGACGTGCACCACCCGCTCCAGGTGGTCGACCCGGGCGATCGTGCCCACCGGCAGCAGCACCTTGCGGCCGAAGATCCACGGCCCGGTGTCCACCACCAGGTAGCGGGCGTCGGCGTCGTCGCTGGCCTCGTCGATCGCGCCGATCCGGCCGTCGGTGGCCTCCACCCGGTAGCCCACCAGATCCACCGGGGTCCCCGGGCCGGGAGCGTCGGGCCCGTCGTGCTCGCTCCGCCGCCGGGGCTCCTCGCCCGGGTCCGCCCGGTCGTACCCGCCGGCGAGCGCCGCCGGATCGCGCCAGGTCCACGGGTTGAACGGCTGCATCTGCGGACACCTCCGATTCGTCGTCGTCCACCTCCGAAGTGCCCCGCCCGCGCGCGCGGGAAACGGTACGGCAATTCTTCGTCACGCGAATGCGCGCGGTGCGAAGTACGTCATATTCGGTGAACGTCTATTTCCTCCGACGTCGGACCCCAGGTCAGCGGCGCTGTGATCGTTTCCACGCACACCCGCCGGGGTGGGGCAGTGTCCACTTGACACATTCGTCTCGCGGGTGCCGCCGACGATTCTGGTCCTGCATCCGGCAGCACCGAGAAAGGGGACGCAGATGTTTCGCACCATTCGGCGTATCGGAATCGTGACGGCCCTGGCGGTGGGTCTCGTCGGCGCCGGAGGGGCGTCGGCGCAGGCGGCGGTCAACCCGTACACCGCGCAGTCGCTCTGCGGTCTCGGCTACAGCCAGATCGACCAGGACCCCATCCGCAACCAGACGACCGGGACCCGGCTCGGCACCGTGCACCTGCTCTACCACCCGGTGACCGGGTACGGCTGCACGGTGACGGTGAAGGCGGCGTACGTCGGCATGCTGACCCGTACCCAGGTCTACCTCGCCGCCCAGTACCTGCCCACCCAGACCGACGACGGAAACCGGCTGTACGCGGCCGGTCCCACCCGGGCGTACGTCCGCGGTGGTTGCATCATCTGGGGCGCGCTGCTGGCCGACCCGGACGGCACCGTGCACTACCACGACCGGGCGAACCCGGCGATCGGCGGCATCGGCACCTGCTTCTGACCGCTCCCGGTCCCCGGGGTCCAGTGCTCGTCGCGGGCTCCGGGGCTGAGCGGCCGCTCCTTCGCACCGGTGGGCGGCCTACTGACCTGCCGGTACCGGTCGGCCGGGCGTCGTCCGCTGGCATACTGGCCAGCCATGGTGCTCTCCCGTGGCTGGTCCGTCTTCCTCGTCGCGGTCGGGGTGTGGAGCTGGGTGATCTGGCCCCGGTTCGCGGTCGCCATCTGGAACGACCCGCGCGCCTGGTCGACCGGCACGGTCGGCGACGGCACACCGACCAGCTTCCTCTGGGTGCACGCCCTGCTGATCGCCACGTCGCTGGCGATCGGCACCACCGTCGGCGTGCTCGGCGTACGCGGCTGGCTCGCCGCCCGCCGGCGGTCCGCCTGACCCGCCCGGACGCCGCGCTGGAACATGCCGCGCTGGAGCCGCCGTCGCGCCGGTCCCTCGATCACCCGCGGTGTCAAGCCTTCAGCGGCGCCCCGGAATCTTCCGTCCACCCCGTGTGTTGCTACCCCTGTCGGCGGGACCTCGACCTCCGGCGGGCCGGCGCGAAACGCCTGACCTGCGGGGATAGTTGAGGGAAGATGATGTGACGGGGGACGCTACCCCCGGATTTGACGATCAAACCCGCAGACGCGTAACTTTCTCTCTGCCAGCGCGGAACGGACGAAACAGGGCGAAAGACCTGGAGGCCGGAGCGCGGGAATGAGCTCCCGGCAACGAGGGTCGTACTCCTCGGAACCTGGGACCGGGCGGTGCCCCGAAGACGCTGCGAGGCGGATTTGGCGAGGCGGAACCGACCGGGTAAGGTTGTCGACCGGCAGGGCACCGGGCGAGCGTGCGGGAGACCGCAGCGGCCGGCCTGCCAAATCCGATGATCAAGCGCTGCGGGTGACCGCTGCGCGTGGTCGTGGGCGCCAACCCGTACGAAGCGTGATAGACCGGGACACACCGGTTGACACGGGGAAGACGGTGAGGTAGCGTAGTAAAAGTGCCCGGCGCGGAAAGCGCTGGTCGCGACAGAGTGAATATGCCCCGGGTCGGGGGTCCTCTTCGGGGGGTTTCCGGGCGGTGTGTGGTTGTTCTTTGAGAACTCAACAGGGTGCTTGAAAAGCCAGTGCCAATTATGATTTATACCCCGGACTGG
>NZ_JBQHDC010000011.1:0-180513 GCF_052068075.1 Micromonospora sp. L31 | reverse complement strand
GTTGCCGTGGTGCAGGCCGACAAGCCGGGTGTGGACAAGGGCAAGCTGATCCCGCACGGTGTGCAGGGCAAGCAGTCGCGCATCGACCTGGACAGCGAGCAGACCGAGAACGTGAAGGCGATCATCGCGGCGACGAAGAAGTCGGGTATGGACGAGCGGGCCGCCGTGGTGGCGATCGCGACCGCGCTGCAGGAGTCGAAGCTGGAGAACCTGGGTCACCTGGGTGAGCGCAACGACCACGACTCGCAGGGCCTGTTCCAGCAGCGCCCGTCCAGCGGTTGGGGCACCGTTGAGCAGATCACCGACCCCGAGTACTCGACGATGGCGTTCCTGAAGGGTCTGAAGCAGGTCGACGGCTGGAAGGACATGCCGCTGACCAAGGCCGCGCAGACCGTGCAGGTCTCGGCCTACCCGGACCACTACGCGCAGTGGGAGAAGCAGGCCGCCGACCTGGTCGCCAAGCACTGGAACAACTGACACGTGAACGACACGCTGGCCGGCACCCCCGAGCGGGGTGCCGGCCAGCGGCGTATCCGCCCGGGGATTGGGGGCGTACCCGGGGTCAGACGCGGAAGCCGGCCGCGCGGGCCGCCTGGCGTTCCCGGCGGCGGTCGGAGCGGCGTCGCAGGAACCAGAAGAGGAAGGCCACCAGCCCCAGCAGGAAGGCCAGCACCAGCACCGGCAGGACGATCGCCACCAGGGACATGACCACGCTGGTCGCGTCCTCGGCGGTGCTGGCCACCGGCGCGCCGAAGCCCGCGGTGGTGGCATTGACGACCGGCCGGGCGGCCGACTTCAGCAGGTGCACGCCGAGCGCGATGACGACGCCGGTCACCACCGGCACCCACTGGTGGGACGAGAAGAAGCTCCCGGGGTCGCTGACCGTCACGGTCTCCGAGCTGGCGCCGGCACCGAAGGCCAGGCCGCCGGCGGTCGGGCGGACGACGGTCTGCACGAGGTCGTTGACGTGGTCGACCACGGGCACCTTGTCGGCGACGACCTCGACGGCGAGCAGCACCGCCAGGATCAGTACGACCCAGCCGTTGCCCAGCCACTGCCAGCCGCTCGGCAGCTCGATCAGGTCGGTGTAACGGGCCAGCAGTCCCATGATGATCAGGGGGATGTAGGCGTTCAGACCGGCCGATGCGGCCAGGCCGGTACCCGTGAGAACTTCGAACACGAAATCAGCATCGCACCGGCGCGCCAGGTCCGCTCGGTGGCGACGGCCGGGTACTCGGCTACCCTCGTCGGGTGCGGCTGGTGATTGCGAAGTGCTCGGTGGACTATGTCGGACGGCTCTCGGCTCACCTGCCGCTGGCCACGCGGCTGCTGATGGTCAAGGCGGACGGCTCCGTGTCGATCCACGCCGACGACCGGGCGTACAAGCCGCTGAACTGGATGAGCCCGCCCTGCCGGCTCGAGGAGGCCCCGGGCGTCTGGCGGGTGGTCAACAAGGCCGGCGAGGAGCTGCGGATCACCCTGGAGGAGATCTTCCAGGACACCTCGTACGAGCTGGGTGTCGACCCGGGCCTGCGCAAGGACGGCGTCGAGGCGCACCTGCAGGAGCTGCTCGCCGCCAATCCGGAGACCCTCGGCGAGGGCTTCACCCTGGTCCGGCGCGAGTACATGACCGCCATCGGCCCGGTCGACCTGCTCTGCCGGGACGCCAACTCCGGCGCGGTGGCCGTCGAGGTGAAGCGGCGCGGCGAGATCGACGGCGTGGAGCAGCTCACCCGCTACCTGGAGCTGATGAACCGCGACCCGCTGCTCGCCCCGGTCTCCGGCGTCTTCGCCGCGCAGGAGATCAAGCCGCAGGCCCGCGTGCTCGCCACCGACCGGGGGATCCGGTGCGTGGTGGTCGACTACGACAAGCTGCGCGGCATCGAGCGCGACGAGCTGACCCTCTTCTGATCCGCCGCCCGCTCAGCGCCGGCCGTACATCACCTTGGCGGCCTTGACCAGGCGCGCCACGTCGGCGGGGGTCCGCTCGAAGGTCATCGAGGGCAGCAGCGACCGGGCCCGCCGTCGGGTGATCGACTTGGCCCGGCCGAACTCGCGCAGCCCGTCCTCGCCGTGGATCCGCCCGAAGCCGGAGTCACCCACGCCGCCGAACGGCAGCGTGGACATGCCGGCGAAGGTGAGCGCCGAGTTGACCGAGGCCATGCCCGAGCGCAGCCGCCGGGCGATCGCCACGGCCCGCTTGCGGCCGAAGACCGAACCCCCCAGGCCGTACGACAGCGCGTTGGCCCGGCGTACGGCCTCGTCGGCGTCGCTCACCCGGCTGATCGTCAGCGTCGGGCCGAAGGTCTCCTCGCGGACGGCGGCCGAGGTCTCGGGGACGTCCACCAGCACCGTCGGGTGCACGTACGGCGGCTGGACCGCGCCCGGCCCGCCGAGCACGGCGCGGCCGCCGGCGGCGACGGCGTCGTCGATGTGCCGCCGGATCACGTCGAGCTGGCTGGGCATGGTGATCGGGCCGATGTCGGCGCCCTCCGCGCCCACGGTCAGCCGGCCGGCGCGGGCGACCACCTTGTCGACGAAGGCGTCGTAGACCGGCTCGACGGCGTAGACCCGCTCGATGCCGATGCAGGTCTGGCCCGCGTTGGTCAGCGCGCCCCAGACGCACGCCTCGGCGGCGGCGTCCAGGTCGGCGTCCGCGTCCACGATCATCGCGTCCTTGCCGCCGGCCTCCAGCAGCACCGGGGTCAGCGACTCGGCGCAGGCGGCCATCACCTTCTTGGCGGTGGCGGTCGAGCCGGTGAAGGCCAGCTTGCCCACGCCCGAGCGGCACAGCGCCGCGCCGACGTCGCCGAGACCGTGCACCGCGGTCAGCACCGGCTGCTCCGGCACCACCTCGGCGAAGGCGTCCACCAGCCACTGCCCCACGGCCGGGGTGTACTCGCTGGGCTTGAGCACGACGGCGTTGCCGGCGGCGAGGGCGTACGCGGTGGAGCCGATCGGGGTGAAGACCGGGTAGTTCCACGGGCCGATCACCCCGACCACCCCGTACGGCTGGTATTCGAGGTGACCGGAGAACTCGGCCAGGATCAGCCGCGAGCGGACCCGACGTGGCCCCAGCACCCGGCGGGCGTTGCGGGCGGCCCAGTCGATGTGCTCGATCGCGGTGAGGATCTCGACGATGGCGTCGGCGACCGGCTTGCCGCCCTCGACGTGGACCAGCTCCGCCAGCTCCTCGATCCGCCGGGCGAGCAGGCCGCGCCAGCGCAGCAGCCGCTCCCGGCGCCCGGTGAAGCCCAGACCGGCCCACCACTCGCCGGCGGCCCGGGCCCGCTCGACCGCGTGGGCGACGTCGTCGGGGGTGGCCACGGGGAAGCGGCCGGCTTCGGCGCCCGTCGCGGGGCTCGTCGAGACCAGCCGATCGCCCTCGATGACCGGGGTGCCGGGGACATGCACAGCCGTCATGGCGGAAGTCTAGACCCGGAGATTACCCACCGGTAGGGGTGACCGGAGGTCCCCGGCACCCCGTCCCGGATCGGCTTGCCGCGCGTCACCCACCGACGGTGGGCGACGTCGACCCGTGCCGCCGCCGCCCGAATCGGTTAGCGGTAGTTGTCCGGCCGGGGTCGCGGAGGTGTCCGCGCGGGGGGTGAGGTGGGCGGGGGGAACTGGCACGCTGACGCGGGGCGACGGTGGGTGGGGAGCTGACTGTCCATGGAGGATCATCCGGAACTGGTGCCGTTGCTGACGGTGGCGGGCGGGGCGATGCGTGGGGCCAGCTTCCGGCTGAGCCCACGGCCGCAGGTGATCGGCCGCGCGCCGACCGCCGACATCGTGGTGACCGACGCGCACCTGAGCCGGCGGCACGCCGAGGTGCGGCTGACCGACGCCGGCGCCGTCCTGGTAGACCTGGGCTCCACCAACGGCACCTGGCTCAACGACCGGCGGATCACCGGCCCGGAGCTGCTCTGCGACGGTGACGTGGTCCGGCTCGGCCGTACCGAACTGCGCTTCTTCGACCCGGGCCTGGCCACCACCGATCCGGTGGGGCTGCGCTTCGCCGGCGGGGGCCCGGTCCGCCGGGACCACCGGCCGACCCTGCCGCTGCCGCTGGCCGCCGCCACCGCGCCGACCGACGCCTGGGCTGCCGGCGGCGAGCCGGTCGGGTCGGCGGCCGGGACCGACGGCGCCACCTGACCTGCCGCCGCGTCGCTGACCTCCGGAGACCGTGCCGCACCCCGGTCGTCGTGCGGGGCGCGGCACATCCGGCCGCGCCGGATCGTGGGCGGCCGGCCCATGGACCGGGGGACGCCGCCGTGGCAGCATGCCGCGGATGGAGATCGAGCAGCGGACCGTGACGGCGAACGGCATCACCCAGCGGGTACGGGTGGCCGGGCCGCCGGACGGCGTGCCGGTGCTGCTGGTGCACGGCAACGGCTCCTCCTCGGCGTTCTGGGAGCCGCTGGTCCGCCGGCTGCCCGCGACGCTCCGGGTCGTCGCGCCCGACCTGCGCGGGTACGGCGACACCGAGACCGCCCCGGTGGACGCGACCCGGGGACTGGCCGACTTCGCCGACGACGTGGCCGCCCTGCTCGACGAGCCGGGTCTCTTCGCCGCCGGCGCGCGTCCGGTGGTGGTCGGGCACTCCCTCGGCGGCGGGGTGGCGATGCGGCTGCTGGTCGACCACCCGGACCGGGTGGCCGCCCTGCTGCTGGAGGCCCCGGTGTCGCCGTACGGCTTCGGTGGCACCCGCGACCTCGACGGCACCCCGACCACGCCGGACTTCGCCGGCACCGGCGCCGGCTCGGTGAACCCGGACTTCGTGGCCAGGCTCGCCGCCGGCGACCGGAGCGCCGACGCTCCGACCAGCCCGCGCAGCGTGCTGCGGACGACCTACGTCGCCGACCCGGCCTCGCTGGGCGAGGACGAGGAGCTGCTGCTGGACGGCCTGCTCTCCACCGCCACCGGCGACGACAACTACCCCGGCACGGCCGGCACCTCGCCACACTGGCCCGGTACCGCGCCCGGGTCGCGGGGCGTGCTCAACGCGCTCGCCCCGGCCCACTTCCGGCTCGCCGACGAGCTGGTCGCCGTCGAGGTCAAGCCGCCCGTCGCCTGGGTGCGCGGCGACGCCGACGTGATCGTCTCGGACACCTCGCTGTTCGACCTGGCGTACCTGGGGTCGCTGGGGATGGTGCCGGGCTGGCCGGGGGAGCAGGCGTGCCCGCCCCAGCCGATGGTCGGGCAGACCCGGGCGGTGCTGGACCGGTACGCCGCGGCCGGCGGCACCTACCGGGAGGTGGTGCTTCCCGGCTGCGGGCACAGCCCGCACGTGGAACGACCGGCCGAGTTCGTGGCCGAGCTGTTGGCGCTGACGGGGGTGCCGGCGACGAACTGACCCGGTGCGTGAAATATCCCACGGCGTCTCGACATCGCAGCGTCGCGTGGCAGACTCCGGCGCATAACCTTAGTCGCCGTTCAAGTCGGCGGGGTGCGGAGCCAGGGGAGGCCGGTCGTGGCGCGCGAGTTCACCAGTGTGGGTGTGGTGGGTCTGGGCACCATGGGTGCCGGCATCGTCGAGGTGTTCGCCCGCAACGGCATCGACGTCGTCGCGGTGGAGATCTCCGCGGCCGCCCTGGAGCGCGGCCGGGTCACCCTCACCGGCTCCACCGACCGGGCCGTCGCCAAGGGCAAGCTCGCCGAGGCCGACCGGGACGCCCTGCTGTCCCGGGTGAACTTCCAGGTCGGGCTGGACGCGCTGCACTCGGTGGACCTGGTGATCGAGGCCGTCCCCGAGCACCTCGACCTGAAGCAGCGGATCTTCGCCGAGCTGGACCGGGTCTGCAAGCCCGAGGCGATCCTGGCCACCAACACCTCGTCGCTGAGCGTCACCGAGATCTCGGTCGCCACCACCCGGCCCAACCAGGTGATCGGCATCCACTTCTTCAACCCCGCCCCGGTGATGAAGCTGGTCGAGGTGGTCCGCACGGTGGTCACCTCCGCCGAGGTGGTCGCCGACGTCGAGGCGCTCTGCGAGCGGCTCGGCAAGGTCGACGTCACCATCAACGACCGAGCCGGCTTCATCGCCAACGCGCTGCTCTTCGGCTACCTCAACCACGCCGTCAGCATGTTCGAGTCGCGGTACGCCACCCGCGAGGACATCGACGCCGCGATGAAGCTCGGCTGCGGCCTGCCGATGGGCCCGCTCGCGCTGATGGACCTGATCGGCCTGGACACCGCGTACGAGATCCTGGACACCATGTACCGGCGGGGCGGTCGCGACCGCCGGCACGCGCCGGTGCCACTGATCAAGCAGATGGTCACCGCGGGTCTGCTCGGCCGCAAGTCCGGCCGGGGTTTCTACACCTACGAGCGGGCGGGCTCCCCGGTGGTCGTACCCGACGAGCAGACGCCCGTGGCGTCGCAGTCGGCACTCGCCGACGGCGCCCGGGGGATCGCCAAGGTCGGCGTGGTCGGCTCCGGGACGATGGCCACCGGCATCATCGAGGTCTTCGCCAAGGCCGGCTACGAGGTCGTCTCGGTCACCCGGGGCGCGGAGAAGTCCGCCAAGGTCTTCGAGTCCGTCAAGACCTCGCTCAACAAGGGCGTGGTGCGCGGCAAGCTGAGCGAGGCCGACCGGGACGCGGCGCTGGGCCGGATCAACTGGTCCGCCACGCTGGAGCACCTGGCCGACGTCGACCTGGTGGTCGAGGCCGTGGTCGAGGAGCTGAGCGTCAAGAAGGCCCTCTTCGCCAGCCTCGACGAGATCTGCAAGCCGGGCGTCGTGCTCGCCACCACCACCTCCTCGCTGCCGGTGATCGACGTGGCGATGGCCACCCAGCGCCCGGCCGACGTGGTGGGGCTGCACTTCTTCAACCCGGCGCCGATCATGCCGCTGATCGAGGTGGTGCAGACCATCCGCACCTCGGCGGAGACCACCACCACCGCGAAGGCGGTCTGCGCGACGCTGGGCAAGACCGGTGTGGTCTGCGGCGACCGCTCTGGGTTCATCGTCAACGCGCTGCTCTTCCCGTACCTGAACGACGCGGTGAAGATGCTGGAGGCCAGCTACTCCACCGCCGACGACATCGACTACGCGATGAAGCTCGGCTGCGGCTACCCGATGGGCCCGTTCGAGCTGCTCGACGTGGTCGGGCTGGACGTGTCGCTGGCCATCCAGCGGGAGCTCTACCTGGAGCTGCGCGAGCCGGGCTTCGCCCCCGCGCCGCTGCTGGAGCACCTGGTCACCGCCGGCTACCTGGGCCGCAAGAGCGGCCGGGGCTTCCGCGACCACACCCGTCGCTGACCGCATCCCCGTGGCCAATGACCTTGGCGAGCCGATCGGCGGGGACTGACCGTAACCTTGGGTACGTGAGCCCCCGTCGCAATCGTCCCCGCCGGGACGACGCCGCCCACCTGGAGCCCGACCGCGTCCGCCAGGGCGTCGCCTCGGTGCAGCAGTGGCGCGACGGCGAGTGGCAGGTACGCGGGATCGGCGGCGGGGCGTCCACCAAAACGTACCGCTGCCCCGGCTGTGACCAGGAGATCCGCCCCGGGGTGGCGCACCTGGTGGCGTGGCCGGCGGACGGGACGGGTGACCTCACCGACCGCCGGCACTGGCACAGCGGCTGCTGGCGGGCCCGGGACCGGCGCGGCCCGGCGATCCAGCGCGGGCGCAGCGCGCCGAAGTACGGCTGAGCGATCTGGATCACCCTGTTTCCGCCCGGGCGGGCGGCGGCGGTGAAGTCGCGCCAGACTTGAGCGGTGAGCACACCGATCCGCGCGTCGTCGATCCTGCCCGGCCACCGGGAGGACATCGAGCTGCACACCGCCGACGGCCTGCGCCTGGTCGGTGAGCTGGCCCGACCGGTCGACCGGGAGCCGGTGGCCACCCTGGTCTGCCTGCACCCGCTGCCCACCCACGGCGGGATGATGGACAGCCACGTCTTCCGCAAGGCGGCCTGGCGGCTGCCGGCCCTGGCCGACCTGGCCGTGCTCCGGTTCAACACCCGGGGCACCAGCAGCGTCCGCGGCACCAGCGAGGGCGCCTTCGACGCCGCGGTGGGGGAGCGGTTCGACGTCGCCGCCGCGATCGAGTACGCCGAGTTCCACGAACTGCCGAACATCTGGCTGGTGGGCTGGTCGTTCGGCACCGACCTGGCCCTGAAGCACGGCTGCGACCCGGCGGTGGCCGGCGCCATCCTGCTCTCCCCGCCGCTGCGCTTCTCCGAGCCGGCGGATCTCGCGGCCTGGGCCGAGGCGGGCACCCCGCTCACCGCGCTGGTGCCCGAGTTCGACGACTACCTGCGGCCGGACGAGGCGCGGGAGCGCTTCGCGGCGGTGCCGCAGGCCGAGGTGGTCGGGGTGCCCGGCGCGAAGCACCTCTGGGTGGGCGACGCCGAGACGGTGCTGGACGAGATCGTCCGGCGGGTCAACCCGGCCGTGCCGCTGCCGCTGCCCACCACCTGGGACGGCCCGATGGAGACCGGCGACGTCAGCGCGTACGCCGACCGTACGGTGGCCTCCTTCGCCGATACGCCCGTCCCGGGACCGGCGCGGGACTGAGGGTCAGCGGGCCTCCTGCCGGGGCAGCACCACCTCGCGCAGGATGAGCTGGAGCGCCGCCACCGTCGGGATGGCGATCAGGGCGCCGACCACGCCGATCAGCGCCACCCCGAGCAGCGCGGCGAGCAGGGCGGCCACCTCGTTGACCTCCACCGACCGCCGCATCACCTTCGGGTAGATCAGGTAGTTCTCCACCTGCTGGTAGACCAGGAAGAAGGCCACGCAGGCGATCCCGGTCGGCAGCCCGGTGGCGAACCCGACCAGGGCGACGATCACCGCGCCGAGGGTGGCGCCGATCTGCGGGATCAGGTCGGTCACGGCGACGACCACGGCCAGCGCGAAGGGGTACGGCAGCCCGACGACCAGCGCGAAGACGAACGTGCTCACGCCGGCCAGCACGGCGATGCTCAGCGCGCCCACCATGTACGCCCCGACCTTGGTCAGGATCGCGTCGCCGATCAGGCTGACCCGCTGCCGCCGCGAGCGGGGGACCAGCCCGTACGCCAGGGCGCGCAGCTTGTCGAAGTAGGCCAGGAAGTAGATGGTCAGCACCAGCACGGTGAGCGCCCGGAGCAGGGTGCCGAAGATGAGCTGGGCGCCGCCGAGCACACCGCCGAGTGCCCGGCCCACGGTGTCGGCGTTCGCCGCCGACTGCACGCGCTCCATCACGTCGTACCGTTCCACCAGTTCGTTGGCCGTGGGGTTGCGCCGCAACTCCTCGACGTAGCTGGGGATCTGGTCGACGAACTCCCCGGTCTGCGTCACCACCGGCGGCACGAGCGCCACCAGGCCGCCGGCGATCAGCAGTAGCAGGGTGAGCACCACCGTCGTCACCGCGAGACCGTGCGGCACTCCCCAGGAGCGCAACCGGACCACCGCCGGGTTGAGCCCGACCGCCAGGAAGAGCGCGATGACCACCAGGACGAGGATGCCGCCGGCGTTGCGAACGCCCAGATAGAGCGTGTACGCCAGCAGCACGCCGAGCGCACCGGTGAAGCCGACCAGGAAGCTGCTCCGCCGCAGCGGCCGCCCCGGCTGGCCGTAGCGCCCGGAGGGGGTCGCCACCGGAGCGGCCGGCTCGAACTCCGTCGGGTCGGCGTCGGTCGACGTGGCCGCGTGCGCGCCGGCCGCGGGCCGTTCCCCGGTGGGCTCGAAGTCCGTCGGGTCCCCGTCGGTCGACGGGTGCTCTCCGTCGCGCTGGGTGCGTCGCCCGCCGGGCGTGGTGGGTCGGGTGCCGGCGTCGTCCCGAAATTCGCCCTCCACCGGTTCGTCCTGTCCCACTCGACCTCCCCGGATCGTGCCCCGGCGGTACGCCGGACCCTGTCGGACCGTCCGGCCCGAGCCCCGGGCCGGCCCCCTGCCCGGAGGGTAGTGGCCGGCAGGTGCCCGAGCCAGCCCCGCCCGCATTGTCCGGCCGCCCGCCAGGCCTGTCGGACCAGCCACGCTCCGCCGACCGGGCCTCGGCTGGACAACCTTCCGCCCGGGCGGTCCGTCCCGGCCGGCTGCGTTGCCGACCGCGGTCCGTCATTTCACCTGGAGAGTCGCACCGCGCCGGGCACCGCGACGGTCCCGTCGCCTCCTTTGCTCTGCTGCCCAACCGGCAACACTGGGAGCACTCCGCTGTTGCCTGGACAGCAGCAGAGCAAAGCGTGTGGCGGAGGGGTGTCGTCGGGGCCGGGTCGCCAGGATGCTGGCGGGGTCGGGACCCCAGCGGGGTGGGACCGTCGTGGGCCGCGACCGTGGCGGGCTGGGACGGCTGTGGATCGGGACGTCGTGAGCCGCGACGGTGGCGGGCTGGGACGCTCGTGGGTCGGGACCATCGTGGGTGGCGATTGTGGCGGGGCTGGGACGGTCGCGGGTCGGGACCATCGTGGGTGGCGATTGTGGCGGGGCTGGGACGGCCGTGGATCGGGACGATCGTGGGCCGGGTCGAGGCGGTTCAGGACCCGGGACAGGCTCAGGACCTCGGCGGCGCAGGGCGATCCGGTCCGGCCTGATGGCGAGGCGGACGGCCGGATACCGCACGGGTCAGGGCGAGTCCTGGCCCAGCTCAGCCGGGCGGCCGTTCCGGCACTCGCGGCGCCGGAACGGCCCCGGTCACTCCGACTCGGCGGTGACCTTGCTCGGCTTGGCGCCGCGCTCGTCGGTGGTCGGCTTGGTCGGCCGCTTGCCGTTCTCGCCGGTGCTGGTGATCTTGGTCGGGGTGGCCTCGCGGCCGCCCGTACCGGGCACCGCGGCCACCGTCGGCTCCCCGTCGACACCGGCGCTGGCCGTGCCACCGTCCACGGTGGTCACCGGCTCGGCCACCGGGCGCGCCTTGGGCTTCGCCCCGTCCGTGCCGGCGACCGGCTCGGCCTTCGGCCTGGCCCCGTCGGTGGCCGGCGCGGTCTTCGCGCCGTCGCCGGTGACTCGCGCGCCGTCGGCGATGGCCTTCACGGCGTCGGCCTTGGGCTTCGCGCCGTCGCCGGTGGGCTTCGCGCCGTCGGTGCTCGGAGTGACGCCGGCGAGCGCCGGAGCGGCACCGTCCGTCGTCGGTACGGCCGCCGTCCCGGTGACCTTCCGAAGCTGGAGTTCGGTGATCTGCCGCTGGAGCTCGTCGGACTCCTGCCGCGCCTGCCAGGTCTCCTGACGCAGGTCGGCGAGCTGCTGCTGGGCCCGCGCGATCTCCAACATCACCTCGGCGAGCTGCTGCCGGCCCGCCGCCGCCTCCTGCTGCGTCGCGGCCAGGTGCTGCTGGGTGGTGGCCAGGTGCTGCTGGGTGGTCGCGGCGTACTCCTCGAACTGCCGGCGGGACGCCGCGACGTGCTCGTCGGCCTTGCGGCGCTTGTCGGCCGACTCGGTCTCGGCCCGCTGGAGCAGGGTGGTGGCCTCCTCCTCGGCCCGGCGGCGCATGGTGAGCGCGTCGACCTCGGCGGACCGACGGACCTCGGCGGCGCCCTGCTCGATCTCGTCGCGGCGCGCCGTCCACTCCCGCTCCAGCTGGTCGTGGCGGGTCTTGTGCTGCTTCTCCAGCTCGTCGCGGCGCTTGGCGTACTCCTGCTCGATGGCGGCGCGACGCTGCGCCAGCTCCCGGTCGGCGGCCTCCCGCTGGCCGTTGACCTCCTTCTCCACGCCCGCTCGCCAGGCGCCCAGCTCCTGCTGCGTCTGAGCGCGGGCGTGCTGCACGTACGCCTCGGTCTCGCTGCGCATCCGCTGCACGTACGCCTCGGTCTCGGCGCGGCTGCGCTTGGCCGTCTCCGCGGCCTCCGTGGTCAGCCGGTGCGCCTCCTGCCGGGCCCGGCCCCGGGTGCCCTTCGCGGCCTCCTCGGCGTCGTCGGTGATCCGCTTCGCCTCCTGGAGGGCCTTGGCGTGGGTGGCCCGCCCGGCCTCGGCCGCCGACTCGGTGAGCCGCTTGGCCTCCTGCTGGGCCTTGGCGTGCACCTCCTTGGCCGCCTCGCGCAGCTCGGTGGCCTCCTGCTGCGCCTTCGCCAGCGCCTCTTTGGCCGTCTCGCGCAGCTTGGTGGCCTCCTGCTGGGCCCGGCTGTGGATCTCCTTGGCCGTGTCGCGGAGCTGGGTGGCCTCCTGCTGCGCCTTCGTCAGCGCCTCCTGGGCGGCGGCGCGCAGCCGGGTCGACTCGTCCTGGGCGGTGGCGCGCAGCCGATTCGACTCGTCCTGGGCCGTGGCCCGCAGCCGGGCCGCGTCCTCCTTGGCGCTCTTGAGCGCGGCCGACGCCTCGGCCTTGCGGGCGGCGGTGTGCCGCTCCTCCTCGGCGCGCCGCGCCGCCAACGCGATCTCGAAGTCCTTGAGTGCCTGGGCGGCCTGCTCGCGGGCCTCGTCGATGATGTGCTCGGCGGCGGCGCGACGGGCCTCGATCTCATCGTTGGCGGCGCTCAGGATGGCGTCCGCCTGCTCCTCGGCGAGGGCGAGGATCTGTTCGACCCGGGGCCCCAGGTGCTTGAACGAGGCGCGGTCCACCACGCCGATCTGCTTGCGCACCTGGGCCAGGTCCCGCTGGAGATGCTCGACCTGCCCGGCCAGCTTGTGGATCTGGGTGTACGCCTGTTCCCGCTCGGCCGTCAGTGTCGCGATCTCGTGCTCCGCACGAGCGACGTACCGGTCGACCTGTCGTTTCTCGTACCCCCGCAGGGCGGACTCGAAGCTGGGCTCCGTGGTCACGTCCCCGCCGAGATCGAACAGTTCCTCGCCGTGCGACATACCCCCATCCTCACACGCATCCGGTCCTGCTGGGGCGATACGGACGCCCCTGTTGCGACCTACTTCATCACGGTCGGACCGGCCGTATCAGGGGTTGGGAAACGCATACGGCGCGGGGTGCCACCGGTCACCCGGTGTCACCCCGCGCCGTGAACTCATGCCCCGACGGTGCGGTGGGTCAGCTGGCCGTCTCCGCGGTCGCCCGCTGCTCGGTGCCGGCGGCCTTGGCGGCCTCCGGCTTCGCCGGCGCGGCGGCCGGCTGCTGCGCCGGCACACCCGGCACGATGCCGGCCAGGCCGGAGAGCATCTGGCCGAGCTGGGAGGTGACGGCGTCCTTCTGGCGGGTGAGGTCCTCGACCTCGCGGCGGGCCGCCTGGGTGGTCAGCTCCGCCTCGGTGCGCGCCTCGGTGAGCAGCCGGTTCGCCTCGGCCTTGGCCTCGTTGAGGGTCTTCTCGGCCAGCGCCTTGGCCTTGTCGACGGTCTCGTTGGCGGTGCGCTCCGACTCGACCCGGCGGGCCTCGGCGCGCTGCTCGATCTCCTTGGCGCGCTCCTGGGCGGCGCGGGCCCGCTGCTCGGCCTCGCCGACCAGCTTCTGGGTCTGCGCGACCTGCGCGGCGTGCCGCTCGGACTCCTCGCGCTCGGCCTTCTCGCGGCGCTCGGCGAGCTGCAGCTCCAGGGCCTGGAGGTCCTTGTCCCGCTTGTCGCGGGCGTCGGTGAGCAGCTTGGTCGCCTCGGCCCGCTTCTCCTCGGCCTCGCGCGCGGCCTTGGCCCGCTGCTGGGTGATCTCCCGCTCGGCGGTGGCGCGCAGGGTGGCGACCTCCCGCTCGACCGTGGACTTCAGCTCGGCCACCTCGTGCGCGGTGACCGTACGCAGCTGCTTGGTCTCCCGGTCGGCGTCGGCGCGCAGGGTGTCGGCCTCGCGGCGGGCCTGCACGCGGACCTCGGCGGCCTCGCGCTCGGCGGTGGTGCGGACGTTGCCGGCCTCCCGCTCGGCGGTGGCCTTCATCGCCGCCGCCTCGGCGCGCGCCTTGTCGGTGATCTCCCGGGCCTCCAAGCGGGCCGCGGAGAGGATGCCCTCCGACTCGCGCTTGGCCTCGTTGCGGTGGTCGTTGGCCTGCTCCTCGGCCAGCCGCAGGATCTGCTCGACGCGAGTGCCCAGGCCGGAGAGGGTCGGCCGGCTGTTCTCCTCGAGCTGCTTGCTGGTGTCGGTGAGCTTCTGCTCAAGCGCGCTCTGGCGCTGCTCGGCCTGGCGGAGCCGACGCTGGGCGTCGTTCATCCGCTGCTCGGCCTCGGCGCGGGCCTGCTCGGACTGGGTCAGCGCGGCGGTCATCCGGCCGATGAAGTCATCGACCTGGTGGGTGTTGTATCCGCGCAGGCCGACGGTGAAATCTGGCTGCGAGTTCGCGTTATCGAAGAACGCGAGAGGGGAGGACTGCTGCTGGGGCATTGGGACATACTTGCAGACCCCCCGGGGTCGTTCGCAAGAGCGGTCCCGACCTTTCGTGTCCTCATTACATGGTCAACTACTGCGCTCGTCGACACCGGACCAATCGGCGATCTTGGCAGGTCCCGGGCGGGCCGAGGTCACGCCGAGTGAGCGGGAAAAGGGCCGCGGGGGATGCCCGCGGCCCTTTGTCCGTTGTCACTCGAATGGGGTGCGCCGCCCATGTGGAAAGGCAATGGCCGCCTCACCGCAATGGGCATGCCGGCATCACCCGGACGGCTCAGTGGCCGCGGAACCGGTTGATCGCGTCCTCGTGCCGGGAGCGCAGCGCGGTGTCCCGGACGCCCAGCCCGTCGGTGGGGGCGAGGCAGCGCACGCCGACCTTGCCCTGGTGGGCGTTGCGGTGCACCTCGTACGCCGCCTGGCCGGTCTGCTCCAGCGGGTAGGTCCGCGACACCGTCGGGTGGATCAGGCCCAGCGACACCAACCGGTTGGCCTCCCACGCCTCGCGGTAGTTGGCGAAGTGGCTGCCGACGATCCGCTTGAGGTGCATCCACAGGTAGCGGTTGTCGTACTGGTGCAGGTAGCCGCTGGTGGAGGCGCAGGTGACGATGGTGCCGCCCTTCTTGGCGACGTAGACGCTCGCGCCGAAGGTCTCCCGGCCGGGGTGCTCGAAGACGATGTCCGGGTCCTCGCCGCCGGTCAGCTCGCGGATCCGCTCGCCGAAGCGGCGCCACTCGTCCTGGTCCTGGGTCTGCTCGTCCTTCCAGAACCGGAAGCCCTCGGCGGTGCGGTCGATCACCAGCTCGGCGCCCATCTTCCGGCACAGCTCGGCCTTCTCCGGCGAGGAGACCACGCAGACCGGGATCGCGCCGCCGTTGAGCGCCATCTGGGTGGCGTAGCCGCCCAGGCCGCCGGAGGCGCCCCAGATCAACACCACGTCGCCCTGCTTCATGTTGGCGCCGTGGTGCGAGACCAACTGCCGGTACGCGGTCGAGTTGACCAGCCCGGGGCTGGCCGCCTCCTCCCAGCTCAGGTGGCGCGGCTTGGGCATCAGCTGGTTGGCCTTGACCACGCACAGCTCGGCCAGGCCGCCGAAGTTGGTCTCGAAGCCCCAGATCCGCTGCTGCGGGTCGAGCATGGTGTCGTCGTGGCCGGCCGCGTCCTCCAGCTCCACCGAGAGGCAGTGCGCGACGACCTCGTCGCCGGCCTTCCACTTGGTCACGCCGGGACCGGTGCGCAGCACCACGCCCGCCGCGTCCGAACCCACCACGTGGTACGGCAGGTCGTGCCGGCGGGTCAGCTCGGAGAGCCGGCCGTAGCGCTGGAGGAACTTGAAGGTCGGCAGCGGCTCGAAGATGCTGGTCCAGACCGTGTTGTAGTTGATGGCGCTGGCCATCACCGCGACCAGGGCCTCGCCCGGGCCGAGCTCCGGGGTGGGCACCTCCTGCAGGTGCAGGGCCTTGCGCGGGTCCTTGTCGCGGGTGGCCATCCCGTCGAACATCCGGGTGTCCTCGGCCCGGACGACCACGCCGCGGTAGGTCTCCGGTACCGGCAGTCCGGCGAGACCGGCGAGTTCGCGCTCCGGTCGGTCGGAGCCTTCCGCCGCCATGATCGCTTCGAGGATGTCCTGCACGGTGACCTCCCGTTCGTCCGCACCCACGCCGGGGGGCAGGGGTGCTGCCATCGTCGGCGCCGGTGCGACCGACCGCCATGTCGGCAATCGACACATCCGGCACCGGTCGCGCTCCTTGTTGGGCCGGGACGTTACTGAACGGTAGCTAGGGCCGGAAGTCCTGTGTGAAAAACTGCATTGGCCGGTGCGTGGAGGTGTCCGCGCCGCACCCGTACCGCGCACCCCCGCGCTCCGCCCCGTTCCCTGGGTGGGCCGGCGAGGTCCGCCGGCCCCGGATGCGGCGTGTCGCGGTGTCCGACGGCGGGGACACCGCGACACGCCGCAAACGGCAGTGCGGAACAGGCGAGGCGGGCGGTCAGTGGGCGTCGGCGGCCGGCTCGACCAGCTCGACCAGGACGCCGCCGGCGTCCTTCGGGTGCACGAAGTTGATCCGGGAGTCGGCGGTGCCCCGCTTCGGCTTCTCGTAGAGCAGCCGTACGCCCCGCTCGCGCAGCGCGGCGCAGGCGGCGTCGATGTCGGCCACCGTGTACGCCACCTGCTGCACGCCCGGCCCGTTGCGGTCCAGGAACTTCGCGATGGTCGACTCCGGGGTCAGCGGGGCGAGCAGTTGCACGCAGCCGCCCTCGGTGGTCGGGCCGACGGCCAGCATCGCCTCGCGTACGCCCTGCTCGGTGTTGGTCTCGACGTGCACGCACCGCATGCCGAAGGTGCGCTGGTAGAAGTCGATCGCGGCGTCGAGGTCGGCGACCGCGACCCCGACGTGGTCGATGCGGCGCAGGCCGATGTCTGTGACATAGTCGGCAGCGGGCTCGACGGGGGAGTTCTCAGCCATGGCGCTAGTCTGACCGAACAATCGTTAAGGCGTACAGGTCGGCACCCCCTCGGAGGCAGGCAATGGCTTCGGTGATCATCAGCGGCGCGCGGACCCCCATGGGGCGCCTGCTGGGCAACCTCAAGGATCTCCCGGCGACGAAGCTCGGCGGCGTCGCGATCAAGGCGGCGTTGGAGCGCGCCGGCGTCGCTCCGGACCAGGTGCAGTACGTGATCATGGGGCAGGTGCTCCAGGCCGGCGCCGGGCAGATCCCGGCCCGGCAGGCGGCGGTCGAGGCCGGCATCCCGATGTCCGTGCCGGCGCTGACCATCAACAAGGTCTGCCTCTCCGGCCTGGACGCGATCGCCCTGGCCGACCAGCTCATCCGGGCCGGTGAGTTCGACATCGTGGTGGCCGGCGGCATGGAGTCGATGACCAACGCCCCGCACCTGCTGCTCGGCCAGCGCTCCGGCTACAAGTACGGCGACGTCATGATCAAGGACCACATGGCGCTCGACGGGCTGACCGACGCCTGGGACTGCTGCGCGATGGGCGAGTCCACCGAGAAGCACGGCGTGCGGCACGGCATCACCCGCGAGGAGCAGGACGCGTTCGCCGCGACCAGCCACCAGCGGGCCGCCGCCGCGCAGAAGAACGGCCACTTCGCCGACGAGATCGCCCCGGTGGTCATCCCGCAGCGCAAGGGCGAGCCGCTGGTGATCAGCGAGGACGAGGGCATCCGCCCCGACACCACGGCCGAGTCGCTGGCGAAGCTGCGCCCGGCGTTCACCAAGGACGGCACCATCACCGCCGGCAGCTCCTCGCCGATCTCCGACGGCGCCGCCGCCGTGGTCGTGATGAGCAAGGCCAAGGCCAAGGAGCTGGGGCTGACCTGGCTGGCCGAGATCGGCGCGCACGGCAACGTGGCGGGGCCGGACAACTCGCTGCACTCGCAGCCGTCCAACGCCATCCAGCACGCCCTCAAGAAGGGCGGGCTGAGCGTCGCCGACCTGGACCTGATCGAGATCAACGAGGCGTTCGCCCAGGTCGGCATCCAGTCGGCCCGCGACCTCGGGGTCAGCCCGGACAAGGTCAACGTCAACGGCGGCGCGATCGCGCTGGGCCACCCGATCGGCATGTCCGGCGCCCGGCTGGTGCTCACCCTCGCGCTGGAGCTCAAGCGCCGGGGTGGCGGCACCGGCGCGGCCGCGCTCTGCGGCGGCGGCGGTCAGGGTGACGCACTGATCATCCACGTGCCGGCTGGGGCCGAGAGCCAGCAGTGAGCGCGCGGAGCGAGTCGGTGCTGCGAGCTTCGCAGCCGTGAACAAAGGGACCACAGTGAGCGACGCCGTCGATCACGTCCCGGCGACGGCCACCGGGCCGGTGCGCCGCAGCCGGGACGTACCGATGCTGGTGGAGCGGGCCCGCGCGGGTGACCCCCGCGCGGTGGCCCGGCTGATCACCCTGGTCGAGTCCGGTGACGAGGTGCTGCCGCAGGTGGCGGCGGCCCTCGCGCCGTACGCCGGTCAGGCCCAGGTGGTGGGCCTGACCGGCTCGCCGGGGGTGGGCAAGTCGACCACCACCAACGAGCTGGTGCGGGCGCTGCGGGCGCGCGGTCACCGGGTCGGTGTGCTGGCGATCGACCCGTCCAGCCCGTTCACCGGCGGCGCGATCCTGGGCGACCGGGTCCGGATGCAGGACCACGCCACCGACCCGGGGGTCTACATCCGCTCGATGTCCAGCCGGGGCCACCTCGGCGGGCTGTCCGCGGCCACCCCGCAGGCGGTGCGGGTGCTGGAGGGCGCCGGCTGTGACGTGGTGCTGGTGGAGACCGTCGGGGTCGGCCAGGCCGAGGTCGAGGTGGCCTCGCTCGCGGACACCACCCTGGTCCTGCTGGCCCCCGGCATGGGCGACGCGATCCAGGCGGTCAAGGCCGGCATCCTGGAGATCGCCGACGTCTTCGTGGTCAACAAGGCCGACCGGGACGGCGCCGACGCGACGGTCCGCGACATCCAGGGCATGATCGCTCTCGGTGAACGCGGGCCCGGCGAGTGGCGTCCGCAGGTGGTCCGCGCGATCGCCGCACGGGCCGAGGGAATCGACGACATCGCCGCCGCCATCGACAAGCACCGCGGCTGGCTGGAGCAGCACGACGAGCTGCGCCGCCGCCGGGAGACGCGGGCCGCCGCCGAGATCGAGGCGATCGCGCTCGGCGCGCTCCGCGCCCGGATCGGTTCACTGCGCGACGGTACGGAGCTGTCGACGCTCGCCGCCAAGGTGGCCGAGGGCGCGCTCGACCCGTACGCCGCAGCGGACGAGCTGCTGGCCCAGCTCGGGTCCTGACCGGTCCACTGCGGACCTGCCCGCCTAGTACGCTCGCACCGCTCCACGGCGAGCGTGGGGCTGGACGAGTGGGCGGGTAAACCATGGCTGACGAGGCGACGCAGGAGCTGTCGGTGACTCCGGACGCGGTGGCGGGCGGGACGACGCACGTCTCCGACGAGGTGGTGGAGAAGATCGCGGTGGCCGCCGCCCGGTCCGTGCCCGGGGTGGCCGAGCTCGGTGGCGACGTCGCCCGGTTCTTCAACGCCGTGCTCGACCGGGTCGGCCTGGACCAGGTCGGCGACGCGCGGCGGGGCTGCTCGGCGCACGTGACCGACGGCGGGGCGGTGGTCAACCTGGTGCTGGTGATCTCCGCCGGGCACCCGGTGCCGCAGGTGACCGACGCGGTACGGGCGGCGGTGACGGCGGCGGTCGAGGCGTACGGCCTGCGCGCCGACGAGATCAACATCCGGGTGGACGACGTCGCGCTCGACGCCCCGGCCGGATAAGGTTACCGACCGGTACGAACTTCCTTAGCGATCGTTCAGGACTCCGTTCTACACTCGGTCTTCAGTCGAGGACTCGAGGAGGAGCCCCGCGGATGAACGCCGACGAGATCGCAGCCGGACGGGCACGCTGGCAGGCCCGCTACGACGCCGCGCGAAAGCGGGACGCCGACTTCACCACGCTGTCCGGGATGACCGTCGACCCGGTCTACGGCCCGCCGGAGGGCACCGCGTACCCGGGCTTCGACCGGATCGGCTGGCCGGGCGAGTTCCCGTACACCCGGGGGCTCCACCCGACCGGCTACCGGGGGCGCACCTGGACGATCCGGCAGTTCGCCGGGTTCGGCAACGCCCAGCAGACCAACGAGCGCTACAAGATGATCCTGGGCGCCGGCGGCGGCGGGCTCTCGGTCGCGTTCGACATGCCCACGCTGATGGGCCGCGACTCCGACGACCCGCAGGCGCTCGGCGAGGTCGGCCACTGCGGCGTCGCCATCGACACCGCCACCGACATGCAGGCGCTCTTCGACGGCATCGACCTGGCCGGCGTCACCACCTCGATGACCATCTCCGGCCCGGCCGTGCCGGTCTTCTGCATGTACCTGGTCGCCGCCGAGCGGCAGGGCGCCGACCTGTCCAAGCTGGACGGCACCCTGCAGACGGACATCTTCAAGGAGTACATCGCGCAGAAGGAGTGGCTCTTCGACCCCGAGCCGCACCTGCGCCTGATCGGCGACCTGATGGAGTACTGCGCCCGGGAGATCCCGCGGTACAAGCCCCTCTCGGTCTCCGGCTACCACATCCGCGAGGCCGGGGCGACCGCCGCGCAGGAGCTGGCGTACACGCTGGCCGACGGGTTCGGCTACGTCGAGCTGGGGCTCAGCCGCGGGCTGGACGTCAACGTCTTCGCCCCGGGCCTGAGCTTCTTCTTCGACTCGCACGTCGACTTCTTCGAGGAGATCGCCAAGTTCCGCGCCGCCCGCCGGATCTGGGCCCGCTGGCTGCGCGACGTCTACGGCGCGACCAGCGAGAAGGCGCTCTGGCTGCGGTTCCACACCCAGACCGCCGGGGTGTCGCTGACCGCGCAGCAACCGGTCAACAACGTGGTACGGACCGCCGTGGAGGCGCTCGCCGCGGTGCTCGGCGGGACCAACTCGCTGCACACCAACGCCCTCGACGAGACCCTGGCCCTGCCCACCGACGAGTCCGCCGAGATCGCCCTGCGTACCCAGCAGGTGCTGATGGAGGAGACCGGCGTGGTCAACGTCGCCGACCCGCTCGGCGGCTCCTGGTACGTCGAGGCGCTCACCGACAAGATCGAGGCCGAGGCGGAGGAGATCTTCGCCCGGATCCGGCAGCTCGGCGGCGAGGGCCCGCACCAGATCGGCCCGATGACCTCCGGCATCCTGCGTGGCATCGAGGACGGCTGGTTCACCGGTCACATCGCCGAGTCGGCCTTCGTCTACCAGCAGGCGCTGGAGAAGGGCGACAAGCGGATCGTCGGCGTCAACTGCCACACCGGCACGGTCGCCAAGGAGCTGGAGATCCTGCGCATCTCGCACGAGGTGGAGCTGGAGCAGCGTCGGGTGCTCGCCGAGCGCAAGGCCGCCCGGGACGACGCCGCCGTCAAGGCCGCCGTCGCCCGGATGGTCGAGGTCGGCCGCACCGGCGAGAACATGATCCCGGCCATGCTGGACGCCGTCCGCGCCGAGGCCACCCTCGGCGAGATCTGCGACGCGCTGCGCGCCGAGTGGGGCGTCTACCGCGAACCCGCCCGCTTCTGACCCGCCTCCCGCCCTCCGCGACCGGTGCCTCGCCGGTGGCCCCGAAGGCACCGCGAAAGGTGCGAACGGCCACCCGTGCGGGCGCGCTCGCGGAGGGCGGTCGCGGCAGCGGCCGGGTGGGCGGTGAGCAGGGGTGAGAGTTGCAACTGTCGCCGTCGCGGTTGATCTGAGTTCCGCGGGACACGTGCGAGACTAGATAACCATGAGCGACCCACGGATCACCTCGTCGATCTTCACCCGCGGCGCGGTCGACCTCAGCGCGCTGCGCAGCACCGCACCGGCCAACACCCGCCCCAGCACACCGGCCCAGGCCGGCCCGTCCGCCGGTCTCCCGGGCGGCCCCGCCACCGGAGGCGGCGGCCTCGCCGTGATCGACGTGACTGAGGCGACCCTCCAGTCCGAGGTGCTCGAGCGTTCGCTGACCACGCCCGTCGTCGTCTTCTTCGGCGCGGCCGGCTACCCGGAGAGCGACGAGTTCGCGCCGGTGTTGGAGCGGCTGGCGACCGAGGACGCCGGCGCGTGGGTGCTGGCCCGGGTCGACGTCCAGGAGAACCCCCGGATCGCCCAGATGTTCCAGATCCAGGCGATCCCGACCGTCTACGCGGTCGTCGGCGGGCGGCCGATCGACGCGTTCCCCGGCGTCGTCCCCGAGCCGCAGCTGCGCCAGTGGATCTCGGCGGTGCTCAAGGCCGGCGGCGTGGCCGTGGCCGAGCCGGAGGACCCGCGCCTCGACGAGGCCGACGACGCCCTGATGAGCGGCGACCTGGACGCCGCCGAGCGGGCGTACAAGAAGATCCTCGCCGAGTCCCCGGCGGACGCCGCGGCGGAGGCCGGCCTGGCCCAGGTCGGGGTGGCCCGGCGGGTCGCCGGCGTCGACCCCCAGGCGGCGGTCGCCGCCGCGCAGGCCGCCCCCGACGACGTCGAGGCGCAGCTGCTCGCCGCCGACATCGAGGTGCTCAGCGGCCTGGCCGAGCAGGCGTACGCCCGGCTGGTCAGCCTGGTCCGGCGGACCGCCGGCGACGACCGGGAGAAGGTACGCCAGCACCTGGTCTCGCTGTTCACCATCGCCGGCCCGGACGACCCCGCGGTCGCCTCGGCCCGGCGGGCCCTGGCCAGCGCCCTGTTCTGAGTTCGTAGCACGCCAGCGCGGGCCGGCGTTCCGGCCGGCCCGCCCGACCACCGAGGACGGGAGCCCATGATGCGCCGGATCGCCGTCCTCGACGCGCCGACAAACCTGGGACTGCGCCCACCCACGTCCACCTCCGTTCCCGGCTGCGGCAAGGCGCCCGGCGCGCTGCGCGACCACGACCTGCTCGCCCGGCTGCGGGCCCGCGACGCCGGCTGCCTCACCCCACCCCGGTACGACCCGGGCGACTGGCGGCCCGGCGACGGCGTCTGCCACGCCCGGGAGATCTCCGGCTACTCGGTGGCCCTCGCGGACCGGATCGGCGCGATCATCGACCGGGGCGAGTTCCCGCTGGTGCTCGGCGGCGACTGCTCGGTGCTGCTCGGCTCGGCGCTGGCCATGCACCGGCTCGGCGAGGCGGTCGGCGGCCGGATCGGGCTGGTCTTCGTCGACGGCCACTCCGACTTCCGGCACCCCGGCAACGCCTCGTACGTGGGCGCGGCGGCGGGGGAGGACCTGGCCCTGGTGACCGGGCGCGGGCAGGCCGACCTGGCCGCCATCGAGGGGCGGCGCCCCTACTTCCGGGACATCGACGTGGTGGTGCTCGGCATCCGCGCGCAGGACGAGTACCGCCTCGACCTCCAGGCCGCCGGCATCACCACCCGGCCGGTGCCGGCGCTGCGCGCCGAGGGCGCGGCCCGCACCGCCCAGTGGGCGCACGAGCAGCTCGCCGACTGCGCCGGCTACTGGGTGCACATCGACGTGGACGTGCTCGACCCGGCGGTGATGCCGGCGGTGGACGCGCCGGACCCGGGCGGGATCGCCTTCGCCGAACTGGAGATCCTGCTCGCCGGGCTGGTGGACACCCCGCACTGCCTCGGCGTCGAGTTGACCGTCTTCGACCCCGACTACGACCCGGACGGCTCGTACGCCGCCGAGATCGTCAACACCGTCGTGGCCGGCCTGGCCCCGGTGTCGGTGCCGCAGGCGGTGCCGCCCCGGCTGCTGCCGGCCGCCCCGTCGCCGCAGCGCGTCCGGTCCACCGGGCCGGCGACCCGCGCCGGTCTCGCCACCCCGCCCAACGGCGGTGCCGGGCCGGCCGGAGCGCCGGGGCCGGGCTCCCCGGTCGGCATCGCGCCGTTCGGGTCCGGCGAGCCGGCGGTGGACGAGCCGGAGGCTGCGACGGGCCCGGCGACCGGAGGGCTCGCGCCGGCGCCGGTGGAGACGCCGGTGCCCGCCGTCGCCGTCGAGCCGGTCGGGCCGCCCGCCGCCGTCGGGCCCGGCCTGCTCCGCCGGGTGCCCCGTGCCGACGAGGACGGGACGTCGGAGGACGACCCCTCACCGTCGTCCGCCGGCATCGCCTGACGGATCGCCCACCCCCGGTCCGGCCCGGCTCGCCTGGTCTGTGATCGACACGGTTTGCGGCGTGTTGCGATATCACGGCTGACGGACACCACGACTCGCCGCAAACGGAGTCGACCAACGCTCGCGGCCGGCGAGGCGCGCCGGCGCTGGGGGCGGGTCAGCGGAGGGCGCGGAGGAAGCGCTCGCTGATCGGGACCGCGCTGGCCGTGCTCGACCCGCCCTGCTCGACGAAGACCGCGAACGCGACGTCACCCTGCCAGCCGACGAACCAGGCGTGGGTGTGCGCCGGGTTGTTGTCGTACTCGGCGGTGCCGGTCTTGCCGTACACCGGGCCGCCGGGGACGTCGGCCAGCGCCTTCGCCGTGCCGGCGGTGACCACCTCGCGCATCATCGCCTTCAGCGGCTCCACCGACTCGGCCTTGAGCTGCGGGCCGGGCTCCGCCGGCTTGGCCGGGGCCGGGTCGAGCACCAGTTTCGGCTGCTCCCAGCGCCCACGGGCGACCGCGGCGGTGGCCCCGGCCATGGCCAGCGGGCTGACCACGGTGGTGCCCTGGCCGATCGCGGCGGCGGCCTGCTCGACCGGCGAGCCGTTGGCCGAGACCTTGCCGGTGAAGGCGTCCGTGCCGAGGTCCCAGCTGCCCTCCAGGCCGAGGGTACGGCCGGTGACGGCCAGCCCGTCGGGGCCGAGCTTCGGTGCCAGGGAGGCGAAGGCGGTGTTGCAGGACCTGGCGAAGTCGGTGCGGAACGGCACCTTGCCGAGGACGAAGTCGTCGGAGTTCTTGAAGGGCCGTCCGTCCACGGTGAACGTCTTCGGGCAGTCCACGACGGAGTCGGCGCCGACCGCGCCGCGGTCCAGCAGGCCGAGGGTGCTGACCACCTTGAAGGTGGAGCCCGGCGGCACCTGGGCGGTGAAGGCCAGGTTCTCCCCGGCCGCGCCCGGCCCGTTGGCCGCGGCGAGCACCGCGCCGTCGCTGATCCGTACCGCCACCAGGGACGAGCGGCGCTTCTCGCCGCGCAGCGCGGCGTCGGCGGCGTTCTGGGTGGCCACGTCGAGGGTGGTCTTCAGCGGCTGGCCGGACTGCGGCTCGTGCCGGAAGACCTCGGTCGGCTCCGGGCTGCCGTCGGGACCGGCCGGCCCCTGCACGAGCACGGTGAGCCCGGGAGTGCCGCGCAGGCGGTCGTCGTAGCGGCCCTGGAGGCCGCCGTGCCCGACCAGGTCGCCCTTGGCGTACCGGTCGGGGTGGGCGGCCAGGTCGTCGGCCTGCGCCTCGTCGACGGAGCCGAGCAGCGCCCGGGCGAACTCCCGGGTGGGGGCCAGGTCCCGCTTCTCCGTGGGGAACCGGGTGCCGGGCAGGTCGTAGATGCGCGACCGGATCTGCCGGTACGCCTCGTCCCGCAGCGTCACCACCTCGACGAAGGCGCCCGGATCCGCCTCGCTGAGGCGTTTCGGCAGGTCGGAGAGGTCGACCGGGGGATTCAGCGCCGGCCGGATCGCCTTGAACGCGGCGTCGAGCTGCCTGACCAGCGCCTTCACGTCGGTCACCTCGCTGGGCTGCACACCGACCCGGACCACCTGCCGGGGCGCCACGATCGGCTGCCCGGCGGCGTCCAGCACCCCGGCCCGCGGGCTGGCGGTCCGGCGTACCGTCAACCGGTCGCCCTCGCCGAGCTGCTCCTGCACCAGCTGCGGCTCCCAGATCACCTGCCACTGGTCGTCCCGGCCCTGGCGCAGCCGCACCGGCCGGTCGTACGCCCAGGTGGTCTTTCCCGGCAGCGCCCACTCCACCCGGACCTTGGCGGTGGCGATGTCCTTGGTGACCTCGGCGTCGCCGGAGCGGCGCAGGGTGGGCGGGGTGGCGGCCAGCTCGCCGGAGAGCTCCTTGATCTCCTTGGCGACCTCGGTGGCCGGCAGCCGGGCGCCGGTCGGGTCGATGAACCCGACCGCGCCGAGGTCGCCGGAGCGCCAGCCGGCCAGGAAGGCGTCGACGGTCCGCTCCGGTCCGTCACCGTCCGAACACCCGGTGAGCGCGCCGGCCGCCAGCACGGTGGCGGTCAGCGCCGCGAGGGCCGGCCGGAGGCGCGTACGGGGACGGCGGAGCGGGTACGACACGGGCATGGAGCGGTACCTCCGGATCTCGGACTGCCCTGCACGCTAGTACGACCGTGCTCCCCGTACCGCCCTGGCGTGGCCGCACGCTGCGTGAAGACCCCGACGGCGGTGTGATGAACATCGCGAGTCGGGGTACTCCGCAGCCGGCCGACCACGCATCTGCAACGGGTGAAAGGACAGAGTCCCGAACCGGACGTCCGGCCGGTGGTCCGCCGACGAACGGACAGAGTGGCAGGGCCTAGGCTGGGCGGCAGAGTGACCCACAACGCGGTGGGTCGAGGGGAGTGGCACCGATGGACCGGCGTCCGGCGATCAAACCGGGACCCGACCTCCGGCAGGCTGACACCGGCCGGGACGACAGCTTCGATTCGGCGACCGACGGGGACGGCTTCGGCCGACTCGACACAGGAGTTACCGGGATGACCGGTTCGAGTATCGACACCCTCTACGAACTGGGGCTTCCTTCCGAAGCGCTCGGTGACGACGTGGAGGACGCGGAGCTCGACGAGCCGGTACCCAACGCGGAGCGCCTGGTCGCACAGGCGGTGGCGCTGGCCGGCGACGACCACGACGCGGCCACCCTGGTGGGCCGTTTCTGGCGGTTCGCGCCGGACGAGGAACTGATCGGATTCACCGCCGAGGAGATGCTCGACGCCGCCAGGGCGCACCGGGACCTGGCCCAGCAGCGGGTGCCGGGCGAGCTGAAACTGCGCATCCACGAGCCGGACGCCGAGCAGCACCACACGGTCATCGAGATCGTCACCGACGACATGCCGTTCCTGGTCGACTCGGTGACCGCGCTGCTCAACTCCCACCACCTCGACGTGCACCTGCTGGTGCACCCGCTGGTCGTGGTGCGGCGGGAGCCGCTCGGCCGGCTGACCGAGGTCTCCGCCGACGTCGAGCCGGACGACGCGATCGCCGGCGACCTGGTCGAGAGCTGGATGCGGATCGAGATCGACCCGGTCCGCGACGCGGGGGAGCGGGAGAAGCTGCGCCGCGAGCTGCAGCGGGTGCTCACCGACGTGCGCGAGGCGGTGGAGGACTGGCCGAAGATGCGGCAGCGCGCCCTGGCGCTGGCCGACGAACTGGCTTCGGCCCGGACCTCCGACAACCGTCCGCCCGTGCCTGAGAAGGACATCACCGACTCGGTGGAGCTGCTGCGCTGGCTGGCTCACGACCACTTCACCTTCCTCGGCTACCGGGAGTACCGGCTGGTCGACAGCGACGGCGGCGACGGACCGGCGCTGGAGGCCGTGCTCGGCACCGGGCTGGGCATCCTGCGGTCGGACTCGCCGGAGGCCCGGGCGCTGTCGTCGATGACGCCCGAGGCGCACGAGAAGGTGATGGAGAAGCGCCTGCTGATCATCACCAAGGCGAACTCCCGGGCGACCGTGCACCGCTCGGCCTACCTGGACTACATCGGGTTCAAGATCTTCAACGAGGCCGGCGAGGTGGTCGGGGAGCGGCGGTTCCTCGGCCTGTTCTCCACCGCCGCGTACCGGACCAGCGTCCGTGAGCTGCCGGTGGTCCGACGTAAGGTCGCCGAGGTGCTGGACCGCTCCGGCCTGAGCCAGCGCAGCCACTCCGGCAAGGACCTGCTCCAGATCCTGGAGACCTACCCGCGCGACGAGCTGTTCCAGATCAAGACCGACGACCTGTACCACGCCGTGATCGGCGTGCTGCGGATGGCCGGTCGCCGGCAGCTGCGGGTCTTCCTGCGCCGGGACGCGTACGGGCGGTTCATCTCCTGCCTGATCTACCTGCCCCGGGACCGGTTCACCACCCAGAACCGGCTGCGCATGCAGGACATCCTGCTGCACGAGCTGAACGGCGTCGGGGTGGACTACACCACCCGGGTGACCGAGTCGATGCTGGCCCGGGTGCACTTCATCGTCCGGACCGACCCGACCAACCCGCCCGGCGAGGTCGACGCCGACCTGCTCGCCGAGGAGCTGGCCGACGCCACCCGGCTCTGGGACGACGACTACCGGCTGGTGCTGGAGCGCAAGCTCGGCGACGAGCAGGCCAAGCACCTGTTCAGCCGGTACGCCGACGCCTTCCCCGAGGGCTACAAGGACGGCCACACGCCGTACGAGGCGATGAAGGACCTGGCGAAGCTGGAGCTGCTGGAGGAGCCCGGCCAGCTGGAGATGCACCTGTTCCGCAAGCAGCTCGCGCCGCGCGGGGCCGGCGGGGACGCCGACGACGCCATGGACGTCCGCTTCAAGGTCTACCGGTACGGCGAGCCGATGATGCTCTCCGCCGTGCTGCCGGTGCTGCACTCGCTGGGCGTCGCGGTGGTCGACGAGCACCCGTACGAGGTGGACCGGGTCGACGGCCGGGTCTTCCTGTACGACTTCGGCCTGCGCCTGCCCGAAAGGCACCAGGAGCTGGCCGAGGTGCGTCCGCACGTGGAGAACGCCTTCGCCGCCGCCTGGCGGGGCGAGGCCGAGGTGGACGGCTTCAACGAGCTGGTCCTGCGCGGCGGTCTCACCTGGCGGCAGGTGGTGGTGCTGCGGGCGTACGCGAAGTACATGCGCCAGGCCGGCACCGTCTTCTCCCAGGACTACATGGAGCAGACCTTCATCGCGTACCCGAAGATCGCCGCCCTGCTGGTGGAGCTCTTCGAGACGCGGTTCGCCCCGGGCTCGGCGAGCATGGAGGAGCGCCGGCAGCGCGGCGACGAGCTGGTCGGCGCCATCAGCGCGGCCCTGGACGA
The DNA here is from genome assembly GCF_052068075.1 of Micromonospora sp. L31. Lineage (NCBI taxonomy): Bacteria > Bacillati > Actinomycetota > Actinomycetes > Micromonosporales > Micromonosporaceae > Micromonospora > Micromonospora sp. L31. Next base: position 151,970 of record NZ_JBQHDC010000011.1, on the reverse strand, counting down.
CGTGGCCAGCCTGGACCAGGACCGGATCCTGCGGTCGTACCTGACGCTGATCCAGGCCACCCTGCGGACGAGCTTCTACCAGAAGCCGGTCGGCGGGCGGCCCAAGTCGTACGTGGCGTTCAAGCTGGACCCGCAGGCCATCCCGGACCTGCCGGCCCCGCGGCCGAAGTTCGAGATCTTCGTGTACTCGCCCCGGTTCGAGGGCGTGCACCTGCGGTTCGGGCCGGTGGCCCGGGGCGGGCTGCGCTGGTCCGACCGGCGGGAGGACTTCCGCACCGAGGTGCTCGGCCTGGTCAAGGCGCAGATGGTGAAGAACGCCGTGATCGTTCCGGTGGGCGCCAAGGGCGGCTTCGTGCTCAAGCAGAAGCCGGGGGACCGCGACGAGGCGGTCGCCTGCTACAAGGAGTTCGTCGGCGCGATGCTCGACGTCACCGACAACATCGTCGGCGGCGAGATCGTGCCGCCGACCGACGTGGTCCGGCACGACGTCGACGACCCGTACCTGGTGGTGGCGGCGGACAAGGGCACCGCCACGTTCTCCGACATCGCCAACGAGATCTCGGCGGCGCACCAGTTCTGGCTGGGCGACGCGTTCGCCTCCGGCGGCTCCGCCGGGTACGACCACAAGAAGATGGGCATCACCGCCCGGGGCGCCTGGGAGTCGGTCAAGCGGCACTTCCGCGAGCTGGGCCACGACACCCAGACCCAGGACTTCACCGTGGTCGGCGTCGGCGACATGTCCGGTGACGTGTTCGGCAACGGGATGCTGCTCTCGGAGCACATCCGGCTGGTGGCCGCCTTCGACCACCGGCACATCTTCCTGGACCCGGACCCGGACGCGGCCACCTCGTACGCCGAGCGGAAGCGGCTGTTCGAGCTGCCCCGGTCGTCGTGGGAGGACTACGACCGGAAGCTGATCTCGGAAGGCGGCGGGATCTTCCCGCGTACCGCCAAGTCGATCCCGATCACGCCGCAGGTGCGGGCGGTGCTCGACCTCGACGAGGGCACGACGCAGCTCAGCCCGCAGGAGCTGATGAAGGCGATCCTCACCGCGCCGGTCGACCTGTTCTGGAACGGCGGCATCGGCACCTACGTGAAGGCGTCGACGCAGACCAACGCCGAGGTGGGCGACAAGTCCAACGACGCGATCCGGGTGGACGGCAAGAGCCTGCGCTGCCGGGTGGTCGGCGAGGGTGGCAACCTCGGCTGCACGCAGCTCGGCCGGATCGAGTACGCCCTGGCGGGCGGACGGATCTACACCGACTTCATCGACAACGCGGCCGGGGTGGACTGCTCCGACCACGAGGTGAACATCAAGATCCTGCTCAACACGGCGGTCGCCGACGGCGCGCTGGACGTCCCCGAGCGGGACGAGCTGCTCGCCCAGATGACCGACGAGGTCGCCGAGCTGGTGCTGCGGGACAACTACGACCAGGCGCGGGCGATCAACAACGCCCAGGCCCAGGCCGCGTCGCTGCTCCCGGTGCACCGCCGGATGATCAACGAGCTGGAGCGGGCCGGTCAGCTCGACCGGGCCCTGGAGGCGCTGCCGCCGGACGAGGAACTGGCGGTCCGCACCGAGTCCGGGCTGACCGCGCCGGAGTTCGCGGTCCTGCTCGCGTACGTCAAGATCGTGCTGGAGCGGGAGATCCTGGCCGAGGGGCTGGCCGACGAGGAGTGGACGACCGAGGTCCTGGTCAACTACTTCCCGACGCCGATGCGCGAGCGCTTCGCCGATCGGATGGCCCAGCACCGGCTGCGCCGCGACATCGTCACCACGGTGCTGGTCAACGAGGCGATCAACCGGGGCGGCATCTCGTTCGTCTTCCGGGTCGTCGAGGAGACGGCCGCGTCGTCGGCGGACGTGATCCGGGCGTACGTGGTGGTCCGCGAGGTCTTCGGGCTGCGTGAACTCTGGGACGCCGTCGAGGCGCTGGACAACAAGGTCTCCCCGGAGCTGCAGACCAGCGTCTACCTGGACACCCGGCGGCTGCTCGACCGCGCGGTGCGCTGGCTGGTCACCAACCGGCGCTCCCCGATCGACGTGCCGGCCGAGATCGCCCGGTTGCGCGACGGCGTGGCCCGACTCCTGCCGGACCTGGAGGAGCGCTTCTACGGCAGCGAGCGGGAGTCGCTGGCGGCACACATCGACTCGATGACCGAGCGGGGTCTGCCGCGCGACCTGGCCGAGCAGGCGACCCGGCTGATGTACAGCTTCGGCCTGCTGGACGTGGTGGAGACGGCCACCTCCAGCGGGCGGGACGTGGGCGAGGTGGCCTCGGTCTACTTCGTCCTGTCCGACCTGTTCCGGGTGGACTCCCTGCTGTCGAAGATCTCCCTGCTGCCGCGGGAGGACCGCTGGCAGACGCTGGCCCGGATGGCGCTGCGCTACGACCTGTACGCCGCGCTGGCCGCGCTCACCGCGGAGGTTCTCGGCTCTACCCCGGACAACCTGCCCTCGAACGAGCGGGTGCTCCAGTGGGAGCAGTCGAACGCCACCTCGATCCACCGCGCCCGTCGGGCGATGGGGGAGTTCGACGAGTCGCGGGCCGACCTGGCCGCCCTGTCGGTGCTGTTGCGCCAGATCCGCACCCTGGTGCGGACCTCCGCCGCCGCCTGACGAGTACGCCGACGCGCCTCCGGCGGGACTCAGGTCCCGCCGGAGGCGCGTCGCGTTCACGGGGTCATCGTGGCGAAGACGACGATGTTGTCGGGGTAGCTGCCGGTGGCCTGGTCGAACTCGCCGCCGCAGGTCACCACCCGCAGGGCGGGCTTGTCGTTCGGGCCGTACACCAGCTCGGTGGGGAAGGACACCTTCGGGTACGACCGGACCTCGTCGACGGCGAAGGTGGCCTTGACGCCGTCGGCCCGGGTGACGGTGATGGTGTCACCCGGCTGGAGGGCGCCGAGTTCGAAGAAGACGGCGGGGCCGAGCTTCGCCGAGTCGACGTGCCCGACGATCACCGCGTTGCCGACCTCGCCGGGGCTGGGCCCCGGGGAGTACCAGCCGGCGCGCTGGGCCTGGTCCAGCGGGGGGACCTGGACGGTGCCGTCCGGGTTGGTGCCCAACGTCATGATCTCGGCGTCGACCCCGATCCGCGGGATCGAGATGGTGCCGGGGGCGGCTCGGGACAACGCGGCGGGGGGCACCTCCACCGCCTCGACCGGGCCTTCGCCGGCTACGACGTCCGGCTCGGCGGCGGGGGTCTGCGGGGCGGACTGGGCCCGCGGCTGCGGGGGGCGGGGCGGGGGTTCGGTCCGCAGCGACGCGCCGATCATGCCGGCGCCCACCATGGCCAGCAGGACGACGACGGCCGCGCCGGCGGCGCGCCACGGTCTCCCGTGACGGCCGCCGGCCCGTGTCGCCGTCTGGTCAGACGAGGCCATCGGCCCGACGCCGACGCATCAGCACGATGCCACCCAGGGCGGCCGCGCCGATCATGCCCGCCCCGCCCATGGCCATGCCGCGGTCGGTGCTGGTGCTGGTCATGCCACCGTCACCACCGTCGACGCCACCGCGCGGGAGAACCACCAGTTCGCCCTCGCCGCAGGAGCCCTTGAGCTCGTACTTGCCCGGACGGGCGTCCTTGGAGACCTTGGCCTCGCCGTAGTAGACGAAGTCCTTCTTGTGCTCCCAGCGGTCCTCGTCATCGCCGTAGCCCGAGTGGTCGTCCCGGCCGTTCTCGTCGTGGCCGTTCTTCCAGTCGCCCTTGTCGCCGTGCTCGTCGGACTTCTCGTCGTGGCCGTTGCGGTCCCGGCCCTCTTCCTGGCCGTACTCGTCGTGGCCCTTCTTGTCGTCGTCCTTCTTGCCGTGGTCGTCCTTCTTGCCGTGGTCGTCCTTCTTGCCGTGCTCGTCCTTCTTGCCGTGCTCGTCCTTCTTGCCGTGCTCGTCCTTCTTGCCGTGCTCGTCGCCGCGACCCTCCTCGTGGTTCTTGGCGTCGCGGTCCGGCCCGTTGTCGGCAGCGAAGCCGCCGCCCGCGCCGTTGGCCGGGGGCTGGCCGCCCTCGTTCGACCACTGGCCCTTGCCGTCCTCGCCCTTGCCGTGGTCGTCCTTCTTGCCGTCGTCCTTCTTGCCGTCGTCCTTCTTGCCGTGCTCGTCGCCGCGGCCCTCTTCGCCCTTGCCGTGGTCGTCCTTCTTGCCGTCGTCCTTCTTGCCGTGGTCGTCCTTCTTGCCGTCGTCCTTCTTGCCGTGGTCGTCCTTCTTGCCGTGCTCGTCGCGGCGCTCGTCGTCCTTGCCGTGCTCCCAGTCGCCCTTGTCCTTGTCCTTGTCCTTGTCCTTCCAGTCCCCGTGCTCGCCGCCGCGGTCCTCGCCCCGGTCGTCATGCCGGTCCTTGTCCACCGGCTTCAGCTCCACCTTGCCGGTGACCTTGGACCAGACGAAGGCGTGCTTCTGCCGCTCCGGGCAGATCTCGAGGAGCTTGACCTCGTCGCCGGCCTTCACGACGTGCGGCTTGGCGATGACCTTGCCGCCGCGGTCCTCGCTGTCGTGGTTGTTGTCCGCGAACGCGATCCCCGGCGTGAACACCAGGAGGGACGCGCCGCCGAGGGCGGCACCCGCTACGACCTTCCCGAGCATCTTCTTTGCCATGACCTGCGTCACTCCATCCCTGTTGTCCTGAGCCCGACGACAGTCGAGCTATGACCGACGTTAGACCGTTTCGCGACTTATGCGGGGAAAGATTCGCGTTTAAGAGTTTCTAGGCAGTCAGGGCGATAGAGGTGCTAGATGGCTTCTGTCCGCCCGGTGGCCCCGCTGTCGACCTGCCGGGCGCTCTGGGTGTCTCCGCGGCGGGAAGGGCGTACGTCCGGGTCACCGATGCTCCCCGGGTGTGGGGGTTTGCAGCAGGTATCGAGGCATTGCCATGGAAGCGCTCCCATGCAAGAATCGCTGCACGCGGTTCGGGGAGCCACACCGCGCAGGCAGACGTCGAGGGCAACCGGTCCGACCGGACGGCGTCGCCGCTGGACCGGTCCGCGTGACCGGTCGACGTCACCACCACCACGCCCGTCCGGGTCGGGCACCCCCGAGATATCCCGTTGGCGCCGAGGACCGTCCCCGCAGGGACGTCCACCCGGGCCATTCCGCCGGGCCGTACGCGGATCCGGTCTCGCCCAAGGAGTTCAGTGGCATGAATCTGTGGAGAAACCTGTCCGGCCGGCGCCGGGCGGTCGCGCTAGCCGGTGCGAGCGCCCTGGTCGCGGGCGGGATGGTGGCCATTCCGGTCACCGCGGCGCAGGCCGCGACCCAGTGCAGCGTCGACTACACCACCAACGACTGGCCGGGCGGGTTCACCGCCACCGTAGTCATCAAGAACCTCGGTGACCCGGTCAGTTCCTGGAACCTCGGCTTCACCTTCCCGAACAGCAGCCAGAAGGTGCAGCAGGGCTGGTCGGCGAAGTGGTCGCAGACGGGCCAGAACGTCACGGCCACGAATGAGTCCTACAACGGCTCGCTCGCCTCCGGCGCCAGCGCCAGCATCGGGTTCAACGGCGCCTGGAGCGGCAGCAACCCCAAGCCGACCTCGTTCACCCTGAACGGGACGGTCTGCAACGGCGGCAACCCGACGCCGACGCCGACGAACCCGACCCCCACGCCCACCGACCCAACCCCCACGCCCACCGACCCGACCCCGTCACCGACCACGCCGGGGCAGAAGGTGGACAACCCGTACGTCGGGGCCAAGGGGTACGTGAATCCGGAGTGGAAGGCGAAGGCGGACGCCGAGCCCGGTGGCAGCCGGGTGTCGAACAACCCGACCGCCGTCTGGCTGGACCGGATCGCCGCCATCAACGGCACCACCGGCAGCAGCTCCAACGGCGCGATGGGAGTGCGTGACCACCTGGACAAGGCCCTGGCCCAGGGCGCCAGCTACATCCAGTTCGTCATCTACAACCTGCCCGGCCGGGACTGCGCGGCGCTCGCCTCCAACGGTGAGCTGGGTCCGGAGGAACTGCCCCGGTACAAGGCCGAGTACATCGACCCGATCGCGGCCATCCAGGGCGACCCGAAGTACGCCAGCCTGCGCATCGTCAACATCATCGAGATCGACTCGCTGCCGAACCTGGTCACCAACACCTCCGGCCAGCCCGGCGGCACCGCGATGTGCGACACGGTCAAGGCCAACGGCGCGTACGTCAACGGTGTCGGGTACGCCCTGGCGAAGCTGGGCGCCATCGGCAACGTCTACAACTACATCGACGCCGCCCACCACGGCTGGATCGGCTGGGACAGCAACCTCGGCCCGACCGCGACCCAGCTCCACCAGGCCGCCACCGCCTCCGGCAGCACGGTGAAGAACGTGCACGGCTTCATCGTCAACACCGCGAACTACTCGGCGCTTCGTGAGCCGTACATCAAGATCACCGACACGGTGAACGGGCAGACCGTCCGCCAGTCCAAGTGGATCGACTGGAACCAGTACGTCGACGAGCTGTCGTTCGCCCAGGCGTTCCGCAGCAAGCTGGTCTCCGTCGGCTTCGACGCCAACATCGGCATGCTGATCGACACCTCCCGCAACGGCTGGGGCGGCACCGCCCGGCCCACCGGCCCGGGCGCGACGACCAACGTGGACACCTACGTCAACGGTGGCCGCATCGACCGCCGCATCCACGCCGGCAACTGGTGCAACCAGGCCGGGGCGGGCCTCGGCGAGCGGCCCAAGGCCGCGCCGGAGCCGGGCATCGACGCGTACGTCTGGGTCAAGCCCCCGGGCGAGTCGGACGGCTCCAGCAGCCTGATCCCGAACAACGAGGGCAAGGGCTTCGACCGGATGTGCGACCCGACCTACACCGGCAACGCCCGCAACGGCAACAGCCTCAGCGGCGCCCTGCCGAACGCGCCGATCTCCGGCGCCTGGTTCTCCGCGCAGTTCCAGGAGCTCATGAGGAACGCCTACCCGGCGCTCTGAGCACCGGGCGGACGGCCCACCCGCCGCGGCGGGAGTGAGGCACTGCCGCGGCGGGTTCCCCACGGGCCCCTGGCCCGACCGGTCCATCCGGTCGGGCCAGGGGCCCCCGCCGTGCCCGCCGGTCGGGCGCGCGGGCCCGGTGCGGCGTGCCGATCAGGGGACGGTCCGCTCGATCGCGGCCCGGCCGTGCTCGGCCAGGTCGCGGCGGGCCCGCTCGAGGTTCTGCGGCGTCATGTCCTGCCCGCGGGCCATCACCAGGTCCTCCGGCTCCCAGGGCTGCTCGGCCCCGGTGCGGATGTTGTCCCCGCCGGCCCCCGTGCCGGTCCCGGTGGCGCCGGTGCCGGCCGCGTACGGGTCGCCGAGCAGGTCCTCGGTCGGCACGCCGCCGCCCGCCCCGCCACCGGGCTCGGTGAAGGACGGGTTGTCCCGGTCGGCGCCGCCCCCGGTGGCCAACTGCGGCACGGTGGTCTCGTCGTCGACCGCGGCGGCCACCTCCGGGCTCTCCTCCAGCGGTCGGCGGTTCGGGTCACGATCTGTCATGGTGCTGACCTCCTGTCCCGGGCGCGTCCCTGATCTCGCGTACCCCGCTGGGACCGGCCCATGCCGGCGGAGGTCACGCCTTCCGGTACGCACGCGAACGCCCCGGCCGCTGGTACGGCCGGGGCGCCCGGTTTGTGGTCAGCGTCCGAGGACCCGATCCAGGAAGTCGCGGTACTGGCGCACGGCCACCCGCAGCTGCTCGGTGTCCGCCGAGCCGGCCGTCTGCCAGCCGCCGAGCTTCTCCTTCTGCGTGGCGAGCGCGTCCGAGAGGGCCTGGATCGCCTCCTCGACCAGCGACTGGGCCTCGCCGACCGCTGCGCGGGGGTCGTCCACGAAGCGGAGCTGCACCTCCCGCCAGCGGTCCCGGAAGGCCTGCGCCGCGTCCGCCTCGAAGAGCGTCGCCGCGTGCGTCGGGACGTTCGCTCCGGACGGCCGGGCCGCCTCGGCCACCCCGGCCGCTCCGGCGGCGCCGACGCCGGCCGCGGCCGCCGCCGCGCCACCCTCCGGCGCCTCGGCGTCCGGGTCGACCATGGTCGGCTCGGCGCTGCCGTACCCGGCCGCGCCCTCCGCCGACGCGTCGCCGTCCGGGCGTACCCCACCCGGGGTGTGCTCGGCCTCCCACCGCTGCCGGTCGTGGATCCGGTCCGCGGCGGTCGGGTCGGCCCGCTCGTCGTCGAAGGGTTCGGTCCGCCCGGGCGCGCCGTCACCCGGCGCCACGGTGTCCTCGCCCCGGGCGTCCCGCTCGTCCTCGGGACGGCCGCTGGCCAGCGCCGACGCGGCGACCGCGTCGCCCACGGAGGCCGCGCCGAAGGTGGTCGGCAGCGGGGCCGGCTCGTGGAACTCCGGCCGTCCGTCGCCGTCGGCGTCGTCGCGGTCGAGGTCACGCACGTCGTACGGGCGGGTGTCGTCGGGGTCGTCGGCGCGCCGGTCGGCGGCCACCCGCGGGTCGTCGAAGGTGCCCCGGTCGTCCAGCACGTCGTCGGGGATGTCGGCCCGGCCGTCCCGGTCGTCCCGGGGCGTCCGGGTTGCGGCGTCCGGAGGGGGGACCGGCACCGGGGCGGAGCGGACCGCCTCCGGGTGGTCGCTGCTGCCCTGCTGCTCTTCCTGGCGCATCGTCGGCTCCTCAGTGGCTGGTGACGTCGTGCGGGCTGTCCGGGCGGCGCTGCTCCGGCGGCCGGTGCCCGACCGGCTCCTCGCCGAGCAGGTCGGCGAAGAGGGCGCGGTAGTGCACGACGGCCTGGCGGAGTTCCTCGGTGCTGGCCTCACCGCGCTCGTTGCGCACCCGGATCTCGTGCGCGTCCCGGTAGTGGGTGAGGGTGCGGGCGTGGTCGACGGAGAGATGGGCGATCTGGTCCGAGAAGTCCCCGGTGGGGTAGCCCCGCTCGGCGATCAGCCGGCTGACCAGCTCGTCGGCGTCGCCGACGGTCTCACCGGGGGAGTCGACGAAGCGGACCTGGAGCTCCTCCCAGGCGGCGGCGTACCGGGCCCGGGACTCGGGGTCCAGCGGGGTGAGTTCGAGCTCCGCGTGCCGGCGTTCCCGGTCGCGCAGCTCCCGTTCGGCGGCGCCGCGGCTGTCCTGCTCCGCGACGACCCGGTCGTACTCGGGGCCGAAGCGGCGCCTGAGCGCGCGCCGCCGGCCGGCGACGACGGCCGCGGCGACCAGCACCACGACCACCAGCACGACGAGAACCACAACGATTACCTGCGTGGGCGACATGGCTCCTCCTTCGCCACCTGGTATTCCCTCCGCGCGCTGGCCGCCAATCCCGATCCCGCGCACTTTCCTGGCCGATTCCCCCACCCGAGCATGGCCAGGCCCACCGGGTGAGCCGTCCCAAAAACTTGACCTGTTCCAGAAAAAGCGCCTGGGCGGGGTGATGCCGGTCCACTCCGACGCCGGACGGACCGGGCTGCGCCACGATCGGGCCTGATCCAGCGGCAGACGACGACTCCCAGGCCGGCCGGCGCCCTACCGCGGGATGGCCGACCGGGAGCGGGACGATCTGATCCTCAACCTGGTCGACAACCTGGCTCAGCGGGTCGCCGAGGGCCTCGGCATCTCAAACAACGACTGACCGTTCCGCTCGGCACGCGACGCTCCGCCGATCCACCGGCGGGAGGTCCGTCGTCCGGGAAGCGAGTGTCCTCCGGGGACGGTCCACACCGGATTGGTAGTGACGGGCGAGACGGACGGTAGTGCTACGGCGCGGGATTACGTATCCTGCCCAAGGCGCCCGAGCCGGTGCCCGGCGCGGCCGGGACGCTGCCCGGCCGGTGCCGGCGCCACCGCTGCCACCCCTTCGGGCGAGGACTCATGGACACCCGCGACTGGCCGATCCGCGCCAAGCTGACCGCCCTGGTCGTCACCCCGGTGGCCGCCCTGCTCGCGCTCTGGATCTTCGCCACCACGCTGACCTTCGGCCCGGCGCTGGATCTGCTCTCCGCACGGACCCTCCTGTACGACCTGGGCCGCCCCGGCGAGGTGGTGGTCACCGAGCTGCAACGCGAACGCCGGCTCTCGGTGGTGCAGCTCGCCGGCCCGGCGGCCCTGCCGGCCCTGGCCGACCAGCGCCGCCGCACCGACGCGGCGATCGCCGAGCTCCGGGACCGGGTCGGCGGGGACAAGCTGCGCGACGCGGCCGGCGAACTGCTCGACGCCCGGCTCGACAAGCTGGTCGCCGCGCTCGACGCCCTGCCGGCCGGGCGGGGCTTCATCGACCGCCGGCAGGTGGACCGGGCCGGCGCCGTCGGGCTCTACAGCGGCATGATCTCCTTCGCCTTCCAGACCTTCTCGGCGATGGCCGCCCTACCCGACCCGGAGCTCAACCGGGAGGCGCTGGCGCTCACCGCGCTCGGCCGCTCCCGCGACCTGCTCGGTCAGGCCGACGCGCTGGTGGCCGGCGCGCTCGCCGGCGGGCGGTTCTCCGACGGCGAGCACCTGCTCCTGACCCAGACCATCGGCAACGAGCGGTTCCTGGTCGACACGGCCGTGGCCGACCTGCCGCCCGAGGCCCGCAGCGCCTACCAGCGGCTGACCGAGGACCCGGCCTTCGTCCGGCTGCGCACCCTCCAGGAGGGGCTGCTGCGGGCGGACCCGGCCGCCCCTCCGCCGGTCGACGCCCGCAGCTGGCAGACCAGCCACGATGCCGTCCAGCAGGCGCTGCGCGACTTCGAACTGAGCCAGGCCGACGGGCTGGCCGAGCGGTCCGTGCCGGTGGCCGTCGGCATCCTGGTCCGGCTCGCCGTCGCCGGGCTGCTCGGCCTGGCCGCGATCGTGGTGTCGCTGTTGGTCGCGGTCCGGGTCGGGCGGACGCTGGCCCGCCGGCTGATCGGCGTGCGCAGCGCCGCGCTGGAGATGGCCGAGCAGCGGCTGCCCGACGTGGTGGCCCGCCTGCGCCGGGGCGAGCAGGTGGACGTGGCCCGGGAGGCGCCGCCGCTGGAGTACGGTGCCGACGAGATCGGCGACGTCGGGCGCGCCTTCAACGAGGTCCGGCGGACCGCCGTCCGGGCGGCCGTCGACGAGGTCACCCTGCGCCGCGGCCTCAACGAGGTGTTCCTGAACCTCGCCCGGCGCAGCCAGGGCCTGGTGCACCGCCAGCTGGCGGTGCTCGACCGGATGGAACGGCGTACCGAGGACCCGGACGAGCTGGCCGAGCTGTTCCGGGTCGACCACCTGGCCACCCGGCTGCGCCGGCACGCTGAGGACCTGGTCATCCTGGCCGGTGCGGCCCCAGGGCGGGGCTGGCGGCAGCCGGTGGCCGTGCTGGACGTGGTGCGCGGCGCGGTCTCCGAGGTCGAGGCGTACGACCGGGTGGACATCGGGGCGGTGCAGCCGGCCGGGGTGGTCGGCCGGGCCGTCGCCGACGTCATCCACCTGCTCGCCGAGCTGATCGAGAACGCCACCGCCTACTCCCCGCCGGAGACCCGGGTCGAGGTCTCCGGCCAGCAGGTGCCCCGGGGCTACGTCGTGGAGATCACCGACCACGGCCTGGGCATGACCCCGCAGGCGGTGGAGAACGCCAACCGCCGGCTCGCCCGGCCGCCCGAGTTCGACCCGGCGGACAGCGCCCGGCTCGGCCTGTTCGTGGTGTCCCGGCTCGCCGCCCGGCACGGCGTCCGGGTCACCCTGCGCTCCGAGGCTCCCGGCGGGGTGACCGCCGTGGTCCTCGTCCCGTCCGACCTGGTCACCGAGGAGCCGCCGGCCGCGCCGGTCAACACCGGGCGGCCGGCCTCGGTGGTCACCCGGCTGGCCACCCTGCCCCGGACCCGCGCCGGCCGCGCCGGGCGGGACCGGGCCGAGCAGACCGTGCTGCCGTTCGCCCCGGCCCGCATCTCCTCGGTGGAGGCCGCCCCCGACGGCGACGGCCTGCCCCGCCGGGTCCGCCGGCGCGGGCCGGTCGCCCGCCCCCGCCCGCAGGTCGCCGAGGCCCCGGCCGCCCGCTCCCCAGAGGAGGTACGCCGGCAGATGTCCGCGCTCCAGGCCGGCACCGCCCGGGGTCGGCGCGACGGCGCGATCCGCTCCGTGCCGCCGGGGCGACCCGACGACGCCGTGCCCGCCCCGACCGGCGGCCGTACCGAGGGGCGGGGCGGGGATCCCGCGCCGTCCCCGCCGCCGGGTGCGACGGCGGCGACCCCCGATTCCCCGACCGCGACTGAGAGGGACGCCTAGTGGTGGACACGACGAGGCAGAACGTCGACCTCGGCTGGTTGCTCGACGAACTGGTCGACCGGGTACCGGCCGCCCGGGAGGCCGTGGTGCTCTCCGCCGACGGGCTGCTGCTCGGCGCCTCCGCCGAGCTGGACCGCGCCGACGCCGAGCACCTCTGCGCCCTGGCCTCCGGCTTCTCCAGCCTGGCCAAGGGCGCCAGCCGGCACCTCGCCGGCGGCGGGGTGCGGCAGACCGTGGTGGAGATGGAGTCCGCGTACCTGTTCGTGACGGCCGCCGGGCGGGGCGCCTGCCTGGCGGTGGTCTGCGCGGCCGACGCGGACATCGGCCTGGTGGCGTACGAGATGGCGATGTTGGTCATCCGGGTCGGCGAGAACCTGACCGCGCCCGCCCGAGCGACGGTGGGGGCCGTCGATGCGGGCTGAGCCGCCGGGCGCCCAGCACGAGTGGCTGGACGCGGCGGCCGGCCCGGTGGTTCGTCCGTACACCCTCACCGGCGGCCGGGTGCGCCCGGCCGTCGACGGGTTCGACCTGGTCGCGTTCGTGCTGGCCGGCGCGGGCGCGGACCCGTCCGCCCAGCCGGGCCTCCAGCCGGAGCACCGGCGCCTGGTCGAGCTGGCCCGGCGTCCCGTCGCGGTGGCGGACCTCGCCGCCGACCTGGACCTCGCGGTGGGCGTGGTCCGGGTCCTCCTCGGTGACCTGCTCGCCCGGGGCCTGGTCTCGGTGCACGAGCCCCCGGCCGCCGGTCTTCCCGACAACGACATCCTCAAGGCGGTGGTCAGTGGACTACGTGCGCTCTGACCGGGACTCCTCCGGGCCCCGGTTGCCGCTGGCTCTCAAGATCCTGATCGCCGGGGGGTTCGGCGCGGGCAAGACGACGTTGGTCAGCGCGCTGAGCGAGGTCCGCCCGTTGCAGACCGAGGAGGTGCTGACCGGGGCCGGCATCGGCACCGACGACCTCTCCGGGGTGGAGGCGAAGTCGACCACCACCGTGGCGATGGACTTCGGCCGGATCACGATCAACGAGGACCTCCAGGTCTACCTCTTCGGCACGCCCGGGCAGGACCGCTTCTGGTTCCTCTGGGACGAGCTGGCCTTCGGCGCGCTCGGCGCGGTGGTGCTGGCCGACACCCGGCGCCTGGCCGACTGCTTCCCGTCGATCGACTACTTCGAGCAGCGGGGCATCCCGTTCGTGGTCGGAGTGAACTGCTTCGACGGGTCCCGCCGGTTCGGCATCGAGGCGGTACGCCAGGCGCTGGACATCGACCCGGACGTGCCGGTGGTGCTCTGCGACGCCCGGGACCGGCAGTCCGCCAAGCTGGTGCTGATCTCGCTGGTCGAGCACGTCGCCCGGCAGCGGGGTGAACCGGTCCCGGTCTCCTGACCCGCGGGCGGCGGGGCCGGGCGGTGGAGCCGGAGCCGCCGCCGGCGGCGTTCGGAGGAATTTCCGGAAAACAGGGCTGACGCCCGGGTCGACGGGGAAGCCTCTGGTGGGATCGACGGCAGATTCGGCGGAGGGTGCACCGGTGACGAACACGATCGTCCACATCGGCGGCTACACGGCGGCGAGCGGCGGGCGGGGGGACGGCATCGTCGCCGCCCGTCGGGATCCCGGATCGGGGGAACTCACTCCGCTCGGCACCGTCGCGGTGACCGATTCGCCCTCCTTCCTCGTCCGGCATCCCGCCCTGCCCGTTCTCTACGCGGTGAACGAGCTGCCGGCGGGGCAGGTCAGCGCCTTCCGGGTGGGCGGCGACGGCGAGCTGACCCCGCTGGGCGTCCGGCCGACCGGCGGGGCCGACCCCTGCCACCTGGCGGTCGCGCCCGACGGGCGGCACCTCTTCGTGGCCAACTACGGCGGCGGGAGCGTGGCGGTCTTCCCGCTGGACGCCGGCGGGGCGCCCGCCGAGCGCAGCGACCTGGTGGTGCACCAGGGGCACGGCCTCGACCCGGAGCGCCAGGAGCAGGCGCACTGCCACATGGTCTCCCCGGACCCGGGGGCCGGGCCGCTGCTCGCCGTCGACCTGGGCACCGACTCGATCTACCGGTACGACCTGGACGCCGACCCGGGCCGGCTGGTGTCCCGCGAGCCCCGGATCCGTACCGCGGCCGGCACCGGGCCCCGTCACCTTGCCCGGCACCCCGACGGGCGGCGCTGCTGGGTGGCCGGCGAGCTGGACGCGACGGTCACCGCGTACGAGTCGACCCCGGACGGGGCGTTGCGCCAGCGGGGACGGGTGGACGCCAGCGGGCGGACCGGGCACGTCCAGCCCTCCGAGATCGCGGTGGGGCCGGACGGGCGTTTCCTCTACGTCGGCAACCGGGGAGTGGGCACGGTCGCGGTCTTCGCGCTGGACGCGGAGCTGCCCCGGCTGGTCGCCGAGGTCGACACCGGGGGCGAGTGGCCCCGGCACTTCGTGCTGACCGGGCCTCACCTCTACGTGGCGGACGAGCGGGCCGACATGGTCCGGGTGTTCCGGGTCGACCCCGGCTCGGGCGCGCCCGAGCCGCTCGGCGAACCCGTGCCGGTGCCGAGCCCGACCTGTGTCCTGCCCTGAGCGGCGCCGTCCGGTGTGGATCGTGGCGACGGCACGAGACTGACTGATTACTCACTGTGCCAAAAGAGCGATCAACTGTTTCTCCTGCGTAACTTTCAGCCGAACGGTTATGGCACTATCCGAACGAGTTACGCAAGATGGTCAGCGTGTCTGGCCGCCATCGCATGCGTTCAAGTATCCGTGGAGCAGGAGCCGCTGCGGCGGCGACTGCGCTCGTCGTCGTGGTCGGGGGTACCTGGTTCGGTTACCAGCAGCTGGCCGGACCCTCCTGCTCCGGCGAGATCCAGCTGTCGGTGGCCGCCGCTCCCGAACTCGCCCCGGCGGTGCAGAAGGCCTCGGCGCAGTGGGTCGAGGACGGCGCGGCCGTGAGCGGCACCTGCATCGCGGTGAACGTGAGTGCCTCCGAGCCGGTGGACGTGGCGGCCGCGGTCGCCAGCAAGCACGGCGCCACCCTCGCGGGTGTCGGCCAGGCCAGCGGCACGGTGAGCACGCCCGACGTCTGGATCCCGGACTCCTCCACCTGGCTGCTGCGGCTGAAGAACAACGGCGCCACCGCCTTCGCCCCGGGCAACGGCGCCTCCGTCGCCCGCAGCCCGGTGGTGGTGGCGATGCCGGAGCCGGTGGCCTCCCGCTTCGGCTGGCCGGACAAGAAGCTCAGCTGGACCGACCTGCTGAACGCGGTCAGCACCGGCAAGGGCCTGCGCGCCGGGATCGTCGAGCCGACCCAGGACGCCGCCGGCCTCTCCGGCCTGCTCTCCCTCACCGCCGCGGCGAGCGCCTCCGGCGGCGACACCGCGAAGGCGACCACCGGGGCGCTGCGGGCGCTGGCCACCGGCCGTTCCGCGCTGCGGCAGGACCTGCTCGCCCGCTTCCCGCGCTCCAACGACCCGACGTCCATCGCCAGCGGGCTCGCCGCCGCCGCGCTGTCCGAGGAAGACGTCATGGCGTACAACAGCACCAAGCCGCCGATCCCGCTGGCCGCGCTCTACCTGGAGCCGGCGCCGATGCCGCTGGACTACCCGTTCGCGGTGCTGCCGGGCATCGAGCCGGCCAAGCAGTCGGCCGCCAGGGTGCTCTACGAGTTGCTCACCACGCAGGGTTTCAAGAACCGGTTGGCCGCCCAGTCGCTGCGGGCGCCGGACGGCAACTGGGGTGACGGTTTCAAGGCGCCGCAGGGGGCGCCCAGCCCGGCCGGTGGTCCGGCGACCGCCCCGCCGGCGGGTGTCGGCGCGGTGGGTGGCCTGGACCCCTTCGCGATAGACCGTGCGGTCTCCGGCTGGTCCATCGCCACCCAGTCCGGTCGGATGCTCGCCGTCATCGACGTCTCCGGCTCGATGAAGGCGAAGGTGCCCTCCGCGGGCAACGCCACCCGGGAGCAGGTCACCGTGGCGGCGGCGAGCCGTGGCCTGAACCTGTTCGACGACTCCTGGTCGATCGGCCTCTGGACCTTCTCCACCGAGCTGGTGGGCTCGCGGGACTGGCGCGAGCTCGTGCCGATCAACCCGCTCTCCACCAACCGCAGCCGGCTGGAGCAGGGCCTCGCCGGGATCCGCCCGTCCAGCGGCAACACCGGTCTGTACGACACCGTGCTGGAGGCGTACAAGACGGTCCAGAAGGACTGGGAACCGGGCCGGGTGAACTCGATCGTGCTCTTCACCGACGGCAAGAACGACGACAAGAACGGCATCTCGCAGGCCTCGCTGATCAGCCAGCTCAAGCAGCTCAACGATCCGGAGCGCCCGGTGCAGGTGGTCGTCATCGGCATCGGCAACGAGGTCTCCAAGGCCGAGCTCCAGTCGATCACCAACGTCACCGGCGGCGGCACCTTCGTCACCGAGGACCCGAGCAAGATCGGTGACATCTTCCTGAAGGCGATCGCGCTGCGCCCGAACGCGCCGCGCTGAGTCTTCGGACAGTGCGGAGAACCGCCGCGCCGGACTTTTCCGGTGCGGCGGTTCGCATTTCCGGTGTCCGGGCCGGAAGGCAAAGTGACGGCAATACGTCCGAATCAATCGGCGAGCATCATTGTCAGGCAGGATGTCCGGTACGCTCCGGCGTCGAGGTCCCGCCCGGGGCGGTCGTCGGCCGGAGCCGGTGCGCGCGATGTGGGGAGGCCGGGTGACGTCTGCGACGCTCTCCACGCCGGCACGGATCCCGCCTGCCCCGGCCGGCCCGCCCACCGGCCCGGTCGCCCGGGCCGACCAGCGGGCGTACGTGCGGATGCTGGTGGTGCTCGACACTGCCGTGCTCTCCCTCGCCGTCCTGGTCGGGTACGCCGCCCGCTTCGGTGACCGGGTGCCGGTCGGCTCCGAGATCCCGTACGTGCTGGTGGCCCCCGGCCTGGTGCTCGCCTGGCTGCTCTCGCTGCGGATGCTGCGCTGCTACGACGACCGGGTGGTCGGCTACGGCGCCGACGAGTACCGGCGGGTGAGCGCGGCCAGCCTGCGGCTCGCCGGTGGCATCGCCATCGTCGGCTACATCGCCGAGGCCGACGTGTCCCGGGGATTCCTGGGCATCTCGTTCGCCGTCGGCACCGTGGCGCTGGAGGTGAACCGGTTCGCCGCGCGCAAGCGGCTGCACCGGGCCCGGTATCGGGGCGCCGGCTGGTCCCGCCGGGTGCTGGTGGTCGGCGACACCGCCCACGTGCTGGAACTCGTGCACACCCTGCGCCGCGAGCCGTACGCCGGCTATCAGGTGGTCGGTGCCTGCATCCCGGACGCGCTGCTCGCGCCGGTGCCGCAACGGCTCAGTGACGTGCCGGTGGTCGGCTCGCTGCGCGGCATCCCCGAGGCGGCCGGCGCGATCGGCGCGGACACGGTCGCCGTCACCGCCTCCGGCGAGCTGACCGCGGCCCGGCTGCGCCGGCTGGGCTGGCAGTTGGAGGGGACCGGCATCGACCTGGTCGTCGCGCCGGCGCTCACCGACGTGGCCGGCCCCCGCATCCACACCCGGCCGGTCGCCGGGCTGCCGCTGATCCACGTCGAGGCGCCCGAGTTCCGGGGCGCCCGCAAGCTGGTCAAGGAGTTCGTCGACCGGGCCGCCGCCGCGCTGGCCCTGCTGCTCCTGCTGCCCCTGGGAGCGGCGGTCGCGCTGGCCATCCGGCTGGACAGCCGGGGCCCGGTGCTGTTCCGGCAGACCCGGGTCGGGCGGGGCGGCCGGGAGTTCGGCGTGCTGAAGTTCCGCACCATGGTGGTCAACGCCGACGCCCTCCTCGACGAGCTGGTCGTGCGCAACGAGACCGACGGGCTGATGTTCAAGATGCGCGACGACCCGCGGGTGACCCGGGTCGGGCGGCTGCTGCGCAAGTGGTCCCTCGACGAGCTGCCGCAGCTGGTCAACGTGCTGCTGGGGCAGATGAGCCTGGTCGGCCCCCGGCCGCCGCTGCCCTCCGAGGTGGCCCGCTACGACGGCGACGTGGCCCGGCGGCTGCTGGTCAAGCCCGGGATGACCGGGCTCTGGCAGGTCAGCGGCCGCTCCGACCTGAGCTGGGAGGACGGCATCCGGCTCGACCTGTACTACGTCGAGAACTGGTCGCTCGCCGCCGACCTCACCATCCTCTGGAAGACCTTCGGCGCGGTGCTGCGCGGGCGCGGGGCGTACTGACCCTCAGGGCTGCGGGCCGGTCCAGTCCAGGCAGACCACCACCGCGTCGTCGATCAGGTCGCCGGCGACGAACGCCCGCAGGTCGCCCAGGAGCGACCGGACGGCGTCCAGCGGCTCCATCGGCCCGGTACGGCGCAGGAACCGGTCCAGCGCGGTCTCCCCGTACCGGATGTTCTGGCTGGTCGCGTCGATCACGCCGTCGCTGAGCACGAAGAGCCGGTCGCCGCGGCGCAGCTCGAAACACTGCTCCTGGTAGTCGGTGCCCTCGAACATGCCGAGCGGGAACTGCTTCTCGAGCACGTGCTCGCTGATCTCCCCGTCGCGCAGTCGCACCAGGCGGGGCGACCCGGCGTCCACCACCGTCAGCTTCCCGGAGGCGAGGTCCAGCTCCATCAGCAGCGCGGAGAGGTGCTGCTCGCCCCGGTGCAGGGCGTAGATCGCCTGGTCCGCCAGGGCGGCCTGGTCGGCCAGCCCGAGCCCGCCTCGACGGGCGTTGCGCAGCGCGTAGGTGGCCAGCGAGGTGAGCAGCGCGGCGGCCACCCCCTCACCCGACCCGTTGATCGTGGCGAGCCAGACCCGGTTCCCGTCGTCGGACCAGTCGAAGCTGTCGCCGCGCACCGCGTACGCCGGCTCCAGCTGACCGGCCAGGCTGAACGACGGGCGGATCCGGCTGCGGCCGGGCAGCAGCTCCCACTGCATCTCGGCGGCGAGGGTGAGCCGACGGGCCCGGCGGGACGCCCGGTAGATGTCGGTGCCGGCGGAGACGGCGGCGAGTTCGTGCCCGAGGGCGGTGGCGATGGCGGCGAGTTCCTCGACCTGGGCGGGCTCGTCGGCGACCGGGGCCAGGCGCAGCACCCCGCGCCGTTCGCCGCGCATGCCGACCGGGAACCAGCCGACGTCGCCGGCCACGATCGGCTCCTGGTGGTCGAAGCAGCGCCAGGCCGGGTGGCCGGGCTCGGTGATCGGATCCCCGTCACCCAGCGGCAGCAGCACCGAGAGGCGGTAGTCGACCTGGAAGAGTTCGCTCTCCGTGATGCTGAACGTCCGTTCCAGCTCGGCGGTGAGCCGGTCGAGCAGGAGGTCGGCCGGTGCCTCGACCAGCACCCGCCGGGCGTGACCGTCCGGTCCGCTCATCGTCACTCCTCCTGACAGGGGCCGACCACCCGGTACTCCGGGTAGTCTCGGGCCCACCATGGCCGACCAACATGGTCCCGCGGGACCGGAACTGAGTATGGCCGCCGAGCTCGACGGCGCGGCCGGTGCCCTGCTGTCCCTGTGGGAGGCGGCGCGGGAAAGCACCACCAGCCGCCTTTCCGCCGCTCAGCTGCGCGCGGTGATGGTGGTGGAGCGGCACGACGGGATCAACCTGCGCCGGCTCGCCACCCTGCTCGACATGCTGCTCTCCTCGGCCAGCCGGCTCTGCGACCGGCTGGTGGCGGCCGGCATGCTGGAGCGGGAGCCGGGCCGCGTCGACCGGCGGGAGATCTCCCTGCACCTGACCCCGGAGGCCCGGGGACTCCTCGCCGAGCTGCGCCGGGACCGGCGGCGGCGGCTGGCCGACGTGCTGGCCGGGATGAGCGACGAGGATCGCCAGGCCCTGCTGCGGGGAGTCCGGGAGTTCGACCGGGTCGCCCGCGACCTGGAGGAGTTGGCGCCGCCGGTGGTGCCGTGGCAGGGCAGCGGCGTCCCGCCCCACGACGACGCGATCGGCGACCCGTCGGCGGCCCGCTCCGCCTGATCCTGACCCGCTGGGAGACGTCACCGCCGGTCGTGGGTCAGCTCCGGGCCGGTCACGCCGAGGGCGCGGCGCAGACGGCGAGCATGGCGATGTCGTCGTGGCTCTGCCCGTCCAGCCAGTCCGCCACCACTTGCAGCAGGCGTCGACCACCGCGCTCGGCGGCAGTCCCGCCGCCGAGGCGAGCGCCTCGCGCAGCCGTCGCTCGCCGAACATCTCCATCGCCGTCGGGCCGCCGCGCGGGCAGCGGCGCGTCGGAGGACGGTCGGCGCGGCGCGGGAGAAGCCGGCTCCCCGCCGCCGGCCGGCCCGGCGGGTGCACCACGACGGATGGTCGTCACCGCTGGTCGCCGGTCGCCTCGGCCTCTCGACCTGTGCGCATGCTGGTAGCGGACTCCTCGGACGGGAACGTTGCCTCAGGGCAAGGGTAGCGAGGCGGACCGACGGGCACCCATCCAGCAAGGTCGGCTCAGGGCCGGCTGGCCAGCCAACCGGACGGCCGGGTGATGATCCGGCGGACCACCGACCCGGCCCCACCGACCGCGGCCGACGCCGGGCCGAGCGCCGCCGCGCGGACCGTGACCGGTGACCAGGCGGCGGTGAGCACCCGGTCGGTCAGCTCGGCGAGGACCGGGGGGCGCAGCCAGGGCGCCAGGGTGGCGTATCCGCCCCCGAGGACCACGGTGTCCAGGTCCAGCAGGTTGACCACGCCGGCCACCGCCACCCCGAGGGCGGTGCCGGCCGCGCGCAGCGCGTCGAGGGTGGCCGGGTCGCCCGCCTCGGCGAGGTCGGCCAGCCGGCGCGCCGCCGTGTCCGCCGGCAGGTCCGCCCCGGAGAGGCCGGCCGCGCCGAGGACGGCCTCCTGGCCGGCGTACGTCTCCAGGCAGCCCCGCGCGCCGCAGCGGCACCGTGGCCCGGCCGGGTCGACCGGTACGTGGCCCAGCTCGCCGCTCCAGCCCCGGGCGCCCCGGAACAGCGCGCCGTCGAGCACGATCCCGGCGCCGATGCCGATCTCGCCCGAGACGTGCAGGAAGCTGGCCGTGGCCGGGCCGGCGTGCAGCTCGCCGAGGGCGGCCAGGTTGGCCTCGTTGTCGACCACCAGCGCCGGCACCCCGTCGACCGGCCCGGCCAGCGGCGGATGCCCGGCGAGCAGGGCGGGGACGTCGACGTCGCGCCAGCCGAGGTTGGGCGCGAGCCGGACCAGGCCGTGGCCGTCGACCAGCCCCGGCACGGCCAGCGTGGCCCCGGCCAGGGTCAGCCCCTCCCGGTCGGCGGCGGCCCGGGCCCGCCCGGCCAGCTCGACCAGCCGGGCGAGCGCGTCGGCGGGGGCGACCGGGCGCAGGTCGGCCCGGCGTACCTCGTGGTGCCGGACGGTGCCGGCGAGGTCGACGACGCAGGCGGCCAGGTAGTCGACGTTGACCTCCAGCCCCAGCCCGGCCGGGCCGTCGGTGGCGAGCCGCAGCCCCCGCGCCGGGCGGCCCGCTCCGCCGCGCGGCGCGGGGTCGGCCTCGGTGACCAGGCGGCCGGTGATCAGGTCGTCCACCACGGCCGAGACGGTGGCCCGGGTGAGACCGGTCTGGCCGGCGATGCCGGCCCGCGACGGCGGTTGGTCGGCGGCGGCGATCCGCCCGAGCACGACGGCGAGGTTGAGCTCGCGCAGGCTGCCCTGCCGGACCGCGCCCGCGGTGCTGGTGCTGGTCACCCCTTGACAGTGCCACAGCACGGTCATTTAATCCATCCATTGAACAAATTGCGGCGACACCACCGGAGGTCTGCCATGGCACCCCGTCCCACCCCCGCCGACAAGTTCTCCTTCGGGCTCTGGACGGTGGGCTGGCCGGCCCGCGACCCGTTCGGCGACGCCACCCGCGCTGAGCTGGACCCGGTGGAGGCGGTGCACCGCCTCGCCGAGCTGGGCGCGTACGGGATCACCTTCCACGACGACGACCTGGTCCCCTTCGGCGCGGACGCCGCCGCCCGCGAGGCCCACCTGGCCCGGTTCCGCAAGGCGCTCGACGAGACCGGCCTGGTCGTCCCGATGGTCACCACCAACCTCTTCACCCACCCCGTCTTCAAGGACGGCGGATTCACCAGCAACGACCGGGACGTGCGCCGGTACGCCCTGCGCAAGGTGCTGCGCAACGTCGACCTCGCCGCCGAGCTGGGTGCCCGCACCTTCGTGATGTGGGGCGGCCGGGAGGGTGCCGAGTACGACCTGGCCAAGGACGTCCGGGCCGCGCTGGACCGCTACCGCGAGGCGGTCGACCTGCTCTGCCAGTACGTCGTGGACTCCGGCTACGACCTGCGCTTCGCCCTCGAGCCCAAGCCCAACGAGCCGCGCGGCGACATCCTGCTGCCCACCATCGGGCACGCGCTGGCGTTCATCTCCACCCTGGCCCACCCGGATCTGGTCGGCCTCAACCCGGAGGTCGGGCACGAGCAGATGGCCGGGCTGAACTTCGCGCACGGCATCGCGCAGGCGCTCTGGCAGGGCAAACTGTTCCACATCGACCTCAACGGCCAGCGGAGCATCAAGTACGACCAGGACCTGGTCTTCGGTCACGGTGACCTGCTCAACGCCTTCGCCCTGGTGGACCTGCTGGAGCAGGGCGGCCCGGACGGCGGCCCCGCGTACGACGGGCCCCGGCACTTCGACTACAAGCCCTCCCGCACCGAGGACTTCGCCGGCGTGTGGGCCTCGGCGGAGGCGAACATGCGCACGTACCTGCTGCTCAAGGAGCGGGCCGCGGCGTTCCGGGCCGACCCGGAGGTGGCCGAGGCGCTGGCCGGCAGCAAGGTCGCCGAGCTGTCCACCCCGACGCTGAACCCGGGGGAGGGGTACGCCGAGCTGCTCGCCGACCGGTCCGCGTTCGAGGACGTGGACGTGGACGCGGTCGCGGCGCGGGGCTTCGGCTTCGTCCGGCTCAACCAGCTCGCCGTCGAGCACCTGCTCGGCGCGCGCTGAGGCGGGCCGCCGTGCCGCTCGTCGCCGGGGTCGACTCGTCCACCCAGTCCTGCAAGGTCGTGATCCGGGACGCGGCCACCGGGGCCCTGGTCCGGCAGGGCCGGGCGCCGCACCCGGACGGCACCGAGGTCGACCCGCGGGCCTGGTGGGACGCGCTGCGCACGGCGGTGGACGCCGCCGGCGGGCTGGCCGACGTCGCGGCGGTCTCGGTCGCCGGCCAGCAGCACGGCATGGTCTGCCTGGACGAGGCGGGCGAGGTGGTCCGGCCAGCCCTGCTCTGGAACGACACCCGCTCCGCCGACGCGGCCCGGGACCTGGTCGACGAGGCCGGCGGCGAGGTGGCGGGCCGCCGCTTCTGGGCCGAGGCGGTGGGCAGCGTGCCGGTGGCCAGCTTCACCGGCACCAAGCTGCGCTGGCTGGCCCGGCACGAGCCGGAGCACGCGGCCCGGGTCGCGGCCGTCTGTCTGCCCCACGACTGGCTCACCTGGCGGCTGGCCGGCGCGCCCGGCCTGGCCGCGCTGCGCACCGACCGGGGCGACGCCAGCGGCACCGGCTACTGGTCGCCCCGCACCGGCGAGTACCGCCTCGACCTGCTGGAACAGGCCTTCGGCCGGGTGGTGGCGGTGCCGACGGTGCTCGGCCCGGCCGAGGCCGCCGGCGTCCTGGACCCGGCCACGCTGGGCGGCCGGGCGCCGGGGCCTGGCGCGGTCGGGGGCTCCGGGGTCGGCCCGTCGGGTGCCGCGCCCGGCGGGATCGTGCTCGGCCCGGGCACCGGGGACAACGCGGCCGCCGCCCTCGGCGTCGGCGCCGGCCCCGGCGACGTGGTCGTCTCGATCGGCACCTCCGGCACCGTGTTCAGCGTGGCCGACGTGCCGGCCGCCGACCCGGGCGGCGCCGTCGCCGGGTTCGCCGACGCCACCGGCCGGTACCTGCCGCTGGTCTGCACCCTCAACGCCGCCCGGGTGCTGGACGCCGCCGCCGCGCTGCTCCGGGTCGGCCTCGACGAGCTGAGCGAGCTGGCGCTGTCCGCCCCACCCGGCGCGGACGGGCTGGTCATGGTCCCCTACCTGGAAGGGGAGCGGACGCCCGACCGGCCGCTGTCCACCGGCGCGCTGCACGGGCTCACCCTGCGTACCGCCACCCCGGCGCACCTGGCCCGGGCCGCCGTCGAGGGGATGCTCTGCGCGCTCGCCGACGGGCTGGACGCGCTCACCGCCCAGGGCGCCGACGCGCGGCGGGTGATCCTGGTCGGTGGCGGGGCCCGCTCGGCGGCGGTGCGCCGGATCGCCCCGCAGGTCTTCGGCCGGCCGGTGGTGGTGCCACCGCCCGGCGAGTACGTCGCTGACGGGGCCGCTCGCCAGGCCGCCTGGGTCGCCCTGGGCGGCGCGGCGCCACCGGAGTGGGCCGACGCCGACACCCGGGAGTACGACGCCGAGCCCGTCCCCGCCGTCCGCGAGCGGTACGCCCAGGCCCGCGACCGGACCGTCGACCGGACGCCGGGCTGAGCGGGTGGGGCCGACCCCGGTGACGCGACCGTGACCTCGCCCTGATTGGCTGCCGCACATGACCTTGACCAGGGGTGGGGCGGCGCGGTCCTGGGGCGGCGGCACGGTGCACCGGTTCTACAGTGTCGTGGTCTTCGTGGTGCTCGCCTCGCTGGACAACGTGGCGATCGGCCTGGTCCCGCCCCTGTACGGGCCGATCTCCGGTGCGCTGGGCGTGTCGCAGCGGCTGCTCGGGCTGGTCACCGCGGTCAGCTTTCTGGTCAGCGCGGTGGCGGCGGTGGCCTGGGCGTACGTGGGGGACCGGACGAACCGCAAGCCGCTGCTCATGGTCGGCACCCTGATCTGGGCGGCCGGCACCGGCGGCAGCGCGCTCGCCCAGGACTACCCGACCTTCCTGGCCGCGCAACTGGTGGCCGCGGTCGGGCTCGGCGCGGTCGGCTCGGTCGGGTTCTCCGTCGTCACCGACCTGATCTCGCCCCGCCGCCGGGGGCTGGTGATGAGCTTCTGGGGGCTGTCGCAGGGAGTGGGGACGCTGGCCGGCACGCTCACCGGCGGCCTGCTGGGGGCCACCGACTGGCGGCGTCCGTTCCTGGCGCTCACCGTGGTCGGGCTGGCCGCCACCCTGGCCTACCTCTTCACGTACGACATCCGGCGCGGGCAGAGCGAGCCCGAGCTGGCCGCTGCGCTGAACGCCGGGGCCGAGTACGACTACCGGATCACCCGCGCCGACCTGCCCCGGATCCTGCACCGGCGGACCAACCGGTGGCTGATCCTGCAGGGCCTGACCGCGCAGGCGGCGTTCGGTTCGCTGGTCTGGCTGCCGGTGCTCTTCGCGCAACGGGCCGAGGCCCAGGGCTACTCGTCGGCGACCGCGGTGGTGGTGGGCAGCGTCTTCGCCACGCTGTTCCAACTCGGCGGGGTGTTCTCCATCGTCGGCGGACTGGCCGGCGACGCGCTGCAACGGCGTACCGCGAGGGGACGGGCCCTGGTCGCGGCGGTGGGCATCCTCGCGGCCGTGCCGTTCTACCTGGTCCTCTTCTTCGTGCCGATCCGCATCGTGGTGCCCGACGGGGCGGGCGGCGGGGCGGTGGTGCGGGCGGTGCTGGCCAGCGTGCTGACCGAGCCGACGGTCGGGCTGAGCCTGCTCGCCGCCGTGGTCGCGCTGGCGCTGACCTCGGCCAACTCGCCGAACTGGTTCGCCCTGATCGCCGACGTCAACCCGCCCGAGCACCGGGGCACCGTCTACAGCCTGGGCAACCTGGTCAACGGGGTGGGCCGGGCGGCCGGCAACGGCCTGGTCGGGGTGGCCTTCCACACCCTGCGGGCGGCCTTCCCGCCGCCGCTGAACTACGCCGTCGGCCTGGCCGTCTTCCAACTCTTCTTCATCCCCACCGGCCTGATGTACTGGCGGGCCTCCCGTTCCTCACCGGAGGACATCGAGGCGGTGCACGACCTGCTGCACGCCCGCGCCGACCGCCTCTGACCGATCGCCGTCGGGCCTCACCGGCCGCGCCGGGCCGGGCCATGCCACGCCTCCGGGCCGAGGTGGACGCCGATCATCAGCACGGTGGCCCCGGGCCGGGTCGGGCTGCGCCGGGTCGGTCCACGCCGCGCCGGGTCGGCTTAGCGGCGCTGGCGCTGGGGCTGAGCCGGCGGATCCACCGGGCCGGGTGCCCCCAGGACGCTATGGACCTGATGTCGTAAACGATTCAGGCCGGCCTGATGTCGGAACGATGCAGACCGCCGTCCACTCGGGACGGCGCGACACGTCCGGCAGCGTGCCCCGGGACACGACCCGCCGTGGAACCCGCCCTACATCCCGTGCGCCGCCATCGCGACGCGCACACCTGTCCCCGTCAACGACGGGGTAGCGCAAGGGCTCTTGGCCTGCCGACCATGGCGGGACGCGGGGTCCGTGCCGGTGCGCTGCGGGGGTGGGGAAGCAGGGCTGAGTCGTTTACGACATCAGATCCATAGCGAACCAACCGGGTGCTGGGGTGGACGGGTGAAGAGTGCCGGACACGGCAGTGACCGAGGCGCCGCGCCATGCCCGAGCCGCCGAGCGGCCGTGCCCTGACGTACCCGAGATCGGTGTGCCGGGCGACGAGGCCCAACCCCGCCGACGCCGACAGGTGACGGCCGCCAGTCCTGCCCGAGCCGACCAGCCGGCCCCGCGGACGAGCGCGGGGCCGGCGGGAGCGGCAGTGGTCAGGCGCGGACCCAGACCGTCACGTCGGTGGGGACCCGGCCGTCGGCGTCCAGCGGGGCGCTGCTGTGCAGCAGCTCCCCGGCCGGCGCCGGGACGGCTGCCGCGCCGAAGTTGGTCAGCACGGTGAGCCCGCCGTTGCGGAAGGTCAGCACCTCGTCGCCGGAGGAGAGCCACCGCAGCGGACCCCGGGCCAGCCCGTGCTCGCGCCGCAGCCGCAGCGCCGTCCGGTACATCTCGTACGTCGAGCCGGGCACCCCGCGCTGCCGGTCGAGGGCGTACTCGGCCCACAGCGGCGGCTGCGGCAGCCAGCTGGCGTCGGTCGGCCCGAAGCCGTACGACGGAGCGTCGGCCTCCCACGGGATCGGCACCCGGCAGCCGTCGCGGCCGCGCTGAGTGTGGCCGCTGCGCTCCCAGGTCGGGTCCTGCCGGACCTCGTCCGGCAGCGTGGTGTGCTCCGGCAGGCCCAGCTCCTCGCCCTGGTAGAGGTAGGCGCTGCCGGGCAGGGCCAGCATCAGCAGGCTGGCCGCGCGGGCCCGGCGCAGGCCGAGCGCGGCGTCCGGCTGCGGGTCGCCGATGCCGATGCCGTTCGGCCGGCCCCCGCCGACGGACAGTCCGAGCCGGGAGGCGTGCCGCACCACGTCGTGGTTGGAGAGCACCCAGGTGGTCGGCGCGCCGACGCTGTCGGTGGCCTCCAGCGAGCGGGTGATCACCGCGTACTGGGCGGGCGCGGTCCACGAGGCGAGCAGGTACTCGAAGTTGAACGCCTGGTGCATCTCGTCCGGGCGCACGTAGCGGGCCAGCCGCTCCGCCGGCTCCACCCACGCCTCGGCGACCAGGACCCGTTCGCCCGGGTACGAGTCGAGCAACCGGCGCCACTCCCGGTAGATCTCGTGCACGCCGTCCTGGTCCCACATCGGGGGCCGGGGCTTCGCCACCTCGCTGCCGGAGAGGATCTCCTGCGGCTCCTGCCAGTCGGCCAGGTCGGCCTGCTTGATCAGGCCGTGCGCCACGTCGACCCGGAAGCCGTCGACGCCCCGGTCCAGCCAGAACCGCAGTACGTCCAGGAACTCCTCGCGGACCTCCGGGTTGTCCCAGTTCAGGTCGGGCTGGCCGGTGTCGAACAGGTGCAGGTACCACTGGCCGGGCCGGCCGTCGGGATCGGTGACCCGGGTCCAGGCGGGGCCGCCGAAGACGCTCTGCCAGTCGTTCGGGGCCTGGTCGCCGTCCGGGCCGAGACCGTCCCGGAAGATGTAGCGGGCCCGCTCCGGGCTGCCCGGGGCGGCGGCCAGGGCCGCGGTGAACCACCGGTGCGCCGAGGAGGTGTGGTTGGGCACCAGGTCGACGATCACCCGCAGACCCTTGGCGCGGGCCTCGGCGATCAGCTTGTCGGCGTCCTCCAGCCGCCCGAAGAGCGGGTCGACGTTCCGGTAGTCGGCCACGTCGTACCCGGCGTCGGCCTGCGGCGACGGGTAGAACGGCGACAGCCAGACGGCGTCCACGCCCAGCTCGGCGAGGTGGCCGAGTCGGGCGGTGATGCCCGGCAGGTCACCGACGCCGTCCCCGTCGGAGTCGGCGAACGAGCGCGGGTAGATCTGGTAGATGACGGCCTCGGTCCACCACCCGGTGGCCGGGCCACCGGACTGTTCCTGGTGCCTCGCGTCGGTGTTCAGAGCCTTCTCCCTGTGTCGAGCCGTGGTGCGGTCGAATCCGTTCAGTGTGCCCGCGGTGGTGCGGTCGATTCACGCACCACCAGCCGAGTGGGCAGGATCACCGGGGGGGTCGGCGTGTCGTCCCGGCCGCCGCCGACCCGCTGGTCGGGGACCCGGCCGGCGTACGGGCCGGTGGTGCGGGTGCCGAGCGGGTCGAGCAGCAGCCGGGCGGCGAGCCGGCCCTGCTCGGCGGCGGGCTGGGCGATGGTGCTGAGCCCGAGCACGCTGGCCAGGTCGTGGTCGTCGACGCCGATCACGCTGACGTCCTGCGGCACCCGCAGCCCGGCGTCGCGCAGCGCGGTGATCGCGCCCATCGCCATCTCGTCGCAGGCGGCGAAGATCGCGGTCGGTGGCTCGCCCCGGGAGAGCAGTTCGGCGGTGGCCCGGGTGCCGCCGTCGATGGTGAACTGCGACTCGACGTCGAGGCTGGGGTCGGGGCGGATCCCGGCCGCCCGCAGCGCCTCCCGGTAGCCCCGGCGCCGGTCCAGGTGGGTGGTGAAGGCCAGCTCGTCGTCCGGGTCGCCGGAGATGTGGGCGATCCGGCGGTGCCCCAGGTCGAGCAGGTGCCGGGTGGCGGTGCGGGCGGCGGCCACGTCGTCGATCCGGACGCAGGGCCAGCCGGGCACCACGGTGCCGGAGCTGATGGTGATCCCGGGCAGGTCCAGCGCGCCCAGCGCGGTCAGGTCGGCCGGCCGCAGGGGCGTGGCGACCAGCATGATGGCGTCGACGCGCTTGTGCAGGTTGGCGTTGCGCAGCACCCGCTGCCGGATCTGCTCCCGGCCGCCCAGGTTGTACAGGAGCAGGTCGTACCCGGCCTGGTGGAGGAACTCCTCGACCGCCTCCACGACGGTGCCGAAGAACCAGCGGGTGATCCGGGGGACCACCACGGCCACCGTCCCGGTCCGGCCACCGGCCAGCCGCGAGGCGCTCGGCGAGACGGCGTACTGGAGCTGCTCGGCGGCGGCGAGCACCCGGCGGCGCGTCGCGGCCGACACCGTCGGCAGGCCGCGCAGGGCCCGGGAGACGGTGGCGGTCGAGACCCCGGCGAGTCGGGCGACGTCATCAATCTTCGTCATGGTGTTCCCCCGCTCCGCGCCCGTCACCGCCGCCGCCCGCCCGGCGGGCGGCGGCGGTACGAGGCCTCAGCCCTTGACGCTGCCGGCGAGCAGGCCGCGGACGAAGTAGCGCTGCAGGGACAGGAACACGATCAGCGGTACAACGATCGAGACGAACGCGCCCGCCGTCAGCCGCTGCCACTCGTTGCCCCGGGTGCCGGCCATCTCGGCGAGCCGGACGGTCAGCGGGGCGGTCTCGTTGCCGCCCCCGGCGAAGATCAGCGCGACCAGCAGGTCGTTCCAGACCCAGAGGAACTGGAAGATGCCGAAGGCCGCCAGGGCCGGGGTGATCAGCGGCAGGACGATGGTGCGGAAGATCTTGGGGTGGGTGGCCCCGTCGACCCGGGCCGCCTCCATCAGGTCCCTGGGCAGCTGCGAGATGAAGTTGTGCAGCAGGAACACCGCGAAGGGGAGCGCGAAGCAGGTGTGGGCGAACCACACCTGGGCGAACTTCTGCTCGTCCACCAGGTCCCAGGCCGGCATCAGGGTGACGCCGGCGACGGTGACGCCGGTGGAGAAGAACTTCAGCAGCGGCACCAGCGCCATCTGCAGCGGGACGATCTGCAACGCGAAGATCGCGATGTAGAGCCAGTCCCGGCCCTTGAAGTTGATCCAGGCCAGCGCGTACGCGGCGAGCGAGGCGAAGGCGAGCGGGAACAGCACCGAGGGGATGGTGATGGCCAGCGAGTTGATGAAGTAGCTGGCGAGCTGACCCGAGGAGGACGAGCTGCCGAAGAGCACCTCCTGGTAGTTCTCCAGGGTGAACTGCGGGTTGGTGAAGAACGTCCACCAGCCCGTGCTCTTGATCTCGTCCTCCGGCCGGAACGAGGACACGAAGAGGCCGAAGGTCGGGATCGTCCAGAGCAGCGCGATGACGATCGAGATCAGCGTGGCCGTACGGCTGTTCAGCCGCTTGCGGACGCGTCCGGCGGTGGTGGTCTTCCCGGTGGCCTGGGTGCCGGCCGGGACCGTGGGCGTGGCGGTGCTCATCTCAGCCCTCCCGCTGCTGACGCAGGTTGCGGATCTGGTAGATCACGATCGGGACCACCAGGATGAACAGGAAGACGGCCAGCGCCGAGCCCTGCCCGTTCTGGCCGTACCGGAACGCCTGGTTGTACATCTCGTTGGCGATCACGCTGGTGTCGTAGTTGCCGTTGGTCGCGGTCCGGACGATGTCGAAGACCTTGAGCGTGGCGATCGACAGCGTCACCACCACGACGATCAGCGCGGGCCGGATGCTCGGCATGGTGATCTGCCAGAACATCTGCCAGGGGGTGACCCCGTCGAGGCGGGCGGCCTCCACGATGTCCGCCGGGATCGCCTTGATCGCGGCGGAGAGCACCACCATGGCGAAACCGGCCTGGATCCATACCATGATCACGATCAGCAGCAGCGTGTTCAGCGGCGACTCCAGCAGCCACTGCTTCGGCTCGCCGCCGAGGCTGACCACGATCTGGTTCAGCAGGCCGATCTGCTCCTGGCCGTCGCCGCGGTAGGCGTAGACGAACTTCCAGATGATGCTGGCGCCGACGAACGAGATCGCCATCGGCAGGAAGATCAGCGACTTGGCGACCGCCTCGAACCTGGCCTTGTCCACCATCACCGCGTAGAGCAGGCCGAACGAGGTGGCCACCAGCGGGACCAGCAGCACCCAGACCAGGGTGTTGAGCAGGACCCGGACGATCGAGTCCTCGGAGAACATCCAGCCGTAGTTGCGCAGGCCCACCCAGTCGTTGCTGCCGGCGTCCATGAAGGAGAGCAGCGTGGTCCGGATCGCCGGCACCACCAGCCCGATGGCGAGCAGCAGCAGCGTCGGCAGCAGGAAGAACAGGGCGAACAGCCCCTCCCGCGGCTTCAGCCGGCGGGGCAGTGGACCGCCGCTCGCCGCTGCGGCGACCAGCTTCTGCTCCCGACGGCGGGCGAACCAGGCCGGCACCACGTCGAGGAGCAGGAGCAGACCGCCCACCACCGCGACGAAAGCGATCAGCCCGTACATCAGCATGAGGAACTTCGGCTGTTCCTCCGCGAAGTCGAACTCCATCGACCCTCCTTCAAGGGCTCGGTTTGCGGTGGTGGCCCGGTCCGCGACGCGGACCGGGCCACCAACTCAGATCACTTCCAGCTGCCCTCGATGCCGTTGAGGACGGTCGCGGTGTCCTTGCCGTTCACCCAGTCGACCATGCCCTTCCAGAAGGTGCCCGCGCCGACCGCGGCCGGCATCAGGTCCGAGCCGTCGAAGCGGAAGACGGTCTTCGGGTCCTGGAGGATGCCGACGGAGAGCTTGTCCACCGGGTTCGGCACGTTGGCCAGGTCGAGCTTCTTGTTCGCCGACAGCCAGTCGCCGATCTTGGCGCGGCTGTTGACGTACTCGCCGGAGGCCAGGTAGGTCTGCACCGCCTGGACCTCGGGACGGTCGGCGAAGCCCGCGACGAACTCGCCGGCACCCAGCACCGGCTTGCCCTTGGCCGGGTCGATGGCCGGGAAGTAGAAGGCGAAGACGTCGCCGTCCTCGGCCACCTTGGTGCCCTGCGGCCACTGGTTGGCGTAGAAGGACGCCTGGCGGTGCAGCGCGCACTTGCCGGTGGTGATCGGGACGCCCGCCTCCTGGAAGGAGGTGGTGGCGATGCTCTTCACCCCGCCGAAGCCGCCGTTGACGTACTTCTCGTTCTTGAGGATGGTGCCGGCCTTGTTCACCGCGTCGGCGACCTTCGGGTCGTTGAACGGGATGCCGTGGGTGGTCCACTGGTCGTAGACCTCCGGACCCTGGGTCCGGAGCATGACGTCCTCGATCCAGTCGGTGGCCGGCCAGCCGGTGGCGTCACCGGACTCGATGCCGGCGCACCACGGCTTGGTGCCGCTGGCCGCGATGGTGTCGCTGAGCTTGATCAGGTCGTCCCAGGTGGTCGGGACCTGCCAGCCCTTCTCCTTGAAGGTCTTCGGCGAGTACCACACGTACGACTTGACGTTGGAGCCGAGCGGAACGCCGTAGAGCTTGCCGTCGACGGTGCTGTACTTCAGCCAGTCGGGGGTGAAGTTCTGCTCGGCCAGCGCCTTGGTGTCGGCGCCGACCGTCTTGACCTTGCCCGCGTCGACGAACCGCTTGAGCAGACCCGGCTGGGGGATGAAGGCCAGGTCGGGGGCGTTGCCACCGTCGACCCGGACGCCCAGCTGGGCCTCGAACTCGCCGCTGCCCTCGTGGTCGATCGTGATGCCGGTGCAGTCCTCGAACTGCTTCCAGGACTGCTCCAGGCGGTCGGCCTCGATGTCCCGGATCGACGAGTAGATCGTGACCTTCTTGCCGTCGTGGCCCTGGTACTTCTCGTATGCGGCGCACTCCGCGGAGCCCGCGTTGCTGCTCTTCTTGTCGTTGCCGGTGCCGCAGGCGGTGGCGCCGAGCGCCAGCCCCAGTACGCCGGCGATCGCGAGAGCCTGGCGTGATCTGGCAAACGCCATGCCGTTCTCCTTCCTTGCCGGCGCGTGGAGGAGTCGAAGTCGCGCCGGTCCGATGGTCGTCTCCACATGTAAGCGCTTGCATCACCTCCGGTCCAGCCCTGGCCGGACACGGCCCGGTAACAATCCCGAAACCCGCCCAGCGGCCGTGGGCACGCTCCCGCGCAGTAGTCGCGACCTGCACCAAGCGCCACTTCCCATCGATGGAGGTTTCTGCCACGCTGTGCCCAGCAGATTGAAGAATCTCAACATTGGAGGTGCTGGATGCGCAGACGGTGGTGGAGCCTGGCCGCGGCCGCGCTGCTCGCCTCGGTGGCCCTGGTGGCCCCGGCGACCCCCGCGCTGGCCGCGCCGACGTTCAAGGTGCCGTTCCCCTGCGGCCAGTCCTGGTCCGGGCAGACCCGGTCCGACCACAGCCCGGCGTACGCGATCGACTTCAACCGCACCGACGACCTCGGCGACCCGGTGGTGGCCAGCGCCCCCGGCACCGTCGACCGGGTCACCGACCTCGGCGGCACCAGCTACGGCAAGTACGTCCGGATCGACCACGGCGGCGGCTACACCACCTACTACGCCCACCTCAACGGCTTCAACGTCTCGGTCGGCCAGACCGTCGGCTATGGCAAGGTGATCGGCTGGGTGGGCAGCACCGGCGGCTCCACCGGGCCGCACCTGCACTACGAGCAGCGGCTCAACGGCAACGACATCCAGGTGCGGTTCAACGGCGCGCTGGCGCTCTACTGGGGCACCAAGAGCTACTCCAGCGACAACGCCTGCTCCGGCGGCACCGCCTCCGGCACGGTCAACACCGCCGGCGCGGACCTGACCGTGCGCTCCGGCCCGGGTACCGGCTACAGCGCGGTCGGCTCGGTCGCCGACGGGGCCAGCGTGACCATCTACTGCCAGACCACCGGCACCACCGTCACCGGCACGTACGGCACCAGCTCGATCTGGGACCGGATCGGCTCCGGCCGGTTCATCTCCGACGCGTACGTCTACACCGGCCACGACGGCTGGATCCCGAACGTCCCGCGCTGCTGAAGCGCGCGGACAGCGCGTAGAGCAGCGTCCGTCCGGCCGACGGCACAAACCCGACCCAAGAGCGGGCGCGACAGACCCCGGACGCACGGCGCCGGGGTCGTCGCTGCCGCATCTCCAGGTCTGGGAGGACGGAGATTCCGGAAGCGACGACCCCGGCGGGTCCGGTGACGCGAAACCAGCGTCAATTGAAGATGCTGACACCACCCGGGCCGACCAGCAGGCCCACCACGATGAGGACGACGCCCCACAGGATCTGCCGGCGGAACAGCGCGAGGATGCCGGCGACCACGAGTACGACTGCGAGAATCCAGAGAATCAGCTCCATGGCGGCTGAGTACCCGTCTCTCCGATCCCGGAAACCTGGGAGATCATTCGAGGTGATCGCCCAGGTGGAAGATGCTGTACGCCTGCTTGATCACGGGGTGCGCGACGTTGCGGACGCGGACCCCGCCGGGGGTGGTGCCCCGCTCGGTGCCCGCGTGGGCGTGCCCGTGCAGGGCCAGCGCGGTCGGCGCCGAGTCGATCGCCTGACCCAGCTGGTACGACCCCAGGAACGGATAGATCTCCAGCGGTTCGCCGGCGAGCGTGTCCGGCACGGGGGAGTAGTGGGTGAGCGCGACCAGCCGGTCGCAGTCCAGCCCGCGCAGCGCCTTGCCCAGCGCATCGGCGCTCTCGTTGGTCGTCCGGACGAAGGCCTTCATCTCCGGCTCCCCGAAGTCGCTGGCGCACCGGCCGGCGAAGCCACCGCCGAAGCCCTTGACCCCGGCCACGCCGAGCCGGCCGCCGGCGCACTCCACCACCGTGCCCGTCCCCTCCAGCACGGTGATCCCGGCGCCCTCCAGCACCTTGATGACCTGCGGCACCTGGTCGCACTGGTGGTCGTGGTTGCCGAGCACGGTGATCACCGGCACCCCGAGCCCGCCGAACTCCCGGGCCACGCAGCGCGCCTCGGACTCGGTGCCGTGCCGGGTCAGGTCCCCGGCGAGCAGCAGCACGTCGGCGCAGTCCGGCAGCTCCTCCAGCGCCGGGCGGAACCGGCCGACCACGTCCTCGTCCACGTGCACGTCGCCGACGGCGGCGATCCGGATCATCGTCGGGCCCTCCTCACGGCAGCTCCTCGACCTGGGTCGGCGCCTGCGCGCGGATCACCCCGATGTCGCTGGTGATCGGCAGGTCCGGGAAGCGCTCCGAGACCCGCCGGAGGATCTCCTCCCGCCGGTGCGGGGTTTCCACCTCGCCGTAGAGGACCAGACCGCGTTCCCGGTGGACCACGGTGATGCCCTGCTCGGCGACGTCCGGATCCTCGGCGAGCAGCCGGTGGATCTCCGCCTCGACGTACTCGTCCGGCGGGCCGGCGCCATGCTCGGTCACGGTGTCTCCTCTCCCTCGGGGGTGCGGGCGTACGGCACGGGCGTGCCGCCGTACGGCACCACGTCGAGCCGGTCCAGCAGCACCAGGAACGCCTCGGCGTACGGCGAGTGCCGCGTCTCCTTCCGT
Source organism: Micromonospora sp. L31 (assembly GCF_052068075.1). Classification (NCBI taxonomy): domain Bacteria; kingdom Bacillati; phylum Actinomycetota; class Actinomycetes; order Micromonosporales; family Micromonosporaceae; genus Micromonospora; species Micromonospora sp. L31. The sequence goes on along the minus strand of NZ_JBQHDC010000011.1, from coordinate 116,470 downwards.
ACCCGTTCCCAGTCGATCTGTTCCCGCAGCGAGCGGGCCAGCGGCAGGCCGCGGGCGAAGTCGCAGTAGTGCTGCGAGAAGCTGAGCAGCTTGTGCACCATCAGCCGGGTCGCGGACAGCACCGGCATGTGGATGGCGTCCACCGGGCGCACCACGGTGTCGGCGAAGGTCTCCTCGGTCACCGGGGTCTCGATCGGTCGGTGGATCAGGTCCACCATCCGCCCCTCGTCGTAGACCTTGACCAGCCAGTCCTCCGGCGGACGCTCGGCGTTGAAGCCCTCGGCGACCAGCGCCTCCAGCGCCCGTTCGATGTCCTCCTCGCGGAGCAGGAAGTCCACGTCGTGCTCACTGGAGTGGCCGCCGTGCGCGTAGACGGCGAAGCTGCCGCCGAGGGCGAAGGGGATGTCGTTCTGCTTGAGCACGGCGGCGACCCGCTTGAGGGTGTGCAACAGGCTCTCGTCCCCGCGCTCGGCCATCTGGTTCTCCCGTCGTCGTGAAGGTGGACAGGCGGTCGGAAATGACGTTGCGTACCCGGCCCGCCCGCCGCCCACACCTGGGCGGCGATCAGAGACTGGTCACCCGGCCATCAACCGGGCAAACCGCCGGTGGGCGAGCGCCGGTCGGATAACCTGTGCAGAGTGGCCAGATCATTGCGGGGGACCGGCGGCGCGGCCCGACTTCGCCGGGTCGCCCTGATCGGCATTGACGGCTCGGGCAAGACGACCCAGGCGCACCGGCTCGCCGACGCGCTCACCGCGGCCGGCCGGCCCGCCACCTACCACCGCAACGCCGGCGGCCGGCGCTGGCTCGGCCGGCTCGCCAACCGGCTCGGCCGCCCCGACGCGCAGCGCCTGGTGGGGCGCAACGGCGTGCTGGCCGTGGAGTCGGTGCTGCGCTGGCTGGCGATCGCGGCCGCGCTGCTGAGCTGCCTGGTGACCGGCCGCACGGCGGTGATGGACCGCTACTCCGCCTGCCAGTACGCCAGCATCCGGGCGCACGGCGGGCAGCGCTGGGAGCGCCTGGCCCGGGTCGGTTACCGGGTCTTCCCGCCCCCGCAGGTCACCTTCCTGCTCACCGTGGACCCGGCGGAGGCGTACCGGCGGATCGAGCGGCGCGGCGACGACCACGAGACGATGGGCTGGCTGACCGCCGCCGACACGGCATACCGCACCCTGCCCGAGTACCCGAGCTTCGTGGTGGTCGACGCCGGTGGCGCGCCGGAGGACGTGGCGCGGCGCATCCGCGCCCACCTGGCGGCCTGGCTACCGCCCGAGGCCGGCCCGCCGGCTGTCGAGGCGTCGGCCGCCGACCGGCCGGTCGCCGCGGCGATCCCGGGGCGGTCGCCGGTTCAGGCCCGCCCGTAGACCGGGACGGCCGCCCCGCTGGTCGGCGCGGAGTCGTCCGAGGCGAGGAAGCGGATCACCGGGGCGATCTCGGCCGGGGTCACCCAGCGGCGGTGGTCGGCGCCCGGCTGGGCGGCCCGGTTCGCCGGGGTGTCGATCACGCTGGGCAGCACCGTGTTGCAGCGGACGCCGGAGGCCCGGTACTCGACCGCCACCGCGTTGGCGAAGGCGAGCACGGCCGCCTTGGCGGTGGCGTACCCGGCCGCCCCTGGGAACGGCGCGAGCGCGGCCCGGGACGAGACGCAGACCACCGCGCCGCCGCCGGCCGCGATCAGGTGCGGCAGTGCCGCCTGGGTGACCAGGTAGGTGGGCCGCAGGTTGATCGAGAGCATCCGCTCGAACTCCTCGACCGGCGTCTCGTGCACCCGGCCGCCGCTGGCGTACCCGCCGACCAGGTTGACCACCGCGCGCAGCGGCGCTGCCGGGTCGTCGGCGGCGGCCCGCACGGCCCGCTCGACGCCCGCCGGGTCCATCAGGTCCGCGGTCACCCGGACCGGGCCGGACGCCGCCGGCCCCGCCCCGGTGGCGCTCTCCCGCTGGGGTACGACCACCCGCCAGCCCGCCTGGACGAAGGCGGCGGTGACCGCCCCGCCGAGCCCGCCCGTTCCGCCGGTGACCAGCACGCTGCGATCCGCCATGCGGGACACCGTAGCGTGGTGTTCGACCGCGGCGGACGGGAGCGTGATGCTGTGGTGACCGCATACGCTGCCGGAACGTGACGCGCGCGGGGGATACTTGTTGTCGGATACGCGCGGTGATGGTTGACGGGCCACCGTTTATGAAAGTAAGTTTCATCCGTGGCGAAGAGTACGAAGATTTCTGCGAGTCACGAGCCGGGTGGGCTGATCGTCCACATCAGCGGCCTGCTCCCCTCGCTGTCGCCCGCCGAGCAGCGGGTGGCCCGGCTGGTCGTCTCCGACCCGGCCGACGCCGCGCGGCGGACCATCACCGATCTCGCCACCGCCGCGGAGACATCCGAGGCCACCGTCATCCGGTTCTGCCGGTCGGTCGGCATGGACGGTTACCCCCAGTTGCGGATCCGGCTCGCCGCCGAGGCCGCCCGCCGGGTCGAGCCGCCGGACGCCCGGGTCGTCGGTGGTGACATCCCGCCCGGCGCGGACCTGGCGCAGATCATCGCCACCATCGCGTTCAACGACGCCCGGGCTGTCGAGGAGACCGCCGAGCAGCTCGACCCGGCGGTCTGCGAGCGGGTGGTCGACACCATCGCCGCCGCCGGCCGCATCGACGTCTACGGCGCCGCCGCCAGCGGCTTCGTCGCCTCGGACTTCCAGCAGAAGCTGCACCGCATCGGCCGCACCGCCTTCTACTTCCCGGACATCCACACCGCGCTGACCTCCGCCGCGCTGCTCGGCAAGGGCGACGTCGCCGTCGGCATCTCGCACACCGGCACCACCTCCGACGTCATCGAGGTGCTGGAGCAGGCCCGGGCGCGGGGCGCCGCGACCGTCGCGCTGACCAACTTCCCCCGCTCGCCGATCACCGAGGTGGCCGACTTCGTGCTCACCACCGCGGCCCGCGAGACGACCTACCGCTCCGGCGCGATGGCCAGCCGGCTCGCCCAGCTCACCGTCGTCGACGTGCTCTTCGTCGGGGTGGCCGCGCGGAACCGGGCGCGCGCCCGCAAGGCCCTGGAGGCGACCGCCGAGGCGGTCCAGTCGCACCGGGTCGGCCCGGGTCGGAGGCGCGGGTGACCGCCGGTCGGGTGGAGCCGGACGAGGCGGCGACCGTGGCCCGACCGGTGGTCCGGGTGGGCGCGCCGACCGAGCGTCGCAACCCGGACAGCGCCGACCTCGACCTGATGTCGACCCGGGACGTGCTCACCGTCATCAACGACGCCGACCGCCGGGTGCCGGCCGCCGTCGCGGCCGTCCTCGACGAGATCGCCGCGGCCGTCGACCTGGCCGTCGCGGCCCTGCGCGGCGGGCACCGGGTGCACTACTTCGGCGCCGGCACCTCCGGCCGGCTCGGGGTGCTCGACGCCGCCGAGCTGGCCCCCACCTTCAACTCCCCGCGGGACTGGTTCTGCGCCCACCTGGCCGGCGGCCCGGACGCGATGTGGCGCGCCGTCGAGGACGCCGAGGACGACGAGCGGGGCGGTGCCGCCGAGGCGGCCGAGTGCGTACGACCGGGCGACCTGGTCGTCGGCCTGGCGGCCAGCGGGCGCACCCCGTACGTCCTCGGGGCGCTCGCCGCAGCCCGGGCGCAGGGCGCCGCCACGGTGCTGCTCTGTGCGAACCCGGAGGCGCAGGCCGCCTCCTCGGTCGACGTGTTCATCGGGGTGGACACGGGACCGGAGGTGGTCACCGGGTCGACCCGGATGAAGGCGGGCACCGCGCAGAAGCTGGTGCTGAACAGCTTCTCCACGGCCGTGATGGTGCGCCTCGGCCGGGTCTACTCGAACCTCATGATCGACATGGTGGCCACCAACGCGAAGCTGCGCGGGCGGATGATCTCCATCCTGATGGAGGCCACCAACTGCTCGGAGGAGATCTGCCGGCGGGCCCTGCACGAGGCCGCCGGCGATCTCAAGACCGCCCTGGTCTCGCTGGTCTCCGGGGCCGAGGTGTCCGCCGCCCGGGCGGCCCTGGCCCGCAGCGCGCACCAGGTGCGCGGCGCGCTCGCCCTGCTCGCCTCCTGACCCCCTCCGCCGCCCCCCGGCCCGCCCACGGCCGGGTGAGACGCGGAACACGTCGCGGATGGGACGTCCCACACGCCCCGGATTGTTGTCCAGGGGGCGGGGTAATCAATCCCGGAGCGGATGAACCGACCGGTACGCCGGCGCGTATCTGGCAGTGACCAGGATCGCAGCCGGGCGGTGACGAGGGTCGCTGCGTCGTTGGGGTCGCAATGGTGCGATTGCCAGGGGCGGAGGTCGATTTCCCCTGATCCGCCAGCCTGTTCGTGGTGCGGAGTCGGTGAGCCCCGAATGGGCGCTGACAGCAAACGTGGACTTGGCTTACAGCTGATACTCAGGCATTCGTGACACTTTCGACTCACGACATGGAATCCCCGACACGTCTCATCTGTTGTGTAGGTGTCAGCACCGACGGGCACAGCGGAGGTTACGGGGGAGGGCCGATGGACGTGGGGATGGCAAGGAACCGGGCAACCGGCGCGAGCGAGGGGACCGTGGGCAACGTGGACAAGAACATCGGCATGCGGACCGACGAGGTCGCCGAGGAGCGCGACCTGGTCGGCGTCTACCTTCACGAGATCTCCCGGACGCCGCTGCTGGACGCCGCCAAGGAGGTTGATCTCTCCAAGGCCATCGAGGCCGGCCTGTACGCCGAGCACCTGCTCGCCGAGGACCGCGTCCCCGAGGGCGTCGACCGGGACGACCTGGAGCGCCTGGTCGTCGAGGGCGAGCGCGCCAAGGATCTCTTCATCCGGGCCAACCTGCGGCTGGTCGTCTCGATCGCCCGCCGCTACGTCCGGTCCGGGATGCCCATGCTGGATCTGATCCAGGAGGGCAACACCGGCCTGGTCCGCGCGGTGGAGAAGTTCGACTACGAGCGCGGCTACAAGTTCTCGACGTACGCGACCTGGTGGATCCGTCAGGCCATCAGCCGGGCGATCGCCCAGCAGGAGCGGACCGTGCGACTGCCGGTGCACCTGGTCGAGGACGTCAACCGGATGCGCAACGTGGCCCGGCAGCTCACCCGTGAGCTGGGCAGCGACCCGGAGCCGGAGCAGATCGCGGCGGCCCTCGGCGTCACCGTCGAGCGGGTCAACGAGCTGGTCCGCTGGTCGCAGGACACGGTGTCGCTGGACACCCCGGTCGGCGACGACGGCGACACCAAGCTCGGCGACCTGGTCGCCGACAGCGACGCCCCGTCGCCGGAGGAGATCGTCCTCACCGGCCTGGAGCGGCAGCGGATCGAGGGTCTGCTCAACCACCTCGACGACCGGTCGGCCGGCATCATGCGGGCCCGGTACGGGCTCGAGGACGGTCGGGAGCACTCGCTCACCGAGGTCGCGTCGCGCTTCTCGCTCTCCCGGGAGCGGATCCGCCAGCTGGAGATCCAGGCCCTCGGCCGGCTCCGTGAGCTGGCCCGCGCCGAGGGGCTGCAGGCAGCCTGACCTGGTAGTAATGACGGCGAACGGCCGGCGTCCGGTAGGGGGACGCCGGCCGTTCGCCGTGCCGGGACGGGGTCAGCGGACCCGGCCGTAGCCCTGGATCGGCATGATGTCCATGTCCCGCTTGAGCACGTTGCGCCCGGCGCTGGGCGCGTCGATGATCTGGCCGCCACCGACGTACAGGGCCATGTGGCCCAGGCCGCTGTAGAAGACCAGGTCTCCCGGGCGGAGATCACCGCGGCCGATGTGGGTCACCACACCCCACTGCATCCGGGTGTTGTGCGGCAGGGACTTTCCCGCCGCCCGCCAGGCGGCCGAGGTGAGGCCGGAACAGTCGTAACCGTTGGGACCGTCGGCACCCCAGACGTACGGCTTGCCGATCGCCCCGTACGCGTAGCGCACGGCCACCCCGGCGCTGCCCGCCACGGCGGGTGCGTCGGGGGCGGAGCGGGCGGCCGGCCGCGGGCTCGGCGCCTCGGTGGCCTGGCCGTACGCCGCCCGGCGCAGCTCGTAGAGGCGGGCCAGGTCGCGCTCGATCTTCTTCCTGGTGTTCGCGATGCTGCGCGCCTGTGCGGCCTCCCGGGCCAGCGTCGCGTCCAGCCGGTTCTTCTCGTCGACCAACCTGCGTTGGCTGGTGGTGAAGCCGGCGATGCGGTCCTGGCGTTCCCGGGTGAGCCGGTCGATCGTGCTGAGCCGGTCCAGCAGGGAGGCGGACCCGCCCGGTTCCAGCAGCGCCTGCGCGGTCCGCAGGCCGCCGGTCTTGTACGCGGTGACGGCCATGTGCCCGACGTCCGCCCGGCTCCGCGCGGTCTGCTCCTCCAGCGGGCCGATCCGCGCGTGCAGCGCGGCCGCGGTCTTCTTGTTGGCCTTGATCTCCTCGTTGAGCTTGTTGTAGGACTCGACGACCCGTTCCAGCTCGGTCGAGGACTTTTCGATCCGTGCGGTCAGCTCGGCCACCGACGGCTCGGCCCGAGCCACCGACGACGGGGCGATCAGCGCGGCCGTGAGGCCGGCGACCGTGAGCGTTCGCACCAGCATCCGTAAGGACGACAAGAGCGGAAGGCTCCTCTCCACGGGCCCTCGGGGGATGCTGACGCCCCCGACGGCACCGGCTCGGGGCCATCCGGACGGATGGCGGCCGACCGCGCCGGCCCGCCCAACGTAACCCGGGACGGGAGTGACGCGCAGAGGAAGCCGGGGCGAAAGTTGGCAAAGGGGCAGGAAAGGCCGCTGCGCAGCGTGACATCCCCTGACGCCGTTGTGCCGTGGCGTGCGGCATGTCGCGGGTGCTTCGTCGCTCTTGGTCGCTTGCGCCGGATTCGTCGTTCTGGGCGGATGTCGTGGCACGTGAGCGACGACCGCCGGACAAACCCGAAATGGACGCCAGATGCGGGCGGCCCTGATCGGCCGGGCGCGGCGGAGGCGGGAATCCGACCGGCACGGCTGGCGGGCGGGCAACAGAATGGAACCCGGTGCCGGGAATCCCGCCGTGAGCAGGCACGGGGCGGTGGGAGAGCCGACGCCGCCGGCCCCTGGGAGGATGCCGTGCAGCAGGCAGACCGCTCCGCCACCCGCCCGCCGCGCTCGTCGCGCGGGACGACCCTGCTCTACGCGCGCCCGGGGATCGTGGTGACCACCGAACGGTTCACCGTCGGTCGGAACACCTTCGCCGTCGCCGACCTCACCCACCTGCGGGTGGGGCGCGGGCCGCACGACCGGCTGGCCGTGCGCGCCGTCGCGGTGACCGCCACCCTGATCACCGGCGTCGGCGTGCTGCTCGGCTTCACCGGTGGGCTGCAACGGCTCACCGCCGGGGCGTACCTGACCCTCGGGGTGGTGTTCCTGCTGCCGGTGCTGCTGGCGCTGGCCGGCGACCGCTGGCGGCCGCCGGCGTACGAGCTGTGGGGGCACTGCGGCGGCGTCGAGGTGCTGCTGTTCAGCAGCGACGACGAGCGGCAGTTCGGGCAGGTCAGCCGGGCGTTGAACCAGGCCCGGGAACTGCACCCGTATCCCGACGCGGAGGACCCGGCCGCCGCGGCCGGCTACTGGCGACCGCAGCCCCGACGGGCCTAGGTCGCCGCCCGCACGGGCCTAGCGCGCGGCGACCGGCTCCGGGGCCTGCGGCTGCCGGGCGGCGAGATCCCGGGTGACCCTGCGCTCGGCGACGAACGACACGAACGGCACCGTGCCGGCGAGCATCACCAGCAGCATCCGCTTGAGCGGCCAGTTCACCCGGCGGCCCAGGTCGAAGGTGGCGGCCAGGTACAGCATGTAGAGCCAGCCGTGCGCGGTGCCGACGACCGCCACCACGATCGGCTCGTCGAACGCGTACTTCAGCGGCATGCCGATCAGCACCAGCACGGCCAGCGCCACGCCCACGATCCAGGCGATCACGCGGTACCGGGTAAGGGCTCCGCCCACCGTCGTCCGTCCTTCCGCACCGGCCTCAGCCGGGATAGTCACCGGGCCTCGCGCCCGGATTGGCGTTCAACCATGTCAGGTAGCGGTTGTACTCGGTCAGGTCCGCGTCGTCCGGGGCGTCGACCGCGGCCGGCACCCGGGCCACCCGCACCGGGCGGCGTACCCCCGGGGCGCCCGGATCCGGCGCGGCGCCACCGGCCGTCTCCTGCGCCGCAGCGGCCGGGCCGCGCAGCGTGTGCCGGACCTCACGCCACCAGACGAAGACCACGAAGCCGGCGAAGATCGGCCACTCCACGGCGTACGCCCAGCTCAGCGTGTTGCCCGAGGCCGCCCGGCTGATCTGCCACCAGCCCAGCGCCAGGAACCCGACGACCAGCACGACCATGGCCACGTGGCGGGCGATCCACGCCGGTGTCCAGAGCCGTTTCATGGCATTGAGCGTACCGGGACGGCCGGGCGTCTCCGACGCGGTGTCGTAGGAGGGTTTGGTGACACCCCGGCTGGGCATCCGTTTAGCTGCCAGCCCGAACGAGCCCGAGGGGGCGACATGACCGAATCAGTACGCCAGTCCGGTGACGTCAGCCCGGAGCAGCGGATGACGGAGTGGGACGGCGACCACGCCCGCGACACGTCGGCCACCGGCGGCCACGTCGACGGAGAGCTGCTCGGGGTGGACCCGGCGGAGCTGGACGACGAGGACCTGATCCGGGAGATGCAGAGCCTGCACCGCACCCGGCTGGACACGCTGCGCCACGCGGCCGACTCCGCGCTCGCCCACCACCTGCGCCGCACCGCCGAGCTGGAGACCGAGTACCTGGCCCGGCACCCCGGGCGCGAGGTGGATCCGAGCCGGCTGCGGGACGCCTGATGGGCACGCACGCCGAGCGGGGGATGTCCGCGCCGCCCGAGGTGGTGTTCAACACCGCGACCGACCCGGACCGGGCCTCGGCCTGGCTGCCGGAGCCGCTGCGGTCCGACGGTGGGGAGCACCCCCAGGCCAGCGCCGACGACCTGCGGGCCCGGTGGAGCAGCGACTCCGCCCCCGGGTGGTCGGCGGAGATCCAGGTGGAGCCGGCCGACGCCGGCGGGTCCCGGGTCCGCCTCGACCTGACCGGCGGGGACGACGGCCTGGCCGACGAGACCCTTACCAACCTCGCCCGCGAGGTGGCCGACAACCTGACCGCGGGATGAGCGGAACGTGACGAGAAACGAGGAGACGTGGTGACCCAGGGCGGGCTGAAGCAGAAGGTGGCGCGGCTGCGCCAGGCGTACGCGCCGCACGAGCACCGGCCGCTGGGCGGTTACCTGGCCGCGATGGGCACGTACGCCACCGTCACCGCGTCCCTGGCCGGCCTGGTCCGGGCGACCGGCCGGCCGGTGCCCGACCGTCCCGCCCCGGCCGACGTGGTGCTGCTCTCCATCGCCACGCACAAGCTCAGCCGGTTGCTCTCCAAGGACGCGATCACCAGCCCGTTGCGGGCCCCGTTCACCCGTTACGATCACCCGACCGGCAGCGGCGAGGTGATGGAACACGTCCGCGACCGGGGCAGCTCGACCCGGCACGCCATCGGCGAGCTGCTGAGCTGCCCGTTCTGCCTGGCCGTCTGGGTCGCCACCGGCCTCACCGGCGGCCTGGTGCTCGCGCCCCGGCTGACGCGGCTGGTGGCCACCGCGCTGACCGCCGTCGCCGCCTCGGACTTCCTCCAGATGGGGTACGCCGTCGCCCAGCGGGCCGCCGAGGGCGGGGAGCACGACGAGGAGTGACCCGTACGCGCGAAGAGGGCCGGCGGTGCCGGCCCTCTTTCGCGTCGTCCCGCTCAGGTCGGGGTGGTGCCATGGTCCTCGCCGGCCCAGCCGCGCGAGGCCTCCGGCTCACGCTCGTCGGCGTCCTCGTCGGTGATCACGTCGCGGTCGACCGCGGTGCGGTCGTGCTCGTTGGCGAAGTCCGGCTCGGGGGTGGCGTCCCGGCCCTCCGGGGGCTGGCCGAGCGCCGGCACGGACTCGTGCTCGTGCCCCTCGTGGTGCGTCATGCCGTCGTCCTCTCGTCGTCCTCGTCCACCCCCGTGCGCCGCGCGCTCAGGCCACCGAACCGCCCAGCAGGTCGGCCACCTCGTCCGCCGCGTACTCGCCCTGCGGGAGCGCGGCGATCCGGGAGAGCAGCGTCGGCGGCAGTTCCGCGGCGACCGCCCGGCGGTAGATGTCCGCCTGGCTGATCCGCTCCTGGCCGTGGTAGATGTCGTCGAGCAGCTCGTCGAGCTGCCGGGTGTCGACCTCGTCGGTCACCGGTGCGTCATCGGTCACTCCGCCCAGCTACCCCCACCCGAATCGCCCAAACCCGTGCAGAGGCTGTCGGGTCTCCCGACACCCGCTCAGGCGGGGGTGGGCAGGGCCGCCCGGCGGGCGCGGACGGCGGCGGCCAGGTGGTCCAGGACCTCGGCGGTGGTGTCCCAGCCGATGCAGGCGTCGGTGACCGAGCGCCCGTAGGTCAGCTCCCGGGTCGGGTCCAGGTCCTGGCGGCCGTCAAGCAGGAAGCTCTCCAGCATGATGCCGACGATCCCGCGCTGCCCGGCGGCGAGCTGGGCGGCCACGTCGGCGGCGACCTTCGGCTGGTTGCGGTGGTCCTTGCCGCTGTTGGCGTGGCTGGCGTCGACCACCAACCGCTCGGGCAGGCCGGCGGCCCGCAGCAGGTCCAGCGCGCCCGCCACCGACTCCGCGTCGTAGTTCGGCCGGCCGCCGCCGCCGCGCAGCACCAGGTGCCCGTCGGCGTTGCCCCGGGTGTGCATGATCGCCGGGGTGCCGGAGACGTCGATGCCGGGGAAGACGTGCGGCACGCCGGCCGCCCGGATCGCGTCCACCGCCGTGCCGATGCTGCCGTCCGGGCGGTTCTTCATGCCGATCGGCATGGACAGCCCGGAGGCGAGCTGCCGGTGCACCTGGCTCTCCACCGTCCGGGCGCCGATCGCGCCCCAGGCCACCGTGTCGGCGATGTACTGCGGGGTGATCGGGTCCAGGAACTCGCAGCCCACCGGCAGGCCGAGGCGGAGCACGTCGAGCAGCAGCGCCCGGGCGGTCCGCAGGCCGAGGTTGACGTCGCCGGAGCCGTCCAGCGCCGGGTCGTTGATCAGGCCCTTCCAGCCCACCGTGGAACGCGGCTTCTCGAAGTAGACCCGCATCACCACCAGCAGGTCCTCGGCGTGCCGGTCGGCGGCCTCGCGCAGCAGGTGGGCGTACTCCAGGGCGGCGGCCGGGTCGTGCACCGAGCAGGGGCCGACCACCACCAGCAGGCGGTCGTCGGCGCGGTCCAGCACCCGGCCGACCGCGCGTCGGCCGGCCAGCACGGCCGAGGCGAGCGGGGCGTGCAGGGGCAGGTCGTGCAGGAGCAGGGCGGGCGTGGTCAACGGCACGACGCGGTCGATCCGTTGGTCGATGACGGCGTCGGTCTCCGGGGTGGTCACGGTGGGCATCCTTTCGCCGACCGTGCCCGGGGCCGGTACCCGGGTGGAGCCGGCTGCTCGTACGCAGAAGGGCAGGAGCTTCAAGCTCCTGCCCGGCCGGCTCGAAAACGAAGGTGACGTCAGCTCATGGCGAGGTCACCGGCGTCGGAGCCGGCTGCCTAAACCATCGATACGAGCGCGTCACGTCGGCCAGCGTACCCGACCGGACGGGCAAGGCTCACCGGGGCGTCCGGAAAGCCTCGCCTCATGTTTACCTCCGTCGATGCCACCACGGGTAACTTCATCGGCACCGCTCGCATCCCCAGGAGGTAACCGATGGACCGTCGTACCGTCCTGCGCGCCACCGCTGCCGGCGGGGCCGCCGCCTTCGCCGGCAGCCTCTGGTCCGGCGCCGCGCTCGCCGCCCCGGCCCAGCCGGGCGTCGGCCCGTACGGGCCGCTCGGCACCGCCGACGCCCGCGGCCTCCAGCTGCCCGCCGGCTTCACCAGCCGGATCGTCGCCCGGTCCCGGCAGGTCGTGGCCGGCACCTCGTACACCTGGCACGACGCCCCGGACGGCGGCGCCTGCTTCGCCACCGGCACCGGCTGGATCTACGTCTCGAACTCGGAGATCACCACCACCGGCGGCGCCTCGGCGATCCGGTTCAACGCCGACGGCACGATCGCCTCGGCATACCGGATCCTGTCCAACACCAACCGCAACTGCGCCGGTGGGGCGACCCCGTGGGGGACCTGGCTCTCCTGCGAGGAGGTCAGCCTGGGATACGTCTACGAGACGTACCCGCAGGGCGGGACGAGCGCCGTGCGCCGGCCCGCGCTCGGCCGCTTCAACCACGAGGCGGCGGCCGCCGACCCGGTCCGCAAGGTGATCTACCTGACCGAGGACGAGAGCAGCGGCTGCTTCTACCGGTTCCGCCCCACGGTCTGGGGTGACCTCTCCGCCGGCACCCTGGAGGTGCTGGTCGCCGGCACCGCCACCAGCGGCCCGGTGAGCTGGGCGCGGGTGCCCGACCCGGACGGCTCGCCGACCACCACCCGCCAGCAGGTCTCCGGCGCGAAGAAGTTCAACGGCGGCGAGGGCTGCTGGTACGCCGACGGCACCTGCTGGTTCACCACCAAGGGCGACAACCGGGTCTGGGCGTACGACGCGGTCAACCAGCGGATCGAGCTGGCGTACGACGACTCGCTGGTGACCGGCGGCACGGCGCCGCTGACCGGGGTGGACAACATCACCGGCGCCCGCTCCGGCGACCTCTACGTCGCCGAGGACGGCGGCAACATGGAAATCAATCTGATCACCCCGGACGAGGTGGTCGCGCCGTTCGTCCGGATCACCGGGCAGTCCTCGTCGGAGATCACCGGCCCGGCGTTCTCCCCGGACGGCAGCCGGCTCTACTTCTCGTCCCAGCGCGGCACCTCCGGCTCCTCCTCCGGCGGGATCACCTACGAGGTGCGCGGCCCGTTCCGCTGAGTCTCCGCCCGGCCGGTCCGGCGCCGCACGCGCCGGACCGACCCACGGCGATCTTGTGGCGTGTCGGGCGGGCCGGCGGGGTATGAGACCCGGCATGAGTCACGAGCAGAGCGACCAGGAACGGGTGGAGTCCCGCGCCCACCTGCTGCCCGAGGAGGCGTCGGTCGGCAGCGAGGACGCGCAGGCGCAGGCCGACGCCATCCTCACCGAGTCCGACATCCGGGAGGAGGACCAGAACGCCGCCCCGGACACGGTGCTGGAGCACCGCACCTCTGATCAGACCGTGACCCCGATCGAACCCCCCGACTGATCGACCGCGCCCCGGCCCCGGCGGGACCCCCGGTAGCTCTGCTCACGCAGCCAGGCGAGCGGACCCGCCATCCGCAGGCCCGCCGGCAGGTTCCGCACCGGGTCGAAGGCCAGCGCGGCGTCCGTCCGGGCGTCCAGTTGCCCGCCGAGGGTGACCTGGCCGAACGGCCGCCACGGCCCGACGGCGGACGCGACCGCGAGCACCAGCCGCGGCGCATCCGCCCGGGTTGCCGCGGCGACCTCGGCCAGACTCCGGCCCAGGTCGGAGGAGTCCGGGTCGGCCAGCGCCGCCAGCCAGAGCCGCCGCGTCCCCACCCGGAAGGGCATGATCGAGCTGTACGTCCCGGCGAAGCGCCGCCGGGGCAGCGGCATGTTGCGCAGCACCGGGGCGGCCCCGCTGGAGCTGACCAGCAGGTCGAACGCCCGGGCGTCGGCCAGGTGCAGCCGGACCGCCAGCCCCAGCACGTCCGGCCAGCCGTCCGGGGTGGGCACGCCGCGGGAGAACCGGACGGTGGCGCGGTGCCGGCCCGGCTCGTCGAGCAGCGCGACGCCGGTCGGCGGTCCGGGCGTACCCCAGATCATCACCTCGGCGGTGAACGACCGGCCGGTCGGGTGCAGCAGGCGGGCCCCGCGCCAGCGGGTCAGGACGGCGGCGGCCCCGGCGACGGCGACGGAAGCGCCGGCGGCGACGGACTGCGAGGGGGTCGGCATGCCGCTGCGGTACCCCGCGCCGCCCGGTAGATGCCCGCCGCGCCGCGTGGGCTCGCCGACGGATGAGCAGTCCCCTTTCCGTCCGGGAGATCGGATAGCGTCGGGTCATGCCCGACAGCGGTTACCCCTGGCCCATCGAGACGACCCGACTGGACAACGGCCTGCGCGTGGTGGTGAGCGAGGACCGCACCGCTCCGGCGGTGGCGGTCAACCTCTGGTACGACGTGGGCTCCCGGCACGAGCCGACGGGGCAGACCGGTTTCGCCCACCTCTTCGAGCACCTGATGTTCGAGGGCTCGCTCAACGTCGCCAAGACCGAGCACATGAAGCTCATCCAGGGCTCCGGTGGTTCCCTCAACGCCACCACCAACCCGGACCGGACGAACTACTTCGAGACCGTCCCGGCCGAGCACCTGGAGCTGGCGCTCTGGCTGGAGGCCGACCGGATGGGCGGCCTGGTCCCGGCGCTCACCCAGGAGACGCTGGACAACCAGCGCGACGTGGTGAAGAACGAGCGCCGCCAGCGCTACGAGAACGTGCCGTACGGCGACGCCTGGCTGCGGCTGCTGCCGCTGCTGTATCCGCCCGGCCACCCGTACCACCACGCGACGATCGGCTCGATGGCCGACCTGAACGCCGCCGACCTGGTCACCTTCCAGGCGTTCCACACCACCTACTACGCGCCCAACAACGCGGTGCTCACCGTCGTCGGCGACGCCTCCGCCGCCGAGGTCTTCGCGCTCGCCGACAAGTACTTCGGCGCGATCCCCGCGCGCGAGGAGATCCCGGCCGCGCCGGACGGCCGGACCGTCACGGCCACCGGCCGGGCCGCCGTCGAGACCGTCACCACCGACGTCCCCGCCCCCCGGGTGTACGTCGCGCACCGCACCCACCCCTTCGGCACCCCCGGGTACGACGTGGCCACCGTGCTCGCCGCGGTGCTCGGCAGCGGCCGGGGCAGCCGCCTCTACCAGCGCCTCGCGGACGGGGAACGGATCGCCCAGCCGGACCTGGTCGGGGCGTACGGAGTCGACCTGGCGCACGCCCCGGCGCCGCTGATCGCCACCGCCACCGCCCGCACCGGGGTGGGCGCCGAGCGGCTGGCCGCCGGGGTCGCCGAGGTGGTCGACGAGCTGGCCACCGTGCCGGTGACCCACGCCGAGCTGGACCGCGCCAAGGCGCTGCTGAGCACCGCCTGGTGGCGGCAGATGTCCACGGTGGACGGCCGGGCGGACACCCTCGGCCGGTACGCCACCCAGTTCGGCGACCCGGCCAAGGCCGCCGAACGGTTGCCGGCCTGGCTGGCGGTGACCGCCGACCAGATCGCCGAGCAGGCCGCCGAGCTGCTCGGCGCCGACGACCGGGTGACCCTGACCTACCTGCCGGAGGAGACCCCATGACGCTGATCACCGCCCGTCCCGGCGCGGGCACCCCCCGCCCGTACCGGTTCCCCGCCGTGGTCCGCCGGGAGGTCGCCGGCGGCCGGGTGGTCGCCGCGCACCTGCCCGGGCAGAACCTCGCCGTGGCGGTGCTGTTGCTCGACGCCGGGGCCGGCCGCGAGCCGGTCGGCAAGGAGGGGCTCGGCGGGGTGCTGGCCAAGGCGTTGGAGGAGGGCACCGCCCAGCGGGACGCCACCACCTTCGCGCTCGCCGTCGAGGGGCTCGGCACCGAGCTGGTGACCGGGCTGGACTGGGACTCCTTCCAGGTCAGCGTGCAGGTGCCGGTGGACCGGTTGAGCGCGGCGGTGGAGCTGCTCGCCGAGGCGGTCCGTACGCCCCGGCTCGACCCCGACGACGTGCGCCGGGTCCGCGACGACGAGGCGACCGCGCTGCGGATGGACTGGGCCAACCCCGGCCCGCGCGCCGACGCGGCGCTCCGCGCCGACCTCTTCGGCGCCGACAACCGGTGGGGCCGCCCGATGTACGGCGACCCGGACTCGGTGGCCGCGCTGGACGTCGAGGACGTCACCGTCTTCCACTCGGAGTGGTTCCTGCGGCCCGGCACGCTGATCGTCGCCGGCGACCTGGACCGCCTCGACCTGGACGCGCTCGCCGCGGCGGCGTTCGCCGGCACCGGCGGCGGCCCCGCCGATCGCGGTGGCCCGATCGAGGTGCCGCTGCACACCGGGCGGCGGATCCTCCTGGTGGACCGGCCCGGCTCGGTGCAGTCGACGCTGCGGCTCGGGCACCCGTCGCCGCACCGCGCCCACCCGGACCACGTGCCGATGACGCTCGCCGGCACGGTCCTCGGCGGGGCGTTCACCTCCCGCCTCAACCACCTGATCCGGGAGGTGCGCGGCTACACGTACGGCATCCGGGGCGACTTCGCCTCGTCCCGCCGCTTCGGCCGGTTCGCGGTCAGCTCCGGCGTGCAGAACGCGGTGACCGCGCCGGCCCTGGTGGAGGCGGTCGGGGAGATCACCCGTACCCGGGTCGGCGGGGTGACCGCCGACGAGCTGGCGGTGGCCAGCTCCTGGCGGGCCGGCCAGCTGTCGGTCGAGTTGCAGAGCCCGCGGGCGATCGCGTCGGCGCTGACCACCCTGGTGGTGCACGACCTGCCGGACGACTACCACGCCCGGCTGCGGGAGGCGCTGCTCGCCGCCGACGTGGCGGAGGTCTCCGCCGCGGCCGCCGCCCACCTGCACCCGGAGTCGCTGACCCTGGTGGTGGAGGGCGACGCGGCGGTGATCCGCGACGAACTCATCGCGACCGGGCTCGGCGAGGTGACGGACGCCACGCTCTGATCGGGGCGAATCCGGTCCGGGCGGTGGGAAAGCATTCCCGCCCGGACCGGCCGCCTGGGTAGCCTCGCGGGCATGAGGATCGGCATTGTGGGGGCCACCGGCCAGGTCGGTGGCGTGATGCGGCAGGTGCTGGCGGAGCGCGACTTCCCGGCGGAGCAGGTGCGGTTGTTCGCCTCCGCCCGGTCGGCCGGGCGCACGCTGCCCTGGCGCGACGGCGAGGTGACGGTCGAGGACGCGGCGACCGCCGACTACTCCGGGCTGGACATCGTGCTCTTCTCGGCGGGCAAGGGCACCGCGAAGGAGTTCGCCCCCCGGGTCGCCGCCGCCGGCGCCGTGGTCATCGACAACTCCTCGGCGTTCCGGATGGACCCGGAGGTGCCGCTGGTGGTGGCCGAGGTCAACCCGCACGCCGCCGCCGTCCGCCCGAAGGGCATCATCGCCAACCCGAACTGCACGACGATGGCCGCCATGCCGGTGCTGCGCCCGCTGCACGCCGAGGCGGAGCTGGTCGGCCTGGTCGTCTCGACGTACCAGGCGGTCTCCGGGGCCGGCCTGGCCGGGGTCGCCGAGCTCGACGAGCAGGTCCGCAAGGTCGCCGAGGACGCCAGCGCGCTCGCCTTCGACGGCGCCGCCGTGCAGTTCCCCACGCCGCGCTCCTTCGCCCGGCCGATCGCCTTCAACGTGCTCCCGCTCGCCGGCTCGATCGTCGACGACGGCTCCTTCGAGACCGACGAGGAGCAGAAGCTGCGCAACGAGAGCCGCAAGATCCTGGACATCCCGGGGCTGAAGGTCTCCGGCACCTGCGTCCGGGTGCCCGTCTTCACCGGTCACTCGCTGCAGATCAACGCCCGGTTCGCCCGGCCGCTCACCCCGCAGCGGGCCCGCGAGCTGCTCGACGGCGCGCCCGGCGTGGCCCTGGCCGAGGTGCCGACCCCGCTGGAGGCCGCCGGCCAGGACCCGACGTACGTGGGCCGGATCCGCGCCGACGAGACCGTCGAGCACGGCCTGGCGCTGTTCTGCTCCAACGACAACCTGCGCAAGGGCGCCGCGCTGAACGCGGTCCAGATCGCCGAGCTGGTCGCCGCCGAACTCCGCTGAGCGACCCGCCCGGCGCGGTGGGACCGGTCGATCCGGGTGCGGGCGACCCGCCGGACGGGCATATTGGTGCCTCTCAGGTGTGTCGCCCGCGCGGCGTACCACGCCGTCGACGTCGACGCGGAGGATCCCATGGCGGACGAACGGGCCCGAGCGGCCCTGACCGATCTCATCGCCGGCCGCCGGGTCGGCGTGCTCGCCACCATCAAACGGGACGGCCGGCCGCAGCTGTCCGACGTGCTCTACGCCTTCGACCGCGAGCGGGAGCTGATCCGCGTCTCGGTCACCGACGACCGGGCCAAGACCGCCAACCTGCGCCGCGACCCCCGGGCCAGCTTCCACGTCAGCAGCGACGACGGGTGGGCGTACGCGGTGGCGGAGGCGCGGGCCGAGCTGACCCCGGTGGCGGCCGGACCGGACGATCCCACCGTCGAGGAACTGATCGGGCTCTACCGGGCGGTGCAGGGCGAACACCCCGACTGGGACGACTTCCGCGCCGCCATGGTCGCCGAGCGGCGCCTCGTGCTGCGCCTGCACGTCGAGCGGCTCTACGGCATGCCCCCGCCCGGCTAGGGGCTGTCGCGGCGGCGGTGTGGCGGCGGCCCGGCGGGTATACCGGGCTCCTGCGTAACGCCGGCGACCGCACGGCCGGCGGGAACGGGGGAGCCGATGAGCGCCGAGCGGGCACGACCGGGACCGGTCGCGGCGCAGGAGGAGGCGGCGCTGCGGTCGGACACCGCACGGGCCGTCGGGTTCAGCGACGCCGTCTTCGCGATCATCATCACGGTGCTGGTCCTGGAGCTCAACCCGCCCGAGGTGCACCCCGGCGGGATGGGGCACCTCCTGCTCGAACAGTGGCCCACCTACCTGGCGTACGTCACGTCGTACCTGTGGGTCGCGGTGGGCTGGCTCAACCACAAGGGCACCTTCCACCGCATCCGCAGCACCGATCGCGGCCTGCACTGGTGGAACCTCGGGGTGCTCTTCAGCACCGCGCTGCTGCCGTTCGCCACGGTCGTCGTCTCCCGGTCGGTGCAGGCCGGCGACCGGGCCGACGAGACGGTGGCGGTGGTGCTGTACGCGGCGGTCGGGGTGATCCTCTCCGCCGCCTGGCTCGGGCTCTACCACTACCTCAGCCGGCACGAGGACCTGTTGCAGGAGCGCGTCCCGGCCCGGTTCTTCGCCGTCGAACGCGGTCGGGCGGTGTTCGGCATCGGCGGGTACGCGGTCGCCGCGCTGGTCGGCTGGCTGGGCGCGGTGCCGGTGGCACTGGTGATCTTCCTGCTGCTGCCGCTGTTCTACGCGCTGTCCAGCAACGGCTTCTACGACCTGCGGCGGCGGCTGCGGCGGCACCGGTGAGCAGCGTTACCTGCTGCTGCGTGGCGGGTAGACGGGGCCTGCCGACACCGAGAGGGGAGCACCATGACAACGGTCGGAGAGTTCATGACGACCCGGTTGGTGACGATGGACGGCAACGACACGCTCACCGCGGCGGCGCAGGAGATGCGCGACAGCGCGATCGGCGACGTGGTGGTGACCGCGGGAGACGACGTGGTCGGCATCGTCACGGATCGGGACATCACGGTCCGTGCGGTGGCCGAGAACATGGATCCGAACACCACCAGGCTCAACCAGGTCACCAGCAAGGACGTGGTGACGGTCAGCCAGTACGACGACGCCGTCGCCGCGGCCGACCTGATGCGCACCTACGCCGTACGCCGGCTGCCGGTGATCGACGACGGCAAGCTGGTCGGCCTGGTGTCGATGGGTGACCTGGCGGTCGAGCGGGAGCCGCAGTCGGTGCTGGCCGACATCAGCGCCGACGAGCCCAACAACTGACCTGTCCGCCGCGGGTCGTGACGCCGGCTCCCCTCGTGGGGGCCGGCGTCCGTCCTGCCCGGGGTGCCCTCAGGCGGACTCCACCCGGACCGTCACGGCGGACGCCCCACGGGCCAGTCGTACCGTCTCGGCCTCCGCCTCGATCCGCTCGCCGGCCCGAGCCGACAGCCGGGTGAACGGGGCGACGGTCAGGTCGAGCCGACCCCGGCCGGACTGCCTGGCCCGCCAGGTGCCGCTGATCTCGCCGTCGACCAGCAGCGCGCCCGGGTTGCCGAGCATCCGCCACAGCTCTCGCTGGTGCGCCCGGTCGGGGACCAGGACGTCCCGGTCCCGCGCCTGGAGGAACGGGTCGCCGGTCGGCAGGAGGCGGACGCCGTCCAGCGGCTCGGCGCCGCGCAGCGCGTCCAGGCGGTCGGTGGGCAGCCACGCCCGCCGGCCGTCCACCCGGACCTCGGTCAGCTCGGCCGCCGGCCACACCGCTCGCAGCTCGGTGGCGGAGGTGCCCAGGAAGCCGGCCACGTCCGCCACGGTGGCCGGCCCGAGCAGGCGGAGATACGCCAGCACCAGGCCCGCCGTGCCCGCCGCCCGGTCGGCCAGCGGCGCCAGCCGGGCCCCCCGCCCGGACACCTCCAGCCGGACGCCGCCGACCAGCCCGGCCTGCTAAAAGAGGGACCCGGAGACGTGCCGCGCCGCGCAGGGCCCGCAGTCGTAGCTCAGCTCGGCACGGATGCGGTCGGTGACCGCCCGGCTCACCGCGCCCTTGTCCATGGCGGTGGTGACCACCTCCCGGAAGGCCTGCGCGGTGCGCTGAAAGGCGACCGTGCCGAGCTTCGTCACCCCGGCGCGGATCCGCCCGGCCACCCGGCGCGCGGCGTCGGCGTCGCTGAGCGGTCACAGCGTGGCGGCCAGCCCGGTCAGCTCGGCGCGGCGGTGCAGGTGCGGCGCTCCCCGGGCGGCCCAGACCAGCTCCAGGCGGTCGTCGTCGAGGCCGGCGGCACCCCGCGCGGCCAGCGCCAGCCGGGCCGAGCCGTAGGGGGTGTCCTGCACGCCCAGGTCGAGCACCGCCAGGTCGGCCGGGCGCAGCCCGGGCCGGCCGAGCTGCTGCGCCGCGGCCCGGTGAGCGAGCACCCGGCCGCGGTCGACCGTCGGCACCGCCGCCATCGGCCCTCCCGTCGTCGTCCGTCGAGCAGGCTACTGCGCCGGTACGACGCCCGCCCGGACTCACCCGATCCGGGCGAGGTTGACGGCGTGCCGGACGGGGACCCGGTCGGCGTACGTCGTGATGCCGTGGATCGACGGGGGGAGTGGATGGTGGACCCGACCACGAGGTTCTTCGAGGATCTCGACCGGCGGGGTTACGAGCCCCTGCTGGACAAGACCTCGGGGACGTTGCGCTTCGACCTGCACGAGGGGGCGCAGACGACGCACTGGCTGCTCCAGATCGACCGGGGCAGGCTCGAGGTGAGCCAGGAGGACCGGGAGGCGGACACGGTGATCGGCACCGATCCGGTGTTCTTCGGAGACATGGTCGCGGGCCGCGAGAACGCGATCGCCGCGGTGCTGCGGGGCGACATGACCGTCTCGGGTAACCCGCGACTGTTGCTCCAGGTGGAACGGATCTTCCCGGGTCCCGTCACCTCCACCGGCCCCCGTCACGAATACCGCAGGGAGGCCCGCTGATGGCGCAGAGCAACATGATCCGCATCCTGGACGGCAACACCTTCGTCGTCTCCCAGGACACCGGCGACATCGAGGCGACGCCGAGCGAGCCGACCGGCCTGTTCTCCCTCGACACCCGCTTCCTGTCGAAGTGGGTGCTCACGGTCAACGGCGAGCGGCTCAACGCGCTCTCCTTCGACGACCTGCAGTACTACGAGGCGCGGTTCTTCCTGGTGCCCGGCATGGCCACCCACTACATCGACGCCAAGCTGTCGATCATCCGGGAGCGCGCCGTGGGCGGCAGCTTCCGTGAGCAGGTGACCATCCTCAACCACGACGAGAAGCCGGTGGACCTGGAAATCCGGATGGACGCCGGCTCCGACTTCGCCGACCTGTTCCAGGTCAAGGACGAGATCCTGAACAAGAAGGGCGAGATCTACACGGAGGTGGAGGCGGACCGGTTGCGCCTGGGCTACCGGCGGGGCAACTTCCGGCGGGAGACGGTGATCACGGCGTCCCGCCCGGCCCGCTACGACAAGAACGGGTTCGCGTTCAGCGTCCACCTGGAGCCCAACGAGCAGTGGGACACCGCCATCCAGGTGGACACGGCTGCGCTCGGCCCGGGCGGTCGGGACCTGCGGATGGGTGTGCGGGCGCACGGCACCGAGCGGCTCGCCCTTGAGCACGACCTCCAGGAGTGGGTGGCCAAGGCTCCCAAGGTCAACAGTGAACACCCGGAGCTGGCGTCGACCTACCGGCGCAGTCTGATCGACCTGGCGGCGCTGCGCTTCTCGCCGCTGTCGCTCGGTGGCGCGGCGCTCCCCGCGGCCGGCCTGCCCTGGTTCATGACGATGTTCGGCCGGGACAGCATCCTGACCAGCCTGCAGGTGCTGCCGTTCGCCCCCGAACTGTCCAAGACGACGCTGCGCATCCTGGGCGCCCTGCAGGGCACCCGGTTCGACGACTTCCGGGACGAGGATCCGGGCCGGATCCTGCACGAGATGCGCTACGGCGAGACCGCCGCCTTCGAGGAGCAGCCGCACTCGCCGTACTACGGGTCGGTCGACGCCACGCCGCTCTTCGTGATCCTGCTCGACGAGTACGAGAAGTGGAGTGGGGACGTCGCGCTGGTCCGCGAGCTGGAACGGGAGTGCCGGGCCGCGCTCAAGTGGATCGACGACTACGCCGACCTGGTCGGCAGCGGCTACATCTGGTACGAGCGGCGCAACAGCGAGACCGGCCTGGAGAACCAGTGCTGGAAGGACTCCTGGGACTCGATCCAGTACCGCGACGGCACGCTGCCGCCGTTCCCCCGGGCCACCTGTGAGGTGCAGGGCTACGCGTACGACGCGAAGCTGCGCGCCGCCCGGATGGCCCGGGAGTTCTGGGAAGACCCGGGGTACGCCGACCAACTGGAGCGGGAGGCGGCGCAGCTCAAGGAGCGGTTCAACCGGGACTGGTGGGTGGAGGACGGCGAGTACTACGCCCTCGCCCTGGACCCGGAGGGGCGTCAGTGCGCCACGCTGAGTTCCAACATCGGGCACCTGCTGTGGAGCGGGATCGTCGACCAGGACCGGGCCGAGAAGATCGCCCACCACCTGGTCGGTCCCCGGCTCTTCTCCGGTTGGGGCGTGCGCACCCTCGCCGAGGGCGAGGTCCGCTACAACCCGATCGGTTACCACAACGGCACGATCTGGCCCTTCGACAACTCCTTCATCGCCTGGGGCCTGCGCCGGTACGGCTTCAACGAGGAGGCCGCCACCATCGCCAGCGGCATCCTCGACGCCGCCCGGTACTTCAACGGGCGGCTGCCGGAGGCGTTCGGCGGCTATCCCCGGGAGCAGACCAAGTTCCCGGTGGAGTACCCGACCGCGTGCAGCCCGCAGGCGTGGTCCACGGGCACCCCGCTGTTGCTGCTGCGCACCATGCTCGGGCTGGAGCCGCACGAGGGGCACCTGGCGGTCGAGCCGATGCTGCCGGTGGGCATGGGGCGGATCGAAGTGCTGGACATCCCGGGCCGGTGGGGTCGGGTGGACGCCTTCGCCCGGGGCCGGTTGGACCTGGAGAAGCTGGCCGACTGAGCCGCGTTCCGCCTGCTCTCCCGCCGCCCGCTCAGGGCCGGTGGGGGAGCAGGCAGAACTCGTTGCCCTCGGGGTCGGCGAGGACCGTCCAGCCCGGCAGCTCTCGGACCACGGTGGCGCCGGCCGCCAGCACGTCGGCCCGCTCCTCGGCGTCGCCCACCAGGTCGAGGTGGATCCGACCGGGGGCGGGCAGGTCGGGCACGGGGGAGATCCACACGTCGGGGCGGTGCCCGTGCGGGTCGCGCAGCAGCACCGACTCGCCCGGGTCCAGCGCCCGGTCGGCGAGCTTCGCCTCGTCCTCCGGCACCACCGGCAGCCCGGTGACCACGCTCCAGAAGGGCGCCAGCAGGTACGGGTCGCGGCAGTGGATCACGATGGAGTGCAGCTCCGGCATGCGTCGACGGTAGCCCCGCCGACTCCTTGCGGCGGAGGATTTCCCCACCGGTCAGCGGGCCGGCAGGACGGTGTCGAGGAACCCGGCGGTGACCGCCCGGATGTCCGGCCGGTCCAGGGCCGGGGCGTGGCCGCCGTGGGTGATCCAGGTGTGGGTGGGATGGCCGGCGGCGACGAGTGCCCCGGTGAGGGCGACCGACTGGCCCACCGGGACGGCCGCGTCGCCGGTGCCGTGCACCAGCAGCACCGGCACCCGGTTGCCGAGGTGGCTGGCGACGGTCGCGTCGACGGTGGCGGGGTCACCGGCGGCCGGCGGGTGGCCGAGCAGGTCGGCCCACGGGTCGTCGGGCGCCCGCGACCGGCGCCACTCGTCGTCCAGCGGGTCGCTCACCGGCCAGTACGCCAGCCCCGCCGCGACGTCGTCCGGCCGGTCGATCCCGCGCAGCGCCAGGTGCAGGGCCAGGGTGCCGCCGGCCGAGTCGCCGGCGACGAGCAGCGGCAGCCCGCCCGCCTCGTCCCGGGCGGCCCGCGCCGCCCGGCGTACGTCGTCGAGCTGCGCCGGCCAGTGCGCCTGGTGGGAGAAGCGGTAGGTCGCCGCCACCACCCGCAGCCCGAGCCGAAGCAGGGCCGCCCCGTCCTCGTCCGACCGCCCACGCCACCCACCGCCGTGGATCCAGAGCAGCACCGCGCGTTCCGTCATCCCGCCATCCTGGGCCGCGGGCGCAGGCCGGGGCGAGCCCTTCTGCCAGCGGCAGAGCGACGGACCCGGGGGCCGCAACACCGGGGCCGTCTCCGGCCCTACGGGTCCGTAACCTACGCGGGGTAAAGTTGGCGAATGTCGGAACTCGTGTACCCCCCTGTGATCGCCGCCGCCAAGACGATGTTCCGGGTCCTCGACCTGCGCCTGACCGTCGATGGCAGCCACCACGTGCCGCGTACCGGCGGGGCCGTGCTGGCCAGTAACCACGTCAGCTACCTCGACTTCATCTTCTGCGGCTACGGGGCGCACGAATCCCGCCGGCTGGTCCGGTTCATGGCCAAGCACGAGGTCTTCGCGCACAAGGTCTCCGGCCCGCTGATGCGCGGCATGAAGCACATCCCGGTGGACCGCCGCGCCGGCGCCGGGTCGTACAACGCGGCGGTGGGCGCGCTGCGGCGCGGCGAGGTGGTCGGCGTCTTCCCCGAGGCGACGATCAGCCGCTCGCTCACCGTCAAGGAGCTCAAGAGCGGGGCCGCCCGGATGGCGCAGCAGGCCGGCGTGCCGCTGCTGCCGGTGGCGGTCTGGGGCACCCAGCGGCTCTGGACCAAGGGCCGGCCCAAGAACCTGACCCGCCGGCACACCCCGATCACCATCCTGCTCGGCGAGCCGATGGACCCGGCCGACTGGCCGGACACCAACGCCATGACCGTCGAGCTGAAGAGCCGGCTGTCGGCCCTGGTGGACCGCGCCCAGCGGGAGTACCCGGACAAGCCGGCCGGCCCGGAGGACGCCTGGTGGCAGCCGGCCCACCTCGGCGGCACCGCCCCCACCCTGGAGGAGGCCGCCGAGCTGGACCGGCGCGGGCGGCGCACCACCGCCTCCTGAGGCTTCCGCTCCGGCACCGCCCCGCACGACGCCCCGACTCCCGTGGGCCGGGGCGGTGACCGGATCGTTCCGCATCCGGGCATGATGGTGTCTGCCGCCCCGGCAGCCACCCGGCCAGGATCAAAGCCATGAGCAGAGCAGCACTCGTCGTCATCGACGTCCAGGAGTCCTTCCGTCAGCGCCCGATCTGGGCCCACGCGTCGCAGCCCGACATCGTGCGCCAGGTCGACCGGCTGGTCGACGCCGCGCGTCGCCGAGGCGACCTGGTGGTCTGGGTCCTGCACGCCGAGCCGGGCAGCGGGACGGTCTTCGACCCGGCGCTCGGCCACGTTCGGCTGATCGAGGGGCTGACCCCGGTGGCCTGCGAGCCCACCCTGGTCAAGACGTCCCACAACGCCTTCACCACCACCAACCTCCAGCAGCTCCTCACCATGGCCGGCATCCGCGAGCTGGCCGTCTGTGGCATCCGTACCGAGCAGTGCGTCGAGACCACCACCCGGGTCGGCTGCGACCTGGGCTACGAGATGACGTTCGTGACCGACGCGACGGTGACCTTCCCGACCCCGCACCGGGACCTGCCGCCGACCGCCACCGTCGAGGAGATCCTGGCCGACCCGCGCACCCTCTCCGGCGAGGAGATGACCGCCCGGACGGAGTATGCCCTCGCCGGCCGTTTCGCCACCGTCCGCACCGTCGACGAGGTGGCCGGGGCGACCCCGGTCGGCGCGCGGAGCTGACCCCGATGGCCCGGGTCGTCTTCCTGCTGGTCCCGCAGCTGCACCTGCTGGACCTGGCCGGCCCGGCCCAGGTCTTCTCCACCGCCGCCGACAACGGGTACGACTACCGGCTGCACTACGTCGCCGAGCGGGACACCGTGCCGACCGTGCAGGGCGTACCGCTGGGGGCCGCCACCGGGTGGCCGGAGCTGGACGCGGACGACCTGGTGGTCGTACCCGGCTGGCGGCCGCGGGCGCACGGCCCGGCGGGGCCGGTCGGCCGGGACGACCTGCGGCGCCTGGCCGACCACCACGCCTGCGGCGGCACGGTGGCCAGCATCTGCGCCGGCGCGTTCGCGCTCGGCCGGGCCGGCCTGCTCGACGGGCGGCGCTGCACCACCCACCACGAGGTGCAGGACGACCTGGCCCGGGTCTTCCCGGCCGCCCGGGTGGCCCGGGACGTGCTCTACGTGGTGGACGATCGGGTGGTGACCTCCGCCGGCATCGCCAGCGGCATCGACGTGGCGCTGCACCTGGTGGCCACCCGGCACGGCCCGGCCGCCGCCGCCCGGATCGCCCGAACCCTGGTGGTCTACGCCCGGCGCAACGGGCACGAGCAGCAGGCCAGCGCGATGATGCGGCACCGCTCGCACCTGTCCGACGCGGCCCACCGGGTGCAGGACCTCATCGACAGCCGGTTCTCCGAGCCGCTGCCGCTGGCCGACCTGGCCGCCGCCGGCGGGGTCGCGGAACGCACCCTGACCCGGCTGTTCCGCCAGGCCACCGGGCTCACGCCGCTCGGCTACCAGCAGCTGCTGCGGGTCGAGCGGGCCGAGCACCTGATCGGGCACGGCGCGACCGTCGAGTCCGCCGCCCGGGCCGTCGGGTTCACCGACGCCCGGATGCTGCGCCGGCTACGGGCCCGGGCTCACTCGCCGACCGCGTCCCGCGCCGACGGCGCCGGCGTGCGGTAGTAGTCGTCCCGGGACAGGAACTCCACCGGCAGCGAGCCGGGCAGCGTCACCCGGACCACCCCGTCCAGCGGACCGGGCGCCGCCCGGCGGGCCAGCTCGTCGCGCTCCGGCGGGGAGAGTTCGACCAGGTCCGGGTGGCTCAGCCGGAACGTGGCCACCGACCGGCGGACCAGCCGGGCCAGCTCCGTCACCGTGTCGGCCGGACCGCCGAGGGCGAGCGCCGGCTGCTGGATGGTCCGCAGCGCGTCGCAGACCACCAGCAGCTCCCCGTCGGCCGTCGAGTCCGGGGCGGACCGCTCCGCCGTCGGCCGGGCGGGTGGCGGCAGCTCCAGGCGGGACGGCCACTGCCAGCGGATCTGCCCGCTGACCAGGCGGGACAGCCGAAGAGCGCGCCGGTGCCGGGCGTCGCTACGGCCGTCCCGCCCGGAGACCACGGCCAACTCGGCGCCGGCGCACACGTACGCCAGCCGCCGGTCGGTGACGGTGACGGTGGCCGGCGCGGGCAGCACCCACTGCCGCCGGGTGCCGGTGGGGCTGAGCAGGCAACCGGCCACCGGGGTACGCAGCCGCCGCAACACCCGCTCGCCCGGCTCGGGGACCAGCTCGTAGCGCCGGTCCAGCACCGGCCGGAGCTCGTCGTCCGGCGCGTCGAAGCGGTGCGGTGCGATGAAGAACGGGGACGCGTCCTCGCGCATCGTCACGACCTCCCGGCGGTTGACCTCCTGCCGGTAAGCCTCGCCCAGCCCGCCGGGCCTGTCATGACAGCCGTTAGGGGGTCGGCCGGTCGGCCGCCGCCTGCGACCGGTAGATGCCGATCTCCTCCGGTCGGACGAGGCCGTCCTCGATCGCCCGGGCCAGCAGCGCCGCCTTGGTCGCCGCCGGCCGGCCCGCCCGGGTGTACTTGATCCGCGCCCGGTCCACGTACTGCTTGACGGTGTGCTCGCTGATCCGCATCCGACGGGCCACCGACGCCTTCGACATCGACTGGAACCAGAGCAGCAGCGCCTCCCGTTCCTTGTCGGACAGGGCCGGACGGTCGGGGCGGGGGTCGCCCACCATCGCCCCGGCCAGCGCCGGTGGTACGTACGGGCGGTCGCTGGCGGCGGCCAGCACGGTCGCCACGCAGTGTTCTCGCCCCTCGTGCTTGGCCAGGAACGCCGCCGCTCCGGCGTCCAGCGCGGCGAGCATCGTCGCCGGGTCGGTGTGCTCGGAGTAGACCACCACCCGCCGACCGGCGGCGCTCAGCTCGGCCAGTTTGTCGATCACCATCCGTCCGTGCAGGCGCAGGTCCAGCAGGACCACGTCGGCGTCCGGCGCGTCCCGCAGCACCTGGTCCGGATCGTCCCCGGTGGCCAGGACACGCAGCTGCGGCTCGGCGGCCAGCCAGGCCCGCACCCCGTCGATCACCACCGGGTGGTCGTCCACGATGGCCACCCCGACGGGCCGGTCACCGCTCACGTCCTGCGCCACCGGGTCTGCGTCCACCTGATCTCCCCGTCCCGCTCCTGCACGTGCTCCACCTGGCCGTCGTCCTCGACGTGGCTGGGCGGACCGGTCCCGGCGGAATCGTCCACCTCGGGAGTGACCAGGCTGACCACCACCTCGTCCGGGCCGGCGACCACGGTCAGCCGGGCCCAGCGCCGCGCCTCGGCCAGCGCGGCGGTCGGCGGGTCCACCAGTCGGCGGCGGACCTCCACCGGCAGCAGCGGGGGCGTGCCGATGGCCACCAGGTCGATCGGCAGGCCGTTCCGCTCGGCCAGGTCGGCGGCGGCGCGCAGCTCGTGCAGCAGCGGGTCCGGCACGTCGTCCGACTCGGCGATCAGCCGGCGCAGCCGGGCCGCGGCGAGCACGCACCGGCGCTGCACCAGCGGGTCGGCCGGGTCGGCGCGCCCGTCGGCCAGCTCGGCCAGCACCTCCTCGGCGGCGCCGCTGACCAGGGCGAGCCGGGCCTGCCGCTCCCGCCGGGCCCGCTCGGCGGCGTCCCGCTCGGCGGCCACCGCGAAGGTGGCCGTCGCCGTCGCGGCGCGTTGCCGGGCCAGGCCGGCGATCACCGCCGCGCCGGTGAAGACCGCGATGGGCAGCGACGACGTGCCGTAGACGTACATCACGTACCGGGTCAGGTCGGCGGGGGCGGTCGCGCCGTGCCCGAGCAGCGCGGCCAGCGCGATCAGCGAGTGGGCGGCGAGCAGCGCGAGCAGCCAGGGGATCCGCCGCCCCCAGAGCACCAGCACGAAGAACCAGCCGAGGGTGCCCCAGACCCAGTTGGCGGCGGTGAACAACAGCTCCCGCCCGCTGGCCGCGAAGACCGCCGCGTCCACCGCCAGCAGCACCGCGACCAGCGGCAGCGCTGGCGGCCGGGCCCCGCCCAGCAGCCGGGCCGCGGCGTACCCGCCGGTCGCGGCGACGACCAGCCAGCCGGCCGCGACCACCGCCGGCGCCGCCAGCTCGGACCACGACCCCAGCAGCGCCGGCAACCCGATCACCGCGTGCCAGACCAGCGCGATGGCGACGGCCGCGATCCGGGCGCCCCGGTCCGAGGCGCGGGCCACGTCGACCGCCGGGACGTCGTCCGGCGGCGGGAGGCTCGCCGGGGACGGATCGACCCGGGGTACGGCGACCGGGCCGGCGTCGAGGTCAGCCGACATGGGGCCATTCCAACCGGATCCGGGTGCCCTCGCCAGGGGCGGAGGTCACCTCAGCGTGCCCGCCGACCTCGGCCAGCCGCCCGCGTACCGACTCGCGCAGCCCGTACCGGTGGGCCGGGACGGCGGCCGGGTCGAAGCCGGGACCGTCGTCGACCACCTCGACCACGACGGTCTCCGCCTCAGTGGTCAGCCGCAGCGTCACGGTGGCGCCGGGCGCGTGCCGGGCCACGTTGGCCAGCGCGGCGGCGGTGGCGTCCGCGAGCGCGGTGGCGGCCGCTGTCGGGGCGGCGCAGGGCGCCAGCTCGGCGGTCACCGCCAGCTCCGGATGGGCGTCGCGCACCGCCCGCAACCGCTCGTCGACCGCGACCCGGCCGCCGACCGGCGCGGACCGCGCGTCGGCGAGCCCGACGAGGGTACGCAGATCGGCCCCGGCCCGCCGGCGCAGCGCGGGTGACCCGTCGGGCACCGCACCGAGGCCGACCATGGTGAGCGTGCCGAGGACGGTGTCGTGCAGGTCCCGGTTCTGCCGTCGCTCCGCCTCCCGGGCGGTACGGGCGATCAGCGCGTCCCGGCGCAACCCCTGGTAGGCGGCGAAGGCCCGGTCGGCCCGGCCGATCCGCCGGCGCATGACGGCGGTCATCATCGCCGCCAGCCCGGTCTGCCCGAGCAGGGTCGCCGCGTGGGCGGTGGCCTCGGCCGGGTTGCCGGCGGCGGTGGCGCCGGTGGCGTAGGCGGCGGTGAGCAGCAGCCCCGCCGGGACCGACCAGCGGGCGGCGGCGGTGGCCTGCGTGTTGATCACCGTGGTGCTGGCCAGCACCGCGATCCAGCTGCCCTCACCCGGCAGCACCTCCGGCGCGACCAGGTGGGGGATGAGCAGGCATGCCGCCGTGGTGAGGGCCACGTCCCCGGTGACCAGCGCGGGGCCGATCCCGGCGCGCAGCGCGCGGACGGCGTAGAGCACCGACCACGCCGTCAGCACCGCGACCGCCACGAGCAGCGCCCCGGTCCGCACCGGCGGGGTGCGCACCGTCAGCGCGGTGACCGCCCCGACCAGCCCGCAGGTGAGCCGCAGCAGGGCCGGCAGGGTGGTGAAGATGAGCGTGAACGCGCCACCGGCCGGCCGGTCCAACAGCGACGGCGGCGAGGTCGGAGCGGGTACGGCCGACATCGGGGAGGCGTCCTTCGGGCAGCGACCCGTCCGGGTCCGCGCAGCGGTAGATCGACGACGGAGAATAGCACGGTACGTCCGTTCCGATCACCTTCGGTACGCGTCGTGTCGCTGACAGGTCAACAGGCTCCCACCGTCGCGGCGGCGAGCAGGTGGCAGCTGACCCCGATCACCGCCGGGTCGCACTCGAACGCCCGCGCGCAGGCGACCGCCTCGCGGAACACTGTGGACTCCTCGGCCGCGCCGAGCGTCTCCAACACCGGCCAGAGCGGACCCTCGATGCCGTACACGGTGACCGCCGGCAGCCCGGCGGCGGTGAACTCGTCCACCAGCTGCTCGGGGCGGTGGAAGTAGGCGGTGGTGAAACCGGTGGCCGGGTCGTTGACCCCCGTCGCGTACGCAGCCAGGATCGCCGGCCGGGTGTCGTCGTCCACCCGGCCCTGCCGGACCAGGTCGATCATCGGGGTGTTGCGGCTGATCGCGGCGGCCAACACCGGCCCGCCCGGACGGGTGACCCGGGCGGCCTCCCGCAGCGCGGTGACCCGGTCGCCCCGCTCGGTCAGGTGGTAGAGCGGGCCGAGCAGCAGCGCGGCGTCCACACTGGCGGCGGCGTAGGGCAGGTGCCGCGCGTCGCCCGCGCTGGCGCTCGCCACCGGGTGGTCGCGCCGGGCCGCCGCCGCGTGCGCCGGCACCAGGTCGACCAGGTGCACCGGGTGGCCGGCGGCGGCCAGCCAGCCCGCGTACGCCCCCGGGCCGCCGCCCAGGTCGAGCACCGTCGCGGGCGGCGGCAGCAGCCGCGCCAGCAACTCCCGGGTACGGGCTCGCTCCAGCCGCCCCTGCGGCGTGCGGTCCAGTCGGCCGGCCTCGTCGTAGACGTCGGTGTAGTAGCGGCGGATGTCCGGCTCGGGTGCTCGGGTCGGTGGCATCCGTCGATGGTGGGGGCCGGTGCGCCGGACGTCACCCGGTTTCCGCGCCGCATCGCGGGTGGGTCCGGCGTCGCCCTCATGGAGGGCCGGTGTGACGTATCGGGGGAGGCCGGCGCTGAGGGGCACGGAAGGTGTGGTCCGGAAGGCGCCCCGGGCACACCGCCACTCCGTCATCCCCCAAGACCGGAGACCTCATGCTGCACACCGCACTGGCGAAGCTGCTCACCCTGAAGGTCGGTGCCACGGCGCTCGCCGTGACCGCCACGGGTGGGGTGGCGCTCGCCGCCGCGAACCACGCCCTGCCGAATCCGCTGGCCGGGGCGAGCGCCAAGCCCTCGGCGCACGCCACCGGCGCCCCCGCCGACAAGGCGAAGGGCGAGAAGTCGCCGGACGCGAAGGGCAGCCCCTCGCCGTCCCTGGTCGGCCTCTGCCGCGCCTACACCGCCAAGGCCGGCGACAACCCGGGCAAGGCGCTGGAGAGTTCCGCCTTCACCGTGCTGATCACCACCGCCGGCGGCCGGGAGCAGGTGGCCGACTACTGCGCCACGCTGCTCGCCGCCGAGAAGGGCAAGCCGTCCCACCGCCCCTCGGTCCCGCCCAGCCACCCGACCGGCAAGCCGGACGCGCGACCCAACCCGCAGGACACCACCCGTACCGGGGGCCCGGGCGGCGGCCACAAGCCGGCCGCCCCGACCGCCAGCTGAGCTCCGACGCCGGGCGGGGCACCTCACCCCCATTCCCCCCTCCGCCCCGCCCCGGCGTCGGTCAGGCCGCGTCGCACCGATTACTCACCCCCCTTGGTGGTCGGTGCGACGCGCGCCGCACCCCCGCCCCGCCGGGGCGAGCCGGGGCGGCGGTTCGCGGCCGCCGCCCCGGCGGGTCCGCACCGGGGCCTGGCCGGGTCTCCCGGTCTCGCGACCGGTCGTCGTACCGTCGGTCAGCTCGCCGCCCAGCCGGCGGCGTTGCTGGTGGACTCCCGCGAGATGCCGGAGCCGGTGTCGGGCCACTCCCCGAAGCGTTCCTCGTGCAGGTGGGCGAAGAAGTAGCACATTTCCTCGCAGTCGGCGTCCAGCACGGCCATCCCCGGGTCGGCGCGCACGGCTTCGTAGAACGCCCGACCCAGCGCGACGATCCAGCCCCGGCAGTAGAGGAACCCGTCGTGGGAGCCGTCGGTCACCTCGTGGACGTCCTCCCGGTCGATGTCGTGGAGCTTCCGCTCGACCACGCGGTCGAGGTCGGTCAGCTCCCGGCCGGACAGCTCGGCACAGAGCGCCCGGAGATTGGCGAGGAACGGGTCGAGCCAGTCGTCGATCGCGTACGGGTCGACGTCGTCGGCCTCCGGGTCGCGGGTCGCCAGGGCCCGGCGCAGCGCCGCCGGCTCCGGGCCGAGCCGCTCCCAGGCGGCCTCGACCAGTGCCCAGAAGCGGGCCTCGTCCTCCACAGTGGGCACCTGGATCGCGTCAGCGGTGTCGGTCACCGGCGGAGGGTAGCGAGCCGGACCGACAACCGGCCCGCCGCTTCCGGCCGGCCGTCGTCGGGCGGCCGGGTGGACGCCCACGGGGCTAGATTGGGGCCGTGACCGGGCGGATCAGGCCGCGGGAGTTCCACCGGCTCGACGGCGTCGAGGACTGGCGGATGCTCTTCCACGCGACCTGCGCGCACTTCCGCACCGGGTCGTTCGCCCGGGGCGTCGCCCTGGTGGCGGCGATCGGCGGGCTCGCCCACGCAGCGGGCCACCATCCCCATGTCGACCTGCGGCCCGACGGCGTGACCGTACGGCTGCTGACGCCCGACGTGGACTGGCCCAGCGAACGCGACGTCACGCTGGCCCGGCAGATCTCCGAGGCGGCGCGCGAGCTGGACGTGCCCGCCGACCCCGCCGCCCTCCAGCAGGTCAACGTCGCCGTCGACGCCCTCGTCATCCCCGAGGTGCTGCCGTTCTGGCGCGCCCTGCTCGGCTACCGGGACAAGGGGCCCGAGGACCTCGTCGACCCGCACGGCCACGGGCCCTCGTTCTGGTTCCAGCAGATGGACGTCCGGCGCACCGCGCGCAACCGGCTGCACGTCGACGTCTCCGTGCCGCACGACCAGGCCGAGGCGCGTATCGCGGCGGCGCTCGCCGCCGGGGGTCGCCTGGTCACCGACCGGAACGCCCCGACGTGGTGGGTGCTGGCCGACGCTGAGGGCAACGAAGCGTGCGTGGCCACCTGGCTGGGCCGCGACTGAACGTCGGCGAGCCGCCCCGGCGGGGCCCGCCGGCAACTCGGTTGCGGCGCTCACCCCGGTTCGCTGAGGATGGCCGCGATGAGCGCTCTCAAGATGCACGCCGACGAGATCGAGACCGACGTCGACCTGGTCCGTCGCCTCCTGGCCGGACAGTTCCCGCACTGGGCCGGGCTGCCGATCCGGCGGGTCCCGTCGTACGGCACCGACCACGACATCTACCGGCTCGGTGAGCACCTCGTCGTCCGGCTGCCGCGGATCGGTTGGGCCACCAGGCAGGCAGCCCAGGAGGCGGAGTGGCTGCCGAAGCTCGCACCGCACCTGCCGCTGGCCCTGCCCGTGCCGGTGGCGATGGGGCGTCCCGCCGAGGGCTATCCCTTCGACTGGTCGGTCTGCGAGTGGCTGCCGGGCGAGAACGCGAACGGCACGATCGACGACCTGGACCGGGCGGCGGTCGATCTCGCCGCGTTCGTGGCCGCGCTGCGCCGGATCGACACCACCGGCGCCTTCCCCCGCCTTCCCGGCAAGCGGGGCGCACCGCTCGCGGAGCTCGACGAGGGCGTCCGGCGGGCGGTCGCGCGGCTCGGCGACCGGATCGACGGTACGGCGACCCTGCGATCCTGGCAGGAGTCGCTCGACGCCCCGGCATGGGACGCCCCGGAGGTCTGGGTGCACGGTGACCTGCTGCCGGGCAACCTGCTCGTCGTCGACGGCCGGCTGTCGGCGGTCATCGACTTCGGCGGCCTCAACGTCGGTGATCCCGCCTGCGACCTGCAACCGGCGTGGAACGTGTTCGCCGGCGCCAGCCGCGAGCGGTTCCGCGCCGAACTGGACGTCGACGACGCGTCGTGGCTACGGGGGCGTGGCTGGGCGCTGTGCCAGGCCGTGATGGCCCTGCCCTACTACTGGGAGACCAACCCCGGCATCGTCCGGCAGGCCACGCACGCCCTGGCGCAGGTCCTAGGCGACCGGCACTGACCTCCCGGTCCACCTGCCTGGCCGGCACGGCCTCCACCGGCGGGCAGCCGTAATCCGGGTCCGATCGGCTGTGCGGCCGGCTGTGTCCGAGCAGCCTGCGATACGGTCGGACGCTGTGACCGCGCCTGAGATCACCGTCGCCACCGCGGAAGACCGTGGACGCGTCATCGCCTCCCTGGTCGCCGCCTTCACCAAGGATCCCGTCCTCCGGTACCTGTTTCCCGACGAGGCGACCTATCCCCGGTACGCCGCCGCCTTCTTCGGGCACCTCTTCGACAAGCGGGTGGGCAAGGAAACGATCTGGACGATCGAGCGCGGCGCATCTGTCGCGATCTGGGAGCCTCCCGCGATGCAGAGCGAGTGGCCGGACGACGACCTCGTCGCCCAACTGCCCGCCGACGCACTGGCCCGCGTCCACGCCTACGACGAGGCCGTGCACGCGGCACTGCCGGCCGCTCCCTACTGGTACCTCGGTGTCCTGGGTACCCACCCGCAGAACGCCGGCCGCCGGTGGGGCCACGCCGTCATGACAGCCGGACTGCTCCGCGCCGCCGCAGCCGACCTGCCGGCGATCCTGGAGACCAGCAACCCCGACAACGTCGAGGTGTACGGCCGCGCCGGCTGGGAGGTGGTACGCGCCTTCACGGAGCCGCTGCCCACTTGGATCATGCGGCATCCGGGCTAGGCGTCAACCCGCCGGCTCGTCGGTGACGTAGGGGCCTAGCCGGGGCAGCGTCACATGGACGTGAAGGACGATGTGCGCGTAGTCGAGACAGGGGCCTTCAACCAGGCCTCGTGAATGCCCGCCATGGCGCGCCCGGCGGGTGGCGGAGGAAGGAGCAGGCATGTCAACCGAACCGGAGCCCGGCCTCGCGCCCGAGCACACGAAACCCCGTTACGCCGAGGATCCGATCGTGATGACGGTCGACGGGCAGAACTTTCGCATCCGTCAGCGTGCCGAGACGCCCGGCGGGTACGACTTCGACTGGCTCAGCGGGCCGCACGAATACGGCTTCGGGATCACCAGAGCTGACGGCTACGCAATGACGCTGCCTGAGATCGAGGAGGCCATCCGGAACTTCCTCGCTGAGATCGATCCCGCCACGGGATACCTGAAGGAGTAGTTGAACGGGCGTGACCTTGCCCATTACTTCTGGGGCTATGTCGATCGGGTGGCCGTGGACGAGGCCAGGAAACTCCGCGCCGCCGCGCCGCCGGTGCCCAGCAGGCGGTGGATGAGAGCGAGGCGGCGTAGGCCCGCTACTGCTTCCCGGCCATGTACCGGCAACGGGCCGCCCACCAGCAAGGTAGGCGGCCCGTTCTGCTGTGCGTGTGTGGGGACTACACCCAACGCCCGCCGTTGGGGCCTGCCTTGGCCATGCCGAGCAGGTGGGCCAGCCGGTACCGCAGTACGCGCGCCTGCCCGATCGACAGGACGAGGCTGGCCGCGGCGCTGCCTTCCACACTGGTCAGGTTCACCATCGGCTCGGCGGCCGGGTGCAGAGCCTGGACGAGGGCCACGTCAACGATGAACGTCTCCGGCCGGTTGGTGTTCACGTGCCGGGCGCGGGAGCGATGCTCGCCTCGGCGCTGGCAGTCGGTCCGGTCGCACCAGCGCGGGTGGCCCTGGTCGGCCGGCTCGGCAAGCGTGCCGGTCGCGTAGACGTGCACGTAGCCGCAGGGCCGAGCCACGTCGGGTGCCAGGCCGACCGGATGGGCGTCCAGCCCGGCGCGGGCGATTAGGGCGGTGGCGTGGGTGGTGTGCGCGGGGCAGGTGTACGCGCAGGCGTCCAGGGAGTAGGCGGTGTACAGCTCGATGCGGACCGTCGCGGGCTCTCCGCAGATGGGCAGGGTGGGTAGGGTGCTCACGGGTCGCCTCCTAGCTAGGCGATCAAGGCCCTCGATCAGCGGCGCAATCGCTGGTCGGGGGCCGCCTCTGTTCTGGCCACGACAAACGTACAGTCCATGTACGTCTAGTGACTAGACGTCTAGAGTCTGGACAACCCCGAACACGTACAGATCATGTGCGTGCCTACGCTCTCGCCCATGACGAGCCCGCTGTCCAATGTGCCGCTCTACCGGCAGTTGGCAGATCTGCTTGCCAAGCAGATCGAAGAGGGCAAGCTCCTTCCCGGGCAGCCGTTGCCGAGCGAACTGCACTTGCAGCAGACCTACGGCGTTGCCCGAGGCACCGTGCGGATGGCCATGCGCGAGCTGCGCGACAGGGGCCTGGTCGTCACCGTTCACGCGCGGGGCACCTTCGTTGCCGAGCAGGGTTGACCACGGCTGACGCGGTTGTACCGGGCTATGTCGAAGATCAGCCTGATCAGCGTTTCCGCTGGTGACAGTGGTGCGCCCGGCAGGATTCGAACCTGCGGCCTTGGGATTAGAAGTCCCCTGCTCTATCCGCTGAGCTACGGGCGCGCGGCGTGCGTGTCGCGCCAAGAGGGTACCGCCGCACCCCCGGGCCGCGGGGGAACGGGTGCCCGCTGCGGCGCGGTGATCAGCGTCGCACGCCGTCGCTCGTCCGGTCATCCGGGTTCCGGCCGGGCGCGCCCCGTACCCTCGGTTTGTGCTGCTGGAACCGGACGCCGAGAACGAGGTCGCCTACGAGCTGTGCCAGCTCCTGGGGCGCGCGATCCTGCCGGTCCGCCCCGCCGGGCCGGCCGACGACGGGCCCGCCGGCACCGCGTTCTTCTTCGCGCACGCGACGGGGGAGTACCTGCTCACCGCCGACGTCGTGACCCGGGTCGAGGCCGGCGAGGTCGGGCTGCGGCCGAGCGTCACCGAGCCCGCCGGGGTGGCCCCCGACGCGCTGGTCCTGCCGCACTTCACCGGCCGGTGGGCGCACCTGCCCGATCTCGGGGTGGCGGTGCTGCCCACCGCCGAGCTGCACGAGCGGGCGGCCGGGCAGGGCTGGGGCTGGCGTACCCAACCGGTGCCGGACGCGGTCGCGGCCGGCGCGGACGACGTCGCCCGGATCGGCGCGGAGCCGGTCACCGCGATCGTGCTGGCGCTGGGTGTCCGCGACGACGGATCGCGGCCGCTGGAGGTCGCGGTCGAGCGGGCCGTCCGCGCGGGCGACGGCCTGCGGATCACCGGCGAGCTGCCCGCCGGGTACGTCGGCGCGCCCGTCTTCGGCGTGCAGGCCGACCCGGCGGGCGAGGTCGGGCTGCGCTGCCTGGGCCTGGTGCTGCCCGGCGAGGGCGGCCACCGGGTGGCCACCTTCGACCGGATCGCCGCCGAGCTGCCGACCGGCGGCTGAGCGCCGCTCAGCCGGCCTGCGGCGTCCCCGCCGGTGCGGTGTCCGCGGCCGGCTCCCGGCTGCCCGGGACCGCGGCGCCGGCCGGGTCCGTCGGCTCGGGGCCGGCGCTCGTCGGGCCCGCGCCGAGGAACGCCTCGGCCCACCGCCCGACCTCGGCGAAGACCTTTTCGCGTACGGCGGGGCCGGAGAGCGTCAGGTCGTGCAGGCCGCCGTCGAAGCGGGCCAGGGTGACGTGGCGACCGAGCCGGGGCGCCCAGCGCACCATGTGCTCGACGTCGAGGACGGCGTCGGCCAGGGCCGCGGCGTCGTGCCACTTGGTGCCCTTGAAGCTGCGGGTCGAGCAGGCCAGCAGCACGGGCACCGGGATCTCCAGCCCGGCGCGCAACTGCCGCTGGGCGGTGCGGATGGCATTGATCCAGCCGGCCCGGACGGGGAACCCGGCGAGCGGCTTCCAGGCCAGGTCGTACGTCCACTCGCCGCGGTGCTCGGCGTGCAGGCTCTCGCCGTACACGGTGCCCAGGCCGAAGGGGAGGACGCGCTGCGGCGCGCGGCGGCCCAGCCGGGAGACGGCGGCCGCGAGGGGTCGACGGACCAGCCAGGGGGCGTTGATGTCGAAGAACGGGCTGTTGAGGAAGAGCCCGTCGACCAGACCGGCGTCGCGTCGGGCGTGCGCCCAGAGCGAGAGGATCAGGCCGCCGGTGGAGTGGCCCATGGCGAGCAGGGTGTCGTGCCCGTCGTCCTCGCGGATGATCTTCGCGGCGGCGTCCAGCTCGGGGAAGTAGTCGCCGAGGTCGCGGCAGAAGTTCGGGGTCTGGTGCGACAGCAGGCTGCGACCGTACTTGCGCAGGTCGAGCGCGTAGAAGTCCCAGCCGCGCTCGGCGAAGAAGTCGGCGACGTGGGTCTGGAAGAAGTAGTCGACGAAGCCGTGCACGTAGAGCACGGCCCGCCCGGTGGGGCGCTCGGCACGCCGCCGGACCAGGGTGGCGACCACCGGTCCCTCGTCGTCGGCGCCCAGGTCGATCGTCTGCCGCTCGTACGGCGGCCCCAGCACGTCCGGTTCCACGAAGGCGACGGTACGCCCGGAAGCTACCGGGCGGTAGCCCCCCGTTGCCGTCCCCGTCCGACCGCACCGGTCGGACGAGGACGGTCGACGCGTGGCTCAGGCCGTCTCTGCGTCGACCCGTTCGAGGTCGGCGTCGGCGTCGGCCACCTGGTCGCGGCCCGGCTGGCCGATCTCCCGGACGTGCTTGTTGTGCCGGGGCTCCTGCCGCGTCTTGGCGTCGTTGAGCCGCCGGCGCAGGTCGTCGCGGACGTCGTGGAGCGCCGCGCGCAGGTCCTCCTCGCTGGAGGTGGTGACGATCTTCTGCCGACCGGCGATCCAGCACTCCAGCGTGACCTTCTGCCCGCGCGCCTCGCGGTCCTTCACCGACACCTCCAGCTCGGTGGCGTCGGCGTGGAACGCGGCCAGCCGCGCGTCCAGGGTCGCGAACTGTTCCACGATCCAGTTCCGGTCGCCCTGGGAGAAGCCGGCGCCGACGCGCAGGCACTCGGCAACGGTCGCCGGGTTGGTCACCGCGCTCATCGCCGCACCTCCCGCTCGGTGCGGACGGGGCCGGTGGTACGCGAGCTGAGAATCATCGTCACTGACCTTTCTCATCGAACCTCGTGCCGTGCTGGCTCTCGGTTGATCAAATCCATACCCAGCCGGAGCCGTTCCCACGCCGGGCGACCCCGCCTTCCGATCCTGGTCACACCCGGTACGGCCACCCAGGCATGCTCGGCCCCTAGCAGACCGGGACCTTGATCAGGTCGTTGTCCACAGCCCCTCCCGTCGTCCACAACCCCGGTCCGGCCGCTCGCCCCGTGGCGCCTACCCGGCCAGGCTCGGCACCGAGTCGACTCGCCACGGCAGGCCCTGAACCCCTGGGAGGGGACAATGTTCGATACCTATGTAACAATTGTCGGTAATGTTCTGACGGCCCCCGAGTGGCGCCGCACCACGCAGAGCAAGACGCTGGTCGCCAACTTCAAGGTCGCCTCGACCGCCCGCCGGCTCGACCGGGACAGCGGCCGGTGGGTGGACGGGAACAGCCTCCGCGTCCGGGTCAACTGCTGGCGCAAGCTGGCCGAGGGGGTGGCGGCCTCGGTGATGGTCGGCGACCCGGTGGTGGTGGCCGGCCGCCTCTACACCCGCGACTGGACCGACGACGCGGGCAACCACCGCACCCTCTACGAGCTGGAGGCGGTCGCCGTCGGGCACGACCTGTCCCGCGGGCGGGCCCGGTTCCTGCGCAACAAGCCGACCATGGCCACCAGCACCGTCGAGGACGCCGAGGCGGCCGGCCGGGTGCAGGGCGAGCCGACCGAGCCGGTGCCGCACGAGCAGGCGCCGGCCGCGCCGGACGACCGGCCGTTCGACGAGGACTTCGAGTTCTCCGGCTTCGCCGTGCCCGGTGCCGGCCACGACGTTCCCGGCACCGGCCTGGCGGAGCTCACCGACCCGTTCGACGAGGAGGGCGACGACGCTCCGGTGTCCGGCGATGAGCTGGCCCCGGTGCCGGGGGACGGCGAACAGGGCGCCGGGGAGGACGAGCTGGACGCCGCACCGGAGGAGACCGCCGTCGCGCCGGCCGGGCGGGGTCGGCGCGGGCGCGGCCGGGTGCCGGTGCCGGCCTGACCGGGCGGGCCGGAGCGGTGAGCCGCGCAGGGGTGGCTCCGCTGCGGCCCGACGGGGTGTACGGACGGGGGCGGGGTGGCGACGGCGGCGTCGGTCACCCCGCCGTACGGCTAGGCTGGCCGGCCGGAGGTGGTGCGAGGTGCGTCAGGCGACCGCCGCGGCGAACGCGGCAGGGCTGGTGGCGGGGTACGCCCTGGACTCCCTGCTCGGCGACCCGCGTCGCTGGCACCCGGTGGCCGGCTACGGCCGCGCGGCCGGTGCCCTGGAACGGCGGGTCTACCGCCCCGACCGGGCCGCCGGCACCGTCTTCACCACGCTCGCCGTCGGCGCGCCGGTGCTGCTCGGTGCCGCCGCCACCGTGGCGACCCGGCGGCACCCGGTGCTGCGGGGCCTGCTCGTGGCCGCCGGCACCTGGTCGGTGCTGGGCGGGCGCACCCTGCGGCACGAGGCCGACGTGATGGGGTCCGCCCTGCGCGGCGGCGACCTGCCGGCGGCCCGGCGCCGCCTGGGCCACCTCTGCGGGCGGGACCCGTCCGCGCTCGACGAGTCCGAGCTGGCCCGGGCCACCGTCGAGTCGGTCGCCGAGAACACCTCCGACGCGGTGGTCGCCCCGCTGCTCTGGGGAGCGGTCGCCGGCCTGCCCGGCCTGCTCGGCTACCGCGCGGCCAACACGCTCGACGCCATGGTCGGCCACCGCTCGCCCCGCTACGCCCGCTTCGGCACCCCCTCCGCCCGCCTCGACGACGGGCTCAACCTGGTGCCGGCGCGGCTGACCGGGCTGTTCACCGTCGCCCTCGCCCCGACTGCGCACGGCGACCGGGCCCGCGCCTGGCACGTCTGGCGCCGCGACCGCGACGACCACCCCAGCCCCAACGCCGGCCAGTGCGAGGCGGCGATGGCCGGTGCCCTCGGCGTTCGGCTCGGCGGGCGAAACGTGTACTTCGGTCGCTCCGAGGTGCGGCCGTTCCTCGGCGACGGCCCCCGCCCCGAGGCGCGGCACCTCCGGCGGGCCGCCCGGATCTCCGGCGCCGTCGGGCTGGCCGCGCTCGCCCTCGCCGCGACCTACCCGCTGACCGTCGGCCGGCTGGTGGACGCCGCCGGCCGGCGGACGCTGCGCGCACTGCGTCCACGGTTCGCCCCCACCACGGACCGGCGACCGGTCGGCCCGGCGGTCGCCGCCCGGCGCGTGGTCGACGCCGGGGCGGGCCGGGGGAGTGGACGGTGAGCGGCGGGCTGCTGGTCGCCGGCACCACCTCCGACGCCGGCAAGAGCGTGCTCACCGCCGGCATCTGCCGCTGGCTGCACCGTCGGGGGGTCGCGGTGGCCCCGTTCAAGGCGCAGAACATGTCCAACAACTCCGCGGTGGTCGTCGGCCCAGACGGCCGCGGCGGCGAGATCGGCCGCGCCCAGGCGATGCAGGCCGCTGCCTGCGGGCTCGCCCCCGACCTGCGGTTCAACCCGGTGCTGCTCAAGCCCGGCAGCGACCTGGCCAGCCAGGTGGTGCTGCTCGGCGAGGCCGTCGACACCGTCACCGCCGGCAACTTCCGCGAGCTGCGGCCGAAGCTCGCCGAGACCGCGTACGCGGCCCTGGCCGAGCTGCGCGAGGCGTACGACGTGGTGATCTGCGAGGGCGCCGGCAGCCCGGCCGAGATCAACCTGCGGGCCGGCGACTACGTCAACATGGGCCTGGCCCGGCACGCCGGCCTGCCCACCATCGTGGTCGGCGACATCGACCGGGGCGGGGTGTTCGCCTCGATGTTCGGCACCGTCGCCCTGCTCGACCCGGCCGACCAGGCGCTGGTCGCCGGCTTCGTGATCAACAAGTTCCGGGGCGACCTGGGGCTGCTCCAACCGGGGCTGGACATGCTGCGGGGGGTCACCGGCCGCCCGA
This sequence comes from Micromonospora sp. L31, assembly GCF_052068075.1. Taxonomy (NCBI): domain Bacteria; kingdom Bacillati; phylum Actinomycetota; class Actinomycetes; order Micromonosporales; family Micromonosporaceae; genus Micromonospora; species Micromonospora sp. L31. Next base: position 73,745 of record NZ_JBQHDC010000011.1, on the reverse strand, counting down.
CGTACGGGGTGCTGCCCTGGCACCTCGACCTCTGGCTCGACGCCGAGGACTCGCTCGCGTATGGGCGGGTGCTCGGCCGGCCCGCCGCGCCACGCGGCACCGACTGGCTGGACGTCGCCGTGGTCCGGCTGCCCCGGATCAGCAACGCCACCGACGTCGAGGCGCTCGCCACCGAGCCGGGCGTGCGGGTCCGGCTGACCGTCGAGCCCGCCGAACTGGCCGCCGCCGACCTGATCGTCCTGCCCGGCTCCAAGTCCACCGTCGCCGACCTGGCCTGGCTGCGCGAGACCGGCCTCGCCGACGCCGTCACCGCGCACGCCGCCGCCGGCCGGCCGCTGCTCGGCATCTGCGGCGGCTTCCAGATGCTCGGCCGGGCCATCCACGACCCGGTGGAGAGCCGCCGGGGCACCGTCCCCGGGCTGGGCCTGCTCCCCGTCGAGATCACCTTCGACCGGCGCAAGACCGTCCGGCAGGCGGTGGGCACCGCCGCCGGTGGCGTCCCGGTGCGCGGCTACGAGATCCACCACGGGTACGTCTCGACCGCCGACCCGGGCCTGCCCCCGCTCCTGACCTACGCCGACGGCGACGGCGAGGGCGCGCGGCTCGGCGCGGTGTACGGCACCCACTGGCACGGCGCGTTCGAGTCCGACGAGTTCCGCCGCCGGTTCCTCACCGAGGTGGCCCGGACCGCCGGGCGGCACGGTTTCCGGGTGGCGCCGGACACCGCCTTCGCCGCCGCCCGCGAGCGCTCGCTCGACCTGCTGGGGGACCTCGTCGAGGAACACCTCGACACCGACGCGCTGTGGCGGCTGGTCGAGACCGGCGCGCCGGCCGACCTGCCGTTCATCCCGCCCGGCGCCCCGCCGGCGACCTGATCATCCCGGGAACCGGCCGCGCCGCCGCCTGATCGACACCGGTTACGGGGGGAAGTGGTGGTATCCCGTTCGCTGGGATACCGCAACCTCGCCGACATCGCTGAGCGGGCGCGGCCCGGCCCGACTGGCGCGGCCCGGTCAGGGGCGGATGTCGGCGGGCTCGTCGGAGAACGGCAGCCCCGCCTCCCGCCACGCCTGCACCCCGCCGATCATGTCGGTCGCGTTGCGCAGCCCCAGCGCCTGCAGGCTCGCCGCCGCGAGGCTGGAGGCGTAGCCCTGCCGGCACACCACGACGATCTCCCGGTCGTACCCGGTCGCCTCGGGGATGCGCCACTCGCTCGCCGGGTCCAGCCGCCACTCCAGCACCGTCCGGTCGATGACGACCGCGCCGGGCAGCTCGCCCTGCTCGCGGCGCTGCGACTCGGTACGGGTGTCGACCAGCAGGGCACCGGCCCGCACCGCCTCGACCGTCTCCTGCGGACTCAGCCGGCGCAGCCCGGCACGGGCCTGTTCCAGCAGGGCGTCCACGCCCGGACTCATCACGTCATGCAGCACATCCAGATCATGCCGGTCACCGGAGCGACCGCCGGGCGAAACGGCCGGGCGGAAGACGGAACCAGGCTCACGGGGGACAACACCGCGATTACCCGGCGCGACCAGGGCAGACGGCCACCGGGCCGGGCGTTCGCGCGGCTCCCGGCGGCGCTAGCGTCGGCCGGGTGACAGGAGACCGGGAGGACGCCGGCGAGGTTCCCGGCCGGGTGCCGGGAGACCGGGAGGACGCCGGCGAGGAGCCCGGCCGGCCGCGGGTGGCGGTGGTGGAGGCGTACGCGGCGCTGGCCCGCCGGGTGCTGGCCCGGCCGGCGCGGCTGGGGCGTACCCGACTGGTGGCGGTCGACGGGCCGAGCGGCGCGGGCAAGAGCGTGTTCGCCGCGCGCCTCGCGGACGCCCTCGCCGCGCTGCCCGGCGGCGAGCGGCCACCGGTGGTGCACACCGACGACCTGCTCGACGGGTGGGACGACCAGTTCACCTTCTGGTCCCGGCTGGAGGAGCGGGTGCTGGCGCCGCTGCGGGCCGGGCAACCCGGGGCGTACCAGCGCTACAGCTGGGTGCGGCGGGGCTTCCTGCCCCGGGCGGTGCCGGTGCCGGTCGCGCCGGTGCTGGTGGTGGAGGGGGTGAGCGCGGCGCGGGCGGCGATCCGCCCCGAGCTGAGCCTGGCGGTGTTCGTCACCGCCCCGGCGCCGCTGCGGCGGGCCCGGGCGCTGGACCGCGACGGCCCGCAGATCCTGCCGGAGCTGCGTCGCTGGCACGCCGGGGAACGCGCGCACTTCGCCGCCGACCGCACGTTCGCGCACGCGGACCTGGTGGTCGACGGCGCGCCGGCGCTGCCGCACGACGCCGCGCGCTACCTCGTGCGCCACCCCGCGAGCTGCGGCGACGCGGCCTCGCGAGGTGCGCCGGGGTAAGGCCGTCATACGATGCCGGTCATGACCACACCGATCATGTCCGAGTCCGAGGTGCGGGCCGCCGTCGAGCGTGAACTGCCCGGTGTCCGCGCCGATCTGGAACGACTCGTCCGCATCCCCGGCATCGCCTTCGAGGGCTTCGACCACTCGCACGTGGAGCGCTCCGCCGAGGCGGTCGCGGAGTTGCTGCGCGGCTGCGGCCTCGACACCCGGATCGTGCGCTCCGGCGGCCAGCCGGCGGTGATCGGGACGAAGCCGGCGCCGCCCGGGGCGCCCACCGTCCTGCTGTACGCCCACCACGACGTGCAGCCGGTCGGCGACCTGTCGCTCTGGGAGTCCGACCCGTTCGAGCCGGTCGAGCGGGACGGCCGCCTCTACGGCCGGGGCGCCGCCGACGACAAGGCCGGCATCATGGCGCACGTCGCGGCGCTGCGCGCCTTCGGCGACCAGCTCCCGGTCGGCGTGGTCCTCTTCATCGAGGGCGAGGAGGAGTACGGCTCCGACTCCCTGGAGCGGCTGCTCGCCGAGCACCGCGACGAGATCGCCTCCGACGTGATCGTGATCGCCGACTCCACCAACTGGGACATCGGCGTGCCGGCGCTGACCACCTCGCTGCGCGGCATCGTCAACTGCTTCGTCGAGGTGCGCACCCTCGACCACGCGGTGCACAGCGGCATGTTCGGCGGCGCGGTGCCGGACGCGCTGACCGCGCTGGTCCGGCTGCTGGCCACCCTGCACGACGACGCCGGTGACGTGGCCGTCGAGGGTCTCGTCGGGCGGGAGGGCGCCAGCGTCGACTACCCGGAGGACCGGTTCCGCGCCGAGGCCGGGCTGGTCGAGGGGGCCGCGCTCTTCGGCACCGGCCGGATCACCGACCGGCTCTGGACCAAGCCCGCGCTGGCGGTGCTCGGCATCGACGCCCCGGCCACCGGCGAGGCGCCGAACGCGTTGGTCCCGTCGGCCAAGGCCAAGCTGAGCGTACGGCTGGCGCCGGGCGACGACCCGAAGCGGGCGTACGACACGCTCCGCGCCCACCTGGAGAAGCACGCGCCGTGGGGCGCCCGGGTGACGGTCACCTTCGAGCACGACGGCGACCCCTGCGTCATCGACGCCTCCGGGCCGATGTTCGACGCCGCCCGGGGCGCCTTCCGCACCGCCTGGGACGGCACCGACCCGGTGGACATCGGCGTCGGCGGCTCCATCCCGTTCATCGCCACCTTCCAGGAGATGTTCCCGCGGGCGGCGATCCTGGTCACCGGCGTCGAGGACCCGCACGCGCGGGCGCACGGCCCGAACGAGAGCCTGCACCTGGGCGAGTTCGCCCGGGTCTGCCTGGCCGAGGCGCTGCTGCTGGCCCGGGTGGCCGAGGCGGGACGCCAGGTCGATTAGGTGACGGAACCGTAACTTCGGGGCCGATGTCGGAGTTTGCGGTGTGTCGGGCGCAGGGCTGTTATAGCCTTTCGAACATGCGTACGAACGACGTGATGGCGCGGCTCGAAGCCGCCGTGAGTGCTCTGGGGGACGTCGACGTCTCCGCGTGGCCCGAGGACACGCTCAAGGAACAGCTCGGCGAGCTCTCGGCCGCGCTGGTCGCCCTCGACGGCGTCCTCTCCCGGGTCGCCGACGAGGTGCGGGCCCGGGGCCTGCGCATCGAGGAGCCCGTCTCCGCCTGAGAGGCCGTCGGGAAACCTCGCGCCGGCTGGACTCCGCCTCGCTCGCCCCGGGGCTTCCCGACAGCCTCTGACCCGCGCCGCCCACCAGGACGGCCCGGGCACGGCAATGCCCGGGTGGTGTCGGGGGTGGCTGGCAGGATGAGGGCGTGCGGTTCCTCGACCTGGCAGCCACCTCCGCGGCGGTCGGCGCCACCAGCGGCCGGCGGGCCAAGGTGGAGCTGCTCGCCGCCGCGCTGCGGGCGCTCGACCCGGCCGAGGTGCCGGCCGGCTCCGGCTACCTCGCCGGCGAGCTGCGCCAGCGGCAGACCGGCGTCGGCTGGGCCGCCCTGCGCGACCTGCCCGCACCGGCCGCCGAGCCGTCCCTGACCGTGGCCGCCGTGGACGCGGCGGTCGACCGGATCGCGGCGGTCAGCGGCCCCGGCTCGCAGGCCCGCCGGCGGGAGCTGCTGGGCGCGCTCTTCGCCGCCGCGACCGCCGACGAGCAGCGGCTGCTGGTCGGGCTGTTCAGCGGAGAGCTGCGCCAGGGTGCCCAGGCGGGGCTGCTCGCCGACGCCATCGCCCGGGCCGCCGAGGTGCCGGTCGCCGCCGTCCGCCGGGCCCTGCTGCTCGCCGGCGACCTGCGCGCGGTGGCGGTCGCCGCGCTCTCCGGGGGCGCCGCCGCGCTGGCCGAGTTCGGGCTCCAGGTCGGCCGGCCGCTCGCCCCGATGCTGGCGCAGAGCGCCCCGTCGGTCGACGCGGCGCTCGACGCCACCGGCGTACCGGCGGTGGTGGACGTCAAGCTCGACGGCATCCGGATCCAGGTGCACCGCTCCGGCGACGACATCGCCGTCTTCACCCGCAGCCTCGACGAGTGCACCGCCCGGGTCCCCGAGGTGGTCGCCGCCGTGCGCGCGCTCCCCGCCCGCGAGCTGGTGCTCGACGGGGAGGCCATCGGGCTGGATGCCACCGGCCGCCCGCTGCCGTTCCAGCAGACCTCCAGCCGGGCCGCCCGCCGCACCACGCCGAGCACCACCGGCGGCGCTCCGGTCGCCCCGGCGGTGCTCGCCGCCGCCCAGACGACCGGCGAGACGGTGCTGACGCCGTACTTCTTCGACCTGCTGCACATCGACGGCGAGGATCTGATCGACCGGCCCGGCCGGGAACGGTGGGCGGCGTTGGCCGGCGCCGTCGACGAGTCGCTGCTGGTCGGGCGGATGGAGGTGGAGGACGCCGAGCGGGCCGGCGTGGCCTTCGCCGCCGCCGTCGACGCCGGCCAGGAGGGCGTCGTGGTGAAGGCGCCGGACGCGCCCTACGACGCCGGCCGGCGCGGCGCGGCCTGGGTGAAGGTCAAGCCCCGGCACACTCTCGACCTGGTGGTGCTGGCGGTGGAGTGGGGCAGCGGCCGGCGGCAGGGCTGGCTCTCCAACCTGCACCTCGGCGCGCGGGATCCGCGCACCGGCGACTTCGTGATGCTCGGCAAGACGTTCAAGGGCCTCACCGACGAGCTGCTGCGCTGGCAGACCGAGCGGTTCCTGTCGCTGGCGGTCGAGCGCGGCGACTGGGTGGTCCGGGTCCGCCCCGAGCAGGTGGTCGAGATCGCCTTCGACGGGGTGCAGACCAGTTCCCGCTACCCGGGCGGGATGGCGCTGCGCTTCGCCCGGGTGGTGCGCTACCGCGAGGACAAGTCCGCCGCCGAGGCGGACACCATCGACATGGTTCGGGCGATCCACGCCGGGCGGGCCGGCGGCTGACCCGCGCCGCCGCCGGGATCAGAACGTCGACAGCGACCGGGCGTAGTTCACCTGGTTGTTGATGTGCTGCACCTGGCCCTGGTCCATCACCGGGATGCGGGCCACGTACTGGTGTGCCCCGTTGACGACCGTCACCTGGACCGTGCCGTGGTGCCGGGTCTCCTTGACCAGCAGGAAGAGCAGGCTGAAGAAGGTCAGGCAGAAGAAGCCCACGATGGCGCAGACCAGCGCCCAGGTGGCGATCTTCTCCTCCTTCTGCCAGAAGTCCGTCACCTGCCAGGACGCGCCGGCCAGCGGCAGCACCCCGGTCGGCGTCCGGATCACCGGCGGGGTGACCACGATCTCGCCGATCTGCACCGCCACCACGTCCGGCCGGGCCGGCGGGTAGCCGGCGGGCAGCAGCGCCGGCGCGGAGAACTGGGCCGGCACCGGGAACGGCGCCGACGGCGCCGAGAAGTGGGCCGGCGGCGCGGAGAACCGCGCCGTCGCGGGCGGCGCGGAGTACGCCACGGGCAGCTGCGCGGTCGGCGGCGACTGCGAGGGTACGTGCGCGACGGGTCCCGCCGGCGGCATGGCGTACGGCGCGGTCGGGGCGGCGGGGTACGGCGCGATCGGGCCGGCGGAATGCGGCGCGGGGAACCGCGCGGTGGGTGCGGTGTGCGGTGCCGGCGGCGCGGAGAACTGGGCGGTGACCGGCGGGGCGTCCGAGGGCGGCATGGCGCTCCACGGGTCGTAGGCCGGGTACGCCGCCGTCGCCGGCTCCGACCGGGCGGTGGTGGGATCAGGGGTCGCCGGCTCGTTGATCACGGGCGGACACTACAACGTCCTCCGCTGTCCCGTGGCCCGCCCGAGTGTCCGGTTTCGTCGGGCTGAGGAGACCGCCGATCGCGCCGTCAGGCCGGGGTGACGGGTTCCGCTGCCCGGTCGACCGGCCCCTTCGGCGCGTCCAGCCCCGCCGCCCGCCGGGCCTCCCGGCGGGCGACCCAGCCGTAGCCGAAGAGTGACATCGCGGCGAAGAGCCACCACTGGATCACGTAGCCGAAGTTCTGCCAGTTGTTGGCGTGCCCGATCGGCACCGCGCGGAACGCCGGGTCGTTCGCCGGGGTCTGCTCGTCCAGCAGCAGGTACGCCCCGTGCACCGGGTACGGCAGCTCGCGGGCGATTTTGTCGACGGTGACCCGGCGGGTCTCCAGCCGGCCGTCGCGCCGGTCCACGCCGGCCCCGCCGGACTCAGTGGGGTGCACCCGGCCGACCACCGTCACCTCGTCGGTCGGCAGGGCGGGCACCTGCGGCATGGCCATCGCGCCGCCCGGCGCGGGCGGGACCCAGCCCCGGTCGACCAGTACGGCCGTGCCGTCGGTCAGCACCAGCGGGGCGAGCACCTCGAATCCGACCTTGCTGTCGACCGTCCGGCCACGGATCAGGACCACGTTCGTGGCGTCGTACCGGCCGGTGGCGGTGACCCGGCTCCACTCGACCCGCTCGGCGGGGGCCGGGCCGACCGAGCCCGCCGCGCCGGTGGGTGCGGGCAGCGCGTCGCGCAGCGGCGCGGGGGTGCCGCGGCTGCCGGCGTCGATGCGCTCGTTGACCGCCGTGCGCTGCTCGTAGCGGTCCAGCTGCCAGTTGCCCAGCAGCACCATCACCGCGGCGGCGACCAGGGTCAGCGCGAGGATGCCCAGCCAGCGTGGGGTCAGCAGGAACCGGTACACGCCACGAGGCTACCCGTATGACCGGGACCACCGACCGCGACGGCCCGGTGCGCCGACCGGTCGGCGGCCGCACGTGTCGGTCTGGGCGGGTATGGTCACGCGAGCGGATCTCCGGTCGGAGATCTTCCCGGTCGTCCGCTTGCCACCACCCGTCGCCCGCGAGGAGTCGATGATGACCGCCGTGCCGCGCCTCGTGCTCAGCGCGCCGTCCTCCGGACACGGCACCAACGCGCTGGCCATCGGGCTGCTCGCCGCCCTCGCCGAACGGGGCCTGGCCGTCGCCGGCTTCAAGGTCGGCCCGGACCACGTCGACGCCGCGTACCTCGGCCTCGCCGCCGGTCGACCCGGGCGCACCCTCGACGCGAGGCTGGTCGGCGCGGACCGGCTCGGCCCGCTCTTCGCGCACGGCGCGGCCGGCGCCGAGCTGGCCGTGGTCCAGGGCACCATGGGGCTGTACGACTCGGTCGCCGGGCGCCCCGATGCGGAGTCCACGGCCGCCGTGGCCACCGCCCTGCGCAGCCCGGTCGTGCTGGTGGTGGACGTGGCGGCGATGGGGCAGTCGGTGGCCGCCCTGGTGCACGGCTTCCGCTCCTACGACGATCAGCTCTGGCTCGGCGGGGTGATCCTCACCCAGGTCGCGTCCCCACGCCACGAGGCGATGCTGCGGCAGGCGCTCGACGACGTCGACGTCCCCGTCTACGGCGCGCTGCGCCGGCACGAGCTGCCCGCGGTGCTGCCGGCCCGGCGGCACGGCGTGCTGCCGGTGGTCGGCGGCGACGCCGAGGCAACCCGCGCGGTGCGGCGCCTCGGCGAGGCGGTGGCCGGCACCGTCGAGCTGGACCGGCTGCTCGCGCTGGCCCGCTCCGCGCCCGCGCTGCCGGTCGAGCCGTGGTCGCCGTCGCCGGCCGCCCCGGTCGAGGGCCGCCCGCTGGTCGCGCTGGCCGGTGGCCCGGGCGGCAGCTACAGCTACGCCGAGACGGCCGAGCTGCTGCGCGCGGCGGGCGCCGAGGTGGTCACCGTCGACCCGCTGCGCGACGAGGCGCTGCCCGCCGGCACCCGGGCGCTTGTGGTCGGCGCCGGCCTGCCCGAGTCGTCCGCCGCCGAACTCTCCGCCAACCGCCGGCTCTGCATCGCCGTGGCCGAGCTGGCCCGCACCGGCCGCCCGGTGCTCGCCGAGGGGGCGGGCCTGCTCTGGCTGGCCCGCGAGCTGGACGGCCGGCCGATGTGCGGGGTGCTGGACGCGATCGGCGCCAGCCGCGACGGCCTGGTCGTCGGCTACCGCGAGGCGACCGCCCGCACCGCCAGCGTGGTCGCCGAGGCCGGGGCGGCCGTGGTCGGCTACAAGCAGCACAGCGCGGTGCTCACCCCCCGGGCCGGTGAGCGCCCGGCGTGGAGCTGGGAGGGCGGCGCTCCCGAGGGCTTCGTCTGGCGGGGCGTGCACGCCTCGCAGTTGGGCCTGCACTGGGCGGCCGATCCGGCCATCGCGACCCGACTGGTGTCGGCGGCCGGGATTGCCGAGGGCGTCGGAGCACCGGCGTGATCGGGCAGGTGGCCGTCCGCCGCTTCCCGGCGTTGACCGTCTCCACCCCGCGTACGGAGGTGCGCCAGCTGCGGGCGGCGGACGCCGACGCGGTCGACGAGGTCTTCGCCGACCGGCAGACCCAGCGCTGGCTGCCGCTGGCCGACGCCAACGGGCAGATCGACGGGCCGGCCTGGTGCACGGATCTGGCCCGGCAGCGGCGCGACAGCGGCGACGGCGACCACTACGCGGTGGTGCGCCGGGAGGACGCCCGGGTGGTCGGCTGCCTGTGGACCCGGCGCACGGACTGGGGCGCCCGGCTCACCGAGGTGTCGTACGCCCTCGCCCCGCACGCCCGTGGGTTCGGGCTGGCCGCCGAGGCGGTGGACGCGCTGGCCATCGCGCTGATCCTGGAGCACGGCTTCCAGCGGGTCGAGCTGCGGGTGGCCCCGGGCAACGTGGCGTCGCGCCGGGTCGCGGAGAAGGCCGGCTTCAGCTACGAGGGCCTGCTGCGCAACGCCGGCTTCGTCCGGGGCGCCCGGGTCGACCTGGAACTCTGGTCCCTGGTCGCCGCCGACCTGCACTGAACGCCCCGCCCGCCACCGCAGCCGCCCCGCGACCCGCCGGCCGGTGAGCGGGGCCGGCGCCCATGACCGCGCCGGCCGTCGACCCTGGCCCAGCGGGGCGGACAGAAGCGCTGCGCCAGGAACCGCACCGTTCCTGACGCAGCGCTCCCGGTCATCCGGGCGGGCGGGCCGGTCTCACCCCACGATGCGGTCCGACGGTGGGGTGAACTGGCGGGGAGCCGTGCCCTTGAGGCCGTCGCGCAGCGTCTGGGCGACCGCGACGACGGGGACCTGGGACTGGCCGTCACCCACCGCGTTGAACGGGTTGTCCGGGTCGGCGATGAAGCTCGCCGCCGCCAGTTCGGGCGTGTAGGCGACGAACCAGGCCGACCGGGTGCTGTCCGTGGTACCGGTCTTGCCGGCCACCGGGCGGCCCACCGTGCCCCGGACGCTGTCCGCCGTCGACCAGCCCCCGCAACTGCCCTTCGCCGGGGTGTCCCCGGTCGGGCAGCGGGCGGCGTCGGTGGCGGCCCGGGCCGCGTCCGCGCTCACCACCTGCCGGCAGCGCGGCTTGGCCACCTCCCGCTGGATGCCGGACGCCGTCCGGTACGTCGCCGGCGTGCCGTCCCGGTTGGTGATCGACATGACCGGCATCGCCTCGCAGTACCGCCCGTCGGCGGCGATCGCGGCGTACGCGTTGGCCAGCTCCAGCGGGGTGGCGTCGGAGACGCCCAGGGTGAACGCGCCCCACTTCTTGGCCTTGGCCGGGGAGGCGTGGTCCCGGTCCACGTCGGTACGCCAGCGCAGCCCGAGCTGCTCGGCGAGCCGAACCCCCTTGTCCGCGCCGATCTGCTCCTCCAGCTGGACGAAGTAGGTGTTCACCGACTTGCCGAAGCCGGACCACATGGTCTGCCGGCCGGTCATCGCCCCGCTGGCGTTGGACGGGGCCCAGCCGTCGTAGACCCTCGACTGGTACCGGTGCGGCGAGTTGTACTCGGTGGACAGCGGCATCCCGGCGTCCAGCGCGGCGAGCATCGGGAACATCTTGAACGTCGATCCGGCCTGGTAGCCGGGGAGGCTGCCGCCGCCGAGCAGGGGCGCCACCGTGTTCGGGTAGTTCGCCTTGACCTTGGGGCCGGCCTCCGGGTTGGAGCTGGACGGGTTCTCGCTGAGGTCCAGTGAGTACGTCCGGTTCACCGCCATCGCCTTCACCCGGCCGGTGCCCGGTTCGGCCACCACGATGCCGTTGGCGAAGGGGCTGCCGACGCCGTCCTTCGCGCCGACGTTCTTCTCCGCCGCCGACTGGATCTTCGGGTCGAGGCTGAGCACGATCCGGTAGCCGCCCCGGCGCAGCTTGTCCATCCGCTCCAGCCGGTTCTCGCCGAACGCGGGCTGCGCGCTCCACCAGTTCTTGACGTAGTCGCAGGCGAAGCCCCAGGTCTGGTACTTGCTTGGCAGTGAGGTGCAGTCGTTGGCCGGGGTCGTCACCCGGGTCCGGATGGGCTCGGACCGGGCCGCGGCCGCGGCGTCCGGGGAGAGGTAGCCGAGCTGGGCCATCCGGTCGAGCACGTAGTTGCGCCGGCCGGTGGCGTCCTTCTGGTCCGAGGTGATCGGGTCGTACTCGGAGGGGGACTTGACCAGCCCGGCGAGGGTGGCCGCCTCGACCGGGGTGAGGGTGGCCGGGGTCTTGGAGAAGAAGATCTGCGCGGCGGCGTAGATGCCGTACGCCCGGTGGCCGAAGTACGCCGAGTTGAGGTAGCGCTCCAGGATCTCCTCCTTGGTCAGCTCCTTCTCGATGTCCAGGGCCATCCGCATCTCCTTGACCTTGCGCAGGCTGGTCTGCTGGGTGGCCTCCTGGACCTCCTTCGGCGTCTTGGCGCTGTCCCGCAGCGCCATCCGGACGTACTGCATGGTCAGGGTCGAGGCGCCCTGGGAGACGCCGCTGGAGCGGGCGTTGGCCACGAAGGCGCGGGCGACGCCCTTCGGGTCGACGCCGTGGTGCTGGTAGAAGCGGTTGTCCTCGGCGGCGACGATCGCCTGCTGGATGTTCGGCGACATGTCCGACAGCTTCGTGTACTGCCGGTACTCCTCGTAGAACATGGTCAGGATCGTCTTGCCGTCGGGGGCGTAGAGGTACGACGTCTCGGCCGGCAGCGCGGTGCGCAGGATGCTCGTCTTCTGCTCCACCGCGTGGGCGGTGGCCTTGGCGCCGAGGCCGGTGAACGCGGCCAACGGGTAGGCCACGGCGGCGACGACGATGCCGGCGATGAGCCCGGCGCGGAGGAGCGGAACGGTACGACCAGCGGCAGCAAGGGGTCGGTTGCTCACAGGGTCAAGTTATGACATTTCCGATTCGGAAATGAGAAGAATTCATAAACGGGCGAGACTGTCGCCGGGCGGTGACGCGACCCACGTTGGGATCCGCTGTCCCGTACGGCGGCTTCCCGGCAGGATCACGGACATGCATGGTCAGCTGATCGAGGTGCCGCCGGGCACCGGGCAAGAACCGGACCTGGGGCACCACGGGGACGCCGAGGCGACCCCGGGCCTGGTCGACCTGGCCGTCAACGTCCGCCGGGACACCATGCCGGACTGGCTGGCCGACCCGCTCACCGCCTCGCTGGCCGAGTTGGCCGCGTACCCGGACCCGGGGCCGGCCCGGGCGGCCGTCGCCGCCCGGCACGGGCGTCCCCCGGCGGAGGTACTGCTCACCGCCGGTGCCGCCGAGGGCTTCGTGCTGCTGGCCCGCGCGCTGGCCGGGGTGCGCCGCCCGGTGGTGGTGCACCCGCAGTTCACCGAGCCGGAGGCCGCGCTGCGCGCCGCCGGGCACCAGGTGGAACGGGTGCTGCTCGACCCGGCCGACGGCTTCCGGCTCGACCCGGCGCGGGTGCCCGCCGACGCCGACCTGGTCATGATCGGCAACCCGACCAACCCCACCTCGGTGCTGCACCCCGCCGCCGCCCTGGCCGCCCTGGCCCGCCCGGGCCGGGTGCTGGTCGTCGACGAGGCGTTCGCCGACACCACCGGAGCCCCCGGCGTGGCCGGCGAGCCCGAGTCGCTGGCCGGCCGGCGCGACCTGCCCGGCCTGGTGGTGGTGCGCAGCCTGACCAAGACGTGGGGGCTGGCCGGCCTGCGGATCGGCTACCTGCTCGGCGAGGCCGCGCTGCTGGACCGGCTGGCCGCCGTCCAGCCGCTCTGGGCCGTCTCCACCCCGGCGCTGGCCGCCGCCACCGCCTGCGCGTCGCCCACCGCCGTCGCGGCCGAGCGCGAGATCGCCGCGCGGCTCGCCGCCGACCGCGACCACCTGGTCACCCGCCTGTCGGCCCTGCCCGGGGTACGCGTCGCGGGCCGCCCGGCCAGCGCCTTCGTCCTGCTGCACCTGGCCGGCGCCGACCGGGTGCGGGAGACCCTGCGCGAGCGCGGCTGGGCCGTGCGACGCGGGGACACCTTCCCCGGCCTGGGCCCGGACTGGCTGCGGGTGGCGGTCCGCGACCCGGCGACCACCGACGCGTTCACCGAGGTACTCGCCGAGATCCTGGAGGCATGATGCTGGAGACCACCATCGCGGCGATCGGGCCGCTCGACGAGCCGGCGATGGCCGCCGCGCGCGACCTCCAGGCCCGGCTGACCAAGCCCGCCGGTTCCCTCGGCGCCCTGGAGGAACTCTCCGTACGCCTCGCCGGGCTGGCCGGCGCCTGCCCGCCGCCGCTGCCCGAGCCGGCGGCGGTGGCGATCTTCGCCGGTGACCATGGCGTGCACGCCCAGGGGGTGACCCCCTGGCCGCAGGAGGTCACCGCCCAGATGATCGCCAACTTCCTGGCCGGTGGGGCGGTGGTCAACGCCTTCGCCCGCCAGGCCGGCGCCTCGGTCACCGTGGTCGACGTCGGCGTGGCCACCCCGCTCCCGGTCGACCCGGACGCCACCGACCCGGCGGTCGGACCCCGCCTGGTCGCCGCGAACGTCCGCCGGGGCACCCGGGACATGACCGTCACCGCGGCGCTCACCCGCGACGAGGCACGCGCGGCGCTGGAGACCGGCATCCGGATCGCCGGCGACCTGGTCGACGCCGGAGCGGGGATCCTGCTCACCGGGGACATGGGCATCGGCAACACCACCCCGTCCGCGGCGCTGGTCGCCGCGCTCACCGGTACCGACCCGGCCGAGGCCACCGGGCGCGGCACCGGGGTGGACGACGAGACGTACCGGCGCAAGGTCGGCGTGGTGCGGACCGCGCTGGACCGGCACCGGCCCGACCCGGCCGACCCCCTCGGCGTGCTGGCCGCCGTCGGTGGCCTGGAGCACGCGGCGCTGGCCGGCCTGATCCTCGGCGCCGCCGCCCGCCGCGTCCCGGTGCTGCTGGACGGGGTGATCGCGGCCAGCGCCGCGCTGGTCGCCGCGGCCCTGGCCCCGGACGCGGTCGGTGCGATGGTCGCCGGGCACCGCTCCGCCGAGCCGGGGGCCACCGTGGCGCTGCGCCACCTCGGCCTGGACCCGCTGATCGACCTCGGCCTGCGCCTCGGCGAGGGCACCGGCGCGCTGCTGGCGCTGCCGGTGGTCACCGGCGCGGTCCGGGTGCTGCACGAGGTCGCCACCTTCGACTCGGCGGGGGTCTCCGAGAAGTGATCGGGAACCCCTACCCTCTCGGCCTGCGGCTCGCCGGCCGGCGGGTGGTCGTGGTGGGCGGGGGAGCGGTCGCCACCCGGCGGGTGCCGGCGCTGCTGGACGCCGGGGCGGACGTCTTCCTCGTCGCGCCGGAGCTGACCCCCGCGCTGCACGCCCACGTCGACGCCGGCCGGCTGCACTGGGCGCCGCGCCGGTTCGCCCCGGCCGACCTGGACGGCGCCTGGCTGGTCCAGGTCGCCGTCGACGACCCGCTCGCCGCCGCGTCGGTCAGCGCCGCCGCCGCCGAGCGGCGGATCTTCTGCGTACGCGCCGACGACCGGTCCGCCGCCACCGCGTGGACGCCGGCGGTGACCCGGCACGGCCCGGTCACCGTGGCGGTGTTCGGCGGTGGTGACCCGCGTCGCGCGATGAGCGTCCGGGACGCCGTGCGCGACCTGCTGAACGTGCGCACCGGTCTGGCCGCCGCCGGGCGGGGCACGACACCGGGCGGGGCCGCACCCGGTCGGGTTGCGCTGGTGGGTGCCGGGCCGGGCGATCCGGAGCTGATCACCGTCAAGGGCTGGCGGCTGCTCACTGAGGCGGACGTGGTGGTCGCCGACCGGCTGGTGCCCGGGCTGCTCCTGGACGAGCTGCGCCCCGACGTCGAGCTGGTGGACGCCTCCAAGATCCCGTACGGCCCGTCCCGGGCCCAGGAGGAGATCAACCGGATCCTGGTGGACCGGGCCCTGGCCGGCAAGGTCGTCGTCCGGCTCAAGGGCGGCGACCCGTACGTCTTCGGCCGGGGCGGCGAGGAACTGCTGGCCTGCGCCGAGGCGGGCGTACCGGTGACCGTGGTGCCGGGCGTGACCAGCGCGATCGCCGTGCCGGCGGTGGCCGGCGTCCCGGTCACCCACCGGGCGGTGGCGCACGAGTTCACCGTCGTCTCCGGGCACGTCGCGCCGGACTCGCCGGACTCGCTGGTGCGCTGGCCGGCCCTGGCCGGCCTGCGCGGCACCCTGGTCGTCTTGATGGGGCTGAAGAACCTCGCCGCGATCACCGCGACGCTCACCGCGCACGGCAGAGACCCGGCCACCCCGGTCGCCGTGGTCCAGGAGGGCACCACCGGCGCCCAGCGGACGCTGCGCTCGACGCTCGGCGCGGTGGCGGCGGACGTGGTGGCGGCGGGCCTGCGCCCGCCCGCCATCGTGGTGATCGGCGACGTGGTGGGCACCCTCGACGTCTGACCGGCGCCCCGGCGCCGGCCCCTTGGCCAACCCCACTCGCGGTCCCCGCGCCGGGCACCCGACCCGGTTTGCGGCGTGTCGCGGTATCCGCGCGCCACGAGACCGCGACACGCCGCAAACGGCCCTGGCCCCTTGGCCAACCCCGCTCGCGGTCCCGGCGCCGGGCATCCGACCCGGTTTGCGGCGTGTCGCGGTATCCGCGCGCCACGACACCGCGACACGCCGCAAACGGGGGGTGGGTCTTCGGCCGGCCGGCGGCTCCGCACGACGGAGCGGAGCTGCGACGGCGGCCGGAGAGAGGTCTCTCCGGCCGCCGTCGTCGTCGCTGGTCAGGTCACTGCTTGAGCATGTTGTCCAGCAGCAGCGCGCAGCGGATCAGGCCGAGGTGGCTGTAGGCCTGCGGGTGGTTGCCCAGGCCGCGCTCGGCGAGCGGGTCGTACTGCTCGGGGAGCAGCCCGGTCGGGCCCGCCGTGTCGATCATCTGCAGGAACAGCTCCTCCGCGTCGGTGCGGCGGCCGGTGCGCAGGTACGCCTCGATCAGCCACGCCGTGCAGATGTGGAAGCCGCCCTCCCGGCCGGGCAGGCCGTCGTCCCAGTGGTACCGGTAGACGACCGGCCCGCTGCGCAGGTCCGCCTCGATCCGCAGCACGGTGGAGAGGAAGCGCGGGTCGTCGCCCGGCAGCAGCCCGGACAGGCCGATCCAGAGCGAGGAGGCATCCATCTCCTCGTCGCCGTACGCGACGCTGTACGCCTCGACGTGCTCGTGCCAGCCGTTCTCCAGCACGTTGGCGCCGATCCGGTCGCGCAGCTCCACCCACTCCGGCCGGTCCTCGCCGCCGTGCTGGCGCATGATGTGCAGCGCGCGGTCGACGGTCATCCAGCACATCACCTTGGAGAAGATGTGGTGCCGTGGGGGGAGGCGGGCCTCCCAGATGCCGTGGTCGGGCTCGTGCCAGCGGCGGCGGACCGCCTCGACCATGTTCTCCAGCACCCGCCACTCGTCCTCGCGGACCGAGCCCCGGGCGTCGGCCACGGCGGCGATCAGGTCCGCGATCGGGCCGAAGACGTCCAGCTGGAGCTGGTGGTTGGCGAGGTTGCCCACCCGGACCGGCCGGGAGCCGGCGTACCCGGGGAGGGTGTCGATGACCGCCTCGGCGCCCAGCTCGTAGCCGTCGATGGTGTAGAGCGGGTGCAGCCGCTCCGGGTGGCCGCCGGTGCGCTCGATGCAGCCGTCCACCCAGCGCAGCAGCGCCTCGGCCTCCTCGAGGGAACCCAGGTCGACCAGCGCGCGAGCGGTCAGTGCCGCGTCACGCAGCCAGCAGTAGCGGTAGTCCCAGTTGCGGACCCCGCCCAGCTCCTCCGGCAGCGAGGTGGTCGCCGCGGCCAGGATCGAGCCGGTCGCCTCGTGGCAGAGGCCGCGCAGCGTGAGCGCGCTGCGGGCGACCAGGTCGCGGGCGGTGGTGGGCAGCCGCAGCGAGGCCACCCAGTCCTTCCACGGCTGCTCGGCCCTGGCCTGCCGCTCGTGGATCGGGACGGCGTGGTGCTCCAGGCTGTGCGTGCCGAAGCGCAGCTCCAGCACGACCTGACCGCCGGCGGCGGAGAGGTCGACCATCGCCTCCGCGCTCTCGTTCACCCCGTCGCTTCTGACTTCCCAGGTCACGCCCGGGGCGTAGAGCGCGGCCGGCTCGTTGGAGCCGAGCACCAGCAGGCCGTCGTCGAGCGGTTGCAGCTGGACGGCGACCTGGCCGAACTCCGGGCGCGGGGCGAAGTCGATGCGGGCCTTGCCGGAGCCGGTCAGCACCCGGACCAGGGTCGAGTCGCCGGTGATGATCGCCGGGCCGTCGGGGGTGGTCTCCCGGGCCGGAAGGTCGAGCCAGTCGGTGACCGTCAGGCCCGACCAGCGGGTCTCGACCGTCATGGTGCCGCTGCGGTAACGCTGCCCCAGCGGGATGCCGCCGCGCTCCGGGACGATGCTGAAGTGACCGGCCGGGCTGCCGCCGACCAGGTCGGCGAAGATCGCCGCCGAGTCCGGCTTGGGGTGACAGAGCCAGCTGACCTTGGCCTCGGGCGTGAGCAGGGCGACTGTCCGGCCGTTGGAGAGCATCGAGTGCCGCTCGATCGGGACGGCCCGCTCGCCGAAGAGCCAGTGCCGGCGGGTCTCCAGCAGCAGGCCCAGGGCCCGGGCCGCCTCGATCGGCTCGGCCACCCGGTAGCCGGCCTGGGTGTCGCCGGGGCCGATCTTGATGCCGACGTCCGGGCCGTGCAGGTTGCCGAAGGCGTTCTCGTCGGTGACGTCGTCACCGATGAAGAGCACGGCGCTGGCCGAGAGCTGGGTGCGCAGCTGGTCGACGGCGGTGCCCTTGTGGGTGGCGACCACCGACAGCTCGATGACCTCCTTGCCCTGGGTGACCGTGACGCCGTCCCACTTGGCGGGGCCGTTGCGGACCGCCTCGATGGTGGCCGCAGCGACCTGCGGGTCGACCCCGCGGGTGTGCACGGCGACGCTGGCCGGCTTGCGCTCCAGCCGTACGCCCGGGTGGGCCGCGGCGATCTCGCGCAGCGCGTCGCGCAGCCGGGTGCGGACGGCGATCAGCTCGGGGGAGAGTCGCTCGACGAAGCCGATGTCGAACTCGGAGCCGTGGCTGCCGACCAGGTGGACCTCGCTGGGCAGCCGGGAGAGGGCGGCCAGGTCGCGCAGCGCCCGACCGGAGACCACCGCGACGGTGGTCTGCGGCAGCGCGGCGAGCGCCCGGATCGCGGCGACCGACTCCGGCAGCGGCACGGCCTTGCTCGGGTCCTCGACGATCGGCGCGAGCGTGCCGTCGTAGTCGCAGGCGACCAGGAGCTGGGGGACCCGGGCGATCCGCCCGATGGCCGCGCGCAGCTCGGGGTCCATCGTCCCCGCGGGCGGGGTCACGATGTCGGTGGGGACGTTCACGCGGCCTCCACCCCGGACGTGCCGAGCTCGGTGAGGAACGATTTCGCCCAGTGCCCCACGTCGTGGGTGCGTAGATGACGTTGCATGATCCGCATGCGTCGACGGGCCTCCGGCTTCTCCACGTGTACGGCCCGCAGCAGGGCGTCCTTGACCGCGTCCGGGTCGTGCGGGTTGCACAGGAATGCCTGGCGCAGCTCCGTGGCCGCGCCGGCGAACTCGCTGAGCACGAGCGCGCCGCCCTGGTCGGCGCGCGATGCCACGTACTCCTTGGCCACCAGATTCATTCCGTCTCGCAGGGGGGTCACCATCATCACGTCGGCCGCGACGTACATCGCGGCCAGTTCGGAGCGACTGTACGACTGATGCAGATAATGCACCGCGGGCACACCCACCCGTCCGAATTCGCCATTAATCCGACCAACCTCGCGCTCCACCTTGACGCGAAGTGCCTGGTAGTGCTCCACCCGCTCGCGGCTGGGCGTCGCGACCTGCACCATAACCGCGTCCGGCACTGTCAACTTTCCGTCAGCGAGGAGTTCCCGGAAGGCTTTCAGCCGAAGTTCGATGCCCTTGGTGTAGTCGAGCCGGTCGACGCCCAGGATGATCGTCTTCGGGTTGCCCAGCTCCTCGCGGATCTGCTTGGCCCGGGCCTGGATCGCCGGGTCGGCGGCCATCCGCTCCATCTCGTGGGTGTCGATCGAGATGGGGAAGGCACCGGCCTTCACCTGCCGGCCGTCCACCTGGATCATCTGGCCCTCGTAGCGCAGGCCGAGCAGGTGCCGGGCCAGCCGGACGAAGTTCTGCGCGGCCAGCCGCTGCTGGAACCCGACCAGGTCGGCGCCGAGCAGCCCGCGCAGGATCTCGGTGCGGAACGGCATCTGCATGAACAGCTCGATCGGTGGGAACGGGATGTGCAGGAAGAAGCCGATCTTCAGGTCCGGCCGCAGCTCGCGGAGCATCGCCGGGACCAGTTGGAGCTGGTAGTCCTGGATCCAGACCGTGGCGCCCTCGGCCGCCACGTCCGCCGCGGCCTCCGCGAACCGGGCGTTGACCAGGCGGTACGCCTCGCGCCACCGGCGCTTGTAGGCCGGGGTCTCGACCGCGTCGTGGTAGAGCGGCCAGATGGTGGCGTTGGACTGGCCCTCGTAGTAGCGCTCCAGCTCCTCGGCGCTCAGCGGCACCGGGTGCAGGCGGATGCCCTCCAGGTCGAACGGCTCCGGAGCGGCGCCGGTCCCGCCGGCCCAGCCGACCCAGGTGCCCTGGTGCTCGGCGAGGACGGGGTGCAGGGCGGTCACCAGCCCGCCCGGGCTACGTCGCCACTGCCGTCCCTCGGGTGTGCTCACCTCGTCGACCGGCAATCGGTTCGCCACTACGACAAAGGAGCTACGGACGGTCACGATCGGCCACCTCCGGGTACTGACGGGTCCACCGCGATGAGAGTCTGAGCCTAGCTGCGGCGTCTGGCGCCCCGTGCCGGAGTCACCTACCCGTCCCACGGTCGCTGAACCGTACCCGTGATCATGGTGACAGCCTCGGGCGGAGGTCGGCGATCCCGCGGTCCTCCGGCTCGCCGACAGCCGGGGGAGCGGGCCGCGGCGTGCTGCTCGGGCGGGGTGATGTGGGCGCGGCGAGCCGTACCTGTCAGGATTGACGACGGCGTGCGCGCGGCCGGCTCCCGGCCGGCGGCGGCGGGCGGCGGACGCAGCCCGTGCCGTGCCCGCCAATCGGCGACAGCAACCGACGGAGGTAGCCCGCACCGTGGCCCAGTTCATCTACGTCCTGGAAAAGGCGCGCAAGGCGCACGGCGACAAGGTCGTGCTCGACAACGTGACGCTGAACTTCCTGCCGGGGGCCAAGATCGGTGTGGTCGGCCCGAACGGCGCCGGTAAGTCCAGCCTCCTCAAGATCATGGCAGGCTGGGACCGGCCGAGCAACGGCGAGGCCCGGCTGATGCCCGGCTACACCGTCGGCATGCTCGCCCAGGAGCCCCCGCTCAACGACAGCAAGACCGTCCTCGGCAACGTCGAGGAGGCGGTGGCCGAGACCAAGGCCAAGCTGGAGCGGTTCAACTCCATCGCCGAGCAGATGGCCACGGACTACTCCGACGAGCTGATGGAGGAGATGGGCAAGCTCCAGGAGGAGCTGGACCACGCCGACGCCTGGGACATCGACTCCAAGCTCGAACTGGCCATGGACGCGCTGCGCTGCCCGCCGCCGGACGCCGACGTCACCCAGCTCTCCGGTGGTGAGCGCCGCCGGGTCGCGCTGTGCAAGCTGCTGCTGGAGGCCCCCGACCTGCTGCTGCTCGACGAGCCCACCAACCACCTGGACGCGGAGAGCGTGCAGTGGCTGGAGCAGCACCTGGCCAAGTACGCCGGCACCGTCATCGCCATCACCCACGACCGGTACTTCCTGGACAACGTGGCCAACTGGATCCTGGAGCTGGACCGCGGCCGGGCCTACCCGTACGAGGGCAACTACTCCACCTACCTGGAGAAGAAGGCCGCCCGGCTGGCCGTCGAGGGCCGCCGCGACGCCAAGATGAAGAAGCGCCTCTCCGATGAGCTGGAGTGGGTCCGCTCCAACGCCAAGGCGCGGCAGACCAAGTCCAAGGCCCGACTCGACCGGTACGACGAGATGGCCGCCGAGGCGGAGAAGACCCGGAAGCTGGACTTCGAGGAGATCCAGATCCCGCCGGGCCCGCGCCTGGGCAGCACGGTCATCGAGGCGAACGACCTGAGCAAGGGCTTCGGCGACCGGCTGCTGATCGACAACCTGTCGTTCTCGCTGCCGCGCAACGGCATCGTCGGCATCATCGGCCCGAACGGTGTCGGCAAGACCACCCTGTTCAAGACCATCGTCGGGCTGGAGCAGCCGACCGGTGGCGAGGTCAGGGTCGGCCCCACCGTCTCGCTGTCCTACGTCGACCAGGCCCGGCAGGGCCTCGACGGCGACAAGACCGTCTGGGAGGTCGTCTCCGACGGGCTGGACCACCTCATGGTGGGCAAGGTCGAGATGCCGTCGCGGGCGTACATCGCTGCGTTCGGCTTCAAGGGGCCGGACCAGCAGAAGCCGACCAAGGTGCTCTCCGGCGGCGAGCGGAACCGGCTCAACCTGGCGCTGACCCTGAAGATCGGCGGCAACGTCATCCTGCTCGACGAGCCGACCAACGACCTGGACGTGGAGACCCTCTCCAGCCTGGAGAACGCGCTGCTGGAATTCCCCGGCTGCGCCGTGGTCATCTCCCACGACCGGATGTTCCTGGACCGGGTCGCCACGCACATCCTGGCCTGGGAGGGCGACGACGAGAACCCGTCCAAGTGGTTCTGGTTCGAGGGCAACTTCGATGCCTACGAGAAGAACAAGGTCGACCGGCTCGGCGCCGAGGCGGCCCGCCCGCACCGGGTGACCTACCGCAAGCTCACCCGCGACTGAGCATGGCGGACCGCTTCGTCTACGACTGCACGCTGCGCTGGTCCGACCTGGACGCGTACGGGCACGTCAACAACTCGCGCTTCCTCACTCTCTACGAGGAGGCGCGAGTGGCGTTGATGTTCGCCGGCGGCCGGGCGTGGGGGGTGGGCTCGTTCGCCGACGGAGTGGTCATCCGCCGGCACGAGGTCGACTACCTGCGCCCGGTCGACTACGCGCTGGGCCGGGCCACCGCGGAGGCCGCCCCGACCGTCCGGATCGAACTCTGGGTGGAGGAGATCCGGGCCTCCCGGTTCACCGTCGCCTACGAGCTGTACGACGGCGACGTGCTGGCCAGCACCGCCCGGTCGGTGCTGGTGCCGTTCGACCTGGTGGCCAAGCGGCCCCGCCGGATCACCGAGGATGAGCGGGCCTTCCTGCTGGCGTACGCGCCCGCGGGCGGGGCGGCGTGAGTGGCGCGCGCGTCGTGACGCCGGGGCACGGGCTGGACGGGGTCGCCGACGCGGGGGCCTTCCTGGCCCGGCTGGTCCGCTTCGACCCGGCGACCGTGGTCCGGCTCCGCCCGGTCGACGGGGCCGGGCGTACGGCGCTCTGGGCCCGGCTGCCCTGGGACGTGCTGGTGGTCCGCACGGTGGCCGGCGTCGGCCCGGGTGACGTCACGGTCGCCGCCGCCGACCTGCTGGCCGAGCTGGAGTCCGCCGGCGGGGCGCTGCCGGGCCGGCGGGACGACCGGTGGCGCTGGCCGCTGCCGCCGGCGGCGAGCCGCCGGGTGGAGGCGTTGCCCGCCGGGGAGCTGCGGCGGATCGCCGAGGCGGCGGCGGGCACCCTGCGGACCGCCGCCACCGAGGGCGTGGGCGGCCGGGCGGTGGGTCAGCGGGTGCTGCGCGACGCGCTGCTCGACCACGTGGCGGTGGTGGTCACCCCGGACGACCCGCCGGGCGAGCCGGTCGAGGTGACCCAGCGCCTGGTCCAGGGCGTGGTCCGGATGGGGTTCCTCGGGCCCGCCGACGCCCCGGGCGAGGTCCAGGTACGCGTCGCGGGCCGCTGGATCGGCCTGGTGGGACCGTACGGAGCGGCATGGTCGCGCAAGGTTTCGGAGCTGGCGATCCGACCGGTGAAGGATCATCCGAACGGCTGACCCGTGGTCATTCTTCTGGGCTGGGGCTGTCGTTGGGGGGGTGCTTCAACCCGGCTGTCCGGGTACCGTCCATCCTCGGATCCAACGCACCGTAGGCGTCCGGATCCGCTGGGGAGTGAGGTGCGCGAGCGATGCCGTGGTGGTCATGGCGCCCTGGTCCCGCCGCTGGCGGCGGCGACCCGGAAACTCGAACCGGGATCACAGTGGACAGCACCGTCCGGGTCGGACCACCGTCCCCCCGGCAGCCGGGGGACGACTGCAAGGCCGCCGACCGGCCGGTGATCACGGACATGCCGGTCAGTGTGGAGCCGGTCACCCTGCGCCGGGTCTGTGCGGCCCTCGACCTGCTCGACGTGCGGTACCTGGCCGACGGCGACGGGAACCTGCTGGCCATGTGGGAGCGGCACGCGGTGCTGGTCACCCTGGAGGGCCCCGAGGACGAGATCCTGGTGATGCGGGCCCGTCCACACGCGACGGTCCCGCCGGACTGGGCGGACCGGGCCTACCGGGTGGTCAACGAGTGGAACCACACCCGCCGGTTCTGCAAGGCGTACATCGGCGACCCCACCGAGCGGGGTCAGCTGCCGATCTACGCCGAGCTGCAGGTGCCGCTGGGCGCGGGCACCCACGACGCGCTCCTGGTCGAGATGCTCGACTGCGGGGCGGCCGTGGCGACCACCTTCGTGGACTGGCTGCACGACGAGGGCGCCCTGCTCTGAGCCCGACGGGCGGGGCCGGCCCGGCCGGTCGCGACCGCCGGGCCGTCAGGCGTCCCCGGCCGGCTCCTCCATCACGTTGACCATGAAGTACGCGGCGCGCTCCAGGTAGTCCCAGAGCGCCTTGGCGACCTCCGGCGGCAGGTCCAGCCGGTCGACCGCCCGCCGCATGTGGTGCAGCCAGGCGTCCCGCTCGGCCGCGCCGATCCGGAACGGCGCGTGCCGCATCCGCAGCCGCGGGTGCCCCCGCTCGGCGGAGTAGGTGTTGGGGCCGCCCCAGTACTGCATGAGGAACAGCGTCAGCCGGTCGGCGGCCGGCCTGAGGTCCTCCTCCGGGTACATCGGGCGCAGCAGCGGGTCGGTGGCGACGCCGACGTAGAACTCGTCGACCAGCTTGCGGAAGGTGGGCTCGCCGCCGACCGCCTCGAAGAGGGTCGTCGGCGCACCGGGCCGGTCGGACTCAGCTGCGGAATTCACCGTTCCATCCTGCCAGGTGCCCCGGCGCACCGGCCGCCGCGTACCGGCCGGGCGGGCTGCCGATCACGTCACAGCGTGGCTGCGCCGGCCCCCGGAGCGGCCGTCCGTCGCCCGGCCGGCGCGCGGCCGGCCGCCGGACCCGGGCGCGCTGTCCCGGGCCGCGGCGTCGTCCCGGTTGGCCCGGTCGGCCGCCGCGACGGCCGCGTCGATGGTCTCGCCGTCCGGCCAGCGCAGGGCCGTCACCAGCATCAGCACCACACCGGCGGCGCTCCACAGGCCGACCACCACCGGGATGGAGAAGCGGTCGGCGAGCAGCCCGGTGACCAGCACCGAGGCGCCCTGGATCACCTGCATGCCGGTGGCCATCACGCCGAAGGCGCGGGCCCGGTAGCCGTTGGGCAGGGCGCGGACGAAGAGCCCGTTGGCGGTCGGCAGCAGGCCGGCGGCGGCGAAGCCGCAGGCGGCCGCGAGCAGGGCCACCACCACCGGTGGCGGGTCGAGGAGCGTGGGCACCAGGACCAGCGGGGCGATCACCGCCAGCGGCCGCATCAGGGCGAGCCGGCGGGCCGGCGCGACCGCCCGCCCCACCACCAGCCCGCCCAGGATGAACCCGACCGGGTTGGCGGCCATGATGACGGCCTGCGCGACCCCGCTGTCCAGCCCGTCGCCGGAACGTTCGCCGGCCCAGGCGGCGGCCAGCCCCTCGGGGACGATCGAGAAGAGCATGGCGCTGAAGACCAGCACGGCGATGGCCCGCAGCACCGGGGTGCCGAAGACGATCTGGAAGCCCTGCCCCGTCTCGCGCAACAGGTGGCTGCGGTGCGCGGCGGTCATCGCCGGTTCCCGGTCGCGGACGCCGAAGCGGGTCAGCGCGGCGGACCCGGCGAAGGTGGCCGCGTTGATCAGCAGCGCGGCGGTCGGGTTCACCGCGGCCAACGCGGCACCGAGGAGGTAGCCGACCACCTGCGCGGCCTGGGCCGAGCTGGCGTTCAGCGACAGGCCGAGGACCAGCCGGTCCCCGGTGAGGATGGCCGGCATGAGCGCGGACCGGGCGGCCTGGCTGGGCGGGTTGGCGAGCGTGGTGGCGAAGAGCAGGGCCAGGATCACCCACACCGGCACGCCCGGCAGGGCGATCAGCGCCATCAGCGCCATCCGGATCAGGTCGCAGACGACCATGACCTGCCGGTAGCGGTAGCGCTCGGCGAGCGCGGCGAGCAGCGGCCCGCCGACCAGCCAGGGTAGGTAGCTGACCGCGAACGCCGCGGCGGAGAGGGCGATCGACTCGCTCTGCCGGTAGACCAGCACGGTGACCGCGGCCTTGGCCACGTAGTCGCCCACCCAGGAGAACACGGTGGCGATGAAGATCGCCCGGTACTCGGACTGGC
The DNA here is from genome assembly GCF_052068075.1 of Micromonospora sp. L31. NCBI lineage: Bacteria > Bacillati > Actinomycetota > Actinomycetes > Micromonosporales > Micromonosporaceae > Micromonospora > Micromonospora sp. L31. The sequence goes on along the minus strand of NZ_JBQHDC010000011.1, from coordinate 48,275 downwards.
CGAACACCTCCCGGAATGTGGCCGGCCCGTCCGGAGAGGGTCGCTCGTCGGACACCGTCGCCTCCATCGTGCCCCGCGAACGGCCACTCGTGACGGCCTGACGGGGACCCCGTCGTCAGATCTACGGATCAGCGAGGACGTGATCACGCTCCGGCGGGAGCGCGTGCACCGGATTCTGCCCGATCGTCTGACAACTGGCTAGGGCGAACGGATTGGTCGTCGCATCTCCGACTGAACGAACGGACGATACCCGAGGGGCCGTGCGGTCCGCGACCCCCAGATTTCGGACTCCCCCATTCCGTCCTGCCCGGCAGGTCAGGTGGCCCCACCCTGACCGGTGCCCGGGGTGCCCACCGTCCCGGGCGCACCGGCCGGGCCGATCCCGCCGGTCTGCGGCAGCCCCGGGTAGAGCCGGGCGGCCGCGATCTTCGCGGTGATGCCGGAGTTCTCCAGCGCCTCGGCCAGCCGGCGGCGCAGCTCCCGGCCCACCGCGAACTGCCCGTCCGCGGTCGTCTTGACCACCGTCCGGATCACCGCGCCGTCCACGGTCATCTGCTCGACGCCCAGCACCTCGGGCGCCTCGACGATCTCCGGGGCCAGCTCCGGGTCCACCGCGATCGAGGCCGCCGCCGTACGCAGCACGGCGGTCGCCTCCTCGGTGCCGGCGAAGCCGATCGGCAGGTCCACCACCACCAGGGCCCAGCCCTGGCTCTTGTTGCCCACCCGGACGATCTCGCCGTTGCGGATGTACCAGAGCACCCCGCGACCGTCGCGGACGGTGGTCACCCGCAACCCCACCGACTCCACCACGCCGGTCGCCTCGCCCAGGTCCACCGTGTCACCCACGCCGTACTGGTCCTCGATGAGCATGAACAGACCCGCGATCAGGTCCTTCACCAGGCTCTGCGCGCCGAAGCCCAGCGCGACGCCGGCGATGCCCGCGCTGGCCAGCAGCGGAGCCAGGTCGAAGCTGAACTCCTTGAGCACCATCAGCAGCGCGATGCCGAACACGAACGCGGTGACCAGGCTGCGCAGCACCGAGCCGATCGCCTCGGCGCGCTGGCGGCGCCGCTCGGGGATGAACTCGGTGGGATCGAGCGAGGCCGACGGGATGCGCTCGCGCAGCGGCCGGAGCATGGTCGGCACCGCGCCCACGCTGGTGGTCCGGACCAGCCGGTTGATCGTCCGGTGCAACGCCCAGCGGGCGGCGAACGCCAACAGCAGGATCAGCGCGACCCGCAGCGGCTTGAGCAGGATCCAGTAGCTGCCCTCGGCGAACCAGACCGAGTCGGTCACCTCGAACACGCCCTTGCACCAGGTGTCCTGGAGGCATTCGGCCGAGGGTGAGGGGTCGGGGGTCGGGGCGGCGACGGGGAAGGTCAGGCTGCTGGCGCTCACCCTGTCTTCGTACCGCAACACCGTCGGCGGCCTCCCGCCGACCCACCGTCGGGCGACCCCCGCCCGCCGGACGGCGGTCCGCGAACCGGACATCTTCACACGCGCCGAAAAAGCTTCACGAGGGAGCCCGGATTAGTACGTGCAATCGCGGGTCTTATCAGGGACGATGGGCGCAACGGACGTCGGTGATCCCGCCGGCGTCGGTCGTGGTTCCCCGCTGCGCGGGGCGCGGCCGGCGTGGCCAGTGGTGGGCAGCTGGACCGGGAGGGTGAGCACGATGCCTGACATACGACCCACGGTGGGCTCCGGCGCGCTGGTTCTCAACGCCACCTACGAGCCGCTGTGTGTCGTGTCGGTGCGTCGCGCCGCCATCCTCGTGCTCTCCGCCAAGGCGATCTGCGTCGCCGACGGCGACGGCGTCCTGCACAGCGCCCGCGACGCCCTCCCGGTGCCCTCCGTGGTCCGGCTGACCCGCTTCGTCCGGGTGCCGTACCGCACCCACGTCGGGCTGTCCCGGCGGGCGATCTTCGCCCGCGACGGCGGGCGCTGCGCCTACTGCCGGGGGCCCGCGGAGACCATCGACCACGTCTTCCCGCGCAGCCGGGGTGGCCGGCACGCCTGGGAGAACGTGGTCGCCGCCTGTGCCCGGTGCAACCACACCAAGGGCGACAAGACCCCGGCTGAGCTGGGCTGGCGGCTGCACTCCCTGCCCGCCGCCCCCAAGGGCACCGCCTGGCGGGTGCTGGGTCACCGCGCGCCCGACCCGCGCTGGGCGGACTGGCTCGACCTGCGCGAGCCCGAGGCCGCCTGAGCGGGGCGCCGGCGCCGCCCGGTCACCGGTCGCGCGCCTTCACCAGCGAGGCGTACACCACCACGTTGTCGGCGTAGCCGGTGTCGCCACCCACCCACCGGCCGCCGCAGGTGATCAGTCGCAGGTTCGGGCGGCTGAAGTCGCCGAACACCTCGTCCACCGGCAGGTCCTCCTTGCCGTAGCGCTGCACCTGGTTCACCTCGAAGACCGCCACCTTCCGGTCCTCGCGGGTCACCTCGACCGTGTCGCCGTCGCGCAGGTCCCGCAGCCCGTGGAAGACCGCCGGGCCGGTGGTGGTGTCGACGTGCCCGACGATCACCGCCGGGCCGTACTGGCCGGGGGTGGGTCCCTGGTCGTACCAGCCGGCCTCCTGGGCGCGGGCGGCGTCGGGCACCCCGATGCTGCCGTCCGGGGCGATCCCGACGTGGTGCACCGGGGCCTGCACGTCGATCCGGGAGATCGAGATCAGGGTGGGTGGGCTGCCCGGCAGCACCGGGAACTTCTTCGGCGCCGGGCGCAGGCCGGCGATGAACCGGTCCGGCAGGACGCTGAGGCCGGTCACCTGCTCGACGCCGAGCATCGCGACGATCAGCGCCATCAGGGTGGCGATCACCATGAACGCGGCGCCCGGTCCCCGGCTCCGGTAGCCGCCGTACCGGGCCGGCCGCGCCGCCGGCCGTACCGGACGGGCGTGGGCGACCGGGTCGGTCGTGGTCACGCTGGCGGTGAAGGCCTGGCCGGCCACCCGACGGAAGCGGCCGGCCGCACGGGCCGCCAGCCGGGCCGCGGCGCGGACCCGGTCCCGACCCGACCGCGGGGTGCGTCTGCGTGTGCGGGTCATGGCGACGTGGGGTCAGGAGTTCGTCCCGGCCCGCCGGCGGCTCCCGCCGAACATCCCGAGCCCGGCCACCACGGTCACCACGGCCAGGCCGCCGACCAGGAGCAGCGAGCCCGCGCCCCGGCCGTCGGCGGTGCCGCCGGCCCCGGTCGCCGGGCCCTTCGTCGGCTGGGCCATGTTCAGCACGGTCAGGGTGGTCGACGCGGTGTTGCCGTTGGCGCACCGCAGGTCGACCGGGTAGTCACCCGGCTGCTTGTTGCCCGGGATGGTCACCGCCCCGGTCAGGAAGCCGTTGTCCGGCCGCAGCACCACCCGGCCGAAGGCGTCCGACTGCACGGTGGCCTGCTGGTTGTTGGCGTTGTCGCAACTGGCCCGGATGCTGACCCGGGTGCCGGCCTGCGCGGTGTTCGGCGTGACCTCGACGAAGGTGTTCTCCCCGGCCCGGGCCGGTGTGGCCGTTGCCAGGACGAACGCCGCGACCAGGGCGAACATCGCCAGGACGGCGGAAAAGGCACGATGGTACGCGCTGAGCCCCCGCATGATTCTCCCCTCCCGGCCAGGTGCGCCGGAATCCTGCGACGGGTGTCCGGGCCTGCATTCCCGCTCGCCGTGGGGCAAACCCGCCCGGTCAGCGGCGGCGGGTGCCCGGCGCCCCGGCCGGCGGGTTCGGCAGCGGGGTGACCGGGTGCCAGTCCAGCGGGGTGGAGAGCACCATCGTGCTGGACGGCTGGCCGTACGGGGCGAGCCGGTCGATGACCGCCTCGAACTCGGTGATCGAGCCGGCGGCGACCTTGAGCATGCTGCACGCGTCGCCGGTGATCCGGTGGATCTCCCGGATCTCCGGCCAGCCGGCGACGTCCGGGTCGTGCAGGATGCAGCGCGAGCCGTAGCAGGACATCCGGATCAGCGCGACCACGCCGCGACCGGCTCGGGTCAGGTCCACGTGGGCGTGGTAGCCGGTGATCACGCCGGACTCCTCCAGCCGGCGGACCCGCTCGGCCACCGCCGGCGGGGACAGGTGCACCCGCCGGGACAGCTCGCTGTACGACAGTCGCGCGTCGGTCTGCAGCTCACGCAGCAGGGCCCAGTCCATCTCGTCCACGCGTGGACCTTACCTTCTGCAGGTCGAACGGCAGAAGAGCCTTCCGCGCCAAAGGTGAAACTGCGGATCGCCGTCGAATCGGCATTCCGTACGCCGTTGTGACCAGGGCATCATGTCGTCACCCGGCTCACGGAGGAGACGACAAGGTGGATCAGACGGATCTGCGGGCGCCCACCCGGACCGCCGCGGTGCGCCCGGTCACGCCGCAGCAGCGCACCGCGCGGGCGGCCCGCAACGGCGGCGAACCCACGCTGGAGTTCGCCGACCGGGTGCCGTACGACGCGTACGTGCACGCCAGCACCCTGCACACCCTGCAGCAGCCGCTCAGCACGGACCCCGGCGAGATGTCCTTCCTGATGGTCAGCCAGATCATGGAGCTGTACTTCGGGTTGACCTGCCACGAGCTGCGCCAGGCCCAGCAAGACCTGCGCGCCGACCGGGTGTGGGAGGCGCTGGCGCCGCTGCGCCGGGCCGCGCTGCACCTGGAGGGCCTCAACGCCGCCTGGCACGGGCTGCGCTGGATGACCCCGGCCGACTTCAACCGGTTCCGCAACCTGCTCGGCGAGGGCTCCGGCTTCCAGTCCGCCATGTACCGGCACCTGGAGTTCCTGCTCGGCCTGCGCGACCCGGCGCTGATCCGGCCGTTCCGCCGCCAGGAAGACGTCTACGACGAGCTGCGCGCCGCTCTCGACGTGCCGAGCCTCTGGGACGACGTGATCGCCCTGCTCGCCCGGCACGGCCACGACCTCCCGGCCGACCTGCTGGAGCGGGACGTCACCGTCGAGCACCTGCCGCACCCGTCGGTCGAGGCGGCCTGGGTCGAGATCTACGACGACGGCGGGCCGCAGAACCACCTCCGCCTGCTCGGCGAGGCGCTGACCGAGGTGGCCGAGCAGTTCGGCGACTGGCGGTGGAACCACGTCAAGGCCGTGCAGCGCACCATGGGCGCGAAGGTCGGCAGCGGCGGCTCGGCCGGACTGGCCTGGCTGCAACGCAGCATGGCCCGGGTGGTCTTCCCGGAGCTGTGGTCGGCCCGGACGGCGATGTGAGCGGGGAGCGGGACATGACCACCTCGGAGCAGGAGGCGCACCGCCTCGACGCCGCCGACCCCGGGCACCGGCACCTCTTCCACGTGCCGCCCGCGGACGGCGGACGCTACCCGCAGACCGCCTACCTGGCCGGCAACTCCCTCGGGCTGCAACCGCGGGCCACCCGCGCGGAACTCCTCGCCGACCTGGACGCCTGGAGCCGGCTCGGTGTCGAGGGGCACCTGGAGGCGGAGCGGCCGTGGCTGCCGTACCACGAGCTGTTGACGGCACCCGCCGCGCGACTGGTCGGCGCCCGGCCCGCGGAGACCGTGGTGATGAACTCCCTCACCGTCAACCTGCACCTGCTGATGGTGAGCTTCTACCGGCCCGCCGGGGAGCGGACCCGGATCGTCATCGAGGACAGCGCCTTCCCCTCGGACAGCTACGCGGTGCGCAGCCAGGCCCGCTTCCACGGCCTGGACCCGGACGACACCGTGGTCCGGCTGACGCCGCGCGCCGGCGAGGACACCCTGCGCACCGAGGACGTGACCGACTACCTGGCCGCCGAGGGCGACCGGGTGGCGCTGGTGCTGCTCGGTGGGGTCAACTACCTCACCGGCGAGCTGATGGACATCCCGACGATCACCGCCGCCGGCCGGGCGGCCGGCGCGATCGTCGGCTGGGACCTGGCCCACGCCGCCGGCAACGTGCCGCTGGCACTGCACGACTGGGACGTCGACTTCGCCGCCTGGTGCTCCTACAAGTACCTCAACTCCGGGCCCGGCGCGCTGGGCGGGGTCTTCGTCCACGAGCGGCACCTGGGCGACCCCCGGCTGCCCCGCTTCGAGGGCTGGTGGAGCACCGAGGCGACCACCCGGTTCGAGATGACCCCGGTCTCCCGGCCGCCGGCCACCGTGGAGGCCTGGCAGATCTCCAACCCGCCGATCTTCGCGATGGGCCCGGTGCGTACCTCGCTGGAGCTCTTCGACAGCGTCGGCATGCCGGCCCTGCGGGAGCGCAGCGTGCGGCTCACCGGCTACCTGGAACGGCTGCTCGACGAGGTGATCCCCGGCCGGCCGCTGACCGTGGTCACCCCGCGCGATCCCGCCCGGCGGGGCTGCCAGCTCTCGGTGCGCATCGGCGCCGGCAGCGCGGCCGAGCTGACCAAGCGGCTGCGGCACGAGCACGGCGTGGTCGCCGACGCCCGGGAGCCGGACATCGTCCGGTTCGCCCCGGTGCCGCTCTACTCCACGTACCACGACTGCTGGCGGGTCGCCGACGCGCTGGCGGCGACGGTTTCCGAGGTGCATCCATGAGTGCGGAACGCGACGAGATCGCGGTGGTCGGGGCCGGTCTGGCCGGCTGCCTGCTGGCCTGCTACCTGGCCCGACGCGGCTACCCGGTGGCCCTCTACGAGCGGCGGCCGGACCCGAGGACCGGGCGGGTCGAGCGCGGCCGGTCGATCAACCTGGCGCTCTCCGAGCGCGGCCTGGACGCGCTGCGCCGCATCGGCCTGGCCGAGCAGGTGATGGCGGACGCCCTGCCGATGCGCGGCCGGATGATCCACCCGGTCGCCGGTGAGCCGCAGTTCCAGTCGTACAGCGGCTCCGGGGACCGGGCGATCAACTCGATCAGCCGGGGCGCGCTGAACAACGCCCTGCTCAACGCCGCCGCCGCGCTGCCCGGGGTGCGGGTCGCCTTCGACCACCGGCTGGTCGGCCTCGACCCGACCAGCGGCGAGATGACCTTCGAGACCCCGCAGGGCAAGGTCGCCGCCACCGCGTCGGTCGTCCTCGGCGCCGACGGCGCCGGCTCCGCCGTGCGCGGGCAACTGCTCGGGTACGGAATGCTGACCGAGAGCCTGGACTTCCTCGACTACGGCTACAAGGAACTCACCATCCCGCCGCTCGGCGGGGACTTCGCCCTCGACCCGTCGGCGCTGCACATCTGGCCGCGCGGCACCTCCATGATGATCGCGCTGCCCAACCCGGACCGCTCGTTCACCTGCACGCTCTTCTGGCCCACCCACGGCACCGCCAGCTTCGCCTCGCTGGGCAGCCCGGCGGCGATCGAGCGGCACTTCGCCACCCACTACCCGGACCTGATCCCGCTCGCGCCCAACCTGGTCGACGACTACCAGCACAACCCGGTCGGGGTGCTGGGCACGGTCCGCTGCGCGCCCTGGCAGGTCGACGGGAAGGTGGCGCTGCTCGGCGACGCGGCGCACGCCATCGTGCCGTTCTACGGCCAGGGCGCCAACTGCGCCATGGAGGACGTCGTCGAACTGGACCGCTGCCTGGACGAGTGCGACGACGACTGGTCCGCAGCGCTGCCGCTCTACCAGCGGCGCCGGCAGGACAACGCCGAGGCGATCGCCCGGATGGCGCTGGCCAACTTCGTGGAGATGCGGGACAAGGTCGCCTCGCCGGTGTTCCAGACCCGCAAGCGGGTCGAGCACGCCCTGGAACGGGCGCTGCCCGGCCGGTACGTTTCGCAGTACGAACTGGTCTCCTTCTCCACCACCCCGTACGCGCAGGTGCGCCGCCGGGTGCGCCGCCAGTACGCGGTGGTGGGGGCGGTGGCCGCGGGCGGGCTGGCGTTGCTGGTCGGCGTGGTGGGTGCGGCGATCGGCCGGGGGAGGCGCGGATGACGCTCTGGGACGCGCGGCTGATGGCCGGGAGCGCGCCGGACGGGCCGGGGTTGCTGCGCCACTTCGTCGGCGGCGAGTTCGTCGACGCGGGGCCGCGCTTCACCAAGCGCAGCCCGGTGACCGGCGAGCCGGTCTTCGAGGTGGTCGAGGCGTCGAAGTCCACGGTGGACGACGCGGTGGCCGCCGCCCGGGCGGCGCTGCGCGGGCCGTGGGGCCGGATGGGGGAGCGGGAGCGCGCCGAGGTGCTGCGCCGGGTCGCCGACGAGCTGGAACGTCGCTTCGACGACCTGGTCACCGCCGAGGTCGCCGACACCGGCAAGGCCATCTCGCAGGCCCGCACCCTGGACATTCCGCGCGGCGCGGCGAACTTCCGGGCCTTCGCCGAGATCGTGGCGACCGCGCCGACCGAGTCGTTCACCACGGTCACCCCGGCCGGCGGGCGGGCGCTGAACTACGCCGTCCGCAAGCCGGTCGGCGTGGTCGCCGTGATCGTGCCGTGGAACCTGCCGCTGCTGCTGCTCACCTGGAAGGTGGCCCCGGCTCTGGCCTGCGGCAACGCCGTGGTGGTCAAGCCCAGCGAGGAGACGCCCGCCTCCGCGACGCTGCTGGCCGAGGTGATGGCCGCCGCCGGCGTGCCGGACGGGGTGTTCAACCTGGTGCACGGCTTCGGCCCGGACTCGGCCGGTGAGTTCCTCACCCGGCACCCGGGGGTGGACGCGATCACCTTCACCGGCGAGTCGGCCACCGGGGGCGCCATCATGCGGGCCGCCGCGGACGGGGTGAAGGCCGTCTCGTTCGAGCTGGGCGGCAAGAACGCCGGGCTGGTCTTCGCCGACGCCGACCTGGACGCGGCGGTGGCCGGCTCGGTGCGCTCCAGCTTCACCAACGGCGGGCAGGTCTGCCTCTGCACCGAGCGGATCTACGTGCAGCGCCCGGTCTTCGAGGAATTCACCGCCCGACTGGCCAAGCGGGCCGGGGAACTGGCGTACGGGTGGCCGGCCGACGAGGCCACCGCGAACATGCCGCTGATCTCGCACGGCCACCGGGACAAGGTGCTGGGCCACTACGCGCTGGCCCGGACCGAGGGCGCCGAGGTGCTCACCGGGGGTGGCGTGCCGCGCTTCGGCGACGGCCGCGACGGTGGGGCGTACGTGCAGCCGACCGTGCTGACCGGGCTCGGCCCGCGGGCGCGGACCAACACCGAGGAGATCTTCGGCCCGGTCGTGCACGTGGCCCCGTTCGACGACGAGGACGAGGCGTACGCGCTGGCCAACGGCACCGAGTACGGCCTGGCGGCGACGGTCTGGACCCGGGACGTCGGCCGGGCGCACCGGGCCGGCGCCCGGCTGGACGCCGGCATCGTCTGGGTGAACACCTGGTTCCTGCGCGACCTGCGCACCCCGTTCGGCGGCGTGAAGGCCTCCGGCATCGGCCGGGAGGGTGGCGTGCACTCGCTGGACTTCTACTCGGAACTGACCAACGTCTGCGTGGACCTGTCGTGAGCGGGCGAGGAGCCGGCGTGAGAGCTGACATCGAAGCGGCGAACCGGGAGCTGGCCGAGGCCCGTACCAGCGGGAAGCCCTGCCCACCGCTGCGCGGGCGGCTGCTGCCCGAGGGCGACGTCGAGTCGGCGTACCGGGTGCAGCAGTTGCAGGCGCGGGCGTGGCAGGGCCGGGGCGAGCGCCGAGTGGGCGCGAAGATCGGGCTGACCTCCCGGGCGGTGCAGGAGAGCTTCGGCGTATTCCAGCCGGACTTCGGGGTGCTGACCGACGCGATGGCGGTCGGCGACGGCGTCGAGGTGCCGATCGAGCGCCTGCTCCAGCCCCGGGTGGAGGCGGAGATCGCCTTCGTGCTCGGCGCGGACCTGACCGACGAGCGGGTCACCACCGTGGACCTGCTCCGGGCGGTCGACCACGTGCTCCCGGCCATCGAGATCGTCGACTCGCGGATCGCCGGTTGGGACATCTCCATCGTGGACACCGTCGCCGACAACGCCTCCAGCGGGATGTTCGTGCTCGGCACCACGCCGCGCCGGCTCGCCGACGTGGACCTGCGGTTGTGCGGGATGGTGCTGGAGCACGCCGGCGAGCCGGCCTCGGTCGGCGCCGGGGCGGCCTGCCTCGGCAATCCGTTGCACGCGCTGGAGTGGCTGGTCCGGACGATGGCCCGGGCCGGGGACCCGCTGCGCGCGGGCGACGTGGTGCTCTCCGGGGCGCTCGGCCCGATGGTGCCGGTCACCCCGGGCGCCGCGTACGAGGCCCGGATCTCCGGGCTCGGTTCGGTGCGGACCTGTTTTGCGAAGGAGGCCCGGGCATGACCACGGGTGTGGCGGTGATCGGGTCCGGCAACATCGGCACCGATCTGATGATCAAGGTGTTGCGGCTCAGCGACAGCCTCCGGATGGTGGCGATGGCCGGCATCGACCCGGAGTCCGACGGCCTGGCCCGGGCCCGGCGGCTCGGCGTGGCCACCACCGCCGGCGGCGTGGACGGGCTCGTCGCCATGCCCGAGTTCGCCGACGTGGAAGTGGTCTTCGACGCCACCTCCGCCGGCGCGCACCGGCACAACGACGCCGTGCTGCGGGCGCACGGCCGCACGGTGGTCGACCTGACCCCGGCGGCCATCGGCCCGTACGTGGTGCCCCCGGTCAACCTGGACGAGCACCTGCACGAGAGCAACGTCAACATGGTCACCTGCGGCGGGCAGGCCACCGTGCCGATCGTCGCCGCCGTCGGCCGGGTCACCCCGGTCGCGTACGCGGAGATCGTCGCTTCGATCGCCTCGAAGTCGGCCGGTCCGGGCACCCGGGCCAACATCGACGAGTTCACCGAGACCACCGCCCGGGCGATCGAGGTGGTCGGCGGCGCGGAGCGCGGCAAGGCCATCATCGTGCTCAACCCGGCCGACCCGCCGCTGCTGATGCGCGACACCGTCTACTGCCTCTGCCCGGACCCCGACGCCGACCGGGCCGCCATCGCCGCCTCGGTGGCCGACATGGTGGCCACCGTGCAGGAGTACGTCCCCGGCTACCGGCTCAAGCAGGACGTGCAGTTCGACCGGGTCGACACCTACGTGCCGTCGCTCGGGCGGCACCTGACCGGCTGGCAGGTCTCGGTCTTCCTGGAGGTCTCCGGGGCCGGGCACTACCTGCCGGCGTACGCCGGGAACCTGGACATCATGACCTCCGCCGCGCTGCGCACCGCCGAGCGACTGGTGGCCCTGGGAGCGAAGGGAGTGCCGGCGTGACCGACCTGTACATCCAGGACGTGACGCTCCGCGACGGCATGCACGCCATCGCCCACCGCTACACCGTCGACCAGGTGCGCACCATCGCCGCCGCGCTGGACGCCGCCGGGGTGGCCGCGATCGAGGTGGCGCACGGCGACGGGCTGGCCGGGTCCAGCGTCAACTACGGCCACGGCGCGGCGAGCGACGCCGACTGGATCTCCGCCGCCGCCGAGGTGCTGACCACCGCGAAGCTGACCACCCTGCTGCTGCCCGGGATCGGCACCATCGCCGACCTGAAGGCGGCGAAGGCGCTCGGGGTGACCAGCGTGCGGATCGCCACCCACTGCACCGAGGCGGACATCTCCGCCCAGCACATCTCCTGGGCCCGGGAGAACGGCATGGACGTCTCCGGGTTCCTGATGATGTCGCACATGAACGACCCGGCCGGGCTGGCCGCCCAGGCCAAGCTGATGGAGTCGTACGGGGCGCACTGCGTCTACGTCACCGACTCCGGCGGCCGGCTGCTGATGTCCGACGTGGCGCAGCGGGTCGACGCGTACCGGCAGGTGCTCCGGCCGGAGACGCAGATCGGCATCCACGCCCACCACAACCTGTCGCTCGGGGTGGCCAACAGCGTGCTCGCCGTCGAGCACGGCCGGATCGCCGGCGACGGGCCGGCCGGCCCGGACGCCCCGCACGGCCGTACCGTCCGGGTGGACGCGTCGCTGGCCGGGATGGGCGCCGGGGCCGGCAACGCCCCGCTGGAGGTCTTCGTCGCGGTCGCCGAGCTGCACGGCTGGAAGCACGGCTGCGACGTGTTCGCGCTGATGGACGCGGCCGACGACATCGTCCGGCCGCTGCAGGACCGCCCGGTCCAGGTCGACCGGGAGACGCTCTCCCTCGGGTACGCCGGGGTCTACTCCAGCTTCCTGCGGCACGCGGAGCGCGCCTCGGCGAAGTACGGCGTGGACGTCCGCTCGATCCTGGTCGAGCTGGGCCGGCGGCGGATGGTCGGCGGCCAGGAGGACATGATCGTGGACGTGGCGCTGGACCTGGCCGGCCGCGAGGAGCAGGGGGAGGCCGCATGATCGGGGTGGATGTCGCGGGGATCGCCGAGCGGCTGGGCGTGGCGGCGGACTCGGCCACCGCGATCCCGCAGTTGGCCGCCGAGACCGGCCTGGACGTCGACGCCGCGTACGCGGTGCAGACCGCGCTGCTGCAGCGCCGGCTCGACCGGGGCGAGCGGCTGGTCGGGCTCAAGATGGGGCTGACCAGCAAGGCGAAGATGGCCCAGGTCGGCGTGGACGAGGTGATCTGGGGCCGGCTCACCGACGTGATGCGGGTCCCCGACGGCGGCACTGTCGACGTGGCCGACTTCATCCACCCACGAGTCGAGCCGGAGGTCGCGTTCCTGCTGGACCGCCTCCCCGATCCGGGCGAGCCGGTCGGCGCCTTCGCCGACGCGGTCCGCGCGGTCGCCCCGGCGATCGAGCTGATCGACTCCCGCTACGCGAATTTCACCTTCTCCCTGCCGGACGTGGTCGCCGACAACACCTCGGCGGCGGCGTTCGTGGTCGGGCCGTGGTCGCCGGTGCCCGACGGGCTGGACAACCTGGGCGTGCTGCTCGAGATCGACGGGCGGGTGGCGCAGGTCGGCTCGACGGCGGCGATCCTCGGCGACCCGCGCCGGGCGCTGGACGAGGGCATCCGGCTGGCCGGCCGGCACGGGGTGCGGATGCGCTCCGGGTGGGTCTTCCTCGCCGGCGCCGCCACCGCGGCTGTGCCGCTGCGCCCCGGTGCCCACGTGCGTGCCGTCGTGGAGAAGCTCGGGGCCGCCTCGCTGCGGGCCGCGTCGTGACCGCCCGGGTGGTCGCCGGCAAGGCGGTGCCGCGGGGGGCGTTTCCGCACGTCAAGGTGGCGGGCGGGTTCGTCTTCGTCTCGGGTACGTCGGCGCGGCGGCCGGACAACACCTTCGCGGGTGTGTCGGTGGACGAGTTCGGCACCACGGACCTCGACATCCGGGTGCAGACCCGGGCGGTCATCGAGAACATCCGTGATCTGCTGCGGTCGGTCGGTGCGGACCTCTCCGACCTCGTCCAGGTGACCTCGTACCTGGTCAACATGAACGACTTCGGTGGTTACAACGAGGTGTGGGCGGAGTTCTTCGACGCGTCCGGGCCGACCCGGACGACGGTTGCCGTGCACCAGTTGCCGCACCCGCACCTGCTGATCGAGATTCAGGCCGTCGCCCTGCTTCCCCAAGGAGGTCAGTCGTGAGTGAGATCGCCGAGCCGTTCAGCTTCCCGGGCTGGATCGCGGAGAACCAGCACCTGCTGAAGCCGCCGGTGGGCAACAAGGAGATGTTCCCGGGTGGGGACGACTTCATCGTGATGGTAGTGGGCGGGCCCAACCAGCGCACCGACTTCCACGTCGACCCCTACGAGGAGTTCTTCTACCAGGTCAAGGGCAACATGCACATCAACCTGATGACGCCCGAGGGGCCGCGTACGGTGCACGTGCGCGAGGGTCAGATGTGGATGCTGCCGCGCAACACCCCGCACTCGCCGCAGCGCCCCGAGCCCGGCTCGATCGGCGTGGTGGTGGAGCGGGTCCGCGAGGAGGGCACGCTGGAGAAGTTCCAGTGGTACTGCCCGGAGTGCGGGCACAAGGTGCACGAGGTGGAGCTGCAGGTGCGCGACATCGCCGCCGACCTGCCCCCGGTCTTCCAGGCGTTCTACGCCGACGAGTCCGCGCGCACCTGCGACAAGTGCGGCACGCTGCACCCGGGCAAGGGCTGATGCGCCCACCGGTCGTCGACGTGCACACGCACGTCGTACCCAGGGGGTGGCCGGACCTCGCCGCGGCGTGCGGCGGGTCCGGCTGGCCCTGGTTGCGGGTGGACTCCGAGCGCGCCGCCATGATCATGGTGGGCGAGACCGAGTTCCGTCCGGTCGGCGCGGAGTGCTGGGACGCGCCGACCCGGCTGGCCGACATGGCCGCCGACGGCGTCGACGTGCAGGTGGTCTCCCCGACGCCGGTCTTCTTCTCCTACGACCGCCCCGCCGACCAGGCGGTGAAGGTCGCCCGGATCTTCAACGACCTCACCCTGGAGGTCACGGCCGCCGGTGGGGACCGGCTGGTGCCGTTCTGCCAGGTGCCGTTGCAGGACCCGGACGCGGCCTGCGCCGAGCTGGACCGCTGTCTGGCGGCCGGGCACGTGGGCGTGGAGATCGGCAACCACGTCGGCGACCGCGACCTCGACGACGCCGGCATCGTGCAGTTCCTGACCCACTGCGCGGCGGTGGGCGCGCCGGTCTTCGTGCACCCGTGGGACATGGCGGGCGGGCCCCGGCTGGACCGGTGGATGGCCCGCTGGCTCACCGGCATGCCGGCCGAGACGCACCTGTCGGTGCTGGCGCTCATCCTCGGCGGGGTCTTCGACCGGGTGCCGGAGACGCTGCGGATCTGCTTCGCGCACGGCGGCGGCAGCTTCCCGTTCTGGCTGGGCCGCGCCGACAACGCCTGGCACCGCCGTGGCGACCTGGTACGCGGCGCCTCGACCGCGCCGCCCAGCTCCTACACCGACCGGTTCAGCGTCGACTCGGTGGTCTTCGCCCCGGCCGCGCTGCGGCTGCTGGTGGACACCATGGGCGCCGACCGGGTGCTGGTGGGCAGCGACTACCCGTACCCGCTGGGGGAGCGGCCGGTCGGGCGGGTGGTCCACGAGGCGGACTTCCTCACCGGCGAGCAACGCGCCAAGCTGCTCGGCGGCAACGCGCTGCGCTTCCTCGGCCGGCCGGGTATATAAACATCGCATGGCGTTATATAGTCTTCTCGTGAAGACTGTTATCGACCTCGATGATGACCTGCTCGAACGCGCGCGGCGTGAGCTGGGCACCAAGAGTAAGAAGGACACGATCCACGCGGCGCTGCGGCTGGTGGCGGAACGCAGTGAGCGGCTGGAGGCCGTACGCGAACTGCTGTCCGTCGACCGTGACTGGACCGGGATCCTGAACGACGACAAGACACCACGCGGCCAGCAGGATGCCGCGTGACTCCGAGCGGCCTTTATCTGATCGACACGTCGGCCTGGGCCCGGATGCGTCTGCCGGTGGTCCAGAAGCGACTCGCGGCGATCCTCGAGGAGGGCCTCGCGGCAACATGCCTTCCGCTGGATCTCGAGGACGGCCGCAGCGCGCGGGACTTCCGGGACGCCATGACCATCCGTGCCCGGCGCGCTCAACTCATGGTGGACCTGCCGGTCACCGCTGCGGTCTGCACGCGAGCCCGGGACCTGCAGTTGGCGCTGACCGCCCGAGGTCACCACCGCGCCGCGAGCCCGGTTGACGTGACCGTCGCCGCCACGGCCGCCGAATACTCCGCGACCGTTCTGCACTATGACCGTGACTTCGACCTCCTGAGCGAGGTCGGTGGCCCACGGTCCGAGTGGGTCGCTCCGGCGGGCACCCTCTCCTGACGCCACGTCGGCGCGGATCTGCGTCCCGGCCGTGTCGACGGGCCAACCGGCCGCCGAGCGGGCAGGATGGCGGCATGGCCGAGCCGCACGACCTGACCGCGCTGGAGCAGGCCGCCGCCGTGGCGCGGGGCGAGCTGTCCAGCGTGGAACTGGTCGAGCACCACCTGCACCGGGTGGACGCGCTCGGCGACACCGTCGGCGCGTTCGTCACCGTCACGCCCGAGCGCGCCCTCGCCGCCGCCCGGGCCGCCGACGCGGTACCGGTCGCGGGGCGCGGGCCGCTGCACGGCGTACCGACCGCGATCAAGGACCTGACCCTCACCGCCGGGGTGCGCACCACCTTCGGCTCGGCGGCGTTCGCCGACTTCGTCCCGCCGGTGGACGCCGACGTGGTCCGGCTGATGGCCGCCGCCGGGCTGGTCAGCCTCGGCAAGACCACCACCTCCGAGCTGGGCTGCTCGCTCTACTCCGAGGGGCTGGTCGCGCCGCCGGCCCGCAACCCGTGGGACCTGGCGTACACCGCCGGCGGCTCCAGCGGCGGCGCGGCGGCCGCGGTGGCCACCGGCCTGGTCCCGGTCGCCCAGGGCTCCGACGGCGGCGGGTCGCTGCGCATCCCGGCCGCCCTCTGCGGCCTGGTCGGCTACAAGCCGAGCCGGGGCCTGGTCTCCAGCGGCCCGCTCGGCTTCGGCGCGTTCGGCCTGCCCACCAACGGCCCGCTCGGGCGTACGGTCGCCGACGTCGCCGCGCTGCTCGACGCGATGGCGGTGCCGGTGCCCGGCGAGCCGTACCTGCCGCCGCCGCGACCCGACGGCGGCTACCTCGGCGTCGCCCGCCGGGCCGCCCCGGGCCGCCTGCGGATCGGCCGCTTCGACGCCCCGATGCTCGCCGAAGAGCCGGTCCACCCCGACTGCGTCGCCGCGGTGGACCGGGCCGCCGCGCTGCTCACCGCGGCCGGCCACGAGGTGGTCGAGGTCGACCGGCCGCTCGGCCCCGCGGTGTGGCCGCTCTTCGAGACCCTCTGGTACGTGCTGGCGCTGGCCCCGGTGCCGCCGGAGCGGGAGTCCGAACTGCTGCCGCTGACCCGGTTCCTCCGCGCCCGGGGCGCGGTCGTCGGCGCCGGCGCGCTGATGGCCACCCTCGGCGAGATCCAGGCCCAGGTACGCCTCGGCGCCCGTCGCACCGCCCACTGCGACCTGCTGCTCTGCCCCACCCTGGCCGCACCCCAGGCGCCGATCGGCTGGTTCACCGCCGACGCCGACCCGGCCGCCGATTTCGACCGGCAGCGCCGGTTCTCGCCGTACTGCGCGGTGTTCAACGTGACGGGAGATCCGTCCGTCTCGCTACCACTCGGGCGCACCGCGACCGACCTGCCCGTCGGGGTGCTGCTGACCGGTCGCTACGGCGACGACGCCCGACTGATCGCCACCGCAGCGCAACTGGAACACTGCAGTGACGGATGGGATCGGCACCCCGCAATCTGGCGGGGCGTCGACTCCGCTAACGTGAATGGCAGCGGAGTCGGGAGGTCGGCGCCATGATCGTCACCCGACCCGGATGCTCTGGTCGCTATCTTCCGCCTGGGGGCGTTGGGATTGTCTGTCACTGAGACGTTGCTGATCTTCGTCGGCATCCCGGCGGCGGTGATGCTGGTGATCGTCGGTCTGGTGTTCGCCAGCAACCGCCGAGGTGGCGGCGGGTCCAAGCGCTACCGGCCGGGCCGCCGCTTCGACTTCACCCCCGTCTGGTTCCTGGGCCGCCCGGAGCAGCTGGCCGACTCGGCCGGCACCGCCCTGTCCGCAGGCGCGCAGGCGCCAGCGCTGACCAGCCACAAGCTCGAGCAGGCCGGCATCGAGGCGCCGGCCGGTGGAACCGGAGGCGCAAGTGACCGTTGGTGAGATGCAGACCGGGACGGGTAACCCGCCCGACGTGCTGGACGGGCCGTTCTCGACCCGCCAGCTGCTGCGCATCGACGAGGCGCTCCGCCTGGCCGACCAGGGCACCGGCCTGGTCTTCTCGGTCTACGTGGGCGGCCTCGACGAGCCGGTCCGGGAGCACGCCGAGCGCCTGCACCGCCAGCTCGCCGACCCCGACCGGTCCGTCCTGATCGCGGTGTCGCCCAACCAGCGCCAGCTGGAGGTGGTCACCGGCCGGCACGCGCGCAAGCGCATCCCCGACACGTACGCCCGGCTCGCCGCGCTGTCGATGGTGGCGGCGTTCGGCGGCGGCGACCTGGCCGGTGGCATCATCAACGGCCTCGACCAGCTCGCCAGCCACGCCGGCAGGGCCTGAGTCCCCGCACGTACGACGAAGCCCGGCCCGCGTGACGCGGGCCGGGCTTCGTGCTTCCGATGACGGTCCGGGGCCGGCGCGGGCTCTCGCCCACGCCGGCCCCGGACCGGGTACTCCTGTCAGGCGCTCTGGGCGTCCTTGGCGCGGGCCCTGAGCGAGCGGACCACCCCGTCGCGGCCCTCGGCGACCAGCCGGCGCAGCGGCGCCGGGTGCCCGTCCTGCGCCAGCCAGGCGTCGGTGGCCGCCACCGTCTCCTCCTCGACCAGGTACGCCGGGTAGGCGAGCTGGACGAACTCCTGCGCCGGCTCGCTGTCCCGCTGCGCCCAGACCTGCGCCACGCTGGCGAAGTACTTCTCCCGGTACGGCGCGGTGAGCTCCACCTGCGCCGGGTGGGTGAAGCCCTGCAGCAGCGCCCGGTTGCGCCAGTTCGGCAGCGACTGCGGGCCGGTCAGCTCGGCCCAGACCGCCGCCTTGTTCTCGGCGGTCGGCACCAGCGCGTGCGCGTACGCGGCCTCCCGCTCGCCGCTGGCCGTCCGGTCGGCGGCCAGCTCGGCCTCGACCTCGGCGGCGCCGGCCGCCCCGTTGGCCACCAGCGACTGGAGGACCGTCCAGCGCAGCTCGGTGTCGATGGTCAGCCCAGCCGGCACGCCGTTGCCGTCCAGCCAGCCGCGCAGGGTCGCCAGGTCCTCGGCGGAGCGGGCCGCCGAGGCGTACGCGCGGGCCCAGGCGAGCTGGAAGCCGCTGCCCGGCTCGGCGGCGGACAGCGCCGTCTTCGCGGTACGGGCCAGCTCCGCCCAGCCGGTCGGCGCCCAGGCCGGGTCGGCGTAGACGGTGATCGTGGTGCTCGCCTGGCGCTGGGTGGCGGTGACCAGGTTGATGTCGGTCTCGGCGGGGAGCCCGGCCAGCACCAGCGCCACGTAGTCGCGGGCGGCGAGCTCCGCGTCGCGGGTCATGTCCCAGGCGGCCGTCCAGCACAGGGCCCGGGCCAGCGAGGACTCCAGCCCGGCGATGTGCTGCACCACGGTGGCCATCGACCGCTCGTCCAGCCGCAGCTTGGTGTACGTCAGGTCGTCGTCGTTGAGCAGCAGCACGTCGGCGGCCCGCTTGCCGTGCAGCGCGGAGAGCTCGGTCTGCTCGCCGGTCACGTCGACCTCGATCCGCTCCCGGCGGACCAGCCGGCCGTCGGTGCGGTCGTAGAGGCCCACGCCGATGCGGTGGGTACGCAGCGTCGGGTACCCCGCCGGTGCCTCCTGGCGGACCAGCACCCGCTGGTACGTCCCGTCGTCGCCGATGGTCACCTCGGGGCGCAGCGTGTTGACCTGGGCGGTCTCCAGCCACTGCGCGGCGAACTTGCGCAGCTCCCGGCCGGAGGCGGTCTCCAGCTCGGAGAGCAGGTCGTCGAAGGTGGCGTTGCCCCAGGCGTGCTTGCCGAAGTACGCCCGCAGGCCGGCCAGGAACGGCTCCTCGCCGACGTACGCGACGAGCTGCTTGAGCACGCTGGCGCCCTTGGCGTAGGTGATGCCGTCGAAGTTGACCTCGACCGCCTCCAGGTCCGGCATCTCGCAGTACACCGGGTGGGTGGAGGAGAGCTGGTCCTGCCGGTATCCCCAGTTCTTCCGGATCGACAGGAAGGTCGTCCAGGCCTCGGAGAACCGGGTGGCGTGGGTGTTGCACCAGTGGCTGGCCCACTCGGCGAACGACTCGTTCAGCCACAGGTCGTTCCACCAGCGCATGGTGACCAGGTCACCGAACCACATGTGCGCCAGCTCGTGCAGGATCGTGTTGGCCCGCTGCTCGTACTCGAAGTCGGTGACCTGGGAGCGGAACAGGTAGTGCGACTCGGCGTGCGTGACGCAGCCGAAGTTCTCCATCGCGCCGGCGTTGAAGTCCGGCACCCAGAGCTGGTCGTACTTGGGCAGCGGGTAGCGCACCCCGAACTGCTCGTGGAAGAAGTCGAAGCCCTGCTTGGTGATCAGGAACAGGTCGTCGGAGTCCAGGTGCGGCGCCATCGAGGCTCGGCAGAAGACCCCCAGGTCGATGCCGTCGTGGCTGTCCCGCACCTCGTGGTACGGCCCGGCGCAGAGCGCGGTGATGTAGGTGCTCATCCGGGCCGACTCCACGAAGTGGACGGTCTTGAGCGCCTCGCCGGCCGGCTCCTCGCGCTCCACCGGCATGTTGGACACCACCCGCCAGTGGTCGGGGACGGTGGCGTGCCAGGTGTAGACGCTCTTCAGGTCGGGCTGGTCGAAGCAGGCGAAGACCCGCTGCGCGTCGGCCGTCTCGAACTGGCTGTAGAGGTAGGTCTCGCCGTCGACCGGGTCCACCGTGCGGTGCAGGCCCTGCCCGCTGTTGGAGTACGCGAAGTCGGCGTCCACGACGAGCGTGTTCTCCGCGGCCAGCCCGGACAGCGCCAGGCCCTTCTCGGCCGACCAGCCGGAGAGGTCGACCGGCGCGCCGTTGAGCGTCGCCGACCGCACCGACTCGGCGGCGGTCTCGATGAAGGTGCCGGCACCCGGCTCGGCGCAGCGGAACCGGACCTGGGTCACCGACCGGAACGTACGGCCCTCGGCCTGCACGGCGGTCGACAGGTCCAGGCTGATGTCGTACCCGGTCACCTCCAGCAGGCGGGCCCGCTCGGTGGCCTCCACCTGGGTCAGGTTGCGCACTCCCGGCACTGTTCGTCTCCATCCCACTCTCGCCGCCTCGCGGCTGCGCCAGCCCAGTCGGCCGCTCGTGACGGCCGGCCCGAGCCGAGTCTTCCATGCACCGACGCCCCGCGGTGGTCGAGGTCACGCTCTCATTCCGCTACCAGTCGCTGCCCTGCGGGGTGAGGATCGAGGCAGCGGCGCCGGGGCTGTCCGGCGCGTCACCCGTCGCGAAGGGACCTCACCGTGACCGATCGTGTCACCGTCGACATGTGGTTCGACCCCCTGTGCCCCTGGGCGTGGATCACCTCCCGCTGGCTGCTGGAGGTCGAGAAGGTCCGGGACGTGGACATCCGCTTCCACGTGATGAGCCTCTCGGTGCTCAACGAGGGTCGGGACCTGCCCGAGGATTACCAGGAGCTGATGAACAGGGGCTGGGGCTCGGTACGCGTCTGCGTGGCCGTCGAGCAGCAGCACGGACAGGAGGCGGTGGCGAAGCTCTACAACGCCATGGGCACCCGGATCCACCTGGGTAAGGAGCAGCTCGGCCCGGAGCTGTTCAAGGCCGCGCTCACCGACGTCGGCCTGGACCCGGCGCTGGCCGGCGTCGCCGACACCACCGAGTACGACGAGGCGCTGCGCACCAGCCACGAGGCCGGGATGCGCCCCGTCGGCACCGACGTCGGCACCCCGGTCGTCCACGCCCCGGGCCCGGACGGCCGCCAGGTGGCCTTCTTCGGCCCGGTGATCACGCCGGCTCCGAAGGGCGAGGCCGCCGGACGGCTCTGGGACGGCGTCCTGCTGGTCGCCGGCACCCCGGGCTTCTACGAGCTCAAGCGCTCCCGCGAGCTCGGCCCGATCTTCGACTGAACCGCGGCCGTCGCCCCGGGCCCGCTCGTCCGGTCCGAGGCGACGACCCGGCCGGGGGCGAGGACGGTGTGGCGCTCCTGTCGAGCTGATGACGTGAACGATTCACCGCGTCGCTGGTCGGTGATTCGTTCACGACATCAGCTCCACAGCGTCCGCGTACCGGGTTCGCCCCTCGAGGGACCCGCTGACCGCGCCGGGCCGCGTCCGACTCCGACGCCCGTCGCCGTGCCGGCCCGGGGCCGCCGCCGACGCCGCGTCACCCTCCCGGGCACGGTGTCGTTTTTCCGGTTGTCCAGCGCAGCGGCCGCAGCGGCCGCACCCGGCCGACCCGGAGGCTTTCCCGATGGCCAAGCACCGCCGTCCGTCCGCTGACGACCTGTCGACCGGGCAGGAGGTGGCCGACCCCACCACGTACTGGTCGGTCGACGACTGCCACTGGCCGACGGTCAGCCCGGAACTCCCCGTCGAGATGGTCGACCTGCTCGCCCCGCCGATCGTGGTCGGCGTCGCCCGGGTCCCGGTCACCTGCCGGGCCACCCCGCCCGGCGCCCGGCCGGGCTGCCCGGGTGGCTCCGCGCCCGCGGGCCGCGGCGCGCCCGTCCCCAACCAGACCGGACGGCACCGCCGCGTCAAGGAGCCGGCCGAGCGGGGATGACCGGTTCATCTGGTGGACCCGGCGCGGGGTCCGCGTCGTCCGGGCGGCCGACGCCGGTAGCGTCAACTCCCATGACGGTCGTGCATCCGATCGCCCGGGCCTGGATCACCACTGGCGGCACCGGCGCGCAGAACTACGACGAGTTCGCCGACGACGCGGAAATCACCGCGATCATCGAGGCGAACCCGCACAGTGCCCTCGGCATCGAGATGCCCCACCGGGCGCCGGAGAGCCTCGGCAAGTCCTTCCTCGACGCGCTCGGCGACGCGGTGGCCCGCCTCGCCGAGGCCAAGGCCGACGGCAGCTACACCCCGGCCGAGCAGGTCGTGGTGCTCTACCGGATCAGCGCGCCGGGCGAGGAGTCGGCGTACGGGCTCTTCGCCATGGTGGACACCGACCAGATCTCCACCAGCGCCGACGAGCCCGGCCTGGTCATCCGCAACGAGGACGTCTTCATCGCCAAGGTGCGCGAGCGGGTGGCCCTCGCCGAGGCGCTGGGGCACCTGCTCTCACCCGTACTCCTGCTCCAGACCGGGCGGGGCGACGAGCTGCACGCCGCGCTCGCGGCGGCGACCGAGTCCGCCGGCGCGCCCGCCGCGACCGACACCGACCAGGCCGGCCGGACGCACGCCATCTGGCTGCTCGGCCCCGGCCCGCAGCAGGACGAGCTGACCGCGCTGGCCGGCGGCGGCGAGCTGGTGGTCGCCGACGGCAACCACCGCAGCCTGGCCGCGCAGACCGGCGGCCTGCCCCGCTTCCTGTCGGTGGTCACCACCCCGGCGTCGGTCGCCATCCAGCCCTACAACCGGCTGGTCAGCGAGCTGACCACCACCGGAGACGAGCTGCTCGACCGGCTGCGCGCCGCCGGCGCGACGATCACCCCGATCGACGGCCCGGTCGAGGTCCCGCCGGCCGGCGGCACCGTCCACCTCCGGCTGTCCGGCCAGGGGTACGCGGTCACGCTGCCGCACGACGAGGGGGCCGCCCGGCTGGAGAACCTGGACCACGCGCTGGTCGAGCGGCTGCTGCTGCGCGATGCGCTCGGCCTCGACCCGGGCGACAAGCGGATCACCTACGTCGGCGGCGACTACCCGGCGAGCTGGCTGACCGGCGAGGTCGACGCCGGCCGGGCCGAGCTGGCGATCCTCATCGCCCCGGTGACCGTGGACGACTTCGTCGCGGTGAACCTGGCCCGGGAGAAGATGCCCCGCAAGAGCACCTGGTTCACCCCGAAGGCCCGCGGCGGCCTGGTCGTCGCCGAGCTGCCCCGGTGACGCTGTGACGAATCCGCCCCGGTTCGCCGCCCGCGCGACGTGCCGGGGCGGGGCCTGACAGACTGCGCGGTATGCGCGTCTACCTGGGATCCGACCACGCCGGTTTCGAGTTGAAGGTGCACCTGGCCAACCACCTGGCCAAGCAGGGCTACGAGCTGGTGGACGTCGGGCCGCACGCCTTCGACCCGGACGACGACTACCCGGCCTTCTGCCTGCACACCGGCGACCGGGTGGTCAACGACCCGGGCAGCCTCGGGGTGGTCATCGGCGGCTCCGGCAACGGCGAGCAGATCGCCGCCAACAAGATCGCCGGCGTCCGGGCGGCGCTGGCCTGGAACGTCGAGACCGCCCAGCTCGGCCGGGAGCACAACGACGCCAACGTGGTGGCCGTCGGCGCCCGCCAGCACACCCTGGACGAGGCGACCGCCATCGTCGAGGCGTTCCTCACCACGCCCTTCTCGGGCAACCCGCGGCACTCCCGCCGGATCGCCCAGATGGCCGAGTACGAGCGCACCCGCCAGCTCCCCGAGCTGCCCTGACCGTCGATTGACCCCGGCCCCACCGGGCCGGTCTGCGTTCGAGGCCGGCCCGTGCGGGCCGGCCTCGGCCGTCACCGGCCGGAGCGGGGCAGGTCCTCGCGGGGCACCCAGTTGCGGCGCACGATCACCAGCCGGGCCTCCGCCTCGGCCAGGTCCTCGTCAGTCGGCCGGGCGGCGTCCCGGGCCCGCAGCGCCGCGCCGACCCCCACCTGCGAGGAACCGGAACCGACCAGCCCCCGCAGGCCCCGCTCGCTCTCCTCGGCCCCGCCGCCGCGCCGCGCCCGGGGCGCGGGCGTGCCGTCGTGCACCTCGCCCGTGGCCGCCGTCGGGCCGTCGCCGTCCCCGGCCACCCCGTCCGGCTGGTGCCGCAGCCGGCGTCGCCGTCGCTCCGCATCCGCCATCAGCCGACCGTACCGCCCGCACCGGCCCCGGTGGCCCCGCCGGCGCTCAGAAGACCTCCATCGCCCCCGGGGCGCGGTGCCAGCCGAAGGCCGGGCCGACGGCGGCGAGCGCGCCCGGACGCAGCTCGCGGAGCCGGCCCGTGGCGGACAGCGCGGCCGGTGCCACGCCGCCGAGGTACAGCTCGCCGAGGGCGCGTACGTCGCAGGCCAGCTCCGCCGGGTCGTCGGTGCGGACGCACACCGCGCCGGTGGGGCCGCCGGTGAGCCGCCAGCGCCCGGTGTTCTCCGGCAGCAGCTCGTCGGTGACGTCGACCACCACGTCGACGGCGGTCGGGTACCGGCGGGCGGCCAGCGCGGCCGGGACGTCCACCACCCGCACCCAGAGCGCGTCGACCAACTGGGCGCCGAGCCGGCGGGGCTCGTCCACCAGGCGCAGCAGCGGCTCGTCCACGGCGACCCGGCCGCAGGAGAGCTGCCGGGTCAGGTCGATCGAGAAGAGCGTCCGCCACAAGGCCAGATACGCCTCGGGGTCGGTGGCGACCACCTCGTCCACCCGTACCTGGCCGCGCGGCCCGCGCTGGTCCCACTCCTCCCGGGTCCGCCAGAGCGCGTACCCGTCCACGCCGTCCGGCCCCTCGTGCAGCAACGCCCGGCGCGGGGTCGCTCCGCCCCGCCAGGCGGTCGGGTCGGCCAACACGTACCGCCACCAGCGCTCGTCCCGGTCCGACCAGCCGGGGCGGTCCGGGCGCACCCGGTCGTACACCCGGGCCAGCTCGGGTTGCGACGCGACCGGGTCGGCCAGGCGGAGAGTGCCCGCCGCGGACGCCGGCTCCGGCAGCCGCAGCTCGGCGGTGGCCGGGCACTCGACGGCGAGGCGCTGCGCGGCCAGGCCGTGGCCGAACCGGGGGTAGATCCGTCCCTCGCTGGCCCACAGCACCGCGACCGGCTCCCGGCCGGTGTCGTAGATCTCCCGAAGCTGGCGACCCATCAGCGTGCTGAGCAGCCCCCGGCGGCGGTGGGTGACGGCCACCGCGACCATGGTGACGTGCGCCGCCGCCACCGTCGCCCCGGGGACGGTGAGCGTCCGGGTGAAGGCGGAGGCGTGCGCCACCGGTCGACCCCCGTCGCGGACCAGCAGCGACCGGTCCGGCTCGAAGATGCCCCGCTCGGCCTCCCGGGCGTCGGTGTCGAACGCGTTGTGGAACGCGTCACCCATCAGGTCGGCGATCTCGTCGAAGTCGGACGCGGCCGGGACCTGCACGTCGGCGACGGGGTGGGTCATCGCCCCTGTCTAGCCCATCGTCGGCGGGGCGGCGACCGATTTGCCGGCTGGCTACCCTCGAAGACGGCGGGCCGGCCGGAGGCCGGCACCGGTCAGGGGAGGACACGAGATGGCAGACCAGACACAACCGTGGGCGGAGCGGACAGTCGAGGTGCCGCCGCAGCCCGGTGTCGGGGTGCCGCCGCAGCGGGACGCGTTCCGCCCCGGCGTCGCCTCCGTCGGGCGGCCGCGCACCCCACGCACCGAGCAGTTCCCCACCGTGGGTGCCGACGAGCACACCTGGAACGAGCCGGCGCCGCGCCGGCCGATGAGCTGGCACCTGGCGCAGCTGCGCCAGGGCCGCGAGTGGAGCATGGCGGGGGCGCTCTTCGCCTTCGTCTGCTGGGGGATCTGGGCCATCTCCGGGCGGGGCGACCTGGGCGCGCCGCTGCTCACCTTCGTGCTGAGCCTGCTGGTGGCGGTCGGCCTGTTCGCGCTCTCCCGCCTGATCGGGCGGGTGATCTGGGAGCGTCAGCTGGGCCGGATCCGGCGCGGCGCACGCGGCGCGCACCTGGTGACCGCGATCTTCCTGGTCGGCGTCGGGGTCGCCTACCTTCAGCAGACCGAGTGGGTCGTGTCGGTCTGGAACTTCGTCACCGGCAACTGACGTACGTCGCGGGCGGATCGGCCGGGGCCGACCCGCCCGCGCGTCCGGTCGCGGGAGGCCGCGACAACGGGTCGTTCTCCACCAGGCCGGCGGTGCTTACCCCGCCGGCCGCGGTTCATCCGCGCCCCGGCCGCGCCGTCACGCCGTGCCGTGCCCTTCCGCGTCCGCCTTGGGCGAGGCGACCCGGGCCGCCGGGTCCTCGACGCCGGGCTGCCCGCCGTCCGGCGCGACCATGCCGTCGTAGTTGTAGACCGTGCCGTCCTCGCCGTGCTGCTTCGTGGTGCGCACGTAGCGGTGGATCATGCCGTCCAGCTCGATCTCCAGCAGGGCGCTCTCCGCCTGCTGGGTGCTGCCGTCACGGGGGCCACCGACCAGGTACGCGTTCGTCTTCGTCTCCATGCCGACTGCCCTACCCAGGGCGAACCGGGGGAAAACGACTCGTCCGCCGACCGTCCGCCGCAGTCGGCCCCGGCCGTGGGGCTCAGTCGTCCCCGGCGAAGCGGTACAGCACGAAGTCCTTCTCCCGGCCGCAGGCGATCACCGAGGCGTTCCACGAGCAGGACTCGCTGCGGACGTCCTTGAGCTCACCCATCTCGAACGGCGACTTTCCGCCCACCGCCATGCCGGCGAGGCTGCGGTCGTCCTCGGCGGTGCTCGGCGGCTCCGCGAAGACCAGCACGTTGCCGGCGTCCAACCGGACCGCCACGCCGTCCCGGTCGGGCAGCACCGCCCTGCCGTCGGCGTCGAAGAGGGTGACGGCGTACTGCGGGGAGTCCCGCCGGGCCAACAGGTGCTCGCCGACCGGCACCAGCCCGTCGGCCTCCGGGGCCGGCCAGTGCCGGCTGCCCTTGCCCTCGGTCGCCGCCACCACCTCAGTATTCGCGGTCTCGCCGTCCGGCACCTCCAGCAGGCAGGCCCGGTGCTCGCCGCAGGCGACCAGCGACTGCGGCCGTCGCCCGTCGTCGGGGGCGGTGTGGAGCACGTCCGGCTCGCCGAGGCTGGCCAGGTCGTACCCGAGCAGCCGGTAACCGCGCTCGTCCTCGGTGACGTACAGCCGGTCGGCGTGCGCCACCACCAGGTCGTCGACGTCGGCCACGTTGGGCCGGCTGCGCAGCACGTCACCGCTGTCCATGTCGATCAACCGGACCGACCGGTCGGCGCCCACCTGCACCAGCCGGCCGCCGGTACCGAGCCAGGGCGCCGTGGGCGCGCCGGTGACGAACCCGGCACCGCCCAACGCCTCCGGGGTGCTGACCCGCACCACCCGGGTCCGGTTGCCGCCGTACTCGTCGCGCGGGCTGTCCCGGCGCCACGTCTCGTGGCCGTCGCGCATCCGCAGGCCGATCAGGCGGTCGCCGGTCCGGTCGACCCAGACCACCGTGTCCCGGGTGTAGTGCAGGTCGTCGTCGCCGTGCACGGAGAGCCGCCAGCGTTGGTCGCCGGAGCCGGCGTCGAGCACCAGCAGGTCGCGCGGCGTGCTGTCGCCGGACGCGTCCGCGAGGACCGCGACCCCGCCGGGCAGCGCGCGGATCCCGGCCCACCGCTGGGCGCCCACCGGGGTCGCCTTGCGCCACAGCTCGTCCCCGCTGCCCGCGTCGACCGCCACCACCTCCAGCCGGTCGTCGGCCAGTTGGTGGGCGAGATAGGCGCGGTCGCCGAGGATCGAGGTGAACACGGCGGTCGCGCGCTCCGCGCCGGCCTTCGGCGTGGCCACCACCTCCAGGGTCCGGAACTCCAGCGCCGGGTAGCGGTCCCGGGTCAGCCACAGCACGGTCGCGGCCAGCACCCCGACCACCGCGAGGCCCGCGCCGACTGCGATCCAGAGCCCCCGCCGGGACCGTCCCGGCCCGGTCGGACCGTCGCCGGGCGCCGGCGACACCGGCGGAGCCGATTGGGGTACGCCCGGCCAGCCCGCCACCGTCCCGGCTGCCGGCGACACCGCCTGCCCGGGCAGGTACGGGTCGGGCCGGGTCGACGCCGGCCGGGGCAGGGTCGCCGCCGTCGCCGTCTTCGCCGCCGCATCGGCCACTCCCGCCGCGTCGCCGGCCGACCCGTGCGCCGCTGGCGCGTGCCCCGGCGCCTGGTGCGGCGTCGCCGGTGCGTGCCCCGGCGTCTGATGGGGCGTCGCCGGTTGGCCCGGCGTTCCGTGCGCCGCCGCGTCGCCGGGTGACGCGTGCGCCCCTGGCGCCTGCCCCGGCGTCTGATGCGGCGTCGCCGCTCGGCCCGGCGTCCCATGCGGCGCCGCGTGCCCGGGTCCTCCGGGTGCCGCTGCCGCTGCCGGGGCGTGGCCGGGTGCTCCGGCGGCGACCGGTGCCGGCCGAAACTGTGGGCGCGGCATCGGCAGGTCGGTCAGCGCCCCCTCGGCGACCGGCAGCTCGGGCTGTTCCAGCACCGTCGGCGCGATGCCCAGCTCGGCGTGCAGCATCCGGGCCACCAGCGGTATCCGGGACGAGCCGCCGACCAGGAAGAGCCCGGCCAGCCGCTCCGGGGTGAGTCCCGCGGCGGCGATCACCTCGCGGGTCTCCGCCACCGCCCGGGCCAGCAGGGGAGTGGCGAGCCGTTCCAGGTCGGCCCGGTCCAGCCGCGCCGCCGTCTCCACCCCCGGTACGGCGACCGGGGCGACAATGGCCCGCGACAGCATCTCCTTCGCCCCGCGCACGTTGTCCCAGAGCTGCTGCCGGTCCCGCCACTGGGTGGCCGTCTCCGGCGTCGTCAGCCGGGCCCACCGTGCCGGATCGGCGTCGGCGACCAGCTCCCCGAGCCGGCCCACCAGGGCGGCGTCCAGGTCCAGCCCGCCCAGGTCGGCCACCCCGCCGGTGGAGATCACGGTGAAGCCGGAGTCCCCCCACGGGTCGGCGCCCTCGTTGCGAACCACGGCGACGTCCAACGTGCCGCCGCCGAAGTCGAAGACCGCGACCGCGCCGCCGACCGGCACCGGCCGGCGCAGCATGTCGGTGTAGTAGCGGGCGGCGGCCACCGGCTCCCGCAGCAGGCGGGTCCCGGGCGGGATCGGCCCGGACATGGTGTGCTCGGCGGCCGTGGGCCAGCCGGCGAGTGCCAGCGCCTCGTGCAGCACCTGCCGTCGGGGCGCCTCCCAGGCCGCCGGGTAGGTGACCACCGCCGGGGGCAGGAAGCCGGCCGCCGCGACCGCCGACTCCGCCACCGCGCGCAGGGTCGCCGCCAGCAGCTCCGCCGGGGGGTACGGCCGCCCGCCCAGCGACACGCTCGGCTCGTCCACCCGCCGCTTCGGATTCGGCTCGTACCCGGCCGGGTCGGCCTGCGCCAGCCGCTGCGCGTCCCGGCCGACGTGCAGCCGCCCGTCGGCGTCGGCGTACACGCCGGAGGGGAGGATCGGCTGGCCGTCGACGAGCAGTGGCCGGGTCCGGCCGTCCGGCCAGCGCAGCACAGCCACGGTGTTGGAGGTGCCGAGGTCGACGCCGAGGGCGAACCCGTCCTGCTGGCCTGCCATCGGTCGATACCTCCACGCCCACGAGTTGCCCGGCTCCGCATCGTACGCAGCCGATGCAGCAGACCTGATCGACCGCCCGGCTCCGTCCGCCGGCCGAAACGGAAGTGCGCGACGGACCGACGGCGACCACGATGGCCGGACGATCGTGTGTCGGCGCACAGGCTGGGGCTGGTCGAGGAGCCAGGTGTACAGAGTGGTCGACTGCGGCCTCAACCAGGCGGCGACGACGAGGACGGCGAGGACCGTGCTCGCCAGCAGGCTGCGCCACCGGGCGGATTCGGCACGCGGCCGGGGACTGTACCCGTGCCGCTACTTGCCCCGCCTCACTGGCGCCGTCAGGTCCCGCCGCAGGGCCTTCATCAGGGCGGCGTGTCGATTGGTGCCGCCACGTGGCATCAGCCGACGGGAGTACAGGGTTAGCAGCCCAACCCATACGGCGGCCGCCCCGACAAACACCGTCGCGAACGTGATGATGATCGGGACGAACGCCAGTGGTGGCTTCCGGGACCAGAGGGCTATCACGCCGATGGACACACCCATCATGAGCGGCCCGAGCAATAGGCAGCGGTATCCGACGACGAGCAGCCGATATGCCCCCGTCGCCCGGATGCGCTCGACTGCCTTGTCGACCTCTGCCACGTCGTCACCACCCCGGAATCGCCGTGACTGTACCGAGGCCCCGCTCCCGTGCCATCCCGTCCACCGTCGACCCACACACTGGTGGCGCTGGGCTGCTCGGCTCCGCTGGTTCGACGGTGGGCGGGATGGCTGCCCATCCCAGAAACCAGAGCGCCCCGTCGGAGGCAAGGCTTGGATCGGCCGGCGCGCCAAGCTGGCCGCGACAGCTGGCGGCCCAGGTGTGGCCGGCAAGATCAAGTGCAGTGGCCCGCCGGCGCAGGATCGGGGGGAAGTGCCTCCGAGCTGGGCCGGAGGTCTTTTGGAGCGGGCGACGGGAATCGAACCCGCACCGTCAGTTTGGAAGGTGCCTGTCGTCTGTCCGGCAGCTAGGCCAGCCTCCCTGTTGAGCAGCAACGCAACCAGAGGTGACTCGGCCGGATTGCTCAGTTCTGCTACGGCCTGCAGTCTCCGGTTGCCCCCTCTTGACCGCTGTATCGGGCACGCCTCGGGCACGCTTCGCGGGTAGCGCTGGTGCACCAACTCGGGGATGATCATCCTCATGTCGGAGCAAGATCTGGCCGGAACCTGGCGTCGCATCATCCGAGGGGACAGCAAGTCCTGGGTCGTATTCGCCCACGGCACGTGCGTCGTACTACCAGACCCCGGACCCAGCGTTGACCTCGCCGCTCAGGCCGTCGACATCCTGCGCGAATACGGCCCCGTCTACGCCGGCTCACCCGCTGGAGACTTCGGCACCATCACCCTCGATCCCGGTCCCGGATGGGTGGTCTACGGCCACCACAACGACGTGCTGACCTACGTAGGACCCGACGAGATCTCAGACACCAGCGATCTGGCCGTTGGTCTGCACGGACGCAGCAAGCGAGACCAGGACGGCCATGAGCTTGACGTCGTACACGTGGAGGACAAGCGGCCTCGGTAAATCGGGGCCGAGCCGCTCCCATTGTCAGACGTTGAAGCGGAACTTAGGGCGGCTGTCCCGCCACCAGCGGGGAAGGCGTGCGACGCCTGCTCACACGGCGTCTCAGGCTGCCATCGTTCACGGTTGCTTGACGACGTTTCACAGTGTCTTGTGCCCCCTGTGTGCCCCGCACTGACGGGATGCGGCAGCAGACGGCCTGACTCCTTGCCACCTAGGGGGACCTGCCTCGGAGAGTTTCCATGGGGCCACCTTTAGGCCATGATGCTGTGATGGCATGGGAATGGGTGGGGCCGGTAGCTACATGCATCGCCGGCATCGGAGGCGTGGCCGGGACTGTCTGGACCGCCGGCAGGGGCCGGAAGTCACAAATTGAGGCCATGAAAATACAAGCCCAAAACGAGCGAGCACACGGTCTAATTGCCGAAAAGCGAGCCGCGTACGCCCAATATCTCAGATCTGCCGAAAAGGCCGTTGACGCTTCCGATGAAATTCGGGGCTTGGCAGAAAAGATCAAGAGGCTCAAAGATGTGCCGACGGGATCACAAGACAAAGACTTGCTCTCCGAGTTGCGCGAGCAACTAGGCTCCGAAGATAAGATTTTCAAGTCTCACATGGCCAACCTGGCAGGCTTACGAGCAGAGATTACCATTCTAGGAGGCCTTCCGATTGGTCGTCTCGCAAGCGATACTAATGCATCGATATACGGTTACACCGCAGGGAAGGGTGAGTTCACTGAGGTTAGCGCCCGCCTATCCAAGCTTTCGATGGTGATGCATCTTGACATTGACATTGACAATCCCGAAAGAGAACGAGTCATCGCCAAGCTAACCAAGGATGAGGGCTGAGCAACTCAGCTCAGCAGAGGTGAAGATACTCGCCATCCCGTCTGCCCTCGACCCGCCCTCCTGGGGAGCGGGCTACCGCCCGGCCCGCCACGTCAAGCGGACCTTGACGCACGTTCGGACGCTGGCGGGTCGGGCGGTGGTCTGCTCGGCTTGCCCGGGTCGATGGCAGGCGGGATGGCCTACCGCAACCACCCACGGACCGCGACGCGCCGTGGTTGTCCAACCATCTCGGAGCCCGAGCGCCCCCGCCGGAGGCGCAGTAACCGCGACCCCGCGACCGCCGCCAGCTCGCCGACGCGGCCGGCGTGCGCTCCCCTGCGCCGCGCGGGCTCGTGGCCGCGCGGCCCGGCCGGCTGCCGGCTCACCACCCCACCGATCAACGACCTGTCGTCCTGCGGCGGCCCCTTGGGCTCCCCGCTTCCGCGCCAGCCGCCGGGCGTGTTGCGTGGCCGGAGTCGGAGCGCCAGCGGAGCGACGGACGCGCGCCCAGGCGGCGGCGCGTGCGGCCCGTTGCGGGCCGCCTTGAAGACGTACAGAAAGTTCTCACGACCTCTCCGGCGGTCTCCTGTCGTACTCCGATTGACGCGTTACGTCCCGGCTCCAGTTGATGCATGACACTCCGTCGAGTCACTACCCTCGCCCGGATGAGCGATCAAGACTGGTTGGCTGACACCCGCACGTCCTACGACACCGTCGCGGTCGACTACGCCGACCGGACGCGCAACGCTCTCGCTGACGAGCCCTACCTACAAGGGAGTTTGGCGTTGTTCGCCGACATGGTTCACGCCGCCGGCGGCGGGTCGGTGGCGGACGTGGGCTGCGGACCAGGACACGTCACCGCCCACCTGCGCAAGTTGGGCGTCGACGCCTTTGGCATCGACCTGTCACCCGCGATGGTCGACCTGGCTCGGCGCCATCACCCCGGCCTGCGGTTCGAGGTGGGCTCGATGACGGAACTGGACCTCGCCGACGCTTCGGTTGCCGGCCTGCTCGCCTTCTGGTCGCTGATCCACATCCCCGACGACGCGATCTCCACAGTCTTCGGCCAATTCTGGCGGGTGCTGCGTCCCGGCGGACCGCTGCTGCTCGGCTTTCACGTCGGCGACGAATCGCGGCTGAAGACACAGGGCTACGGTGGTCACCCGATGAAGGTCTACGTCCACCGCCGCCAGCCTGGCCAAATGGAGGCCTGGCTCCGCGATGCCGGATTCGCGGTCGAGGCTCAACTGCTGCTCGGCCTGGACCGGGCCGTTCCAGGAGCCGTCCTCTTCGCCCGCCGCGAGCCCTAGCACCGATCGTCTGGCCGGACGTTGTCACCCAACATCTGACACCAAGCCGTCACGCATCAACTGAAGCCCGACATCTCCGGCGGTCTCCCGCGGTCTCCATCGCCGGTGGCACGCCAGCACCCCGAGTTTTGCGGTTACCTCCGGCGCTGGCGCGGCAGCTGTCCGTGGCAGTCCTTGTATCGGTCGCCGCTGCCGCATGGGCACGGCCACTTTCGGGGGACGATAGGAACTGCGGTCGGTCGCGCACCTGGCGAAACAGCCGCGATTTGAGGGCTTGAAACGGCCAGTGTCACGTCAGAGGTAGCGAAGACCCGATCCGGTCCGTAGCTAATCATCGAGTTCTTGGCGGTGACATAACGGCCCTGGGGCTCCGTGCCGGCGTCGGACGTAATTGTCGTGACCATCAGCTGACGACCAACAGTCCCCGCTGCCTCCTTGGCCCCAGCTGCTCGGTGCACTACATCGATGGCACGTTCAGCGACCGAGTGAGCCGGCAGTCGGCGTGCGAGCATCGTTCGCAAATATTCCAAGTCGGCCTGCCTTAGCGCTGCACGCGCCCCCACATGCTGAACATGCGTCGGCTCCTCGGGTAATCCGTCGCGAGCCCTTTCGTAGCGCACCTTGAATTCATCTCGCGCCTCGGATAGCGGAGGTTGATCGCTCGTGAGGTGTTCGAAGTTGGTTATGACGGCAGCAGACGCGCGTGGAACAGGGGTGCCTGATTGCCCATGCTCGTATCGGTAGCCCGTCATCAGAACGGTGAGTCGCTTTGCAGTGAGGGGGGCGGGCAGCTTTCGGAACTGGTCCGTTAGTCTTTCCACCAAGCCTGACACCAAGCCTTGAGAAGTCGTTGTTCCGGCATGCGCCATGGCCGTCAACGCTTCCATTATCCATCTCTGAGTGTTGAACCTTCCAAGCCCGGCGAGGCCGGTGAACCCCACTATGAAACGAGCGTCGTCGCAAGAGAGGACGGTAGCCTTTGCCGACTCTTCCGTTACTACCCGGGTGCCAGCCGTTAACCTGCGGTCGCTTACCTGAATGCTGTACTCGGAATTCATGAGGGAGAGAATTAGCGTCAACTTTGCTGGCCCCCTGCTTAGAAGGTTTGGTATTCCCCGGCAGCGTTAGCAGGCGAACACGGCAGTCGCGTCGTCGCTGCTCTTGTTGCGTGCCCATCGCATGCAGGACGGGTCGGCGGCCTCGATGGCGCGTACCCGGCGGATCAGCTCGGTCGGGCCGCTCTGCTCCAGGACGTCGAGCACGTCCGGCCAGTCGAGTAGGCCGAACAGTGCCACCAGGCGGGCAGCACCGTCGGTCAGCACGGCGACCCGCCGGACACTGTCGAGCGGGACTTCCCCAGTGATGGCGTGTTGTGCGGCGAACGGGTCCGCGGCTGCCACCCAGTAGCCGCCGGGCTGGTTGCGGGCGGCCAGCTCGGCATGCTTCATCCGCAGCAACGCCGCCTGTTTCTCGGCCGACCCGAACGGGTGCCGGTCGGCCTCTTCGCGTTCGGCTCGGGCGGTCTTGTCCACCCGGTCGTCGGTGATGACTTGGATGCCGTCGGCGGTGTCGATGAGCACTGTGACGTCACCGAGGGCGAGGTACTCAAGCGCGGTGTCCTTGAGCCTCAGCATGGCTGTCGCTGCTGAGGGTGTTCCGGGGTGGCTGAGGTCGCAGGTGTCGCGGTGCTGGTCGGCGGTGAACCGGATGCCGTACATCAGCGCGTTGGCCAGTTCGGAGTCGCGGTCGGCGGCCAGGCCGGCGAGGGCTGAGCCCAGCTTGGCGGCGTACCAGGCGATGCCGTGAACGCATCCGGTGCCGGTGCGGGCGGTGGCACCGTCGAGAACCACGATCAGGCTCTCGCTGGCCATAGCCCAGTCCTCGTTCGGTGACTTCGGGTTGCCGGCTTCGGACGCGGTTGAGACGCGCATCAGGCCACGCCTTCACTGCGGTAGATCGGCGTGAGTGCGTCGACCTTCTTCACGGTGCGCTTCTTCGGGTCGTAGGTGCAGGCCACCAGGAGGGAGAACCGGCGGTTCTTGACCTCGCGGTACAGCTCGTCCAGGTGGTCTTCGAGGTACTGAGCGACGCCGAGGGTGCCCATTGCGTGGATTCCGGCGAGGTACAGGAAGGTGCCGCGTCCGTCGGGGCGGGGCAGGCGGCCGATGTAGCCGTAGTCGACTGGCTCGCCCTTGTCCGATGGCGAGTGGAACTCTTCGCCGGTCTGGTGGTTGACCAGGTACAGGCCGCCGTCATCCTTGCCGAAGCCCAGTTTGGGATCGGAGGCGAGCACCTGGCCGACGAAGGGCAGGATGCGAGGGCTGCCGACGACGA
This sequence comes from Micromonospora sp. L31, assembly GCF_052068075.1. Lineage (NCBI taxonomy): Bacteria > Bacillati > Actinomycetota > Actinomycetes > Micromonosporales > Micromonosporaceae > Micromonospora > Micromonospora sp. L31. Next base: position 12,644 of record NZ_JBQHDC010000011.1, on the reverse strand, counting down.
TCAGGTTCGTGCGGTTCAGGTCGACCATGCCCGGCGGCGGCACCACCTCGTACTCGGTCTTCAAGCCGAGTCCCCGGGCGAGGTTGGACAGCTTCTCGTAGGCGGCGAGCATCTCGGCGGAGACGACGGCGTACGGGTTCTCCTTGTCTGCCTCGAACTTGCCGCCAACGGCGACTGTGAGGGGTCCGGTGCCGAGCATCGCTCGCTCTGGCCGGGGTCCGGACGACAGGAGTTGACCGACGCGGGCACGGGTCATGCCGACCACCTGGGCGATCTGGGCATGAGTCATTCCCTGCGACACCATCTCGTCGAGGGCTTCGCGGCGCAGCCGGGACAGCTCGTTGACCGCCGCCTGATGCTCGTCTATCAGGTCGCTCGCCTTGCGTGCCCGTTCTCCCGGGTCGTGAATCTCGGCCAAGACCTGCGGAGCGATCTCCACGGCCCCTCCCGCCTTGTGCGCTAGACGACTCACGCACCTTACCTCAGAACAGGGCTTGACCCCAGCAAGGGGGCTTGCGTAACGTCAGCAAACATCGATATGCAACCCCCCTTTACGGGGGATACGGGGAGCGCAACGAGAAAGGCCCCGACGGGATTGCGGCCCGTCGAGGCCAGATGCATCGGGACCTCTGCGAAAGGAACGACGATGCCTGTCCAGCGTACCGTTCACCCTGCTCTATGCGCCTCGGGCCACTCCTCGGCGCTATCCGAAGCTCGCCTTCTGTCTGCTCTGGCGGCGCTTCGGGATGTGCTGGCCCCTGGAAAGGCGCTGAACCTGCCTGCGGTGCTCGATCGCACCGCGCTGCTGGATGCCCTGTCCGTGCTCGCCACGGACGCCACCACCCCTGCACCTGCCCGCGAATCGTTCGTGTGGCCGTGGAGGAAGCTGCGTCAGTCGCGTGGCTGGTCGCAGTTGGAGGTGTTCCGCCGGCTGAGCACGGTCGCCGCCGATGAGGGCGTGCGGCTGCCGGAGTGGCCCACCTTCAAGCGGAACCTATGCCGCTGGGAGAGCGGCACCGTCACCGTGTCCCCTTTCTACGAGGGGCTATTGGGCCGGCTGTTCGGCCTGCCCGGCTTCACGGCCGACGACACGATCGAGCTGTGCTACTGGTGCGGCCGTCCGGGCTGCCAGTGGTGCGTGGCGAACCGCTGCGCCGACCCGCGCGACCCGCAGTGCGCCTGCCCGTCTTGCGTTGCTGAGGTCACCGAGGTTTCTTCGGTGGTGACGGCATGACCGCCGCTACCAGCGCCCTGCCGCTCAAGGAGTTGCGCACCGCGCGTGGCTGGACCCAAGCGAAGGTGCTTGTCCTCCTGGAGGCCACCGCCGCCCGGCGGAAGGTGAGCCTGCCCGAGCGTTCGGCGCTCAAGACGATGCTGTCGCGCTGGGAGAACGGCGCTCGCACCTCCCCGCTCTACACGGACCTGCTGTGCCAGGTCTTCGACCTGCCGGCACCGCCGCCGGCAGCCCCGGTCGCCGACGTGGCTATCTACCGCTCGACCCGGTGCCGCAACTCGCGCATCTACGGCCGGGTCTTCGCCGACAACCACGGCTGGTGGAAGACCACCCGAACGGCGGTGGCCCAATGACCACTGCCACCCTCACCCGGCAGGCCACCGTCAACCCTCCTGCAACCTTCGGGCAGACCGTTGCTCGGCTGCGCCGCCGTCGCGGCTTGTCGCAGGTTGTCTGCGCTCAGTTGGTCGGCCGGTCCGAGACCTGGCTGGCCAAGGTCGAACACGACCGCATCCCCGTGGACCGGCTGTCGGTCCTGCGGGACCTCGCCCGCGTCCTGGGCGTGGACCTGGCGGTGCTGATCGAGGTGGCCGCATGACCACCACCACCCGCCCCGATTACCTACCGCTGGCGTCAACCCCGGCTTGCCCGGGGCTGGGAACCGGTCCAGCTCATCGGCCGCATGAAGATCCTCGCCGCCAGGGACGGCGTGGAACTGCCGAAGACCTACCAACTCATCCGCGACATCTACTTGTGGGAGCACCACCGCGCAGCCTTGCCCGCGCACGTGGCCTCACTGCTCGGCCGGATCTTCGACGCACCGAACCCGTTCGGCACCGGCCCGATCACTCACCTGCCCACGAAGGCGGTCCGCACTCGTGGCCGCTGACCTGATCACCGTTGTCCCGGACCAGCACACCACCGCTGGTCCGGGGCGTCGGCCTCACCGCCACCCCGCAGGCTCGCCGGGTGCGTTCGTCGGCCGCGACGAATCCGCCTTCGCTCGCGCCTGCGACCCCGGCGTCTTCGACTGGCTCGACCATGTGAAGACAGCCGCGGGCTGTTCCCACCCGATCCGGCTGGCGGGCGAGGTCGCCACGATTGACCGGGCCACCGGCCGCCTTCTGGCCTCGGTCGCCACCGCTGACTTGCCGGACGGGGAGATCTACAAGCCGTGCGGCAACCGCCGCCACGCCGTCTGCCCCTCGTGCGCCCGCACCTACCAGCGTGACGCCTACCAGCTGCTGCGCGCCGGCCTCGCGGGCGGCAAAGGCATCCCCGCCACCGTCGCCCAGCATCCGGCCGTGTTCCCCACGTTTACCGCGCCGTCGTTCGGCACCGTGCACACGCGGGTGGTGAAGCGGCATACCTGCGGCAACCGCCGCCGCTGCGACTGCCGCGCCGAGCCCTGCCACCCACGCCGCGCCACTGATCCCACTGCCTGGCCCTGCGAGCACGGCCAGCCGACCGTGTGCTGGGCGCGTCACGAGGACAACGATCCCCGGCTCGGGCAGCCGCTGTGCCTGGACTGCTACGACCACGACGCCCAGGTGGTGTGGAACCACGCCGCACCGGAGTTGTGGCGCCGCACCACCATCGCCATCAGCCGCCATCTACGCGCCCGCGCCCGCCAGCTCGGCCTCCCGTGGGTGGAGCAGATCACCGAATCCGGCCGGGTGCGTCGGGTGCCGCCGGTCAAGCCCTCGTTCGGCAAGGTCGCCGAGATGCAACGCCGCGCCGTTGTGCACTACCACGGCATCGTCCGCCTCGACGGCGTCAACCCCGACCCGGAGGCCGTCGTCCCGCCGCCGGCCGCCCTGACCGTTGACGACCTGATCGCCGCCGTCGAGCACGCCGCCGCCACCGTCGCCTTCACCACCCGCCCCCACCCCGCCAACCCGGCCGGCTGGCGCATCACCTGGGGCGAGCAGGTCGACATCCGTCCCATCAACACCGACGGCGACATCACCGACAGCCGGGCCGCCGGCTACCTCGCCAAATACGCGACCAAGAGCACCGAGGCCACCGGTCACGTCTCCCGCCGCCTCGACGGCGAGGTCATCGACCTCTACGCCAACCACCAAGGCACCCATCCCGAACGGCTCGTCGACGCCTGCTGGACCCTCGGCGGCCACCGCGACTGGCAACAGCTTCGACGCTGGGCGCACATGCTCGGCTTCGGCGGCCACTTCCTCACCAAAAGCCGCCGCTACTCCGTCACTTTCCGCATCCTCCGCGACGCCCGGATCATCTGGCGACGCACCGAAACCGGCCACGAATACACCGACCAGCCCAAGGACGACACCACGCTGATCGTCGGCCTGTTGTCCTACGCCGGCTCCGGCTGGCGCACCACCGGAGACGCCCTCCTGGCCAACACCGCCGCCGCCTTGGCCAGAGAGCGACACGAGACCGCACGAGAGGAGATGACCGCTGCCGCCTGAACCCGCACGACCTGTCCGTCATCACGAGAGGAGTACCGCTCTGAACGAACCCCGCGACGTCGACATGCTCACCGTCGAGCAAGCCGCCCAACGGCTCGGCACCGGAGTCCGCTTCGTGCGCCGCATCGTCGCTGAGCGCCGCATCCGCTTCTACAAGGTCGGCAAGTACGTCCGGTTCCACCCCGACGACCTCACCGACTACATCCGTCAAGGCCGCATTGACGCCATCCGACCTGTCCTGCGCTACCGGAAGGGAGAGCACGTCTATGGCTAGCAAGCGCCGCTTCGGCCGCATCCGCAAACTCCCGTCCGGCCGGTATCAAGCCCGCTACCCCGGCCCGGACGGCATCGACCGGCCGGCACCACACACCTTCGCCCGCAAGACCGACGCCGACCGGTGGCTAGCCGCTGTGGAAGCTGACATCCTCAAGGGCACCTGGCACGACCCGAACCGGGGACGTGTCGCGCTGGGGGAGTACCTGACCACTTGGATTGACCATCGGCCGAACCTGCGGCCCCGGACGGTGGACCTGTACCGGTGGCTGTACCGCAAGTACATCCAGCCCACCCTGAGCACCGTCTTGCTCAGTGACCTCACGCCCGGCATGGTCCGGGCCTGGTACGCCGAACTCGTCGCAGACGGTGTGACCGCAACCATGACCGCCAAGGCGTACCGACTGCTGCACGCCGTGCTCAACACCGCCGTCGACGACGAACTCATCCGCCGCAACCCCTGCCGGATCAGGGGAGCGGGAGAGCACCACACCCCGGAGCGACCCGTGGCGACCATCGCCCAGGTCCTCGACATCGCCAGCCGGGTACCCGCACGCTTCCGTGCCCTGGTGCTGCTGGCCGCCTTCACCAGCCTCCGCTTCGGCGAACTCGCGGCGCTGCGCCGCCACGACCTCGACCCGCGCTGTCAGACCCTCACGGTCCGCGCGACCCTGGTCGAGATGTCAGACGGACGCCTGATCTTCGGCCCGCCCAAGTCGGCCGCCGGCCGTCGCTCCGTCACGATCCCTGCGGCCATCCGCCCGGATCTCCGGCGTCACCTGCGCGACTTCGTCGCCGACTCCCCTGACGCCCTGGTCTTCACCGGCGCGAAGGGTGCCGCCCTGCGCCGCTCCAACTTCCAGAAGGCGGCGAGCTGGTCGGCCTCGGCCGCTGCCGCCGGCCTTGCCGGCTTCCACTTCCACGATCTGCGGCACACCGGCAACACCCTGGCGGCTGGCACCGGTGCCAGCCTCGCGGACCTGATGGCGCGCATGGGCCACGGCTCGACCCGGGCCGCGATGGTCTACCAGCACGCCACGACCCAGCGCGACAGAAGCATTGCCGACGCGCTCAGCGCCGGCATCGCCGAGGAACGGGATCGGGCACGTAGCGGGCACGACCGCTAGCCCTGCCGGCAGACATGAATATGGCCCAGGTCGGATATCGCTTCTGACCTGGGCCATCGTGTCCGAGCGGGCGACGGGAATCGAACCCGCACCGTCAGTTTGGAAGACTGAAGCTCTGCCATTGAGCTACGCCCGCAGTCGCCCCGCCACGACGGGACGCGCCGACAGCCTACCCGGTCGCCCCACCCACCGCGCACAGGCATATCCACGCGTCCCCTCCCGTGCTCCGCGCACTTCAAGAGAAGGGAGTGGCCTCGCATCGCCCGGAGGCCACTCTTTCTCCGAAAGTGCGGCCAGGGCGGCCGCCGCCAGGCGGCCCGGGGCCGTCCGGTTGGTGGGGGTTCGGCGGGTTGGGGGCCTCCCCGGCACCTCCGGCCGGTGCCGACGGCATACACTTCTCGTCGCCACGGGGTGTGGCGCAGCTTGGTAGCGCACTCGCTTTGGGAGCGAGGGGCCGTGGGTTCAAATCCCGCCACCCCGACTGTCGTCCGCCGGCCGGGTCGCCCGGGCCGTCGCCGATTTTTGTCGCGCGGTACCCGGGCGCTGCCGGAGCAGCAGCCCGGCTCGCCTACACTCGATGCGCGCAAACACGCCCAGACTCAAACTGAGATCCGTCAAGGAGTACGCCTGTGAAGAGCACCGTCGAGACTCTGAGCCCGACGCGCGTGCGGCTCGCCATCGAGGTGCCGTTCGTCGAGCTCGAGCCGAGCCTCAGGAAGGCGTACCGGGAGATCGGTTCGCAGGTGCAGGTTCCCGGCTTCCGCCGGGGCAAGGTGCCGGCCGCCGTCATCGACCAGCGGGTGGGCCGGGGCACCGTCCTCAACGAGGCGGTGCAGGAGGCCATCCCGCAGAACATCCTCGCGGCGGTCCGTGAGCACGACCTGAAGACCCTCGGCCGCCCGGAGGTCGAGATCACCGAGTTCAACGACGGTGACTCGCTCAACTTCACCGCCGAGGTCGACGTCCGCCCGGAGATCACCCTGCCGGACCCGGCCACCGTCGAGGTGACCGTGGACGAGCTGCAGATCGACGACAGCGAGATCGACGAGCAGGTCAAGAGCCTGCGCGAGCGGTTCGCCACCCTGAAGACGGTCGAGCGGGCCGCCCAGGAGGGTGACTACGTCCAGATCGACCTGAACGCCACCGTCGACGGCGAGGAGGTGCCGGGCGGCTCGGCCAGCAACATCTCGCACGAGGTCGGCAGCAAGCAGCTCCTGCCGGGGCTGGACGAGGCCGTGGTCGGCCTCGCCGCCGGCGAGAGCACCACCTTCACCACCCAGCTCGTGGGCGGCGACTTCGCCGGCCGGGACGCCGAGGTGGCGGTGACCGTCCGCACGGTCAAGGAGAAGGAGCTGCCGGAGCTGGACGACGACTTCGCCCAGATGGCCAGCGAGTTCGACACCATCGCCGAGCTCCGCGACGACCTGCGCGAGCGGGTCACCCGGGGCAAGCGGGTCGAGCAGATCTACGCCGCCCGGGACAAGGCCCTGGAGCAGCTCGTCGGGGCCGCCGAGGTGCCGGCGCCGGAGGGTGTCGTCCGCGAGGAGGTCGAGAGCCGCAAGGCGGCGATGATCGACCAGCTGGAGCGGATCGGCGCCTCGCTGGAGGAGTACCTCGCCGCCGAGGAGAAGACCGAGGAGCAGATCGACGCCGAGCTGAACGAGGCGGCGACCGAGGGCGTCAAGATCCAGCTCCTGCTGGACACGCTGGCCGACGCCGAGGACGTCCAGGTCTCCGACGACGAGTTCGGCCACGAGATCGTCCACCGCGCGCAGCGCGCCGGCATGGCGCCGCAGCAGTACTACGACCAGCTGGTGCGCTCCGGCGCGGCCGCCGCCGTCTTCGGTGACGTCCGTCGTGGCAAGGCCCTCGCCGCCGTCATGGAGAAGATCAAGATCAAGGACACCGCCGGCAACGAGGTCACCCTCGAGGCGCTGCGGGCCGAGAGCGAGCAGGCTCACGAGCACGACCACGAGCACTGATCTTCCCCGGTAGGCCGCCGTCCGCCCGTTGCGGTGGACGGCGGCCGAAACCGTTTTCCGGGTAGGTCGGAGGCACAACTGCGCTGAGAGCGAACAGTGCCCCGACCGGGAGTCGATCACCCGGCTGAGCGGTTAGTGTCGGTGAGGACGGTACGGAGAGCGAAGGGCTGCCATGACCGACATGCACATCCCCAAGAAGTCGCTCCGGGCGATCGAGGCCCGCGGTGGCGACTCCATTGGCAACCTCGACGACTCGGTCTACAACCGGTTGCTCAAGGAGCGGATCATCTTCCTGGGCAGCGAGGTGACCGACCAGGTCGCCAACCGCATCTGCGCGCAGCTGCTGCTGCTCGCGGCGGAGGACCCGGACCGCGACATCAACCTCTGGATCAACTCGCCGGGTGGCTCGGTCTACTCCGGCATGGCGATCTACGACACCATGCAGTTCATCGACAACGACGTGTCGACCGTGGCGATGGGCATGGCGGCCTCGATGGGCCAGCTGCTGCTCTGCGCCGGCACGAAGGGCAAGCGGTACGCCCTCCCGCACGCGCGGATCATGATGCATCAGCCGTCCGGTGGTCTCGGCGGCACGGCCTCCGACATCGCGATCCAGGCCGAGCAGATGCTCTACACCAAGCGGATGTTCCAGGAGCGGGTCGCGCACCACACCGGCCAGAGCCAGGCGCAGATCGAGGCGGACTCGGACCGGGACCGTTGGTTCACCGCCCAGGAGGCCATGGACTACGGCTTCATCGACAAGGTGATCATCGGGGCCGCTCAGGTTCCGGATGGCGCCGGGACCCTGAGCTGAGGAGCTGACGATGACCGATCTGAGCCTGCCGCCCCAGTTCGCGGCCGTGCACAACCGCTACGTCCTGCCGTCGTTCGTCGAGCGCACGTCGTACGGGGTCAAGGAGTCCAACCCGTACAACAAGCTCTTCGAGGACCGGATCATCTTCCTCGGCGTCCAGGTGGACGACGCGTCCGCCAACGACGTGATGGCGCAGCTGCTGACGCTCGAGGGCACCGACCCGGACCGCGACATCATCATGTACATCAACTCGCCGGGTGGCTCGTTCACCGCGATGACGGCGATCTACGACACCATGCAGTACGTCCGTCCGGACATCTCCACCGTCTGCCTGGGTCAGGCGGCCAGCGCGGCGGCGGTCCTGCTGTCGGCCGGCACCCCGGGCAAGCGGATGGCGCTGCCGAACTCGCGGATCATCATCCACCAGCCGGCCACCGAGGGCGGCTACGGGCAGGGCTCGGACATCGAGATCCAGGCCCGGGAGATCCTGCGGATGCGGACCCAGCTGGAGGACATGCTCTCCCGGCACTGCAACCGCCCGATCGAGCAGGTCCGCAAGGACATCGACCGGGACAAGATCATGACGGCCGAGGAGGCCAAGGAGTACGGGCTGGTCGACACGATCCTGACCAGCCGCAAGAAGGGTCTCCTGGCGGCCCAGGCCGCTACCTGAGCAGTACCGGGTCGGAGGTCGGTCGGAGCGTCGTTTCCGGCCGACCTCTGACACACCCGTTTTGGGGGTCGGAGAAACCTCCGTCAGCGGGTAACGTCGGTTCCGTACCGCTGGCCGGGTCGGGCCGGCGGCAGGGATCGAGACGGACGGGCGCGCGGCGCCCGCAGGTCAGGGCCGGCGTTCCGGCCGACGAGTGCAGGGAGAACGTAGGTGGCACGGATCGGTGACGGCGGCGACCTACTGAAGTGCTCCTTCTGTGGCAAGTCGCAGAAGCAGGTCAAGAAACTCATCGCGGGCCCCGGGGTCTACATCTGCGACGAGTGCATCGATCTCTGCAACGAGATCATCGAGGAGGAGTTGGCCGAGTCCGGCGAGGTGAAGTGGGAAGAGCTTCCCAAGCCGATGGAGATCTGCCAGTTCCTCGACAACTACGTCGTCGGTCAGGACCAGGCCAAGAAGGCGCTCGCCGTCGCGGTCTACAACCACTACAAGCGGATCCAGGCCGAGGCGGCCGGCGCGCCGGGTTCCGGCAGCGACGCCGTCGAGCTGGCCAAGTCCAACATCCTGCTGCTCGGCCCGACGGGTTGCGGCAAGACCCACCTGGCGCAGACGCTGGCCCGGATGCTGAACGTCCCGTTCGCCATCGCCGACGCCACCGCGCTGACCGAGGCCGGGTACGTCGGCGAGGACGTGGAGAACATCCTCCTCAAGCTGATCCAGGCCGCGGACTACGACATCAAGCGCGCCGAGACCGGCATCATCTACATCGACGAGGTCGACAAGATCGCCCGTAAGTCGGAGAACCCGTCGATCACCCGGGACGTCTCCGGCGAGGGCGTCCAGCAGGCGCTGCTGAAGATGCTGGAAGGCACGGTGGCCAACGTGCCGCCGCAGGGCGGACGCAAGCACCCGCACCAGGAGTTCATCCAGATCGACACCACCAACGTGCTGTTCATCTGCGGTGGCGCCTTCGCCGGTCTCGACCAGATCATCGAGGCCCGCACCGGCCACGGCGGCACCGGCTTCGGCGCCCGGCTCCGGTCGGTCTCCGAGCGGTCGACCGACGACATCTTCAGCCAGGTGATGCCGGAGGACATGCTCAAGTTCGGGCTGATCCCCGAGTTCGTCGGCCGGCTGCCGGTGATCACCAACGTGCGCAGCCTGGACCGCAGCGCCCTGGTCCGGATCCTCACCGAGCCGCGCAACGCGCTGGTCAAGCAGTACCAGCGGCTCTTCGAGCTGGACGGGGTCGAGCTGGAGTTCGACGAGCCGGCGCTGGAGGCGATCGCCGACCAGGCGATGCTGCGCGGCACCGGTGCCCGTGGCCTGCGCGCCATCATCGAGGAGGTCCTGCTCTCCGCGATGTACGAGGTGCCGAGCAACCCGGACGCCGCCCGCGTGCTGATCACCCGCGAGGTGGTCCTGGAGAACGTCAACCCGACCATCGTCCCGCGGGAGTTCACCGGCCGCCGGGCCCGCCGGGAGCGCGAGGAGAAGTCCGCCTGACCGGCGCACCACACTGACGACGACGGCACGGCCACCACTGGTGGCCGTGCCGTCGTTCGGTACGGGATCACACTGGCCGGGTCCGCCCGTCGTCTGGTAGGACCGTCCGATGTTCCCCATCATGCTGGCGGCGGTGTCCGCGGTCGCCTTCGGCACGGCCGACTTCTCGGGCGGCAAGGCGTCCCGCCGCGCCGACCCGGTCGCCGTCACCGTGGTCTCCCAGGTGTTGAGCGTGCCGCTGCTGCTCCTGCTGGTGCTGGTGGTACCCGGCACCCCCACCGCCGTCGACCTGGCGTGGGGGCTCGGTGCGGGCGTCGCCGGCGCCGCCGGGGTGATGCTGCTCTACCGGGCCCTCGCCGCCGGGATGATGGCCGTGGTGGCGCCGGTCACGGCGATCACCGCCGCGGTGGTGCCGATCATCGCCGGGCTGCTGACCGCCCGCTGGCCCGGCACCCTCGCGCTCTGCGGGGCGGGGCTGGCCGTGCTCGCCATCGCCCTGGTCAGCCTCGGCGAGGGTGGCGCGCGCGGCGCGGTGTCCACCCGGGTGATCGGGCTGGCCCTCACCGCCGGGGCGCTCTTCGGCGTCTTCTTCGCCCTGCTCGGCCAGGCCGGTCCGGCCGCCGGCATGTGGCCGGTGCTGGCGCTGCGGCTCAGCTCCATCGTCTTCGGTGTCGCGCTCGCGGTCGGCACCGGCGTACGCCTGCGGATCGGTCCGCGAGTACTCGGCTGGGCGGCCGCCGCCGGCCTGCTCGACAGCGCCGCCAACGCGCTATACCTGGCCGCCGCGGCCCGTGGCCACCTGAGCGTGGTCGCCGCGATCGCGGCGCTCTACCCGGCCAGCACCGTGCTGCTCGCGCTCGCGGTGGACCGGGAACGGCTCCGGCCGGTGCAGCTGGCCGGTCTCGGGTTCGCCGCCGGCGCCCTGGTGCTCGCCAGCGTCTGACGCTGTCCCCGGCCGTCGTCCGCCCGTACCCTCATCTCCATGCGCGTCGCCGTCTGCCAGCTCAACGCCCGCGACGACCGGGCGGCCAACCTGGCCGCCGCCGAGGCCCTGCTGGTCAGGGCCGCCGCGGCCGGCGCGGATCTCGCGGTCCTCCCGGAGTACGTCGACTACCTCGGCCCCGCCAAGGCGATGCCGGAGCCGGAGCCGGTGGACGGCACGGTGGGCACCTTCTTCGCCGGCGTCGCCGAGCGGCTCGGCATCTGGGTGGTGGCGGGCTCGTTCCACGAGGCCGGCCCGGATCCGGCGCACACCTGGAACACCTCCCTGGTGTTCGACCGCTCCGGCTCGCTCGCCGCCAGCTACCGCAAGATCCACCTGTACGACGTGGAGATCCCGGGGCGGGTGTCGTACCTCGAATCGGCGACGGTCGCCCCGGGCGACCAGCCGGTGGTCGTCGACGTCGAGGGTCTGCGGGTCGGTCTGTCGATCTGCTACGACCTGCGCTTCCCCGAGCTCTACCGGCTGCTGGCCGTCGACGGGGGAGCGCAGCTCCTGGTCGTGCCGGCCGCGTTCATGATGCACACCGGCCGGGACCACTGGGAGGTGCTGCTGCGGGCGCGGGCCATCGAGAACCAGTGCTTCGTGGCCGCTGCCGGTCAGATCGGTGACCACGAGCCGGAGCGCACCTGCTTCGGGCGCAGCATGGTGGTCGACCCGTGGGGGACGGTGCTCGGCCAGGTGCCCGACGGCCCTGGGCTGAGCGTGGTCGAGCTGGACCTCGACCGCCTGCACACCATCCGTACCGAGCTGCCCAGCCTCGCCAACCGGCGGCTCTGAGCGCCGGTCATCCCTGGACGAGTACGCCGATCACGGTCAGGCCGACGATCGCGGCGGCGGTGACGAGCAACGCGGTGGTCATCCGGGACCGGCCGCGCCGGGCCAGCCGGGCGATCGAGAGCACGACGACGGCGAGCACGACCGCGGCGATCACCAGCTGCCAGAAGGGCGCCAGGAGTCCGAGCAGCGCCTCGTCGGCGAGGGTGACCGCCGGGGATCGGGACACGGGATCCATGGCAGCCACTCTGGCACGCCGCCGGGCCGGCCGGCGCGCCGATCCGATCGGGTACGCCGGCGGGGCGCCGGACCGCACGCCGGATCCGCCAATGACGATCATTGATTTGCCTTCTCCGGGCCAGTCCGCGTAACTTTCTCTCTGCACGCGGGAGGCCGGACAAACCGGCCGAGAGCGGGTACCAGGCTCGTGGCGGAGACGCCGAGCGAGGCTGAGGAGCGGGCGGTGCGAGACACCCCGGAAGACGGGGTTGCGATCGCGAGACCGACCGGGTAGAGTTCGAAAGCCGGCAGGGAGCCGGGCGGGTGGCCGCGAAGCGGCGATCGGCCGGTCTGCCGACTTCCCACGACAGAAACGACCACCGGACACGGTGAGCGTCAGCGTGGATCGGGCCGTACCAAGTTGATCACCTCGAACGCGAGGTTGACAGCGAAAGTCGGACCGGGTAAGTTAGAGAGGTTGCCCCAGACGGGGGTTCCACGGTGTGGAGCTTTCGGATGGTGTGTGGTTGTTCTTTGAGAACTCAACAGGGTGCTTGAAAAGCCAGTGCCAATTATGATTTATACCCCGGACTGG